>NZ_JAPZLM020000001.1:4800000-6038947 GCF_027498415.2 Paucibacter sp. M5-1
GCCGGCAAAGAAGGCTGCACCGAAGGCCGCTCCTAAGGCTGCTGCCAAGCCGCCTGCCAAGAAGGCCGCACCGAAGGCTGCTCCCAAGGCCGCTGCCAAGCCGCCTGCCAAGAAGGCTGCGCCCAAGGCTGCTCCTAAGGCCGCCGCCAAGCCGCCTGCCAAGAAGGCTGCTGCCGCTGCGCCCAAGGCCGCTGCCAAGCCGCCTGCCAAGAAGGCAGCCAAGAAGCCTGCAGCCAAGAAAGCCGCCACGGCCCCTGCCCCTGCTGCCGCCGCCAAGCCGGCCGCTGCACCCGCCGCCAAGACGGCGCTGAGCCCGCAAGCGGCTTGGCCCTTCCCGACGGGCAGCAAGCCCTAAGAAGCCAGGGCCTTCGGGCCCTCGGCATCAAACCCGGCCTCGGCCGGGTTTTTTTATGCCCGCGTCAGGGCTGCTCAGGGATAGAAGATCTCGACGCTATAGCCGCTGACGCGGTGCCGACCGGTGCTGAAGACGAGTTGCAGCTGCTGCTCGCTGTCGCCTTTCATGCTGAGCTGGCTTAGATTGAAATCTGTGGGCTTGAGCATGCGCCGCGCAACCACGGCGCCGCTGGCATCGGTCAGGCTCAGATCGACCCAGGGCAGGGCCAGCGCATACGCGGCCTTGTTGCGCAGCTGCAGTGCGAGCTTGTAGCTATTGCCCGAGCCGGCCTGTGTCAGCCCGCTGTTCTCGACCGCCAATGCGTCGATGCGCCGCCAGGGCTGCAGCTCGCAGCCGGCCATACCGCACAGCGATTGCAGCAGCGGTGTGCTCGGCGGGTAGAGCGCGGCGATGGCATTGCGGAACTGCAGGCCCAGCTGCAGCAGCAGGACGGCCAGCAGCAGCAGGGCGCTCAGGCCCAGCGCGATGCGCACGCGCGGCTGTTGCCAACGTGCGGTGGACGAGGCCTGGCGCAGAAAGCTGGCCTCGACCGTCTTGTGCTCGGGTGTGTCGTGGGCGGCCACCTCGGCGGCCAGCGCCGCCAGGCGGGCATCGACCAGCACGTCGGGATCCGAGGCCGCCTCGGGGGTGGCCGTCGCGGCCGGCGGCGCCACCTCGGGTTCGGGCAGCGCGGCCGGCTCGGGACTAGACTCGACGCTGCTCGAGTCGTCCCAGAAGGGTTCGCGCCGCTCGGTCTGTTCCGCGGTGCCGACAGCAAAGTGCGGCAGCGGCGCAGCTTCTTCCTCGCGTGCGGTCGGCGCAGGCTCGTCCTCGAACTCGCGCGGCACGACCCAGGTGGTGGCGTCGTGGGGCGGGGCGCTGACGGCCATCGCGTCGACGGCTTCCATCTCGACCACCGGTTCCGGCTCGGGGGCCGGCGCAGGCGAGACAGCAGCGGGCCAGGGTGGCGGCAGCTCGCGGTCGATATCGAACAGCTGCTCGCGGGCATCGAAGACCTCGGCGCAGCGGCCGCAGCGCACCCAGCCTTCGGAGACGCGGAGCTGATCCTGCACCACCCGGAAGATGGTGCCGCAAGCGGTACAACGGGTGGCAAGACTCATGACCGGAATCATGCCATGAGCGCAGGGCTCAAACCCGTTGCGCGCTCATCAGAATCCAGCCTTCTTCACTGTCGCTGACCTCGAGCTTGAGCCAGGGTGCATAGGCCGCCTTCAGCTCATCGGCCTGGCGCTCCAGGATGCCGGCCAGCACCAGATGAGCACCGGGGGCCAGGTGTTGACACAGCAGCGGGGCCAGCAGCTTCAGCGGCGTGGCCAGGATATTGGCCAGCACCAGCGGGTACTCGCCCTGGGCCGCATCGGGCAAGGCCGCGCTGACCGCCACCTGGTTGTCGCGTGCGTTCGAGACGGTGGCCGTCACCGCCGCCGGGTCGATGTCGACCGCGTCGATGTTCGTGGCGCCATAAAGCGCCGCACCGATCGCGAGGATGCCGGAGCCGCAGCCATAGTCCAGCACCCGCGTCCAAGTCGGGGACAGGTCTTGATGCGCGGCGATCCAGCGCAGGCACATGCGGGTGGTCGGATGGGTGCCGGTGCCGAAGGCCAGGCCCGGGTCCAGTCGCATCACCTTGCTGGCCTGGGCGGGTGCCTCATGCCAGGACGGCACGATCCAGAACTCGGGCGTGATCTCCACCGGCGCGAACTGCGACTGCGTCAGCCGCACCCAGTCCTGCTCGACCACCGCCTGGATGGTCTGCACATGGACGTCGCCGGCCCAGTCCTGGCTCAAGAGCAGGGTCGCGGCTTCGGTGGCCTCGGCCTCGCCGGGGAACAAGGCCTTGACCACCGAGCGCTGCCAGCCGCCGCGCGGCGCCGGCATGCCGGGCTCGCCGAACAAGGCCTTCTCGGCATCGGTGTCGGCGTCGGCATCTTCGACCGAGACGGCCAGCGCGTCGAGCTCGACCAGCGCATCGCTGACGGTCTCGACCTCGTCCTCGCCGCAGATCAGCACCAGCTCGTGCAGGTCGGGTGTGCTCATCGCTTGTGCTCGCTCATCCAGCTTTCAAGATAGTGAATGCTGGTGCCGCCTTCCATGAACTTGGCGTCGACCATCAGCTCGCGGTGCAGCGGGATATTGGTCTGGATGCCTTCGACCACGGTCTCCGACAGCGCGATGCGCATACGTGCCAGCGCCTGCTCCCGCGTATCGCCGTGCACGATGATCTTGCCTATCATCGAGTCGTAGTTCGGCGGCACGTAGTAGTTGGTATAGGCATGCGAGTCCACGCGCACGCCGGGACCACCCGGCGGGTGCCACATCGTGATGCGGCCGGGCGAGGGCGTGAACTTGACCGGATCCTCGGCATTGATGCGGCACTCGATCGAGTGGCCGCGCATCGTGATGTTGCGCTGGGTGAAGGGCAGCTTTTCGCCGGCCGCCACCTTGATCTGCATCTGCACGATGTCGACGCCGGTGACCATCTCGGTGACCGGATGCTCGACCTGCACGCGCGTGTTCATCTCGATGAAATAGAACTCGCCGTTCTCGTAGAGGAACTCGAAGGTGCCGGCACCCCGGTAGCCCATCTTGCGGCAGGCGGCCGAGCAGCGGTCGCCGATCTTCTCGATCACGCGGCGCGGGATGCCCGGTGCCGGCGCTTCCTCGATGATCTTCTGATGGCGGCGCTGCATCGAGCAGTCGCGCTCGCCCAGCCAGACCGCGTTCTTGTGGCCGTCGGCCAGCACCTGGATCTCCACATGGCGTGGGTTCTCCAGGAACTTCTCCATATAGACCTGCGGATTGCCGAAGGCCGCACCGGCTTCCGTACGGGTGGTCTGCACCGCATTGACCAGGGCCGCCTCGGTGTGGACCACGCGCATGCCGCGGCCGCCACCACCGCCGGCCGCCTTGATGATGACCGGGTAGCCGATCGCGCGGGCGATCTTGACGATTTCCTTCGGGTCCTCGGGCAAGGCACCCTCGGAGCCGGGCACGCAGGGCACGCCGGCGCGGATCATGGCCTGCTTGGCCGAGACCTTGTCGCCCATCAGGCGGATGTTGTCGGATGTCGGGCCGATGAAGACGAAGCCGCTGCGCTCGACACGCTCGGCAAAGTCGGCGTTTTCGCTGAGGAAGCCGTAGCCGGGGTGGATGGCCTCGGCATCGGTCACCTCGGCGGTGGCGATGATGGCCGGCATGCTCAGATAGCTCTGGGCCGAGGCTGCCGGGCCGATGCAGACGGCCTCATCGGCCAGCTTCACATACTTGGCATCACGGTCGGCCTCGGAATAGACCACCACCGACTTGACACCCAGCTCGCGGCAGGCGCGCTGTATCCGCAGGGCAATCTCCCCGCGGTTGGCGATAAGAATCTTCTTGAACATCGCGAGGCCTTATTCGATGACGAACAAAGGCTGGCCGAATTCCACCGGTTGGCCGTTCTCGACCAGGATCTTGGTGACCGTGCCGCTCTTGTCGGCGTCGATCTCGTTCATGATCTTCATCGCCTCGATGATGCAGATCGGCTCGCCTTCCTTGATCTGCTGGCCGAGTTCGGCAAAGGACTTGGCATTCGGGCTGGAGGCGCGGTAGAAGGTGCCGACCATCGGCGACTTGACGATATGGCCGGTCTCGACCGCCGGTGCCGGTGCGGCGACCGGGGCCGCTGCGACCGCCGGGGCGGCGGGCGCGGCCGCAGCGGGAGCCACGGCGGGGGCGGCCACCAGCGGCGCGGCGACCGAACCGTCGGACTTGACGATGCGCACCTTGCCGTCGGCCTCGGTGATTTCAAGTTCAGAAATATTCGACTCGGACACCAGGTCGATCAGGGTCTTGAGCTTGCGCAGATCCATAAGGCTTCTCCAACAGAGATGATGGTTGTTATGTTTCAGTGTGCGGCCGCCGCTGCGGCACGCCGATGACGGGCCTGATCAGCCCGCCCCCTCCGACTTGCTCTTCAATGCCGTCAGCGCGTACTGCAGGGCCAGGTGATAGCCCTGGGCACCCAGCCCGCAGATCACGCCGTCGGCGAGTGCGGAAAAAAAACTGTGGTGCCGGAAAGGTTCGCGCTTGTGGATGTTCGACAGATGGACTTCAACAAAAGGCAGGCCCACGGCCGCCAGCGCGTCGCGCATGGCCACGCTGGTGTGCGTGTAGGCGGCCGGATTGATGATGATGAAGCGGCAGCCATCGCGGCCCGCTGCCTGGATGCGGTCGACCAAGGCACCCTCGTGGTTGCTTTGGAAGGATTCCAGCTTGGCGCCAGCTTTGGTTGCGATCTCTGCGAGATCGGCATCTATCTGGGCCAAAGTCCGCGAGCCATAAACCCCAGGCTCCCGGCTGCCCAGGAGATTGAGATTGGGTCCGTGAAGTACAAGAATCTGCATCTGCAGCGTGCCTGAGGCATTAGAGCTTGGACACTAGAAGCGATAAAGGCTGGACTTTACGCTTTTTAGGGGCTGTTCAAGACAGCTGCCTAAAAATATATCGCTTGACCTGAGTCCTGGCTTGGGCTTGCCCGCTCAGGGCTGGCTGCGGCCCAGCTCGCGCAATTCTGCCAGATGGGTGGCGCCCAGCTTGCGCCAGTAAGGCTCGCCCTCGGGGCCGAAAGCCACGCTGAAGGGCAGGCCGCCCTGCAGATTGCCCAGTGTGCGGGCCAGCTCGGTGCCGGTCAATCCGGCCAGGCCGATGGTGAAACCGACCGGCAGCTTCTTCAGGAACTCGCGCACCGGCGTCGGGGCATCGACCGCCAGCCCGAGCAGCTGCCAGCCCGGATGCTCGCGGGCGAACTGGTCGAGCTCGGGCATTTCCTTGACGCAGGGCGCGCACCAGGTGGCCCAGAAATTCAGCAGCAGCGGCTTGCCCCGCAGGCTGCTGGCCTGCAGCAGACCCCCCTCGGGGCGCTCGAAGCTCGATGACCAGAAAGTGTTGGCGGCGGCCGAGAGCGGTTCGGGTCGATGGCCGCGCAGCCCATAGCCGACACCCAGCGCCGCGGCGCCCAGGCCGGCGGCGCCGATCAGCAGCCGCCTCTTGTTGATCGAGGTCAAGACGGGTTCTCCTGCAGCAGTTTGCGCAAAGCGCCCAGGTCGCCGCGTTCGCTGCGGCCCTTGGCGTCGGGTTTGAGGGCGCCGCGCACATCATCGAAATCCAGAATGCTCAGCGCTATCGTGACGCTCTCGCCCAGCGCCTGGCAGGGGGCGGCCAGGGTCAGCACATCGATGGGCTGGCCGCGCGGGCCCGTGATCGAGCCGACCTCGTAGTCGACCCGCCAGTTCAGCAGGGCGATCTCGGCCGACTTGCTGTCGTCGCAGAACAGCTGCAGATGGATATTGGAGAGCCGGGTGGCCGTGCCGCGCCAGACCGCACCGCACAGATGGGGCCGGAACTCCGCCAGCCGCTCCATCCACAGCGCCGCCAGCTCGCGCAGCGCGGCCAGCTCGGCCGGTTGCGTGTCGGCGCAGAACAGGGCCAGATAGTCGCGCACCTGCTCCTCGAGCTCGTCATTGCCGGGCAGGGCGGTGCGCTTGGGCAGGCCCAGGGTCTTCAGCGCGCGCTGCTTGGCCGGGCCGTATTCCAGCCCCTCCTCGACCACCAGCCGGGCGGCGGTGGCGGCGATCTCCTGACTCAGACTGCTGTACTCGTCCATGGCTTGCGCCTCAATCGGGCAGTTCGACCGCGCCCATCCGGGCCGCTATCGTCGCAGCTCGCGAAAGCACATAGGGCGAGGCGGGGCGTTTCTCGAAACGCTTGGGCGCCGGCAGCATCACCGCCAGCCGGGCGGCCTGGCCGGCGGACAGCCGGGCCGCATCGACGCGGAAATAGTGGCGCGCGGCGGCCTGGGCGCCGAAAACGCCCTCGCCCCATTCGACATTGTTCAGATAGATGGTCAGGATGCGCTGCTTGCTCAGCAAGCCCTCCAGCATCAGGGTGAGCACCAGCTCCTGGCCTTTGCGCAACAGATCGCGTTCGCCGCTGAGGAACAGATTCTTGGCCAGCTGTTGGGTGATGGTGGAGCCGCCGACGATCTTGAGCTTGGGGGCCGGCCGGCCGCGCTGCTCGGCGCGCTCGACCCGGGCCTCGGCCTTCTGATTGCGCTCCCAGGCCTTTTCCAGCGCATCCCAGTCCACGCCGGCATGCTCGGCAAAGCCGGCATCCTCGCTGGCGATCACCGCGCGGCGCAGGTTCTTGGACAGCTCGGCCTCATCCACCCATTGCTGGCTCCACAGGACCTGCCCCTTCTCGCTGGCCAGGCGCCAGATCTCCGAGCGCTGGAAGCTGGTCGACTGCGGGTCCAGCACATTCATGAGCAGGATGCGGGCGGCGAAGTAGAGCTGCAGGGCCAGCAGGCCCAGCAGCAGCAGGATCAGCAGGCGGCCGAGCTTGCCCATCATGGTGTTGCCGCCAGCTGCGCGCGTAGCGCCGCCAGCACCGGCGCGGTGTCGGGGCGCCGCCCGCGCCAGATCAGAAAGGACTCGCCGGCCTGCTCGACCAGCATACCCAGGCCGTCGCGGCCCTCGAAGCCATGGGCGGCGGCCCAGTCCAGAAAGCCCCGGGCGGCCGGGCCATACATCATGTCCAGCGCCAGCGCGCCGGGCTTGAGCACGGCCGCCGATACCGGCACCGCCGCGCCGCCCAGGCTGGCGCTGGTGCCGTTGATCAACAGGTCGAAGCCCGTACCAAGGTCGTCCAGACCGCTGGCGGCCAGGCGCACGCCGTGCTGCGCAGCCCAGTCGGCATGGCTCTCGATCAGGGCATGGGCCTTGTCGACCGAGCGGTTGGCCAGATGAATCTCGGCTGGGCGCGCCGCGATCAGGCTGCCCAGCACGCCGGCCGAGGCGCCACCGGCGCCCAGCAGCAGCACGCGCTGGCCGGCCAGCGGCCGCGCCGCGTTGTGCTCGATATCGCGCACCAGGCCCAGGCCGTCGCTGTTGTCGCCGAACCAGCCGCCTTGCTCCTCGGTGTCGAAGCGCAGCACATTGACCGCGCCGGCCAGCGCCGCGCGCGGGCTGCGCCGCGCAGCCAGATCATGGGCCTCGAACTTGAAGGGCACGGTCACATTGCAGCCGCGACCGCCGGCCGCAGCAAAGCCGCGCAGGCTGGCTTCGAAGCCGTCCAAGGGGCAGAGCAGGCGTTCATAGACCAGCTGCTCGCCGGTCTGGGCGGCGAACATCGCATGGATGTCCGGCGAGCGGCTGTGGGCCACCGGATTGCCGGCGACCGCATAACGATCAATGGGTGCAGTGCTCATGGTTGGGCAGACAAGGTGGTTTCCAGGCCGTCCTCGCGGGTGAAGCGAAAGCGCGAGGTGATCACCAGCACCTCGGCGCCCTGGCGCATTGCGGCGCTGAAGGGGCCGAAGGGCCCGGCGGCGCGCACGATGGCCACCGCCCGCCGGTCCAGCACCGCGTTGCCGGAGGAGGCGACGATATCCGTCTCGATCACGCGGCCGCGCAAATCGACATGGATGTTCAGCGTCAGCTCGCCATAGAGCTTCTTGCCGCGGTGCTCGGGGAAGTCGCGCGTGCCGCGCGCCTCGATGCGCCGGCGCAGCTGGTCGTAATACTGGGCATAGACGACCTCGCGGGTGGCCGGGCTGATGTAGCGCTTCTTGGGCCGGGCATTCTCGTCATTGACCCGTTTTTCGATCTCGGCGAGCAGCTGGATCAGGCGGCGGCGCTTCTCGGCCTGCTCGATCGCCTCGGGCTTGCTCTGGTCGCGCTGCGGATCGGGCGGCGGCAGCAGGGCCAGCGCGCGCCGCAGCTGGGCCAGCAGCTGTTGCTGCTGCTCCTGCAGCTGGGCGATCTGGGCGCGCTGCAGCTCGGCGCTGTCGCCGCTCTCGGGCTGGCGCGAAGGCGGCAGCGGCGAGGTGGCGCGGCCGAAGTCGGCCTCGCCGCCGCCGGCCAGATTGGCCTGGGCCAGCGCCTGGGCCTTGACCGGGGCCTCGTTGCCGCGGCTGTTGACCAGCACGACCTCCAGCGGCGTGTCGCGGAAGATGCGATCGAAGCCCTCCGGATCGGCGATGCGCAGGGTCAGCAGGCCGGCGTGCAGGCCCACCGACAGCAGCAGCGCCATCTGCAGATTGGAGAGCCGCAGCGCCATCGTCAGGAGCTGCTGGCCTCGGCAGCCTCGCCCTCGGCCGGCGTCAGATCGATGGCCAGGGTCAGCGCGCCGGCGGGTTCTTCGTCCTCGTCCTCGGCTTCGGGCTCGGCTGCGGTCTCGGCCACATCATCGAGGCGGGCCAGCAGATTGGCATGCACGTCCAGCGTCATCTCGTCCAGGCCGGTGATGCGCACCCGCACATGGGCGCCGCGCGGCAGGGCCTCGCAGCCCAGGGTCTTGAAGACCAGGGGCAGATCGTCGGCGCGCACCAGGCCGTCCTTCATCACCGACGCGTTCAGCTCGCTGATGCCTTGCTGCTGCAGATAGCGCAGGGTCCAGAAGCGCTCGATGCCGCTCTGGAAGCCGTTGTAGGCGCTGTAGGCGGCGTCAAAGCCCGAGATGATGGAGAACAGCTGCGCGTCCTTGGGCTTGAACGGGGCCACCAGCGCGGCCGTGCGGCCATGGCGGGCACAGGCAATGATCTGCCACTGATTGACCAGGTCCACATAGCGGCGCAGCGGCGAGGTGGCCCAGGTGTATTGCTTCACGCCCATGCCGGCATGGGGCTGGGCCCGTGTGCCCATGCGTACCTTGACACCCGGGGCCATGCTGGCCTGGCTGCGGTAGATGCCCGGCAAACCCAGCTCGTCGAGCCAGCCACCCCAGGTCGAGTTGGCCAGGATCATCGCCTCGGCGACGATCAGGTCCAGCGCCGAGCCACGCTGCCGGGTCGTGATGCTGACCTGCTCGCTGCCGTCGGGCTCGCGCCCGGTGCTGCTGTCGAGGCGGAAGTTGTAGTCGGGTCGGTTGAAGTTCTCCGGCTTGCCGCGCACCACTTCGCGCTGTGCCTTCAGCACCTTGGCCAGGCGCATGCACAGCGCCAGCTCGGGCGCGAAAGCATAGTCGGCCGGGGCCTCGCCATTCAGCGAGGCCTCGGTGATGATGCCGTCGAGCTTGTCGTGGCGCAGATTGGCCGCGATGGGCACGCGCTCGAGCTTGGTCTCGCTGCGCTTGACCGCCAAGGTCGCCTCGTCGAGCGTGAAGTAGATGGACACCGCCGGGCAGTCGCGCCCTTCGATCAGCGTGTAGGCCTGCACCACCTCGTCGGGCAGCATGGTCAACTTCCAGCCCGGCATATAGACGGTGGACAGGCGCTCGCGCGCGACCTTGTCGACGGCCGAGTCGGGCTGGAAGGCCAGGCCCGGCGCGGCGATATGCACGCCGAAGATCACCTCGCCCGTGCCCAGGCCCTGCACCGACAGCGCATCGTCGATCTCGGTGGTGGCGGAGTCGTCGATCGAGAAGGCTTGCACCGCGGCCAGCGGCAGCTCGTCCTTGATCTCGGGCGCCTGCAGCGCCGGGAAGCCCACGCCCTTGGGGAACTGCTCGAACAGGAAGCGCTTCCAGTGGAACTGGTAGGGGCTGGAGATCGCGCCGGCATCCTTCAGCAGGTCCAGCGGTGCCTTGTGGGCGCGCCGCGTCGCCTCGACCACGGCCTTGTACTCGGGGCCGTTCTTGTCGGGCTTGAACAGGATCTTGTAGATCTGCTCCTTGATCGGCGCCGGGCACTGGCCGGCGGCCAGCTCCTCGGCCCAGGCCTCGATCTGCAGCGCCTGTTGGCGCTTGCGCTCGATGCCCAGCAAGGCGGCCTTGACGATGTCCTCCGGCGCCTTCTTGAACTGGCCCTTGCCGGCGCGGCGGAAATAGTGCGGCGCCTCGAACAGGCGGAACAGCGCCGCCGCCTGGTGGGTGATGCCGGCCTTGGCGTCGAAATAGTCGCGCGCCAGCTCGGCAAAACCGAACTCGGCCTCGGGGGCGAACTCCCAGGCCAGGTCGAGATCGATCTCCTGCGCCAGCCGCTGGCCCTCGGCGATCAGCTCGGCAGGCGCCGGTTTTTCGAACTTCAGCAGCACATTGGCTGACTTCACTTTGACGCGCTTGCCGGACTCCAACTCGATCTGCATCGAGCTATCGGCTTCGGACATCACGCGGCCGGCGAGGAATTTTCCGGCTTCATCGAACAGGGCAAACATGGGGGGATTGTCACCGATGCCGGGGCAGCCACTCGACGCGGGTGCGGCGCACCAGCTCCTGGTAGCTGATCGGCCGGGAGGCCTGCTCGTCGTCGCGGTTGGCCTGCCAATGGGCCCAGGCCTGGCCGGTGTGGCTGTCATACACCAGCTTGAACAGATGGCTGGGCACGCGCACGCCGTTGGGGCCGATGCGCGGGCTGGCGCTGTCGAACACCGGTGCGGTGATCACATAGACATCGCCGGCGGCGCGCTGCACGTACTTGCGCGTGTCCTGCTCGATCTTGGCCCAGGCGCCCGAGTTGTGGCGTATCGCCTGGGGCACCACATTGGCCAGCGAGAAGGACTGCGCCATCGCCGCCTCGGTGGCCATATCGCCGGACGGGGCCAGGTGGCCGCGCGAATAGCCGGAGTGTTTGTAGTCCTCCAGCTCCGCACGCTCGGGCTGCGGCAGCCGGGCATCGGCGAAAAAACGGTCGGACTTCTGGCGCTTGACCCCGCCCAGGGCCTTGCTGTTGAGCCGCTGCGCCACATAGACGGGCGTCTTGCTGTCGCCGCTGTGCAGCACTGCGAAGCCGTCGAAGCAGAGCTCGCGCTGGCGCGGCGTCCGCGGCACCGGGGGCGTCTGCTGCCCGGCAAAAAAGGCCAGGCAGCGGCTGAATGAAGTGGGGAGCTTGGCGAACTCGGCGGCGGGGGAGGCGCTGGCCTGGGCGGCGCAGGCCAGCAGGGCCCAGCACAGGCGGCTGGGCCGATGGAGGAGAAACATCAGGGGGACGGTAGAGAAGAAGCCGCCGAAGGTCGGCGGCGTTGAGGGGAGGGCAGAACGCCGGCCGGGCTTAGACAGTCATCCCGCCCGACACCTCCAGCACCGCGCCATTGACATAGCTGGCCTCGTCACTGGCCAGGAAGGCGTAGACGTTGGCGATTTCCTCGGGCTTGCCCAGGCGCTTGAGCGGCACATGGGCCTGCATCTGCTCGATGACCTTGTCGGGAATGGTCGACAGGATGGGCGTCTCGATGAAGCCCGGCGCCACCGCATTGACCCGCACACCCTTGGGCCCCAGCTCGCGGGCCCAGGTCTTGGTGAAGCCGATCACGCCGAACTTGGCCGCGGCGTAGTTGGTCTGGCCGAAGTTGCCATAGATGCCCACCACCGAGCTGGCGTTCAGGATCACGCCCGAGCCCTGGGCGCACATGGTGTCGGCGACCGCCTGGGCGCAGTGGAAGACGCCGCGCAGATTGACATCGATCACCGCGTCGAACTGGGCCAGCGTCATCTTCTGCAGTCGCGCATCCTTGGTGATGCCGGCGTTGTTGACCAGCACATCGATGCGGCCGAAGGTCTCCAGCACCGAGGCCACCATCAGGTCCACCGAGACACGGTCGGTCACATCGACGATATGGCCCTGGGCCGTGCCGCCGCCGGCCTCGCAGGCCGCGACTGCCGCCGCCACGCCCTCGGGCTTCAGATCGCAGACGATGACGGTGGCCCCCTCGCGGGCGAATTTCAGCGCGGTGGCCAGGCCTATGCCCTGGGCGGCGCCGGTGACGATGGCGATCTTGTTCTGCAGTCTCATAGATGGAGGAAGTGGGTCAGTTCGTGGAGGTAGTCGTCGAAATCGGACAGGCCGTGGTCGCTGCCTTCCAGCAGCTTGATCTGGCAGGCGGCATAGCGCTGATGCATCTCGCGCCAGTCCAGCACCTCGTCGCCCTTGGCGATCACAGCCAGATAGCGCGATGGGTCGGTCAGCGCACCGGGCGCGAGGGCGCGCAGTTCGCCGACGAATTCGGGCTTGAAATAGAAGTGCTGGCTCGGGTCTTGCCAGCAGACCTGGTCGCCCAGGTAGTTCGCCAGATCGCGCGCCGGATCCACAGCCGGATTCAGCAGCACAGCCGGGCAGCCCAGGCGCTGGGCCAGCACCGTGGCATAAAAGCCGCCCAGCGAGCTGCCCATCAAGGCCATGGACTCGCGCGGCCAGCCGGCCACCAGGGCCTCGGCCAGGGCCAGCGCCTCGGCCGGCGAGGGCGGCAGCTGCGGGCAGGCGAACACCAGAATCGGGGCGGTGCTCGGCCACCCAGGCCGCCATGCGCTGGGCCTTGGCCGAGCGCGGCGAGGAGCGAAAGCCATGCAGATAAAGCAGATGGGTGGTGGTCTGGGCTGCGGGCAACATGGCGGCGAAGTCTAGCGATTTGCGCCGCCGCAGCGGTCCGCTGCGCGTCTTTGTGGTCTTTTTGTGCGGTTTTCGCCCGAACTCATGCGATGAAGCACGGTTTCCGACGGCCGGCTGGCGTTCTGCCGCATTGACTGCGGACGGGCGCCAAGAGACAGTTGCCGACTTTCATATTTTTCTCCCTATCAACCCCGCTGGCCGTGGGGGGCCTACCGGCCCCGGCCGGCCGCCAGTGAGTGCCGAATGAGTCTTGCGAAGAAGTCCGTGAATATGCCCGCGCCCATCCGGCGCGAAGGCCTGGGTCTGTCGGCGGTGGCTGCCGCCATCGTCTTGCTGAGCGCTTGTGCCAGCCTTGAGGCTCCGAAGACGGCCGCGCCAGCGCCCGCCGCGAGCAGCCCCGCCCCGGCCGCCGCGCCTAGCTTCCCTGGCGCCGCTGCCAGCGCGCCGGCCAGCGCTGCCGCCGCTGCCAAGCCGCCGGTCGACCCGAGCGCGCCCAAGCCCTTCGCCGAGGTCAGCAAGGGCGCGACCCAGCAGGACGGCCTGTTCCCGATCTGGCGCAAGGACGACAAGGTCTGGATCGAGATCCCGAAGGCGATGCTGAACAAGCCGGTGCTGTTCACCGTCAATATCGCCAACTCGGTCGGCGAGCGCGGCCTCTATGCCAGCCAGATGGGCGCGGACTGGATGGCCGAGTTCCGCCTGGTCGGCAAGCAGGTGCAGCTGATCGCGCTGAACACCAAGTTCCGCGCGGTGGCCGACCAGGGCTCTAAGCGGGCCATCGAGCAGGCCTTCTCGCCCAGCCTGCTGGGCTCGGGCGCGGTGGCCAGCGCCGAGCATCCGGAGCGCAAATCGGTGCTGGTCGATGCCGGCTTCCTGCTCAGCGACATTCCCGGCTATTCGACCCGGCTGGAGATGGCCTACCGCCTGCCCTATGCGATCGACCGCGCGAACTCGTCGATCGAGAGCAGCCGTGCCGAGGCCGCGCTGTCCACCCTGACCGCCCGCATTCACTTCGCGACGCCGCGCATCCCCGCGCCGCCGCTGGTGCCCGCGCCCAGCCCGGTGCCGCCGCCGACGCCGCCCCAGTCCACGCCGGACCCGCGCAGCTTCTTCGTCGACTATGTCTACAGCTTCGCGGCCCTGCCCGAGACGCCGATGGCGCCTCGCCATGCCGACCCGCGCCTGGGTCACTTCATGGAGTCCTTCACCGATCTGGGCGGTGATCTGAAGGCCAACCCGCGCCTGCACTATGTGCAGCGCTGGCGCCTGGAGAAGAAGGATCCGGCCGCCGAGCTGTCCGAGCCGGTCAAGCCGATCACCTTCTGGATGGACAAGAACATCCCGGCCCGATACCGGCCGGCGGTCGAGGCCGGCATTGTTGAATGGAACAAGGCCTTCGAGAAGATCGGCTTCAAGAATGCCGTGCTCGCCAAGCAGCAGCCCGACGATGCCAACTGGGACAATATGGACGCCGGCCATGCGTCGATTCGCTGGTTCGTCGGCGCCGATGTGGGCTTTGCGATCGGCCCCAGCCACACCGACCCGCGCAGCGGCGAGATTCTGGACGCCGACATCGGCATGAGCGATGTGTTCGCGCGCGGCTCGCGCCGCATGATTGTCGAAGACGTCGGCCTGAGCAGCGAACAGCGTCTGGCCCAGCTGAGCCAGGGCTGGCAGGGCCTGCAGGCGGGCGAGGCGCCGGCCCAGTGCCACTATGCGCAGGAGGCCGCCGCCGAGATGAACTTCGCGCTGGACCTGCTCGAAGCGCGCGGCGATATCGCGCCCGACAGCCCCGAGGCCGAGGCCTTTGTGCAGGCGGTGATCAAGGACACCATCATGCATGAGGTGGGTCACACACTGGGCCTGAAGCACAATTTCAAGGCCTCGACGACCATCACCCGCGAGCAGCTCAAGGACAAGGCCCTGACCGAGGCCAAGGGCATCTCCGGCTCGGTGATGGACTACAACGCCTACAACCTCGCGCTCAAGGGCGAGACCCAGGCCGCGTTCAACAACAGCACGCTGGGTGCCTACGACTACTGGGCCATCGAGTACGCCTACAAGCCGATCGCGCCGGAGCAGGAGAAGGCCGAGCTGGCCCGCATCGCGGCGCGCAGCACCGAGCCGGCCCTGGCCTATGCCGACGATGCCGACGCCGGTGGCTTCGGCCCCTATGACGGCCTGGACCCGCTGGCCAACCGCTTCGACCTCGGCGACGACCCGCTGGCCTATTACAAGAAGCGCCTGCAGCTCTCGCAGGAGCTGTGGAGCCGCGTGCAGGACCGCAAGCCCGAGGCCGGTGACGATCCGCTGCGTCAGCGCCGCGCTTTGCTGGCCGGCTTCAACCAGCTCTACCGTGCGGCCGAGCTGGTGGGCAAGTATGTCGGCGGCATGCATGCGCTGCGCGATCTGCCGGGCAGTACCGGCCGCCCGGCTTTCCGGCCGGTCGAGCCGGCCAAGCAGCGCGAGGCCCTGCAGTTCCTGTCCACCGGCCTGTTCAGCGAAAGCAGCTTCCGCTTCCGCCCCGAGCTGCTGGCCAGTTTGACCCTGGACTACAACGAGTGGGAGCGGGGCGTGCCGGTCAACCTGCCGGCCGCGGTCGCCCGCGTGCAGCTGGTGGCGCTGGACCGTCTGCTCAGCGCCAACACCGCGACCCGCCTGCTCGACACCCCGGCCTATCTGGCGCCGGCCCAGCGCAAGAACATGATCTCGCTCAACGAGGTCTATGCCACGGTGCAGGGCTCGGTCTGGAGCGAGCTCAAGAGCGGGGCCGAGATCGACCGGCTGCGCCGCAATCTGCAGCGCGAGCATCTGAAGCGCCTGCAGACCCTGCTGACCCGGGGCTCGGCCAGCCTGCCGCCCGATGCGCTGAGCCTGCTGCGCTACAACGCGACCCGTCTGCAGGCCGAGCTGCGCCAGGCCTCGGGCAATGGCGCGCTGTCGGTCGAGAGCCGTGCGCATCTGGCCGAAAGCCTGGGCAGCCTGACCGAGGCCTTGCGTGCGACGATGACGCGCAGCTGAAGCGCCGCGGCCCGCCCCTCGCAAAAGCCGGCCGCGTGCCGGCTTTTGTTTCTCAGTATTCACGAACGATATTGCTCCAGATGACACGCTGCCCCTATCGACTGTCGGCGCTGCTGCTGGCCCTGCTGCTGAGCAGCGGCGCCAGCCTGGCCCAGACGCCACCGCCCAATGCCGTCCCTGCTGCTGCCGCCAAGCCCTTCGACGAGGTCATCAAGGGCGCCAGCCAGGACGCGGGCCTGTTCCCGCTCTGGCGCAAGGACGACAAGGTCTGGATCGAGGTGCCGAAGGCGGCGCTGAACAAGCCCTTTCTGTTCAGCGTCAATTTTTCCAACTCGGTCGGCGAGCGCGGCCTCTACGCCAGCCAGATGGGCCCGGCCTGGCTGGCCGAGTTCCGCCTGGTCGGCAAGCAGCTGCAGCTGATCGCGCTGAATACCCAGTTCCGTGCGGTCGCCGACCAGGGTTCGCGCCGCGCCATCGAGCAGGCCTTCTCGCCCAGCCTGCTGGGCGCCGGCGCGCTGGCCAGCGCCGAACATCCCGAGCGCAAGTCCCTGCTGATTGACGCGGCCTTCCTGCTGTCCGACATCCCCGGCTACTCGACCAAGCTGGAGGCGGCCTACCGCCTGCCGTTCACGCTGGACCGCGCCAACTCCTTCATCGAGACCGCCCGCGCCGAGGCCACGCTGTCCACGCTGACGGCCCGCATCCATTTCGCGACGCCGCGCATCCCGGCACCGCCGCTGGTGCCCGGCCCGGCCCCGGCCCCGACGCCGCCGCAGGCCACGCCCGATCCGCGCAGCTTCTTCGTCAGCTATGTCTACAGCTTTGCGGCCCTGCCCGAGGAGCCGATGGCGCCGCGCCTGGCCGATCCGCGCCTGGGCCATTTCAGCGACGCCTTCAGCGATCTGGGCGGCGATCTGAAAGCCAACCCTCGGGTCCACTACATCAAGCGCTGGCGGCTGGAGAAGCAGGACGAGGCGGCCGCGCTGTCCGAGCCGGTCAAGCCCATCACCTTCTGGCTGGACAAGAACATCCCGCTGAAATACCGCCCGGTGGTGGCCGAGGCCATCCTGGAGTGGAACAAGGCCTTCGAGAAGATCGGCTTCAAGAACGCGCTGGTGGTCAAGCAGCAGCCCGACGATGCCGACTGGGACAATATGGACGCGGGCCATGCCTCGGTGCGCTGGTTTGTCGGCGCCGACATCGGTTTCAATATCGGCCCCAGCCGCAGTGACCCGCGCAGCGGCGAGATTCTCGACGCCGATATCGGCCTCAGCGATGCGTTCGGTCGCGGCGCGCGGCGCCAGATCGTCGACGACATCGGTCGCCACAGCCACCAGCATGCCGACGGCTCGGTCTGCATGGACGCCGAGTTCAGCGCCGCCGAGGCCGAGTTCGCGCTGGACCTGCTGGAAGCACGCGAGGAGTTCGTGCCCGACAGCCCCGAGGTCGAGGCCTTTGTGCGCAGCACCATCAAGGGCACGATGATGCACGAGGTCGGCCACACCCTCGGGCTCAAGCACAACTTCAAGGCCTCCACCGGCATCAGTGCCGCGCAGCTGCAGGACAAGGCCTTCACCGAGGCCCACAGCATCTCCAACTCGGTGATGGAGTATGTGGCGGTCAATATCGCGCTGAAGGGCGAACCCCAGGCCGGCTTCCACCGCTCGACCCTGGGGCCTTACGATTACTGGGCCATCGAGTACGCCTATAAGCCGCTGCCCAAGGACAGCGAGGCGGCCGAGCTGGCGCGTATCGCCGCGCGCAGCACCGAGCCGGCGCTGGCCTACGGCGACGATGTCGATGCCGGCACCGGCGGTCTCTACGACGGCATGGACCCCAGCGCCAATCGCTTCGACCTCAGCAACGACCCGCTGGCCTATTACAAGAAGCGCCTGAAGCTCTCGCAGGAACTCTGGGCCCGCGTGCAGGACCGCCAGCCCCAGCCCGGCGACGATCCGCTGCGCGCGCGCCGCTCGGTGCTGGCCGGCCTGACCCAGCTGGCCACCGTGGCCGAGCTCAGCGCCAAGTACGTCGGCGGCATGACGGCGCTGCGCGACCTGCCCGGCAGCACCGGTCGGCCCAGCTTCGCGCCGGTCGATCCGGCCAAGCAGCGCGAGGCCTTGCAGTTTCTGGCCAGCGGCATCTTCAGCGCCGACAGCTTCCGCTTCCGGCCCGAGTTCCTGTCCAGCCTGGGCCTGGACTACAACGAACGCGATCTGCGTGGCCTGCCGCTGAGCATCCCGGCCTCGGTCGCGCGGGTGCAGCTGGGGGCGCTGGACCGCCTGCTGGGCGCGCCGACGGCGCAGCGCCTGCTCGATCTGCCGGCCTATGTGGCCGTCGAGCAGCGCCGCGGCCTGATCTCGCTCAGCGAGGTCTATGCGAGCTTGCAGGGCTCGATCTGGAGCGAGCTGAAAAGCGGCGCCGAGATCGACCGGCTGCGCCGCAATCTGCAGCGCGAGCATCTGAAGCGGGTGCAGACCCTGCTGACGCGCGGCTCGGCCAGCCTGCCGCCCGACGCGCTGAGCCTGCTGCGCCATCACGCCACCCGGCTGCAGGCCCAGCTGCGCCAGGCCGCGGGCCGCGGCGGCCTGTCGGTCGAGAGCCGGGCCCATCTGGCCGAGAGCCTGAGCCTGCTGACGCAGGCACTGCGCGCGACGATGACGCGGGCCTGAGCCGGGCCGCGTCTTCAGGCGGTCTTCAGGCGGCCATGCTCCAATCGCGGTGCTCATGAACATCCTGCTGCTCGAAGACGATCTGGACCTGGGGGACGCGGTGCGCCTGGCTTTCGAAGCTGAGGGCTACCGTGTGGTCTGGGTGCGCCGCCTGGCCGACGCGATCGCGGCCCTGGGCGGTGCCCGGCCCGACCTGCTGGTGCTGGATCTGGGTCTGCCCGATGGTGACGGCCATGAGCTGCTGGCCTGGCTGAAGCAGGAGTCGGCGGCCGTGCCCGCCCTGATTCTGAGCGCGCGCGACGGCCTGGATGAGCGTCTGCGCGGCCTGGACGGCGGCGCCGACGACTATCTCGTCAAGCCTTTTGCCTTGCAGGAACTGCTGTCCAGGGTGCGGGCGCTGGCGCGGCGCAGCTATGGCCTGGAGAGCGGGCAGCTGAGCCTGCGCGGCCTGCTGCTGCACGAGGCCTCGATGCGGGCGACGGTCGATGGCCGGCTGCTGGAGCTCTCGCCCAGCGAGTTCCGTCTGCTGGCGGCGCTGCTGAAGCGCGCCGACCGGGTGCTGACCCGGCGCTTCCTGGAAGACCAGGTGCTGGCCGGCAGCGCGGCCGAGAGCAATGTGCTGGATGTGCACATCTCCAGCCTGCGCCGCAAGATCGGCGAGGGCTATATCCGCACGATACGGGGCCTGGGCTATGTGATGGACCGCCAGCCCGTCACCACCCGATGAGGGGCTGGTGGCGCCGGCTGGTCGAGCCCTCGGTGCTGCGTGGCCTGCTGCTGGCGCAGATCGCGCTGGTCAGCCTGGTCTGGCTGGGTCTGGTGCTGCTGGTGGTCAGGGAGAGCCAGCAGGAGACGGCGCTGCGCCAGTCGGTGCCGGCGATGGAGGCCCTGGTGGCCACGGCCGAGGCCTTGGTCGACCAGCCCGAGGCCTTGCACCGGGTGCTGGGCAAGGTCGATGAATGGAACCGCCTGGGCGGCGGCGCGCTGGATGACCCGATGCTGCGCACCGGCATGCTGGTCTGGCGCGGCGCGGCCCGGGTCTTCGCCACCGACGGCCTGCCTGCCTCGCTGTACCAACGCCATCCCGAGGGACTCAAGGAGATCGAGATGGTCGATGGCCGCTGGCAGGTGCTGACCGTGCACTCCGGCAGCGGCAGCGATGTCGCGGTCAGCTTCATCTACCCCCAGGGCATCATGGCCGTGATGGTGGCGCTGAACAGCCGCGGCTATCTGCTGCTGCCGCTGATCGTCAGCCTGCCGCTGCTGGTGTTGCCGGCCTGGCTGTCGGTGCGCTGGGCGCTGCGGCCCTGGCGCCGGCTCAGCGCCGAGGTGGCGCGGCGCGACGAGCAGGAGCTGTCGCCGATCACGCTGCCGGCTCGCGAGCGCGAGCTGCGGCCGCTGCTGGAGGCTATCAACCGGCTGCTCGGACGCCTGCGCGGCGCGCGCACGCGCGAGCGTCAGTTCGTCGCCGATGCCGCCCATGAGCTGCGCACGCCGCTCAGCGCGATGAGTCTGTATGCCGAGTCGATGCAGCGCCTGGCGCTGCCGCCACCGGCCGCGCCGCTGCTGGACGGCATGCTGCGCAGCAGCGCCCGTGCCACGCGCCTGATCAACCAGCTGCTGACCCTGACGCGCAGCGAGGCCGAAGCCCAGGCGCCGGCCCGGCGCCTCGACCTGGCAGTCCTGGTCGGCGAGGTGCTGGCCGAGACGGCCATCCTGGCCGAGGGGCGGCGCGTGCAGCTGGACTGCGAGTTGCCGGAGTCGCTCTGGCTGGACGGCCAGGCCGAGGGCCTGGGCTCGCTGTTCGGCAATCTGATCGAGAACGCGATCAAGTACAGCCCCGAGGGCGGGCGCGTCAGCCTGCGCCTGTGGCGCGAGGCGGGCGAGATCTGCGCGTGCCTCAGCGACCAGGGGCCGGGCATTGCCCCGGCCTGGCGCGAGGCGGTGCTGCACCGCTTCGCGCGCCTGCCCGACCAGAGCCAGGCTGGCAGCGGCCTGGGGCTGGCCATCGTGGCCAGCGTGCTGCAGAGCCATGGCGGCCGGCTGACGCTGGACGATGCGCCGGGCGGCGGGCTGCTGGTGCGGCTGTGGCTGCCGGCGGCGGATTCCGCCCGCGCCTGAGCACCGCGCCGGGTTGCCGGCGCTTAGGCATGAGATCAGCGGCCAGCCCCGGGAGGGGCTGGGCTCAGCATGCCGGCGTCGCCTGTTTCATCTTCATTTCAAGTTCATCCTCCACTTGCAGTGCCCTGTGCAAGTCCTTCTTTTTGAACGAATTTTGCCTGACTGGAAGCTCGAACAACAGAATGTAAGTGCTTGATTTCATTGGGAAAACATCGAGTTTCACCTTGACCGATGGCGACTCGGTGAGTAAAGTGGTGAAAAGTGCAATTTAGTGGGTCGCTGTGGCGAATTTTGTGTTTCAAGGGGCGAGCGCCTTGGCAATGGATGCCAAGGGGCGTTTGGCCGTCCCGACACGCCACCGCGAAGTGCTGCAGGCGCTGTGCGCCGGCCAGCTGACCATCACCAAGCATCCGGAAGGTTGTCTGATGGTGTTCCCACGCCCGGCCTGGGAAAATTTCCGCGACCGCATCGCGGCGCTGCCGATGTCGGCCTCGGGCTGGAAGCGGGTGTTCCTCGGCAATGCCCAGGATGTCGAGATCGATGGCGCGGCCCGCGTGCTGATCTCGCCCGAGCTGCGCGTGGCCGCCGGCCTGCAAAAAGACGTGATGCTGCTGGGCATGGGCAGTCATTTTGAACTCTGGGATGCCCAGGCCTATGCGGCCCATGAGGCGCAGGTGATGCAGTCCGAACTGCCGGACGCCCTCAAGGACTTCAGCTTCTGATGGACACCGCTGCCACCACTCCCGAGTTCTCCCACACCACGGTGCTGCTGCACGAGACCGTCGATGCGGTGCTGACCGCGCCCGACGGCATCTATGTCGATGGCACTTATGGCCGTGGCGGCCACTCGCGCCTGCTGCTGTCCAAGCTCGGGGAGGGCGGGCGGCTGATCGCGATCGATCGCGATCTCGAGGCCATTGCGGCCGCCACCTCGGGCGAGACGCGGGTCGATGACCCGCGTTTTTCCATCTGTCACTCGGCCTTTGCTGAAATGCGGGCGCAGCTCGCGGCGCTGGGCATCGAACAGGTACAGGGCATTCTTTTGGATCTGGGGGTTTCCAGCCCGCAGATCGACAACCCCGAGCGTGGGTTCAGCTTCCGCTTCAGCGGACCGCTGGACATGCGCATGGACACCACCCGCGGCGAAAGTGCCGCGGATTTCCTGGCCCGCGCCGATGAGCGCCAGATTGCGGAGGTCATACGCAACTATGGGGAAGAACGGTTTGCTTCACAGATTGCAAAGGCGCTTGTTGCTCGCCGGGAAAGCGGGAGTGCTGTTCGAAGCACCGACGAGCTTTCCAAGGTCGTGGCTGGCGCGGTCAAAACCCGCGAGCCGGGCCAGGATCCTGCAACGCGCACATTTCAAGCGCTTCGGATTCACGTCAACGCCGAGCTTGAGGAGCTCGAACAAGGGCTGAATGCGGCACTGCGCCTGCTGGCCCCCGGCGGCCGGCTGGCGGTGATCAGCTTCCATTCGCTGGAAGACCGCATCGTCAAGAACTTCATCACCGCGCACAGCAAGGAAGTGTTCGATCGCCGCGCGCCCTTTGCCGAGCCTCAGGCGCTGGCGCTGACGGCGCTGGGCCGCATCAAGCCCAGCGAGACCGAGGTGCGCGCCAACCCGCGTTCGCGCTCGGCCATCCTGCGCGTGGCCGAACGCACCGAGGCGCCGCTGCCCGCCGAGCACCACCGTCACAAGGGTGGCAAGCGATGAGCCGGCTGAACCTGCTGCTGCTCGTGGCCGTGCTGGTCAGCGGCATGCTGCTGGTGCGCAGCGCCTATGACTCGCGCCGCCTGTTCACCGCGCTGGACCGCTCGCAGGCCGAGGCCCGGCGCCTGGAGGCCGACAGCCAGCGCCTGCAGGCCGAGCGCCATGCGCAGGCGACCAATCTGCGTGTCGAGCAGGTGGCCCGCGAGCGCCTGCGCATGCAGACCATCACGCCGGCGCTGACCCAGGTGGTCGAGAGCGGCCGCGCCGCTGCCTCGGGAGTGCAGCGATGAGCTGGTGGCGCCCCGAAGCGGGCCGTGGTGCCGGCGCGCGCGCGCTCAACACCCGCAGCGTCAGCTATTCCAGCAGCCCGCTGCTGGCCTCGAAGACGCCGCCCTGGCGTTCGCGCTTTCTGGTCGCCCTGGTCGGGCTGGGCTTTGTCGGCCTGCTGGGCCGGGCCGTCTATGTGCAGTTCATCGCGGCCGACTTCTATCAGCGCCAGGGCGAGGCCCGCTATGCCCACACGATGGAGCTGCCGGCCAGCCGCGGGCGCATCGTCGACCGCAAGGGCCAGGTGCTGGCCACCAGCGTCGCCGTGCCCTCGGTCTGGGCGATCCCCAAGGAGGTCGACGCCGACCCGGCCAAGCGCCGTGCGCTGGCCAAGATCCTCGGCATCAGTGCCAAGGAGCTGGAGAAGAAGCTTGACCCGACCACCCGCTTCGTCTGGCTCAAGCGCCAGGCCGATGACGACACCGCCGCCCAGATCAAGGCGCTGGCGCTGAAGGGCGTGTTCCAGGACCGCGAGTACAAGCGCAAGTATCCGGAAGGCGAGGCCGCCGCCCATGTGGTGGGATTCACCAATATCGAGGAGCGCGGCCAGGAGGGCATCGAGCTGGCCTTCCAGAAGGACCTGCAGGGTCGTGACGGCTCGCGCTCGGTGGTGCGTGATCGGCTGGGGCGTGTCGTCGAGGACATCGGCGAGAGCCTGCCGGCCGTCAATGGCCGCGACATCGATCTGTCGGTCGACTCCAAGGTGCAGTTCTTCGCCTACCAGCGGGTGCGCGATGCGGTGGCCGAGCACAAGGCCAAGGCCGGCTCGGTGGTGGTGCTGGATGTGCAGACCGGCGAGGTGCTGGCGCTGGCCAACTACCCCAGCTACAACCCCGGCGATCGCAAGAACCTCAGCGGTGCCCAGTTGCGCAACCGCGCGCTGACCGATATCTTCGAGCCCGGCTCGACGATGAAGCCCTTCATCGCCGCGCTGGCGCTGGAGAGTGGCCGGGTACGGCCCGACACCATCATCAATGTCGCACCGCGCAGCGTCAATATCAGCGGCTGGTCGCCGACCGATGCCCATGTCTACGGCGATCTGACGGTGGCCGGCGTGATCCAGAAGTCCAGCAATATCGGCACGGTCAAGATGGCCATGCAGATGCCGGCGCGCGAGATGCACGAGATGTTCACCGCCATCGGCCTGGGCCAGCGTCCGCAGCTGGCCTTCCCCGGCGCGGTGACCGGCAAGCTGCGGCCCTACAAGAGCTGGCGCCCTATTGAACAGGCGACGATGAGCTATGGCTACGGACTGTCGGCCTCGCTGTTCCAGCTCGCGCGCGCCTACACCGTGTTCGCGCGCGATGGCGAGGTGCTGCCGGTCACGATGATCAAGCAGCCCGAGGGCGAGGTGGCCCACGGCATCAAGGTGTTCTCGCCCAAGACTGCGCAGCAGGTGCGCGAGATGCTGCAGCTGGCGGCCGCGCCCGGCGGTACCGCGCCGATGGCCCAGGTCAGCGGCTACAGCGTCGGCGGCAAGTCCGGCACCGCGCACAAGCAGGAAGGCAAGGGCTATACCAACAAGTACCGCTCCTGGTTTGTCGGCATCGCGCCGATCTCCAAGCCCCGTATCGTCGTCGCGGTGATGCTGGACGAGCCCAGCACCGGCGTCTATTTCGGCGGCCGGGTGGCCGGCCCGGTGTTCAGCCAGGTGGTGGCGCAAAGCCTGCGGCTGCTGAATGTGCCGCCTGACCTGGAGGTCAAACCGCAAATCATGGCCAAGCATGAGCTGGCTGTGGACGAGAGTTTTTGATCATGCCCATCACCCGACTCAAATCCCCCGAGGCTGCGGCCCGCTGGCTGCGCGAGTGGACCACCGGCCAGCTGCGCAGCGACAGCCGGCTGGTGGCGCCCGGCGATGCCTTCATCGCCTGGCCCGGATATGCGCAGGACGGCCGCGCCCATGTGCGCGCGGCGCTGGCCGCCGGTGCCGCGACCTGCCTGGTGGAGGCCGAAGGTGTCGAGGCCTTTGATTTCAATGACGCCCGCGTCGCCGCGCTGCCGGGCTTGAAGGCCTGCACCGGCCGCATCGCGGCCGAGTACTTCGAGCATCCCAGCGAGGCCGGCCTGCAGGTGATCGCCAGCACCGGCACCAATGGCAAGACCTCGACCGCCTGGTGGGTGGCCCAGATCCTGGGCGCGCTGGGCCGGCGCTGCGGCGTGGTCGGCACCTTGGGTATCGGCGAGCCGCCGCTGGGCGCAGCGCCGGGCCATATCGTCAACACCGGGCTGACGACGCCCGATCCGGTGCAGCTGCAGGCAGGATTTCGCCGCATGCTGGATGCCGGCTTTGCGGCCTGCGCGATCGAGGCCTCGTCGATCGGGCTCAATGAGCAGCGCCTGGCCGGCACACGCATCGCGGTGGCACTGTTCACCAATTTCACCCAAGACCATCTGGACTACCACGGGTCCATGGCCGCCTATTGGGCCGCCAAGCGCGCGCTGTTCGACTGGCCGGGTCTGCGCGCCGCCGTGCTCAATCTGGACGACCCCAAGGGCGGCGAGCTGGCCGCTGCGCTCACCAACAAGCTCGATGTCTGGACCTATGCGGTCAACGGCCCGGCTCGCTTGTCGGCCCATGGTCTGCATTACCGCGATGGCGGCCTGGCCTTCGAGCTGCATGAAGGCCAGCAGGTGCTGACGGTGCAGACCGGCCTGATCGGCGACTACAACGTCGCCAATCTGCTGGCCGTGATCGCCAGCCTGCGGGCGCTGGGACTGGATCTGGCCGATATCGTCGGCGCCGTACCCCAGATCAGCCCGGTGCCGGGCC
The DNA here is from genome assembly GCF_027498415.2 of Paucibacter sp. M5-1. Lineage (NCBI taxonomy): Bacteria > Pseudomonadati > Pseudomonadota > Betaproteobacteria > Burkholderiales > Sphaerotilaceae > Roseateles > Paucibacter sp. M5-1. Next base: position 4,825,339 of record NZ_JAPZLM020000001.1, read on the forward strand.
GCATGCAGCGGGTCGGCGACGGACTGGGCCGGCCGCAGGCGGTGGTCGACTATGCCCACACGCCCGATGCGCTGGACAAGGCGCTCTCGGCGCTGCGCCCGCTGGCGGCGGCCCGCGGCGGCAAGCTCATCGCGGTGTTCGGCTGCGGCGGCAACCGCGATCCCGGCAAGCGCCCCTTGATGGGGGCGATCGCCGGCCGCCTGGCCGACGCCGTCGTGCTGACCAGCGACAACCCGCGCAAGGAGCCGCCCGCACAGATCCTGGCCCAGATTGCCGAGGGCTTGCGCGGCGTGGCGCACCAGGTCGTCGAGGACCGGCGCGCGGCCATTGCGGCGGCGATTGGCCAAGCCGATGCGCGCGATGTCGTGCTGATCGCCGGCAAGGGCCATGAGGACTACCAGGAGATCGCCGGTGCGCGCCAGCCCTTCTCCGATGTGGCCGAGGCGCAGCAAGCGCAGGCCCGCTGGACCGGAGAACAGCCATGAGCGCAGCCCTGATGACACTGGCCCAGGCCCACCATCTGCTGCAGACGGCGCTGCCGCAGGCTCGGTTGGTCGGTGACGGCCAGATCGAGATCGCCCGTGTGCACAGCGACACCCGCACGCTGCGCGCCGGTGATCTGTTCGTCGCGCTGCGCGGCGAGCGCTTCGATGCGCACGACTTTCTGCCGCAGGCCGCGGCCAGCGGCGCGGTGGCGGTGATCGCCGAGCGCGGCGTGGCCGAGGCCGGCCTGTCCGGCATCGAGGTGCCCGATGCCAAGCAGGCGCTGGGTCTGCTGGCCACGGCCTGGCGCAGCCATTGCCATCTGCCGCTGATCGCGGTGACCGGCAGCAATGGCAAGACCACGGTGACGCAGATGATCGCCAGCATCCTGCGGGCCTGGCTGGGCCCGGCCTCGCTGGCCACCGAAGGCAATTACAACAACGATATCGGCGTGCCGCTGACGCTCTTGCGGCTGCGCCAGGACGATGCCGTCTGGCACCGCGCCGCCGTGGTCGAGCTGGGCATGAACCACCCGGGCGAGATCGCCCCGCTGGCGGCGATGGCCCGACCCACTGTGGCCCTGGTGACCAATGCGCAGCGCGAGCACCAGGAATTTCTGCAGACCGTCGAGGCGGCCGCGCGCGAGAACGGCGCGGCGATCGAGGCCCTGGGTGCGGCCGGTGTCGCGGTGTTTCCGGCCGAAGATGCCTGCGCGCCGATCTGGCACGCGCTGGCCGGCCAGCGCGCCATGCTCAGCTTCGCGCTGCAGGGCCAGGCCGATGTGACCGGCCGTGCAGCCTGGGTGCAGGGTAGCGAGACCCTGGGCGCCGGCCATTGGGCGCTGGAGCTGCACACGCCGGCCGGTGACGCGCCGGTGGCGCTGCGCGTGGCCGGTCTGCACAACGTCCGCAATGCCCTGGCCGCCGCCGCCAGCGCGCTGGCCGCCGGCGCACCGCTGGCCGCCATCGTCCGCGGCCTGGAGAGTTTCGAGCCGGTCAAGGGCCGCTCGCAGCTCAAGAGCCTGAGCCGCCAGCGCGTCACGCTGATCGACGACAGCTACAACGCCAACCCCGACAGCGTGCGCGCCGCCATCGATGTGCTGGCCGATTTGCCGGGCGCCTCCTGGCTGATCCTCGGCGATATGGGCGAGGTCGGCAGCCAGGGGCCGGAGTTTCACCGCGAGGTCGGCGCCTATGCGGCCGAGCGCGGCGTGGCCGCCTTCTGGGCGGCCGGCAGCGCCTGCGCCGACGCGGCCGGCGCCTATGGCGGCGGCGCCCGCCATTTCGACACGACCGAGGCGCTGATCGCGACGCTGGCCGAAGCGCCTCGGGTCAAGAACATTCTCGTCAAGGGTTCACGTTTCATGCAGATGGAAAGAGTCGTCGCCGCCTTGCTGGCACAGGATCAGGAGGGCGCGAACCATGCTGCTTAGCCTGGCCCTATGGCTGCAGGGCCTGTATCCGGACCTGGGCTTTCTGCGCGTGTTCCAGTACCTGACCTTCCGCGCGGTGATGGCGGCGATGACGGCCTTGCTGATCGGCCTGGCCTTCGGCCCCTGGGTGATACGCCGTCTGACCGCAATGAAGATCGGTCAGCCGATCCGCGAGTACGGCGTGCAGCAGCATCTGGTCAAGAGCGGCACGCCGACCATGGGTGGCGTGCTGATACTGATAGGCATCGGGGTCTCGACCCTGTTGTGGTTCGACTGGAGCAACCGTTTCGTCTGGGTTGTGATGCTGGTGACCATGGGCTTTGGTGCGGTGGGCTGGGTCGACGACTGGCGCAAGGTCGTCGACAAGAATCCCGAGGGCATGCGCAGCCGTGAGAAGTTCTTCTGGCAGTCGCTGATCGGTCTGGTGGCCGCCCTTTACCTGGCCTTCAGCGTCTCCGAGACCTCGATCCTGGGTGTGATCGAGCTGTTCGCCCGCTGGGTGCAAAGCGGCTTCTCGACCGAGCTGCCGCCCAAGGCCGATCTGATCGTGCCCTTCTTCAAGACGGTCAGCTACCCGCTGGGCGTGTTCGGCTTCATCGGCCTGTCCTACTTCGTTATCGTCGGCACCAGCAATGCGGTGAACTTCACCGACGGCCTGGACGGCCTGGCCATCATGCCGGTGGTGCTGGTGGGCTCGGCGCTGGGCCTGTTTGCCTACCTGACCGGCTCGAGCATCTACTCGAAGTACCTGCTGCTGCCCTATATCCCCGGCGCTGGCGAGCTCTTGATCTTCTGCGCCGCGATGGCGGGGGCGGGTCTTGCCTTCCTGTGGTTCAACACCCATCCGGCCCAGGTCTTCATGGGCGATGTGGGCGCGCTCTCGCTGGGCGGCGCCCTGGGCACCCTGGCCGTGATCACGCGCCAGGAAATCGTGCTGGGCATCATGGGCGGCGTGTTCGTCGCCGAGGTGCTGTCGGTGATGCTGCAGGTCAGCTGGTTCAAGTACACGAAGAAGAAATTCGGCACCGGCCGGCGCATCTTCAAGATGGCGCCGCTGCACCACCATTTCGAGAAATCGGGCTGGAAGGAGACCCAGGTGGTCGTGCGCTTCTGGATCATCACGATGCTGCTGTGCCTGGTCGGCCTGGCCAGCCTGAAACTGAGGTGATCGCGCGATGAAGCATCTGCAAGGACTCAAGGTACTGGTGCTCGGCCTGGGTGACTCCGGTCTGGCGATGGCTGCCTGGGTCCGGCGCTGCGGCGGCGAAGCGCGAGTCTGGGACTCGCGCGAGGCCCCGCCGCAGCTGGCGGCGCTGCGCGAGCAACTGCCCGAGGTCGAGTTCATCCATGGCGAGCTGCCCGAGTCCGCGCTGAACGGCGTGCAACTGCTGCTGAAGAGCCCGGGCCTGTCGCCGCTGGATGCGCGGCTGCTGCCGCTGCTGACTCTGGCGCAAGGCACCGGTGTGCCGGTGCAGGGCGAGCTGGATCTGTTTGCCCGTGCGCTGGCCGATCTGAAGGCCGAGCGCCGCTACGAGCCGGCCGTGCTGGCCATCACCGGCACCAATGGCAAGACCACGACCACCAGCATGTGCGCCCAGCTGGTCGAGCGCTGCGGCCGTCGTGTCGTGATGGCCGGCAATATCGGCCCCAGCATGCTGACGACTTTGGGCGCGGCGCTGGATCTGGAGCCGGCCGCCGAGCCCGTGCTGCCGCCCGAGCCGACCGAGACGGTTGCTGATGACAGCCCGGATGCGCCGGATGCGCCGGTCGTCGCTGAACAGACGGTGCTGGAGAGCATCGATGCGATGCTCGATGAGGCACCGCTGCCGATCAAGCCGCCGCCGCCCAAGCCGGCCGTCTTTGAACATCTGCCCGAGGTCTGGGTGCTGGAGCTGTCGAGCTTCCAGCTCGACACCGTGCAGGGCTTCGAGCCCACCGCCGCGACGGTGCTGAACCTGACCCAGGACCATCTGGACTGGCATGGCGATATGGCCGCCTACGGCCGCGCCAAGGCCCGCATCTTCGGCACCGAGATCGACAGCCCGACGGTGATGGTGATCAACCGCGACGATGCGCTGGTCGAGGCCATGGTGCCGGCGCCGGTCAAGGTGCAGCAGGGGCGCGGCCGGCCGGCGAGGCTGGTCGCGCGCAAGGTGGTGCGCTTCGGTCTCGATGCGCCGCGCCATCCGGGCGATTTCGGCCTGGTGCAGGAGGCCGGCATGAGCTGGCTGGTGCGCGCCCGCGAGGCCGACGAGACGATCAAGAAGAAAAAGGGCGAGGACGAAGAGGAGCTGTTGATCCAGCGCCTGATGCCGGCCGATGCGCTGCGTGTGCGCGGCCGCCACAACGCCGCCAATGCGCTGGCGGCCCTGGCCCTGGCCAGCGCGGCCGGATGCCCGCTGGCGCCGATGCTGCACGGGCTGCGCGAATATCGCGGCGAGCCGCACCGGGTCGAGCATGTCGGCGCCATCAAGGGCGTGGACTTCTATGACGATTCCAAGGGCACCAATGTCGGCGCCACCGTCGCGGCCATCACCGGCCTGGGTGCGGATCGTGCGCCGGCAAAACTGCTTGTGATCCTCGGCGGCGACGGCAAGGGCCAGGATTTTGGGCCGCTGCGCGAGCCGGTGGCCCGCCATGCGCGCGCCGTGGCCCTGATCGGCCGCGACGGCCCGCAGCTCGCAGCCGCGCTGGAGCACAGCGGCGTGACGATGCAGGCGCATGAGACGCTGGAGGCCGCCACCGCCTGGTGCCTGGCCCAGGCCCTCAGCGGCGACAGCGTGCTCCTGAGCCCGGCCTGTGCCAGCCTCGATATGTTCCGCAACTATGGTCACCGCGCCGAGGTCTTTGTCGCCGCGGTACAGGCCCTGGCCCAGGACGAGGGGCTGTCGCTATGAACGCCGTGCTGCAGAACTGGCGCGAACGCCTGCTGGGCCTGATCCGGCGCGATGCTGGCAAGGGCGGCGAGGTACCGGTGCGCGACTGGGTCAGCGTGTCCTCGGGCCAGCCGACCAAGCTGGCCGGCTTCGACACGACCCTGGCCTGGGTCGTGGTGTGCCTGCTGGCGCTGGGCCTGCTGATGGTGTATTCGGCCTCGATCGCGCTGCCCGACAACCCCAAGTTCAGCCGCTATCTGCCCACCCATTTCCTGGTGCGCCATGTGGTGGCGATCGCGCTGGGCTTGCTGGCGGCGCTCGTGGTGGTGCAGGTGCCGGTGGCCAGCTGGGAGCGCGCCGCGCCCTGGCTGTTTGTCGCGGCCCTGGTGCTGCTGATTGCGGTGCTGATTCCCGGCGTCGGCAAGGGCGTCAACGGCGCGCGCCGCTGGCTGCCACTGGGGCTGATGAACTTCCAGCCTTCCGAGCTGGGCAAGCTGGCGATGGCCATGTATGCGGCCAGCTATATGGTGCGCAAGATGGACGTGAAGGAGAACTTCTTCCGCGCCGTCTGGCCCATGGTGGTGGCGCTGGGCGTGGTCGGCGTGCTGCTGCTGGCCGAGCCGGACATGGGTGCCTTCATGGTGATCGCCGCGATCGCGATGGGCATCCTGTTCCTGGGCGGCGTCAACGGCCGCATGTTCTTCCTGATCGTCGCGGTGCTGGTCGGCGCCTTTGTGCTGATGATCACCTTCAGCGAGTTCCGCCGCGAGCGGATCTTTGCCTATCTCGATCCCTGGAACGAAAAGTACGCCCAGGGCAAGGCCTATCAGCTGACCCATTCGTTGATCGCCTTCGGTCGCGGCGAGCTGTTCGGCCAGGGCCTGGGCTCCAGCGTCGAGAAGCTGCACTACCTGCCCGAGGCCCATACCGACTTCCTGCTGGCTGTGATCGGCGAGGAGCTGGGCCTGGCCGGCGTGATCGTCGTGATCACCGCCTTCTTCTGGATGTCGCGCCGGCTCTTTCACATCGGCCGCCAGGCGATCGCGCTGGATCGCGTGTTCGCCGGCCTCTATGCCCAGGGCATAGGCATCTGGATGGGTGGCCAGGCCTTCATCAATATGGGCGTGAACCTCGGCGCCTTGCCGACCAAGGGCCTGACCCTGCCGCTGATGAGCTTTGGCGGCTCGGCGATCCTGATGAACTGTGTGGCGCTGGCGATTGCGTTGAGAATAGATCTAGAGAACCGGCAGCTGATGCGCGGGGGACGCGCATGAGCACCAAGCACCTGGTCATCATGGCTGCGGGCACCGGTGGTCACATCATCCCGGGCCTGGCCGTCGCCGACGAGATGGCGCGCCGCGGCTGGAGCGTCAGCTGGGTCGGCACCGAGAGCGGCATGGAAAACCAGCTGGTGCCGCCCACCGGTATCCCGCTGGACCGGCTGGCCTTCTCGGGCCTGCGCGGTAAGGGCCTGATGCACACGGTCAAGGGCCTGTTCAAGCTGGTTCAGGCCTTTGTGCAATCGCGCCAGGTCTTCGTCACACGCAGCGCCGATGCGGTGCTGGGCATGGGCGGCTATGTCTGCTTCCCGGGCGGGCTGATGGCCTGGCTGAGCGGCAAGCCGCTGATGCTGATCAATGCCGACGCGGCCATGCTGTTGAGCAACCAGAGCCTGAAGCCATTTGCCCGCCGCATCGGCTTTGGCTTCGACGGCTCGGCCGCCGCATCAACACCCAAGGCCGTGGTCACCGGCAACCCGGTGCGCGCCGAGATCGAGGCGATTGCGCCGCCGGCCGAGCGCTTTGCCGGCCGCAGCGGGCGCTTGCGAGTGCTGGTGGTCGGTGGCTCGCTGGGCGCGCGCGCGATCAATGACTGCATCCCGAAGGCGCTGGCGCTGTGGCCCGAGGACCAGCGCCCCATCGTCACGCACCAGACCGGTCAGGCCAATTTCAGCACCGTGCAGGCGCTCTACCAGGCGGCCGGCGTCGAGGCGAGCCTGCTGCCCTTCATCGACGATATGGCGAGCCAGCTTGCCCAGACCGATCTGATCATCTGCCGCGCTGGCGCGGTGACGGTCAGCGAGCTGTGCGCGGCCGGCGTGCCGGCGCTGCTGGTGCCGCTGGTCGTGGCGACGACCTCGCACCAGCGCGACAACGCTCGCTTCATGGCCCAGCACGGCGCGGCCATCCATCTGCCGCAGGAAGAACTGAACCCGCAGCAGCTGCATGCGCTGCTGCAAGGCATGGAGCGCGAGGCCCTGGTCGCGATGGCCGAGAAGGCCCGCTTGCTGGCGCGCCCCCGTGCGGCCAGCCGCGTGGCCGATGAGATCGAACAGATGGTGGCGGCATGAAGCACGCGTTGAAGCACATTCATTTCGTCGGCATCGGCGGTGCCGGCATGGGCGCGATTGCTGAGCTGCTGCATCAGCTCGGCTACCGGGTCTCGGGCTCGGACCAGAGCGATAGCGCGATGCTGCAGCGCCTCGCCGCCATCGGCGTGCAGGTCCACATCGGCCACGCCGCCGCCCATATCGCCGGCGCCCAAGCCCTGGTGACCTCGACCGCGGTCAAGGCTGACAACCCGGAGGTGATCGCCGCCCGCGCCGCCGGCGTGCCGGTGGTGCACCGAGCGGTGATGCTGGCCGAGCTGATGCGCCGCCAGCAGGGCATCGCGATCGCCGGCACCCATGGCAAGACCACAACCACCTCGCTGCTCACGGCGGTGCTGAGCGCCGCCGGTGTCGATCCCAGCTATGTGATCGGTGGCAAGCTGATGAGCGCCGGCACCAACGCCCAGCTGGGCAGAGGTGACTACATCGTTGTCGAGGCCGATGAGAGCGATGCCTCCTTCCTGCATCTGCTGCCGACCTTGGCCGTCGTCACCAATATCGATGCCGACCATATGGACACCTATGGCCACGACTTCGCGAAGCTGAAGCTGGCCTTTGTCGAGTTCCTGCACCGCATGCCTTTCTATGGCGCGGCCGTGGTCTGCGGCGATGACGAGGGCGTGCGCTCGATACTGCCGATGTTGTCGCGACCGGTGGTCCGCTACGGCTTCGGTGCCGACAATGCGGTGCGGGCGATCGATGTGCAGGCGCTGGACGGCGGCCAGATGCGCTTCACCGTGCAGCGCGAGGGCGCGGCCGATCTGCCGGTGACCCTGAACCTGGCTGGCCGCCACAATGTGCTGAACGCCTTGGCTGCGATTGCGGTGGCCAGCGAGCTGGAGTTGCCCGACGCGCCTGTGCTGGCGGCCCTGGCCGCCTTCGGCGGCGTCGGCCGGCGCTTCGAGCGCTATGGCGAGCTGCGCGCCGCCGATGGTGGCCTGTTCACGCTGATCGACGACTACGGACACCACCCGGTCGAGATGGCGGCCGTGCTGAGCGCGGCACGCGGCGCCTTCCCGGGCCGGCGTCTGGTGCTGGCGTTTCAACCCCATCGCTACACCCGCACGCGCGACTGCTTCGCCGACTTCGTGCGCGTGATCGCGCAGGCCGATGCGGCCCTGCTGACCGAGGTCTATGCGGCCGGCGAGGGCGTGATCGCCGGGGCCGATGGCGCAGCGCTGGCGGCGGCGGCCGGCGCTGACTTTGTGGCCGATGTGCGCGCGCTGCCGCAGGCCATCGCCCAGCAAAGCCGCGACGGCGATGTCGTGATCGTGATGGGCGCCGGCTCGATCGGCGCGGTGCCGGCGCAAACCGTGGAACTGCTGAAATGAATCTGAACATCGATCCCAAGAGCCTGGGCAAGGTCGCCGTGCTGATGGGCGGCACTTCGGCCGAGCGCGAGGTGTCGCTGACCATGTCGGGCCCCGGTGTGCTGGCCGCGCTGCGCTCGCAAGGCGTCGACGCCCACCCCTTCGACCCGGCCGAGCGCGGCTTGCACGAGCTCAAAGCCGAGGGCTTTGCGCGCTGCTTCATCGCGCTGCATGGCCGTGACGGCGAGGACGGCACGGTGCAGGGGGGGCTCGAGATGCTGGCCATCCCCTACACCGGTTCCGGCGTGATGGCCTCGGCCATCGCGATGGACAAGATCACCACCAAGCGGCTGTGGCGCGCCGACGGCCTGCCGACGCCGCGCTGGCTGACGCTGAAAAAGCATGAGCTGACGCGCGAGCGCATCCGCACCGTGCCCGACGAGCTGGGCCTGCCGCTGTTCGTCAAGGCGCCGCACGAGGGTTCCAGCATCGGCCTGAGCAAGGTGATGGGTTATTCGCAGATGCAGGCCGCGGTGGAGCTGTCGGCCCGCTACGACGACGAGCTGCTGTTCGAGGAGTTCATCGACGGCTGGGAGCTGACCTGCCCGGTGCTGGGCGAGGGCGACGCGGCCCAGGCCCTGCCGGTCATACGCATCGAGGCGCCTGAAGGCAATTACGACTACCAGAACAAGTACTTCACCGACGTCACGCAGTACCACATCGGCACGCTGCCCGAGGTCCAGGAGCAGGAGGTCCGCGCGCTGGTGCTGGCGGCCTATCGGTCGCTCGGCTGCCGCGGCTGGGGCCGCGCCGACCTGATGCAGCGCAAGAGCGACGGCAAGGTCTTCCTGCTGGAGATGAACACCTCGCCGGGCATGACCTCGCATTCGCTGGTGCCCAAGTCGGCCCAGGCCGCGGGCATCTCCTACGAACAGCTGTGCCTGTGGCTGCTGGCCCAGGCCCGGCTGGACAGGGCCTGACCCAAGCGCCATGAGCACCGCCGTCCAACCCCTGCTGCCGGCCGACATCCGTCTGATGAATGGCGTGTCGGCTTTGCTGCTGGCCGGTCTGGTGCTGGCGGGTCTGGCCCTGGCCCTGCATCAGCTGGCGCGGCTGCCGATCTTCGGCATCCGGCATATCCAGGTCGAAGGCGATGTGATGCGCAATAGCGTGGCCTCGCTGCGTGCCAATGCGATGCCCCATGTCTCGGGCACCTTCCTGACTCTGAATCTGCAGCAGGCCAGCAGCGCCTTCCAGGCCGTGCCCTGGGTGCGCACGGCGGTGGTGCAGCGCGTCTGGCCGAACCGGCTGCGGGTGCGGCTGGAGGAGCACCGGCCGGCGGCCTACTGGGAAGCCAAGCCCGAGGGTGCCGATGCGCAAAGCGAGGCCAGCGTCGAGCGGGCCCTGGTCAACAGCTTTGGCGAGGTCTTCGAGGCCAATCTGGGCGATGTCGAAGATGAGGACCTGCCGGTGCTGGCGGGTCCGGAGGGCAGTTCGGCGGCGATGCTGGCCATGTGGCAGCAGCTCAATGCGCTGAGCCTGAAGCTGGGCGAGTCGGCCCGGCGCCTGGACCTGTCCGGCCGCGGCTCCTGGCGCCTGACGCTGGAAAAGGGGGCGGTGGTGGAACTGGGCCGCGGCAGCGAGGCCGAGGTGCTGGCCCGCTTCGGCCAGTTTGCCGCCAGCATCACCCAGATCCGCTCACGCTACCAGACCGCCGTGCTGAGCGCCGATCTGCGCCACCACGACGGGTATGCGGTGCGGCTGCAAGGAATATCGACGAGCCCGGGCCCGGCGACGGGCGCGGCCAAGAAACGTTGAGACAAGAAAACATACGCTGAGGGGCATATGGCCAAGGAATACAAGGATTTAGTCGTTGGTTTGGATATCGGCACCGCCAAGATCATGGCGGTGGTGGCCGAGGTGCTGGGCAATGGCGAGCTGCGCATTGCCGGCCTCGGTGTGGCACCCTCGCATGGCCTGAAACGCGGTGTCGTGGTGAATATCGACGCGACCGTGCAATCGATACAGCAGGCCTTGAAAGAGGCCGAGATGATGGCCGACTGCAAGATTTCGCGGGTTTTCACCGGGATTACCGGCAGCCATATCCGCGGCCAGAACTCGACCGGCATGGTGATCGTGCGCGACAAGGAAGTCACGCCGGTCGATGTGGCGCGGGTGGTGGAAACCGCCAAGGCCATCAATATCCCCAACGATCAGCGTCTGTTGCTGGTCGAGCCGCAGGAATTCGTCATCGACGGCCATGAGGTGAAAGAGCCTATTGGTATGAGCGGCGGTCGGCTGGAGGTCAAGGTCCATATCGTGACCGGAGCCCAGAGCGCGGCGGAAAACATCGTCAAATGCGTGCGCCGCTGTGGTTTGGAGGTCGATCAGCTGGTTTTGAATCCGAGCGCCTCCAGTGCGGCCGCGCTGACCTCGGACGAGCGCGATCTGGGCGTGGCCCTGGTCGATATCGGCGCCGGCACCACCGATGTGGCGATCTTCACCGGTGGCTCGATCCGCCATACCGCCGTGATCCCGATTGCCGGCGACCTGATCACCAGCGATATCGCGATGGCGCTGCGCACGCCGACCAAGGATGCCGAGGAGATCAAGGTCGAGCACGGGGTGGCCAAGCAGTTGCTGGCGGACCCGGCGGACCAGGTCGAAGTACCCGGCCTGGGCGACCGCGCGCCCCGCATGCTGTCCAAACAAGCACTTGCCGGGGTTATTGAACCCCGTGTCGAGGAGATTTTCTCGCTGGTCCACCAGGTGATTCGGGAAAGCGGATACGAAGAGTTACTGTCGTCCGGCATTGTTTTGACCGGCGGCTCGGCGGTGATGCCGGGCATGGTCGAGTTGGCCGAGGACATATTCCTGAAACCGGTGCGCCGCGGCAACCCGACCTATAGCGGGGCGCTGTTCGATATGGTTTCGAATCCGCGCTCGGCGACGGTGATGGGCCTGCTCGAAGAGGCGCGGATGTCGCGCACCCGGGGTTTGAAAGCGGCCCAGCAGGCGGGTTCGGTCAAGACCATTATTGGTCGCGCCAAGGATTGGTTTCTGGGTAATTTCTGAACGGGTGGCGCCCCCGGACGGCGTAAGCGGGTCGAAATGTCGGAAAACAACGGCAGCGACTCAAAAAAAGGGGCTTCCCCTGTAGTTTTTAACGATTGGCAACTGCACAATTGCTGAAGGAGGTTTGATATGGCGATCGAGATGATCGAAGAGTTTGACCAAGGCACCCAAATCAAGGTGATTGGCGTGGGTGGTGGCGGCGGCAACGCGGTCGATCACATGATTGCGCAAGGGGTTCAGGGCGTGGAGTTCATCTGCGCCAATACCGATGCGCAGGCCCTCAACCGCTCCAAGGCCGACCAGCTGTTGCAGCTGGGCACCTCCGGTCTGGGCGCCGGCGCCAAGCCCGAGATGGGCCGCGCCGCCGCCGAAGAGGCCGAGGCGCGCATCCGCGACTCGATCCAGGGCGCGAACATGCTCTTCATCACCGCCGGCATGGGCGGTGGCACCGGCACCGGCGCGGCCCCGGTGATTGCCCGCGTCGCCAAGGAAATGGGCATCCTGACCGTCGGCGTCGTGACCAAGCCTTTCGAATTCGAAGGCAACCGCCGCTCCAAGGCGGCCGACTCCGGTCTGGCCGAGCTGGAAGCCAATGTCGATTCGCTGATCGTCGTCTTGAACGACAAGCTGCTCGACGTACTGGGCGACGATGTCACGCAGGACCAGGCGTTCGCGCATGCCAACGATGTACTGAAGAATGCGGTCGGCGGCATCTCGGACATCATCCATATGCCCGGCCTGGTCAACGTCGACTTCGAAGACGTCAAGACCGTGATGAGCGAGCCCGGCAAGGCGATGATGGGCACGGCGGTGGCCAGCGGCCCGGACCGCGCCTCCAAGGCCGCCGAGGCGGCCGTGGCCTGCCCGCTGCTGGAAGGTATCGATCTGTCCGGTGCGCGTGGCGTGCTGGTGCTGATCGCGGCCAACCGCAACACCTTCAAGCTGGCCGAGAGCCGCAATGCGATGAACGCGATCAAGCGTTACGCCGCCGAAGATGCGCACATCATCTACGGCACGGCTTATGACGAAAGCCTGGGCGACCAGCTGCGCGTCACCGTGATCGCCACCGGTCTGACCTCGGCGCGTGCGCGCGTGCAGGCGCCGCTGTCGGTGGTGCAGCCGCAGGTGCAGATGCGCACCGGTACCGACAATCTGCCGGTGCTGAACCAGCAGGTCACGTTGCCCCAGGCCGGTGGCCAGGTCGGCGGCGGCAATGACTTTGCCGGCATGAGCGTGCCCAGCGTCTGGCGCCATGGCCGCACGGCCGCGGCCAAGGTCGAGGCCCTGTCGTCCAACGGCATGGACGAGATCGAGATCCCGGCCTTCCTGCGCAAGCAAGCTGACTGAGCGTCCAGCGGGTCCCTGGTGGCCCGCTTGTCGCAACAGGAAAAAGCCCGTCGGGCGGCGACACCTCCTTCTCGCCGCACGGCGGGCTTTTGTTCGTGCCGGTCTTGATCTTGCTCATGCGGCGGCGGCGCGACAGCGCCGTCCCGTCTGCGGGTGCAAAGCGATAGCCAGCGCTCGGTTCTGCAGGCAGACTCACGGCAGTTGCACGGGGGTGTGACCGCACAGGCTGGATACCCAGATCCAGAAGCAAAAATAATCAGGCGCGTATGGGGCTGTCCTTGATCTCGCATGGGCGCTGGCTGCGCTCTTTGCTGCTGCTGCTGCTGCTGCTGACGCTGTTGAGCGCCGGTGCGCTGCAGGCGCAGCCGCGTGGCGGGCTGCCGGACGCGGGGATGCGCAGCGCCGGCGAGCAGGCCACCGGCGCTCAGCTGGCGGTCTCGCAATGGTCGCGCGCCGATCTCGATGACTGGTGGGCGGCGCTGCGCGCGATGGACGGCAGCACCGGCAATCTGCCGCCGCATCTGCAGCCGCCCAGCGACCCGCGGGCCTGGATGCCGGTGGTGCTGCCCGATGTACGCCAGCGCGAGGCCGGCGGCAGCATGGCCGGGGACCAGCGCTACCAGATGCGCTGGTACCGGCTGCGCTATACCTCGCCGGACGGGCGCTGGCCCACCAGCGTCGCGCTCTACATGCCCAAGCTGGTCAGCCTGGCGGCGGCCGTGCTGGTGCGCACCGAGGACGGCTGGCGGCCGGTGTTCGACAACCAGAGCGGCGCGCGCGAGCAATGGGTGCGGCCGCTGTGGGCGGTGTTTCCGGGTGCCTTCACCGAGCTGCACAAGAACCGGGTGATCGAGGTTGTGGTCGCGACGCCGGTGCTCAAGGACAGTTTCTTCTCGGTCTCCAGCGCCTGGCTGGGCGCACGCGAGGACCTGGAGCCGCTGTACAAGCGCCGCTGGGCGCTGCAGATCGGCGTGCCGCAGGCCACCGGCCTGACCCTGGTGGTGCTGGGCCTGTTTTCGTTCAGCCTGTGGCTGCGCCGCCGCGAGGAGCCGGCCTATCTGCTGTTTGCGATGGCCTCGGTGGCCTGGCTGGTGCGCAATCTGCACTATCACATCGACCTGCCCCGCACCCGTCTGGGCTTCGAATGGTTCTGGTGGTTGACCCATGCCTCGATGTCCTGGGTGATGGCCCTGACCTTTCTGTTTGCGCTGCGCTTCGCGCACCGGCGCTTCCCGCTGTTCGAGCGGCTGCTGGGAGGGTTTGTGCTGCTTAGCAGCGTGCTGACCATGCCTTTGTGGATCGATCTGCTCGACCCGCTGGTGCTGCAGCACATGGTCAATGCGGTGGTCGGCGCGATCGGCACGGCCTTCATTGCGGGCGTGGCCTTGCGCGAGGGCAGCCGCGAGCTGCGCCTGATCGCGCTGTGCCTGGCGGTGGGCCTGGGCCTGGGTGTGCATGATCTGGGTCTGCTGGCCGGCTGGGGCTGGAGCGAACACATCTATCTGATGCCTTTCGCGACGCTGGTGATCGTCGCGAGCTTTCTCTATGCGGTGCAGCGGCGTTACACCGGTGCGCTGGGCCAGGTCGAGCAGGCCAACAGCCTGCTGGCCCAACGTCTGGCCGAGCAGGGCGCGCAGCTGCAGTCGCAGCACGAGCGGCTCAGCGAGTCCGAGCGCCAGCAGGCCTTGCTGCTGGAGCGCCAGCGCCTGATGCAGGACATGCACGACGGTCTGGGCAGCTCCTTGCTGTCGGCCATGGTGGCGGTGGAGCAGGGCAGCATGCAGCAGGACCAGGTGGTCGAGGTGCTGCGCGAATGCGTGGATGATCTGCGCCTGGTGATCGATTCGCTGGAGCCGGTGGGCCACGATCTGGTGTCGCTGCTAGCGACGATGCGCTACCGCCTGGGCAAGCGCTTGCAGGCCGGCGGCCTGATGCTGGACTGGGATGTGCAAGACCTGCCCCCGCTGGACTGGCTGGAGCCGCCCGATGCGCTGCATGTGCTGCGCCTGCTGCAGGAGGCGCTGAACAATGTGCTCAAGCATGCCCGTGCCTCGCGGGTGCGCATCGCGACCCGCGATCTGGGCCACAAGGTCGAAATCCGTGTCGAGGACGACGGCCAGGGCTTCGACCTGGAGACCGCGCAGAAAGGCCGCGGCCTGCGCAGCCAGCAGAAGCGCGCCCACCGGCTGGGCGGCAGCGTCCATGTCGACAGCCGGCCCGGCCACGGCACCCAGCTGAGCCTGCGCCTGCCGGTCAAGCGCAAGCCGGTGCCCGCCCCGTAGCCGGCCCAAAGGCCGGCGGCTGCAGGGCTTCGGGTAATCACCGACAATCGCGCCATGCTCAAGCAACGAACCCTGAAGTCGCTGACCCGCGCCGTCGGCGTCGGCATCCACAGCGGCCAGAAGGTCGAGATGACGCTGCGCCCGGCCGCGCCCGACACCGGCATCGTGTTCCGGCGCGTCGATCTGAACACCCCGGTCGACATCCCGGTTCGCGCCGACACCGTCAGCGATACCCGCATGGCCACCACGGTCAGCCCCGGCGGCGACCCTGGGGCGCCCAAGGTGCAGACCATCGAGCATCTGCTGTCGGCCTGCGCGGGTCTGGGGATCGACAACCTCTATGTCGACATCAGCGCCGACGAGGTGCCCATCCTCGACGGCTCCGCCGCCAGCTATGTCTATCTGCTGCAGAGCGCCGGCATCGAGCTGCAGAACGCGGCGAAGAAGTTTCTGCGCGTCAAGAAGACCGTCGAGGTGCGCCAGGGCGAGGGCAAGCGGCTGATGTGGGCGCGGCTGGAGCCGCACCATGGCTACACGCTGAGCTTCCAGATCGAATTCGACAACCCGGCGGTCGCGGCCACCGGCCAGCACTATGTGTTCGACATGGGCTCGGGCCAGTACAAGCGCGAGATCGCGCGGGCCCGCACCTTCGGCATGACCAGCGATATCGAGACCATGCGCTCGCGCGGCCTGACCCTCGGCGGCTCGATGGACAACGCCATCGTCGTCGACGACTACCGCGTGCTCAATGCCGAGGGTCTGCGCTACGACGACGAGTTCGTCAAGCACAAGATCCTCGACGCGATCGGCGATATGCATGTGGCCGGCTACCCGCTGCTGGCCGCCTACACCTCCTTCAAGGGCGGCCACGCGCTGAACAACAAGCTGCTGCGTGCGCTGCTCGCCGATGCCGAGGCGTTTGATATCGTCAGCTTCGAGGACGAGCGCGAGGCCCCGCAGGGATTCGCGGAGCTGGCGCCGGCCTGGTAGTACAGTCCGCCCCCATGGTGTTCTTCCGCATCCTCGTCGGCCTGCTGCTGCTGGCCGGCATTCTCTGCTTCGCGATGTATGCCGGCACCCGCCAGGTGGTCTGGCGCCAGCGCGGCCTGGTGATCATCAAGTGGACCGTGCTGGCGGCGCTGGGCTTTTTTGCGGTGCTGATACTGCAGCAGGTCTTGCAACTGATTTAGCTAGAGAGCGCGCGCGGTCAGCGCGACCAGGCGCTCGGCCGCCAACTGCACTTTGCGGCGCTGCTGCTCGTCGCGCACCGCCACCCGCTCGGCGATGCGATAGCTCAGCAGCAGCTCCTGGCCGGGCTGCGGACGCAGCTCGATGTCGACGCCGTCCTCGCTGCGCCAGCGCGCGGTGTCGCCGAGCGTCTGGCCATACTTGCTTTGCAGCGCGCCGCGCAGACGCTGCGAGGTCGCGGCGAGCTCCGCCGGCCCCTGGGCCGGAAAGCGGTAGCTCAGCTCGGCCACCTGCAGCAGGCGTGATTGCGCGCCGCGCATATAGCTCACCACCAGCTGTCGTGCGCCGGGCAGCTTGTGACCGACCGCGAAGATATCGCGCTCCCCATCACCGCTGCTGTCCTGCTCGCGCAGGCCCTGGGCGCGCAAGGCCTGGCGCAGCTCGCCGCGCCGCATGCAGAAGACGGCCTGCTCGAACAGCTGCACCCGGGCCTGCTGGCGGCACTGCTGGTCGCCGTCCAGTTGCTCCAGCAGCGCTTTGGCCGCCGCGACACCGCCCTGCTGCGCCCGACCCAGCAGCCGCGCCGCCTCGTCCACGCTCAGCTCGGCCGCACGGCCATCGCCGTTGAGGATATGGATCGCATGGACCAGCTCGCCCAGCGGGTCCTGCAGCCGGGCTGCCTGCTCCGCATGATGGATGCTGGCCGGCGGCGCCGCCGCGCCCTCGCTGCGCATGCCCTCGGCGATGGCCAGGCGCGCATTGGCCCGGCCTGCCAGCTTCGGGCGATCCAGAAAGCTCTTGCAGCCGCGCAGCGCATCGTCGAAACGGCGCTGCCGCATCGGCTGTTCGCAGCCGGCCTCGAACTGTGCTTCCTGGTCGACCTCGGGCTCAACCGAGGCGCCAGCGAGCGGCACATCGACCGGTTTGGGTGCCGAAGCCCTGGCCTGGCTGACCCAGATTGCCGCCGTCGCGCCCGCCGCCAGCAGCGCCAGGCCGATCATCCAGGGCAGCCATCGGCCCTGGGGCCGCAATGCGAGGTCCATCGCTCCTCCGATACATCTGGTTAGGGGGCGAATGGTTGCCGACGCCGGTGACCGGGGCGTGACCGCCATGGGCCGTAAAGCCCATGGGCTGCATGCCGCTGCGGCGTGCGGCGGGTCGGCAGCCCGCCGCCGGCAGTCCGTAGGGCTTGAAGATCTCGGCGATGCGGCCCCGATGGCACAGGGTGCGGATCGCATCGTCAAAGGCCTGTGTCTGCCCGGCGCTGACTCTTGTCGGCACGAAGGCGTAGGCGTAGACCAGGTGCTTGACCACGCTCACCGGCCGCAGCCCAGCCAGGCCGCCGGCGGCGCTCAGCGCTTGTGCCGCCGTCTCGTTGACCAGGGCGAGACCGTCATGGCCATAGCGTCCTGCCGATAGCTTGCGCAGCACGGTGAGCTGGTCGGGTTCGATCTCGACCCGCACATCCGGCTGTCCTGCGCTCAGCTGCCGCAGCGTCGTCATCGCGTCCGAGGGGCCGTAGGCGGCGACGGTGCGTCCGCTCAGTGCCGCCCGCTCGTCCCCGCCGGGCGCTGCACCTCGCCTTGCCACCAGCACATAGCGCGCACGGACCACCTCGGGGCTCAGGTAGAAGGCCGCCCGGCGCGCCGGCGAATCGACCACGGGGAAGAGGCCATCGACCTCGCCTCGCGAGGCCATGCCCAGCGCGCGCCGCCAGGGCAGCACCTCCACTTGGCAGTGCAGGCCGGCTTCGGCGCAGGCCGCATGCAGCAGCTCGACCAGGGGGCCGGCGGGGCGGCCGTCCGGACCGGCGTAGGCGTAAGGCGCAAAGGGTTTGGTGACGAAGTGCAAGGGTGCTGCCAAGCCTGGCGCCGCAAAGGCAAGACCCGCCCCAGCCCAATATGCGAAACGCAGCACCTGATTCATTGCAGCAGCCCCCGGGCAATCAGAAAGTCAGGTCCTTCAGGCAGCGCTGCCTGCGGCTGGCAGCACGGCCGCAGAGGCGACAAGACCCTGGGCGCTGAGCTCGTGCCAGAAGTCGGCCGGCACCGTTTCGTTCAGCGCGGCCCGGTCTTCGGCGATGCGGCCCGGCCGGCTGGCACCGGGAATGACCGCAGCCACGGCCGGATGGGCCAGCGCGAACTGCAGCCCTGCGGCCTTCATGCTGATGCCGTAGCGGTCGGCGATCGCCTTGATGCGGGCGACCTTGGCGAGCAGCTCAGGCTTGGCCGGTGCGTACTCGAAGTTGGGCCCTCCGACCAGCGCACCCGAACTGTAGGGCCCGCCGACGACGATGCTCAGGTCGCGCGCCATGACCTTGGGCATCACGCGCTGCAGCGCGCGCTCATGGTCCAGCAAGGTGTAGCGGCCGGCCAGCAGGAAGCCGTCCGGGCGCGGGCCCTCCAGATCCAGCAGCAGCTCGATCGGCTCCACCCGGTTGACGCCCAGGCCCCAGGCCTTGATCACGCCCTCGTCACGCAGCCGGTCCAGGGTCTTGAAGGCGCCCTGGCGCGCGCTTTCGAACACGCTGAGCCATTCGTCGCCATAGAAGTCCTGCGCGACGTCATGCACCCAGACAATGTCCAGCCGGTCGGTGCGCAGGCGCTGCAAGCTGTCCGCTATCGAGCGCAGCGTGGCGTCGGCCGAATAGTCGTTGACGATCTTGTTCGGGCGGCCATGCTTGAACACATCGCCCTTCTCGCCGAGGTCGCGGGCGCTGACGTCCTCCACCTCGTCCAGGATCAGGCGGCCGACCTTGGTGGCGACGACGTACTCGTCGCGCGGTTTGCCGGCCAGCGCCTCGCCCATGCGCAGCTCGGCCAGGCCGGCGCCGTAGAAGGGCGCGTTGTCGAAGAAGCGGATGCCGTCGTGCCAGGCGGCGTCCACCGTGGCCCGGGCCTCGGCCTCTGGGATGTCGCGGAACATATTGCCCAGCGGCGCGGTGCCGAAACCCAGCTTGCCGGGGAGCAGGTCCTTGATGATGGCCATGGCGATCTCCTGATTCGTTGCGGACGGGGCGGCTCAGGCCGCCTGATGGGTCGTGAACTCGGTATAGCCCTCGGCATCGCCGCCGAAATAGGCCGAGAAGGGGGCATCGAACAGCGGCGCATTCAGGCGCAGGCGGGCCACCAGGTCCGGATTGCCGATGAAGGCGCGACCGAAGGCCACCATATCCGCATGGCCCGAGGCGGTGGCGTCCAGCGCGCGCTGGCGGTCGTAGCCATTGTTGGCGATGTAGGCGCCGCTGCCAAAGGCTGCGCGCAGGGCCGCATTGTCGTAACGAGCGGCGCTGCCGTCCTCGCCATGCATCTGGCCCTCGACCACATGCAGGAAGGCCAGGCCGCGCTCGCCGAGCTGGCGGGCCAGGTAGGCATGGGTCTGCATCGGCGTGCTGTCCAGCGGTGTGTCGCCGATCGCGGTGGACAGCGGCGACAGGCGCAGGCCCACGCGGTCGGGGCCCCAGACGCCGGCCACGGCGTCCACCACCTCGAGAATCAGCCGGGCACGGTTCTCGATCGAGCCGCCGTAGCGGTCGCCGCGCTGGTTGGTGCTGTCGCGCAGGAACTGCTCCAGCAGATAGCCGTTGGCCGCATGCACCTCGACACCGTCGAAGCCGGCGGCCTTGGCGCGGATCGCGGCCTGGCGGTAGTCCTCGACGATGCCGGCGATCTCATCGGTCCGCAGCGCGCGCGGCATCGAGGGCGGCTCGAAGCCCTGCTCCGTGAAGACATTGCCGCCGGCCTGCAGCGCGCTGGGCGCGACCGGGGCGCCGCCGCCTTGCTGCAGGCTCACATGCGACATGCGGCCGACATGCCAGAGCTGCATCACGATCCTGCCGTCGGCGGCGTGGACGGCGTCGGTGACCTGCTTCCAGGCCGCCACCTGCGCGTCGGTGTAGATACCGGGCGTGTAGGCATAGCCGCGGCCCTGGGGCGAGATATTGGTGGCTTCGGTGATCAGCAGGCCGGCCGAGGCGCGCTGGCGGTAGTACTCGACGGCCAGCGGCGAGGGCAGGCCGTCCATGCCGGCGCGTGAACGGGTCAGCGGAGCCATTGCGATGCGGTTCCTGACTTCGATGGCGCCGAGTCGGGCGGGGGAGTAGAGGGCTTCGGAAGACATGGGGATTCCTTTTTGGATGTGCTGCAGATGAAACAGATTTCTTTCGGGTCAGGCAGAGTTTGGGTGTGGCGCCAATATTCATCAAATTTATTGGTTGAATTTCAGATATCACTCTGACAATATGACTGGGTGCGCTACGACCTGAACCTGCTGCCCGTCTTCCTGGCCCTGATGGAGGAGCGCAGCGTGACGCGCGCGGCCGAGCGGTTGGGCATCACGCAGCCGGCGCTGTCGAACGCGCTGACGCGGCTGCGTGCGCTGCTGCTGGACCCGCTGTTCACCCGTGAGCGCTACGGCATGCAGCCGACACCCAAGGCGCTGGAGCTGGCGCCGGTGATCGCGGCCGCGCTGGTGAGCCTGGACGTGGTGATCCTGGGCCAGCAGGAGTTCGACCCGGCGAAGGCGAAGCTGCTGCTGACGATCGCACCCAATAGCTATGTCGAGTTCGTGCTCGTGCCGGCCATCGTGGCGCGCTTGCGCGAGCGGGCACCGGGTGTCAGCCTGCGGCTCACGCCTTACGGCGCGGATCTGGCCGAGACCGGCGTGATCTCCGGTTCAACAGCCCTGGTGCTAGGGCGCATCACCGATCCGCCGGACAACCTGGTCGTGCAGGACCTGATGGACGACGGCCTGTCTTGCATCGTGCGTGCCGATCATCCGCAGGTCGATCAAAAGATCTCGCGCAAGCAGTACGAGCAGCTCAGGCATGTGAACATGTTGCCGCCCGGGCGTTTGCGCGTGGGCCTGTTCCAGGCGCTGGAACGCCAGGGGCTCAGGCGCGAGGTCGCGGTGTCGGTGACGCATTTCCTGGCCATCCCGGAGGTGATCGCCGTGACCGACTATTGCGCGACGCTGCCGAATCTGATCTGCCGCCGCCTGGTCCATGACGCTCGACTGAAGATCCTGCCGACACCGGCCGATCTTGGCCGCTTCCCGGTACAGATGGCCTGGCATGTGCGCTACCGCCAGGACGCGGCGCACCGCTGGTTGCGTGCGCTGATCGCCGAGGTGGCGAGCGAGGTCGGCGCCGCCTGAGTCTGCTCAGCCTTCTGGCAGGCTGCCTGGCGACAGCTTCGTCGCCAGACCATAGAGCGCCAGCAACCCCATCACATGGCCGATCGCGACGCCTGGCTCACCTGCTTCGATGCGCGCGATGGTCTGCACATGCACGCCCAGCCGGGCGGCCGCAGCCGACTGGCCCTCGCCCGCGTTCAGGCGAGCCTGCTTGGCGGCGGCGCCGATGTCCTTGATCGCCTGGAGCGCGTCGCTGTCGATGTCGGCGGAGATTCGTTTGCCTTGGGCCATGGGGGGATTGTCGATCAGCTCTGCCCGGTTCCCGCATCCAGCGCCTGCAGCTGCACCAGCCGCTGATAGATGCCGCCCTCGTGGCGCATCAGCTGCTCGTGCGTGCCGCGCTCGGCCAGGTGGCCGTGGTTCAGCACGATGATCTGGTCGGCCTCGCGGATGGTGGACAGGCGGTGCGCGATCGCCACCACGGTGACCTGGCCGCGCAGCGCTTCCAGGGCCTCGCTGATGACGCGCTCGGTGGCGCTGTCGATGTTCGACGTGGCTTCGTCGAGGAACAGGATGCGCGGTGCGCCGGCCAGCGCGCGGGCCATCGCGATCAGCTGCTTCTGCCCGGTGGAGACGCGGGCGCCGCCCTCGCCCAGCAGGGTGTCATAGCCCTGCGGCAGAGCGGCCAGGAACGCGTCGATGCGGGCGGCCTTGGCGGCGGCGATCAGCTGCTCCTCGCTGATCTTGCGGCCCATCGCGATGTTCTCGCGCGCACTGGCGGCCATCAGATAGGGCTCTTGCGGCACCAGGCCAACGGCGGCGCGGAAGGCATCGTCCGGCAGGCTGGCCAGGCTCAGCCCATCGATCGCGATGCGGCCGCTCTGGGCCGTGTAGAAGCGCAGCAGCAGCGATAGCAGCGTGGACTTGCCGCTGCCGGTGTGGCCGACGACGCCGACAAAGCTGCCGGCCGGGAAGTCCAGGCTCAGGTCGTGCAGCACCGGGTGTGCCGGGTCGTAGCCGAAGCTCAAGTCATCGATGCGGATATGGCCGCGCGCGATCTGCAGGCCAGCCTGAGTCTGCGGCACCGGCTGTGTCTCCTGCAGCAGGGTGCGCACCCGCGCGGCCGCCACCATCGATTGCTGCAGCTGGCCGAACTGCATCGTGATCTGGATCAGCGGCTCGACCACGCGGGCGATATAGGCCAGGAAGGCGTAGAGCAGGCCCACCTCCAGCGCACCCTGGCCCAAGGACACCTGGCGCTGGCCGAAGCCATAGATCAGGGTCACGATCAGCAGCACGTTCAGCAGGTCCAGCGCCGGGCGCAGCAGCCAGGCATTGGCGCGCAACTCGTCCATGCGGGCGCCGAACTGGCGGCTGTTGGTGTCGGCAAAGCGCTCGGCAAAGCGCGGCGCGGCGCCGCTGGCCTGCAGCACCGCCATGCCGGCCATGCTTTCGGCCATATGGGCGTTGATCTCGCTGCGCAGCTGGCGCGAGCGCGCCACCGCGCTGCTGGACAGGCGCTGGTACAGCGTGATGATGATCAGCATGGCCGGCACCAGCATCGCGACGATCAGCATCAGCCGCCAGTCCAGCCAGGCCATCGCGATCATCGAGCCGATCACGACGATGCTGGAGTCCAGCATCACATAGAGCACCTGGCGGTAGAGCTGGTTGACGGCCTCGCTGTCATTGGTGACGCGGCTGACCAACTGGCCGGTGATGGCCTTGTCGAAAAAGGCCATGGGCAGGGCCAGCACATGGGCATAGACCCGCTCGCGCAGCCGCATCACCGAGCGCCGCGCCACACCGGCCATGCGGGTCAGCTGGGCATAGCGTATCCAGCTGGCGGCCCAGCCGCTCAAGAGCAACGCCACCAGCAGGCCGGCCATGGCCATCACATCGAACTGGCGCGGCAGCAGATAGTGGTCGATGAAGTACTTGCCGATGATGGGGCCCAGCGCTTCGAGCCCGGCAGCGATCACCAGCCAGACGAGCCCGCGCAGCAGGGTGGGGCGCTCGCCCTGGGCCGACTCCAGCAACAGGCCCACCGAGGCCCAGGGCTTGGCTTCCTTGCTGTCTTCTTCTTTGACTTCAGGCGGCATCGAGGCTGGCCTCCAGTTGTTGGTAGCGCCATTGCGTCGCGTACCAGCCCTCCAGAGCCAGCAGCTCCGCATGGCTGCCCTGCTCGGTGATGCGTCCCTTACGCAGCACGGCGATCTGATCGGCCTCCATCACCGCGCTGAGCCGGTGGCTGACGATGATCACGCAGCGCTCCGGGCGCTGCTCCCGCAACTCGCGCAAATGATCGAGGATCTGCGTCTCGGTGCCGGTGTCGACCGCCGACAGCGCATCGTCCAGCAGCAGGATGGGCGCGTCGCTGAGCAGGGCGCGGGCGATCGCGACGCGCTGGCGCTGGCCGCCGGACAAGGTCACGCCGCGCTCGCCGACCAGGGTGTCGTAGCCCTGCGGCAGGCGCTGGATATCGCCGTGCACGGCGGCCAGCTCGGCCGCCTGCTCGATCTGTTCGCGGCTCGCGCCGGGCTTGGCTAGCGCGATGTTCTCGGCAATCGAGGCCGAGAACAGGAAAGGCTCCTGCGGCACCCAGGCGATGGACCGGCGCAGCGCGGCCAGCTCGAGCTCGGGCAAGACCCGACCCCCGATCCTGATCTGGCCGCTGCCGGGCTCGAACTGGCGCAGCAGCAGGCGCAGCAGCGTGGACTTGCCGGCCCCGGTCGGGCCGACCAGGCCCAGGGTCTGGCCGGGCTTCAGGCGCAGGCTGACCGCCTCCAGCGCCAGGCGTGGGTTGGCCTCCTCGCTGGGATAGGCGAAGGACAGCTGCTCGAAAGCGATCTCGGCGTTTGTCGGCAGCAGCGCCTGACCCTCGTCGGCCAGGGTCAGCGGCGCCTCCAGCACCGGTGCCAGCCGGTTCCAGGCGGCGCGGCCGCGCTCCAGCAGGGACAGCACCCAGCCGGCCGCGAACATCGGCCAGATCAGCTGGCCCAGATACATCGTGAACGAGGTCAGTTGGCCGATGCTCAGCTCCTGGCGCGCCACCAGAGCGCCGCCCAGGCCCAGCGCGATCACCATCGCGGCGGTCAAGGTCATGCCGACGGCCGGCTCGTAGGCGGCCTCCCAGCGCTGGGCCTGGTAGCTGGCCTCGCCGGCGCTGTCGGCCAGCGCGGCGAACTGGCCCGCATTGCGCCGGGTCAGGCCCAGTGCGCGCAGCGTGCGCACGCTGGCCAGACCCTCCTGGACATGCTGGTTCAGCAGCGAGAAGCGGTCCAGCGAGGATTTCCAGGCATGGTGGACATGGTCGGAGATGCGCCAGAAGGCCAGGGCCATCAGCGGGAAGGGCAAGAGGGCGGCCAGGCCCAGGCGCCAGTCGACGCCCAAGGTCATCATGGCCAGCACCAGGATCAGGGTCAGCGAGCCGTCGAAGGCTGCCAGCAAGGCCTCGCCGGCGGCCATCTCGACCGCGTCAATGTCATTGGTCGCCAGCGCCATCAGATCGCCGCTGCGCTTGGCCTGGAAAAACACCGGGCCTTGCAGGGTCAGTCGCTCGTAGAGCCGGGTGCGCAGCTCGCGGCCGAGCTGGTAGGCGGCGCCGAACAGCGCGATGCGCCAGCCGACCCGGAACAGATAGATCAGCAGGCCGGCCAGCGCCAGCAGGCCCAGCTCGCGCCACAGGCCCTGCTCCAGCAGGCGGCCGGCCACCATGCCGTCAACGACGGCGCCAACCTGGCGCGGGATCCAGACGGTCAGCACCGCGATGGCCGCCAGCATCAGGGCCGAGGCCAGATAGGCGCGCCAGTGCCGGCGCACAAAGCCGGCGATCAGCTGGGTCAGGGTCATGGGAGCCCGGGGTGTCGAGGAGGCTGGATTGTGCCAACAACGGCCGCGGCCCGGATGAGCCGAGTGCCGGCCCCCGGCGTCAGGTCTTGCCTAGGTCGAGGAAGGCCTGGCAAAGCCGGACAGCAGCCACAGCCCGGTAAAGGTCAGCGCACCGTTGATCAGCAACAGTTCCAGCCCCAGCTCGTAGCTGCCGAACAGCGCGCGCTGCTGGCTGTCCAGCAGCCAGCTCAGCAGCGGTGCGGCCACGGCCACCAGCGGCACCCAGCGGTCGCGCACCGAGCGGCGCGTCAGGATGCCGAAGGCGAACAGGCCCAGCAGCGGCCCATAGGTGTAGCCGGCCAGCTTCAGGATCAGGCCGATCATGCTGGGGTTGTTGACCCACTTGAACACCATCACCAGCAGTAGGAACAGCGCGGCAAAGCCCAGATGCACGCGCTTGCGCACGGCCAGGCGCTTGGCCTCGTTCCAGTCCCTGCGGCGCTGCAGGTTCAAGAGGTCGATGCAGAAGCTGGAGGTCAGCGCGGTGATGGCGCCATCGGCGCTGGGGAAGAGCGCCGAGATCAGCGCGATCACGAAGACTAGTTGTACCCAAGCCGGCAGATGGTTCAGCACGACAGATGCGAACAGCGCGTCGCCCCGGGCCGCCAGCCCCGCTTGCGCCGCGAACAGATGCAGCAGGCCGCCGAGGAAGAGGAACAGCAGCACCACGCCCAGCATGATGGTGGCCAGCACCATCACATTCTTCTGCGAGTCGGCCAGGCGCTTGACCGAGATGTTCTTCTGCATCATCTCCTGGTCCATGCCGGTCATCGCGATCGCGATGAAGGCACCGGCCAGTATCTGCTTGCCGAAGAAGAAGCGGCTGTTCGGGTCGGTTTCGAAGACGCGCGACAGTCCGCTCGCGTCCATGCTCACCAGGCTTTGCGCCAGCGACAGGTCCAGGCTTTGCAGCAGATAGGCCACGCAGACGATCAGCCCGCCCAGCATGCACGTGGTCTGTAAGGTGTCGGTCCAGACAATGGTCTTGACCCCGCCCTCGTAGGTGTAGGCCAGGATCATCAACAGGATCACCAGCGCTGTCAGCCAGAACGGCAGGCCGATACGCTCAAGGATGGCGTCCTGCAGGATCTTCACCACCAGGTAGAGGCGGGCGGTGGCACCCAGCGTGCGCGATAGGATGAAGAAGCCGGCGCCGGTGCGGTAGCTTCGCGGCCCCAGGCGCCGGCCCAGATAGTCGTAGATCGAGGTCAGCTGCAGCCGGTAGTACAGCGGCAGCAGCACGAAGGCGATCACCGCATAGCCGATGAACTGGCCCAGCACGATCTGGAAGTAGCTGAAGGCGGTGGCGCCCACGGCGCCGGGCACGCTGATGAAGGTCACACCCGACAGCGAGGTGCCGACCATGCCGAAGGCCACCAGCATCCAGTTGCTGTTACGGTTGCCGATGAAAAAGCTCTGGTTGTCGGCCCGCCGCGAAGTCCACCAGGCCACGCCCAGCAGCAGCGCGAAATAGGCCAGCACAAAGAAAAGCAAAATCAGCGGCGACATCGCAGCGGCAATACCCGGGCACCAAGATGGCGCCGATTATCCGAAGCGTCATGGTTTTGACACATTCCGGTGCGGGACCCACCTATAACCGTGCATCGAATTTGCTGCCGGCCCGCTCGTTTCGTGATCCTGGTGAAAACACCTAGTTTGTTTCATATCGGGACAGAGGGTTTCCGGGCGGCGGTGGAGTTTCGTATAAACCCTAGGAAGCCAAGCCTGGCAGCACGTTTTTCGGGGTTTGCGCAAACGTTTTGGGGCGCATGGCGTGACGCCGCAAATTTTGCCCTTGTTTGCTCCGGGCAGACCCTGTAGGGGCGGCTGTCAAGCCCGCCGCCCTATCGGCTACCCCCGCGTTTACGGTGTCTTCTGCTGTCATATCTTGCCGCTAGCATCACCGCACGCGCTGCTCTCGTCGTCGGCGCGAAAGCGCAGCCAAGCAGCTTGCATCGTCCGCCGGCCGCCTTTGGCGAGGTATTGGCCTTTTCTTCTTGAGTCCTTCCTATTCCCATCATGAAACTCAAACCTCTTATCAGTCTGCTGGCGCTGGCTTTTGCCGCGCCCGGCCTTTACGCCCAGGGCGTCGTGATCAGCCAGGTCTATGGCGGTGGCGGTAATGCCGGCACCACCTTCAAGAATGATTTTGTCGAGTTGTTCAATGCCGGCAAGACCGCGCAGAATCTGTCGACCTGGTCGGTGCAATATGCATCGGCCACCGGCAACTTCAATGCGCCGACCAAGGCCAATATCGGCAATGTGACGCTGGAGCCGGGGCGCTATCTGCTGATCAAGCTGGCGGCAGGCGGAGGCGGCACGCAAGATGTGCCCTTCGATGTCGACGGCGGCAACGTCAATATGAGCGGAACCTCGGGCAAGGTGGCCCTGGTGTCCAGCACCGATGCCCTGGTCTCGAACTTCAGCTCTCCTGCCATCGTTGACCTGGTCGCTTTCGGTTCCGGCGCGCCGGCCGAGGGCTCGCCGATCACCGGCGTGACGGCCACGACGGCGGCCATCCGCAAGGGCAATGGCTGCACCGACACCAATAGCAACAGCGCGGACTTCACCGTGGGCACGCCGCTGCCGCGCACCTTGGCCTCATCGCCAAACGTTTGCGATGGAAGCGGTGGCGGCGAAGACCCCCCGCCGCCGGTCGGCACCCCGGTGGCGATCTACACGATCCAGGGCAGCGGCGTGCAAAGCCCGCTGAAGGACCAGACCGTCAGTACCCGCGGCATCGTGACCCATGTCACCAGCACCGGCTTCTATCTGCAGGACAAGCTCGGCGACGGCAATAACGCGACTTCGGACGGCATCTTTGTCTACACGGCCGCCGCCAACAGCGCACAGATCGGTCAGGAAATCAGCCTGACGGCCAAGGTGTCCGAGTTCATCGCCGGTGCCAGCAGCCCGGCCGCCCAGGCCCGCCCGATCACGCAGCTGATCACGCCGACCGCCATCACGGTGCTCAGCAGCGGCCACGCGATCACGCCGGTCGAGGTCGACCTGACCGCGCTGGGCGACGACGGCCTGGAAGCCTATGAGGGCATGCTGGTGACCTTGGCCGGCCCGGTGATGGTCCAGCAGAACTACTTCCTGGGCCGCTACGGTCAGCTGACCATCGCCGCCGGCGGCCGTCTGCTGAACCCGACCAATGTGCATCGCCCCGGCACGCCTGAGGCACAGGCCCTGTTCACCGCCAACGCGCGCCGCATGCTGCTGCTGGACGACAATCTGTCGCTGCAGAACCCGAACCCGACGCCTTATCTGGCCGCCGACAACACGGTGCGTGCCGGTGACACGGCCGCGTCGCTGACCGGTGTGATCGACTTCGGCCTGGCCACCGCCGCCTCGAACGGCGCGGCGATGTACAAGCTGCAGCCCACCGCGCCGGTGCAGTTCGAACGCAGCAACCCGCGCACCGCCGCGCCCGCTGCCGCGGGCGGCAACTACACGGTGGCCAGCGCCAATGTGCTGAACTACTTCACCACCTTCACCAACGGCCAGACCGCCTCCGGCCAGAGCGGCCAGGGCTGCACGCTGGGCGGTGCCAGCTCGGCCTCCAACTGCCGCGGCGCCAACAACCTGGCCGAGTTCCAGCGTCAGCAGACCAAGCTGGTGGCCTCGCTCAGCGCGATCAATGCCGATGTGGTCGGCCTGATGGAGATCCAGAACAACGGCGACGTCGCGGCCCAGAACCTGGCCGATGCGATCAATGCCAAGCTGGGCTCGGTGGTCTACAAGGTTGTGCCCAAGGGCGCGCTGGACACCGGCACCGACGCGATCCGCGTGGCCATGCTCTACAAGCCGGGCCGCCTGAGCCTGCAGGGCGCGCCGCTGTCCGACACGCATGAGGTCAACAACCGCCCGACCTTTGCCCAGGGCTTCGCGGCACCGAATGGCGAGCGCTTCGCGGTGGCCGTCAACCACCTGAAGTCCAAGGGCAGCTGCCCCTCGGGCGGCATCGATGGCGACCAGGGCGACGGCCAGGGCTGCTGGAATGCCACCCGTGTCGACCAAGCCCAGCGTCTGCGCAGCTTTGTCGGCCAGATCCAGGCGGCAGCCGGCACGCAGGATGTGATCGTGCTGGGCGATATGAATGCCTATGCGCAGGAAGATCCCATCCACGCGCTGACCGGCGATGGCGCTTTCATCGACCAGGTCGGCCGTTTCGACCCGGCTGCCTACAGCTATGTGTTCGACGGCTTTGCCGGCCGCCTGGACCATGGCCTGACGACGGCCTCGATGAACGCCAAGATCGTCTCGGCCAAGCCCTGGGCCATCAACGCCGACGAACCGCTGATCATCGACTACAACCTCGAGTTCAAGCAGCCCGCCTGCGCGACCTGCGGGCCGGACTACTACCAGCCCACAGCCTACAAGTCCTCCGACCATGATCCGGTGGTGCTGGGGCTGAACCTGGTCAAGCAGGTGGCCGGTACGGCCGGGCGCGACACCATTGTCGGCACCGCCGGTGATGACCAGATCGAGGGCGGCGCCGGTGCAGACACGCTGACCGGCGGCGCCGGCCGCGACCAGTTTGTCTACCGCAGCATGCTGGATGCCGGCGACACCGTCACCGACTTCGCCGTCGGTGAGGACGTGCTGGTGCTGAGCCAGCTGCTGCAGGCCAGCGGCATCGTCAGCGCCGATCCGCTGGGTCAGGGCTTTGTGAGCTGCACGATGTCCGGCGCCAATGCCGTCATCGGCATCGACACCGACGGCAGCGCCGGCGCGACCAGGAGCAAGCCGCTGGTTCAGCTCAAGAGCGTGTCCTGCGCCACCCTCAACGCATCCAGCTTCAAGTTCTGAGCCTTCCAAGGAGAATTCCCATGTTCCGCAAAACCCTGACGGCCCTGGCGGCCCTGACACTGGCCTGCGCTGCGCAGGCCGCCACTTACAACTTCAGCGGCGCCTTTGATGCCAACCCCGGCGTCGCGGCGCTGAGCGGCCAGTTCTCGATCGACGATGCCGAGGTCGCCGCCGGCGGCTTCGACGGCAGCTTCGCCCTCACCGCGCTGACGCTGAACTTCATGGGCGACAGCTACACGCTGGGCCAGGCGACCGATCCCTATGTGCAGTTCGAGACGGGCAGCTTGATCGGCCCCAATGCCTTGTTCTCGACGACAGGTGGCGGTGAACTCGCCCTGCAGTCCTTCTTCGGCTTCAGCGGCTTCACCTACTCGATCGGTGGTAGCGACACGCTGGGCAGCCTGAGCATCAGCGCCGTCCCCGAGCCCGGCACCTGGGCGATGAGCCTTGCCGGCCTCGCTGCGCTCGGTGCGATCGCGCGCCGTCGCCGTCAGCAGCAGCAGCAAGCCTGAGGCCACAAGCCTCTTCGCCAGGGGCGGTGCCAAGAGGCACCGCCCTCTTTTTTGATGGCTCAGCGCGACAGCGCCAGCTTCAGCCCGAAGCCGATCAGTACGGTGCCGGCCAGGCGCTCCAGCCATTGGCCGATGCGCGGATTGCTGCGCAGCCGGGCCGCCAGATGCTGGGTCAGCAGCGTGACGACCAGACCATAGGCCAGGGTCAGCAGCGCAATCGTCACGGCCATCGCGCCGAAGGTCACCAGGCCCTGGTGCCGCGCCGGGTCGACGAAGAGCGGGAAGAAGGCCATATAGAACACGATGGCCTTGGGGTTCAGCAGGGTGATCAGCAGGGCCTGCTGGAAGTACTGGCGCGGCCGGATCTGCAGTACCGGCGCGTCGCCCGGCTTGGCGCGCAACATGCGCCAGCCCAGCCAGGCCAGATAGGCCGCGCCCAGCCACTGCACGCCGGCGAACACACGCGGCGAGGCCGCCAGCAAAGCGGCAACGCCGGCCACAGCCAGCCACATCAAGACCTGATCACCGGCGATCACGCCCAGCGTCGCGGCCAGCCCGCCCTTTAAACCGCCCTTGCCGGTGGACGAGATCAGGGCCAGATTGCCCGGGCCTGGAATCATCAGGAAGACGATGATGGCGACGACAAAGGCGCCGTAGTCTGCAATGCCGAACATGGGGACTCCGCGAGAACGAAGCGTGATGCTACGCCACGCCGCCGCTCAATGCCCGTGATCATGGGCATGCGCCGCAGGGCCGCTGCCATGACCGAGTTCGCTGCGGGCCTGGCGCAGCACCTGCCAGCCGCCATGCAGAGCCAGTGTGGCCATCAGGCCGGCAACGGCCAGGTCGGGCCAGGCGCTGCCGGTGCCGAAGACGCCGGCGGCCGCCGCCAGCACGGCCAGATTGCCGATCGCGTCATTGCGCGAGCACAGCCAGACGCTGCGCATATTGGCATCGCCTTCGCGAAAGGCGTAAAGCATCCAGGCCACCGCGACGTTGGCAGCCAGCGCCAGCAGGGCCACCGCCCCCATCGTCGGCGCATCCGGCACCTGGCCATGCCAGACCGCCCAGAGCGCATGGCCCAGCAGATAGAGCCCGAAGCCCATCATGCTGGCGGCCTTCAGCATCGCTGCGCGAGCCCGCCAGGCCAGGGCCGAGGCCAGCACCGCCAGCGACACCGCATAGTTGAGCGCATCGCCGGCGAAGTCGATCGCATCGGCCAGCAGCGACAGCGAGCCGGCGGCAATGCCGGCCGTGATCTCCAGCAGGAACATCGCGGCATTGACCGCCAGTGCGATCCACAGGATCTTGCGGTAGCGGCCCAGATTGAGAATCTGGCTGGCCGGCGGCGTGTCGTGTTCACAGCAATGGGCGGACATCGGGAGGGCTCCAATCAGTCATTTGGTCGATGCCTGCATTGGAAAGCCTGGAGTCGCTACGGTGTCAAGCGAGAGGCGGCAAAGGCCGCTCAATACGTCCGGCTGCCCTTGAACTGCGCGTGCTGGCGGCGCTGCAAGGTGGTGCTGCGGCTCATCGCCTCGAAGGAGACGCGGGCATGGGCATGCATGATGGCTAGGCCCAGCGCGTCGGCGGCGTCCTTGCCGGGTTCGCCGGGCAGGGCCAGCAGGCGCTGCACCATGGCCTGCACCTGTTCCTTCTTCGCATGGCCATGGCCGACGATGGCTTTCTTCATCTGCAGCGCGGTGTACTCGGACACCGGCAGATCGCAGCTGACCAGGGCCGTCAGCGCCGCGCCGCGGGCCTGGCCCAGCAGCAGGGTCGATTGCGGGTTGACGTTGACGAACACGATCTCGACCGCTGCGCACTGCGCCTGGTAGGTGGCCGCAACCTCGCGGATGCCGTCGAACAGGATCTTCAGCCGCGCCGGCAGATCGCCGGTGGCGACCGCGCTGGTCTTGATCGTGCCGCTGGCCACATAGCTCAGGCGCGGGCCGTCGGCGTCGATGACGCCGAAGCCGGTGGTCTGCAGACCTGGGTCGATACCGAGAATGCGCATGTTCAGAGATTGAGCTTGAAGTACCAGCGCACCGAATGGAAGAACACCGGGGCCGCGAAGCACAGCACCGCGATGCGGTCCAGCAGGCCCACCGCGCCGGTGATGGAGCTGCGGTTGCCCCAGTAGACCACGCCGGCGTCGCGCTTGAGCGCCTTCATCACCAGGCCGCCCATGGTGCCGGCGGCCGCCGCGATCACCGCCATCACCAGGGCCTGGCCGGCCTTGAACGGGGTGATCCAGTACAGCAGGGTGCCGGTAACGGCCGCCGCCAGCAGGCCCAGCCACCAGGCCCGCAGCGAGAAGCTGCGGCTGATGCGGCGCGCCAGCGGCCGGCGCCGCAGCGAGCGGCTGGCCACCTCCTGGACGATCTGGCCGACACCGACCACCATCACCAGGAAGAACAGCAGGAAGGCGCCGCGCCCTTCATAGCCCTTGAAGTCCAGCAGCAGCAGGGCAGGCGCATGCGAGAGCCCGTAGACGCAGACCATGATGCCCCACTGGATCTTGGCATTGCGTTCGAGAAAGCGCTGCGGGTCGTCGGCCAGCGCGCTGACCACCGGGATGGCCAGAAAGCCGTAGACCGGGATCAGCACGCTGAACACATCGAAATGCCGGTTGCCGACCAGCGTGTACTGCAGCGGCAGCAGCACGAAGAAGGCCAGGATCAGGCTGCGGTGGTCGGCACGCCGGGTATGCATCAGCGTGATGAACTCGCGCAGCGCCAGAAAGGACAGCACGCCGAACAGCAGGGTGGCGCCGAGCGGCCCCGAGACCCAGGCGGCCCAGAACAGCAGCGAGCCGACCCAGGTGGCGTTCAGGTCGCGGCGGAACTGGCGCCAGTTGTTCTCGGCCGCCTCGCTGCGCGCGGCGCTGCGCAGCGAATAGAGAAACCCCCCGGCGGTGATCAGCACCAGCAAGCCGAACAGAATCAGAAACAGCAGCGCGATCTGGTCCCCGGCGTTCATCAGGCGCAGCGCTTTCATCAAGCACGCTCCTGTGTGGGCCGCTGCGCCAGCACGGCGTCGCGGGCACGGGCCAGGAAGTCGCGCTTGTCCTCTCCGGGCATCAGGTGCAGCGGCTCGCCGAAGGTCACGGTGCACAGAATGGGCACCGGCACGATCTCGCCCTTGGGCATCACGCGCTGGACGTTGTCTATCCAGGTCGGTATCAGCTGCACCTGCGGAAACTGCTGGGCCAGATGGAACAGCCCCGCCTTGAAGGCCTGCGGCTCGCCCTTGCTGGAGCGCGTGCCCTCGGGAAAGATCACCAGCGAGTCGCCGTTGCCCAGCGCCTCGACCAGCGGCTCCAGCGGGTCCTCATCGGGCGTTGTGCGGGTGCGGCTCACATAGATGGCGTTGAACACCGCCGAGGTCAGCCAGGTCTTGAGCTTGCTGGAGGTCCAGTAGTCGCGGGCCGCGATCGGCCGGGTGCCGGCGCGGAGCTCGGCCGGCAGCGCGGCCCAGATCAGCACCCAGTCGAAGTGGCTTTGATGGTTGGCGAAATAGATGCGCTGCTCGGCAGTGGGCGGACAGCCCTTCCAGTGGCCCTGGGCGCCGGTGATCAGGCGCGCCAGGGAGGCCAGCAGCAGGCCCGTCGCTTCGGTCAATGACATGCGGGGATTATCCCCGGCCTCATGTCGACCTCATGCCGGCCTCACGCCGACAGTACTCAGACCGCCGCCAGATCGTGCTGTACCTGAGGCATCGTCGCGCTGCGGCCGCGCATCAGATCGGCCGCCTTCTCGCCGATCACGATGGCCGGTGCATTGGTGTTGCCGCTGATCACCTGGGGCATCACCGAGGCGTCCACCACCCGCAGACCCTCGATGCCGTGCACGCGCAGCTCCGCGTCGACCACCGCCAGCGCATCCTGGCCCATGCGGCAGCTGCCCACCGGGTGGTAGACCGTGTCCACGCGCTGGCGCAGCAAGGCCTCGATCTCGGCATCGCTATCGCCCGTCTGGGCCTCGCGGGTCCAGGCCTCATGGGTCCAGAAGGCCTTCAGGCTGGGTGCGCGCATCAGCGTGCGGGTCAGTCGATAGCCCTCGACCAGCTGCTGCACATCGTCCGGATGCTGCAAAAAAGCCGGGTCGATCAGCGGTGCGGCCAGCGGGTCGGCGCTGGCCAGGCTCAGCGTGCCGCGGCTGTGCGGGCGCAGCAGGCAGACATGGCAGGACAGGCCGTGGCCCAGGCCCAGCTTGCGCGCATGGTCCTGCACCAGGGCGACGACGAAATGCAGCTGCATATTCGGCGCCGGCAGGCCCGGCCGGGTGCTCAGAAAACCGCCGCACTCGGCGAAATTGGTCGTGATCATGCCGCGGCGTTCGCGCCGGTAGCGGGCGATGGATTGGAGCAGGCGCCAGCCGCCCTTGGCCGAGATGCCCACCGTGTCCAGGCTGTCGGAGAGGTAGCCGAACACAAAGTCCGGGTGGTCGTGCAGGTTCCGGCCCACACCCGGCAGATGATGGGCCACCGGCAGGCCCAGGCGCTGCAGCGCCGCGCCATCGCCGATGCCCGAGAGCATCAGCAGCTGGGGTGATTGCAGCGCGCCGGCGCTCAGCACCACTTCGCGTGCAGCGCGCAGCTCGCGCTTGTGGCCGTCCTGCAGGATCTCGACGCCGACCGCGCGCCGGCCCTCCAGCAGCAGGCGCAGCACGCGCACGCCGGTGAGCACCCGCAGATTAGGCCGGCTGCCCAGATGCGGGTGCAGATAGCCGCGCGCGGCGCTCCAGCGCTCGCCTTCGTGCTGGGTCACCTGGTAGACGCCCAGGCCTTCCATCTCGCCGGCATTGAAGTCGTCCAGCACCGGATGGCCGCAGTGGCGGGCGGCTTCCAGCCAGGCCGCATGCAGCGGGCTGTCGCTGCGCAGATCACCGACGCGCAGCGGCCCGGCCTGGCCGTGCCAGGGGGCACCCAGCCGGGTATTGTTCTCGGAGCGGATGAAGTAGGGCAGCAGCTCGTCGAAGCTCCAGCCGGGGTTGCCGGCGGCGGCCCAGGCGTCGTAGTCGCTGCGGTGGCCGCGGATATAGACCATCGCATTGATGGCCGAGGAGCCGCCCAGCACCCGGCCGCGCGGCTGGTAGCCGCGCCGGCCGTTCAGCCCGGCCTGGGGCACGGTCTCGAAAGCCCAGTTGTTGAGCTTGCTGGGGATCTGCAGCACGCCGGCAAACGGCGTCTTGACCACCCAGCTGTCGCCGGCGCCGCCGGCCTCCAGCACGGTGACGCGGCAGGACGGGTCTTCGCTGAGCCGACCGGCCAGCGCGCAGCCGGCCGAGCCGCCGCCGATGATCAGATAGTCGTGTTCGGCTGTCATCGTCGCGCCGCTCATGCGATCTTCTTCAGCAAGCCCAGCAGACGCTCGAACGTCGCGCCATAGGGCGGGTAGAACAGCCGGGTGCCGGCCCAGCGCGGTTGCGTGAACACCGGTTTGAGCGCGCTGAAGGTGTTGAAACCCCAGACGCCGTGATAGGCGCCCTGTCCGCTGGCGCCGACGCCGCCAAAGGGCTGGTCCTCCTGGCCGATATGCCAGATGCAGTCGTTGATGGTGACCCCGCCGGCATGGGTTTCGCGCAGCACCCGCTCACGCGCTGCGGTGTCGCTGCCGAACCAGTACAGCGCC
This sequence comes from Paucibacter sp. M5-1, assembly GCF_027498415.2. Lineage (NCBI taxonomy): Bacteria > Pseudomonadati > Pseudomonadota > Betaproteobacteria > Burkholderiales > Sphaerotilaceae > Roseateles > Paucibacter sp. M5-1. The sequence goes on from NZ_JAPZLM020000001.1 coordinate 4,861,707, forward strand.
AGCGGTCGCTCGTGGCGCTGCACATGGGTGATCGCGGCGCCGGCATCGTCGCAGCCGACGATGGGCAGCAGCGGGCCGAAGATCTCCTCGCGCATCACCGCCATCTCCTCGTTGACGTCCAGCAGCAGATGCGGCACCAGCTTGCGGCCCTCGGGGGCCTCGTCATGGCTGGGCAGCAGCCGGGCGCCGCGCGCGCGGGCGTCGTCGAGCAGGCCTTGCAGCCGGGCGTGGTGGCGCTCGGTCGCGATGCTGCTGTAGTCGGGGTTGCCGGCAATGCTTGGGTAGAGTCGGCGCATCGCCCGCTGCAGTGCCTGGGCCAGCGGCTCGACCATGGGCTTGGGCGCGAGCACATAGTCCGGCGCGATGCAGGTCTGGCCGGCGTTGAGCAGCTTGCCGAAGGCCAGCCGCTCGGCAACACGCTCCAGATCCGCGCTGGCATCGATGATGACCGGCGACTTGCCGCCCAGCTCCAAGGTCACCGGGGTCAGGTTTTGCGCAGCGGCCTGGGCCACCAGCCGGCCCACGGCGGTGGAGCCGGTGAAGAACAGGTGGTCGAAGGGCAGGGCCGCGAAGACCTTGGCCAGCGCCGCGTCGCCGCAGAGCACCTGCATTTCCTCGGGCGCGAAATGCTCGGCCACGATGCGGGCCATCAGGGCCGAGGTCAGCGGTGTCAGCTCCGACGGCTTGATCAGCACCCGGTTGCCCGCCGCCAGCGCGGCCAGCGCCGGGCTCAACGCCAGCTGATAGGGATAGTTCCAGGGCGCGATCACACCCACCACTCCCAGAGGCTGCGGCATCAGTCGATTGCTGCCAGGCAGGAAATGCAGGGCGGTGGGCATGCGCTTGGACTTCATCCAGCCGCGCAGATGAGCTTTGGCATGCTGGGCCGCCGACTCCACCGTGAACACATCGGCCAGCAGGGTCTCCTGGCGGGCGCGATGGCCGAAATCGCGCGAGATCGCCTCGACCAGCTCGTCCGCATGCCGGCGCGTCATCGCCCGCACGCGCTCGACCCGGTCCAGCCGGGTGGCCAGGCTGGGCATGGGCTCGGCGCGGAAAGCGCTGCGCTGCAACTCCAGGCAGAGCTGCAGGCGCTCGGTGAGGCTGTGGTCCAAAGAGGTCTCCTTGTGTCTTGTGGCACAAGGCTAACCCCCAGGGCCCGCACCGCCAAGCGTGAAGGCCCTGGGATAGAGGCGGGGCTCTACAGAAAAGCCCGTCGCGCTGTCGCCTGCGGGACAGGGGCGGCTAGTTGTGCAGGCCGCGCCGCTCGGTCGCGACGATATCCCAGACGGCCATGAACATGGCCGCGATCAGCGGGCCGATCACGAAGCCGTTCAGCCCGAACACGGCCATGCCGCCCAGCGTGGAGATCAGCACGATGTAGTCGGGCATCTTGGTGTCCTTGCCGACCAGCAGCGGCCGCAGCAGGTTGTCGACCAGGCCGATCACCAGCACGCCATAGGCGATCAGGCCCAGGCCGGCCGCGATATTGCCGGTGGCCAGGAAGTACAGCGCCACCGGCAGCCACACCAGGCCGGCGCCAACGGCCGGCAGCAGCGACAGAAAGGCCATCAGCACGGCCCACAGCACCGGCGCATGCACGTCCAGCACCCAGAAGGCCAGGCCGCCCAAAGCACCCTGCAGCGCGGCCACCGCGATATTGCCCTTGACCGTGGCGCGGATCACGGTGGTGAACTTCTCGCCCAGCATGCGCTTGTAGGTGGCGCGCAGGGGCAGCGCTTCGCGGATGCGGCGCGAGAGCTGCTCGCCGTCGCGCATCACGAAGAACATCAGGTAGAGCATGATGAAGAAGCTGACAACGAAGTCGAAGGTGTCCTGGCCGAAGCCCAGGGCCTTGCTCGCCAGCAGCTGGCTGCCCTGGTTCAGCGCACTGACCAGCTTGTCCTGCAGCAGGTTGAGATTGCCCAGGCCGAAGCGGTCCAGCAGCTGGGTCAGCCAGGCCGGCAGCGCCGCATAGATCTGCTGCACATAGGTCGTGAAGTTGAACTCACCCGACTTGCTCTTCGCATACAGCGCCGTGCCCTCCTGCACCAGCGACAGGGTGATCAGGGCCAGCGGCAGTATCACCAGCAGCAGCACGATGAAGATGGCGCCCAGCGCCGCCAGCGTGCGCCGTCCCTTGGCGGGCTTGAGCAGGCGCCGGTACAGCGGCGCGAACACGATGGCCATCGCCGTGCCCCACAGCACCGCGCCGTAAAAGGGCAGCAGGATCCAGCCAAAGGCCAGGGTCACCAGCACCAGCAGCAGCACAAAGGTCTTGTCGTGCAGGGCGGGGGCGTCATCGGGGGGCAGGGACGGCATCGAAGCTTCCAGGTCGGAAAAGATGGGCGCATGGTAGCGCCGCAGCCGTGAACCGACGGCCGGTTCAGGGCCGCGCCAGCGCCTTCAGCAGCTTGTCATGAATCCCTCCAAAGCCGCCATTGCTCATGCACAGCACATGATCGCCGGGCTTGGCGGCCTGGACCACGGCGGCCACCAGCGCATCGATGTCGGCACAGACCTGGGCCTGCGCGCCCATGGTCGCCAACACTTCCTTGGCGTCCCAGTCGACGCTGCCCTGGTGGCAGAAGCTGATATCGGCCTCTTCCAGCGACCAGGGCAGCTGGGCCTTCATCGTGCCCAGCTTCATCGTGTTGGAGCGCGGCTCGAACACGGCCAGGATGCGCTCGCTGGGCGCGATACGGCGGCGCAGGCCGTTGACCGTGGTGTGGATGGCGGTCGGGTGGTGGGCGAAGTCGTCGTAGACCTTGACGCTGCCTCCTTCAACGAGGGCCTCGCCGCGCAGCTCCAGCCGGCGACGCACGTTCTGGAACGTGGCCAGCGCGGCGGCCGACTGCTCGGGCGGCACCGCCAGATGCTCGGCGGCGGCGATCGCGGCCAGCGCATTGAGCTGGTTGTGCTCGCCGCTCAGCGCCCATTCGACTCTGGCGACCTTCAGGCTGCCGCGCAGCACGTCGAAGGCCTGCGGCTCGCCACGGGCGCGCAGCGCGCCGGGCTCTTCCTTGCGGGCACCGAAGCGCTGCACCTCGCTCCAGCAGCCGCGGCTGAGCACGCGCTTGAGCGCGTCCTCGCGGGCATTGACGACCAGGCGGCCGCTGGCCGGTACGGTGCGCACCAGGTGGTGGAACTGGGTCTCGATCGCGGCCAGGTCGGGGAAGATGTCGGCGTGGTCGTGCTCGAGATTGTTCAGGATCGCGGTGCGCGGCCGGTAGTGGACGAACTTGCTGCGCTTGTCGAAGAAGGCGGTGTCGTACTCGTCGGCTTCGATGACGAAAGGCTTGCCCTTGCCGAGCCGGGCCGAGACGCCGAAATTCAGCGGCACGCCGCCGACCAGGAAGCCCGGCTCCAGCCCGGTCTGCTCAAGAATCCAGGCCAGCATCGCGGTGGTCGTGGTCTTGCCATGGGTGCCGGCCACGGCCAGCACATGGCGGCCCTGCAAGACATGCTCGGCCAGCCATTGCGGGCCCGAGGTGTAGGGCAGTCCGGCGTCGAGGATGGCTTCCATCAGCGGGAAGCGGCCTTCCGACGAGCGCGTCACGACATTGCCGATCACGAAGAGATCGGGTTTGAGCGCCAGCTGATCGGCGCCAAAGCCCTGGATCAGCTCGATGCCCAAGGCCTGCAACTGATCGGACATCGGCGGGTAGACATTGGCATCGCAGCCGGTCACCTTGTGGCCGGCCTCGCGGGCCAGCGCGGCCAGGCCGCCCATGAAGGTGCCGCAGATGCCGAGGATGTGGATATGCATATCAGTTGTCTCTAAACCAGGAGGGCAGGCGGGGCAGGACCTCGTCCAGGGAGCCTAGCACCAGGCACTGCGGGGCGATAGCCGGGTCGGGCTGCTTCAGGTCGGGCACCAGGACCACGCCCATGCCCGCCGTCAGCGCCCCCTGGGCGCCGTAGCTGGAATCCTCGAACACCAGGGTCTTAGCAGGATGGATGCCAAGGCTGCGCGCGGCCAGCTCGAACAGGTCCGGATGCGGCTTGCCGCGCGCCACCTGGTCGCCGCCATGGATGGGGCCGAAGAAGGGGCGGATGCCGGCCGCGTCGAGCCGGTCCAGCACCTTGGCATGGCGGGTCGACGAGGCCACGGCCAGCGGCACGCCCAGACCCTGCAGCCGCTGCAGCAGGGCCAGCGCGCCGGGCTTGAGCTCGAAGCCGCGGTCCTGGAACTGCGCTGCGATCTCGGCATCGACCGCCGCATACACGCGCTCGGCCTCCGCCAGGCTGCCCAGCTTCTCGGTCAGCACGGCCAGGCTGTCCGGCCGGTTGCGGCCGACCGTCAGCAGATAGTCGGCCTCGGTCAGCGAGGACAGGCGCAGCCAGGCATCGCGGATCGGTCGCTCGGAGTCGAGCAGCAGACCGTCCATATCGAAGATCACCGCATCGAAGCGGCGGGCCATGAGCGCCATTTCAGCGCAGGGCGCTGCGGGCGGCGTCCAGCGTGGCCTCGATATCGGCCGCGCTGTGGGCGCCGCTGACGAAGCCGGCTTCATACAGCGCGGGTGCCAGGTAGACGCCGGCATCGAGCATGCCGTGGAAGAAGCGGTTGAAGCGCTCCTTGTCGGTCGTCATCACGGTGGCGTAGTTCTGCGGCAGCTCGGTCATCAGGAAGAAGCCGAACATGCCGCCCTGGCAATCGGCGCTGAAGGGCACACCGTTCTCGCGCGCCACGGCCACCAGGCCATCGACCAGGCTGCGGGTGCGCGCGCTCAGCGCGTCGAAGAAACCGGGCTTCTGGATCTCGCGCAGCGTGGCCAGGCCGCAGGCGGTGGCGACCGGGTTGCCGCTCAAGGTGCCGGCCTGATAGACGCCGCCCAAGGGGGCGAGGTGCTTCATGATGTCGCGGCTGGCACCAAAGGCGGCCAGCGGCATGCCGCCGCCGATGACCTTGCCGAACACGCTGATATCGGGCTTGAAGCCGGGGATCAGACCCGCGTAGTGGCCCTGGGCGCTGGCCAGGCCGACGCGAAAGCCCGTCATCACCTCGTCGAACACCAGCAGCGCGCCATGGGCCGAGCACAGCTCACGCATGCGGGTCATGAACGGGACGCTGGCGCGCACGAAGTTCATATTGCCGGCAATCGGCTCGACGATCACACAGGCCAGCTCGGGCCCGTGCAGCGCGAAGGCCTCTTCGAGCTGGGCGAGGTTGTTGTACTCCAGCACCAGCGTGTGCTGGGCCACCTCGGCCGGCACGCCGGCACTGGTTGGGTGGCCGAAGGTGGCAAGACCCGACCCCGCCTTGACCAGCAGCGCGTCGGTGTGGCCGTGGTAGCAACCCTCGAACTTGATGAACTTGCTGCGGCCGGTGGCGCCGCGCGCCAGCCGGATCGCGCTCATCGTCGCCTCGGTGCCGGAGCTGACCAGGCGCACCTGCTCCATGCTGGGCACCAGCTTCAGGATCTCCTCGGCCAGCTCCAGCTCGCGCTCGGTCGGCGCGCCGAAGGAGAAGCCCTCGCGTGCCGCGCTCAGCACCGCGTCCAGCACGGCCGGGTGGCCGTGGCCCAGGATCATCGGGCCCCAGGAGCCGATGTAGTCGATGTAGCGCTTGCCCTCGGCATCGACGATATAGGCGCCGTCACCGCGCTTGATGAAGCGCGGCGTGCCGCCGACGGCGCGGAAGGCGCGCACCGGCGAGTTGACGCCGCCAGGGATGACGCGCTGCGAGCGCTCGAACAGGTCTTGATTCGTGGTCATGATCGGGAAAGACAGAGTCAATGCAGGCGCTCAGTGCATGCGGCGCGGCGGCCGGCCCGGGGGCTCGTCGGCCACCAGCGGTTCCAGCGGGTCGATCAGGGCTGCCTCGGCGCCGTCCTCGTCCTCGGGCGGCAAGGCCCAGAAGAAGCGGTCCGGCAGCACATTGCCCATGCCGGGTCGGAAGCCGGCATCGAGCGACTGGTCCAGAAAGGACAGGGCCTCGGCCACGGCGCTGTGCACCTCGGCACCGACCGACAGCAGCGCGGCGATGGCGGCCGACAAGGTGTCGCCGGCGCCGATGAAATTGACTTCGAAGCGCTCGAATTTCTCGCCGGTGATCGGGCCCTGGGCATTGGCCAGCACATTGTCGATGAACTGGTTGGGCAGGGTGATGCCGGTCACCAGCACATGCTCGGCGCCATGCTGGCCGGCGGCGACGGCCAGCTCGCGCGGCGAGGCCGGACGGTCGGCATCCCAGTCGGGCAGCAGGAAATCGGTCAGGGTCTTGTGGTTGCCCACCAGCACATGGGTCTGCGGCAGCACCAGCTCGCGGAAGGCATCCAGATAGCTCTGCTGCTGCTCCTCGTCCAGCCAGGAGATCGCGGGCAGATAGGCGACCAGCGGAACATCAGGGTAATCACTGAGGACCTCGGCCACCGCGCTGACACCCTCGGCGCTGCCGAGGAAGCCGACCTTCCAGGCCGTGATCGTGACGTCCTCCAGGATGCTGCGCGCCTGCTCGACCACGGTGTCGCTGTCCAGCACATGCTGGTCGAACACCTCGGCGGTGTCGCGCAGCAGGATGGCGGTAACGACCGGCAGCGCATGCGCGCCCATCGCGGCGATGGTGGCGATGTCGCCGGCCAGGCCGCTGGCCCCGCTGGGCTCGCTGGCGTTAAAGCTCATCACGCAGGCCGGGGCGGGGGATTCTTGCTCTTCGGGGGGCAGGGCGGGGTCGGTGGGGAAGTCTGCTGTGCTCATGGTCAGGAAGGGATGAAAGGTCCTGTTACCAGGGACCCAAACAATGCGTGACTAAGCACCGCTAAGCATCGAAATGGCTGTTGCATCCGTGCCTACTCTGCCCATGGGGGGCAAAGTCGGGCTGGCTACAATCTTCGCATTGTAGTGAGCAAGCGATCCCACCGTGACCGAAGCAAGTACCTGGATGTGCCTGATCTGTGGCTGGATCTATGACGAAGCCACCGGCGATCCGGAGCATGGCATCGCGCCGGGCACCGCGTGGGCCGATGTGGACATGAATTGGACCTGCCCCGAATGCGGCGCTCGCAAAGAAGACTTCGAGATGGTGCGTATCTGATTGATCGACGGCATGGCCTCGCTTTAGGAGAATTCCATTGGACTCGCAGGCACCGGCAGGCATGAGCGCGGGCGTTATCTCCAAGGTGCTGGTCATCGATGACAGCAACACGATACGCCGCAGCGCCGAGATTTTTCTGAAGCAGGCTGGCCACCAGGTGGTGCTGGCGGAAGATGGCTTTGACGCGCTGTCCAAGCTCAGCGACTACCAGCCCGATCTGGTGTTCTGCGACATCCTGATGCCGCGCCTGGATGGCTACCAGACCTGTGCCATTATCAAGCGCAACCCCTTGTTTGCCGGCGTGCCCGTCATCATGCTGTCGAGCAAGGACGGCCTGTTCGACAAGGCGCGGGGCCGCATGGTGGGCTCGCAAGACTATCTGACCAAACCCTTCACCAAGGATCAGCTTTTGCAGGCGGTGCAGCAGCACCGTCGCGCCGGCTGAATCTTCAATCCACAGGGATGCCCTTTAGAGGCAGCGCGAGGAGCACGAGATGCCTATCCAGAAGATATTGCTGGTGGATGATTCCAAGACCGAGTTGCACCATCTCAGCGAGATGCTGCTCAAGCGCGGTTACGAGGTGCGCACCGCCGAGAACGGCGAGGAGGCGATGAAGCGCCTGGCCGAGGAAAAACCCGATCTGATCCTGATGGATGTCGTGATGCCGGGTCAGAACGGCTTCCAGCTGACCCGTGCGATCACCCGCGACGAGCGTTTCGCCGATGTGCCGGTGATCATGTGCACCAGCAAGAATCAGGAGACCGACAAGGTCTGGGGCATGCGCCAGGGCGCGCGTGACTATGTGGTCAAGCCGGTCAAGTCAGAGGAATTGCTGGCCAAGATCAAAGCACTCGGCTGAGCGCGTATGAGCAATAAGCAAGCCCTGCGCGAACTCCAGCAACGCCTCGCGCAGCGCATGCAGGCCGCGCGCGAGCAGCCGCAGCAGGCGAGCTGGCTGGCGGTCGAGTGTGCCGGCACGCCGCTGCTGTTCTCGCTGCTGCAGGCCTCCGAGATCTTCACGCCGGTGCCGCTGCAGACCGTGCCCTATGCCCAGCCCTGGCTGCTGGGCGTGGCCAATCTGCGCGGCGGCCTGCACACGGTGGTCGATCTGGCGGCCTTTCTGGGCCTGCGCGAAGCGGCGGCGGTGACCCGCTCGGAAGGGGCGCGGCTGATCGCGATCAACCCCGATCTGGGCATCAACTGCGCGCTGATGGTCGACCGCCTGCTGGGCCTGCGCGGCGCGATGCAGGCCGAGACGCCCGACGCCGCGACGCCGCGGCCGCGTTTTGCGGGCGCGGTGATGCGCGATCAAGAGGGCCGTCGCTGGCAGGTGATAGACCTGGAAGCGCTGGCCAGACACGAGCAGTTTCTTCGGATTGTGGCCTGAGCGTGTCGCCTGAGCGGCCGCTGTCAACCACCGACTTCACGAGGGTGAGATGAGCTTCCTGGACAAGATCAAGAATCTGGGCAAGACCGAGGACGCCACGTCCGCCGGGTCTTCGCACTCGGCCGCCATGCCTCTGGGCACGCTCAGCGGGCCACTCAGCGAGCCGCCGCGCTCCGAGTCCTCCATCATTTCCGAGGCCGTGCCGACCGAGCTGGCCGGCACCGAGTTCCCCGAGACCAGCAGCGCCTTTGCCAGCACCGTCGCGGCCGAAGGCGGCGCGGCGGCGGCCTTCGCCCCGGCGGCCAAGAGCGGGCGCCAGGCGCTGCTGACGGCCCTGGTGGCTTTCGGCCTGATCGGCACGACGGCCAGCGTCAGCCTGATCCTGGTCAACGCCAACCGCACCTCGGCCCAGGTGCGCGCCACCGGCCAGGCGCTGATGCAGTCGCAGCGCATGGCCAAGTCGGTGTCCTCGGCCCTGGTCGGCAATGCGGCGGCCTTCGGCGAGCTGCGCGAGAGCGTCGGCGTGCTGACTGGCATCGTGCCCCAGCTGCGCGAGGGCGCGCAGGGCCAGGCGGCGGTCCAGCAAGGACTGGACGAGGTTGAGCCGCTGATCACCCGCGCCGACAAGAACGGCAAGGTGGTGCTGGCCCAGGAGAAGGTGCTGACCCAGGTGGGCCAGGCCTTGCGCAGCATCAACCGCCAGAGTTCCGACCTGCTGGAGAGCGCCGAGGCCGTCGCCTCGCTGTCGCTGCAGCAGGGCGCCTCGCTGGGCGAGATCTCGGCCGTGGGCCAGCTGGTGATGCTGACCCAGCGCATCGGCAAGAGCGCCAACGAGTTCCTGACCCAGGAAGGCGTCAGCCCCGAGGCGGTATTCCTGCTCGGCAAGGACTTGAACACCTTCAAGGAAATCACCGAAGGCCTGCTCAAGGGCAACCCCGAGCTGCGCCTGCCCGGCGCGCGCGACCCGGAGCTGCGCGAACGTCTGAACACCCTGCTCAAGCAGTACGAGGACACCCGCACCCAGGCGGCCGCGATTCTGTCGAATCTGCAGGGCCTGGTGTCGGCCCGTGAGGCCCAGTCCAGCATCCTTGCCGACAGCGAGCCGGTGCGCCGCAGCCTGGAGCAGATCGCCGCCGAGCTCGAGGGCGGTGGCGGCATCACCTGGTGGAGCGGCCTGCTGCTGCTGGCCTCGCTGGCCGCGCTGGTGGTCGGTGCGCTCGGTTTCCTGCGGCTTTATGTGTCCGGCCAGGCCCAGCGTGCGGCGATGGCCGAGGCGCAGAAGCGCGAAGCCGAGGCCCAGGAACAGGAAGCCAAGCGCGTCAACGATGCCAACCAGGCGGCGATTTTGCGTTTGATGAACGAGCTGCAGGCGGTGGCCGAGGGCGATCTGACCCAGCAGGCCACTGTGACCGAGGACATCACCGGCGCGATCGCCGACTCGGTGAACTACACGGTGGAAGAGCTGCGCAGCCTGGTCAGCCAGGTGCAGAGCACGGCCGCCCGCGTGACCGACACCACCGGCCAGGTCGACCAGACCTCGACCGAGCTGCTGGCCGCCTCGACCGAACAGCTGCACGAGATCCGCGCCACCGGCGAGGCCGTGCTGCAGATGGCCGGCCGCATCAATGAGGTGAGCGCCCAGGCCCAGCAGACCGCCGAGGTGGCGCGCCAGTCGCGCCAGGCGGCCGAGACCGGCCGCGAGGCGGTGCAGAACAATATCGGCGGCATGAACTCGATCCGCGAGTCCATCCAGGAAACCTCCAAGCGCATCAAGCGCCTGGGCGAAAGCTCGCAGGAGATCGGCGAGATCACCGAGCTGATCTCTGACATTACCGAGCAAACCAATGTGCTGGCGCTGAACGCCGCGATCCAGGCCGCCTCGGCCGGCGAGGCCGGTCGCGGCTTCTCGGTGGTGGCCGAGGAAGTGCAGCGCCTGGCCGAGCGCTCCGGCGACGCGACGCGCCGGATTGCCGCGCTGGTCAAGACGATTCAGACCGACACTCAGGATGCGGTGGCCGCGATGGAGCGTTCCACCGTCGGTGTGGTGCAGGGGACGAAGCTGTCGGATGCGGCCGGCTCGGCACTGGAAGAGATCGACACGGTGTCGCGCCGCCTGGACCAGCTGATCGCGCAGATCTCGACGCAGGCGCTCAGCGAGGCCCGTGCTGCCAACGAGGTGGCCGCCAATATCCAGCACATTTTTGCCGTGACCGAACAGACCGGCGAGGGCACGCGCTCGACCGCCCAGATGGTGCATGAGCTGTCGCGGTCGGCCGAGGCCCTGCGCGCTTCGGTGTCCCGCTTCAAGATTGGTTGAGCGCCTGAGCGCCGCCCCAGCATAGACGACAAGGCAAGCATGGACCTCCCGCGCGATTCCGAGTTTCCGCCCGATCTCAGCCCGCTGGCCTGGGTGCAGGAAGAGCTGCGCCGCTCGCTGGAGTCGGTTCACAAGACGCTGCGCCGTTTCCTGCGCGAGGCCGATGGCCGGGCCTCGGTGCTGGGCATCGACGCGCCGGCCAGCCCGCCGCTGCTGGCGGCCGCCGCCCAGCTGCACCAGGTCGCCGGCGTGCTGGTGCTGGTGGGCCTGCCCGGTGGCGCGACGGTGCTGCGCGCCGCCGAGACGGCGGTGCAGAAGCTGGCCCAGCAGCCGCTGAACATCGATCTGGCGACGGTCGAGATCATCGAGCGCGCCGACTTTGCGCTGCTGTCTTTTGTGGCCCGCCTGCTGGCCGGCAACAAGACCTCCAGCCTGGCGCTGTTCCCGCCTTACCGCGAGCTGCAGACGCTCAACGGCGCCGAGCGCATCCACCCGGCCGATCTGTGGCCGCAGGAGTTCGCCTGGCGCGATCTGCCGGTCGACCCGGTGGCCAAGCCGCTGGCGCCGGAGGCCGTGCGCCGCGCCTTCGAGGCCAGCCTGCTCAAGCAGATGCGCTCACCGCGGCCCGAGCATGCGGGCCTGCTCAGCGATCTGTGCGCCGGATTGGCAGCCGGACTGGCCGGCGCGCAGGCGCGCACCTTGTGGCAGTTGGCGGCGGCCCAGTACCAGGCCCAGGCCCTGGGTCTGCTGAGCCCCGATACCTATGCCAAGCGGCTGGGCTCGCGCCTGTTGTCGCAGCTGCGTGCCGGCGGCGCGGCGGCCTCGCAGCGCCTGGCCCATGACCTGCTGTTCTTCTGCGCCCAGGCGCGCCCCGACCCCGCCGCAGCGCGGCTGATGGCGGTGCGCGAGGTCTATGGCCTGGGCGAGGAGTCCGGCGGCAATTACGAGGACGACTCGCTGGGCCGCATCGACCCGGCCTGGGTCTCGCAGGCGCGCCGGCGTGTCAGCCAGGCCAAGGAAAGCTGGTCCTCGGCGGCCGAGGGTGAGACCCACCGTCTGGCCGGCCTGGACGAACAGTTCGCCGGCCTGAACGAATCGCTGGGCCGACTCTTCCCCAGCGGCGAGGTGCTGGGCGAGACGCTGCAGCGCGCGGTCGTTGCGACGCTGCGCTCGAACCAGCCGCCCAAGCCCGATCTGGCGATGGAAGTGGCCACCGGCCTGCTCTACGTCGAGGCGGCGTTGGACGATGCGGCCTTCGACCAGCCGGAGCAGGCCGAGCGCGTGCGCCGGCTGGCGCAGCGGGTCGAGGCGGTCTCGCATGGCGAACCGCCGGCGCCGCTGGAAGCCTGGATGGAGGATCTGTACCGCCGCGTCTCGGATCGCCAGACCCTGGGCAGCGTCGTGCACGAGTTGCGCGCCAGCCTGTCCGAGGTCGAGCGCCTGGCCGACGAGTACTTCCGCAATCCGAGCCAGCGCCAGGTGCTGATCCCGGTGCCGGGCCAGCTGCAGACCATGCGGGGCGTGCTGACCGTGCTGGGCCTGGACCAGGCGGCCCAGGCCACCGTGCGCATGCGCGACGAGGTCGATGCGCTGGCCAATACCGAGGTCGATCCCGAGCTGGCCGGCCCGCGCGAGCTGTTCGAGCGCCTGGCCAACAATCTGGGCGCGCTGGGATTCATGATCGACATGCTCAGCGTCCAGCCCCAGCTGGCCAAGCGCATGTTCCATTTCGACGAGGCCACCGGCCGGCTCGACGCGGTGATGGGCCGGCGCAGCGATGCGGTGAGCCTGCCGCCGCTGGACAGCGCTGCGGAACCCAGCCTGCTGAGCCAGGTGCAGGCGGCGGCCCAGGCTGCCGCCGATGGCGAGCGTCCGGCCGAGGAGCTGGCGCGCGATCTCGAGCGGCTGTCGCAGCAGGCCCGCGCCGCCGACGAACCGGGCCTGGCCCATGCGGCGCAATCGGCCCAGCGCCTGCTCGACGAGGCCCTGCCGACCCTGCCGCTGCCGCTTGACCCGTCGGCGCAAGACCTGGCCCCGGTGGCGGACGAAGAGCTCGACACCGCGCTGGCCCAGGCCGCGCAATCGCTCAACCAGTTCCTCGAAGCGCATGCGCCGGCCGCCGTGCCGGTCGCCGCGCCGGTCAGCGCGTCACCGCAGCTCGACGAGGACATGCTGCCCATCTTCCTGGAGGAAGCCGAGGAGGTGATCGCCAATGCCCGCGAGGCCTTGGCGCTGCTGGAGCAGGACCACCACGATGTCGAGCAGCTGACCACGGTGCGACGGGCCTTCCACACGCTCAAGGGCAGCTCGCGCATGGTCGGGCTGAACGCCTTCGGCGAAGGTGCCTGGGCCTGCGAACAGCTCTACAACACCCGCATCGGCGAGCAGACCGGCGCCGACCCGGCGCTGCTGGCCTTCACCGCCGAGGCGCTGGACTATCTGGCCGACTGGTGCGAAGCGATCACCAGCCGCCGGCCCGGCCCGCACCAGCCCGACGGGCTGCGCAACAGCGCCGATGCGCTGCGCCTGGAAGGCCGCGTGCTGCCGCTGGATTGGCCGAGCTCGGGGGCGGTGCCGCTGAGCAGCGAGCCCGAGTTGCCGGCCGAGCCGGAGCTGGCTCAGGCTGTCGAGCCGGAACCGGAACCGGGACCGGGACCGGAACCGGAACCGGAACCGGAACCGGAACCGGAACCGGAACCCTTGCCCGAGCAGGAGGCCCTGCCCGTGCCCGAGGTGGTCGCCGACGATGCCGGCTTTGTGCTGGATCTGCTGCCGCCGACCGCGCCGAGCGCCGCGCCGACCATCGAGCTGCCCGAGTTCGAGCTGCGCCTGGATCTGGGCGAGCCCGAGCCCGAGGTCGAGCCGCTGCTGCATTCCGCGGCGGCGCCGCTGCTGGAGCTGGTGCCGCCCCCGGTGCCGCCTGCCCTGCCCGAGCCTATCGAAGAGATCGAGGCGGAGGCAGAAGACAGCGTCAAGGTCATCGGTCCGCTGCGCATCAGCATCACACTGTTCAATATCTTCCTCAACGAGGCCGACGAGCTGTCGCGCCGGCTCTCGACGGTCCTGGCCGAATGGGCGCTGGAGCTGGCCGTGCCGGTGCCGGCCGACGCCGAGGCGCTGGCCCATGCGCTGGCCGGCAATGCGGCCACCGTGGGCTTCGAGGACCTGTCGGCGCTGGCGCGCGCGCTGGAGCATGCGCTGGGCCGCGCCGCCCAGGCGGGCTCCTACGAGGCGCGGGATGCCGAGCTCTTCGTCGGCGCGGCCGACGAGTTGCGGCGCCTGCTGCATCAGTTCGCCGCCGGTTTCCTGAAGACGGTCGAAGGCGATCTGCTGGCGCGTCTGCACGACTATCAGCCGGCACCGGTCGAGCTGGTCGACTCCGGGGTCATGGGCTTGGAGCCGCCGCAGGACTTCGCGGCCCGGGCCGAGCTGGCCGCCAAGGACGCGGCCGGCTTTGTCGGCGGACAGCCCGACGACATCGATGCCGAGCTGTTCCCGATCTTCGAGGAAGAGGCCCAGGATCTGCTGGAGCAGCTGCATGCCAGCCTGCGCGACTGGCTGGCCAGCCCGCAAAGCCGCGCCCGGGCCGATGCCTGCATGCGCTCGCTGCACACCTTCAAGGGCGGCGCGCGCCTGAGCGGCGCGATGGGGCTGGGCGAACAGGCCCACAAGCTGGAGTCCAGCGTCGAGGCCCTGCTGGGCCAGTCCGAATTGGACGGCGGCGATCTGCGTGAGCTGCAGTCGCAGGCCGATGCGCTGGAAGCCAGCTTCGAGCAGCTGCGCCGCCGGCTCAAGCAAGGGCCTGCCGAGGCGCAGGCTCCGGTGCCCGCGCCGGAAGCCGAGCCGGAAGCCGAGCCGGCCGTCGTGGTTCCCGTGGCTGCCGTGGTCGAGGACGATGCCGTGGTGGTGGCCGAGGAGCCGCTGACGCTCGATGCCGGCCCGCAGATCGACTGGTCGCGCTTTGGTCGGGGCCAGCAGGCCGGGGCCGAGGAGGCCGCCGCCGTGTCGGCCCAGCCGCTGGTGCGGGTGCGTGGCGCGCTGCTGGAGCGCATGGCCACCCAGGCCGGCGAGGTCAGCATCCGGCGCGCACGTCTGGAGTCCGAGCTGGCCCAGATGAAGAGCGCGCTGCTCGATCTGGACGACAACCTGGATCGTCTGCGCAGCCAGCTGCGCGAACTGGAGGTGCAGGCCGAGGGCCAGATGGGCTCGCAGCAGGAGGCGGCCAAGCTGGCCGGGCGCGACTTCGATCCGCTCGAGTTCGACCGCTACACCCGCTTCCAGGAATTGACCCGCATGCTGGCGGAGTCGGTCAACGACGTGGCCACCGTGCAGCGCTCCTTGCAGCGCAATGTGCAGCTCGGCGAGGATGAGCTGGCCGGACAGTCGCGGCTGACGCGTGAGCTGCAGGACGATCTGCTGCGCACCCGCATGGTCGAGTTCGATGCCAGCCTGGCCGAACGTCTGCACCGTGTCGTGCGCCAGGCGGCGCGCGATTCGGGCAAACAGGCCACGCTGACCATCGTCGGCGGCCATATCGAACTGGACCGCAGCGTGCTGGAGCGCCTGACCGGTGCCTTCGAGCACCTGCTGCGCAACAGCCTCAGCCACGGCATCGAGACGCCCGAGGCGCGCGTCGCCGCCGGCAAGCCCGAGAGCGGCACGATCACGCTGCGCCTGGCCCAGGAGGGCAACGAGGTGCTGCTGGCCTTCAGCGATGACGGCGCCGGCCTGAACCTCGCGCGCATCCGCGAGCGCGGCGAGATGCTGGGCCTGATCGCCCAAGGGGCCGAGCTGGAAGACAGCGCGCTGATGGAGCTGATCTTCGCGCCGGGCTTCTCGACCGCCAGCGAGGTCACCGAGCTGGCCGGCCGTGGCGTCGGCATGGACGTGGTGCGGGCCGAGGTCAGCACGCTGGGCGGCTATGTCGACATCCATTCGACACCGGGCCAGGGCGCGGGCTTCGATCTGCGCGTGCCGCTGACGACGGCGCTGACCCAGGTGGTGCTGCTGCGCTATGGCGAGCACAAGGTCGCGGTGCCGGCCGCGCTGATGGAATCGGTGCAGCGTCTGCCGCTGGACAAGATCGAGCAGGCCTACGACAGCGCCAGTCTGCAGCACGGCGATACGACGCTGCCCTTCTACTGGCTGGGCGGCCTGATGAAGCACAGCGGCCGCGGCGTGCTGTTGGGCCGAACCCTGCCGGTGATCTTCATCAAGAGCGCGCACCAGCGCCTGGCCCTGCATGTCGACGAGGTGCTGGGCAACCAGGAAGTGGTGATCAAGAACCTCGGCCCGCAGCTCAGCGGCGTGCCGGGCCTGGCCGGCATCAGCCTGCTGGCCTCCGGCGATGTGGCCCTGATCTACAACCCGGTGGCGCTGGCCCATTGGTACGGCCCGGCGGCGCAAAGCCATGCGCAGCAGGCGGCCGTTAGCGCGGCCTCGCCGCTGGACGCTCCCGAGGTGCTGGCGCCGCTGGTGCTGGTGGTGGACGACTCGCTGACCGTGCGTCGCGTCACCCAGCGCCTGCTGGAGCGTGAGGGCTACCGGGTGCAGCTGGCCAAGGACGGCATGGATGCGATGGAAAAACTGTCCGGCGACGAGCTGCCGGCGGTGGTGCTGTCCGACATCGAGATGCCGCGCATGGACGGCTTCGATCTGGTGCGCAATATGCGTGCCGACGCGCGCCTGGCCGGGCTGCCGGTGATCATGATCACCTCGCGCATCGCTCAGAAGCACAAGGATTACGCACAGGAGCTGGGGGTCGACCACTACCTGGGCAAGCCCTATGACGAAGAGCTGCTTTTGGATCTGATAGGCAGATACACTTCGTCGCAAATTGCGGTGACGCAATAGAAGCCGATCCTGGACCAGATCCGGGGCATCATGGAACAAGGCAAGGCGCCCGTCGTGGCGCCTTGTTCGTGTCTAAGTCGGGCGCCATGTCTGAAGTCGTTGAGCATCTTGCCGAGTTGACCGGATTCAGGGATCGTGACGTGATGGACGTGACCCTGGTCTCGGCCCTGCGCGATCTGGTCGAACCGCTGTCGGTGGCGATCTTCCGGCTGGTCGGCGAGGCCGGGCAGGAGCGCTGGCTAACGCGCGCGCGCCTGGTCGGCGACGCGGCGGTGGCCAGCGCCGACTCGGTCTGGGCCGAGCGCCTGCCCAGCGCCCAGTCCCACCCCGACCGGCTGGACTGCATGCACGAGCGCCATGTGCTGCAACGCCGCGAGGGCGAGCACTGGCTGACCCTGTTCCCGATCGCCACCGAGCGCGAGGTGGTCGGGGTGCTGGAGATCGAGTCGCGCGAGAAGCTGAAGAACTCGGATCAGCGCCTGGTCGGCAGCATCCTGCGCATCTATCACAACTTCCAGGGCCTGCTGGACTACAGCGAGCGCGACACGCTGACCGGCCTGCTGAACCGCAAGACTTTTGACGAGAGCTTTCTGAAGGCCGTCGGCAACGGCTCGCCGGCCAGCGCCATCGAGCAGGCCGACGACGGCCGCCGCCACGAGGGCCAGCGCCCCAGCTACTGGCTGGGCGTGATCGACATCGACCATTTCAAGCGCGTCAACGACAACTTCGGCCACCTGATCGGCGACGAGGTGCTGCTGCTGCTGTCGCGCCTGATGCGCAACAGCTTCCGTTTCCACGACCTGCTCTACCGCTTCGGCGGCGAGGAGTTCGTCGTGCTGATGCGCTGCACCGACGAGCTCGACGCGGCCCAGGCCTTCGAGCGCCTGCGCCTGAATACCGAGGCCTACCAGTTTCCGCAGGTCGGCCGCATCACCGTCAGCATCGGCTTCACGCCGGTGCGCCCCGAGGACTCGCCGGCCAGCGCCTTCGAGCGCGCCGACCGCGCCGTCTATCACGCCAAGAGCGCCGGCCGCAACCAGGTGCAAAGCCATGCGGCCCTGCTGGCCATGGGGCTGATGCAGGAGCCGGCCAAGCTCAGCGCGGTCGAGCTGTTCTGAGCCGGCGCCCGAGCAGCGCCGGGTCGCTATGTGCGCCAGCGCACAGTGAGGCGGGCCGCTTGCCCGGATAGTTGCCTTGAGCGCACAGCCAAGGAGCTTCCGATGAGCAAGGCCACCACCCCCGATGCCGGCGCTGTCGTGCGCACGCTGTGCTGCCCCCACTGCCAGGGCTATATCTACCGCGTCCCGCGCCGCCTGCGCGACATCTGGTTCAGCGCCCTGGTCCCGGTGCGGCGCTACGCCTGCCGCTCGATGCACTGCGGCTGGGAGGGCAATCTGCGCCGGCCGTCGGGGCGACAGCGCGGCGGCGAGGCGGACGATCAGCGCAGCTACATCCTCTAGGCGGCGCCGACCGGCGCCAGATAGCGCGCCTCGAACACCTCGCCGGCCAGCGGTCGGCTGAACAGAAAGCCCTGCATCTCGTCGCAGCGCAGCTCGCGCAGCAGCGCCGCCTGGGCCTCGGTCTCGACACCCTCGGCCACCACCTTCAGGCCCAGCGCATGAGCCAGGCCGACGATGGTGGAGACCAGGGCCAGGCCTTGCGACCCGCTGTCGATAGCGGCGACAAAGGACTGGTCGATCTTCAGCGTGTCGACCGGCAGCCGCGCCAGATAGCTCAGCGAGGAGAAGCCGGTGCCGAAGTCGTCGATCGCGATGCTCACGCCCATTGCGCGGATCGCCTGCAGGCAGGCAATGCTGTGCTTGACGTCTTCCATGATCAAGGTCTCGGTGATCTCCAGTTCCAGGCTGGCGGCGGCCTGCGCATCGCCACCGATGGCCTGCCCGATCTCGTCGATGAAGCCGGGGTCGCGCAGCTGCAGCGGCGATACATTGACGGCGACGCGCACCGCCGCCAGCCCCGCCTGGCGCCAGCGCCGGCTGTCCTCCAGGGCCTTGCGCAGGGCCCAGCGTCCCACCTCATGGATCAGCCCGGTCTCCTCCAGCACCGGAATGAAGCGGCCCGGCGGCACCAGGCCCGAGATCGGGTCGTGCCAGCGTATCAAGGCCTCGGCGCCGCTGAGCCGCGCGCCGGCCAGCGCCATCTTGGGCTGGTAGTGCAGCACGAACTGCTGCTGCGTCAGCGCCAGACGCAGCTGGTTCTCCAGGGTCAGTTTGCCGGCGACCGTGGCATTCATGGCCTGCTTGTAGAGCAGGTAGCGGTCGCCGCCGGCCTTGGCCTTCTTCAGCGCGGCCTCGGCATTCTTGAACAGGGTCGCCGCGTCACCACCATCGGCCGGGAACAGCGCCACGCCGACCTTGACCGAGACGCGGAACACCGCGTCATTGAGCCGGAACGGGTGCTCGAGAAAGGCCGCGATGGTCTTCTCCAGCAAGCGAGTCACCTCGCCGTCCGGCTTCACCACCGGCAGCATCGCGGCGAAGTGATCGGCACCGATGCGCGCGAACAGGCCGGCGTCGCCGGCCTTGTGGGTCAGCCAGTCGGCCACCTGGCGCAGCAGCGCATCGCCGGCCGCCCGGCCGAGGCTGTCGTTGATGTTCTTGAATCGTTCCAGATCGACCAGGAACAGCGCCAGCCGGTGGCCGCCGGCGGTGGCGCTGCGCAGATGCTGGGTCACGCGGTCCAGGAACAGGCTGCGGTTGGCCAGGCCGGTCAGCTCGTCGTAGTAGGCCAGATAGTCAAGCCGCTGCTGCTTGCCGATATGGTCGATCGCGAACGCGATGTCGCCGGCCAGCTCGCCCAGCAGGGTCAGCTCCTCGGCATGGAAGAACTCGCTTTCGCTGGCGTATAGCGCCAGCACCCCGACCGGCGCGCCGCGCACGATCAGCGGCAGCACGGCCATCGAGCGCACGCCGGCCTCGATATAGCGCGGGCCCAGCAGCACCTGCGGGTCGTGCTGCGAGTCATTGGCGACGATGGCGCGCTGCTCGCGCAAGCTGCGCGCGATCATGCTGCTGGCCGCGCCCTCGGGCGAGGCCAGCAAGGCCCGTATCGCCGCCAGCAGCGCCGCATCGACGCCGGCCGAGGCCTGCGGCACGATGCTGGCCGAGCCCGGCTCGACGGCGCCGATCAGGGCCATGCGGAAACCGCCTTGCTCGATCGCGATCCGGCAGGCCTGGTCGAACAGCTCCTGGGGCTTGCCGACGCGCACGATCAGCGCATTGATGCCGCTGAGCACCGCATGGACGCGGTTCAGATAGGCAATGCGCTGCTCGGCCAGCTTGCGCGTGCTGATGTCGCGCACCAGGGTCACGATGGTCCAGCCGGCGTCGGTGCGCTGCGCCTCGCGGCGCAGTTCGAGCCAGATCTTGCGGCCGTCGGAGCGGCTGCGCCTGAGCTCGATCGGGGCCTGGCGGCCGCTGCCGCCGATCAACAGGTCATAGCTGTGCTCCAGCGCGGCGCGGCTGATGTCCAGCATCGCCCAGGGCTCGACGGCCAGCAGCTGCTCGCGCGTGAGTTCGCGCAGCCGGCAGGCCGCATCGTTGACATGGACGAAGCGCATGCTGGCACGATCGGTCAGAAAGATCGCGTCCGAGGTGGCATCCATGGCCGCCGCGAAGCGCCGCAGCGTCTCCTCGCTGCGCTTGCGCTCGCTGATGTTCAGATGCATGACCACGGCGCCGCCGGGCTGCACCTCGTCCAGCGGCGTCACCGTCATCAGGAACCAGCGCTGCTCCTGCGGCCCATGGCAGGGGTACTCGATCGCGAAGCGGGCCAGGCCCTGGTGCAGGACCGCGCGGATGCCGGCGGCCACCGGCCGTGCTTCCTCGCAGTGCTGGGCCCGGTCGCAGACCTGCAGATAGTCGGCACCGACACCCCAGCGCGCGCCGTGCGGCGCATTGCCCTCGGCAAAGCGCTGCCAGGCCTTGTTGACCGAGACGATCACGCCGCGGTTGTCCAGCACCGCGATATGGGCGGGCAAGGCATTCAGGATGGCGGCCTGCTTGATGGCCTCGTGCTGGCGCGAATACTCCTGCGAGCTGCGCAGCTGGAAGGGCCGGCCCAGATGATCGGCCACCGCATCGACCTCGCCGGCGGTCAGGTCTTCGAGCCGCTGGCCGACCGCATGCAGGTCTTCGATCAGCTCGCTGATCTCGGCCTGCGGTGCCAGTGCGCGGGGCGGGGTCGGCCTCATGTGGGCTCTTCCGTCAGCCCCAGCGCCAGCAGCACCGGCCGGGTCGGGGTCAGGCTGCCGACGATACGGCGCTGCGGCACCGGCGCCAGCCTGATCAAGGTCGGGGTCAGAAATATGCCGTCCGCCAGCGCCTGCTGCGGCGCGGTGAAGACATCGACCACCTCGATCTCGTGGCGGTCCGGCAGATGCTGGCGGCACAGCGCGGCCAGATTGGCCAGCGCCTGGGCGGAGTTCATCGAATCGCCGGCCACATAGAGTCGGAACTTGAACGGGGTGGGGTGGAGGCTCATGGCGTCGACGGCGTCTGCGCGCTGCTCTCGGCATCGGCGCCGCGCAGGCTGGCCAGGTCGCGGCGCCGCAGCGCCAGCGCCTCGGCCCGGCTGGTGCCGCTGCGGGTCAGCGCCGCGATCTCGTCGCGCTTGGCCTGCAGCTGCAGCTGCAAGGCCTGCAGCCGCTCGGCGAGGACCTGCTCGGCCTGTTCGCCGGCCTTGCGGTCGAGCTGCTCCTTCTCCCAGCGCAGCGTGCCCATCAGCACCTCGCCATGGGCCGTGTAGGCATCGGCCAGGGTCACTCCGGCGCTGCTCAGTATCAGCTCGCGCACCTGGTTGGAATGGGCGCTGCCGCGCGACTTGACGATGGACAGGCTGCGGTTGCGCTCGCCGGCCTGCACCAGGTAGTTCAGGTGGATCCAGGTGTCGGCCAGGGTCGAGATCTGCAGTGGCGAGCCGTCGGCCGGCCGGCTCGAGATCTCGTCGAGCAGGCTGGTGCACAGCAGCGTGATGCCCTCGCCCTTGGCCCAGTCCATCAGCCGGTCGGCGACGCTGTGCGCGGTCAGGTCGGTGCCCGATTTGGCCCAGGTCGAGACCGGATCTATCACCAGGCAGCGGGCACCCTGCGCCTGGGCCAGGGACTTGATGCGCAGCAGATAGGTCTCGGCGCTGCCGCTGATGCTGCGCGACGACACCATCTGCAGGAGTCCGCTTTGCACATGGCGCTCCAGCGCGATGCTCACCGAGGCCAGATTGCGCACCACCTCGGCGCAGTCCGAATCGAAGCTGATGAAGAGGCAGGGTTCGCCGCGCTCGCAGGCCGCCGCCGCGAAGGCGCCGCTCAGCGTCGTCTTGGCGGTACCGGAGAAGCCGGTGATGAGCACGCTGGCGGCGCGGTAGTAGCCGCCGTCCAGCATGGTGTCGAGCCGTGCGAGGCCGCTGGAGACGCGCTCGTGGCTGACCCGCGCATCGGCGCGACGCGGCGTGCGCGCGACGGGCACTTCCAGGCCGGTATGGCCGATCAGGAAGGGCGCCTCGTTTTCATCGAAACCCGAGCCGCGGTACTTCTGCACCCGCAGCGTGCGCTCCGAGACGCCCAGCACGACGCCGTGCCGCAGGATCACGACGCAGTCCAGCATGAACTGCATCAGTACCAGCGGCGCCGAGCCGCGATCCTCGGCCTCGTCGAGCCCGCTCTTCGCCGTGATGATGGCGGTCAGCGCCCGCGCCTGCAGCCATTGCTGCAGACGCTGGACCTCACGCTGGCGTGCCGCCGCATCGGGCAGCAAGGCCAGCAGCACATCGAGCGCGTCGAACACGATGCGCCGCGCCCCCATCGCCTCGGCCCGCTCCTGCAGCACCGCCAGCATGCCGCCGAGGTCGAAGTCGCCCGCGCACTGCTGATCGGGCAGCGGCTGGGCATCGAGGAAGAACAGCCGCTCGGGCGGCAGCGCGTCGAGCCGCCAGGCAAAGCTGCGCGCATTGATCAGCAGGCGTTCGGCCGTCTCCTCGAAGGCGACGAAGATGCCGGGCTCGCCGCAGGCCTGCGCGCCGTGCGACAGGAATTGCAGTCCGAACAGCGTCTTGCCCGAGCCCGGACCACCCAGCAGCAGGGTGGTCCGCCCGGCCGGCAGGCCACCGCCGGTGATGCTGTCGAAGCCGGCGATGCTGGTGGCGACCTTGCCGATCGAAGCCGGGCCGACCGCGGGCGGCGAGCCGCTGCTCAGCTGGGCCACCGCGAGGTCCGCCGGCAGGCCGGGCCCGGCGCGTCGCTGCAGGCCAGTTCCAGGGCCTCGTACCAGGGCCAGTCCAGCACAAAAGGCCAGAGCCGGCGCCGGTCGGGGCCGCCCGCATGCGCGGTGAAGCATTGCGGGTCGTGATGGCGCCGCAGCCTGCGGCCACGAGGGCTCGCTGGCATCAAGTCCGGATTGCTGTTTGTTTTTGCTGACATAAACCACTCCCTGCCGATAGACGGAGCCTGCCTACCGCGCGCTCGCAGCGCGCAGGTAGGCGGGGCGGACCGCATCGTTCGGGGGGCCTGGCAAGCGCTCCCCGATGCCTGCAGCATGGCGCAGCGGCGCCGCGCCGTCCGTGCGCTGGCGAACACGGGACTCGCATCAATGCAGCACCGTGTCGGCATGCGGCGGATACGGGGCGGGCGGCCCCGACTCCCCCGGCATGCCGGCGAGTTGGCTGGCGAAACCGTGGTTGATGTCGCGGTGGTGCGCCTCGTCGGCACGCACCAGCAAGACCACATCGCGCAGCCGCGCATCGGCCGCCATCTGCCAGTAGTGCAGCGCGATCGCCGGTGCCGGCACATTGGGCGTGCGGCCGGCGTCTATCTCTTCCAGGTAGAGCGTGTAGCTGAGCACCGCTTCTTCCTCGAAATACCCGACCACCCGATGCGCGGTGCGCGGCGACAGCAGATAGAGCACAAAGAAGCCAAGATAGAACAGCCATTGCGCCAGCAGGATGGTCCAGCGTTCGAAAGCCGTGGGCTTGGCGATCGCGACGAAGGTCATCAGGTGCATGCGCTCGTTCTCGGCCTCCTCCATCAAGGTGCGTATCCAGCCCTGGTCATCGATCATGCGGCGCAGGCAGCGCAGATGGGTCAGGCTCGCGCCCACCATGCCGGGCACGGCCGCCACCGTCTCGAGCACGATGGCGCGGTGGCCGTAGCGCTTGGCAAAGAAGGTGTCCGCCGCCCAGCGCAAGAGCTTGGTGAAGCCCAGCGCGAGGCGGTCGGAAAAGGCCGTCGGGGCATGGTGGCGGGCGGCCATGGGGCTCAGGCCTGATGGTTGACGAAGAAGGCCCTGACTCAGGCGCGCTGCGCCAGCAGCTCGGTCTTGCGTGCGGCCAGCTGGGCGCCGAGTTCATCCATGTCCAGGTCGGTGGACTTGGCCTTGGGGAACATCTCGCCCTGTTCTTCCTTGACGTGATG
This sequence comes from Paucibacter sp. M5-1, assembly GCF_027498415.2. NCBI lineage: Bacteria > Pseudomonadati > Pseudomonadota > Betaproteobacteria > Burkholderiales > Sphaerotilaceae > Roseateles > Paucibacter sp. M5-1. Next base: position 4,885,727 of record NZ_JAPZLM020000001.1, read on the forward strand.
CTTGACGAACTCGGACAGCACCTTGATCTTGGCGTCGAACATCTCGCCGTCAGGCTCGATGCCCTCGACCTGGGCGATCAAGGCCTTCAGGCTGGCGTGCTCGACGGTGGCCTCGGGCACCAGCACCTTGTCCTTCAAGGCCTTTTTGACGGCGGGGTAGAAGATTTCCTCCTCGACCTGGGCATGCACGCTGAGCTCGGTGCAGATCTGCGCCACCAGCTGTTTCTTGGTGGCGACCGAACGGCTCTTCTCATAGCTCGCGAACAGCTCGCTGACGCGCTTGTGGTCGGCGCGCAGCAACGCCGTGGCGTCTTGCGCGGTCGGGGCTTCAATGGTTTTCTGGGGGCTGGCAGTTTTCATGGCGATCCTTGCGGGGGGAGGGGACGAACCGGAGGACCCGGTGGGCGAGTCGCCATCTTGTGGCTTGAGGTCGTCGGCGCCCGTCGGGCAAGCGAGCATGCGTTTGTAGGTGCGGGGCTTGTTTGCAGCGTGCGCTGGCCCACATGGCAGGCTTCAGCCCGGCGGGCTGCTGCGGGTAGTGTCGTGCGTGGTGTCGTGCGTGGTGGCGCGCAGGGCGCCGCCCGCTGCGGCCGCCAGTCCGGCAAGCAGCGCACCCGCCAGCAGCAGCGCCAGCAGGCCCAGCGCCGCATAGGCAAAGGTCTGGCGTGTCAGGTCCGAGGCCTGCCGGTTTGCGATCTCGCTGCGCCGCAGCTGCTCGCGGGCCAGGGCATAGGTCTGACCCACCCGCTGCTCGGCCTGCGCACGCGGCAGGCCGGACTGCCGGCTCAGCAACTGGCCGAGGTAGCGCTGGTCGGACGAGGGCAGCACCCCCATTTGCAGCGTGTTGCCAAAGATGCGCCGGATCTCCTCCTGCGTGCTCGCGCTCAAGGCCTGACCGCCGGCCGGCGCGGCGGCGTCGGTGCTGAACAATCGATCAAGCAACTCGCTGCCGTCAGGCTTGAGCGACGCCGGTTCCGGGCGCGCGCCGGTATTCATGGCCGCCAGCAGCGCGAGCGTCAGCAAAAAGGCCATGAGCCAGGCCAGCAGGCCATGGGCCGGGCCGTTGAGAAAGAACTCGTCATGCCGCTGCCGCACCCGTCGGGTCCTCATCCACCCCGCCAGATAGCCGCCGATGCCGGCGGCCAGCAGCGACGTCGTCAGCCCCCAGGCCAGCGTCGTGGCATCGAATTCGGACCGCTTGCCCAGCAGCAGCGGGACCAGGGTCAGCAGCGACAGCGCGGTGGCCGCCGCCGCGCCGGCGATGCTGGCGCTCCAGCACACCGTGCCGGCGCGCGGGCGTGCGGCGGCAGGCGCCGCGAGGTCGACGGGCGATGATGGGCTGGGCATGGGGCATCCGGTGAAGCGATGCAGCGATGCTGGCGCGAGGCCCGCGCGCCGGCCATGAGGCAAACGAGCGAGTCCTTGTAGGAGGCGGCCGCGTCTCGGTGCGCGCCGCTCAGCGGCGGAACTGGCGGGCCACGAAGGCCCAGACCATGCGCGAGGCATCGGGCCCCTGGCCGTCGCCAAAGGGCTGGCTGGCCAGGCCGCCGCTCCAGGCATGGCCGAGCCCGTCCACCTCGACCAGGCTGGCCACGGTCGTCGCGCCGCGCTTGACGTCGGTCACCGTGCTCGGATAGCGCTTGCCGCGTCGCACGCTGCGTGGCTGGGTCACGCGTGCATCCGCGGCCTCGGCCCAGGCCAGCACGGCGGCCCGCCCATTGCTGGGTGCGACCACCGCGTCGCGGCTGCCATGGATGACCAGCAGCGGTGGCCAGGCGCTGGCCGCCGGCGCCGGCAGCGGCTCGGTGGCACGCCGCCCCCGCATCGCGCCCAGCGCCGACAGACCTGAGTGGGCCGTGCCGGGCGGAATGCCCGAGTGCATCACCACGGCCTTGAAGCGCTCCGGATAGCGGCTCGCCAGCAGCGCCGCCATGCTGGCCCCGGCCGACAGTCCGGCCAGCGCGACGCGCTCGCGATCGGCCGGGTAGAGCAGGCAGACCTGGTCGATCGCCTGCAGTATCAGCGCGGCCTCGTTGTAGGCGCGGCCCGAGCGGGTGTCGAACCAGTTCCAGCAGCCCTGGGCATTGGCGAGCCGGTCCTGCTCGGGGTAGATCACCAGAAAGCCCTCGCGCGCGGCGACCCGGTTCATCCGGGTGCTGGCGGCAAAAGCCGGCGCGCTCTGGCCGCAGCCATGCAGCATCACCAGCAGCGGCAGGCGCTCGCCGGGCTTGAGCCGCAAGCCGGGCGGTCGGTAAAGCCAGTAGCGCCGCATGCCGGCCGGGCCCATCACCGCGCCGGCCAGCCAGTCGCCAGCACCGGGCGGGGGCTTGCGGCTGGCCAGCACCGGCTTGATCGCCTTCGCGACGGCCCGGCGGCCGACCCGCAGGTTCGAGCGCGTCAGCGCCGACCAGCTCTGCTGCATCAGCCGGGTCCAGGCGGCGGCGGGCTTGCGTTTGGCCATCGGGGGCGTGTTCCGGAGTGCAGGGCAGGCCACCCTAACAGCTCGGACGGCCGGGCTTTGTGTCATGCCACACACAGGCCCGGGCGAATCTGAAGTCTTCATGAGTTCTTAATCAATCGATTGATTAAACCCCCTTATGATCGCGCCATGTCCAGTTCCGCCCCCTCCCAGCCCGGCACCCGCGAGCGCATGCTTGCCGAGGCCACCCGCATCTTTGCGGACAAGGGCTTCGACAAGGCCAGCACCCGCGAGATCTGCCAGGCCGCCGGTGTCAATATCGGCTCGATCTCCTATTACTTCGGCGACAAGCAGGGCCTGTACCGCGAGGCCCTGGTCCAGCCTATCCTCGATCTGCTGGCCCAGGTGCCGGCCCCTGATGCCGAGGTCCCGCTGCAGGACTGGCTGCGCGGCTTTTACGAGGCCTTGCTGGCGCCGCTGCGCTCCGCTGATGGCAGCGCGGCCCAGCTGATGCGCCTGCTGGGCCGTGAGATGCTCGAGCCCAGCCTGGCTTACGAGCAGCTGTGCGCCCAGCACCTCGGGCCCCAGCATGCGGCGCTGATCGAGATGCTGCGCCAGCGCGTCGGCGCGGCCGAGGCCGATCTGGGCCTGCAGCATCTGGCCCATGCGTTGACGGCCCTGGTGCAGGACTACTGGATGTCGGCCGACTATATGGAGGCGCTGGCTCCCGGCGTCGTCTACGGCCCCGGCGCCTATGAGCGCGTGCTGGCGCGCATGGTGGCCTATGGCTCGGCCCTGGTGGAGCAGGAGCGCCTGCTGCGCCTGAGCCCGCCGCCCCCCTCTACCCACGGAAGAAGCTAGCCCATGAATTCCTCCTTGTTGCACCGGCCCAGGCGGGCCGGTCTGGCGCCGCTGTGCCTGCTCGTTATTGCGCTCGGCGGCTGCGCCGTCGCGGCGGCGCCGCGTGCCGAGCTGCCGGCGCCGCCGGCCTGGCAGGCCGGCTTGCCGGCGCTGTTGCCCCATCAGGGCAGTCCCGAACAGCTGCGCCAGTGGTGGGCGCGCTTCGACGACCCGCTGCTGGCCGAGCTGATCACCCAGGCCCAGGGCGCGAACCCGGGCCTGCAGCAGGCGCTGGCCCGCATCGGCCAGGCGCGCGCCGCCGCCGGCCTCAGCGCCAGCGCGGGGTCGCCGCAGCTGGGCCTGGCCGGCAGCGCCGGCCGGTCCCGCTCGGCCGTGCCCTCGAACGAGCCGGCGCGCGGCCAGGCCAGCCTGGGCCTGGACGCGAGCTGGGAGATCGATCTGTTTGCCCGCGTGCGCCAGCAGGCCCAGGCCGCCGGCGAACGGGCCGCCGCCAGCGAGCTGGACTGGCACCAGGCCCGTGTCAGCCTGGCGGCCGAAGTGGCCCGGCAATACCTGAGCCTGCGCAGCTGCGAGCAGCTGCTGGCCATCGGAGAACGCGAGGCCGAGTCGCTGGGCCAGCTGGCGCTGCTGGCGCGTGACAAGGCCCGAGTCGGCTTCGAGGCGCCGGCCGCCGCCGATCTGCTGGAGGGCGCGGCCGCTGAGGCGCACAGCCGCCGCCTGGCCCAGCGCGCCGACTGTGATCTGGCGGTCAAGGGCCTGGTGGCGCTGACCGCGCTGGACGAGGCGGCGCTGCGCCAGCGCCTGAGCACGGCCACCGCCCGCCTGCCGGCCCCGGCTCTATTTGCGCTGCCGCGCCTGCCGGCCGAGCTGCTGGCCCAGCGCCCCGATCTGGCGGCCTCGGAGCGCCTGGTGCTGGCGGCCTGGGCCGAGCGCGGCGCGGCCGAGGCCGAGCGCTTTCCGCAGCTGCGCCTGAGCGGCTCGCTCAATATCGGCGCGCTGCGCGTGGCCGGCTTGCGCGACGACGGCAGCGGTTGGTCGCTGGGCCCCAGCCTGAGCCTGCCTTTGCTGGACGGCGGCGCGCGCCGCGCCCAGGTCGATGCGGCCCAGGGCCGTTACGAGGAGGCGCTGGCGGCGCATCGCGGAGCGCTGCTGCAGGCGGTGCGCGAGGTCGAGGAGGCGCTGGTGCGGCTGGACTCGGCCCAGGCCCGCGAAAGCCATGTGGCGGCCAGCGTCTCGGCCTACGAGCGCTCGCTGGCCGGCACGCAAGAGCGCTGGCGCCAGGGTCTGGCCAGCGCGGCCGAGCTCGAAGACGCGCGCCGGCTGGCGCTGAATGCCCAGGCCAGCCTGGTGCAGGTGCAGGAACAACGGGTCGCCGCCTGGGTGGCGCTTTACAAGGCCAGCGGTGGTGGCTGGCAGCAAGGGAGTAGCTCATGAACAAGACATTCAACACCGGCCTGCTGGCTGCTGCGCTGCTGATCGCAGCGGGCGCGGCGACAAGCCAGACGGCAGCCAAGGCCAAACCGGCGCTCAGCGTCAATCTGGTCAGCGCCAGCGCGCAGCAATGGGAGCAGGCCGTGCAGGCCGGCGGCACGGTGGCCGCCTGGCAGGAGGCGGTGGTCAGCGCCGAGCTGTCCGGGCTGCGCCTGGCCGAGGTGCGGGCCCAGGTCGGCGACCGGGTGCGGCGCGGCCAGCTGCTGGCCAGCCTGGCCAGCGAGACGGTGCAGGCCGAGCTGGCGCAGAGCCGCGCGGCCGCCGCCGAGGCGCAGGCCCTGCTGGCCGGCGCCCAGGCCGATGCCGAGCGGGTGCGCAGCCTGCAGACCAGCGGCAGCGGCGCGCTGAGCGCTCAGCAGGCCCAGCAATACCTGGTGCAGGAACAGGCGGCCAAGGCCCGCTTCGAGGCCGCCCAGGCCAAGGTGCGCAGCGAGGAACTGCGCCTGGCCCAGACCCGCATCGTCGCGCCCGACGACGGCCTGATCGCTGCCGCGCCGGCCATCGTCGGCGCGGTGGCGCAGCCGGGCCAGGAACTGTTCCGCCTGATCCGCAAGAGCCGGCTCGAGTGGCGTGCCGAGCTGCCCAGCGCCGAGCTGGCCCGGCTCGCGCCGGGCGCCGAGGTCGAGATCGAGCTGCCCGACGGCCAGCGCGCCAGCGGCCGGCTGCGCCTGGTCGGCCCGACCGTCGATGTGCTAAGCCGCAACGGCCTTGCCTATATCGATCTGAGCCCGCACGCCGCTTTGCGCGCCGGCAGCTTTGTACGCGGCCGCATCCTCCTGGGCCGCAGCCCGGCGCTGGCGCTGCCGCAGGCGGCGGTGCAGCTGCGCGACGGCTTTGCCTATGTGTTCAAGGTTGGCGCCGATGGCCGGGTGCAGCAGAGCAAGGTCAGCATCGGGCGCCGCCTGGGCGACAAGATCGAGCTGCTGGCCGGGCTGAAGGCCGGTGAGCGCGTGGTCGCCAGCGGCGTCGGTTTCCTGGCCGACGGCGATCTGGTGCGGGTGGTGGACGGGAGCAAGTCATGATGAATGTCTCGTCCTGGTCGATCCGCAATCCGATTCCGGCCATCCTCCTGTTCATCATGCTGACCCTGCTGGGCTTGGCAGGTTTTCGCTGGATGAAGATCCAGAACTTTCCCGATATCGACCTGCCCACCGTGACGGTCAGCGCGGCGCTGCCCGGGGCCTCGCCGGCCCAGCTGGAATCGCAGGTGGCGCGCAAGATCGAGAACCAGATCGCGACCCTGCAGGGCGTCAAGCACATCTACACCTCGCTGAGCGACGGCATGGCGACGATCACGGCCGAGTTCCGGCTCGAGAAGCCCACGCAGGAGGCACTGGACGATGTGCGCGACGCGGTCTCGCGGGTGCGCTCCGACCTGCCCGGCGAGATGCGCGATCCGGTGGTCTCCAAGCTGGAGCTCTCGGGCACGCCCATCCTGACCTACACGGTGGCATCCAGCCGCATGGACGACGAGGCGCTGTCCTGGTTTGTCGACAACCAGGTGGCCAAGTCCATGCTGGCCGTGCCCGGGGTCGGCGCGGTCGGCCGGGTCGGCGGTGTCAGCCGCGAGGTGAGGGTCGAGCTCGACCCGGCCAAGCTGCAGGCGTTGAACGCCACGGCCGCCGATGTCTCGCGCCAGCTGCGCCAGATCCAGCAGGAGGCCTCGGGCGGGCGTTCCGATATCGGCGGCGCCGAGCAGTCGGTGCGCACCATCGCCACCGTGGCCTCGGCCGAGGAGCTGGCGGCGATGGACATCGCGCTGGCCGATGGCCGGCGCCTGCGCCTGGACCAGCTGGCCAGCGTCAAGGACACGGTGGCCGAGCAGCGCTCGGCGGCCCTGCTGAATGGCAAGCCGGTGGTGGGCTTCGAGATCACCCGCACGCGGGGCGCCGGCGAGGTCGAGGTGGCGCGCGGCGTCGCGACGGCCTTGCAGGCGCTGCGCGCCGAGCACCCGGAGATCGAGATCGTCGAGGCCTTCAACTTCGTCGACCCGGTGCAGGAGAACTATGACGGCTCGATGGTGCTGCTCTACGAGGGCGCCTTCCTGGCCGTGGTCGTCGTGTGGTTCTTTCTGCGCGACTGGCGCGCCACCATCGTCGCCGCGACGGCGCTGCCGCTGTCGGTGGTGCCGACCTTTGCGGCGATGTATTTCCTGGGCTTCACCGTCAACACCGTGACCCTGCTGTCGCTGTCCCTGGTGGTGGGCATCCTGGTCGACGACGCCATCGTCGAGATCGAGAACATCATGCGCCATCTGCGCATGGGCAAGACGCCTTATGAGGCGGCGATGGAGGCGGCTGACGAGATCGGGCTGGCCGTCATCGCGACCACCTTCACGCTGATCGCGGTCTTTCTGCCGACCGCCTTCATGAGCGGCATCGCCGGCAAGTTCTTCGTGCAGTTTGGCTGGACGGCGGCGATCTCGGTGTTCTTCTCGCTGGTGGTGGCGCGCATGCTGACGCCGATGATGGCGGCCTACATCCTGAAGCCGCCCACCGGCGAGCATCACGAGCCGCGCTGGCTGCTGCGCTACACAGGCTGGGCCCGCTGGTGCCTGCAGCACCGCATCAAGACGCTGCTGGCCACACTGGTGTTCACCGCGGGCTCCTTCGGCCTGGCCGGCCTGCTGCCGACCGGCTTTATCCCGCCCGATGACCTGAGCCAGACCCAGGTCACGCTGACCCTGCCGCCGGGCAGCAGCTTTGCGCAGACGGCCGAGCTGGCCGAGCGGGCGCGCCAGATCGTGCAGGCCAACCCCCATGTCAAGCTGATCTACACGGCCATCGGCGGCGGCAGCGCCGGCGCCGATCCCTTCGCGATGGGCTCGGCTTCCAGCATCGGCAAGGCCACGTTGACCCTGAACCTGACCCACCGCGACGAGCGGCCCGGCCTCAGCAAGCAGGCCATCGAGGCCCAGCTGCGCGAGGCGGTCGAGCTGATCCCGGGCGCCCGGGTCAAGGTCGGCTTCGGCGCCTCCAGCGAGAAGTATGTGCTGGTGCTGGCCGGCGAGGATGGCCGCGTGCTGGCCGAGCATGCGCAAACCGTCGAGCGCGAGCTGCGCGGCATTCCCGGCATCGGTGCGGTGACCTCCAGCGCCAGCCTGACCCGGCCCGAGCTGATCGTGCGGCCCGACTTCGCGCGCGCCGCCGACCTGGGCGTCAGCGCCGCCGCCATCGCCGAGACGCTGCGGGTGGCCACGGCCGGCGACTACGAGCAGGAGCTGGCCAAGCTGAACCTGGCGCAGCGCCAGGTGCCGGTGGTGGTCAGGCTGCGCAGCGATGCGCGCGCCGACCTGGGCTATCTGAGCCGCCTGCCGGTGCCGGGCAGCCATGGTCCGGTGCCGCTGGGCAATGTCGCCAGCCTGGCGCTGGACAGCGGCCCCTCGCAGATCGACCGCTATGACCGGCTGCGCAATATCAATATCGAGATCGAGCTGAACGGGCAGGCGCTGGGCGATGTCGAGCGCCAGGCCCTGGCCCTGCCCAGCCTGCAAAGCCTGCCGCCGGGCGTGATCCAGACCACGGTGGGAGACGCCGAGGCGATGGCCGAGCTGTTCGACAGCTTCGGTCTGGCAATGCTGACCGGCGTGCTGTGCATCTACATCGTGCTGGTGCTGCTGTTCAAGGACTTTGTTCAGCCGCTGACCATCCTGGCCGCGCTGGTGCTGTCGATCCCGGGCGCCTTCCTGGCGCTCTACCTGAGCCAGACCGCGCTGTCCATGCCCTCGATGATCGGCCTGATCATGCTGATGGGCATCGCGACGAAGAACTCCATCCTGCTGGTCGACTACGTCATCATCGCGCGCCGCGACCATGGCCTGCCGCGCTTCGAGGCGATTCTCGATGCCTGCCGCAAGCGCGCCCGGCCCATCGTGATGACGACCATCGCGATGGGGGCCGGCATGCTGCCGATCGCGCTGGGCTGGGGGGTGGACCCGAGCTTCCGCGCGCCTATGGCCATCGTCGTGATCGGCGGGCTGATCACCTCAACCTTTCTGAGCCTGCTGGTGATCCCCATCGTCTTTACCTATGTGGACGATGCGGTGCAGCGGCTGCGGCCGCGGCGGGCCAAGGCCTCACAAGCCCTGACTTCCGCCAGGCCCTGAAGCCGGCCCCATACTGGCACGCCAAGGAGAGCTCCCGATGTTGTTTGCTGTCTCACGTCGAATCCTGCTGGCCCTGGCCCTGACAGCGTCTGGCCTGCCGTCGGCCCAGGCCCAGCCACCGGCGCCGGCGCCGGCGATCCCGGGCCAGGACCTGGACTGGCAGGACACCCAGCGCCAGCGCGCCGTGCCGGTGCGGCTGTACTGGCCGGCGCAGGCGGACGGCGCGCCGGTGCCGCTGATCGTGTTCTCGCACGGCATTGGCGGCTCGCGGCGCGGCTACAGCTATCTGGGCCAGTACTGGGCGAGCCAGGGCTATGCCAGCCTGCATGTCCAGCATGTCGGCAGCGACCGCCAGCTCTGGATGGGCAATCCGCTGGGCCTGGTGGGCCGGCTGCAGGACGCGGCCCAGGAGCGCGAGGCGATCCACCGGGCTCGCGATGTCAGCTTCGCGCTGGACCGGCTGCTGCAGGGCGAGTGGGGCGCGCGCATCGATGCGCGGCGCATCGTCGCGGCCGGCCATTCCTACGGCGCCAACACCAGCCTCTTGCTGGCCGGCGCTCGCGTCGAGCGCCAGGGCGCGGTGATGGATCTGCGCGACGAGCGCTTCAAGGCGGCGCTGATCATCTCGGCCCCGCCCTTCTACGGCGAATCCGATCCGTCGGCCATCCTGGCTTCGGTCAACATCCCGACCCTGCACATCACCGCGACCGAGGACGTGATACGCATCCCCGGCTACTACTCCGACGCGCAGGACCGGCTGCGGGTGTTCGACGCCACCGGCAGCGCGACCAAGTCGCTGGTGGTGTTCGAGGGTGGCTCGCACAGCGTCTTCACCGACCGCGACGGCACCGGCGGCCTGACACTGAACCCCAAGCTCAAGACCGCTACCCGCGAGCTGACCCTGGCCTTTCTGAGCCAGGTCTTCGACGGGCAGGGCGAGAGCCTGCTGAGCTGGGGCGAGCGCCACGGCGGCCTGCTGGCGCGCTGGGTACGGCCTGGGGCTAGTAGTACGTCAGTGTCACGCTGAGGGTGTCGGTGTAGGCGCCGGGCGCCGCGCCGAGCTGGCGGCCCGGCAGCCGGCCGTAGACCCAGTGCGTCTGCTGCGGCGCCAGCCCGAGGATGTCCAGCGTGATCGAGCCCGGCATCAGCAGCGTGGCGGCCGTGCCATCGCCCCAGACCGTGCTGCGGGCCGCATCCGTATAGAGGTTGTAACTCAGCTGGTGGGCGCCCAGGCTCATGCGCCGGTTGGCAAAGCTGCCGCCGCCGCCGGCGCTGATCGCGAGGTTGTAGGGAATCAAGAGCCCGGCCACACCGCCGCAGCCGACCTTGATGCTGGCGCTGCTGTCGGTATGGCCATGGGCCAGCGGGTTGTAGCTGCCGAACAGCAGCGGCGTGGTGCTGACGGTGCAGCTGCACAGCACCGGCAGGCACAGGGCCTGGGCCGAGCCGGCGCCGCATGCGGCAGCCAGCAGCAGGACAAGCAGACGCAGCAGTCTCATGGGGTGGCCTTGCATTCAAGAGTGCCCAGCTCGGGCCATTCGATCAGCTCGCGGGGCAGCGTCAGTATCAGGCTGCAGCTGCCGGCGGGCCAGCGCGCGTCGACGCGGCTGCGCTCGGCCAGGCCGCTGACAAAGGCGCGGCCCTCCAGCCCGACCGGGAAGCTGCGTGAGCCGCCCTCGACGCGCAGCTCGCTGCCTGGCGGCAGCGGCCGGCCCTGCGGGTCGATCAAGCGAAAGCTTGCCGCCCGGCTGCGCTGCACCGGGAAGCTGATCAGCGCGGCGCTGCGTGCGGCCGGCGTCAGCCGCACTTCCACCGCGTCGAGCTGGGCATCGAAGGGCAGGTCGGCGGCATCGATGCCGACCCGGTTGCTCTGGTAGCCGCGCAGGCTGCCGATGAAGGCGCGGCCGCTGGCATCGGTGCGGGCCACCGGCTGGTTGTCATGCAGCACGCCGACGCCCGCATAGTCGCCGACCTGCACGATGGCAAAGCCGCCGTCGATGCGGCGGCTGGCGAACAGCTCGCCGTCCATCCAGGCCAGGCCGCCGCTGACGCCGGCGCGCAGCTCCCGGGCCCGGCCCAGCTTGGCCGCGCCGGCGCTGAAGTCGGCCTTGTCGGTCTGCCAAACAGCCTGGGCCAGGCTGCGGCGCTGGTCGCCGGTCTCGGTCAGCAGCTGGTAGCCCAGGCCGCGGCCGAAGGGCGGGTTCTGCTGGACCTGCAGCTGCAGGTTCTGGGTGTCCTGCCTGCCGTTTGGCCCTTCGCTGCGGCTGCGCAGCAGATTGACGCTGGCGCTGCCACGCTCGCCCAGCGCATGGCTCCAGGACAGCGACAGCGCCGTGCTGCCGCCCAGATCGCGCAGTGCCACCAGGCTCAGATAGCCCCAGCCACCGAGGTCGCGGCTGGCGCTCAGAGACAGCAGCCGTGGCCGGGCGGCCTCGCCGCTGCGCCCGCCCTGCTGCAGATAGCTCAGGCCCAGCGAGGTGCCGCCCCAGGCGCTGCCCAGCGCGGCGGCCACGCTCCAGCGGCTGCCCGCTGCGTCGCGGGTATCGCCGGCCTGCGTGAAGCCGGCGCTGGCACGGCGCAGCTGCAGGCTGCCGCTCCAGTCGCGGCCCTGGCGGTCCAGGCCGGCGCCCAGCATCCAGCCGCGATCGGCCTGGCGCTGCCGGCTCAAGCCCAGCGACAGCGTGCCGGTGCCCAGCGCCGGCCACAGCCAGATGCCGGTGGCGCCCAGCGTCTGCTGGGCGCGCATCAGCTCGGCACGCAGCTCGCGGGTGAAGCGCTCGCTGATCCCCTTGCGCTCGGTAAGGCTGGCCAGCACGGCGCCATAGCGGTTGCTGGCCAGGCCATAGTCCTCGCGCAGCCGGCCCAGCTCGATGCTGAAGGCGCGCAGCCCCGGCTTCAGCAGGGCCGGGCTGACGTAGTAGGGCAGGACCACGACCTGCTCGCGCCCCAGCAGATCGCGCACCACGCTGCGGATCTCGCCCTGGCCGGTGACGATGGGCAGCTCGCTGAGGTCGAAGGCGCCGGGCTGCAGCCGGCCCTGCAGGCGCTGGCTGTTGTTGACATAGACATCCAGCGTCGAGGGCAGGGCGGCCTCGCCCTTCAGGCTGGGCAGCGGGAAACTCAGGAAACCGGGCCGCAGCGAGAAGTCCGTGCCCCACTGCAGGCCGCCCAGGCGCAGCGCCCGGCCCCAGGCACCGGGCTGGCTGACCGTGTCGCCAAGGCGCAGCCGCGCCATGCGCTCGGGCTGGTTCAGGGTCCAGCGCGTCTCCAGCCGCAGCAGGTCGCCTTGTTGGCGGTACAGCAGCAGATGGTTCAGGTCGCCCCGCGCGGTCAGCGCGCCGAGCTCGGCCAGGCCATCCAGGCTGCTGCCGCCGCCCTGGCTGCGACGCTGCCAGTACAGATCGTAGTTGGCGAACAGGCCCAGCTGCTGCGGCAGGGTCAGGCGCGGCGCCGCGCTTTCCATGCTGAGCTGCTGGCGCTTGAAGGCCGAGGCCGAGGCCTCGATCACCAGGGTCTGGCTGGCCTCCTCGATATGCCAGCGGGTGTCCGGGCTGGTGTCGGGTCGGCCATCGAGCACCATATGCGGCTCGCCGTCGATCAGGCGCGGCGCCAGCGCCGGCAGCTTCAGATGCAGCGACTCCCAGAGCGGCTGCGGCAGCGCCAGGCCCTCGGCCACGCGCACCGCCCGCAGGGTCTGCGGCTGGGCCACGCCGTTGATGCGCAGGCCCAGCAGCAGGGTCTCGCCGGGGCGCGCGAGCTCGGCCAGGGCCTGGGCCAGCTCGGGGCTGGGCAAGAGACCGCCGGACTGGGCGCCCAGAGGCTCGGTCAGCCCCAGCAGCAGCGGCCACAGCAGGTGGCCGTGCCGGGACTCAGTCCTGCGCCTCATTCAGCGCCACCTGCTGCACGCCCTGCTCGCTGACGACTTCCAGCAGCCGGTGCTTCTGCCCACCCTGCAGACGGAAGCTGCGCTGCTCGCCGGGGAAGATCACGCTGCCGCTGCCCTGCAGCGCCAGCGCCGCGCCGCCCTGCAGGCGCAGCTCGCCGATCTTCAGATGCACATTGCCGGTGTTGCTGACGCTGGCGACCATCTCGCCGGTGGCATCGCGCCGCAGCTGCCACTGCTCCTGGCGCACGATCTTGCTCGGCGCCACATAGACCGGCACCCGCAGCGCCACCAGCACACGCACGCTGCCGCTGACATTGCCGATGTCCGACAGCCGCGGGCTCGGCACCTCGCGCAGCACCATGCGGTAGGTGGCCTCCTGCTGCAGCTCCTGGTTGCGGCGCAGGCCGACGCGCACGATCTGGGTCTGGCCCGGCTGTATCGTGAAGATCGGCGGGTTGACGATGATGTCGCTGGTCGGACCGTCGACATCCTGGCCCTGGACCCGGGTCCAGGCGATCGCATCGGCCTGCATGATGACCGCCTCGCTGCCGTTGTTCTGCACCTGCACGGTGGCGCGGTCATTGAGGCGGTCGAGCTTGACATTGACCGGCATCAGGCTGATGTCGGCGGCATGGGCCAGGCCACTCAGGGCCAGCAGGCAGGCGAGCAGGGCAGTGCGCATGGCGAGGCCTCAGTAAGTGACCGTCACCGTCACGGTGTCGGTGTAGCTGCCGGGCACCACATTGGCCAGCGAGGGCAGGCGGCCGTAGATGGTCAGGCTCTGGGTGCTGCCGGTGCCGGTGCCGCTGTGGGTGCTGCTGGCCGTGCCGTCGCCCCAGACGGTGGAGCGGCCGGCATCCAGATAGAGCTGGTAGCCCAGGCTGTTGGCACCGCTCTTCATCGCGCGGTTCGTGAAATTGGAGGCGCCGCCGGCATTGGCCCCGGCGTTCAGCGACACGGTATAGGGCGTGGTGTTGGTGCACACGACGCTCAGCGTCGAGCTGGCGTCCAGCGGCGTCGCGGTGGCCAGCGGGTCGATGCTGGCGCCGAAGTTCATCGCCGAGCCCGACACCGTGCAGGCGCTGACCACGGTGGCCTGCACCTGGAAGGTGTTGCCGGCGGTGGCGGCGCCGGCCGAACCCGTGCCCAGCAGGGCGGCGGCGAGCAGCAGTGATTTGAGCTTGGCGGAAGACATCATGGCGAACTCCGTAATTGCTGAAGGCGGGGATCAGTGGCAGAAGACCGTCGGGCGCTGCGGCAGCGCCGCGCCATAGGCATGGGCCTCGGCCAGAGTCAGCAGGGCGCGGGCCGAGACCGCGTCGCGCGGGAACAGGGCCATGCCCAGTTCGCTCTGCAGGGCCAGGGCCCCGCCGTCAATCTGAAAAGGCTGGGCCATCAGCGCGCCGATCTGCTGGGCGAAGCTCGCGGCATCGGCGGCCGAGTCGACCCGGGTCAGCAGCAGCGCGAACTGCTCGCTGGCATGGCGGGCCAGCACATCGGCCGGCGTGCAGGACAGGGTCAGCCGCTGTGCGGTCTCGCGCAGCACCGCCTCGACGGCGGCCTCGCCATGGGTCTGGCGCAGCGCGTCCAGGCCCTTGAGCACCAGCACGAAAGCGGCGATCTCGGTGTTCTCGGCGGCCGCCATCTTGATGGCCTGGTCGGCCCGCTCCAGCAGCGCGAGCTGGCTGTACAGGCCGGTCAGTGCATCGCGCAGCAGCAGGGCGGCCGGGGTGCTGGATTCGCCGTCGCGGCGGGCTTCCAGCTGCTCGCCGAGATCGTCGAACAGGGTGTCCAGGCCGCTGGCCTTGTCGTAGAAGCCGTCGGCGCCGGCGGCCGTGCAGGCCTGGCGATAGGCATCGACGGCCTGCGAGGTCAGCACCATCACCTGGCCGCGAAAGCCCTTGCCGCGCAGGGCGGCCAGCACCTGCAGGCCCGAGCCCGAGGCCAGCGACAGGTCCAGCAGCACCATCTCGGGCTGCAGCCACTCGATCAGCGCGATCGCCTCGTCCTGGCGGCTGGCCTCGCCGACGATGCGCGCGCCGGCCATGCTGTCCAGCCGGCGTACCAGCAGGCGGCGGATGGACGGCGAATCTTCAACCAGAAAGATGTTCATGAAAGCCCCTGTTCGATGGCGCTTATCTTCGGTTTTCGCCCGGGCCTTGCGCAGAGGGGCTTGCCGCAAGCCAGGGTGCATGGTTCGCGCAAGCCCGTGTCAGCCGATTGCCTACACGGTCAGGCCGTGCTGCAGGCAGTACTTGGTCAGCTCGGTGTTGTTACGCCAGCCGGCCTTCTCCAGGATGCGGGCGCGGTAAGTGCCGACGGTCTTGACCGACAAGCTCATCGTGTCGGCGATCTCGGCCGGGGTCTTGCCGGCGGCGATCAAGAGCATCACCCGGTGCTCCTGGGTCGAGAGCTGCTCGTGCGGCAGGCTGGCCGGTGCCCGGCCGTCGAGCAAGCCCAGCAGATGGTCGGCCATGGCTGCCGTCACGTAGCGGCCGCCCTGAAGCAGGCGGTGCAGGGCGTTGACCAGGTCGTCGCCGGCGCGGTCCTTGGGCAGGTAGCCGGCCACACCCATCTGCAGCAGCCGCGAGGCATAGGCCGACTCTGCGTTCAGGCTCAGGATCAGCACCGGCACGGCCTTCAGCGCGCGCAGCACGCGGCTGGCGCCCTCGGTGCCGCTGGCGTCGGGCAGCGAGAGGTCGAGCACCACGGCATCGGGCCGTTGAGCCTGGCCCAGGCTCAGGGCCTGCGCCAGGCTGGCCGCCTCGTCTATATGGGCCTGTGGCCACTCGGCCAGGATCAGCTGGCGCACGCCGACCCGCATGATGGGGTGGTCGTCGACGATCAGAAACCTCATGCCTGGGCCTCCGCCGGCAGCGGCAGGTGCACGGCCACCCGGGTGCCGCCGCCGGGCGCCGGGCCGAACTCGAAGCGCCCGCCGGCCAGCGCCGCGCGTTCGCGCATATTGCGCAGGCCCGAGGCATCGGCGCGCACCGAGCCCGGGCCGTTGCCGTTGTCGCGGATCTCCAGCGTGTAGTGCCGGCCCGCCGCCCGGCCGGCGATCTGCAGTCGGCCCGCCTGGGCGTGGCGCAGCACATTGGTGCCGGCCTCCTGCAGGATGCGGAACAGCTGGTTGCGCTGCTCCGGGCCGAGCAGCTGCTCGTCGTCCACCTCGACCTCGACCGCCAGCTCGCCCTGGCGCGCCAGGCCCTTGGCGTAATGGCCGATGGCGGCGGCCAGGCCGAGATCGTCGAGCAGTGGCGGGCGCAGCGCGGCCGAGATCTGGCGCGCGGCGGCGATCGACTCGTCGGTCATCGCCAGCAGCTCGTCGATCAGCTCCTCCTTGGCCGGCGCCAGCTTGCGGCGCAGCGCCAGCACCAGCATCTTGCTGGCGGTGCCGAGCTGGCCGAGCTGGTCGTGCACCTCGCGCGCCAGGCGCGAGCGCTCGGCTTCGATGCTGCGGTCCAGTTCGACGGCAAAGCTCTGGATGCGCGACAGCGCCGCTTGCAGGTCGGCGGTGCGCGCCGCCACCGCGCTCTCCAGATGGGTGTTGGCCTCGCGCAAGGCGGTCTCGGCCCGGTCGCGCTGGCGGCGCTCCAGGACCAAGGCCAGCATCGCGCCGCCTATCAGCAGCACGCCCACCAGCGGAAGCACGGCCGACAGCAGCGCGGTGCGCTGCTGCACCGCCAGATTGCGGCGCTCGGCGTCCTCGATCATGCGGCTCTGGTGCCGCTCCAGCAGGGCCAGCTCAGCGCGGATGTCGTCCATCAGCCGTTTGCCGTTGACATAGGCCGACAGGTCTTTCAGCGCCGCCTCGCCGATCTGCCAGCGCCGCTCCACATTCTTCTCGGCCTGCTCGATGCGCTGGCGGATGAAATCGTCCAGCCGTTCCAGCGTCGGCGCCGTCTCGGCGCTGGGTGGCAGCGCGGCGGTCAGCTGGGTGTAGGCCTGGGCGAGTTCCTGGCGGGCGCTCTCGTAGGGCGCCAGAAACGCCACCTGGCCGGTGATCAGGAAGCCGCGCTGGCCGCTTTCGAGGTCGATCAGCAAGCTGCCGAGCCGGCGCAGCTGCAGCTGGGTCTGCAAGGCCTGCACGCGCTGCGCATTGCCCGCAACCAGCTCGCCGAGGCTGCGATGCTCGCCATAGGCGGTGGCCAGAAAGGCGACACAGCCGGTCAGCAACAGCCCCGCAGCAAGAGGGAACGATGTGAAACGCATGTCCGATCAAGTGGCATTCAACACTTCGGATACACGCGGACGCTGTGTTGACGGTGATGACAGGGACCCGCAGCGCCCACCCTACCCATGACCGGTGCCGGTGGAGCCTCGTTCGGACCCCTGTTGCCGACGCCGTCAGGCGAGGCTATGGGCTGGCATTCAAAAAATCAAGATCAGAAGACCGCCGGTGGCCGGGGCGCCACAGTGCCGGGTCTTGCCTGCCCCGTCCAGTCCGACAGGCTCGCAGCGCAACCGTAGCGCCTTGCCCGGCTGGCCGCGCTGGGTTCGTCAGCGCCCTAGATGCAAGACATTCCGCGACAGCGCGCGGAATTGACAAAGTGAATCTGGCCTTTGCTCAGCAGCAAATCGTTGATCGTTTGCAGACCTGTCCAAAAGCGCTTGCACTCCATTGCTCCTTACTTTAAAGTAAGGAATACCAGGAGATCACGCATGACCACTGCAACCATCACTTCCAAAGGCCAGATCACGATACCCGCTGACGTTCGGCATGCCCTTGCCGTCGATGCTGGGGACCGCGTGGAGTTCGTTCAGATCGAGCCCGGCCAGTACCTGTTCGTGGCTGCGAATCGTTCGGTGACGGAGCTGAAGGGCATGTTCGGCAAGCCATCCAAGGTCGTCTCCATTGAAGACATGAACTTGGCAATCGCTTCCCGCGGAGCATCGGCACGATGATTGGTCTGGATACCAACGTGCTGGTCCGCTACATCATGCAGGACGATGCCAAGCAGGCCGCCAAGGCGACGAAGCTGATTGAAAGCCTCACGGCTCAGGAGCAGGGTTTCATCACCCTGGTGTCGGTGGTGGAGTTGGTGTGGGTGCTGTCGTCGTCCTACGACTTGGCGCGGGGTCAGATCGTCCAAGCGCTCGACGTGATCCTTCGCTCGAAGCAGCTTGTCGTCGACCAGGCCGAGCATGTGGTGCGGGCCCTGCGAGCCTACGGCGCGGGAAGTGCTGACTTCGCAGACTGTCTGATCGAGCGCACGGCGGCGGCCGCCGGCTGCGCAAAGACGATGACCTTTGACGCTGCTGCAGCCAAGACGGCAGGCATGACGTTGGTTCAATAGCAGGGAAAGAGGACGATGCCGACGGAACCTAGATCTGAAACCCGACGCCGGCTACTCGTTCCTGGAGGCCAAGGCGCTGGCGTTTGGTGCACCCTCAGAAACTGGGTGAGAAGGCCGCAGGTGCGACCGGCGCCAGGGTGCCAGGTCTTGCTCAGTCCGGCAGGCTGCGGCTCTTGACCACCGCGTAGCGCGCCAGCGTGCGCTCGCGCGCCTCGTCATGGCGCACCAGCGGCGGCGCATAGTCGGGTGCGGCCAGCGGGCCGGCCAGCCAGGGGGCATGGATCAGCTTGGCCGGCAGCGCGGCGAGCTGGGGCAGGTAGCGCTTGATGAACTTGCCCTCGGCGTCGAACTTCTCGCTTTGCGTGACGGGATTGAAGATGCGGAACCAGGGCTGGGCATCGCAGCCGCTGGAGGCGGCCCATTGCCAACCGCCGTTGTTGGCGGCGAGGTCGAAGTCCAGCAGCTGCTCGGCGAAGTAGCGCTCGCCCCAGCGCCAATCGATGCCGAGGTCTTTGATCAGGAAGCTGGCCGTCACCATGCGCAGGCGGTTGTGCATATAGCCGGTCTGATTGAGCTGCAGCATCGCCGCGTCGACCAGCGGATAGCCGGTCCGCCCCTCGCACCAGGCCCGGAACAGGGCCTCGGCCGCCGGACCCTGCTCCCACTGGATGGCGTCGTACTCGGGCCGGAAGGCGCCGCTCATCGCCTGCGGGTGGTGGTGCATCACCTGGTGATAGAAGTCGCGCCAGATCAGCTCGGACAGCCAGACCTCGGCGCCGCGCTCGCCGGCCTGCGCACGTTGCCAGGCCTCACAGGCCAGGCGCCGGATCGAGACGGTGCCGAAGCGCAGATGCACGCTCAGATAGCTGGGGCCCCTGACGGCGGGGAAGTCGCGGGTCTGGTCGTAGCGAGCGATGCGGTCCAGAAAATCGTCCAGCAAGGCCTCGGCGCGGTCGGCACCGAGATGGGGCGCCAGCCCGGCCGGCTCGAAGCCGATCTCGGCAAGACCTGGCACGCCCTGGGCCAGCGGGCTGGTCGCGAGGGCATCGACGTAGCGCTCGACCGGGTAGGCCCGCAGGTAAAAGGGCGTGAGCTTCCTGAGCCAGGCGTTCTTGTAGGGCGTGAACACGCCATAGGGTTTGCCCTGGGTCGTCAGCAGCTCGCTGCGCTCGAAGACCACATGGTCCTTGAAGCTCTCGAAGCGGCAGCCGAAGCTGGCCAGGCGCTCGGCCACCAGGGCGTCGCGCGCCAGGGCCTGGGGCTCGTCGTCATGGTTGGCGAGCACCGCCTGTACACCCAGCTCGGCGGCCAGCTGCGGCAGCAGCTCGGCAGCGCGGCCATGGCGCACGATCAGCGCGCCGCCGCAGGCGCGCAGCGCCGCATCGAGCTGGCTCAGGGCCTGCAGGATGAACTCGACGCGGCGGTCGGCCCGGGGCAGGGCATCGAGGATCTCGGTATCGAGCACAAAGCAGCAGAACAGCCGACGCGTCGAACGCAGGGCGTGGTAGAGGGCGGCCTGGTCGTCCAGGCGCAAATCGCGCCGGAACCAGAGCAGGGCCTTGTCGTGAAGCTTTTGCATAGAGGAAGTGTCGCCTACGAATAAAATGCCCGGATGTCCAAGCACCAGATGGCCCTCTCCAATCAGTTTCTGATCGCCATGCCTGGCATGGCGGACGACACTTTCGCCGGCGCCGTGGTCTATCTGTGCGAGCACAACGACAAAGGCGCGCTGGGCCTGGTGATCAACAAGCCGATCGCGCTGACCCTGGGCAATCTGTTCGAGAAGGTCGAGCTGAGCCTGGACGACGACGATCTGGCCGCCCGCCCGGTGTTCTTCGGCGGCCCGGTGCAGACCGAGCGCGGCTTTGTGCTGCACGAGCCGCTGGACGCCGCCGGCGGCCACTACAACGCCACGCTGGCCGTGCCCGGTGGGCTGGAAATGACCACCAGCCGCGATGTGCTGGAGGCGCTGTCCAACGGCGCCGGCCCCAAGAAGGTGCTGGTGACCCTGGGCTACAGCGGCTGGGCCGCCGGCCAGCTCGAGGAGGAGATTGGTCGCAACGGCTGGCTGACCGTCAGCGCCACGCCCGAGATCATCTTCGAAACCCCGGTCGAGCTGCGCTACGAGCGGGCGCTGGGCCTGCTAGGGATCGATCCGCGCATGCTCAGCACGGACGCCGGCCACGCATGAGCGGTCCGCTGCAATCGTTATTGGCTTTCGACTACGGCATCAAGCGTCTGGGCGTGGCCACCGGCAGCCGCTTTTCCGGCAATGCCGAGCCGCTCAAGAGCATCCACCTTGAAGGCGATGCCCGCTTCGAGGCGATCGCCAGGCTGATCAAGGAATGGCAGCCCGAGGGCCTGGTGATCGGCGTGCCCTTCCATCCCGATGGCGCCGAGCACGAGATCACGCTGCGGGCGCGCCGCTTCGGCCGCCAGCTGAAGGGGCGCTTTCGCCTGCCGGTCTTCGAGGTCGACGAGCGCTACACCAGCGTCGAGGCCGAAAGCATGGGTGCGCGCGATATCGACTCGGCCGCTGCCGCCCTGATTCTTGAACAGTTCTTTCGTGAGCATCCATGAGCACACTTTTACTTGATGCCGAAGCCCTTTATGCCGACCTGCTGAAAGGCGTGCGGCGCCTGCTGGTGCCCGATGCCGCCCTGGTGGGCATCTGGTCCGGCGGGGCCTGGCTGGCCGAGCGGTTGCAGAAGGATCTGGGCCTGGCAGGCGAGCCCGGCGTGATCTCCAGCTCCTTGCACCGCGACGACTTCGGCTCCAAGGGCATGAGCGCCAGCGCCGACCACACCAAGCTGCCCTTTGATGTCAACGGCCGCCCGGTGCTGCTGATCGACGATGTGCTCTACACCGGCCGCACGACCCGGGCCGTGATCAATGAGCTGTTTGACTTCGGCCGCCCGTCCAGTGTCACGCTGGCGGTGCTGGTGGACCGGGGCGGGCGCGAGCTGCCGATCGAGCCGGCCTTCTCGGCCGCGCGCGTGACGCTGGCGGCCGAGCACAAGCTGCGGCTGGCGCGCGCCGGCGATGGCCGCTTCAGTTTCGATGTGGAATGAGCGAGGGGATGACCAGATGCTGAGTAAACGAAATCCCCAACTGAACAAGCACGGCGAGCTGATCCATCTGCTGTCGATCGAGGGCCTGCCCCAGGCCGTGATCCACCAGATCCTGGACACCGCCGGTACCTTTTTGTCGGTCAACGACCGCGAGGTCAAGAAGGTGCCACTCTTGCGCGGCAAGTCGGTGTTCAATCTGTTCTTCGAGAACAGCACCCGCACCCGCACGACCTTCGAGATCGCGGCCAAGCGATTGTCGGCCGATGTGCTGAACCTGGACATCGCGCGCAGCTCGACGGCCAAGGGCGAGACCCTGCTCGACACGGTCGCCAATCTGTCCGCGATGCATGCCGATATGTTCGTCGTGCGCCACAGCGAGAGCGGCGCACCCTATCTGATCGCCCAGCACTGCGCCCCCCATGTCCATGTGGTCAACGCCGGCGACGGCCGCCACGCCCACCCGACGCAGGGCCTGCTGGACATGTACACGATCCGGCATTTCAAGAAGGACTTCCGCAACCTGACCGTGGCCATCGTCGGCGATATCGTGCATTCGCGCGTGGCCCGCTCCGACATCCATGCGCTGAACATCCTGGGCGTGCCCGAGATCCGCGCGGTCGGCCCCAAGACCCTGGTGCCCGGCGATCTGCGCGAGATGGGCGTGCGGGTCTGCCACGACATGGCCGAGGGCATCAGGGATGCCGACGTCATCATCATGCTGCGCCTGCAGAACGAACGGATGAGCGGCGCGATGCTGCCCAGCGCCGGCGAGTTCTTCAAGAACTTCGGCCTGACGCCGGAGAAGCTGTCGCTGGCCAAGCCCGATGCCATCGTGATGCATCCGGGGCCGATCAACCGCGGCGTCGAGATCGACTCGGCCGTGGCCGACGGCAAGCAGAGCGTGATCCTGCCGCAGGTGACCTTCGGCATCGCGGTGCGCATGGCGGTGATGAGCATTCTGGCTGGGAACGAAGCATGAAGATCCTCATAAGAAACGGTCGATTGATCGACCCGGCCTCGGGCCTGGACCGCATCGGCGATCTGGCGATCGCCTCCGGCCGCATCGTTGCACTGGGCGATGTCAGCGAGTTCGAGGCCCAGCGTGTCATCGACGCGAGCGGCCTGGTGGTGGCCCCCGGCCTGGTGGACCTGGCGGCGCGGCTGCGCGAGCCCGGCCATGAGCATGAGGGCATGCTGGAGAGCGAGCTCAATGCCGCCGCTGCCGGTGGCGTCACCAGCCTGGTCTGCCCGCCCGACACCGATCCGGCGCTGGACGAGCCTGGCTTGGTCGAGATGCTGAAGTTCCGCGCCCGCAAGCTCAGCCTGTGCCGTCTCTTCCCGCTCGGCGCGCTGACCCGCGGCCTGGAGGGCGAGGCGCTGACCGAGATGGCCGAGCTGACCGAGGCCGGCTGCGTCGGCTTCTCGCAAGCTGACCATCCGATACGCAACACGCAGATCCTGCTGCGCGCGCTGCAGTACGCGGCCACCTTCGACTACACGGTCTGGCTGCACCCGCTGGACCCCTGGCTGGCCGGCGGCGTCGCGGCCAGCGGCGCGGTCGCGACCCGGCTGGGCCTGTCCGGCGTGCCGGTGGCGGCCGAGACCGTGGCGCTGCACACCATCTTCGAGCTGGTGCGCGTCACCGGCGCGCGGGTCCATCTGTGCCGCCTCTCCAGCGCCGCCGGCGTCGAGCTGCTGCGCGCGGCCAAGCGCGAAGGGCTGAATGTGACGGCCGATGTGTCGATCAACTCGCTGCATCTGAGCGATGTGGACATCGGCTACTTCAACTCGGCGATGCGGGTCACGCCGCCGCTGCGCCAGGGGCGTGATCGCGACGCGCTGCGCGCCGGCCTGGCCGATGGCACGCTGGACGCGCTGGTGTCCGACCATATGCCGGTCGACGAGGACGAGAAGATGCTGCCCTTCGCCGAGGCCACACCCGGCGCCACCGGGCTGGAGCTGCTTTTGAGCCTGGCGCTGAAATGGGCCGAGGACCTGCAGCTGCCGTTGGCGCGCGCGCTGGCTGTGGTCAGCAACGAGCCGGTGCGGGTGCTGGGCAATGCGCTGGGCTCGCTGTCGGCCAGTGCCGGCCGTCTGGTCGAGGGTGGGGTGGCCGATGTCTGCGTCTTCGATGCGACGGCGCGTTGGGCGGTTGCACCGGATCAGCTGCTGAGCCAGGGCAAGTACACGCCGTTCGCCGCCGACATCACCGGCTTCGAGCTGCCGGGCCGGGTGCGCTATACCCTGGTGGCGGGCCATATCGCCCACGAAGCCAAGACCTCAGCGACCTGAGATGCGAGCCCCCATCGCCGTGTGGCGCTTGTTGCGCCTGAGCCTGCACATCCTGCATGGCCTGGCGCTGATCGCCTTGCGCTTTGATGGTCTGACCAAGCCGCAGCGCCAGCATTACATCCAGTGGTGGTCGCGCAAGACCTTGCGGCTGCTGGGGGTCGAGCTGCAGCTGCGCGGTCAGGGCCGGCCGGGCGCCAAGCTGGTGGTGGCCAACCATGTGTCCTGGCTGGATATCGCCGCCATGCATGCGGTGCTGCCCGAGGCGCGCTTTGTTTCCAAGGCCGAGCTCAAGCACTGGCCCATCGTCGGCATGCTGGTGGTGGGCGTGAACACCCTGTTCATCGAGCGTTCCAGCAAGCGCGATGCCCTGCGCGTCGTGCACCAGACGGCCGAGGCGCTGCAGGCCGGCGACACCGTGGCGGTCTTCCCCGAAGGCACGACCGGCCCCGGCCCCGAGCCCTTGCCATTCCATGCCAATCTGCTGCAGGCGGCCATCGCCACCGAGATGCCGATCCAGCCGGTGGTGCTGCGCTGGCATGAGCCCGGTGAGCGCTTCAGTACGACGGCCCGCTTCGTCGGCGACATGACCCTGGTGCGCAGCCTGTGGAGCGTGGCCAGCGCGCAGGGCCTGGCCATCGAGATCCAGATCCTGAGCGCTCATGGCAGCGCGCATGCCGACCGGCGCGCGCTGGCCGAGCGTCTGCGCGGCGAGATCGCCGACGCCCTGGCTTGATCTGACAGGCCCCCGGCTCGCACGCTGCTGGCCTACAGTCGGGGCATGACGCTTGCATCGCTGCAGATACGCCGGGTCGGCATCGACACCTGGCGCGAGAACGTGGCCTACCTGCACCGCGACTGCCCGGTGGTGCGGGCCGCGGGCTTTCAGGCCTTGTCCAAGGTCGAGGTCCATGCCAACGGACAAGTGATCCTGGCCGTGCTCAATGTGGTCGATGACGAACGCATCGTCAGCAATTGCGAGCTGGGGCTGAGCGAGGACGCCTTCAAGCGCCTGGGCGTGTTTGAAGGCCACAGCGCCAGCATTGCCCATGCCGAGCCGCCGGCCTCGATTGCCGCGCTGCATCGCAAGATCAATGGCGAGCGGCTGGGCCGGCAGGAGCTCGCCGCCATCATCCGCGATGTGGCCTCGGCCCGTTATTCCAAGATCGAGCTGGCGGCCTTCGTGGTGGCGACCAACCAATACGAGCTCGACCGCGAGGAGGTGCTGCATCTGACCGAGGCCATGATCGCGGTGGGCCGCAAGCTCGACTGGCAGCACCAGGTCGGCGCCGGCCTGGTGGTGGACAAGCACTGCATAGGCGGCATTCCCGGCAATCGCACCTCGATGCTGGTCGTGCCCATCGTCGCGGCGCACGGCATGCTGTGCCCCAAGACCAGCTCGCGCGCGATCACCTCGCCGGCCGGCACGGCCGACACCATGGAGGTGCTTGCGACTGTGGAGCTGAGTTTCGAGCGCATGGTCGAGATCGTGCGCCAGACCCGGGCTTGCCTGGCCTGGGGCGGCACGGCCGATCTCTCCCCGGCCGACGACATCCTGATCTCGGTCGAGCGCCCGCTGTCCATCGATTCGCCGGGCCAGATGGTGGCCTCCATCCTCAGCAAGAAAGTCGCGGCCGGTGCCACGCATCTGGTGCTGGACATTCCCGTGGGGCCTAGCGCCAAGGTACGTTCCGCCCCGGAGGCCCAGCGTCTGAAGAAGCTGTTCGAATATGTGGCCGGCCATCTGGGCCTGCAGCTCGATGTGCTGCTGTCCGATGGTCGCCAGCCCATCGGTGCCGGTATCGGCCCGGTGCTGGAGGCGCGCGACGTGATGGCCGTCCTGCAGGGCGAGCCCGGCGCACCGCAGGATCTGCGCCAGAAGGCCTTGCGGCTGGCCGGCCGCATGATCGAGTTCGATCCCGATGTGCGCGGCGGCCAGGGAGAGCGGATCGCCCGGGACATCCTCGATTCAGGCCGCGCGCTGGCCCGCTTCAACGCCCTCATCGATGCCCAGGGTCGGCGTGCCGAGAGGCCCGTCCTGGGCGCACTGACCCATGAGGTGCTGGCCAGTGCGCAGGGTGTCGTGGTCGATTTCGACAATCTGCGCATCGCCCGTATCGCCCGCCTGGCCGGTGCGCCCCAGGCGGCCGGCGCCGGCCTGCTGCTGCTGAAGAAGCTGGGCGATCCGGTGCGCTGCGGCGAGCCGCTCTACCGCATCCATGCCGCGTTCGAGGCCGACCTGGCCTTTGCCCGCGCCCATGCCGACAAGGACCCCGGCTGCCGGGTCGGCGCCCCCGAACAACTGCCGCAGGACTTTGCCGGCGGCTCAATCTTCTCGCTGTGATGACCGATACCCTGCTGCTTGCCTTTGACGATGAACGCGCGCTGGCCGAGGAGCTGGCGCAGGCCCTGGGCATGCCGCTGGACTTTGTGACACGCCATCGTTTTCCGGACGGCGAGTTGCGCCTGGTCCTGCCCAAGCCCTTGCCTGCGCGCGTGATCCTGCTGCGCGGTCTGCAGCAGCCCAATGAAAAACTGGTCGAGCTCCTGATCGCCGCGCCCGCCGCCCGCGAGCTGGGCGCGCAAGCCCTGACCCTGGTCAGCCCCTATCTGGCCTATATGCGCCAGGACATGGAGTTCACGCCCGGCGAGGCGGTCAGCCAGCGCCATATCGCGCGGCTGCTGGCCGCGCAGTTCGACCATGTGCTGACGATAGACCCGCATCTGCACCGCATCGCCAGCCTCGACGAGGTGATGCCGGCGGGGACGGGTCTTGCCCTATCGGCCGCGCCGCTGCTGGGGCGCTGGATCGCCGAGCGGGTGCCCGGTGCGCTGCTGCTCGGCCCCGACGAGGAATCG
The DNA here is from genome assembly GCF_027498415.2 of Paucibacter sp. M5-1. Taxonomy (NCBI): domain Bacteria; kingdom Pseudomonadati; phylum Pseudomonadota; class Betaproteobacteria; order Burkholderiales; family Sphaerotilaceae; genus Roseateles; species Paucibacter sp. M5-1. The sequence goes on from NZ_JAPZLM020000001.1 coordinate 4,912,008, forward strand.
GGCCAGTGGGTCAGCGAGGCGGCCCGCGCCGGCGGCCTCGATCATGCAGTGGGCCGCAAGGTCCGCCATGGCGACCATGTGGTCAGCCTAGCGCTGCCCCAGGTCGAGGTGCAGGGCCGCGCGGTAGTGCTGCTGGACGATATGGCCTCGACCGGCCGCACCCTGATCGGCGCGGCCCAGGGCCTACTGGCGCGCGGCGCGGCCTCGGTCGATGTGGCGGTGACCCACGCGCTATTCAACGGCGACGCGCTGCCGGCGCTGCAAGCGGTGGGCGTGCGCCATGTCTGGAGCAGCAATAGCGTGCCGCATGCCAGCAATGCCGTCAGCGTGGTGCCGCTGCTGGCTGCGACGCTGCGGCCACTACTGACTCAGGCCTTGCCCTGATTCGCCACCGCCGCAGCGGCCTTGGCGGCCGCCTCGGCGTCGCCCAGGTAGTAGCTCTTGATCGGCTTCAGGTTCGCATCGAGCTCGTAGACCAGCGGGATGCCGTTGGGAATATTCACGCCAACGATCTCGTTGTCGCCGATATTGTCCAAATACTTCACGAGGGCGCGGATGCTGTTGCCATGGGCCGCGATGACTAGGCGTTTACCCGATAGGATCGCCGGCGCAACGCTTTCGTTCCAGAACGGCATCACGCGGGCCACCGTGTCTTTCAGGCATTCGGTCAGCGGCACATCGCCGTCCTTGAGCTTGGCGTAGCGGATATCGCTGCGTTCGCTGCGCGGATCGCTGGCTTCCAGCGCCGGCGGCGGCGTGTCGTAGCTGCGGCGCCAGATCAGCACCTGCTCGTCGCCATACTGCTTGGCCATATCGGCCTTGTTGAGGCCTTGCAGCGCGCCGTAGTGGCGCTCGTTGAGGCGCCACTCGTGCACCACCGGCAGCCAGGTGCGGTCCATCTGGTCCAGGCAGTGCCACAGCGTCCAGACGGCGCGCTTGAGCACCGAGGTGTAGGCGACATCGAAATCCAGCCCGGCCTGCTTGATCAGGCGGCCGGCCTGCTTGGCCTGTTCGACGCCCGTGGGGGTCAGGTCGACATCGGTCCAGCCGGTGAAGCGGTTTTCGAGATTCCAGGTGGATTCGCCATGGCGAATGAGCACGAGCTTGTACATGGACGTGGGTCTTGTTGGATGCAGCCCGTTTTTGGGCTGGCGCGATTCTAAATGCGAGCAAAAGCCGGGCTATTGCCGGCCAGTTGTGATTCAAGACCGGGCGGCGCTGGCCGAAAACCCGGTGATGTGCGGGGCGAACATCGCACGTTTGTGCTGTGTTCGCGCACCGAAAACCAGTTTGTCGTTGAAGGAGATGTTGTGATGATGTTGTCGACCGCTCGATCGAGCCTGTACCGTCTGCTGCCCCTGGTCGCCGCCCTGGCGAGCCTGGGCGCGCAGGCGCAGAGCTCCCAGTCCGCGTTCACGTTCTCGGGCTTTGCCACGCTGGGCGTGGTGGGCACGGACACGAACAAGGCCCACTATGTGCTGCCCGGCCAGGTCCGCGGCGGCGACAAGTCCTTCAGCGGCGAGGTCGACAGCAAGCTGGGCCTGCAGGCCACCGGCCGGCTCAACTCGGTGTTCTCCGGCACCGCCCAGCTGCTGACCAAGCAGAACGGCAAGGGCAGCTTCACGCCCGAGCTGGAGTGGGCTTTCGTCAAGGCCCAGCTGCTGCCGTCGCTGGCGCTGCGCGCCGGCCGCATGGGCGCGCCATTCTTCGCGGTCTCCGATTTCCGCGATGTCGGCTATGCCAATACCTGGCTGCGCCCGCCGCTGGATGTCTACGGCCAGGTGCCGGTCAGCCATTTCGATGGCGTTGACGGGCTGTATCAGACGAATATCGGCTCGGCCACCGTCAGCGCCCAGCTGTTCGCCGGCAGCTCTTCGGCGCATTTCGAGCGCACCAAGCTCAAGTTCAAGGACCTGATGGGCTTCAACACCACGGCCGAGCTGGACGGCGGCATCACGCTGCGCCTGGGCCATGCGGTGGGCAAGATCACGGTCGAAAGCGCCACGCTGGACCAGCTGGTGGCCGGCCTGCGCGGTGTGCCGCTGCCGACGGTCTCCAGCGTTGGTGACCAACTGTCGGCACGCTCCAAGGACGTCAGCTTCACCGGCGTCGGCCTGGCTTTCGACGAGGGCAACTGGCTGTTCAACAGCGAGTACACCTTGCGCCGCACCAAGACCTACATCCCCGACACCACCGGCTGGTACACGACCCTGGGCTACCGGGTCGGCAAGTTCACACCCTATCTGACGCTGTCGCGCCTGAAGGTGGACGACAACAACGTCGACAACACCATTCCGCTGGGCCTGTCGCCCCAGCTCAACGGCTTGAAGGCCCTGGTGGACGCCACGGTCGAAGGCCAGCGCACCGAGCAGAAGACGGTGGCCCTGGGCCTGCGCTGGGACGCGATGCGCAATGTCGCGGTGAAGACCCAGTTCGACCGCATCAGCCCCAAGGGCAGCGGCCTGTTCACCCGTGTCCAGCCCGGCTTCGGCAGCGGCCATGTCAATGTCTACAGCCTGGCTGTGGATGTGGTGTTCTGAGGCGGGGTGCAGTCATGATGAAAAACAAACTTCGTCTCTCCTTGACCGCCTTGGCCCTGAGCGCAGCCGGTCTGGCCCAGGCCCAGGTGGCCGTGATCGTCAACCCGAAGAACGCCACGGCCGCGATGACGGCCGACCAGGTGGCCGGCATCTTTCTCGGCAAGAGCAATACCTTGCCCGGCGGCGCCACCGCTGCGGCGCTGGACCAGCCCGAAAGCGCGGCCGTGCGCGAGCAGTTCTATACCAAGGTGACCGGCAAGCAGGCCGCCCAGGTCAAGGCCGCCTGGTCGCGCCTGGTGTTCTCGGGCAAGGCCACGCCGCCCAAGGAGCTGGCGAGCTCGGCCGAGATCAAGAAGTTCGTCGCCGCCAATGCCGATGCGATCGGCTATATCGAGAAGTCGGCGGTGGACGGCAGCGTCAAGGTCGTGCTGAGCGTTGACTGATTGCTTTGTAGAGGCCGCGGTGCCGAGCCGCTGGAGACAATAACTATGAATGTCCGAACCCGGATCTGGCTGCTGCCAGCGTTTGCCGCCCTGATCTTTGCCGTGGGCATTGCCGTGGTGTGGGCGTTTTCGGCCCGCACCTCGGCGGCCATCGCCGCGGTGGGTCAGACCGACTACCCCTATCTGGACGCCACCACCCAGTTCGCCTCCAATCTGGAGGCACTGGGCGTGACGATACAGAGCGCGGTGGCCGAGGGCGAGAAAAAGCGCCTGGACGAGGCCAACGAACGCGCCGCGACGATGCGCAAGCTGCTCGATGCGATCGCCCGCATCGACGGCAAGGCCGAGATGGGCGCCAAGCTGAAGACCAGCTTCGAGGCCTATTTCGCGGCCTCGGTCGAGACGGCCGAGCTCTTCATGGGCATCAAGCAGGGCGACCAGGCCGGCGCCGTGCCCAAGATGCAGGCGGCCTTGAAGGCCGTCGAGACGGTCGTCGCGCAGGCGCGGGTGGAGGCCAACGAGGGCTTCGAGTCCGGCCTGGCGCGCGCCAATGACGGCGTGTCGGCCAGCCTGATGGCCATCCTGATCAGCGGCTTGGTGGTGGTGCTGGCGCTGGGGGTCGGATCCTGGCTGGTGATAGGCAGCGTGTGGCGCCAGCTCGGCGGCGAACCCGAGTACGCCCGCGATGTGATGCGCATGATGGCCGACGGCGATCTGTCGCAGACCATCGCGGTGGCACCCGGCGCCGAGGCCAGCCTGCTGGCGGCAGTGCGGGCGATGTCGCAGGGCCTCTCGGCCATCGTCGCCAATGTGCGCAGCGGCACCGATTCGATGACGGTGGCCTCGCGCGAGATCGCGGTCGGCAACCATGATCTGTCGCTGCGCACCGAGAAGCAGGCCAGCTCGCTGGAGCAGACCTCCAGCAATATGCAGGACCTGACCGGCACGGTGCGCCAGAGCGCCGAAGCCGCCGCCCAGGCCAATCAGCTGGCCGGCTCGGCCGCAGCGGTGGCGCAAAAGGGCGGCGCGGTGGTGGGCCAGGTGGTCGCGACCATGGACGAGATCAATGCGAGCTCGAAGAAGATCGCCGACATCATCGGCGTGATCGACGGCATCGCCTTCCAGACCAATATCCTGGCGCTGAACGCGGCGGTCGAGGCGGCCCGGGCCGGCGAGCAGGGTCGCGGCTTCGCGGTCGTGGCCGGCGAGGTGCGCTCGCTGGCGCAGCGCAGCGCCGAGGCGGCGCGCGAGATCAAGGGCCTGATCGGCACCTCGGTCGACAAGGTCGAGACCGGTGCTCGCCTGGTGCAGGACGCCGGCAGCACGATGAGCGAGATCGTCGCCAGCGTGCAGCGGGTCTCCGACATCATCGGCGAGATCACCGCCGCCTCCAGCGAGCAGAGCGCCGGCATCGGCCAGGTCAACCAGTCGATCGCCCAGCTCGACCAGATGACCCAGCAAAACGCGGCCCTGGTCGAACAGGCCGCCGCGGCAGCCAGCAGCCTGGAGCAGCAGGCCCAGGCGCTGCAGACGGCGGTATCGACCTTCAAGCTCGGCTGAGGCCTGTGGGGTGGCCGGGTTTTATAATCCGGCCCTTTTCTCCAATCGGACCTGCCCTTGAACTTCCTGCTCGACAACTGGTATTTGGTGCTGGCGGCGCTTGCGTCCGGCGGTTTGCTGCTGTGGCCGAGCCTGGCGCGCAGCGGCGCGGCCATCTCGACGGCCGAGGCCGTGCGCCTGATCAACCGTGAGAAAGCGGTGCTGATCGATGTCAGCGAGCCGGCCGAGTTCGCCGCATCGCATGTCAGCGGTGCCCGCAATATCCCGCTGTCTGCCCTGCAAGAGGGCCACAAGCAACTACCCAGCAACAAGGCCCTGCCTGTGGTGGTGGTGTGCCAGACCGGCGCACGCGCTGCGCGCGCTGCTGGCATGCTGCGCAAGCTGGGCTACGAAAAGGCCCAGCCGCTGGCCGGCGGCGTCAATGCCTGGCGCGAGGCGAATTTGCCTGTCGAGAAGAGTGCCTGAGTCAATCCTATGCAAGCCGTGAAGATGTACACCACCCAGGTCTGCCCCTACTGCGTGCGGGCCAAGAGCCTGCTGAAGCAGCGCGGCGTCGAGCAGATCGAGGAGGTCCGCATCGATACGGACCCGGCGGCGCGCGAGGCGATGATGGCGCTGACCGGCCGGCGCACCGTGCCGCAGATCTTCATCGGCGACACCCATGTCGGCGGATGTGACGATTTGATGGCCCTGGATCAGCGTGGGGGCTTGCAGACGCTCTTGCAAGGCGCCTGAGCGCGGGGGATGGCGGCCGGGTGGCCTGGGCCATAATCCCGCCCTGCTGCCCGTGGCGCTTGGCCGACGGGCTTTTATTTGGAAAGACATCATGGCCGACGAGAGCAACAACACCCCCGTGTTCCAGATCCAGCGCATGTACCTGAAGGACTTGTCGCTGGAGCAGCCGAATTCGCCCCAGATCCTGCTGGACCAGGCCCAACCCCAGGTCGACATCAACCTCGCGCTGTCCGCCGAGCCGGTGGCCGACGGCATCTACGAGGTCTGCGTGACCGCCACCGTGACGACCAAGGTCAATGGCGACAAGACCCTGTTCCTGATCGAGGCCAAGCAGGCCGGCATCTTCGAAATCCGCAATCTGCCGCAAGACCAGGTCGAAGGCATTGTCGGCATCGTCTGCCCGCAGATGATCTATCCCTATCTGCGTGCGGTGGTCTCGGACGTCTGCACCCGCGCCGGCTTCCCGCCGGTGCTGCTGACCGAGGTGAACTTCCAGGCCATGTTCGAAGCCCAACAGGCTCAGCGCGCCGAGCAGGCCGCCACCCCGACGATCAACTGAGACCGTTCTCGGTGATGATGCGCCCCGAGCAGCAGCAGCAGCCGGGGCGTTTTTGCATTTCAGATCCACTGACATGAAGATCACGATATTGGGCGCCGGGGCCTGGGGCACGGCGCTGGCCATCCAGGCTGCCGCGCGCCACGAGGTGCTGCTGTGGGCGCGCGACAGCGCCGCCGTGGCCGAGATGGCCGCGACCCGCCGCAACCAGCGCTACCTGCCCGACACCGTCCTGCCCGACGGCCTGGCGCTGAGCGCCGATCTGGCGGCGGCCATCGCCCATGGTCGCGATGGCCTGCTGATCGTCGCCACACCGATGGCCGGTCTGCGCGAGATGCTGGCCGCGCTGCCCGATGGTGCGGGCGTGCTGTGGCTGTGCAAGGGCTTCGAGGCCGGCACCGGTCTGCTGGGACACCAGATCGCGGCCGCCGTGCAGCCGCGCCTGCGCGTGGGCATCCTGTCGGGTCCCAGCTTTGCGCAGGAGGTCGCGGCCGGCCAGCCCACTGCCCTGGTCGCGGCCAGCGGCGACGCGGCGCTGGCGCAGCTGGCGGTCGATGCCTTTCACAGCGAACGGCTGCGCGTCTACACCTCGGCCGATCCGGTCGGCGTCGAGGTCGGCGGCGCGGTCAAGAACGTGATGGCCATTGCGGTAGGCATTGCCGACGGCCTGGGCCAGCGCGCCGGGGCCGGCAATCTGCTGCCGGGCCTGAACGCCCGCGCCGCGCTGATCACCCGGGGCCTGGCCGAGATGCTGCGCCTGGGGCAGGCGCTGGGCGCACGGACCGAAACCTTTATGGGGCTGTCGGGCATCGGCGATCTGGTGCTGACCGCCACCGGCGATCTGTCGCGCAACCGCCGCGTCGGCCTGCTGCTGGCCGAAGGCCTGGCGCTGCCGCAGATCCTGCAGCAGCTGGGCCATGTGGCCGAGGGCGTCTACAGCGCTCCGACCGTGCTGGCGCGTGCCGCCGCCGCCGGTGTGGACATGCCGATCACCGCTGCGGTCGTGGCCGTGCTGGAGGGGCGTTTGAGCCCGGTCGAGGCGGTCGAGCTGCTGATGGGCCGCGAGGCGCGGCCCGAACACTGAACAGGAATCCACTCATCATGCAACGCCGTCATCTTTTGCAGGCTGCGGCCGCTTCATGGGCCTTGCCGGCGCTGGCCCAGGCCTGGCCCAGCCGCCCGATCAAGCTGGTCGTGCCCTTCCCGGGCGGCAGCTCGCCCGACATCATCGCCCGTGCGATCGCCGAGCCGCTGGCCGCCAGCCTGGGCCAGCCGGTCGTGATTGACAACCGTCCCGGCGCCGGCGGCAATATCGGTACCGGCGCGGTGGCCAAGGCCGAGCCCGATGGCTACACCTTGCTGTTCACGATCCAGGGTCCGCTGGTGACGGCGCCACTGCTGAGCAGCAAGCTGGCCTATGACCCGGTCAAGGAGCTGCAGCCGATAGGCCTGGTTGCGACCAGCCCGAATGTGCTGGTGGTCGACCCCAAGCTGGGCGCCCACACGCTGGCCGATTTCGTGCGTATCGCCAAGGAGCGCAAGGGCCAGCTGAACTACGGCAGCGTCGGCAATGGCAGCGCCGCCCATCTGGCGATGGAGAGCTTCAAGCAGCGCGCCGGCATCGATCTGGTCCATGTGCCGTACCAGGGCTTTCCGCAGGTGGTCAACGCGATCCTGGCTGGCCAGGTGCAGGCCGGCTTCATGGTGCCCGGCATCGCGATGGGCCAGGTGCGGGCCGGCAAGCTGAAGGCGCTGGGAGTCACCAGCCCGGGCCGGGTCGGCTCGCTGCCCGAGCTGCCGACCCTGGCGGAGTCGGGCTATGCCGGCTTCGAGGCGATCTCCTGGCAGGCCATGCTGGCACCGGCCAGGACGCCCGCGGCCATTGTTCAGCGGCTCTCGACCGAGCTGGTGCGCATCATCAGGAGCGACGAGGTGCGCGGCAAGATGCTGAGCCAGTACTTCAGCGCGGCGGCCTCGACGTCGGATGCGCTGGCGGCGCTGATGAGGAGCGAGCGCGGGCGCTGGGGCCAGATGATCAAGGCGGCCGGAGTGGTCGCCGAGTAGTCAGGCCGCGCCTGCGTAGCCGTTCTGCCGCCAGGCCTCGAACACCGCCACCGCGACGCTGTTGCTGAGGTTGAGGCTGCGCTGCTCGGGCCGCATCGGCAGGCGCAGGCGCTGCTCGGGCGCAAAGCTCTCGCGCAGCGCCGGCGCCAGCCCGGCGGTCTCGGAGCCGAACACCAGCCAGTCGCCGGGCTGCCATTGCGCATCGCCGAAATGGCGGCTGCCGCGCGTCGTGAACGCGAACATCCGGGCGGGGTCGGGTCTTGCCTGGTCGAGAAAGGCCTGCCAGTCGGCATGGCGCAGTACCGGCGCGTACTCGTGATAGTCGAGCCCGGCGCGCTGCAGCAGCTTGTCCTCCATCGAGAAGCCCAGCGGCTCGATCAGATGCAGGTGGCAGCCGGTGTTGGCGGCCAGGCGGATGATGTTGCCGGTGTTGGGCGGGATTTCCGGCTGGACCAGGACGATATTGAACATGGGGAGAGCTTGATCAGTTGTCTGCGGTGCGCGCCACCACCCAGGCCTGCACCCGGCTGACCCCGGCCTTGCGCAGCAGCCTGGCCAGCTCGAACAGGGTGGCGCCGGTGGTCATCACATCGTCGACCAGGGCCACATGGCAGCCGCGCAGCTCGCGCATTCGCTTGGGTTCGATCGCGAAGGCATGCTTCACGTTCGCGGCGCGCTGCTCAGGAGGGAGATTGAGCTGATGCGCAGTATCCCTCACGCGCAAGAGCAGATGGGCGTGGCAGACCAGTTTGCGGCGCTTGGCCAGCGCACGGGCCAGCTCGTGGCTCTGGTTGTAGCCGCGCTCGCGCAGGCGTTCGCGCGACAAGGGCACCGGCAGCACACAGTCGGGCTCCTCGGCCTGCGCGCTGGCCAGGGCCTGGTCGAGCCGGTCCAGCAGGGTCTCGCGCAGGTCCAGGGCCTGGTGGAATTTGTAGCGCTGCAGCAGCGCGTCCCAGGGGAAGGCATAGTCCAGCGCCGCGATGCAGCGCGTCAGCGGCGGCGGATGGCGCAGGCAGGCGCCGCATTTGGGTTCGGGGTGGCCGGTCAGCTCGGCCGGCAGCCGCGCCGCGCAGGTCCAGCAGCGTGGCACCGGGCGGGCATAGCGCATCAGGCAGTCGACGCAGACGCGCTGCGCCGACCAGGCCCGGCATACCGCGCATTGGCCGGGGCAGCGCATCAGCACCCGCTCGACCAGCGAGGGTTTGGAAGAGGCCAGGGCGCGGCGGTCCATGGCTCAATATACTGCCGCCCCATGTTCCCGCCCGATGAATCCACCGACGCCCGGCGTCCCGAACGCCAGCAGATCGATGCGCGGGCCCTGGTCCACCACCTGCGCCGCCTGGCGCGTGCCGATGATCCGCCCTGGCTGCACGCCGAGATTTCGCGCCGCATGGCCGAGCGCCTGCCGGTGATCAAGCTGCAGCCCGAGCGCGTCCTGCAGTGGTCGGCTTTTCTCGGGGGCAGTGGTGAGGACCTGCGCCAGGCCTATCCGCAGGCCGCCCAGCTGCTGGTGGAGCCGGTGCCCGCGCTGCGTGAGCGCAGCCTGGCGCAGCACAAGGGCTGGTGGCAGGTCTTGCGCGGCACTGCCAAACCCTCGGTCAGTCTGCCCCAGCAGGCGGGCGAGGGCGTGGCCCAGCTGCTGTGGGCCAATATGTATCTGCATCTGAGCCCGGACCCCGAAGCGCTGCTGAAGCTGTGGCACCGGGCCTTGGCGGTGGACGGCTTTGTGATGTTCTCCTGCCTGGGGCCGGACAGCCTGCGCGAGCTGCGGCCGCTGTACGAGGCCCTGGGCTGGGGTTTGCCGGGGCCGGAATGGATCGATATGCACGATGTCGGCGACATGCTGGTGGGGGCAGGTTTTGCCGATCCGGTGATGGACCAGGAGCGCATCACGCTGACCTGGAGCGAACCTGATCGGCTGCTGGCCGATCTGCGCGCGCTGGGTGGCAATCTGTCGCCGGCGCGCTTTGCCGGGCTGCGCTCGCGGGCCTGGCGCGGCCGGCTGCTGCAAGCCCTGGAGAGTCTGCGCGGGCCGGACGGGCGCCTGCAGCTGAGCCTGGAGCTGGTCTACGGCCATGCGTTCAAACCTGTCCCCAAGCTCAAGATGGCGGCCGAGACCCGGGTTTCCCTGGATCAGATGCGCACGATGGTGCGCGGGGCGGGCAAGGAATCGTGAGTGGGGCTGCGCAGCGACGCGCAAAGACCACAGGGCCGACAGAGGCGTAGGCTAAAATCCGCCGCCGATCAGGTTCCAGCCATATTGGCCCGAGTCCCTTGTTGATTCAGGTCAGTCGTCTTGTGCGACGCGGTGGCGGGCAAGAAGTGATACACCGAAGTTTTGCGCCCGCTGTGCCCCGTATAGGCGTGACCTGGTCTCAGGCGAAGATTGCGAAGGATGTAGCGGCAGCGAACGACAGCGTTCTCTGCCGCTAAGTCCGTGGGTTGAATTTGAACTAGAAGCGACGACCATGACGATGATGAACGCACGAGTGCATCAGCTGGGGCGCCAGATCAGCCAGCTGGCGTTGGCCTCCGGTGCCACGCTGGCCAGCCAGGCGGCCTTGGCGGTGAATGACTTGCCAGGTGGCCCCAAGGTCAACCAGATCAATCTGCACGAGCCGGTCACCAAGATCGCTGCCGAACAGATGTGGTTGCACAACTTCATGCTGGTCATCTGCCTGGTCATCTTCTTCGCCGTGTTCGGCGTGATGTTCTATTCGATCTTCAAGCACCGCAAGTCCAAGGGCGCGGTGTCGGCCAACTTCCACGAGAGCGTCAAGGTCGAGATCGCCTGGACCGTCGTGCCCTTCGTGATCGTAATCCTGATGGCCCTGCCGGCCACCAAGGTGGTCGTCGCGATGAAGGACACCACCAATGCCGACCTGACCATCAAGGCCACCGGCTACCAGTGGAAATGGGGCTATGACTATCTGAAGGGCGAGGGCGAGGGCATCGGCTTCCTGGCCACGCTGGACGCGACGCAGCGCGAGATGTCCGACTCCGGCAAGCCCGAAGCCGTCGACAACTACCTGCTCAAGGTCGACAACCCGCTGGTCGTGCCGGTTAACAAGAAGGTGCGCATCATCACGACGGCCAACGACGTGATCCACGCCTGGATGGTGCCGGCTTTCGGCGTCAAGCAGGATGCGATCCCCGGCTTTGTGCGCGACACCTGGTTCCGCGCCGAGAAGATCGGCGACTACTACGGCCAGTGCGCCGAGCTGTGCGGCAAGGAACACGCCTACATGCCCATCCACGTCAAGGTGGTCTCGGCCGAGGACTACAGCAAGTGGGTGGACGGCGAGAAGAAGAAGCTGGCCGCCAAGGCCGATGATCCGAGCAAGGTCTGGGAGCTGGCGGCCCTGGTGGCGCGCGGCGAGAAGGTCTACAACGCCAACTGCGCGGCCTGCCACAAGGCCGACGGCACCGGCGCCGGCCCGATCAAGCGCCTGGACGCCTCGCCGCTGGTGCTGGATACCGATCATGGCAAGCAGATCGCGGTGCTGCTCAACGGCGCTGCCAACGGCGCGATGCCGGCCTGGAAACAGCTCTCGGACACCGAGATCGCCGCCGTGATCACCTACACCAAGAACAGCTGGACCAACAAGACCGGTCAGATCGTTCAGCCCTCCGAAATCGTGGCGGCTCGCAAGTAAGCCCGGACGTCGAAAAAAGGAAAGCAAGATGAGTGCAGTGCTCGACCATCACGGTCACGACGTTCATGACCATCACGACCACCATGCCCCGACGGGCTGGCGGCGCTGGGTGTTTGCCACCAACCACAAGGACATCGGGACCCTGTACCTGCTGTTCTCGTTCACGATGCTGATGATCGGCGGCCTGCTGGCCCTGGCCATCCGTGCCGAGCTGTTCCAGCCCGGCCTGCAGTTCGTGAACCCCGAGCTGTTCAACCAGTTCACCACGATGCACGGCCTGATCATGGTGTTCGGCGCCATCATGCCGGCCTTCGTCGGCTTCGCGAACTGGATGATCCCGCTGCAGATCGGCGCGTCGGACATGGCCTTCGCGCGCATGAACAACTTCAGCTTCTGGCTGATGATTCCGGCCGCGATCATGCTGGTCGCCAGCTTCTTCATGCCCGGCGGCGCCCCCGCCGCCGGCTGGACGCTGTATGCGCCGCTGACGCTGCAGATGGGCCCGTCTATGGATGCCGGCATCTTCGCGATGCACATCCTCGGCGCCTCGTCCATCATGGGTTCGATCAACATCATCGTCACCATCCTGAACATGCGCGCTCCGGGCATGACCTTGATGAAGATGCCGATGTTCGCCTGGACCTGGCTGATCACCGCCTACCTGCTGATCGCGGTGATGCCCGTGCTGGCCGGCGCGATCACGATGACGCTGACCGACCGTCACTTCGGCACCAGCTTCTTCAATCCGGCCGGCGGCGGCGATCCGATCATGTACCAGCACATCTTCTGGTTCTTCGGTCACCCCGAGGTCTACATCATGATCTTGCCGGCCTTCGGCATCGTCAGCCAGATCGTGCCGGCCTTCGCCCGCAAGCGCCTGTTCGGCTACGCCTCGATGGTGTACGCGACCGCCTCGATCGCGATCCTGTCCTTCATCGTCTGGGCCCACCATATGTTCGCCACCGGCATGCCGGTGACGGGCCAGCTCTTCTTCATGTACGCGACCATGCTGATCGCGGTGCCCACCGGCGTGAAGATCTTCAACTGGCTGGCCACGATGTGGCGCGGTTCGATGACCTTCGAGACCCCGATGCTGTGGGCCGTGGGCTTCATCTTCGTGTTCACGATGGGCGGCTTCACCGGCCTGATCCTGGCGATGGCGCCGATCGACATCCAGGTGCAGGACACCTACTACGTCGTCGCGCACTTCCACTACGTGCTGGTGGCCGGCTCGCTGTTCTCGATGTTCGCCGGCGTCTATTACTGGGGTCCGAAGTGGACCGGTGTGATGTATTCGGAGACCCGCGGCAAGATCCACTTCTGGGGCTCGCTGATCACCTTCAACATCACCTTCTTTCCGATGCACTTCCTGGGTCTGGCCGGCATGCCGCGTCGCTATGCCGACTACTCGATGCAGTACGCCGACTTCAACGCGATTGCCTCGGTCGGTGCCTTCGGCTTCGGCTTCATGCAGGTCTACTTCTTCCTGTTCGTGGTCCTGCCGATGATGCGCGGCAAGGGTGAGAAGGCGCCGCAAAAGCCCTGGGAAGCCGCCGAAGGCCTGGAGTGGGAAGTGCCGTCGCCGGCCCCGTTCCACACCTTCGAGGAGCCGCCCAGGCTCAATGCCAGCGCCACCAAGGTGATTGGCTGAGGACTGAACGATGAACTCGCCTGAGCAACGCAGGAAGAATCTGCGCCTGGCCCTGATCCTGGCCTCGGTGGCGGCGATGTTCGCCATCGGCTTCACGGCCAAGATCCTGATGCTGGGCGCCTGAGATCGCCATGAAAAGCCGCCTCGACATGCTCGCCGCCGCGCTGCGCAGAGACAATCTGCAGTTGGTCGGCAAGCTGAGCCTGGTGGTGGCGCTGATGTTCGGCTTCGGCTACGCGCTGGTGCCGGTCTACAACGCCATCTGCACCGCGCTGGGCATCAATGTGCTGTCGCTCTCGGAGCGTCAGCATGCGCTGCGCGCCGAGGATGTCAAGAACAGCCAGATCGACTACAGCCGCAAGATCACCATCGAGTTCGACGCCAATGCGCGCGGCCCCTGGGACTTCAAGCCGGCCGTCAGGCATCTGGAGGTGCATCCGGGTGAGCTGACCACGGTGATGTACGAGTTCCAGAACATCCAGTCGCGCGCGATGTCGGCGCAGGCGATTCCCAGCTATGCCCCGAAGCAGGCCACGGCCCACTTCAACAAGCTGGAGTGCTTCTGCTTCAACGAGTACACGCTGCAGCCGGGCGAGAAGAAGGCATGGCCGGTGGCCTTCGTGATCGATCCCAAGCTGCCCAAGGACGTCAAGACCATCACCCTGTCCTACACCTTCTTCGAGGTGGCGGGCAAGGGGCAGCAGCAGGCGCTGGTGCAGCCGGAGGCCAAGCTGTGAAAGCCGGTCAGGATCTGAAAGAAGCGGCGGCGCGGCCGGCCTCGTTCCTGCAGACGGTCAAGGCGATTGCCTGGGCCTTCTTCGGTGTGCGGCGCGGCGCCGACTATGAAAAAGATGTGGCCAAGCTCAATCCGGTGCATGTGATCATCGCCGGGGTGATCGGGGCCCTGATGTTTGTGCTGGTGCTGGTGCTGCTGGTCAACTGGGTGATCGGCAGCGGTGTGGCCGGCGCCTGAGAGTCAGCGGAACTGAACAGAGATTAAGTTCGAGGAGAAAAATATGTCGGCAGCGACCACGGCGGGGAAGACCCCCTACTACTTTGTGCCCGGCCCCTCGCGGCATCCGGTCATGGCAGCCATCGGCTTGTTCTTCGTGATCCTGGGCGCGGGCCAGTGGATCAACGGGCATGACTGGGGTGCCTACTCGCTGGGCTTCGGCCTGCTGTGGTGGGCCGTGGTGCTGACGCAGTGGTTCGGCGACGCTATCCGCGAGAGCGAGAGCGGCCTCTACAGCGACCGCATCGATGTCTCCTTCCGCTGGAGCATGGGTTGGTTCATCTTCTCCGAAGTGATGTTCTTCGCCGCCTTCTTCGGCGCGCTGTACTGGGCCCGCATCCAGTCGGTGCCGAGCCTGGGCAGCCTGGAGAATGCGCTGCTGTGGCCTGACTTCAAGGCCCTGTGGCCCAGCGTGGCGGCCGGCATGACGGCATCGCCGGCCGGCATCGTCGAGCCCTTCCAGACCATGGGTCCCTGGCCGCTGCCGACCATCAACACCGCCTTGCTGCTGACCTCGGGCGTGACGCTGACGATCGCTCACCACGCGATGCTGGACGGCAAGCGCGGCAAGACCATCGCCTTCATGTGGGCCACCGTGCTGCTGGGCATCGTCTTCCTGTTCGTGCAGGGCTACGAGTACATGCATGCCTACCGCGACCTGAACCTCAAGCTCAGCTCCGGCGTGTTCGGCTCGACCTTCTTCATGCTGACCGGCTTCCACGGTTTCCATGTGTTCGTCGGCATGCTGATGCTGCTGTTCATCACGCTGCGCCTGCACAAGGGCCACTTCACCAAGGACCGCCACTTCGGTTTCGAGGGCGCGGCCTGGTACTGGCACTTCGTCGACGTCGTGTGGCTGGGCCTGTACGTCGTCGTCTACTGGATGTGATGATGGGCGCGGCCTCGCGCTGAAATGAAAGCGCCGCTAGCAGCGGCGCTTTTTCATTGCTTGCTGGCGTGGCCGTCAGCGTGTCAGCGGCACCCCGGTCGGTTGAATCCAGCCCATGTAGTAGCTCAGCAGAATGAACAGGAACAGCGCCACCGACACGCCCACCCGCACGGCTAGCGCACGTGCCATCCCGCGCGGCTTGCCCCCGCTGTTGCGCAGCATGAAGAGGCCGGCAGCGGCCAGCGCGCCGAGGATGCCGATGAAGGCGAGCAGAAAAACGGTTTTCATGGCTGCTGATTATTCCACCGGGCTGTCCAGCGGGGGGAGGCCATGACGGCGGCCGGCCGTCGCTGGGTCGTGCTGCTGGCCGCCGTGCTGGCGGTGGGCCTGGCCGCGCGCCTGGGTTTCTGGCAGCTGGACCGGGCGGCGCAGAAGCGCGCCTGGCAGGCCGCGCTCGATCAGCGCGGGGCGCTGCCGCCGCTGGCGGCGGCCGAGCTGGCCGTTGCGCCGGCACAGGCCGAGGGCCAGCTGCATCGCCGGGTGTTGCTGCGCGGGCGCTGGCTGGCCGACCGGACGGTATTCCTCGACAACCGGCCCATGAATGGCCGGGTCGGCTTTTATGTGCTGACGCCCTTGCAATTGGAGAACCGGGCCGAGGCCGTGCTGGTGCAGCGCGGCTGGGTGGCGCGCGACGAGCGGCAGCTCGCGCAGGTGCCGGCGTTGCGCAGCAGCGCCGATCCGGTCGAGGTGAGCGGGCGCCTGGCGGCATCGCCATCGAGGGCCTTTGAGCTGCCGGCGCCGGCCAGCGGCGCGATCCGGCAAAATCTGAGCTCCGCTGCCTATGCGCAGGAGATCGGCCGGCCGCTGCTGCCGCTGACGGTCATCCAGCAGGCCGATGCGGCCGATGACGGCCTGCTGCGCGACTGGCCGGTGCCGCAGGCTGGCCTGCAAAAGCACTACGGTTACGCCTTTCAATGGTTTGCGCTCGCTGCGCTGTTCCTGGGTCTTTATGTCTGGTTCCAACTCGTCCGCCCCCGCCTCCGCTCGCCCTGACAGCGAGCCCCTGTCGATGAGCGTGCACAGCCTGCCCGACCCGGGCGCGATGGCCGCCCAGCAGCGCACCCGCGCCGGCCGGCTGAGCATGCTGCTGGTGGTGCTGGCCTGCGCAGCGCCGGTGATCGCGTCCTACTTCAGCTTCTATGTGCTCAAGCTCAGTGGCAAGCCCTACGGCGATCTGATCGAGCCGACGGTCGAGCTGCCGGCCGCGCTGGCGCTGCGCGATCTGGCCGGGCGGCCGGTGGCGGCCGAGTCGCTGAAGGGGCAGTGGCTGCTGACCCTGGTGCAGGACTCGAATTGCGCCAAGGCCTGCGAGGACCGCCTCTATATGCAGCGCCAGCTGCGCGAGATGCTGGGCAAGGAGCGCGACAAGGTCGACAAGCTGCTGCTGATTCCCGATGACGCGCCGCTGCGCCCCGAGCTGCAGCAGGCCTTGGCGGCCGGCGTGCCGGTGACCGTGCTGCGCGCGCCGCGCGAGCAGCTGCAGGCCTGGCTCAAGCCGGCCCAGGGTCAGGTCTTGCAGGATCACTTCTATCTGATCGACCCGATGGGCCGATGGATGCTGCGCTCGCCGGTCGATCCTGTGCCCGGCAAGCTCAAGAACGATCTGAACCGCGTGCTGAAGGCCAACGCAAGCTGGGACAAGCCGGGGCGCTGATGGGGACCGAGCTGATCGATCTGTCGCCTCTGTGGCAGCTGCTGCTGGCCGGTGCCCTGCTGGGCGCAGGCCCGCTGCTGTGGCTGGCGCTGCGCTCCAAGGGCGCGACGCCGCAGCAGCGCCTGCGTGCGCTGACCCTGCTGACCCTGTTCCTGACCTTCGACCTGGTCATCTTCGGCGCCTTCACGCGCCTGAGCGATTCGGGCCTGGGCTGCCCCGATTGGCCGGGCTGCTATGGCAGCGCCAGCCCCCTGGGCGCCAAGGACGAGATCCATGCGGCGCAGACCGCGATGCCGACCGGCCCGGTCACGCATGGCAAGGCCTGGGTCGAGATGATCCACCGCTATCTGGCCAGCGGCGTCGGCTTCCTGATCCTGGTGCTGTGCATCATGAGCTGGCGAGCCAAGAACTTGCAGGTCTCGCCCTGGTGGGCCACGCTGACCCTGGTTTGGGTCTGCATGCAGGGCGCGTTCGGCGCGCTGACCGTGACGATGAAGCTGTTCCCGG
Source organism: Paucibacter sp. M5-1 (assembly GCF_027498415.2). Taxonomy (NCBI): domain Bacteria; kingdom Pseudomonadati; phylum Pseudomonadota; class Betaproteobacteria; order Burkholderiales; family Sphaerotilaceae; genus Roseateles; species Paucibacter sp. M5-1. The sequence goes on from NZ_JAPZLM020000001.1 coordinate 4,929,335, forward strand.
CCATCGTGACCCTGCATCTGCTGGGCGGCATGGGCTTGCTGATGCTGCTGGCCTGGCAGGCCCAGGGCTATCAGCACAAGCCGCTGGTGCTGAGCAGCGGCCTGCGGCGCGCGGCCTGGCTGCTGCTGGCACTGTCCATCGCCCAGGTGGCGCTGGGCGGCTGGGTCAGCACCAATTACGCGGTCCTGGCCTGCGACGCCTTCCCGCAATGCCATGCCGGCCAGTGGTGGCCGGCGATGGACTTCGGGCAGGGCTTCACGCTGTGGCGCGAGCTGGGCGTCGGGGCCGACGGCGCCTGGCTGCCCTTTGCCGCCCTGACCGCCATCCATATGGTGCATCGCATCGGCGCGCTGATCGTCTTCGCGGTGCTGGGCCTGCTGGCATGGCGCTTGTGGCGTGGTGGTTCTGCCGATTCACGCCGCTGGTCGCACCGCCTGCTGCTGCTTGCCGTTTGGCAGCTGATCAGCGGGCTGTCGAATGTGGTGCTGGACTGGCCCATCGTCGCGGCCCTGGCCCATACCGGCGGCGCAGCCGCCTTGTTGACACTGCTGAGTTTTATGCTGGCACGCCTGTCTCAGGCGGCCCGACCCTCGCCATGACCCAAGCCTCCTCTTCCGCGCTGCCGGCCTCGCGCTTCCAGCAGTTCTATCAGCTGACCAAGCCCCGCGTCGTGCAGCTGATCGTGTTCTGCGCCGTCATCGGCATGGCGCTGGCCGTGCCCGGCATGCCCAGCAGCGCCCAATGGGGTGTGATGCTGGCGGCCACCGCCGGCATCTGGCTGGTGGCCGGCGCGGCGGCCGCCTTCAACTGCCTGATCGAGGAGCAGATCGACGCCAAGATGAAGCGCACCGCCTGGCGCGCCACTGCCAAGGGACAGCTGAGCCGGGCGCAGACGCTGACGTTCTCGGCCGTGCTGTGTGCGCTGGGCTCGGCCATCCTGTGGTTCTGGGTCAACCCGCTGACGATGTGGCTGACCTTTGCGACCTTTGTTGGCTACGCGGTGATCTACACGGTGATACTGAAGCCGGCGACGCCGCAGAACATCGTGATCGGCGGCGCCTCCGGCGCGATGCCGCCGGTGCTGGGCTGGGCGGCGCTGCGCGGCGAGGTCGGCCCCGAGGCGCTGATGCTGTGCCTGATCATCTTTCTGTGGACCCCGCCGCATTTCTGGGCCTTGGCCCTGTACCGCGCCGAGGACTATGCGAAGGCCGGCCTGCCGATGCTGCCGGTCACCCATGGCGCCGACTACACCAAGCTGCAGGTGGTGCTCTACACCTGGATCCTGCTGGCCGCGACCTTGCTGCCCTTTCTGACCGGCATGAGCGGCTGGATCTATCTGGTGGCGGCCGTCGTGCTGGGCCTGGGCTTCTGTGGCTATGCTTGGAAACTCTGGCGCCACTACTCGGACGAGCTTGCGCGTGCCACCTTCCGCTTCTCGATCTGGCATCTGTCGCTGCTGTTCGCCGCACTGCTGCTGGACCACTACCTGATGCCCCTGCTGTCATGAACAAACGCCATCTCCTGCTCGGTCTCGCCGCCGTCTCTTCGTCCCTGCTGCTGGCCGGCTGCGACCAGCTCGGCTTCGGCAACACCGCCAAGCCGGCCTTCAAGGGCGTGGACCTGACCGGTGCTGAATATGCCCGCCAGCTCAATCTGAGTGATCAGGACGGCCAGCCCCGCACGCTGGGCGACTTCAAGGGCAAGGTGCTGGTGGTGTTCTTCGGCTTCACGCAGTGCCCCGATGTCTGCCCGACCACGATGGCCGAGCTGGCCCAGGTCAAGAAGGCGCTGGGCCCGGACGGCGAGCGGGTGCAGGGCATCTTTGTCACGGTCGATCCGGAGCGCGATACCGCGGCGCTGCTGAAAGCCTATCTGGCCAGCTTCGACCCGAGCTTTGTCGCGCTGCGCGGCAGCGAGGAGCAGACCAAGGCGGTGGCCAAGGAGTTCAAGGTCTATTACGCCAAGGTGCCGGGCAAGACCGAGGGCTCCTACACGATGGACCACACGGCCGCGAGCTTTCTGTTCGATGCGCAAGGCCGGGTGCGGGTGTTCTCGCGCTATGGCTCGGGCGCTCAGGCGCTGACCGATGATCTGAAGCTGCTGCTGGCCGAGAAGGCCTGAATGAAAAAAGCCCCTGCGAGCAGGGGCTTTTTGAAGGGGCGGTGAAGGTGCTCAGGCCGGCTCGGCCAGCGCCTTGCGCATCTTCTTCATCGCCGCGACCTCGATCTGGCGGATGCGCTCGGCCGACACGCCGTACTCGGCCGCCAGCTCGTGCAGGGTCATGCCGCCCGAGCTGTCGTCGTTCACCTTGAGCCAGCGCTCCTCGACGATGCGGCGGCTGCGGTCATCCAGCACCGCCAGCGCGCGGCTGATGCCGTTGCCGGCCAGGTCGTCGCGTGCCTGGGCTTCCAGCACCCGGGTCGGTTCCTGGCTGTCGTCGGCCAGATAGGCGATCGGCGCGAAGCTCTCGCCGTCGTCGTCGGTCTGCGGTTCCAGCGCCACATCGCCGCCCGACAGCCGCGTCTCCATCTCCAGCACTTCCTCGCGCTTGACGTTGAGCTCACGCGCCACATGCTCGAGCTCGGCCTCGGTCAGCGTGTTGCGGTGCGTCTGGCCCTCGGCCGCGTCTTCCTTCAGGCTGTGCTTCATCGAGCGCAGATTGAAGAACAGCTTGCGCTGGGCCTTGGTCGTCGCGACCTTGACCATGCGCCAGTTCTTCAGGATGTACTCGTGGATCTCGGCCTTGATCCAGTGCATGGCATAGCTGACCAGGCGCACGCCCTGCTCGGGGTCGTAGCGCTTGACTGCCTTCATCAGGCCGACATTGCCTTCCTGGATCAGGTCGCCCTGCGGCAAGCCATAGCCGACGTACTGGCGCGAGATCGACACGACCAGACGCAGATGCGACAACACCAGGCGGCCGGCGGACTCCAGGTCGCCGTGCTCGCGCAGGCGGCGCGAGAAGGACAGCTCCTCCTCCGGGGTCAGCATCGGCAGGCGGTTCACGGCCGTGATGTAGGCATCCAGATTGCCCAGCGAGGGCAGCAGAGCCCAGGGGTCACGAACAGCCAGTGCGGTAGGTGTGGTCATTGAATGTCCTCAGCCAAACGGAGCCCATGGCTCCAACGGGGCCAATATTAGCACTCCCCACAAAAGAGTGCTAAACCGCTGGGGTCAATGCTGCAGTTCATATTCATGAACAATCCCCGCGTAAGCGGGTACTAACATGGGGAGCTTGGCCTCAGTCGATCAGGCCGAAATCCGGGCTGCCGACCATGCCTTCGATGTCCAGCAGTATCAGCATGCGTTCGGCCACCTTGCCCAGGCCGGTGACGAAGCGGGTATCGATCGCCGAGCCGACTTCGGGGGCGGCCATGATCTCGTCGGCCTTCAGTTCCAGCACGTCGGAGACCGAGTCGACGACGATGCCGACCACCCGGTTACAGACATTCAGCACGATCACGACCGTGAAGCTGCTGTACTCGGCCGCCTGGCCCAGGCGCAGGCGCAGGTCGACGATGGGCACGATCACGCCGCGCAGATTGACCACGCCCTTGACAAAGGCCGGTGCGTTGGCGACCCGGGTCGGGGCCTCGTAGGAGCGGATTTCCTGGACTTTCAGGATGTCGATGCCGTACTCCTCGGCGCTGATGCGAAAGCTCAGGTACTGGCCGCTGGCGCGTGCGGAGCGGGCGTCGGCGGCGAGCAGGGCGGTGGACGGGGCAGGGGCCAGTGCGTTGGAGCTCATGAGCGGCGGGACCTTGAATACGGTTGGCGGGAAGTTCTTATTTTGCCTGCGGCCCGATGCCGCCCAGCAACTCGTCCAGCAGATCCAGCAACTCGCGCACCTCGACCGGCTTGGTCAGGTAGTGCTGGGCCCCGGCGGCGCGGGTGCGCTCGATATGGTCGGGCAGGGCATTGGCCGACACCGCCACCACCGGCAGCGCCGCGCATTGCGGCGCGGCACGCAAGGCCTGCAGCAGGGCCAGGCCGGTGGTGTCGGGCAGTTGCATGTCCAGCAGCAGCAGATCGGGCGGATCGGCCAGCACGGCGGCCAGGCCGCTGCGGCCATCGGCATGAACCTCCAGCCGGATCTGTCGTCGCTGTGCCAGGATGCCGCGCATCACCTCGACATTGGTGGCGTTGTCCTCGATATAGACCACCCGCCGGGGCTCGGCATACGCGGGTTCGGCGACCGGCGCCGCGCTGGCGCCGATCTCCGGGCCGGCCTCGGTCGCGGCCGGCAGGCGCAGCGCGAAGCGCGAGCCCCGGCCCTCGACGCTGCTGACCGTCAGGGCGCCGCCCATCAGCTCGGCCAGACGTTTGCAGATCACCAGGCCGATGCCCGTGCCCTCGGTGCCGCTGTGCTCGCGGCCCAGGCGATTGAAGGGCTGGAACAGCGCGGCCAGCTGGGCCGGGCTGAGTCCCAGGCCGGTGTCGCTGACGCTGAGCTCGACGCTCAGCGCATCGACCCGCTGCGTGCCGATGGTGATGCTGCCGCCCTCGATGTTGTACTTGACGGCATTGCTGAGCAGATTGGTCAGCACCTGGCGGATTCGGGTCGCGTCACCCAGCGCGTGCAGCGCCTGCGGATCCAGCGCCTTGTGGATGGCAATGCCGCGCTGGCCGGCCGGCTTCTCGATCAGCGCCAGCGCATCGTCGAGCAGCTCGGCCAGGTTCTGGCGCTGCAAATCCAGCTTCATCGAGCCCGACTCGATGCGCGACAGGTCCAGCGTGTCATTGATCATCTCCAGCAGATGCCAGCCGGCCTGCTGGACCTGGGCAGCCCAGCCGCGCTGGCGCTCCGACAGCGGTTGCGTGCGGTCCATCTCCAGCAGCTGGGTGAAGCCCAGCATTGCGTTCAGCGGCGTGCGCAGCTCATGGCTCATGCGTGACAGGAACTCGTTTTTGGCCCGGTTGGCCGCCTCGGCCAACGCGCGGGCATGCTCGAGCTCACGCATCTTCAGCTGGTCGGTAATGTCCTCGACCACGCCGACCAGCCGATAGGGCTCGCCCTTGGCGTCGCGCAGCAGGCTGACCAGCGCGCGGCCATGGACGATGCGGCCGTCCTTGGCCAGATAGCGCTTCTCACGCCGGTACATGCCGATCTTGCCGGCCAGCAGCAGGCGGGCCAGGCGCACGTCTTCGCTGCGGTCGTCCGGATGGGTGATGGCCAGGCTGCGCCGGCTGAGCAGCTCCTCGGCCGTATAGCCCAGCATGCGGCAGATGTGCGGGTTGGCTTCCTGCGGCATGCCGTCGAGGTCGGCAAAGATGATGCCGATCGGCACGTTGTCGAAGATATTGCGGAAGCGTCGTTCGCTCTCGATCAGCGCGCGCGAGGCACGTTCGCGCTCGCCGACCTCGTGTTGCAGCTCGGCCGTGCGCTCCCGTACCAGGTCGGCAATGCGGCGCGCCCGGCCGGTCACGGTCAGCAGCAGCGCCCCCAGCAAGGCGGTGCACAGCAGGCCCACCATCGCGAAGGCCCAGCTGCTGCGGCCCGACTCGCGCGGCCCGCCCTGCGGCGCGTAGATCACGATGTCCCAGTTGCGGCCGGCGAAGCTGACCGGACGCAGCGTGTGCAGCGCCGCGCCGGGCAGGGTTTCGCAGCCGGCCGGGCCGGCCAGGCGCCGGTGCGGGGCGGCCGGATCGGTGTCGACCAGGCAGATCCGCAGATGGGCCGGCATCGTGGTCGAGACGGTCTGCACCAGCAGATCGGGTCGGATGGTGGCGAACACCACGCCGCGGTGTGTCAGCCGGCGCAGCGCCTCGGTGCTGGGCTGGCCCCAGTACAGAGACTGGTAGACCACCACCCCGATCGAGACGCCGCTGTCCTGCGAGAGCTGAAAGCCGGCGGTGGCCGAGGGCAGGGCGGTGCGCTGGGCGCGCTGCAAGGCCAGGCGCGAGGCCGGGATCGAACGGATATTGACACCCAGGGCCGGTGCGTTGCGCGCCAGCGGCTCGATCAGCCGTATCGCCAGCATCGGCTCGTCGGCCGCGGGCTTGAAGTCGCCGGGCCGCTGGCGATCCTTGGCGTGGTAGTCGGGCAGACCGTCGGCCCGGGCCTGCAGGTCGAAGGCCGCGACATCGGCGCGTGCCAGCTCGGCGGCCCAGCCCAGGGCCAGCAGATTGCCGCCGGGCAGCAGGTAGGCGGCGCTGCCGCGCTCGAAATCGGCGCGGCTGATCTGCGGCGCCACCAGCAGCAGCCCATGCATGGCCTCCAGCGCGCCCAGCGGCTCGCGCAGCGCGGTCTCCAGCGCGCTGGCGGCGGCGGCGGCCTCGCGTTCGAAATTGCTGCGCTCGCGGTGGGCGTCCCATTCGCTGACCTTCAGCGTGGCCAGGGCCATCAGCAGGGTCGCGATCAACAGCGGCAGGCCGACGCTGAGCCGGCGCGGCGCCCAGGCGCTGCGCGGCTGCGCCAGCAGGGTCAGGGCCACGGGCGCGCCGATCAGCACACCCACCGTGTCGCCCAGCCACCAGGACGCCCAGTTGGCGCCCAAATCGGCAGGGGCGATGGCGCCGACCAGCAGCAGGGCGGCAGTGCCGCAGCTGGCGCTGACCACGCAGGCCAGGCCGGCGCCGAGCAGATAAAAGCGCGCCAGGTCGCGCGGCTCCGACAGCGTCAGCGGCTGGCTGACCCAGCGCCCGACCAGCCAGGCCCCCGCGAGGGCTTGCAGCGTCGCGCCGGCCCCGGCCACGGCCGGCACCAGCAGGGAGTTCAGGCCGATGTCCTGGCCCAGCCACAGATTGACGCCGAAGGAGCCTAGCCAGATTCCCGGCGCGACCTTGCGGCCCAGGCACAGCACCGCAGCGAGCGCCAGTCCGGCACCGGGGTAGAGCGGCGAAGCGTAGTTCGGAGGGATGGCCAGCTTGACCGTCAGCAGGCCCAGCAGCGCATAGGCCAGGGCCAAAGCCAGGGCCTGCACGGGCCAACTGGTGAGCAGACGATGAGGGCGCGGCATTCGCCCCATCCTAGCCCAGAGCTTGCGGCCGGTGTGGCCGCAATGCCGCTTCTTTGGTTTAGACGTTGAACAGGAAGTTCAGCACATCGCCATCCTTGACGACGTACTCCTTGCCCTCGGCCCGCATCTTGCCGGCGTCCTTTGCGCCCTGCTCGCCCTTGAACTGGATGAAGTCCTCGAAAGCAATCGTCTGGGCGCGGATATAGCCGCGTTCGAAGTCGGTGTGGATCACGCCGGCGGCCTGCGGGCCGGTGTCGCCCTTGTGGATGGTCCAGGCGCGCACTTCCTTGACGCCGGCCGTGAAATAGGTCTGCAGGCCCAGCAGGCTGAAACCGGCGCGTATCAGGCGGTTCAGGCCCGGCTCTTCCTGGCCCATCTCGGCCAGGAACATCGCACGGTCCTCGTCGCTCATCTCCGACAGCTCGGCCTCGGTCTTGGCGCAGATCGCCACCACCGGGCCGTTCTGCGCGGCCGCGTATTCCTTCAGGCGGTCCAGGAAGGGGTTGTTGTCGAAACCGTCCTCGGCCACATTGGCCACAAACATCGCCGGCTTGGCGGTGATCAGGCACAGCGGCTTGAGCAGCACCAGCTCTTCCTTGCTGAAATCGATGGTGCGCACCGGCTTGGCTTCATTGAGCGCGGCCTCGCACTTCTCCAGCACCTTGACCAGCGCGATCGCCTCCTTGTCGCCGGCGCGCGCCACCTTGTTGTAGCGGTGCAGGCTCTTTTCCACCGTGCCCATATCGGCCAGGCAGAGTTCGGTCTGGATCACCTCGATGTCGGAGATCGGGTCGACGCGGCCATTGACGTGGACCACATTGCCGTCCTCGAAGCAGCGCACCACATTGACGATGGCATCGGTCTCGCGGATGTGCGAGAGGAACTTGTTGCCCAGGCCTTCGCCCTTGGAGGCGCCCGCCACCAGGCCGGCGATGTCGACAAACTCGACCACGGCCGGCACCACGCGCTCGGGCTGGACGATCTCGGCCAGCTGCTGCAGGCGCGGGTCGGGCAGCTCCACGATGCCCACATTGGGCTCGATGGTGCAGAAGGGGTAGTTCTCGGCGGCGATGCCGGCCTTGGTCAGGGCGTTGAACAGGGTGGACTTGCCCACATTGGGCAGGCCCACGATGCCGCATTTGAGGCTCATGGGGGAACTTTCGCTGGGGCCGGATGGCAAAACGGGCATTTTAATCGCCCCGGCCGCCGCGCCGGCGCCTCCTACAATGCGCGCCATGGAAAGAGTCGACATCCTGGTGCGTGGTGAGGGCTGTGTAGGCCGGGCTTTGGCGCTGGCGCTGGGCGCCCAGGGGCTGCGCGTGGCCTTGCTCGGGAGTTCCCCGCCGGCCGCGCCGCGTGATGACGATTTGCGCACCTATGCCTTGAATGCCGCCTCGGTGGCCCTGCTGCGCGAGCTCAGGGTCTGGGACGCGCTGCCGCCGGATGCCATCAGCCCGGTCTATGAAATGCAGGTGCAGGGCGATCAGGCGGCCGGCCAGCTGGCGTTCTCGGCCTGGCAGCAGGGCGTGCGCGAGCTGGCCTATATCGTCGATGCCGGTGCGCTGGATCAGCAGCTTGGCGTGGCGGTCGGCTTTGCGCCCCATGTACGGCGCGTGAGCCAGCCGGTGCCGGCCGAGCTGCAGGCCTTGTGCGAGGGGCGCGACTCGGCCGGCCGCGCCGCTTTAGGCGTGCACTTTGACAAGCAGGCCTATGGACACCATGCGATCGCGGCCCGCCTGGTCGCGGACCGGCCGCACCAGGGGGTCGCGCGGCAATGGTTCCGCTCACCCGATGTGCTGGCCCTGCTGCCCTTCGAGCGGCCGGCGCCGGCCCGCTCTTACGGCCTGGTGTGGTCGCTGCCCGAGGCCCATGCGGCCGAATTGCTGGCGGCCAGCGATGCCGAGTTCGAACAAGCCTTGATGGCGGCCACGGCCGGGGAGGCCGGAGCGCTGCGCCTGAGCGGCGCGCGCGCCGCCTGGCCGCTGGCGCTGGCGCGGGCCGAGGCGGTCAGCGGGCCCGGCTGGGTGCTGCTGGGTGACGCCGCCCACCTGGTCCACCCGCTGGCTGGCCAGGGCCTGAATCTGGGCCTGGCCGATGTCACGGCGCTGGCCCGGGTGCTGCGGCAGCGCGAGAGCTGGCGGGCCGTGTCCGACGAGCGCCTGCTGCGCCGCTATGCACGCGAGCGGGCCGCGCCGACCTGGGCCATGGGCGAGCTGACCGATGGCCTGCTGCGCGTTTTTGCCAGCGAGGCCCCGGCCCTGCGCGGACTGCGCAACCAGGGCATGGGCCTGCTGAACCGGCTGCCGCCCGTCAAGCGCTGGCTGACGTCGCGCGCGCTGGGTCTGTGAATCACATTGAATCGAGGATGTCCCGATGCTGAAGATGAAATCGCTGGGCCTGGCCCTGTTGCTGTGTGCGCCGCTGGCCCAGGCCAATGAGGCGGTGATCCGCAAGAACCTGACCGAGCGCCTGCCCAATCTGCCCAAGATCGACGAGGTGCGCGCCGCCGCGTTTCCTGGCCTGTGGGAGATCCGCATCGGCAACGAGATCCGCTACACCGACCCGACCGGCAGCTATCTGATCGAGGGTGAGCTGATCGATGTGAAGTCGCGCCCGGCCCGCAATCTGACCGCCGAACGGGTCGACAAGCTCAACCAGATCGATTTCGCCGCGCTGCCGCTGAAGGACGCGGTGGTCTGGAAGAGCGGCAATGGCAAGCGCCGCATCGCCGTCTTCGCCGATCCGAACTGCGGCTATTGCAAGCGCTTCGAGCGCAGCCTGCAGGACGTCAAGGACATCACCGTCTACACCTTCCTGATTCCCATCCTGGGCGGCGATTCGCCGGACAAGTCGCGCGCGATCTGGTGTGCCAAGGACAGCACCGCGACCTGGATGGCCTGGATGCTGGAGGGCAAGACGCCGCCCAAGCCCGCTGCCAGCTGCGACGACGCCGCCATCGAGCGCAATCTGGCGCTGGCACGCAAGCACCAGGTCAACGGCACGCCGGCCGTGATCTTCGAGGACGGCAGCCGCGCCCCGGGCGCGATCAGCGCCGAGCAGCTGGAGCGCCGCCTGGCGGCCAGCAAGTCCTGACCCTCTTTCCTGACTCTTTCGCCATTTCGGAGCGACGCATGCCTGCTGCCGCGAGCGCCAGCCCCCCCTTGCCCCTGAACCCGCTGGCCCAGCGGCTGGCCTATGCCGGGCTGATCCCCTTTGTGCTGGGCGCCGCCCTGGTCTGGCTGCTGGCCGGCTTCAATGCCGACGCCCATGCTTTCGCGGCGCTGGGGCTGTCGGCCTATGCCGCCGTGATCGTGTCCTTTCTGGGCGGCATTCACTGGGGCCTGGGTTTTAGGCAGCAGATCCCGTCGCCGCAGCCCTTTGTCTGGGGCGTCGTGCCCTCGCTGCTGGCCTGGGTGGCGGTGGTGATGCCGGCCTATGCGGGCCTGGTCGTGCATGGGGTGATGCTGGTGGCCTGCTATCTGGTCGACCGGCGCTGTTACCCGGCCCTGGGCGCCGGTGCCTGGCTGACCTTGCGATTCCGCCTCAGTGCGATCGCCGGCCTGTGCTGCTTCCTGGGTGCTGCGGGCAGCTGAGCGGATGATCAATTACAAGATCGAGATCGCCGATGCCCATGCGCATCTGTTCCAGCTCACGCTGACGATTCCGGCGCCGGCCGAAACGCAGGCGCTGAGCCTGCCGGTCTGGATACCGGGCAGCTATATGGTGCGCGAGTTTTCGCGCCACCTCGGCGGCTTGCAGGCGCGCCAGGGCAGCCGCGCGGTGGCCTTGCGCCAGACCAGCAAATGCAGCTGGGAGGCGCGCTGCAGCGGCCGCGGCGCGCTGGTCGTCAGCTACCAGGTCTATGCCTTCGACAGCTCGGTGCGGGCCGCCTTTCTGGATGCGCAACGGGGCTTCTTCAATGGCGCCAGCCTGTGCCTGCGCGCCCATGGCAAGGAGGCCCAGAGCCACGGCATCGAGCTGGCGGGGCTGCCCGAGGGCTGGCAGGTCGCCACGTCGATGACGGCCACCGGCGCCTCGAGCTATCAGGCGGCCGACTATGACGAGCTGATCGACCATCCCTTCGAGCTGGGGCGCTTCTGGCGCGGCGAGTTCAGCGCTGCCGGCGTGCCGCATCAGCTGGTGGTCAGCGGCGCGCTGCCGGTGTTCGACGGCACACGGCTGCTGGCCGATGCGCAACGCATCTGCGAAGCGCAGATCGCCTTCTGGCACGGTGAGCGGCGCGGCGCCGTGCCGCCGTTCGGGCGCTATGTCTTCCTGCTCAATGCGGTGGACGAGGGCTATGGCGGGCTCGAACATCGCGCCAGCACCGCGCTGGTCGCCGCACGCCGCGATCTGCCGGTGCTGGGGCAGCAGGAAGTCTCGGATGGCTATCTGCGCCTGCTGGGCCTGATCAGCCACGAGTACTTCCACACCTGGAACGTCAAGCGCCTGCGCCCCGACACCTTCGCCAGCTTCGACTACAGCCAGGAGAACTACACCGAGCTGCTGTGGTTCTTCGAGGGCTTCACCTCCTACTACGACGATCTGATGCTGCGCCGCTGCGGCCTGATCGACGAGGCCCGCTATCTGAAGCTGCTCAGCGCCACCATCAGCGCGGTGCTGGCCGTGCCCGGGCGCAAGCAGCAAAGCCTGGCCCAGGCCAGCTTCGATGCCTGGATCCGCTACTACCGCCAGGACGAGAACACGCCCAACTCCACCGTCAGCTATTACGCCAAGGGCGCGCTGCTGGCGCTGGCGCTGGACCTGAGTCTGCGCAGCCAATCCCAGGGGCCGTCCCGCAGCGCCAGTCTCGACGAGGTCTTGCGCCAGCTGTGGCAGCGCAGCGGCGGCGGACCGATCGGCGAGGCCGATATCCTGGCCGTGGTCGCAGAGGCCGGCGGCGCGGCGCTGGCCGAGGAGCTGCGGCAGTGGGTGCATGGCACCGAGGATCTGCCGCTGCCGGCACTGCTGGAGCGCGTCGGGTTGCGCTGGTGCAGCGACAAGGCCAGCCTGGCCCAGCGCCTGGGCCTGCGTGTCAGCGAGACGGACGGCATCCGTGTCAAGCAGGTGCTGCAGGGCTCGGCGGCGCTGGCCGGCGGCCTGGCGGCCGGTGACGAGATCCTGGCCTGCAACAGCTGGCGCTTGCGCAAGCTCGACGAGGCGCTGCAGACCTTGGCGCCCGAGCGCCTGAGCCAGATGGCGCTGCTGGTGGCGCGCGACCAGCGGGTGCTGAGCCTGAACCTGTGTCTGCCGCTGGAGCCTCAGGCCGGGGCGCCGGTGCGGCTGAGCCCGGCCGAGAAGGCCCCGGCGCGCGCTCTCGGCCTGCGCCGGGCATGGCTGGGCGGCTGAAGCGCCGGGGCCTGCTGGCCCTGATCGTGCTGCTGGTGCTGCTGGCGCATGGCTGGCTGGGGCGCACGCTGCAGCTGGGGCCGCCAGGCGAAGCGGCGCCGCCACGGCTGGCGGCGGCTTTTGTCCGCGAACTGGTCGAGCAGGCGCCGCCCAGGCGTCTGGCCGCGCCGGCGCCGATGCCCAGGTTCAGACCCGGGCCGTTGCACACTCGCCCGCTGGCGCCGCTGCCCGAAGTTCCCGTGCTGGAGGAACTGGCAGAGTTGTCGGCGCCGGCCGAGTCGCCTGCAGCAGCAGAGCCCGCGCCGGACGAGCCGGCCGAGCCCGGCCCGGAGTGGCCGCTGTCCACCCAGCTCAGCTACCGCCTGCAAGGCAACTTCCGCGGGCCGCTGGAGGGGGAGGCCCAGGTGCAATGGCTGCGCCAGGGTCGGCGCTACCAAGTGCATCTCGATGTGCTGGTCGGCGCCCGTTTCGCGCCGCTGATCACGCGCCGCATGAGCAGCGACGGCCTGCTGACGCCGCTGGGCATTGCGCCCCAGCGCTATGACGAGGACACGAAGATGCTGCTGCGCGAGGCGCGGCGCAGCGGCATCGCCTTCGAGGGCCAGGTCTTGCGGCTGGCCGATGGCAAGCCGCAGCCGCAGCCGCCTGGCGTCCAGGATGCGGCCAGCCAGTTCGTGCATCTGACCTGGCTGTTCCTGACCGGGCGCGAAACGCTGCGACCGGGCCTGATCGTCGAGATGCCGCTGGCCCTGCCGCGCCGGCTCTACCGCTGGCGCTACGAGGTGATCGGCGAGGAGGAGCTGTACACGCCGATGGGGCCGCTGAGCGCCTGGCATCTGCGGCCGCTGTTCGACCACGGGGAGGGCCGTGTCCAGGACCTGAAGGCCGAGGTCTGGTTGGCGCCGGGCCTGCAGTACCTGCCGGTGCGGCTGCTGATACGCCAGGACGATGGCAGCCATCTCGACCTGATGCTGAAGGCCCCACCGCTGCAGGCCGCACCTGACCCTATAGTTGCGCCCATCGAGCCACAAGACCCACGGAGACCCGAATGACTTATGAATGCATCCTGACCGCAGTGCAGGGCGAGGGCGAACGCAAGACCGGCCTGATCACCCTGAACCGGCCCAAGCAGCTCAATGCGCTGAACGACCAGCTGATGGACGAACTGGGCCAGGCCCTGCTGGCCTTCGATGCCGATGACAGCATCGGCTGCATCGTGCTGACCGGTTCGGAGCGCGCCTTCGCGGCCGGCGCCGACATCCCGACGATGGCCCCGCACAATTTCATGAGCGCCTTCAAGAGCGGCCTGATCTCGAAGAACTGGGAAACCATTCTGCAGGTCAGAAAGCCGGTGATCGCGGCGGTGGCCGGCTTCGCTTTAGGCGGCGGCTGCGAGCTGGCGATGATGTGCGACTTCATCATCGCTGCCGACACGGCCAAGTTCGGTCAGCCCGAGATCAAGCTGGGCATCATTCCCGGCGCTGGCGGCACGCAGCGCCTGCCGCGCGCGGTCGGCAAGAGCAAGGCCATGGACATGCTGCTGACCGCCCGCATGATGGATGCGGCCGAGGCCGAACGCGGCGGCCTGGTGTCGCGCGTCGTCGCGGCGGACAAGCTGCTGGAGGAGGCGCTGGCCGCAGCCGAGCAGATCAACGGCTTCAGCGCGCCCTCGCTGGCCCTGATCAAGGAGCTGGTGAACCTGGCCTACCAGGGCCCGCTGATCGACGGCGTCAACGTGGAGCGCCGCTATTTCCACGCGCTGTTCGGCACCGAGGACCAGCGCGAGGGCATGGACGCCTTCATCAACAAGCGCAAACCGGCGTTCAAGCACCGCTGATCGCACAAACCGACAGCTCAGGGCTAACCCTGTCATGGATTCTTCTTATTTCTTGAACGGTCCATTCATGCTGGCCTAGTTTTTTTACCGAGTGGTGAGTTTTACAGTTGCATCCATGGACACGGCGGATCGACACACAAGGTCGGCGGTGTTCTCCAACAACCGTAAAGGAACTCATCATGAAGAAGCTGACCGCAATTGCCCTGACCCTGTTGACCGCCGGTGCCGCGATGGCCAATGGCCTGAGCCGTGAAGAAGTCGTGGCCGAGCTGGTGCGCGCCCGCAATGCCGGCGAACTGGTCGCCCAGAACAGCGAGAACCCCGATGTCTTCGGCCGCAGCACCATCAACGCGGTTTCGACGACCAGCCGCAGCGCCGTCGTGGCCGAGCTGCAACGCGCTCGCCAGGCTGGTGAGCTCGACGGCCTGAACAGCGAGTCCGGCGTCGCCATCAAGGCCACCGCCTCGACGACGACCCGTGCCCAGGTGCTGGCCGAACTCGAGCGCGCCCGCGCCAGCGGCGAGCTTGACCTGCTGAACAGCAACAACCCCAGCTACGCCCAGCTGATCGCACTGATCCCGGCCAAGTCGGCTGCCCAGCAGCTGGCGGGTCAGCCCAAGAGCGCCCAGTAAGTAAAAAACGGCTTCGGCCAAGACAAAGGCGGCCCGCGCAGTCCGTGTCAAAACGGCTGCGAAGGGCGCCAAGAGCAAAGCGCTCCGAGTTTCTCGGAGCGCTTTTGTTTGGGCGCGCGCGAGGTGTCCATTGGAGCGTATTGCGTGACGGTGGGCTGAACAGCCGAAGCCTTGTGTCGGACCGCAACAAACACTGGCACCGGCATCACATAGCTAGCTTTTGCAACATTTGCTGCCCACCCAGCACCGCCAGTGCCCGTTTGACGTTGTAGGCCAGTGTCGCCAACGCGATCTCCGCGCCGGCCCCCGTCAGGCCTCGCATCAGGAAGCGGGGCTTCTCGAAGATGTGGAACTTCAGGGCCGCAAACGGGTGTTCGACGGTGCAGCGGCGCAGCCTCATCGCCTGGGGTGTAGCGCGCTGGTGGATGCGCTGCAATGCCTCTTCGTAGAGATGGCGACTGAGCGTGCGCCGTGGGGCCTGCGTGCAGCGCGCCTTCATCGCGCAAGCGCCGCAATCGCCGGGCTGCGCTGCATAGATCACGACCTTACCCGCCCGATGCAACTGCTTGCGCTGCAGCAGTTTGTCTGCCGGGCAGACGTAGGCGTCAGCCTGTGCGTCGTAGGTGAAGCGGCCTTGGTCGAACAAGTCCCCCTCGCCCTGGTTGTTGACCGCGCGCTTGACGGGGACATGCACCCGCACGCCTTGATCCTCCAGCGCCTGCGCCTGTTCGCCATTGGCATAGCCCGCATCCGCCACCAGCTTGAGCTCCGTGCCGCCCAGGGTCTGCTGCGCCGATTCGCCCATGCGCTGCAGGCAGCCGTTGTCACCCGCCTGCGCGTTGACCTCGTGGGCCACGATCAGGGCATGCTCGGCGTCGACGGCGGTCTGTACGTTGTAGCCCGGGCCCTTGCCCTTGAGCACTACAGCCTCGGGCTCGGTGCTCACGTAGCGCTGCTTGTCGCTGTCCACCTTCGCCAGCTCGGCCTGCTGTAGCTGCAGCCGCGCCAGCGCCTGGCGCAGCGCCTGAGCGTCCAGCTCCGCCTCGCCTTGCTGCTGGTCGGCCGCCTCCAACTCCTGCAGGTACTGCGCAATGCGCTGCTCCAGCTTGGCCTGCAGTTCGGCCCGCTGGACCTCGTCCAGGATGGCCTTGCCGCTGGCCACGGCCTGGAACTTCGTCCCGTCCACGGCCACCCACTCTCCGCGGATCAGACCGGCTTCGGCGCAAAAGCGCACGAACTCGGCCCCGGCTCGGCGTAGCGGCTGCGCGTTGCAGCGACGGAACTCGGCAATGGTCTTGTGGTCGGGCGTGAGCCGGTGCAGCAGCCACATCAGTTCGATGTTGCGCTGGCACTCCCGCTCCAGACGCCTCGATGAGCGCAACCGATTGAGGTAGCCGTACAGGTACAACATCAGCAGGTCCGCCGGGTCGTACGGCGGGCGGCCTGTGGCCTTGCTGTGGGCTCGAGCAAAACCCAGCGCCTTCAGGTCCAGCCGCGCCACGAACGCCGCGATCACCCGGCACACATGCTCCGGTCCGATCAACTCGTCCAGCGACACCGGAAACAGGCTGCCCTGGTCTCGACTCTGTCCTTGCACGTAGCCCATAAGAACAATGCCCTGCAACTTGCGTTGCAGGGCATTGTCTTCAGGCCTTCAGCTTAGCGTCAGAGTATTGACACGGGCTGCGCGGGCCGCCTTTTGTCGTTCATCTGGCCTGGGTTCAGGCTTCGCGGCGCAGCGCAGGGAAGAGGATGATGTCGCGGATGCTGGGGCTGTCGGTGATCAGCATCATCAGCCGGTCGATGCCAATGCCGCAGCCGCCGGTCGGGGGCATGCCGTACTCGAGCGCTCGGATGAAGTCAGCATCGAAGAACATCGCTTCCTCGTCGCCGGCGTCCTTGTTGGCGACCTGGGCCTGGAAGCGGGCGGCCTGGTCCTCGGCGTCGTTCAGCTCGGAGAAGCCGTTGGCGTATTCGCGGCCGGTGATGAAGAGCTCGAAGCGCTCGGTGATCGCCGGGTTGGTGTCGGAGGCGCGGGCCAGCGGCGAGACCTCGACCGGATAGTCGATGATGAAAGTCGGCTGCCAGAGCTTCTCTTCGACCACGGCTTCGAACATGCCGAACTGCAGTTCGGGCAGCTTCCAGTGCTTGGGGGCTTCCTCGCCGTGTTTCTTCAGCTCGGCGCGCAGCACCTCGGCATCGTCCGCCTGCTCGGCGGTCAAGCCGGCATGGGCGATCAAAGAGTCGCGCACCGAGAGGCGGGCAAAGGGCTCGTCCAGCGCGACCGGCTTGCCGGCATAGCTGATCGCGGCGCTGCCGGTGGCGGCGATGGCGGCATGGCGCAGCACGTTCTCGGTGAAGTCCATCAGATCATGGTGCGTCCAGTAGGCCGCATAGAACTCCATCATCGTGAACTCTGGGTTGTGCCGCACCGAGATGCCTTCGTTGCGGAAATTGCGGTTGATCTCGAACACGCGCTCGAAACCGCCCACCACCAGGCGCTTCAGATACAGCTCGGGCGCGATGCGCAGGAACATCTCCTGGTCCAGCGCGTTGTGATGGGTGATGAAGGGCTTGGCATTGGCGCCGCCGGGGATCGGGTGCAGCATCGGCGTCTCGACCTCCAGGAAGCCGTTGTCCACCATGAAGCTGCGGATCGACGACACCGCCTTGGAGCGGGCGATGAAACGGGTGCGCGCGGCCTCGTCGGTGATCAGGTCGACATAGCGCTGGCGGTACTTCTGTTCCTGGTCGGCCATGCCGTAGAAATCACCAGGAAGCGGTCGCAAGCTCTTGGTCAGCAGGCGCAGCGTCGTGACGCGCACCGACAGCTCGCCGGTCTTGGTCTTGAACAGCGTGCCCTCGGCGCCGATGATGTCGCCCAAATCGAGGTGCTTGAAGTCGGCATAGGCCTCCTCACCGAGTGCGTCCTTGGTGACGAAGAGCTGGATGCGACCGGTGGCGTCCTGCAGCGTGCCGAAGCTGGCCTTGCCCATCACACGCTTGAGCATCAGCCGGCCGGCGACGCTGACGGCCACGGCCTGCGGCTCCAGGGCTTCGTTGTCCAGCTCGCCGTACTGAGCCGAGAGCGGCAGCGCGCGGTGCTGGGGTTTGAAATCGTTGGGAAAGGGGACCGCAGTCTTGGCGCGGATGGCGGCCAGCTTCTCGCGGCGTTCGCTAATCAGCTTGTTTTCGTCGGCAGCGGCGGGCGCGGTATGCGGCGTGGCGGGGGTGTGCTGGGTCATCGTCAACTCGTTGAATTTGCTGCGATTTTAGGGCTTGCGCGGGAGCGCCCCCGTAGAATCCGTGTTTCGCCCGATTCTGGCCTTCCATGCCGCCCAGCCTGCCCATCCTCGACCGCAAGATCCGCTTTGCCCTGGTGGGCTGCGGTCGCATCGCCAAGAACCATATCGAGGCCTTGGCCAAGCATGCGGAGCGCGCCGAGATCGTCGCGGTCTGCGACACCCGGCCCGAGGCGCTACAGGCCGCAGTGGCCGCCACCGGCGCGGCCGGATTCGCGTCGCTGGACGCCTTGCTGGCGAGGTCGGACGCGGACATCGTCGTAGTGGCCACGCCCAGCGGCCTGCATCCGCAGCAGGCCATCGCTGTGGCCCGCGCCGGCCGTCATGTGCTCAGCGAGAAGCCGATGGCCACCAAGTTCGACGAGGGCATGGCGATGGTGCGGGCCTGCCGCGATGCTGGCGTCAAGCTGTTTGTCGTCAAGCAGAACCGGCTCAACGCGACGGTGCAGCTGGTCAAGCAGGCGATCGAGCAAGGCCGCTTTGGCCGCATCTTCCTGAGCACGGTCAATGTGTTCTGGACCCGGCCGCAAAGCTATTACGACGCCGCGCCCTGGCGCGGCCGCTGGGATCTGGACGGCGGCGCGTTCATGAACCAGGCCAGCCACTATGTCGACCTGTTGGACTGGCTGGTCGGCCCGGTCGACAGCGTCCACGCCTACACCGCCACGCTGGACCGCGATATCGAGGCCGAGGACACCGGCGTGATGAGCGTGCGCCTGCGCCATGGCGGCTTGGGCTCGATCAATGTGACGATGCTGACCTACCCGCAGAATCTGGAGGGCTCGATCACCATTCTTGGCGAGAAAGGTTCGGTCAAGATCGGCGGCACGGCGGTCAACAAGATCGAGCATTGGGCCTTCGCCGACCAGCGGCCCGAGGACGAGGCGGTCAAGACCGCGAGCTATGCACTTGGTGACGGGGGCAGCGTCTACGGCCCCGGCCACCCGCTCTACTACGACAACGTCATCAAGACCCTGCGTGGCGAGGCCAGCGCCGAGGTCGACGGTTACGAGGGCTTGCGCTCGCTGGAGATCCTGATCGCGGCCTACCGCTCGGCGCGCGATGGCCAGCGCGTCGGTTTGCCCTTGGTGTTTTGAAGATGGCTTACTGGAAACACGAGTCGGCCATCGTTGACGAGGGCGCACAGCTGGGCGAGGGCAGCAAGGTCTGGCACTTTGCCCATGTGAGCCCCGGCGCACGCATCGGCTCGGGCTGCTCGCTGGGGCAGGGCGTCTATGTCGGCAATGATGTGAGCATCGGCGACAACGTCCGCATCCAGAACAATGTCTCGGTCTATGACGCGGTGACCTTGGAGGACGATGTGTTCTGCGGCCCCAGCATGGTGTTCACCAATGTCTACAACCCGCGTGCCGCAGTCGCGCGCAAGAACGAGTACCGCAAGACGCTGGTCAAGCGCGGCGCAACCTTGGGCGCCAACTGCACCATCGTCTGCGGCGCGACGATAGGCCGCTACGCCTTTGTCGGCGCCGGTGCCGTGGTGCAGAAGGACGTGGCCGATTTCGCGCTGATGGTGGGTGTGCCGGCGCGACGCATCGGTTGGATGAGCCGGCATGGCGAGCGCCTGCGCTTCGACGCGGCCGGTCAGGCTGTCTGCCCCGCAACGGGTGAGCGCTATCGCCTGGCGAGTGATGAACAAACCGTGGAGCTGATCCCTTGAGCCTGCCCTTCATCGACCTGAAAGCCCAGTACGCGGCGCTCAAGACCAGCATCGATGCCCGCATCCAGCGGGTGCTGGACCATGGCCAGTACATCATGGGCCCCGAGGTCAAGGAGCTGGAAGAAAAGCTGGCCGCCTATGTGGGCGTCAAGCACTGCATCACCGTCTCCAGTGGTACCGAGGCCCTCTTGATCGCACTGATGGCGCTGGACCTCAAGCCCGGTGACGAGGTCATCACCACCCCGTTCACCTTTGCCGCGACGGTCGAGGTGATCGCGCTGCTGGGTGCTGTGCCTGTCTATGTGGACATCGAGCCCGACACTTGCAATATCGACGCGCGACTGATCAGGGCGGCGATCACGCCGAGGACGCGGGCCATCATGCCGGTCAGCCTCTATGGCCAGGTTTGCGATATCGACGACATCAAGGCGGCCGCCGCTGGCATCCCGGTGATCGAGGATGCCGCACAGAGCTTTGGCGCGAGCTACAAGGGCCGCAAGAGCTGCGGTCTCAGCACCTTCGGCGCCACCAGCTTCTTCCCCAGCAAGCCGCTGGGTTGCTATGGCGACGGCGGCGCGCTGTTCACTGACGACGACGCCTTGGCGCAGGCCGCGCGGGAGATCCGCGTCCACGGCCAGAGCGCGCGCTACACCCACACCCGGGTGGGGGTCGGCGGCCGCATGGACACCATCCAGTGCGCGGTGGTGCTGGCCAAGCTGGAGCGCTTCGACTGGGAGATCGAACAGCGCCTGAAGATCGGCGCGCGCTACCAGCAGCTGCTGGCCGATCTGCCCGCTGAATTCGGTGTCCAGCGGCTGGCGGTGCGCGATGATCGCGACTGCGTCTGGGCCCAGTTCACGCTGCAGCTCGATAACAGGCCCGAGGTGCAGCGCAAGCTCAGCGAGGCCGGCATTCCGACCGCCATCCATTACCCCAAGCCCCTGCATCGCCAGCCGGCCTATGCCCGGCCCGATCTGCATTTCCCTTGCGCCGAGGCCGCCGCCCAGCGGGTCATCAGTCTGCCGATGAGTGCCGACCTGAGCGAGGCGCAGCAGGATGCGGTGATCGCTGCGCTGCGCCAGGCCTTGACCCACTGACATGCCGCGTGGCTTGCTGAGGTCCACGCTGACTCTGCTTGCGGGCGGCGCCTTGGCGCAGACCCTGCCGCTGCTGCTGGGCCCCTGGCTGACGCGCATCTACTCACCGACCGAGTTTGGCCAGTTTTCCTTGCTGTGGGCCGTGGCCACCAATCTGGCCGTGGTCGGCTGCGCGCGCTATGAGTTCGCGCTGCCACTGGAGCGCGACGAGGGCGGGGCCGCGCGACTGATGGGCTTGTGCGCCCGCGTGCTGCTCGCTGTGACGGCCGTATCGGTGGTGGTCGCCTGGGTGTTGCTGCAATGGCAGGAGCTGGATCTGGCCTGGCTGCTGCCGCTGGCCGTGCTGGCCGGTGGCGCGACGCAATGGCTGACCTTGTGGGCCACGCGGGCGCAGCGCTTCGAGCTGCTGTCGCTGGCGCGCGTGCTGCAGTATGGCGGCGGGGCGCTGTTGCAACTGTTGTTCGGGCTCTTGCAACTCGGCGCCTTAGGGCTGGTGCTGGGGCCTATCGCCGCCGGTCTGGCGACGGCGGTCCTGCTGGCGCGCCCTGCGCCCGCAGGGGGATGGGCGGGGCTCTGGCGCGCAGCGGCGCTGAAGGCCATGGCGGCCAAGCATCGCGCCTTTCCGCTGCTCAACACACCGCATGCCTTTGCCGGCGCCTTGCAGGACAGCCTGGCGCTGCTGATCATTGTCAGCGCCAGCGGCGAGGCGGCGGCCGGCTACTGGGCGCTGGCCTTGCGTTACCTGAAGGCGCCTGCCGGCCTGATCGGCGGGGCCTTGTCTCAGACGCTCTACCCGCGGCTGGTGCAGGCGGGCGACCCGCAGGAGGCGCTGGCCGTGGTCAGGCGCAGCATGGCGGTGCTGATGGCCTTGGCCCTGCCGCTGATGGGTGTGCTGCTGTGGTGGGGGCCTGAGCTGTTCACCTGGTTGTTCGGCGAGCGCTGGGTCGACGCCGGCGCGCTGGCCCAGGCGCTGGCGCCCTATATCGCGCTGCATTTCATTGCCTCGCCGCTGTCGGTGGCCACGATGGCCTGGCGTGCCCAGGCCTGGGCGCTGCGCCTGGCTTTGGTGGGGCAAGTGCTGTTTGTTGTCGGCCTGGCCCTGGGTTTGCATCTGGGCGGCTTGATCGGTGGGGCCTGGGGGGTGTCGGCCGCTATGCTGGCCTACTTCAGCTACTTCTTCTGGGCCCTGGCAAATTGGAAGACCTTCCCCGATGAGAGCCTGGCTTAATCGTTGCCGCCGCGCCCTCTGGCGTGTGCTGTTCTTCCGCATGCTGTTCGGCGAACAGGGCGCGCCGATGAGCCGCATCGCGCCCAGCAGCTGCATCGAGGGCGAGGCAGGCCTGGTGCTGGCCGACCATGTCTTCATCGGCCAGTTCAACTTCATCGACGCGACGGCCGGACTGACGATAGGCGAGGGCGTGCAGATCACGAACTTCGTCAGCATCGTCACGCACAGCTCGCACCGATCGATTCGCTTGCTGGGCCGCAGTTATTCGACGCACCAGGGCCCGATGCCGGGCTATATCAAGGCGCCGATCAGCATCGGCGCCTACAGCTTCATCGGCCCACACAGCCTGATCGAGGCCGGCAGCCGCATCGGGCGCGGCGTGGTGATCTGCGCCTACAGCCAGGTGCGCGGCGAGGTGCCGGACTTTGCCATCATGGCCGGCCAACCGGCGCGCCAGATCGGCGATGTGCGCGAGAGCGACGCCAAGCTGCTGACCTTGCATCCAGAACTCGCCCCGCATTACCAGGCCTGGGCTGGGGAGTTGCCCCAGTGAAGCTGGTGCTGATCGGCGACGGCCAGAGCCCGCATCTGCTCAAGTGGGCGCGGGCGCTGAGCCCCAGCGTGGAGCTGTGGGCTGCGTCTTCGCGCGGCTTCACGCCCGAGTTCGAGGCCTTGCTGCCGGCCGAGCGGCGCCTGGCGCTGCACACCGACCCTGCTCACGGCGGCGGCAATGTCGGGCTGCTGAAGAAACTGCCGATGCTGGGCCAATGGTTGTCCAAGATCGATGCCGACTGGATCAACGCCCACTACCTGACCTCGCACGGCACCCTGGCCTGGGCCGCCAAGCGCGGTTGGCGACTGCGAGCGCACATTGCCGGCTCGGCCTGGGGCAGCGACATCCTGGTCACGCCGCAGCAGAGTTTCGCCTACCGCTGGCTGACGCAGCGGGTGCTGCGCGCCTGCACGGTGTGCAGCTCCGACTCGCAGCACATGACGGCGCGGATGAAGGAGCTCGGGGCACGCGAGGTGATGACTTTTCCCTTCGGCCTGGAGAGCCTGCCCAAGCAGGGCGCGCGCAAGGAGCCCTGGCTGTTTTTTGCCAATCGCGGGCTGGAGCCGATCTACCGACCGGAGCGGGTGATCGCTGCCTTTGCGGCGGTGGCGGCGCAGCGGCCCCAGGCGCGGCTGGTGGTGGCCAATGAGGGCTCGCTGAAGCGTGCGCTTGAGCAGCAGGTGGTCGCGCTTGGGCTGGCTGATCGTGTCGAGTTTGTCGGCCGTCTGGCGGCCAAGGCGCAGGCCGGCTTCTATGCCCGCGCCCGCTGGTATCTGAGTCTGCCGGAGAGTGACTCGGTGGCGGTCTCGGTGCTGGAGGCGATGGCGCATGAATGCGTGCCCATCCTGTCGGATCTGCCGGCCAACCACGAACTGATCGATGCGAGTCGTGGTGTGATCCTGCCGGACGCTGAGATCACGCGGCTGCCCGCCTTGCTGCAAGGCCTGAGGCCCGAGGCCGCCGGCGCAGCCAACCGCGCCTGGGTGGCCCAGCATGGCCTGTTCACGCCCGCCGTCCAGGGTTTTCTGTCCCGTTTAAAAAAAGAAGAGCTCCCCTCTTGAAGCTGCTGCTGATCAATCATTACGCCGGCTCACCGCAACACGGCATGGAATACCGGCCTTTCTACCTGGCGCGCGAATGGGTGCGTGCCGGCCACCAGGTGCTGGTGCTGGCGGCCTCGCACTCCCATGTGCGCAGCACCCAGCCGCAGGCCGGCGGGCAGACGATAGAGGGCGTGCCCTACTGCTGGTACGAGACGCCGGCCTACCAGGGCAATGGCCTGGGGCGGGTGCGCAATATCTTCTCGTTTTGCCGCCAGGTCTGGGCCGATGCCGATGCGCTGGCCGAGGCTTTTCAACCCGACGCAGTGATCGCCTCCAGCACCTACCCAATGGACATCTGGGTGGCGCGCCGCGTGGCCAAGAAGGCGGGTGCCAAGCTCGTGTACGAGGTGCACGATCTGTGGCCGCTGTCGCCGATCGAGCTGTCGGGCATGAGCCCCCGCCACCCCTTCGCGCTGCTGTGCCAGAAGGCCGAGAACGATGCCTACCGTGATGCCGATGTCGTCGTGTCCATGCTGCCCAAGGTGCAGGGCCATATGGCCGATCACGGCCTGGATCTGAAGAAGCTGCACATCGTGCCCAATGGCATCACGCTGGACGAGTGGACCGGTGAGGGCGAAGCGCTCGATCCGCAGTTGGCCGCCCATCTTGCGGTGCAGCGTGCCGCCGGGCGCCTGGTGCTGGGCTATGCCGGCTCGCATGGCCTGCCCAATGCACTGGACGTGCTGCTGGACGCGGCCAAGCTGCTGAAAGGCCAGCCCATCGCCATCGTGATGGTGGGCGGCGGCCATGAAAAGCAGCGCTTGCAGCAGCGCGTGGCCGAGGAGGGCCTGGACAATGTCGCGATGTTCGCGCCCATCCCCAAGCTGCAGATCCCCAGCCTGCTGGCCTTGTTCGACATCGCCTACATCGGCTGGCAGCGCACGCCGATCTATCGCTTCGGCATCGCGCCGAACAAGCTGATGGACTACATGATGGCCCAGCGTCCAGTGCTGCACTCGGTCGAGGCCGGCAACGACCCGGTGGCCGAGGCAGGAGCCGGGCTGACGGTGCCGCCCGAGGACGCGCAGGCGGTGGCCGAGGGCGTGCGGCGCCTGGCTGCGCTACCGGCCGAAGCCCGCGCGGCGATGGGTCGGCGCGGCCGCGAGTTCGTGCTGGCCAACCATACCTACCCGGTCCTGGCGCAACGCTTTGTCGAGGCGCTGGCATGAACAATACAGAGCTGCGACAGCGCGAACTCGACGCCATTGCCGAGCGCTATGCACGGCGCCAGGTGGCGGACCGCTACAGCCTGCTGCGGCCCGAGGTCTGGCAGATGCTGCAGGAGCGCCAGCGCGCGCTGTGGCGCGAGCTGGCGCGGCGCCCCGGCACGCCGGCCGACTGGCGGCTGACCGAGGTGGGCTGCGGTGCCGGCGGCAATCTGCTGGAGATGCTGCGGCTGGGCCTGGCGCCGGAGCATTTGAGCGGGGTGGAGCTGCTGAGCGAGCGCTACGAGGCAGCCCGCCATCTGCTGCCAGCCACCGTGGCCCTGCATCTGGGCGACGCTTCGCAGGCGCCATTGGCGGCCGGCAGCCAGGATCTGGTGCTGCAGTCCACGGTGTTCTCGTCCATCCTGGACGACGGCGTGCAACAGGGCCTGGCGGATGCCATGTGGCGCTGGCTCAAACCGGGCGGTGCGGTGCTCTGGTATGACTTCATCGTCGACAATCCACGCAACCGCGATGTGCGCGGCGTGCCGCTGCGACGCGTGCGCGAGTTGTTCCCGCGAGGGCGTTTGCGTTGGCAGCGGCTCACGCTGGCACCGCCGCTGGCGCGGGCCGTGTGCCGCCTGCACCCCGGCGCTTACCGCGTTTTCAACAGCATTCCTTGGCTGCGCAGCCATGTGCTGGCCGTGATCGAGAAGTCCCATGAGTGAATCCCTGCCTTTTCTGCCTTTTGCCCTGCCCGAGATCGGCGAAGACGAGATCGCCGAAGTGGTCGACACCTTGCGCTCCGGCTGGGTCACGACCGGGCCGAAGGCGCGCCGCTTCGAGCAGGCCTTTGCCGAGTTTCTCGGTGAACCGCAGATCGAGTGCATCGCGGTCAACTCGGCCACCGCCGGCCTGCATCTGGCGTTGGAGGCGCTGGGCATCGGCCCCGGCGACGAGGTCATCACGACCACGCATACCTTCACCGCGACGGCCGAGGTGGTGCGCTATCTGGGCGCCGATGTAGTCTTGGTCGACATCGATCCGAAGACGCTGAACATCGACCCGAAACTGGTCGAGGCCGCGATCACGCCGAAGACCCGCTGCATTATCCCGGTCCACTATGCCGGCCTGGCGGTGGACATGATCGCGATCCTGGACATCGCCCGCAAGCATGGGTTGCGCGTCGTCGAGGATGCGGCGCATGCGCTGCCCACCACCCTGGAGAAGGAGCTGATCGGCACGATGGGCAGCGATGCGACGGTGTTCAGCTTCTATGCCAACAAGACCATGACTACCGGTGAGGGCGGCATGCTGGTGACGCGCAATGCCGAGCTGGCCAAGCGTGCCAGGGTGATGCGCCTGCACGGCATGAACCGCGATGCCTTTGATCGCTTCACCGCCAAGGTGCCGAGCTGGTACTACGAGATCATCGCCCCCGGCTTCAAGTACAACCTGACCGACATCGCCGCAGCGCTGGGTCTGCACCAGCTCAAGCGCATCCCGACCTTCCAGGCGCGGCGCGAGCTGATCGCCCAGGCCTACAACGACGCTTTCGCTGACCTGCCGCTGATCCTGCCGCCCCAGCCCGTCGAGGGCGACACGCACTCCTGGCATCTCTATGTGCTGCGCCTGAGCGAGGAGCTGGAGATGGAGCGCGATGTGTTCATCGAGCGCCTGTATGCCGCCGGCATCGGCTGCAGCGTGCACTACATCCCGCTGCATCTGCACCCCTACTGGCGCGACCGTTACGGCCTGAGGCCCGAGCAGTTCCCGCACTCGCAAAAAGCCTTCGAGCGCATGGTCAGCATTCCGCTCTACACGGCGATGACCGATGCCGACGTGCAGCGGGTGATACGCACCGTGCGCGAAATCGTGCTGGGCTGAGCTGATGGCTGAATCGTGATGCTCAAGCGGCTGGTCGATATCCTGCTGTCCGCGCTGGGCCTGGCCTTGCTGGCGCTGCCGCTGATGGCGATCGCGCTGTGGGTCAAGCTCGACTCTCGTGGGCCGGTGCTGTTCCGCCAGCAACGGGTCGGGCGTTTCGGCCGGCCCTTCATGATCCACAAGTTCCGCACGATGGCTGTGGACGCGCCGGCGCGCGGCCCGCAGATCACCGTCGGCGCCGATCCACGCATCACCCGCGCGGGCCAGGTTCTGCGCCGCACCAAGCTCGACGAACTGCCGCAGCTCTGGGATGTGCTGCGCGGTGCGATGAGCCTGGTCGGGCCGCGGCCCGAGGTGCCCAAGTATGTGGCGCTGTATCCCGACGAGATGCGCGAGCTGCTGCTATCGGTGCGGCCTGGCATCACCGACCTGGCCTCGCTGCAGTACCGTGACGAGAGCGCGGTGCTGGCGGCAGCGGCCGACCCGGAGCGCGCCTATGTCGAGCAGGTGCTGCCGGCCAAGCTTGCGCTCTCCAGCCGCTATGTGCGCGAAGCCACGCTGCTCGGCGATCTGCGCCTGATACTGGCGACCCTGTCTGCGCTGCGGCGCTGAGGTTTGAGAAAGATCCGATGTTCTGGTTGTCACTCGACGGTTTTCTGACCCGCATCCGCCCCTACCGCCAGGGCCTGTCCCTGCTGCTGGATGCGGCCGTGGTCGCGCTGGCCTGGCAGGCCACCTATCTGTTCCGTCTCGGCTTCGAGCGCTGGATCTCGGCGCGGCCGAGCTATGACCATTGGGTACTGCTGGGGCTGGTGATGCTCTATGCAATGGTGCTGTGGGCGTTGCGCGTGCCCAAGGGCATGTGGCGTTTCAGCGGCTTTGGCGAGGTCAAACGCCTGGCCTTGGCCTGCGCGGTGGCTGGCGCGATCGCAGCCGTGATCGTGCTGATGGCCCAGCTGAGCAAGGTGCCGCGCGCGGTGCTGGCCCTGCATCCGGTGTTCTGCCTGATCGGCCTGGCGATGATGCGCCTGGGCTACCGCATGCTCTACGAGCATATGCGCGGCCGCATCAGCGGCAGCTCGGTCGAATCGCACCGAGTGCTGGTGATGGGCGCCGGGCAGGCCGGCCGCATCCTGGTAGCCGGCATCCAGCATCAGGGCTGGGTCGTGGTCGGCTGGCTCGATGACGATGACGCCAAGCGCGACTCGCGCGTGGCCGGCATCCCGGTGCTGGGCAGTCTTGAGGATGTCGGCCGCCTCGCGGCCTTGCACGGCATCACCCACCTGATCGTCGCGATGCCCTCGGCCGCGCCAGACAAGCGCCGCCGTGCGCTGGACTTGGCCGGTGGCACCGGCCTGCATGTGCTGACCGTGCCCAGCAGCGCCGAACTGATGCAGGGCAGCAAGGTCGACCAGCTGCGCGATATCGAGCCCGAGGACTTGCTGGGCCGAGAGCCCGTAGTGCTCGATGAGGGCGGCATCAGCGAGTGCATCAACGGCAAGGTGGTGCTGGTCACCGGTGCCGGCGGCTCGATCGGCTCCGAGCTGTGCCGACAAGTGGCGCGTTACGGCCCCTCGAAGATCGTGCTGTACGAACTCAGCGAGTTCGCGCTGTATACGGTCGAGCAGGAGCTGTCAGAAAAGTTCCCGCACATCCCGCTGGTGCGCCTGGTCGGCGATGTGAAGGATCTGGAGCATCTGCGATACGTCTTCGGCAAGTACAAGCCGCAGATCGTCTTCCATGCGGCGGCGTACAAGCATGTGCCGTTGATGGAGGAAGAGAACGCCTGGGCCTGTCTGCGCAACAACACGCTGGGGACCTATCACGCGACGCTGGCGGCGGCCGAGCATGGCGTCGAGCGCTTTGTGCTGATCAGCACCGACAAGGCTGTCAATCCGACCAATGTGATGGGGGCGACCAAGCGCGCGGCCGAGTTGGTGATCAGCCATATGGCAGGGCAGGGCCATGCCACCAAGTTCATGGCAGTGCGATTTGGCAATGTGCTGGGATCGAGTGGCAGCGTGATCCCGAAGTTCAAAGAGCAGATTGGCAGGGGCGGGCCGGTGACGGTGACGCATCCGGACATCACACGCTACTTCATGACGATTCCGGAGGCGGCGAGGTTGGTGGTGCAGGCGGGGGCGATTGGGGAATCTGGGCAGGTGTTCGTGCTGGACATGGGCGAGCCGGTGAGGATCGTTGATCTGGCACGAGCCATGATCCGCCTTAGCGGCGGGGACGCAAAGGATGTCCGCATCGAGTTCTCCGGACTGCGCCTCGGGGAAAAACTCTACGAGGAACTGCTGCACGGCTCAGACATGGTGCTCCCGACACGCTTCAGCATGATCAGCATCGCCAAACTGGACGATCTAACAAGCACCGAGGGGCTTGATACGTTCTTGCAGCGCGTCGCTAGCCAGAATGAGTCACAGACGGACGATGTTGTCCGAGCTATGCTGGTCGGCTTAGTCCCGGAATTCCAGTCCCGCTAGCCCGTGCGCCATGCGACGTGCGCTGCTCTCTCGGTTCACTTCCTCCAGACCTTGCGGTTCACGAAGTCGGTGTAGCTGATGATGATCCGCAGCACCTTGTCCGAGACATTGGCCGGGGAGTAGTCATTGACCAGCCTCAACAACCGTTCATTACCGCGTGGCTGGCTGTCAAGCACGCGAAGGCCGTCAATTACACGTTCCACATCTAGGCCTACCATCATCACCGCCGCCTCCTCCACACCTTCCGGACGTTCATGAACCTCACGCAGGTTCAATGCCGGGAAGTTCAAAATCGAGGACTCTTCAGTGATCGTTCCGCTATCTGACAGGACGACACGTGCGCGACTCTGCAGATGGATGTAGTCCAGGAAGCCGAAAGGCTTCATGAAATTCACCAAGGGATGGACCACTGCGGCCTCCCCCATCTGTTCAAGACGTTTTCGAGTGCGTGGATGGGTCGAGACAATGACGGGTTCGCCGTAGCGTTCGGCCAGCATATTGAGCACTGTCAGCAATCGAGTCAGGTTCTCGACGGAGTCGACGTTTTCCTCGCGATGCGAGCTGACAACGAAGTACTTGCCGGCGCTCAGCCCCTGGCGTTGCAGGATGTCGGACGCCTCAATGCCATCATGGTAATGCTCGATCACTTCGCGCATGGGACTGCCCGTGCAGATGACCTGATCCGGCGGCAGGTTCTCACGCAGCAGATAGTCCCGTGCGATCTGGCTGTAGGTTAGGTTGATGTCGGACGTATGGTCGACGATCCGGCGATTGATTTCTTCAGGGACGCGGAAGTCAAAGCAGCGATTACCGGCTTCCATGTGGAAGATCGGCACTTTCCGGCGTTTGGCGGCGATCGCAGCCAGGCAGCTGTTGGTATCGCCGAGGATAAGCAAGGCATCCGGACGGGTTTGTTCGATGACCTTGTCAACGTTCATGATGACCTGGGCGATCGTCTCCGCAGCGGACGTGCCGGCCGCTTCAAGAAAGAAGTCGGGCTTGCGGATCCCGAGGTCGCTGAAGAAAACTTCGTTGAGCTCATAGTCGTAGTTCTGGCCCGTGTGCACCAGCAAGTGCTCGCAGAAACGGTCGAGCTTGTCGATCGTGCGGGACAGCCGGATGATCTCCGGCCGTGTGCCGACAACGGTCATCACCTTAAGCACGGACCACCTCCCGCACGATGTCCAGCTGCATCAGCACTTCCTTGACCTGTGCCACATCCAGCCTGCGCGTGTTGTGTGAGGTGTAGTCCTCGATCTTGGAGATTTCTGTTTCGCCCTCGACGAAGTACTTGTCGTAGTTGAGATCGCGAGAGTCCGCAGGAATGCGGTAGTAGCCGCCCAGGTCCTCAGAGCGGGCCATTTCCTCTCGCGAGACGAGTGATTCGTAGAGCTTCTCACCATGGCGGGTGCCGATGACCTTGATCTCCGTATCGGACTTGAGTAGCTCGCGGAGTGCCTGGGCCAGGTCACCCACCGTGGACGCGGGTGCCTTTTGCACGAAGATGTCGCCGGGGCGTGCGTTCTGGAAGGCATAGAGCACCAGGTCAACCGACTCCTCGAGCGACATCAGGAAGCGCGTCATATTGGGGTCGGTCACCGTCAGCGGCTTGCCACTGCGCAACTGCTCAAGGAACAGGGGGATCACAGAGCCGCGCGAAGCCATCACGTTGCCGTACCGCGTGGCGCTGAGGACGGTCTTGCCCGGATCGCACAGGCGAGACTTCGCAATCATGACCTTTTCCATCATTGCCTTGGACATTCCCATCGCATTGATAGGATAAACCGCCTTGTCGGTGCTGAGCACGACACAGCGGCTGACTTCATTGGCGATGGCGGCGCGAATTACGTTCTCCGCACCGATGATGTTGGTGCGCACCGCTTCCATCGGATAGAACTCGCAAGAAGGCACTTGCTTCAGGGCGGCCGCATGGAACACGTAGTCGACCCCACGCAGTGCGTCGTGGATCGAGTCGTAGTCCCGCACATCGCCGATATAGAACTTGACCTTGTCATTCTTCAGCGCGATGCGCATATCTTCCTGCTTCTTTTCGTCGCGACTGAAGATGCGGATCTCCGCGAAATCGGAATCGAGGAAACGCTGCAGCACGGCGTTGCCGAAGCTGCCCGTTCCGCCGGTGATCAGGAGGGTCTTGTCTTTGAACATGGTCTTGGCAGGGTCGGAGAATTGCATCAACCAAACGCACGCATGCGTTGGACGAGTTCGGGCCATTCGGGCGGCTGGTAGCCCGTGGCGGAACGGAAGCGGGAGGAGTCAAGTGAGCGGTCTATCACCAGACGATCATCCGGGGTGATGGGGTTGCTGCGGCCATAGGCCGCTGCGACCAGTGTCAGCAGCGTATGCTTGTCGATCGGTGCTGCGGAGACATGGTAGAGGCCGTGCAGTTCGGGATGAGGCAGCACATGGTCGCGGATGACGCGCGCGAGCTCGACCGTCGGCAGACCAGAGAAGACGGCGCGGGTGAAGCCCTTCACTCCGCCGGTCTGTGACAAAAACCAGCCCACCAGTCCATGGGCGCTGGCGAGTTCGTGGCCGATGATGGAGGTGCGCAGCGTGACGGCGTTAGGGTAGTCCACTTCGCCCATCAGCTTGCTGCGACCATAAAGGTCAGTGGCGTCGGGCGCGTCGGTTTCGAGGTAGCTCCCTCGGGTGCCAGCGAAAACGCAATCGGTGCTCATGTGCACGAGCCGAGCGCCGGCGACCTCGCACAGCCGAGCCAGGCGGTGCGGCAACAGCGCGTTGATGGGGATGGCTGCGAGCGGATCATCCGCTTCAGCGAGCTGTTTGATGAGGCCGACGCAATTGACCACGACTTTGGGACTTGTGACTGCAAATAGACGCGCCAAGCTGTCGGGGTTGTCGACGTCAATGCCCGTGACGATACGGTCGTGCAGCGCGGCCGGCAGGTGCTTGAGCAGTGCGGCGGATCGCGCCGAGCCCCACACGGTGTAGCCCGGGCTCTCGGCGAATACGCGCAGAACCGCATTGCCCAGCATGCCGGACGCACCGATTACGAGGACGGAAGTGTTGTCGTTCATGGTTTGTAGGTCTCTTCTGCGTCGCCTGTCCCGGTGCCGCTTTTGCGACGGAGGACCGCCAGGTCACGGAAGCGACGGACCAGCCGCTCGGCCAGCCGTTCAGGATCGAAGTGTTGTTCGTAGTAGCGGCGGCCCGAATCTCCCATGGCTTGCCTGGCTTCTGGCCCCGCAGCATGCAGGCGCAGTATGCCTTCCGCCAAGGCCTGCGCGTCCTCTGCCGGCGCAGTAACGCCGGCACCCGCCTCCAGGACGACACGCGCCCCCTCGCCGTCGAGCGATGCGACGATGGGACGGCCGGCGGCGAGATACGCCTGGATCTTGCTTGGCACCACCTGCCCGAGGATCTCGCCGCGAGTCAGGCTGACCAACACCGCATCGGCCTGTGACAGGATGCCTGGCATGGCCTGCGGAGGGAAGCGCCCAGCAAGCACTACGTTTTCTATACCGCGGCGTTCAATCTCCTCAGCCAGCCATGGGCCACGGCTGCCGCTGCCCACGAGGACAAAGCGAATGTCCGCATGGGCACGGAGCCGTTCGGCGGCGTCAATGACCGTATCCAGCGCCTGCACCGTACCGAAATTTCCGGCGAAGACCACATTGAATCCGTCCGGCAATACCAGTGCGGGCGCCGTATCCGTGGCGGGCTGAATGAAAGCGAGCTCGCCTGGGTTGGGGTGGTATTCCACCGGGGTGCGGCCGGCCATCGTCTGGATTGCCGGCACAAACGCCTGCGATTGGGCAAGCAGCAGATCGTTGCGACGATAGATCCACCGAACAACAGTCGCCACAACCCCAAGCAGGCGTGGATTTCGGACGAAGCCCGTCACTTCCAGACTCTGTGGCCACAGGTCTTGCACCCAGGTGACCAGCGGCGCGCCCTTGATCCATTTCAAGATGATGCCGGCGATAGCCTGCAAGATGGGGGACGTGCCATAGACGAAGATGACGTCGATGCGCTGCCCACGCAATGACCATGGACCGAGCACCGAGGCCGAAAAAAGGAAGGAAAGGTAGTTGGCCACCAGGCGCTTTGCGCCTCCGCGCCCGCGCGGGCACAACGGCACACGGTGGATTGTGTAGCCCATCGGATGTCGCTCGGTTGTCATGGCGCCGGCGCGATATCCGGGGAAGATGGTTCCTTCCGGATAGTTGGGCTGGCCAGTCAGCACGCGGACCTGGCAACCTGCCCGCTGGAGGGATTCGGCCACCTCGTTGATGCGAAAGGTCTCCGGCCAATAGTGCTGGCTCAGGATCAGAACATTCATGCCAGTCGGACCGTGGTGCCTGCCGTCTTGCGTGGTAACGAGTCACGCAGCAGAGAGTCCTTCTGCTCCGGGTTGGGGTAGCTGATCAACACCGCGCGGTACTGGCCCTTGAAGACGAAGAAGCTGCCCGCGGAGGCCCCTACCACGCCACACGTCTTGATCAGTTCTCCGATGTCCTGGAGCGATCCAGCACCGCCTAGCACCGACATCGGCAACCGTGTGGCCTCGCGTAGCTTGGCGGCCAGCGACAGGTCGTAGCCCTTCATCTGACCATCGCGGTCGATGGAGTTGATGACGATCTCTCCAGCGCCGAGTTTCTCCGCCTGCTGAGCCAACTCAATCGGGGACTTGCCACTGTTCTTGCGGCCATTGTGGGTCCAGACTTCCTGCTTACCGAACAAGCTGGTCTTGACGTCCAGTACCACGACCACGCTCTGGCTGCCTACTTCTTCGGCAATGCGCGAGATCAGAGTAGGGTCCGCAACAGCGGCCGCACTGATCGCGACCTTCTCGACGCCCAGCCCGATGATGCGCTTGGCCTGCTCAACGGTCTGCACACCGCCGCCGTAGCACAGCGGCATGCGGCACTCGGCAGCGAACTGAGCGATCAGCCGGAAATTGGGTTCGCGGCCTTGCACGGTGGCATCGATATCGAGGACGATCAGCTCATCCGCTTCCTTCTCATTGAAGATCTTGACGGCGTTGATGGGGTCGCCAACGTACTTGGGATCCTTGAACTTGACAGTCTTGACCAGGCCATCGTCATGGACCAGCAGGCAGGGAATGATCCGGGGTCGCAACATGTCAGAGCTCCGCGAAATTCTTCAGCAACTGAGCGCCGAAGTGGTGACTCTTCTCGGGGTGGAACTGCACCCCGTGGATGTGTCCGGCGCTGACGGCGCAGCTGAATTCCTTGCCGTAGCTCGAGACCGCAGCCGTGTGATCGGCGTTCGCGCATTCGAAATAGAACGAATGCAGGAAGTAGAAGCGTGCGTCGATGCGCAGTTCGTCGAACAGGGGGTGGTCCGCCTTGGGTTGGACATCGTTCCAACCCATGTGCGGAAGCAAAAGGTCGGGTTGCCCCAGGCTTTTGAAGCCCTTGACCTCTCCGGGGATCCACCCTAGGCCGCTACGATGGCCTTCATCGCTGCGATCAGCAAGCATTTGCATGCCTACGCAGATGCCCAGCACCGGACGCTTCTCGCCGAGCACCATTTCGTCCAGACGGGCGCGCATGCCAGAGCGGTCAAGCTCTTCCATCGCATGGTCGAACGCGCCGACACCGGGCAGTATCAGCTTGGTCGCGTCTTCAAGATCAGCAGCCGTCCTTGCGAGGCCCACCGGCACATTCAGCCGCTTGTACATGTTCTGAAAGGCCAGGATGTTTCCCAGCCCGTAGTCAATGATCTTGATCATCGGATGATGGCCCGCTGGACACCAAGGGCCCGCATGACGCGAGTGCCGAGATCAATGAGCGGCTGGCGCGACTTGTAGTCGCGCCAGCTCTTGTTCGGTCCGTTGTGCAGCGCGCGCAACTCCTCGACGGAAATGTCGAGCTTGGTGGCGATGTACTCGAAGTCCTGGTCGACGGTAGCCGGATCGTAGGCGGGTTTGGCGATCTTCTCCAGCGCCTCGTCGCGTGTCATTTGCTTGGTCAGGATCAGGCTCGAGAAGTGCGCGCGGCGCTTGTCGTAGCCGAACTTGGTAGGCTGCCAATAGCCTTCGTAGAAGCGGGTGAAACGCGATTCATAGTGCTTGTGAGCGTATTTCTGCCAGCCGAACTTGTCGATGAGCAACTGCATCGCATCCTCCTTGATGTACGGCACGGAGTTCAATGGTCGCAGCACTTCCACACCCTTCACGTAGCGGTAGTAGAGCTTGTAGGTGAAGATGTCTGACAGAGGGAAGGTCTTCAGCGGACGGGTGCCGAACTTGGAATGGATGTCCTTGAGTTGGCGCAGGTCGGACGCGTGATAGGCCCACTCCAGCGGTTCGCGGACACATTCCGTCGAGTAGTTGCCGCCGTTCAAGATGTACTTGATCTTGTACTTGGCGGCGAAGTTGTAGAGGGACGCGAAGAACGCGTGATCCTGCGGCGTGTCGAGATGAGGCACCTGCGCCTTGAAATAAGCCAGTTGCAGGTCCTTCATCTCCTGCCAGTTAATCACCTCGGTATGCAGGTGCAGGCCAAGGCCTTCAACGATGCGCTCGATGTTGTGCACCGCCTGCTGTGAGTTCCACCCCGCATCGACATGGAAGATCAGCGGCCTCAGCCCGAATTTTTCCTTGGCAAGGTAGGCGAGGTAGGAGCTGTCTACGCCGCCACTGATGCCCAGCAGGCAGTCGTACTCGCGGCCTTCGCCATCCTTCTTAACCTTGGCGACCATCTGCTCGATCTCGGCTTGGCCGCGTTCGTCCGTGTGCCAGTTGGGCAGGATGTTGTCGTGGTAGTTGTTGCAGTAGTCGCACCAGCCACGGGCATCGAAGGTGATGCCAGCGTCGCTGGTGTCCATGATGCAGTTGGCGCAAATACGATAGTTCTGTTGTGACACGGCGGGCAGTCCCTGGATGAATCAGATGGTCGAGTAGAGGTGGCGGTTGTGTTCGAGCGCGACGGGGTCGGACAGGCGTGCTGCTGCGGCCTGCCGGACCGCCGGCCGCACTGCTGCACGGGCTTCGGGTGGTTGGTCCGCGAGTTCGTCCAGCACAGTCGCGAATGCACCGGTGTCCGCAAGGTCAAGATCCCAGCCGACACCGTCGGCCGCGAGGCCGCGCCACGGCGTGTTCTGGCTGATCAGCACGCGGGTGCCGACGGCGATCGATTCCGCGATGACGTGCCCGTAATTCTCGCCGTGGGACGGGAACAGAAACACGTCGTAGCCGGCCAGGCGCTGGAAGACTTCCTCCGGCGCCACGGGGCCCAGGTATCGGGCCTGGACATGCGGGGGCAGTTGCTTCTGCAGGGTCGCGCACTCGGCCCAGTACAGCGGGTCCTCCTGCGGGCCGATGATGTCGAAGTCCATCGGACGGCGAACGCGCTGCAGGATGCGCAGCGCACCGTCGAGGTTCTTCTCGCGCGTCAGCCGCGACAGGAACACGACGCGCAGTCGTGCCTGCGACGGCGCTTCCGGCGCGAGCGCGGCGGCATCGCGGATCGGCAGGTCGATGGCCGAGCGGACGCGGTCCGCAGGCACTCTCATCGCTTGAACGATGCCCTGCGCCTCGTGCGGACTGGAGGCATGCCACTGCATGCCGCCGCCGTAGAAGCCGGCCCAGCGCGAGAGTTCGATGTAGAGCTTTTTCTTCGGATACTTGATGCGCAGCGGGCCTTCGACGAACTCGCCGCGCGGCGAGATCACGACGCGTTGCGGACGTATGCGATCCAGACGCATCAGCAGCAGTAGCTTGATGGTGAAGACCGGATCGAAGAAGCTGTTCAGGTGCAGGATGTCGTGCGGCGTGCCGTTGACCAGTTCCGCGAGCGCAGATAGGCCGAGTTCTTCAGGCGCGAGGTAACGCACGCGCGACCGACCCATCGGGACCCATTCGCCGCGCGGGACATCTGCATAGGGGACGTCCGAGCCAAGGTCCCGATCGCGGGTGACGATGAGGAACGAGAACTCGTCACCCAGCCATTCGACAGTGTTGAGCACGGTGCGTGCGATGCCGCCCGACATGTATCCGGGGAAGTAGTTGGGGACAAAGATCAGGACGGTTTTCATGAAGTCGGGCGCTCAGGTCGGCGCGAGCGGTTGCTGCTGCGGGGCGGCGGGCACGGCGGGATCGGACGTGAGCGGAGGAGGGAAGGACGGCGCGCGCCGCAGTTCGCAAGCGAAGGCGATCAGCAAGAACAGGTAGATGTGGAACACCGCGCTGTCGGTGGACATTGCCTGGTTGCCGTTCGTGCCCATGTAGAAGAAGAACGAGAAACCCGCCGACATCAGGAACAAGCCCAGCGGGTCTCGGATGCGGCGCGCCTGCAGCACGCCGAACAAGTAGGTGCCGAAATACAGCGCTCCACCAACCAGGCCTAGCTTCATCAGCGTGGCCAGGAAATCGACCTCGTAGCTGAACGGGCGTTCATCGCTGCGGATGTAGGCGGCGACCGTGCCGAACCCGCCTCCGAACACCGGGTTCTCGGCAATCTTGTCCAGCAGCGCCGGGATCTGCGCGTAGCGTTCTGCGGACGAGATGTCGTTGTCGGAGAACTCGAAGCGCTGTTGGATCCAGTCCAGGTTTGCGCTCACGGTCAAGATCAGAACCAACAGCGAGCCCAACACCAGCCGCAGGCGCGGCCTCGGCGGGAGGGTCATCAGTAGCCGGGGCGCGACGAAGATCAGCTGCAACGCGGTGGCAATCACCAGCGCGCGGCGGCCGTCGAGCACCAGCGCCACCACGTACAGCAGCGACAGCAGCAGTTCGCGCCGGCGCTGCGTCTGCGAGAAACGGTACAGCGACAGCGCTAGGCCAAGCATCATAAGGTGGGCGATGTTGGTGTACAGGCCCAGCACGCCGGAGTTGCTGTCGACCTTCCACGACAGGCCTAGACCCTTTAGGAAGGCGTTCACCAGCAGCAGCGAGTCCGTCTCGACCGCGCCGAAGAGCACGAAGAAGCCCACCGCAATCGCGATGCTGAGCACCGCGATCGCGATCGACAGCTGGTCGATCAGCCGGAAGAACGAGCGCTGCAGGTCGTTCTGCTGTATCAGCAGGTAGAGCACCGGCAGCACGCCGATATAGAGCAGGAAGCCGGCGGAGTCGGTGACGATGTACTGGCTCACGTTGCCGTGCACGATCGCGATGCCGGTCCAGCCGACGTAGACAATGAGCAGCGCCGCCCAGATGCCGAGCATGAAGGTGGGCGGCATGCGCAGCCGGCGTTGCACCAGGCCGGCACCGGCCACCAAGGCCGCCAGCACGAATGACACCACCAGCACCGGCGCGATGAACTGCTCCAGCAGCGGGTACAAGCCGAGCGAACCGCAGGCGGCCATGAGCAGCAGTTGTTTCAGCCGCAGCATCGGCCCTGCTGGCGGGCTGGGCAGCTCAGTGAGAGCGGAGGTAGGCATTGATGAGCGGTCCGACGGGCATCTTGCGCCGCAACGTGGCCATCGACGCCGCGACCGCGCGCAGGCGGAACTCGCCCGGGCTCGTGCTCTTGGCGTCGCCGTGATAGATCACCAGGCGCGGGTCGTAAACCACGCGCAGGCCGCGACGGGCGCAGTTGAAAGCGATAAGATCCTCTTCGCCATACATGAACAGGTCTTCGTCGAGTTCGCCGAAAGCGCGCAGGTAGTGCTCGGACAGGAACAGGAAGCAGCCGTGGACCATATAGACATCGGTCAACCCGGCCGCAGTGGTCGCGTCGGCAGTGCTGCGGGTCGGGCGCGGCTTGAACAGCGTGAGCAGAGCCACACTCTTCATCAGCGTCCACAGTTTGCCCAGATGGATCGCAGCGATGTACTGCAGTGTCAGCCGTAGCAGAATCGGATTATCCGAGCCAGGCTCATCGCCGCGCACATATGGACCGACGACGGCGATGCCCGCGTCGCGCGCGGCTAGGCATCGCTCTATCAGGTCTGGCGATTCGACCCGCGTGTCGCTGGTGGCGATGACGACGTTGAGGATGCCCCGCTCGCGCAAAGCGCGGATGCCCACGTTGTTGCCGGCGGAGTACCCGCCGTTGCGACCCGATTGCAGCACGCTCACACGGAGGTGCCCTGCAAAGTGCCGCAGCAGCACATCGAAGGCGCCGTTGGGAGAGGCGTTGTCAACAACGACGACGGGCGCATCACCGGGCAGCGCCAGGATGCTGTCGACGCAGCGCACCGTCTCGTCATGATTGACGTAGTTCAGAACGACAAAGCCAAGGGCGGGGGACATGGATGAAGGCGTCAACGGGAGATGGAGCGGTGGGGGCGCGACTCGGCCGCCACCGTCTCAAGAATCTGCATGTAGCGTTGGCCGAATTCGAGGGTTCGGCGATGAAGCGCGATTCTAGCGGCTGCCTCGGCGGCCTCGTCGATGCCTCCCGGGCGCTCGGCCCAGGCCTGGCGCAGCAACGCGGCCAGTGCTGTCGGGTCTTTCGGATCGAAGTACTTGGCCTGTGGATGCGCTTGCTCGCGATGCACCGCGATGTCTGATGCGATGAGGGCCTTGCCCATCGACTTGGATTCCTCGACGCTGCTGCTCCAGCCCTCAAAGAAGGAGGGGTTGAGCACTGCCACGCTGGCGCGCATCAGTCCCTGTACGTCTGCGTAGTCGATGCTGCCTAGCAGGCGCACGTGGCCGTGCAGATCCTGTTCGTCGAGCAGTCGCAGCGCTTCGGCGGCCAGTGTGTTGCCGTTGGGGTCCTTGATCCAGCCCGTGCAGGCCAGGGTCACGTCCAGGCCTTCACGCTTGAGCTGCGCGACGGCCTCGAAGGCCGTGCGGTGGTTCTTGTGCGCCCAGAACTGGTTGGGCAGCAAGAAGAACCGCTCCGGCAGCCCGTGCTTATCCAGCAATTCCCGGGTGGCTTGCGGGCTGGTCGGCCCCAGATGGAGCTGCGAGACGAAGGGCAGCACATGGGTTCGCGGGGGCTTTGCCTCGCCCATCACTTGGGCAAAGTCCTTGTGGGCGTCCTCACTGCTGACGACGACGGCGTCGCTGTGACGATGCAGTTCGCGCAGTTCGGCGCTGCGGCGATCGACATCAAGGCCGGGGAAAAGGTGCGGCAGGTGCAGGTACTGGAAGTCCGGGATCCACGAAATCAGGCGGAAGCGAGGGCTGAGTCGACCCACCATGGATGGATGTGAGACCACATCTACGCCGTGCTGGCGCAGCACGCGCTCCACAAAGAACTGGGAGCGAAGGCCTCGATAGGCTATTCGATGGAAAAACCAGGGCCAGGTGCCGCGCGTCAAGATGTCGAGCTTGACCACCTCCGCGATGGCGCGGAACTCCGCTTCCAGCTTGGGAGGGAGATCCTTGCCGATGAACAATGTGACGCGAACGTGCTCGGGCTGCACGGCATGCAGGGCATGAAGCAGGTTCCTGAAGTAGTTCAGTCCGCCCGCATAGGCGAGGCCGAAGTCGAACCAGAAACCGACGTGGATCTTGGGCGTGGAGGTAACAGCAACAGGCATCGCGTGCGTCGAGGAGGTCATGGGGCAGTATCTCGGGCCTTGCGCACCCATGCGGCGTAGGTGGCCAGGCCTTCGTCGAGCGCAATGGACGGTTGCCAGCCGGTCGCTCGCATCTGATCGATGGCGGCGAGGTAGAAGCGGGGGTCTCCAGCGCGAATGCTGCCATTGAAGCGGATCTCTGCCGGACTGCCGAGCGCGCGTGCCAGCCGGCCGAGCACGTCGCGAACTGTGACGCGGTCGCCGGTGGCGCCATTGACGAT
The DNA here is from genome assembly GCF_027498415.2 of Paucibacter sp. M5-1. Lineage (NCBI taxonomy): Bacteria > Pseudomonadati > Pseudomonadota > Betaproteobacteria > Burkholderiales > Sphaerotilaceae > Roseateles > Paucibacter sp. M5-1. Next base: position 4,970,305 of record NZ_JAPZLM020000001.1, read on the forward strand.
CTCCAGGCGCGCTGCGGCGCCACGCGGTGCGGCCGCTGCGCGCTCTGCGAGGTGGAGTATCAGCGCCGCGGCGTCATCGACATGGATCCAATCTCGCGTCTCGTCACCAGTCCCGAAGAAGGTCTGTGGCGAAGGCCCTGACAGCAGCCGTTCTGACGCATCCCAGAGCAGTTGCCTGCGCAGGCCGGGGCCATAGATGGAGAAGAAGCGCACCGCGACCGCTGGCTGGCCGAAGCAGGTGGCGTGCGCCGCGAGCAGCGTTTCGACCATCTGTTTGTGGAAGCCGTAGGGCGAGACCGGGTTCGGTGTGTCGGTCTCGCACAACGGGCGATCCGGTGCAGCGCCGTATACGGCCGCGCTGGACGGATAGAGCACCACCGCCGACGGCGCGTGCCGGCGCAGATGTTCAAGCAGCACGGCGGTGCTATTGACGGTGCGTTCGTAGGCGTCCAGCGGATGCACCAGCGAGTAAGGTACCGAGCCGTTGCTGGCGCAGTGGACGACGACATCGGGTCGTTCGCCCAGAAGGGTCAACGATTCGGTCGTCAGGCTCGTGGATATCCAACGGTCATATCCGGAGGCTGCCCCATCGGCGACATCCTCCGCACTATGGCCGATCCCCAAGACTCGATAGCCGCCGGCCCTGAAACATTGGGCGACCGCGCGCCCGAGAAAGCCGAGGCCTCCCGTGATCAGGACGCTGCGCGCGGGCGCGGGGGAATGAATGTCGTTCAGCATGGATAGACGCAAGGACGCATGTCCGGACAATGACTAGGTCGAGGCGGACGCGGGGCCAGACCACAGGGCGGAACTTCGGTCCCAGTGGTCGAGGTTGTCGATGCACTTCCGGATTAACCGGTCGCTGTCGCGCATGTAGTCGATCCGCTCGGATTTGATGTAACGCGCCAGCCGGTGCTCGTTGAGCGGCATATCAACCGCCTTGCCGTACAGGTATTTGAGGTTGATAGCGCTCGTCGAGAACATGGGGACCACCTCGCAATGCCGGATCAGGCGGAACCACAGCTCGATGGGCATGCGGGCAAAGCGCTCGTCGTCGATGACGATCATTCGGTGCCGCCCGCGGAGGCGATGCTCAATGGCCTTCAAGGACTGGTAGGTGCTGCGCGGATGCGGCTTGATGTATGTCGTCGAGCCAGAGGGTGAACTCGATTCGATTACCTCGACATAGAAGTCGATTTCCTGCTCCGGCGTCGAAAGGCCTGATGCCGCCAGATTGCTAAGCAAGTACAGGCGGTCGCCGAGCGGCGTGCCTTGGGCGCAAAGTTGAGCGCAGTAGGCGTCCAGGGGCAACAGGCTGGAGGAGAGTGCTTCCACGCAGGCCACCACGTGCTCGCGCGGTGGCACCACCAGGGCCGTGTGATCGAAAAATCGTCCGGAGAGGTCCATCGGCAGCGTCAGCACGGCCTCGTCGAAGCCGACTTTCCGCGGCACGCCGAGTAGCAGCCGCTTGGCGATGGCTCGGCTTCGCTCGACCCATCGCGGGCGTGTCGACGAACGGAACACGTTGCTTTCGGCGCTCTGGCCGACCAGACCGAGCGAGTCCCCGTACGCCCGTTTGATTGCGCCGCTGTACGTGTCCATCAGGAGCGGACTGCCCAGTCCGATCTGGTCTCGCGCCAGATAGATCTCGTTGAAGCGGTCGCTGCCCAGCCGCAGTTGCAGATCTCGCACGTTGCGGCCGTGACGCCGACGCGCAAACGCTTCCATCTCTGCCTGCGTGATGTACACGACACGGGACCAAGCCTTGCCGGCGCTCAATTGCCGCACGGCCGCGGCAATATCGTCCTCGATCTCCGGCGCGGCGAGGAAGTCATAGAGCAGCAGGACGTTCTCGGAATCGTCCCAGCTTTCGCCCGCCGGAATGCCGTGGGTATATGCGATGAGACCTGCCAGATACTGCAGCGGGCCTTGGACGGTTAGCAGTCGCTTCTTCATGCAGATCCGACAGGGGTCAAAGGGGCGGGGGGCATGCGGTCGAGCCTGGCGCACAGCACACGGCTCAAGAGCATGGCGCACACGGACGTGACGAAAGTGGCCAGCAACATCGACTGCGCCGCGGCGACGAGCGGAGAAACCTCGGCCATTGCCGTGAGGCTCTTCCAGACCGCGAAGAACATCGCACCGCCCACGGCGCTGCTCGCCAGATAGACGTCCTGCCGGCCCAGCACGTTCAGCACGTTGCCGAAGGCCGAGAAGGTCATCGCTGCTGCGGCCAGTGAGGTCCAGCGGGCGGCTTCGATGGCTGGCGTATAGGCCGGCAAAAGCGTGTTTACGAAGACCGGGATGGTCAACCAGCAGATCCCGGCGAATACCATGCCAGCCGCGAACATGCCCATGCTCGCGCGCAAGGCTTGCCGCCACAGCGCCATCGCCGAGCGGTGCTCGCCGTAGTTTCTGGACATCTGCGGATAGAGCACCGAGTTGAAAGCGGTGGGCACCATCACTGCCAGCGCCGCGAACTGTGCGGCGATGGCGTAGTAGCCCAGCATTTGCGGCGAATCGGCCAGCACCAGCCGGTCCAGCGTCATGAAGAGCGCCCCCAACTGCCCGAGCAGCCAGATCGGCAGCCCCACGCGTACGAGCTGCCGGAACATCGCGCTGTCCCATTTTGGCCGGACCTTCAGCGGGCGCTGGTAGTACAGCGCCGAACTGCTGATCACCGCGACCAGCGCGACACGCAGGAGCAGGCCCGCGTAACCCAGCACCTGGGCGAGCAGGGCTAGGGGCAGTCCGGCGATGGCGATCAGCGTGGTCCTTCGCGCCAGTGGGCCGAAGGCGCCGGCCGTGCTGTATCCCACGGTCAGGAACTGCAGCGACCAAGAACCCGCCAAGACAACCACAAAGGCCATGGACGTGAGCAACTGGTCCCTCGTCCCTGCGATGGCGAAGTAGCCGATGCCGACGATGCCGAGCGCTATCGTGAGGCCAGTGAGTCCCAGGCACCATGCCAACCCGACCTGTCCCGCGAGCTCCGCCTTCGTGGCGTCGCCGCTGCCGCGGAAGAAAGGGATCTGTCGGTTCATCGCATTGAACACGCCTAGCTGTAGCACCGACGCGTAGCTGATTAACACCGTCATCAGGTTCCACAGGCCGAGCTGGTGCGGCGGCGTCCAGCGCGTGACCATCAGCGTGGCCAGCAGCGTGAGCACGGTCGCGCCCAGGTTGCCGCTGAAGAACGCGATGACCGAGCGCATCTGCAGGCGCGCTGTCTCCTTGTCAGGCATGTCCGTGGTCCGTTTCAGGCGTTGTCGTTGGACCAGGCTCACTCGTGCGCGTTCAGCGCCTTGTAGCCATGACCCTTGACCAGTTCGTCGCGTTGCGCGCTGATCAGGTCTTCGCGGGTCATCTCGCGCACCAGCTCCTCGAAACTGATCTTCGGCGCCCAGTTCAGCTGCTTCTTTGCCTTGCTCGGGTCGCCCAGCAGCGTCTCGACCTCGGCCGGACGGAAATAGCGCGGGTCCACCGCCACCACGACGCGCTCGCCGCCAGGGGCTGCCGCGTCGGCGATGTAAGCCTTCTCGTCGATGCCGCTGCCTTCCCAGCGCAGCGTCATTTCCAACTCCTTGGCGGCCGCATTCACGAAGTCACGCACGCTGTACTGCACACCGGTGGCAATGACGTAATCCTCGGGCTTGTCCTGCTGCAGCATCAGCCACTGCGCCTCGACGTAATCCTTGGCGTGGCCCCAGTCACGCAGTGAATCCATATTGCCCAGGTAAAGGCAATTCTGCAGGCCCAGCTTGATGCGGGCCAAGGCGCGCGTGATCTTGCGCGTCACGAAGGTCTCGCCGCGGATGGGTGACTCGTGGTTGAACAGGATGCCGTTGCACGCGAACATGCCATAGGACTCGCGGTAGTTCACCGTGATCCAGTAGGCATAGAGCTTGGCCACACCGTACGGACTGCGTGGGTAGAAGGGCGTAGTCTCCTTCTGCGGGATCTCTTGCACCAGGCCATACATCTCGGACGTGCTGGCCTGATAGAAGCGGGTCTTCTTCTGCAAGCCCAGCAGTCGAATGGCTTCGAGGATGCGCAGCGGGCCGATGGCATCGGAGTTGGCCGTGTATTCCGGTTCTTCGAAGCTGACATGCACATGCGATTGTGCGGCCAGGTTGTAGATCTCGTCGGGCTGCACCTGCTGGATGATGCGGACCAGGCTGGAGGCGTCGGTCATGTCGCCGTAGTGGAGGAACAGCCGGGTGTTGGGCTCGTGCGGATCCTGGTACAAGTGGTCGATGCGGTCGGTGTTGAACAGCGATGCGCGGCGACGGATGCCGTGGACGATGTAGCCCTTGTCGAGCAGGAATTCCGCCAGGTAGGCACCGTCCTGGCCGGTGATGCCGGTGATGAGAGCGACTTTTTGATTCATGGCTGCGCGTTCGATGTGATGCGTGGAAATGGGACGGGCGGGTTCAGTGGGCGCCGGTGCCGGGCGCGTCGGCCCAGTGCGAAGCCAGCGCCCAGTCGTCGGGGGTATCGATGTCCAGGCTCTCGCGAGCGTCGGCCATCAGGAAAGGAAGGACGCCGGGCCGCATGATCGGGCGGGCGGCGCGTGCGTCCTCGGCGGGGATCACGTAGAGCGCGCCGTTGAGCGCGTAGGCTGGTGTGAGGTCTTGCGAGCGCAGCGCCAGCGGCTCCCAGCCAAGGCTGGGGCGCAACTCGCCGTCTTGCCAGGCGAAGGTCCAGGCCGGGTGCGACGCGGCGGGGCTCACGCTGACGACCGGATGGCGCGTTGGGGTGGCCTGGTCGGCGTAGGTACGCACCGCGCCGCGGATCGACGCGGCACTGCGGAAGGGGCTGGTCGGCTGCAGCAGCAGCACCGCGTCAACCGCGCCGTGCGCTTGTTCGTACCAGGCCAGCGCGTGAGCGATGACGCCGGCGCTGCCGGCGGTGTCGGTCGCCAGTTCGGCCGGGCGCAGCCAGGGCACCATCGCGCCGGCCGTGCGGGCCGTCTGCGCGATCTCCTCGTCATCGGTGCTGACCAGCACGTCGACGCAGACGCTGCTTTCTCGCGCTGCGGCGATCGTCCATTGGATTAGCGGACGGCCGCCAAGGAGCAGCACGTTCTTTCGCGGCAGCCGTTTGCTACCGCCGCGGGCAGGCACGAGGGCGAGCAGGCGCGGCAGACCTGCGGTGAGCTCAGCCATGGAACAGCCCCGCGACGTCGTACTGGGCGCGCTGGAAGTCTTCCATGCGGCCGATGTCCAGCCAGTACTCGTGGACCGGGAACATGTTGACCGGCTGGCCTTGTTCCATTTGCTTCTGCAATAGCGTTGGCATGTCGATTCGCTGGCCGCGCGCGACGCTGTCCAGCACCGACGGCGACAGCACGTAAATGCCGGCGTTGATGAAGTAGCGGTAGGCCGGCTTCTCGACCATCGAAATGATGCGCTGACCGTCGCCCTCAATCACGCCGTAGGGCACGCGGTGCTCGTGCTCGCGCACGCACATCGTGGCAATGCCGTCATGGCTGTCGTGGAAGTCGAGCAGCTTGTTGAAGTCGAGGTTGGTCAGCAGGTCGCCGTTCATCATGAACATCGGCTCGCGGATCGCTTCGCGCGGCAGCAGGCCCAGCGCGCCGCCGGTGCCCAGCGGCTCGTCCTCATGCACATACTGGACCTCGATGTCCCAACGACTGCCGTCGCCGATGTGGTCGCGGATCATCTCGGGCAGGTAATGCGTCGAGATGAAGAAACGGTGGAACCCGGCGCGCACGAAGTTCTCGATGATGATCTCAAGGATGGGCTTGTCGCCCACGTTGAGCAGTGGCTTGGGGCAATTGTCGGTGAGCGGCTGCAGTCGGGTGCCGAAGCCGCCGGCCATCAGGAACACCGCGTTGTCGCGGCGCTTGCCGTGCAGCAGGCCGTGCAGGGTCTCGATGCCGACGACGCGACCCTCGGCATCGACCAGCGGGATCTGCGAGATCTGATGGCGTTCCATCAACTGCAGGACGCGTTCCTTGCTCGAGCCGGCCGGGGCGGTGCGCGGCTGGCGCGCCATCACCTCGGCGATCGGCGCGTCCAAGCCGACCTGACGGATCAGCGCGCGTCGCACGTCGCCGTCGGTGACGGTGCCGAGGATACGGCGCTGTTCGTCGACAACGACGGCGATCTGTAACCCGCCACGGTCGAGTGCGGCGATGGCTTCCTGCAGAGGGACATCGGGGGCGATGAGAACGGATTGCCAGGTGCTCATGACGAAGACAGAATGAAGTTCGGCAGCCGCTTTACGGCCGGGACGGATCGGATGAAGACCGGGCGGAGGTGAGCCGCTTGCCGAGAAGGACCATCGGATGTTCGATCCGGTGATAGACGAGAAGCGAGATGATGACTGTTAGCGCGCTGACCGACGCCAGCACGCCCCAGCCGGCCCACGACCGCGCGAGGTCAGGCGCGAGCAGGTGCAGTGCTTGCCAAACCACCGGATGCAGCAGATAGACCCCGTAGGTCGCGAGGCCTAGGTGCACTAGTGGCGCGCCGACCCACGCCGGCAGTCGCAACGAGGTGCCATACACCGCGAAGACGATGCCGATGCTTGCGGCACTGAAAACCCAGCGATTCAGGCCGGTGACGATGTGAATGGTGTCACCACCCACCGGATAGACGGTGAAGACGGCGAGGCCCACAATCAGCAGCAGCGCGCTGACGAGCAGGCGTCGGGCTTGTCCGGCGTTGAAATACAGGGCGATCCCGGCGGCGTAAAGGAACAGGTTGTTAAACGGATTGATGTAGGTCGCCCATTGGCGGGACAGCGGGATTGCAGGATCCAGCAGCCACTGTGAGAACACCAGCGCTACGCCTGCGGAGGCCAGCACCAGACCATTGCCCCATGCCCGCGACCGCCGGTAGGCAAGCAGCAGCAATGGCGTCAGCGCGTAATAGACCATTTCGTTGCCGATCGACCAGGCGCCGGTGGTCATGTAGGACGACGGGCTGACGAAACCGAACAGCGTAGTGAGATTGAGAGCGATCACCTTGAGGCTGATCGGCTTGCTGCTGGCTAGATTCATGGCCGTCACGGAAAGGACGGTGATCCAGAGCAACGGCCAGATCCGGAAGACCCGGCGGACCATGAAGCGTAGTGTGCTTGACGGGCCCTGGAGGAAGCGGTTGTAGGCGATCGCGATGCTCAGGCCGCTGAGCACAAAGAACATGGATACGCCATAGACGCCGAGCCGCCCCAGCGTCGTCGAGGCGTCCGGCTGAACCAGTTCCCAGAGGGTCAGGTGGTACAGCATGATGGAGAGCGCTAGGAGGCCTCGCAGCCAGTCCAGCGACTCGAAGCGCGTCACGGGGGGCGCGAGCCTTTCTGAGGACGGGGGTGCACCCGCGCCCGACGGGGCCACAGTGATGTCGGTGACGACGGAGCTCATGCCGTTCCTTCTTGACCGGACGACTCGGATGCGCGGGGCGGTAGCCTCCGATGCGGCGCGTGCAGCGAGCCGGCCGCCAGCGCCCGGGCCAGGACCGTGCCGGCGCTGACGATAGCGCTGGCACCGACCGTCACCTGTTGCAGAACCACACAACCGGCGCCGAGGAAGCTACCGGCACCGACGTCGACGCCCCCGCACAGCACCGCGCCTGGCGCGACGTGGACATGGTCGCCGATCCGGCAGTCATGGTCGATGTGGGCACCCGTGTTGACGATGGTGCTCGCGCCGATCGTGACGTCGGCCTGCACGATCACCCCGGCCATGACCTGCGCGCCGTGGCCCAGCCTCGCCGTCGGATCGACCACTGCCCGCGGATGGGCCAGCGCCACGAAGAGGAAGCCCTTCGAGGTCCACTGATCATGAATCGCCTGACGCACCGTGCCATGCGGAACCTGTCCGATGCCATTGAGCAGGCCGACGCGCTTGACGTCGAAGGCGGACAGCGCCTCGTCGTCGCCAAGTACTCGAATGCCGCGCCATGTGGTCGCGCCCTCGCGCGCCAGCGCAGGATCGCAGACACCGACGACGTCACGACCCAGGGCGCGCGCGAGCGACAGCACGACCTTGGCATGGCCACCCGCACCGATCAACACCAGCGGAAGGTTCTTGGCGTGCGTCATGGCTGGTAGAGGTCGCCTTCCGCATAGTCGCGGTTAGCCGCTTGTCCGACCAACTGCCACAGCGTTACCGCCGGAAGACCGAAGCCGCTTCGTGCCGTCGCCAGATCGGCGCGCGTCAAAACCTGGCCGCGTTCCACCGGGCGCGCCAATACCACCTGCTGCCGCGCGGCCTTGCGCGTCTTCCATTCGCTGGGCTGCGGACTCTTGGCCCCTTCGCCCAATGCGACGGCCAGCGTTCGGATGTCGCGCACCATCTGCGCTAGTTCGCCGGGCTCGAGCGAGGCCAGGTGATCCGGCCCGGGCATCGAGCGGTCGAGGGTGAAGTGCTTCTCCACCAGCACTGCACCGCGCGCCACGGCGGCCACCGGGATCAGGATGCCTTCCGTATGGTCCGAATAGCCGACCGGCAGCCCGAATGCATGGGCCAGCGTGTCCATGGCCAGCAGGTTCACCTCGCTCATCGGGGTAGGGTACTGGGAGGTGCAGTGCAGCAGCGTCACACGTCCCTGGAGGGAGCGTCGCCATTCAGCGCGGGTCCAACCCTCCCAAATCTCGTCGAGGTCTGCCGGCTCGCTCTCAGCATTGAAGGCATGGGCGATGACGGCCAGCGCCTGCTCAACCTCCGACAGCGTGGCCATGCCGGTCGACACCACGAGCGGCTTGCGCAGTCGTGCGAAGCGCCAGAGCAGCGGTCCGTTTGTCAGTTCCCCGGAAGGTACCTTGAAGAAAGGCATGTCCAGCCCGGCGAGGAAGTCCAGGCTGTCGAGATCGAAGGCCGTGGACAGGAATTCGATGCCTTCGGCCTTCGCGTGCGCCTTCAGCTCGACGTGCCATTCGCGCGGAAGTTCCAGCTTGCTCAACATGTCCAGCTGGCTCTCGGCCTGGTCCGTCGTCTGCCGTTGATAGTCCGCCTTGGGCGCGCTGGCACGGGCGAGCTTCTTCGCGTCGAAGGTCTGGAACTTCACTGCGTCCGCGCCTGCGGAGGCGGCGGCGCTCACCAGCTGCCGGGCCAGGGCCAGGCTGCCGTTGTGGTTCACGCCCGCTTCCGCGATGACGTAGACTGATTTGTCGTTCATTGGATTTCCTTCAGCAGCATGAAGGCCTCGGCCGCCATGACGCCGCTCTGGCTGCCGCGCAGTTGCGCCAGCGCGCGTAGCGTGACCTCGCTGCGCGGGAATGGGAACGGCCCCAACTCGCTGGCGAAGATGCCCATAATTTCCAGCTTTTTCTCGAGCTGGTCCGTGATGTCGATGAAGAGGTTGGGGCGGAAACCGGGGTCGTCCGGGCGGATCCCGAATTCGGTCTCTGACAGCGTTTCGTAGGCGCGCACTGATCTCACCGACGGATAACGGAAAGTCTTGGCACAGGCTGCTGCAGCGTCGAAAACGGCCGCATGGTCGGTATGAGCGTCGTTGCGGTAGGGCACGTAGAGCATCTGCGCCGCAGTGTCTTTCACGATGCGGCCCAGCGCACCGACTAGGTCGCCTTTGGGCACCGTGTCCAGCGTCATCGTGGGAAAGTTGAGCCGATGGACGCCGACGAAGCCATAGGCCCGCGCCACCGCGTCGATCTCGGCATCGCGCGAGCGCACCCGCTCCTCGCTAAAGCCGTGCGATGTCTTTACCGCCGTGACTATCACCCAATGCACGCGGTCGCCACGCTGGATGTGTCGCAGCACGGTGCCGCCGCAGCCCAGGGTCTCATCATCCGGATGAGGCGCGATGACCAAAACGGCCTGGGGGTCACTGGCAAGCATGAATCGGGTCCTCGGTTTTCTTGATCAGGGCTCGGAAGTCGGTCGACTTGAGCAACTCGGCCGCCTTCGATGCGCTGCGGCCGTCGCCATACGGATTGATCAGACCGGAAAGGATGGCGGTGAACGCCTCGCCACGCACCGTGTCCAGCGCCAATTCGATCGCGGTTCGGTCGCCGTCACAGAAAAGCACGTTCGCGCCGCAGGTGCGTCCGCGCTGGCGTTCGCCGATGTTGATGACGGGAAGCCGCACGCTCGCGGCCTCTAGCAGACCGGCCGACGAGTTGCCGATCATCAGCGACGCATGACGCATGAGATTGACGAAGTTCGCGCGCGAGGTGTTGCCGTAGTAGGTCACCTGATCCAGTTGGCCCAGCTCGCGCAGCGCCTCCACCAGATCGTTGTTGCCGGGGTCCGGGTTCGGCGCGCCCACCATGACGTGATATCCGCGTTCGACCATGGCGTTCACCGCGTCGCGCACGAAGGATGGCGCCCTGGCGCGCTCTTGGTCCACCGGATGGAAGATCAGCACGGCCAGAGGGTGTTCCGCTGCATGCGGCTTGGCCTGCATGTCTTGGAGGACCGCCTCCTTGCTCAGCGGCGGCTCAGATGCAAACTTGTCGAGTGCGACGCTGCCGATGACGACGATCCGCCGGTCGCTTTCACCGAGGCTCAGCAGGCGTCGTCGATGCTCATCGATGCTGACGAAGTGCGCCGTGGACAGCTTCGAGGTGGCATGGCGCACCGGATTGTCTACATGGCCGTCGGCCGCATGATCCCCGCCGAAGAAGTGCACCGTCGGAATATCCAGGAACGCGCCGATCGTGGCGGCGACCAGCACGTCCTCCCGGTCGCCCGCGAAGATCATGAGATCGGGGGCGTAGGCCCTGACCAAGTCGATCGCGCCGTTGAGCAGGTTTGCGGCGGTCTTCAGGCGCGAGGATTTGCTGTCGCCGCTGATGAGGCTTTCCACGTCGCCCAGCAGCGCGAAACCGTCAGCGACGATCAGGTCGACCGTGCGACCGAACTGGGGTGATAGGTGGGCCCCTGACACCAGCAGCCGCAGATCGACTGCTGGATCGTTATGCAGCGCCCGATAGACACCGCTCATCAGGTCGTAGTCCGACCGGATGGAGGTGAGGCCGAGGATGCGCTTCATTGTCCCGCTCAGAACAGATCGGAGATGGCCATCTCGCGATGGATGGCAGCCTGATCGAAGGTGCTGCGCAGGCCGATGCCGCCAAACTGATAGTCGAACTGGCGATTCGGTACGAGGCCCGTGCTGGCTTCGACCAGCATGTTGATCCCGGCGTCTTCAGGCAGGTGGGCGAGCTTGTCCGTGTGTTCCCACCACAGCAGGTCCAGAGCATCGCCGTGGCGCTTGTAGGCCAGCCCGTTCTCGAAGGTGTATGTAGCGCCTGGGCGGGAGAGTCGCCACTCGCGCAGCGCGGGTTGCGTGAGGTCCAGTCCGAGTCGGCCCGCCTTTTCCAACTGGCCGGTTTCCGCCAGCGCCAGCAGCGCTGACTTGTCGACGGTGGCTACATAGTCAGATTCGGGCAATTGCCAGTTCAAGCGCTTGCGGAAGCCCGGCGTCGACTGGGCGTTCGGGAATCCGAATACGAAGTCCACGCCCAGATCCGTGGCAACTGCATAGTTCTCCTGGGCCAGTTGCGTGAAGAGGCCAAACTTGCGGTGGGACTCGGCAACCATCGTGGTCATCGAGATGTAACTGTTCTTGCGTTCGTCGCCGTTGGAAAGCGGCATGGGAACGATCGCGTAGTGGCCCACCAGTTCATCGTTCTCGTAGCAGAGCGTGACGATGGGCTCGCCGTTGGGGTTGCGCTGGTAGGCCCAATCCCAGATCTCCCCCAGCGACCGTTGGCCGAAACTCTTGAAAAAGAGGCGTTCGATCGATTCCCGATGGTGCAAGAGACCGGCCTTGCTGGTGACGCTGGTGATGTTCATGCGCTTACTAGGGTGAAGGAGTGGGTCGGCCTGGGAATGGGGAGTCGCGAAGTCGGCGTCATGCCGGTTCAGGAGTCACGCTGCTGGGCAGGTTGACGACGCGAGCCTCCAGCCATTCGGCATTGTCCAGCGGGCCGCGCAGCGCGTTTGCGTAGAGCGGCAGTCGGGTCATGAGAGCCCAGATCGGACGCGTCATCACGCCGGCCTCGTTCGTCGCCTTCAGCAGCGCTTCGCGCTGCGCGGGGCTCTCGCAGATCACGCCGTTGAGCCAGTAGTTGGAGCGGCAATGTTCCGGCTCGACGATAGGCTGCAGGTCCGTGCTGGCAAAGAACGCGATGTAGCGCTCGGCCAGTGCGCGCTTAGACGCGAGGAATGCCGGCAGTTGCTCCAGCTGCGCGCAGCCCAGCGCCGCGTTCAGATTGGGCAAGCGGTAGTTGTAGCCGACCTCGTCGTGGAAGAACTCGTACGGGTGCGGGATCTTGGCTGTGGTGGTCAGGTGCTTGGCGCGTTTGCCCACGACCTCGTCTGCCAGCACCATGCCGCCGCCGCCGGTGGTCATGATCTTGTTGCCATTGAAGCTCAGCACGCCGATCTCACCGAAGGTACCAGTGTGGCGGCCCTTGTAGTAGCTGCCCAGCGATTCGGCTGCATCCTCGATGAGCACCAGCTTCCATCGCTCGCAGACTGCTATTAGGGCGTCGAGGTCGGCAGGGTGGCCGAAGGTGTGCATCGGTAGACAGGCGCGGATGCGTCGGTGGTCGACGCGCGTGCGGCATACGCCGGCATCGTCGACCAGTGCGTGTTCCTCAAGCCAGGCGTCCAGCGCTGCGGGTGACAGGCCCAGCGTGCGGCGGTCGACATCAACAAACAGTGGTTCAGCGCCGCAGTAGGCAATGGCGTTGCATGTCGCTACGAAGGTCAGCGACTGCGTCACGACCAGGTCGCCCCTTTCGACGCCTGCCAGCACCAACGCGATGTGCAGCGCCGCTGTGCCGTTCATCACCGCGACCGCGCGCGGGCTGCCGGTGAATCCGGCAACGTCCCGCTCGAAGCGGTCGACATACGCACCCACGCTCGAGACGAACGTCGAGTCAATCGTGTCGAGCACCAACTCGCGCTCGCGCCCGCGGAACACCGGGGCGTGCAGCGGTATGAACTCTTTTGTTGCGTACTGCTCTCGGATGAAACCGACCAGGCGATCAAACACGGCAGACCTCAGACGTTGTAGATGTGGGCCTTGTACTTCGCCAGGTTGGCCGGGCGAGTCATCCACTCGATGGTCTGCTGCAGACCGTCGCGGATGTTGAAGCGGGGCTCAAAGCCCGTGAGCTCGCGGATGCGGCTGTTGTCGCACCAGAGACGGAAAACCTCGGATTTCTCTGGCCGGATCCGTTGATCGTCGGTGATGAACTCGACGTCACTGCCCATCAGTTCTTTGATCAGGTTGAGTGTGTCGCCGACAGAGATCTCGAAGTTGGAGCCAATGTTCACGGTCTCGCCGATGGCTTCTTTGCATCGAGCCAGTTCGAGGAAGCCACGGCAGGTATCTGCGACGTAGTTGAAGTCGCGGGTCGGCGTCGTGTCGCCCAGCTTGATCTGCTTCATGCCGGAGGCAATCTGCGTGATGATGGTCGGGATCACGGCGCGGGCCGACTGGCGCGGCCCATAGGTGTTGAACGGTCGCGCAATGGTGAGCGGCAGGTTGAATGCGTTGAAATAGCTCATCGCCATCGCGTCCGCGCCGATCTTTGAGGCGCTGTACGGCGACTGGGGCTGAAGTGGATGCTTCTCGTCAATTGGCACGTAGCGTGCTGTCCCATATACCTCACTGGTGGAGGTATGGATTACGCGCTGCACGCCGTTGTCTAGCGCTGCCTGGCAGATGTTGAGGGTACCCTTGATGTTGGTATCGACGTAGCTGTCGGGCGCCACATAAGAGTAGGGAATTGCAATCAGCGCCGCCAGGTGGAAGATCGTGTCCACGTCTTGCGTGACTTTCCGGCAGAAATGGGGGTCGCGGACATCTCCGCTGATGATCTCGATGTTCTTGGCGCAGTCAACATCGTCCAGCCAGCCCCAGTAGTTAAAGGAGTTGTACTGACTCAAGGCCTTGACCTGTAGGCCTTCACGGACCAGGAGTTCGACCAGATGGGAACCGATGAATCCGTCGGCGCCGGTCACGAGGACACGCTTCATTTTGGAGATGCTTTCAATCAGGACTTCTGGGGCGGGGTGGGGTCTGCCTCGACGGGCTGAGTGCGATTGAGCTCGTCGTGCAATTCGTCGATCGCGCGGCGCAGTACCTCGAATTCAGCTTCCTTGCGCTGCAGAAAGTCTCGGGTTATCCGTGCCTTCTCGACAAGTCCTGCTGGCGTGAGTAGATAGCTATACGCCAGCTTGCGATCGCTGCGCTCGAAATTACGCATCTTCACCAGCCCTTTGCTCAGCAATGCCTGCAGAAGGTAGTGCGTCTTGCCCAAGCTAATGCCCAATCGGCTGGAGAGTGCCCGTTGCGAAATGTGCGGGTCCTGCTCCAAGGCGCGCAACACCATCAAGCGAGCGTCGTCAACATCCGGATCGGGTGGCTCGGTAGGCGCATGGGGGGAGGCGGTTGAGGACATGTGTTCAATGCTTGAACGCTTAGTCTAGCATGCCGATTCCCCCTTGGTAGGCCAGGGCCCCCCTGCCGTCTGTGAAGAATGTGTGGATGGGTTGTTTGCTGCGCAATCAGCGGTTGCTTGATCGCCAAAGATGGCGGCCTGAGATGTGAACGGTCAGCAGCAGTGCAACAATCATCGCTGTCGCCAGCGCGATTGAGGCGCGCTTGGGCTTGCTCTTCCATTCGGGGACAAGCGCCGAATCGACCACCTGAATGTTGTTGTCCTCGAGGCTTTCCTCTAGCCGAGCCGCTTCAAACTGGCGGGCGATCTGCTCGAATAGCGCCTCTTGGTACTTGAACTCGCGGTACTTGCTGACATAGTCCGGACCATGAGTCGGGTTGGACTTCTGTTCCAGCGTTCGCAATTGCGCGCGCAGCGCGCTGGCGGTGGCTGCCAAATGCGTCAGCTCGGGCGATTTGTCGGCGAGAGCGCTCCGCAAGCCGTTCAGCCGCACTTCAGTCGTCGTCAACTCGGCTCTGATGCGAGCGTACTCTTCGGCTGCAGCCTTGGGCTCTGCGTGTAATGCGGCCTGACTGAAGCCGGTGGCTTGCAGCGAGGTTTGTGCCTCGGTCAGGCGGACTTTCGTGCGCTCAAGCTGCTGTTCAAAGAAGGCACGCTTGCGCCGTGCCTCCGTCAGCGACATTGAGGCGGTCATTGTGCGCAACTCGTCAACGTACTGGTTGGCCATCTGGGCGGCGCGCTGCGGATCGAGGTCATCGACCTCAATCGAAATCAGTCCGTCCTTCTTGTTGAAGGCTATCCGGGAGCGGGACTTGAGCACGTCGCGCGCCTCGAAACGGAGTCGCACCTGGTACAGGTCCTGCAGCTTGAATCGGTCGATCAGTTTGTCGGCGACCGTCTGGCTCTGCAACAGCGACACGTACATATCGCCAGAGCCTTTGGCGCCGCCAGCGCCGGCCAGGCTGGCGAGCGATCCCAGCGAGGAATTCAGCGCCGCGGATAGCCCTCCGCCGCCTTGTGGCGGCAGGAAGGTGGTGCGGGCGGTGAACTGTGGCGCCATCAGATAGGTCGCGCCGAGTGCTAGTGCGCCTGCTGCTATCGGTACCAGAATCAGGCGCCGCCAGTGACGGATCAGTTCTCCTAGCAGTTCGGTCAGATCAATGCTGGCAGGGGGCGGGGTTGCGTCCACCAGTGCGCCTTGGGAAGTCGGCTGCGTCATGATTAGTTCTTGATGGTCTTCAGGGCGGCTGCGCCCAGGCCGAATTGATAGAGGATTTGCGTCCACTCCTTGGCCTCTTGTACAAAAGTGGTCTTGTTCAATTCCTCAGGCACAAACACGGTATCGCCGGGTAAGGCGGGTAGGGTGCTCAATGCAGTGTCGAAACTTATCCAGCCTCCGCGAGATTGTCTGGCGCTGACTACGCTGCCATTGGCTCTTAGCACGAAGATGCTGCCGGTGTCAGCGCCGCGTGTTGGGCCTCCAGCCAGCCGAACAATGTCGTCGACGGAGCTTCCATCCTTGAGCAGGTAGCTGCCTCCGTTGAAGACGCTGCCGAACACGCCGACCGTATTGGGGCGTGCGGGAATCAGGAGTCGATCTCCTTCTTCGATAGCTAGATCCGGTAGGGATGTTGCGGCGGCGTCCAGTTGCAACACGATCCGCCCAGTAGGTTTGACAGCGCGCAAGCGTTCGATCAGGCGAATGGACCCGCTGGCTCGCGTGGCTTGTGCTGTTGCCTCGTCGGCCGTCAGGGCTTTTTGGGTCGATCCGCTTCGCGTGAACTCGGTTTCAAGGTCGCGCAGTGCTCGCTCATAGTTCTCTTGTTGTGAAACGCGTACGCTTTCCCGTGTGAATTCGGTGCCGAAGACATAAGCCTGGGGTGTCAGTCCGCCAGCGGCCCTGATTACATCGCTGACACCGCTGCTGGGGGGTAGCACATACTCACCGGGGCGAGCGACTTCTCCCTCGATGCGCACCCGCTTGAATTGCTTGTGCTGCGGCAATGTCGTGTTGACGCTGCTGAAGACGCGCAAGACATCGCCGTTGCTCAGCCGCAGGCTTGATTCGGCAGGCATACCCAGTTCGACGACGCGGCGGTCATTGCGCTCATTCAAGCGCTCTAGCGTGACGCGGGAGCGATCGGCCACCGGGTTGAAGCCACCGGCCATTGCGAGTACATCTGTGATTGTTTCGTTTGGCTTGAGTTCGGCGATCACCGACTTGTTAACACTTCCAAGAATGGCCACTTGGGCGCCGACCGGCCCGATATGCACGACATCCTCGGCTTGCAAGGGGATGTCGGCGGACTTGTTGCCCTTGAGTAGCAGGTCGTACATATCGAACTGCGAGACGGTTTTGTTGGCGCGGCGAAGTTCGATCTGTCGGAAGCTGCCGGCCGCCGAGGGGCCGCCGGCCTTCATCAGCGCGCTGACCAGTGTGGAAAGGCTGCTGACGGTGTAGGCGCCGGGGCGCGGTGTGAAGCCGGTGACGTAGACACGGATGCCGCGCAGGCGGCCCAAGGAGGCGCTGACCTGGAAATTGCGGAAGACCTGGCCGACGCGACTGCTGATCACGCTGTTGAGATCAGCGTAGCGGATGCCGGCGACCAGGATGGGGCCGACGCGTGGGATCACGATGCGCCCACCGCGATCCACCGTAAGGCGCAGGTCGGCGTCCACCGAGCCCCAGATCGACACCTGCAGTTCGTCGCCCACGCCGATCTGGTACTCGGGCGGGATTTGCCGTGAGCTCTCCGAGCCAGGCAAGCTCGATTCGTCTGCGTTGAACTCGTCGCTGGTCTCGTTCATCAACTCGGCACCGAGGCGGTGGATCAGCAGTTCCTTGTCCTCGGGCTCCTGGCTCTGCATCGGCGCAGGGGCGGGCTCCCAGCCAAGCAAACGATTGACGTACAACTCGAACTCGCCTGGCTTATAGCGGCGGGTGCTGCGCTCCTTGAGCGCCGAGTACTGTCGACTCCTGTTGCCTGCATTGCTGTTGTCGCCTTGTGCTCGTGATGTCGTCAGACGTACGGGCCCACCGGCATCGGATGCGTCGTTCCTGTCGTTGAGCACGGCCGTATGGGCTGAGGCCATGGCCAATCCGCCCAGCACAGCGATCAATAGGGCGCGCACTTGCGGCTTGGGGGCGTTCGTTGTGAGCTTCATCGAGTGGGCTGTGGTGGCGCTAGGGGCGCGATCATTCATAAACTGTTTCCGAGGCCAGGGCCAGATGCTGTCAGGCAAGGCCGTCGGCGCGCCATTCTAAGGGTGTCGCATTGGGTGCTCGGGCGGCTTGTGACTGTTGCGCTCTGGTTACACTGCCGCGCATGTCGTATTTATTGATTCCGTTCTTTGTGGCGACCATCGTGACGCTGTTCATCGTCCGGTCGTCGGCCACACATGGGCATATCTCGGCGGACGATGATCTGTCGGGCCCGCAAAAATTTCATGCGCGCCCTGTGCCTCGGATCGGCGGCGTCGGCATCTTTGTCGGCATGGCGGCCTGCGTCGCGGTCATGTGGGCGATGGATCATGCCTATGCCCGTTTGGGTCTGCTGCTGCTGCTGTGCGGCTTGCCTGCCTTTCTTGCCGGCTTGGTCGAGGACCTGACCAAGCGGGTCTCGCCGGCCAAGCGGCTCGCTGCTACCGCCGTGTCGGCGGCCCTGGGGGGCTGGTTGCTGCAGGCTTTGATCACACGCACCGGCCTTCCAGGGCTAGACTGGGTGGTGGCCACGTCTGTCGGCGCAATGATCGTGACGGTTTTCACGGTGGCCGGCGTAGCGAACTCGGTGAACATCATCGATGGCTTCAATGGCCTGTCGTCGATGTGCGTCAGCCTGAT
Source organism: Paucibacter sp. M5-1 (assembly GCF_027498415.2). Taxonomy (NCBI): domain Bacteria; kingdom Pseudomonadati; phylum Pseudomonadota; class Betaproteobacteria; order Burkholderiales; family Sphaerotilaceae; genus Roseateles; species Paucibacter sp. M5-1. The sequence goes on from NZ_JAPZLM020000001.1 coordinate 4,988,558, forward strand.
GCTTTTGTGCTTTGCCTATGTGGCCTATCAGGTCGGCGATGCCGAGCTGGCGATGTGGGCGCTGGCCGGCGTGGGGGCAGTCCTGGGGTTCTTCGTCTGGAACTACCCGGCCGGGTTGATCTTTCTCGGCGATGGCGGGGCCTATTTCATGGGCTTCTTGCTGGCCGAGTTGGGTATTTTGCTGGTGGCGCGCCATCCCGAGGTGTCGCCGCTGTTTGCCTTGATGGTGTGCATTTATCCGGTATTCGAAACCTTGTTCTCGATCTACCGCCGCCGTGTCCTGCGCGCCACGCCGCCGGGCCTGCCGGACGGCATCCATCTGCACTCCTTGGTCTACCGCCGGCTGATGCGTTGGGCGGTGGGTGTGAAGGATGCCAGTGCGATGACCCGGCGCAACTCGATGACCGCGCCTTATCTGTGGATGCTTTGCGTGGCCTCCCTGGTTCCGGCCCTGTTGTTCTGGGATTCGACGCCGGCGCTCGCGGTGTGCCTGGTGCTTTTCGGCGTGACTTATGTGGGTTTGTACTGGCGCATCGTGCGTTTTCGTACCCCGCGTTGGCTGGTCCTGCGTGGGGAGGGGCGGCGTAAGGCACGGGGGCGTCCTGTGCCCCCTGCCGAGGGCAAACCCGACTGATGATCGCGCATGGCGGATAATCAGGGGATGAATGACACCCAAATCCCCGAAGTTGCTCCCGAACCTATTCCGGCGCGCTTCGACACCCTTCCCCTGGATCCCAAGCTCCTGCGCGCCGTCGCCGACTCCGGCTACACCAGCATGACACCGATCCAGGCCAAGGCGATTCCTATCGTTTTGGAGGGCAGGGACGTGATGGGCGCGGCCCAGACCGGCACCGGCAAGACGGCTGCGTTCTCTATACCTCTGCTGCAGCGCATGCTCAAGCACGAGAACGCCAGCGCTTCGCCAGCCCGCCATCCGGTGCGTGCCCTGGTGCTGGCGCCGACGCGCGAGTTGGCCGACCAGGTGGCCAACAATGTCAAGGCCTACTCCAAGCACACCAATCTGCGTGCGGCGGTGGTGTTCGGCGGCATCGATATGAAGCCGCAAACGCTGCAGCTCAAGGCCGGGGTCGAGGTGTTGATCGCGACGCCTGGGCGTCTGCTGGACCATATCGAGGCCAAGAATTGCGTGCTCAACCAGGTCGAGTATGTGGTGCTGGACGAGGCGGATCGCATGCTGGACATCGGTTTCCTGCCGGATCTGCAGCGCATCCTGAGTTTCCTGCCCAAGACCCGCCAGACCCTGCTGTTCTCAGCCACTTTCTCGCCCGAGATCAAGCGCTTGGCCGAGAGCTATCTGCAGTCGCCGATCCTGGTTGAGGTCGCACGCCCGAATGCGACCGCCACCAATGTCGAGCAGCTGTTTTACAGCGTTGCCGACGAGGACAAGCGCGCGGCGGTGCTGAAGGTGCTGAAGGATCGCGAGATACGCCAGGCCATCGTCTTTGTGAACTCCAAGCTTGGCTGCGCCCGTCTGGCGCGCTCCTTCGAGCGCGACGGGCTGCGCACCAATGCCCTGCATGGTGACAAGTCGCAGGATGAGCGTCTGAAGGCGCTGGACGCGTTCAAGCGTGGCGAGGTCGATGTGCTGGTGTGCACCGATGTCGCGGCGCGTGGTCTGGACATCGCCGACCTGCCGGCGGTGTTCAACTTCGATGTGCCCTTCAATGCCGAGGACTATGTGCACCGCATCGGTCGCACCGGTCGTGCGGGCGCCTCGGGCATTGCGGTGACCCTGGTCAACAAGTCCGATGCCCGCCTGGTGGCCGACATCGAGAAGCTGATCAAGCGCAAGATCGACCTGGACGCGATCGAGCTGGAAGAGGAGCGGCCGCGCCGCCCTGTGCGTACCGAGCGCCCTGAGCGCAGCGAACGCGATGATCGCCCGGCCGCGCCGCGCTCGGACTACGCTGCTGCGCCCCGTCCTGCGCACCGCCCGTCTTCGCGCGATCCCTTCTTCGACAAGCCTTACGAGCCCAGCGCCAGCACCGAATCGCCGTCTTGGGAGAAGACCACGCCCGCTGCGGGCATGGGTAGCGGCAAGGGCTTGTCGCCCTATATCAAGCCGAAGAAGCGGGTCGCCGCGCTGTTTGGCGCCAAGCCGGCACAGTCGGCCACTGCCGACTCCTGAGCCCTCAGCCGGCCAGCAAGGCAAACACGGCCGGTACCTTGTCCGGCAGGCTTTGTGGCTTGGCCCGCCATTGCGCCGCTGTGGCGCTGCGGGTCCAGCCCTGGGCCAGGCTCAAGCCGCAGCTGACTGACAGCCGTGTTTGTGGCTTCAGCTGGGTCAGCAGGGCTTGCAGCAGGGCCTCGTTGCGGTAGGGTGTCTCGATCATCAGCTGTGTTTGCTGCTGACGCAGCGACAGCGCCTCCAGCTCGCGGATCCGCGCGCTGCGCGCTGCCGCGTCGACCGGCAGATAGCCGACGAAGGCGAAACTCTGGCCATTCAGCCCACTGGCCGCCAGCGCCAGCAGCAGCGAACTCGGGCCGCTCAGTGGTACCACCTCAATGCCTTCGGCATGGGCGGCCGCCACCAGATGGGCGCCGGGGTCTGCGATCGCCGGCAGGCCGGCTTCCGAGATCAGGCCGACATCATGGCCGGCGTGTGTTGGCGCCAGCAACTCGCTCCAGGCCTTGCTTTGGTCGCCTGCGGTTTTGCCGGCTGTCTGGCCCTTCGGTGGCCGCGGCAGCTCGGTGATCTGCAGACTCTGCAAGGGCTGAGTCAACGGTGTGACGGCATCCACCCGCTTCAGGAAGGCGCGGGTGGTCTTGGCGTTCTCCGCCGCCCAGTAGCCCAGCCGCGCTGCGATCTGAATGGCATGCAGCGGCAGCACCGCCTGGAGATCGACCTCTGCGTCGGCGACGCCAAAGTCCAGGGTGTTGGGCACCAGATAGAGTTTGCCGCTCATGCCGAGGCTCCGGTCAGCAGCTCGATGCCGGCCTGGCGCAAAAGCCGGCAGGTGCGTATCAAGGGCAGGCCGATCAGGGCTGTCGGGTCGTCGGACTCAATGCTGCTCAGCAGCGCGATGCCCAGGCCCTCGGCCTTGGCGCTGCCGGCGCAGTCATAGGGCTGTTCGGCGCGCAGATAGTTCTCGATCTCCGCTTCGCTGAGTGTGCGAAAGCGCACCCGTACCGGGGCCAGGTCTTGCGCGGCGAAATCCTGCGCGGCGCAGACGACGGCCAGCGCCGTGTGAAAAACCACCTGCTGGCCACTCATGGCCTGCAGCTGATCTCGCGCGCGCTCATGGGTGCCGGGCTTGCCCAGGGCCTGACCGTGCAGATCGGCCACCTGATCGGAGCCGATCACGATGGCCTCAGGGTGCTGTCGGGCCACGGCCTGCGCCTTGGCCAAGGCCAGCCGTGTTGCCAGCGCTGCCGGCGCTTCGCCGGGCAAAGCTGTCTCATCGATGTCGGGGCTGACGACATCAAACGGAATGCGCAGGCGGTGCAGCAATTCCTGGCGATAGGGGGAGCTGGAGCCGAGAATCAGTCGGCGCTCGTGGGTGTCTGGGATGGGCATGCTCGCGATTTTCCCATTGCCGCGCCTCGTACACTTGCGCCATGACTATCCGTTCCAGCTCCAAGCCCGCGCGCGAACTCGATCCGCGCAAACTGGATGTCGCCGCTTTTGCGCGCGACGCCGCCAGCCTGCAGGGGCAATGGCCGGCTGCCGAGCTCATCCGGCTGGCCGATGCCGCCGCGCCCGAGGCGCCGGCCAGCGGCTGGCCGGACGTGCAATGGTCGGCGCGCGGCGAGCAGCGCAAGCCGCGCGGCAGTGAGCCGCAGACCTGGCTGTATCTGGAGGCCTCGGCGAACACGGCGCTGACTTGCCAGCGTTGCTTGCAGCCGGTTCATGAGGCCATCCAGTTCGAGCGTTGGTTCCGCTTCGCGCGTGATGAGAGCGAAGCCGCCAGCCTGGATGCAGAGAGCGAGGAGGATGTGCTGGCATTGCCGCGCAGCCTGGATCTGCGCGAGCTGGTCGAGGATGAGCTCCTGCTGGATTTGCCGCTTGTCCCCCGTCACGAGGTCTGCCCGCAAGCGCTCCCCTTGCCTTCGGATGATGCCGAGCAGGCGGAGCAGGAGGAGCGGCCGAATCCGTTTGCCGTGCTGGCGGCACTGAAGAAGAAGTGATGGCTAAGCAGCGCTTGGGAGAAATCTCTGGTGCGTGCTAGAATCGCGGGCTTTCCCGGTTCAGGGGTCATTTGCGCATGGCAGGGGCCTGTGCTTGGCGCGTGGTGCGCATGACAAGAACGAACCGGGGCATCGGAAGTGAGCGGAAGCTGGGCAGCGGTAAGCAGGCTTGAACAAGTCTGGCCTGCAAGCCTTCCATCACCGCAGCTCTAGGAGAATTTTCATGGCCGTTCAGCAAAACAAGAAGTCGCCTTCCAAGCGTGGCATGCACCGCTCGCACAATGCTCTGGTCAATCCGGGCACCGCGATCGAGCCGACCACCGGCGAAGTGCATCTGCGTCACCACATCAGCCCGACCGGCTTCTATCGTGGCCGCAAGGTCCTGAAGACCAAGGCTGACGCCTAAATCGGCTTGTGCCGCCGGCCCTGAGCCGCGGCGCCCGAACAGGTGATAAGCGCAAAACCCGGCCTGTTTCGTGCAGTGCCGGGTTTTTGTGTTGGTGTGTGGCCTTGTCGTCCCGGGTGCGCCCGCTTGTCCGCAGGCCTGGGCTCGCGTAAGGTCGGCACATTCGCAGCAAGGGCCTGAGGCCTGCTGTCATACCTCCTCCTGCCTCGATGTTCCCAACTGATTCAAGCGCTGGTGCGCCCCTTCGCCTGGCCGTCGACTGCATGGGCGGCGACCATGGCCCTTCGGTGACGCTGCCGGCTTGCCGGGCGTTCCTGGACAAGCATCCCGAGGCCGAGTTGCTGTTGGTCGGGCGCCCCGAGGCGCTGGCCGCTGCCGCGCAATGGCCGCGCTGTCATCTGGTGGCGGCCAGCGAGGTGGTCAGCATGGACGATCCTGTCGAAGTGGCCTTGCGCCGCAAGAAGGATTCGTCGATGCGCGTGGCGATCAACCAGCTCAAGGCCGTTGACGGCGCCGCGCCGCGAGCCCAGGCCTGCGTCTCGGCCGGCAATACCGGCGCCTTGATGGCGGTGGCCCGCTATCTGCTGAAGACGCTGGAGGGCATCGACCGCCCGGCCATCGCCACCGTGATGCCCAACCAGACCGGTCGCTACACAACCGTGCTGGACCTGGGGGCCAATGTCGATTGCACGGCCGATCACCTGCTGCAGTTCGCGGTGATGGGCTCGGCCCTTGTGGCGGCGGTCGAGGGTCGCGAAGAGCCGACCGTGGGCCTGCTCAATATCGGCGAAGAGGTGATCAAGGGCAGCGAGACGATCAAGCGCGCCGGAGAGTTGCTGCGTCAGGCCGATGCCGCTGGCCAGCTGAACTTCTACGGCAATGTCGAAGGCAATGACATCTTCAAGGGCACGACCGATCTGGTGGTCTGCGACGGCTTTGTCGGCAATGTCGCGCTGAAGACGGCCGAGGGTCTGGCGACCATGATCTCGACCATCATCAAGGAAGAGTTTGGCCGCAATTGGCTGACGAAGGCGGCTGCAGTGCTGGCGATGCCGGTGCTCAAGCGCTTCAAGGGCCGCGTCGATCATCGCCGCTTCAACGGCGCGGCGCTGCTGGGCCTGCGCGGCCTGGTGTTCAAGAGCCATGGTTCGGCCGATGCCTACGCCTTCGAGCAGGCCTTGAACCGGGCGTATGATGCCGCCCGCAACCGGTTGTTGGACCGGGTTCATGATCGCATCATCGCCACGCTGCAGGCCATGCCGGCCGCTGCCCAGGGCGATGCAGGAGACAAGGTGGCCGACGCCGCCCAAGCCGCATGACAACTCCCTCATCGAAGCCACGATTTGCCCGCATTCTCGGCACGGGCAGCTATCTGCCCCCGAAGCGTCTGTCCAATGCCGACCTCGCGGCCCAGCTGGCACGCGACGGCATCGAGACCTCCAATGAATGGATTGTCGAGCGCACCGGCATCCATGCGCGGCACTTTGCCGACGACGGTGTGGCGGCCAGCGACCTGGCCCTGCCGGCCGCCCGCGCGGCGCTGGAATCGGCCGGTGTGGCCGCCGACGAGATCGACCTGATCATCGTCGCGACCTCGACGCCGGACATGGTATTCCCGTCCACCGCCGCCCTGTTGCAGCACAAGCTGGGTGTGGCCGGCTGCGCCGCTTTCGATGTGCAGGCCGTCTGCTCGGGCTTTGTCTACGCGCTGACGGTGGCTGATTCGATGATCAAGACTGGCGCTGCCAGCAAGGCCCTGGTCATCGGCGCCGAGGTGTTCTCGCGCATTCTCGATTTCAAGGACCGCACGACCTGTGTGCTGTTTGGTGACGGCGCCGGTGCCGTGGTGCTGGGTGCCAGCGAAGAGCCGGGTATTCTGGCGTCGGAGCTGCACGCCGATGGCCGCCATGCCGGCATCCTGTGCGTGCCGGGCACCGTGGCCGGTGGCCAGGTGCTGGGCGATCCGCTGCTGAAGATGGATGGCCAGGCGGTGTTCAAGCTGGCCGTCGGCGTGCTGGAGAAAGTGGCACGCTCGGTGCTGGAGAAGGCTGGCCGTAGCGAGGCCGATATCGATTGGCTGATCCCGCATCAGGCCAATATCCGCATCATGCAGGGCACGGCCAAGAAGCTGAAGATGCCGCTGGACAAGCTGATCGTCACCGTCGACGAGCACGGCAACACCTCGGCCGCCTCGATTCCGCTGGCGCTCGATGTGGCGGTGCGCAGCGGCAAGGTCAAGCGCGGCGACACCGTGATGCTGGAAGGGGTGGGCGGCGGCTTCACCTGGGGCGCGGTGCTGCTGGATTTCTGACGAGAGAGAAGAAACAAGATTGCTATGAGCGCAAAGTTTGCATTCGTGTTCCCGGGCCAGGGCTCGCAGGCCGTTGGCATGCTGGACGCCTGGGGTGATCATCCTGAGGTGCTGCGCACGCTGGCCGAGGCTTCGGCCGCGCTGGGCGAGGACATCGGCGCCCTGATCAAGGCCGGCCCGAAGGAGCAGTTGGACCTGACGACCAACACCCAGCCGGTGATGCTGACCGCCGGCATCGCCTGCTACCGAGCCTGGATTGCCGAAACCGGCCTGCTGCCCGCTGCGGCCGCCGGGCATTCGCTGGGCGAGTACACCGCCCTGGTGGCCTCCGGTGCTCTGAGTCTGGCCGATGCGCTGCCGCTGGTGCGCTTCCGTGCCCAGGCCATGCAGGAAGCCGTGCCGGTGGGCGTCGGCGCCATGTACGCCATTCTGGGCCTGGACGGCGAGGCCGTGCGCGCCGGCTGCCTGCAGGTGGCGGCCGAGACCGGCGAGGTGATCGAGGCGGTGAACTTCAATGATCCCAAGCAGACGGTGATTGCCGGCAGCAAGGCCGGTGCCGAAAAGGCCGCCGAGGCGCTGAAGGCTCTGGGGGCCAAGCGTGCGCTGCCGCTGCCGGTGTCGGCACCCTTCCACTCCAGCCTGATGAAGCCGGCGGCCGAGCGCCTGCGCGAGCAACTGGCCGCAGTGAATTTCTTGCCCCAAGCCTTCCCGGTGATCAACAACATCGATGTGGCCGTCACCGACAGCGCTGATGCGCTGCGCGATGCGCTGTACCGTCAGGCCTTTGGCCCGGTGCGCTGGGTCGAGGTGGTGCAGGCGCTGAAGGCGCGCGGCCTGAACATCCTCATCGAATGCGGCCCCGGCAAGGTGCTGGCCGGCATGGCCAAGCGCATCGATGCCGACATCACCAGCACCACGGTGCTGGACCCGGCCTCGCTGGCCGAAGCCAAGAACCTGCTGTCCTGAACCCATGAGCGATACCCGACAAACAGCCCTGGTCACCGGCGCCAGCCGCGGCATCGGCCGCGCGATTGCGCTGCATCTGGCGAGCCAAGGCTTCACTGTGATCGGCACGGCCACCAGCGAAGCCGGCGCCGCCGCCATCGGCGAGGCCCTGGCGCCGCTTGGCGGTCGCGGCCTGGTGCTGAACGTCAATGATGCCGCCGCCTGCGAGGCGGCGGTCGATGCCATCGTCAAGACCGATGGTGGCCTGCAGGTGCTGGTCAACAATGCCGGCATCACCCGCGACACCTTGTCCATGCGCATGAAGGACGAGGACTGGGACGCGGTGCTGGACACCAACTTGAAAGCCGTGTTTCGCATGAGCCGCGCGGTGATGCGCACCATGATGAAGCAGCGCTATGGCCGCATCATCAACATCACCTCGGTGGTCGGCGCATCTGGCAATGCCGGCCAGGCCAATTACGCGGCGGCCAAGGCCGGCGTTGCGGGCATGACCCGTTCGCTGGCCCGCGAGCTGGGCAGCCGTGGTATCACCGTCAACTGCGTGGCGCCCGGTTTCATCGCCACCGACATGACCGAAGTCCTGCCCGAGGCCCAGAAAGCCGCGCTGCTGGCGCAGATCCCGGTGGGGCGCCTGGGCGCACCCGAGGAGATCGCCGCCGCCGTCGCATTTCTGGCCTCAGCCCAAGCCGCCTACATTACGGGCAGCGAACTGCATGTCAACGGAGGCATGTTCATGAATTGAGGTGGGTGTTTCAGACACCCACCCACCGGATTTGCCCGGCCGGTGAAGGACCGCTGGACGTGATGTCTTGCCTTGACTTAGGCGCGTCACCCTAGAGGCCTTAGAATCCCGGGCTGTTCCTAGCAAACCCCTCCTGGAGGAGTCATGAGCGATATCGAAGCACGTGTCAAGAAAATCATCGCCGAGCAACTCGGCGTGCCTGAGTCCGATGTGTCCAACGAGAAGGCCTTTGTGGCCGACCTGGGCGCTGACTCGCTCGACACCGTGGAATTGGTGATGGCCCTCGAAGACGAGTTCGGCATCGAAATCCCCGATGAAGAAGCCGAGAAGATCACCACCGTGCAGCTGGCGATCGACTACGCCGTCAAGCACCAGAAGGCCTGAGCCTCGCGCTCCGGCATTTCCTTAACTGATCCCCGTACCGCATGAGCCGTCGTCGTGTCGTTGTTACCGGACTTGGTCTGATCAGCCCCGTGGGCAACACGGTGGCTGAAGGCTGGGCCAATATCCTGGCCGGCCAGTCCGGTGTTGACCGCATCACCCGTTTCGATGCCTCGGCCTTTGCCTGCCAGTTCGCTGGCGAGGTGAAGGGCTTCAATGTCGGAGACTACATCTCCAGCAAGGAAGCGCGGACGATGGACACCTTCATCCATTACGGATTGGCGGCGTCCATCCAGGCGGTGCAGGACGCGGGCCTGCCCACGGGCGATCAGTTGACGGAAGAGCAGGCCGAGCGTATCGGCGTGCTGGTGGGCTCCGGTATCGGTGGCCTGCCGATGATTGAAGAGACCCACGCGGAATTGACGAATCGCGGCCCGCGCCGCATTTCGCCGTTCTTCGTGCCGGCCTCCATCATCAATATGATTTCCGGCCATGTCTCGATCAAGTTCGGCTTCCAAGGCCCGAATCTGGCGATCGTGACGGCCTGCACCACCGGTCTGCACGCCATCGGCGAGGCCGGCCGGCTGATCGAATACGGCGATGCCGATGTGATGATCGCCGGCGGTGCCGAGTCTACCGTGTCGCCACTGGGCGTTGGTGGCTTCGCCGCAGCGCGCGCGCTGTCGACCCGCAACGATGACCCGAAGACCGCGTCCCGCCCCTGGGACAAGGATAGAGACGGCTTTGTGCTGGGCGAGGGCGGCGGTGTGCTGGTGCTCGAAGAGTATGAGCATGCCAAGAAGCGCGGCGCCAAGATCTACTGCGAGCTGGCTGGTTTCGGCATGGGTGCGGATGCGTATCACATGACCGCGCCGAATGTGGATGGCCCCAAGCGCTCGATGCGGGCGGCCCTGCGCAACGCCGGACTCAACCCCGATCAGATCCAGTACATGAATGCTCACGGCACCTCGACGCCGCTGGGTGATGTGAACGAGACGAATGCCATCAAGCTGGCCTTCGGCGATCACGCCAAGCAGATGGTGATCAGCTCGACCAAGTCCATGACCGGCCATCTGCTGGGCGGAGCCGGGGGCATCGAGTCGGTGTTCACCGCGCTGGCCGTGCACAACCAGGTGGCTCCCCCCACCATCAATATCTTCAACCAGGATCCCGAGTGCGACCTGGACTACTGCGCCAATGAGGCGCGGCCGATGAAGATCGACTACGCCGCGAAGAACAACTTCGGCTTCGGCGGCACCAACGGCACGCTGATCTTCAAGCGCGTCTGAGGCCGGGGCCATGCCGGCCCAGCGCCAGGCGAGCGCATTCCAGATCACCATAGGGCCCGATCGGGCCTGGCGAGCGTTGATGGCCGCGCTGGCGGTGCTGGCCGGCGGCGCCTTGCTGGCCGCGCTGATGAGCCAGTCCGGGCTGGGCGTGCCCGTCGTTCCTCGGCTGGGTTGGCTTTTGCTTGGCGCGCTGCTATTGCCCGGCGCCGGCTGGTTGGGCTGGCATTGCAGCCGCACACGGCCCGCGAACTTGCGCTGGGACGCTCAGCAATGGTGGCTTGACGAGACGCCGGTGCGCCCCCGGGTGGTGATCGATCTGGGGGCCTGGCTGCTGCTGCGCCTGACCGTGCGCTCGCGCCTGCCTCGCTACCTGCCGCTGGCGCGCACGAGTTGTGCCGCGCAATGGCCCCAGCTGCGGGCGACCCTCTACTCGGCACGCACCGCCCCGAGTCCCGAGCCATGAGCGAGCCAGATCCCGACCGGCTGCTGGTCGAGCGCGTGCAGCGCGGCGACGTCAAGGCCTTCGAAATGCTGGTGCTCAAGTACCAGCGGCGCATCGAGCGCCTGATCGCGCGCATGGTGCGCGATGTCGATCTGGTGGCCGATATCGCGCAGGAGACTTTCCTGCGCGCCTACCGCGCCCTGCCGGGTTTTCGGGGGGAGAGCGCCTTCTACACCTGGTTGCACCGCATCGCGGTCAATAGTGCGAAGAAGGCCCTGGTCCAGCTCCGGCGTGACCCGCTGCTCAGCGAGGCATCCCTCAAGTCGGGGGATGAGGACGAGGAAACTTTTGCCGTCGACAGCGTACTAAGTGATGGCGCAACGCCCGAGTCGCTGCTGTCCAGCAAGGAGTTGGGCACGGCGGTGAATGCGGCCGTCGATGCGCTGCCGGACGAATTCAGGCAGGCCTTGCTGCTGCGCGAGGTCGAAGGCTTGAGCTATGACGAGATCGCGAGCCTGATGGGCTGCCCGGCGGGCACGGTCAGGTCGCGCATCTACCGGGCCCGCGAGGCGGTCGCTGCGCGCTTGCGGCCGCTGTTGGGCACTCGCGAGGGCGAGCGTTGGTGAAATAAGCTTGAAGATGGAGTGTGCGATGCGAAGTTCCGAACCCCGGCCTGAGAGTCAGCGCCCGCTCGGTCCGGCCCTGTCGGCGCTGGCCGATGGCGAGGCCGATGCCGCCGAGACCAGCGCGCTGCTGCGCGCCTGGCCCGAGCAAGGCCTGCGCGAGCAATGGCAGACCTATCAGTTGATCGGGGACAGCCTGCGCTCGGCCGAGCTGGCGCATGACATCGGCCGTGGCCAGGACCTGCTGGCCCGCTTGCGGCCGCAGCTGCTGGCCGAGCCGCGCATCGTCGCACCGCAGGCCCGGGCGCAGCGCTGGCTGGCGCCCGCCGCCGTGGCCGCCGGCTTCGTTGCATTGGCGGCCGGTCTGACGAACCTGCCGATGTTTCTTCCTGCGCCACCGACCGAGGTGCTGGCGGCCGCGCCGTCCGCCAGGCCAGCGCTGGTGCCGGCACCCGCCCTGTCTTTTGCTCAATCGGCCGGACTTGCCGGCGATGCGCTGCTGATGGAGCCGCTGCCCGAGCCGGCCGTGACTAAAGTCAATGGTCCCGCGCCGCATCCATAGTGGCCTGACCCGAATGGCCTGACAAGAGCTGCCGTCTTGCGGCAAGATCACGAAAACCTCGACCAAGCGACCGAACGGCGCTTGTGTCATCCTCACCCGTCCGAAAGCCCACCCTCCCTCATCATGCAAACAAGCTCTGATCCCCGTCATGCCCTGTCGCGCTGGTCTGCCGCGCTGCTGTCAGCGGTCGTCCTCTCGCTCGGCCTGGGTCTGAGCGTGGCGCCCCGGCAGGCCTCGGCACAGGCGCGTGAGCTGCCCGATTTCGCCGAGCTGGTGGAACGCTCGGCACCTTCGGTGGTCAATATCCGCACCTCGGAGCGCGTGCGCCGGGCGGCCGGCACGCCGGAGATGGATGAGCAGATGCTGGAGTTTCTGCGCCGCTTTGGCATCCCCCTGCCCAATCAGCGTCCCGGCACGCCGCGTGGCGGCGAAGAGGACGAGCAGCCGCAGCGCCGCGGTGTCGGCTCCGGTTTCATTCTCAGCGCCGACGGTCTGGTGATGACCAATGCGCATGTGGTGGATGGTGCCGACGAGGTCTGGGTCACCTTGCCCGACAAACGCGAGTTCAAGGCCAAGCTCATCGGCACCGATGCTCGCACCGATGTCGCGGTGGTCAAGATTGAGGCGGCCGGTCTGCCGGCGGTCAAGATCGGCGATGTGAACCGGCTGCGTGTCGGCGAATGGGTGCTGGCCATAGGCTCGCCCTTTGGCTTTGACAGCACGGTGACGGCCGGCATCGTCAGCGCCAAGGCGCGCGACACCGGCGACTTCCTGCGCTTCATCCAGACCGATGTGGCCATCAATCCGGGCAATTCGGGCGGCCCCTTGCTGAATATGCGCGGCGAGGTGATAGGCATCAACTCGCAGATCTACAGCCGCTCGGGCGGCTTCATGGGCATCTCGTTCGCGATCCCGATCGACGAGGCCATCCGCGTCTCCGATCAGTTGCGCAGCGCGGGCCGGGTGATACGCGGGCGTATCGGCGTGCAGCCCACCGATGTCAGCAAGGAGGTGGCCGAGGCCATCGGCCTGGGCAAGCCGCAGGGTGCGCTGGTGCAGAACATCGTCGAGGACAGCCCGGCCGAGAAGGCTGGGCTGGAGGGCGGCGATGTGATCGTCAAGTTCGACGGCAAGGCGGTCGAGAAGGCCAGCGATCTGCGTCGCGTGGTCGGTGCCACCAAGCCCGGCAGCAAGGTCACGATGCAGGTGTTCCGTCGCGGCGCCTACAAGGATCTCAGCATCACGGTGGCCGAGTTGGAGGATGACAGCCCGCGCCGCGCCGCCGAGCCCAGCGCCAAGCCCACGCCGACCCTGGGGCTGACCGTGGTCGAGCTGACCGAGGCCCAGAAGCGCGAGCTGAAGCTGCGCAACGGCGTGCGCGTCGAGGCGGTCGAGGGAGCGGCGGCGCGTGCCGGTCTGCGTGAGGGCGATCTGATCCTGTCTGTGGACAACACCGAGATCAGCAGCGTCAAGCAGTTCCAGGCGGTGGTCGCCAAGCTGGAGAAGGCCAAGCAGATCACCATGCTGGTGCGTCGGGGCAGCGCGGTCAACTTCGTGCTGGTCAAACCCGGTCGTTAAGCCTGCAGCCGCTGACCCGGCGCCCGACAGCGGCGCCGGGTCTTTCCACTTCGTGGAATTGCAGCAGGGCTTCTTGTGTGGAATTCATGGGTTGGCGCTTGCTAACTTTTCTGGCCTGAGGCTCGATTGCGGGGCTGGTCAGATAGAATCAAGCCTTGTCCGGCGGGCTTTGTGCGCGCCGCACAATGCAAACGGGAGCCGGCTCAAACTATCCCCAGGCCATCCACAGCATCTTGTGGATAAGCTGTTGATAATTTGATGTTGGCGGACCGCAACGGCAGCAAATCCGGGGACGCCGCGGTTTTCAGCCGGGGGCTTTTGGCTACAATGAAAGCCCAACAAGCAGTTGCCATAAGTTTTGTTGGAAGGCGCGTCACCGTTTCGACGTGCCTTTTTTTTATGTCCGGCACGGCCCTCGCGGGCCTTCAAATCGCTTCGCGATATGAGCCTTCCATGCAACGGCTGCGCCGTTGAAGCTTCGGCCGCTCGAGGCCGAGATTGAGTCCATGAACCACATCCGCAATTTCTCCATCATCGCCCACATCGACCACGGCAAGAGCACGCTGGCGGATCGCATCATTCAACGTTGCGGGGGGCTCTCGGACCGGGAGATGGAGGCGCAGGTGCTGGACTCGATGGACATCGAGCGCGAGCGTGGCATCACGATCAAGGCCCAGACCGCGGCGCTGCAGTACACGGCCAAGGACGGCAAGACCTATAACCTGAACCTGATCGACACGCCCGGGCATGTGGACTTCTCCTACGAGGTCAGCCGCTCGCTGTCGGCCTGCGAGGGCGCGCTGCTGGTGGTCGATGCCAGCCAGGGCGTCGAGGCGCAGACGGTGGCCAACTGCTACACCGCGCTGGATCTGGGTGTCGAGGTGGTGCCGGTGCTCAACAAGATGGATCTGCCCAGCGCCGATCCCGACAACGCCAAGGCCGAGATCGAGGATGTGATCGGCATCGACGCGACCGACGCGATTCCCTGCAGCGCCAAGACCGGCATGGGCATCGACGAGATCATCGAGGCGGTGATTGCGCGCATGCCGCCGCCCAAGGGTGTGGTCGAGGCGCCGCTGCGCGCGATGATCATCGACAGCTGGTACGACGCCTATGTGGGCGTCGTGATGCTGGTGCGGGTGGTCGACGGCACGCTCAAGAAGGGCGAGCGCATCCGCATGATGGCGTCGAACGCGGTCTACCCGGCCGAGCACCTGGGCGTGTTCGCGCCCAAGTCGGAGAAGCGCGAGCAGCTCAACGCCGGCGAGGTGGGTTTCGTCATCGCCGGCATCAAGGAGCTGCAGGCGGCCAAGGTGGGCGACACCATCACGCTGGAAAAGAAGCTGCCGAACAATCTCGGCCCGGCCGAGCAGGCCTTGCCCGGCTTCAAGGAGATCCAGCCCCAGGTCTTTGCCGGCCTGTATCCGACCGAGGCCAGCGAGTACGACCAGCTGCGCGACGCGCTGGAGAAGCTCAAGCTCAACGACTCCTCGCTGCGCTACGAGCCCGAGGTCAGCCAGGCGCTGGGCTTTGGTTTCCGCTGCGGCTTCCTGGGCCTGCTGCATATGGAGATCGTGCAGGAGCGGCTGGAGCGCGAGTTCGACCAGGACCTGATCACCACCGCGCCCAGCGTGGTCTACGAGGTGCTGCTCAATGACGGCACGGTGATCGAGGTCGAGAACCCGTCCAAGATGCCTGACCTGGGTCTGCTGCAGGAGATCCGCGAGCCCATCGTCACCGTGCACCTGTACATGCCGCAGGACTATGTCGGCCCGGTGATGACCTTGGCCAACCAGAAGCGCGGCAACCAGATCAATATGGCCTACCACGGCCGCCAGGTCATGCTGACCTACGAGATGCCGCTGGCCGAGATCGTGCTGGACTTCTTCGACAAGCTGAAGTCGGTCTCGCGCGGCTATGCCTCGATGGACTACGAGTTCAAGGAGTACCGCGCCTCCGACGTCGTCAAGGTCGACATCCTGATCAACGGCGACAAGGTCGACGCGCTGTCCATCATCGTGCACCGGGTGCAGAGCCAGTTCCGCGGCCGCGGCGTGGCCGCCAAGATGCGCGAGCACATCCCGCGCCAGATGTATGACGTGGTCATCCAGGCGGCCATAGGCTCCAACATCATCGCCCGCGAGAACATCAAGGCGATGCGCAAGAACGTGCTGGCAAAATGCTACGGCGGCGACATCAGCCGCAAACGCAAGCTGCTCGAAAAGCAGAAGGCCGGCAAGAAGCGCATGAAGCAGATCGGCTCGGTCGAGGTGCCGCAAGAAGCCTTCCTGGCCATTCTCCAAGTTGAAGACTGATTACTTAGAAGCGACCGACGATCAATGAGTGCTCTGACCGGAATTCTCTATGCCGCCCTGATCGCCTATCTGGGCGGCTGGTACACCGGCTACTGGAGTGGCAACTTCGCGCTGCTGCTCTTCATCCTGACCAGCGTGACGATGGCCTATTGGCTGGCCGAGCGCTTTCATTTCCAGCCCGCGCGCGAGCGTGCGGCGGCCCAGTTGCTGGAAGCCGACGCGCAGCGCCGCGAGAAGCTGGCCGGCCAGGGCATCACCCGGGTCGACAGCGATGTGAGCAGCGCACGCGAGGCCGTGCTGCGCCAGCCCTGGTGGCTGGACTGGACCGCCGGCCTGTTCCCGGTGATCCTGATGGTGTTCCTGCTGCGCTCCTTCCTGTTCGAGCCCTTCAAGATCCCGTCCGGCTCGATGGTGCCGACCCTGCTGGTGGGTGACCTGATCCTGGTCAACAAGTTCCATTACGGCGTGCGCCTGCCGGTGCTGAACAAGAAGATCATCGCCAACAACGACGTGAAGCGCGGCGATGTGATGGTGTTCCGCTACCCCGAGGACACCAGCCTGGACTTCATCAAGCGCGTCGCGGCCATCCCCGGCGACGAGGTCAGCTACCTGAACCAGAAGCTCTATATCAACGGCCAGCTGGCCCCGGTTCAGCCCCAGGGCGATTACTACGACGAGGACAGCCTGGCCTATCGCGCGCGCTTCATGGAAAAGCTCGGCGACAAGGAGCACCAGATCCTGGTCGATACCAAGCGCTCGCCGCTGTTCCGGGCCGACCGCCGCGATGGTCCGTTCCCGTTCCAGGACAACTGCAAGTACAGCCCCGAGGGCGTGACTTGCAAGGTGCCGGCCGGCCACTACTACGTGCTGGGCGATAACCGCGACAACTCGCGCGATTCGCGCTTCTGGGGCTTTGTGCCGGACGAAAACATCGTCGGCAAGGCCTTTGTGGTTTGGATGAATTTCGGTAACCTCAAGCGCGTCGGCACCTCGTTCTGAGGCGTCGCGGCCAGAACCACAACGACTAGGGTAGAAGATCGATGCGCCAGCCAGCCACAAGAAATCAGCAACGCGGTATCAGCCTGTTCGGCCTGTTGTTCTGGGGCGTTTTGATCGCTTGCACGGCCGTGGTCGGCATGCGGGTGTTTCCCAGCGTGCTGGAGTACTACACGATACAGGGCGTGATCACCCGCATTGCCAAGGGCAATCCGGCCACCGTGCCGGCGGTGCGCCAGGAGTTCGACCGCATCAAGCAGGTCGAGTACTCGATCGTCAGCATCAGCGGCTCGGACCTGGTGGTCAGCAAGGACAATGACAGGGTGCAGATCAGCTTCTCCTACGAGAAGGAGATCGAGCTGGCCGGCCCCGCCTTCCTGCTGCTGAAGTACCAGGGCCAGTCGAAGTAAGGCAGAGCTCGCGCATGAACCCGACCCACCAGTCATTGCAGCAACGCCTGGGCTACCACTTCGCCGAAGTGGGTCTGCTCGCACGCGCGCTGACGCACCGCAGCTTTGGCGCCGACCATAACGAGCGCCTGGAGTTCCTCGGCGACGCGGTGCTGAGCCTGGCCGTTTCCAGCCTGCTGTACGAGCGTTTTGCCGGTTCAGACGAGGGCGATCTGACCCGCGTGCGCGCGCATCTGGTGCGCGAGGACAGCCTGCACAAGCTGGCCGTCCAGCTGGGCCTGCCGGCGGTGCTCCGCATGTCCGAGGGCGAGGCCAAGGGCGGCGGCGCGCAGCGCCCGTCGATCCTGGCCGATGCGCTGGAAGCGGTGATCGGCGCGGCTTTTGTCGATGGCGGCTACCCGGCCGCGCTGGAGGTGGTGCGTGGCCTGTTTGGCGAGTTGATCGCGAACTCGGGCACCGACAACTGGGGCAAGGACGCGAAGACGGCCTTGCAGGAATGGCTGCAGGCGCGCCGCCTGGCCGTGCCGACCTACCGCATCACCGAAACCCGCGGCCAGGCCCATGCGCAGACCTTCGAGGTCGAGTGCGCCGTGCCCGCGCTGAGCCTGGCCAAGCGTGGCGAAGGGCGTTCGCGCCGCGTCGCCGAACAAGATGCCGCCCGTCGACTGCTCGACGAACTGATTGCCCGCGACAAGCCAGGCTCTGGCTTGCGCGACTAAGGAGCGGCCTCGCGCCGACACCCCATGACCGACAACACCACGCCCCCGGACGATTCCGCGTCCGAGGGCAAGCCGCCTGCCACCGGCTATACGCTCCCGCCGATCCCGGCTGCCGGCTCCGGCGCAACCTCGCTGTCCTCCGATGCCGGCCCCAAGCCCAGCGGCGGCAAGATGCCCGACGGCACGGCTCAGCGCTGCGGCCTGATTGCCATCGTTGGCCGACCCAATGTCGGCAAGTCCACCCTGCTGAATGCGCTGGTGGGACAGAAGGTCAGCATCACCTCCAACAAGGCCCAGACCACGCGCCACCGCATCACCGGCGTGCGCACGGTCGAGGAGGCCCAGTTCGTCTTTGTCGACACGCCCGGTTTCCAGACCAAGCACAATGCCGCGCTGAACCGCAATCTGAACCGCACCGTGCACGGCGTGCTGTCCGATGTGGACCTGGTGCTGTTCGTCGTCGAGGCCGGCCGTTTCGGCCTGGACGATGCCAAGGTGCTGTCCCTGCTGCCCGAGGACAAGCCGGTCGTGCTGATCGCCAACAAGCTTGACGCCGTGCACCGCCGCGCCGAGCTCGCGCCCTGGCTCAAGAGCATGCAGGAGCGCCGCAACTTCAGCGAGTTCATCCCGATCTCGGCCAAGAAGCAAAGCGATGTGCAGCGCCTGTTCAAGATCCTCAAGCCCTATCTGCCCGAGCAGGAGTGGTTCTACGACGAGGATGCGCTGACCGACCGCTCGGAGAAGTTCCTGGCCAGCG
The DNA here is from genome assembly GCF_027498415.2 of Paucibacter sp. M5-1. Taxonomy (NCBI): domain Bacteria; kingdom Pseudomonadati; phylum Pseudomonadota; class Betaproteobacteria; order Burkholderiales; family Sphaerotilaceae; genus Roseateles; species Paucibacter sp. M5-1. The sequence goes on from NZ_JAPZLM020000001.1 coordinate 5,007,204, forward strand.
AGATCATCCGTGAGAAGCTGTTCCGCCTGACCGGCGACGAGTTGCCTTACACCTCGACCGTGGTGATCGACAAATGGGAAGACGAGGGTGCGCTGCGCCGCATCTCTGCCTCCATCGTCGTCGAGCGCGATGCCCACAAAGGCATGGTGATCGGGCAGGGCGGCGAGCTGCTCAAACGCATCGGCTCCGAATCGCGCCAGGAACTCGAGCACCTGATGGAGGGCCGTGTCTTCCTGGAGCTGTGGGTCAAGGTGCGCTCGGGCTGGGCCGATAGCGAAGAGCATCTGCGCTCCTACGGCTACGAGTAATGCCTCCCCGAGGCCCGCGCGCTCCGGCCGTCCAGCAGGCCTTCGTCCTGCACCACTACGACTGGAGCGAAACCAGCCTGGTGCTGGACCTCTTCACCCGTGAGCAAGGCCGGCTGGCCGTGGTGGCCAAGGGGGCCAAGCGCCCCTATTCGCAGCTGCGCGCCGTGCTGCTGCCCTTTCAGCGCATCCAGGTCAGCCTGTCCAAGCCGGCCAAGGGCACCGAGGGCGCGGCCGAGGTCGTGACCCTGCGCGGCGCGGAATGGGCCGGCGGCGCGACGATGCCGGCCGGCGCGGCATTGTTCTCCGGCTACTACCTCAACGAGCTGCTGCTGAAGCTGCTGGCCCGCCAGGACCCGCATCCGGCGCTGTTCGATGCCTATGCTCAGACCCTGCCGCAACTGCATGCCAGCGAGGATGTGCAGTCGCAGGCCGCTTTGCGGGCCTTCGAGCTGCGCCTGCTGATGGAGCTGGGTCTCTTGCCGGACCTGAGCCTGTCCAGCCTCACGCAGGCGCCATTGGACCTGCAGCGGCACTACATGCTGTCGCCCGAGTCCGGCGTGGTCGCGCCCGCAGCCGATTCGGTGACCTTCACCGGCGCCACCCTGGTCCAGCTGCAGGCAGCGCTGCTGCACGGCAGCATGGCCGCGCTGCAGCAGTCCTGTGCGCCGGTCTTGCCGGCGCTCAAAACCGGGCTGCGCGCCTTGCTTCACTATCATCTGGGCCACAAACCCCTGCGCACGCGACAGGTCATGCTGGACGTGCAGAAACTGCTGGATTGAAGACGATGAACCCTTTGGTTGCTCCCGAATCCTCTTCGCACCACGCTGCGCGCTGCGCGCTGTCGGTCAATGTCAACAAGGTGGCCCTGCTGCGCAACACCCGGCACCTTGGTATTCCAAGCGTCACGCGCGCGGCCGAGCTGTGCCTGCTGGCCGGTGCCCAGGGCATCACGGTGCACCCGCGGCCCGACGGCCGTCATATCCGCACGGCCGATGTGCACGAGCTGGCCGAGCTGCTCAAGACCTGGCCCCAGGCCGAGTACAACATCGAGGGCAATCCGACCCAGAATCTGATGGACTTCGTGCGCGAGCTGCGTCCGCATCAGGTCACCTTCGTGCCCGATAGCGAGGACCAGTTCACCTCTGACCATGGCTGGAACCTGCCGGCCGATATGGCGCGGCTGCGCCCGCTGATCGATGAGTGCAAGAGCCTGGGCGTGCGCGTCAGCCTCTTCATGGATCCGAGTCCCGAGGCCATGCCGTTGGTGGCCGAGCTGGGCGCCGAGCGCATCGAGCTCTATACCGAGACCTATGCCAGCGCCTTTGGCACCGAACGCCAGGCCGCCGTGCTGGCCGGGTTCACGCGCACGGCCGAGGCCGCGCTGGCCGTGGGCCTTGGCATCAACGCGGGCCACGACCTGAGCCGCGACAACCTGACGAGCTTCCTGCGCGCCGTGCCTGGCGTGCAGGAGGTGTCGATCGGCCACGCCCTGATCGCCGATGCGCTGGAATTGGGCTATACCGAAACCGTGCGCGAATACCAACGTGCGATCCAGAAGGCCTACGCCTCCTCATGATTTACGGCATCGGCACCGACATCTGCGACATCCGCCGCATCCGCGACACCCTGGCCCGGCGCGGCGAGCGCTTTGCCGAGAAGGTGCTGGGCCCGCACGAGATGGCAGTGTTCCGTGAGCGCCGCGCCAAGGTCGAGGCGCGCGGGGTGGCCTACCTGGCCACCCGCTTCTCGGCCAAGGAAGCCTTTTCCAAGGCGATCGGCATGGGCATGCGCATGCCGATGACCTGGCGCGCCTGCGAAATCGTCAAGGCGCCAAGCGGCAAGCCCGAGATCCGCCTGCATGGCGAGCTGGCTGCCTGGTTCGAGGCCAAGGGCCTCAAAGCCCATGTGACCGTCACCGACGAGACCGAATACGCGGCCGCCTTTGTGGTTGTCGAAACCAAGGAATGAAGCGCTGAACATGAATGAAATGCATGCTCCCGTGGTGCTGGATGTGGCCGGCCTGGCCCTGGACGCCAACGACCGCCGCCGCCTGGCCCATCCGCTGGTCGGCGGCCTGATCCTGTTTGGCCGCAACTTCGAGAGCCGCGCCCAGCTGACCTCGCTGTGCGCCGAGATCAAGGCCATCCGCCCCGATGTGCTGATCGCGGTCGACCATGAAGGCGGCCGCGTGCAGCGCTTCAAGACCGATGGCTTCACCCAGCTGGCGGCCATGCGCACACTCGGCGAGCTGTGGATGACGGACGCCTTGCGCGCTACCGACGCGGCCACGGCCACCGGCTTTGTGCTGGCCGCCGAGTTGCGCGCCTGTGGCGTCGACTTCAGCTTCACGCCGGTGCTGGACCTCGATTACGGTGAGAGCAGTGTGATCGGCGAGCGCAGCTTCCACCGCGACCCGCGCGTTGTCAGCCTCTTGGCCAAGAGCCTGATGCAAGGCCTGCTGCTGGCCGGCATGAGCAGCTGCGGCAAGCATTTCCCCGGCCATGGTTTCGTGAAGGCCGACAGCCATGTGGCGATTCCCGTGGACAAGCGCAGCCTCAAGGCCATCCTGGCCGAGGACGCGAAGCCCTATGAGTGGTTGGGCCTGAGCCTGTCGGCCGTGATGCCGGCCCATGTGATCTATCCCAAGGTCGATGCGCGTCCGGCCGGCTTCAGCCCGCGCTGGCTGCAAGAGATCCTGCGCGAGCGCCTGGGCTTTGGCGGTGCGATCTTCAGCGACGACCTGGGCATGGCCGGCGCTCGCGTGATCGAAGGCCGCCCGGTCGGCTTCACCGAGGCGGCACTGGCCGCGCTGACGGCCGGCTGCGATCTGGTGCTCTTGTGCAACCAGTCGATTGTGGGCCAGGGTGAGGCCATCGACGAGTTGCTGGACGGGCTGACGGCCGCGCAGGCCCAGGGTCACTGGGCGCCCGAGCCCGATAGCGAATCGCGCCGCCTGGACCTGCTGCCGCAGACCGTGCCGCTGACCTGGGACGAGCTGATGCGCAACCCGCGCTATCTGGCGGCGGTCGAGCGCCTGGCCTGATCCACACCCAGCTCCAATGAAAAACGCCGCCCCGGGGCAACCCGGCGCGGCGTTTCTTTATGTTGGGTGGCCCGCAGGCCACCCTGGCTTTCAGTGCTCGAACGGCAGCTTGGTCTGGCTCAGATCCTTGCGGGTCTCGACCAGCACCAGCGGGCCTTCATCGACCACGACCACCGGCTTGGGTTCGCGCGGCACATGCACCGGCTTGGGCTCGGCGGCGATGGCGGCTTGCACGGCGCGGATCTTGTCGGCGTCGGAGTTCACCCATTGCAGGCCGGCGGTCTCGGCGATGTTCTGCAGATCACCGATGGCCAGCTCGAAAGCGGGCACGACGGGCACTGCCGGAGCAGCGACCGGCGCGGCGACTGCGGCCACAGCGACCGGCGCAGCGACTGGCGCTGCAGCGGGCGCGGCAGCGGTCACGGGCTCGACCGGGGCCGGCGTCGCATCGGCAACAGGCGCGTCGGCCGGCGCTGCGGCCTGCTCATCGGCCGGCAGGTCGTCACGGCGCTCGCGGCGATAACGATCACGGCTGCGACGACGACGGCCTTCGCCACCTTCGACTTCCTCACCGGCGGGCGGCTGGTTGTCAGCCGCCACAGCATCGGCAACGCCTTCGGCCACAGCCTCGGCCACCGGTTCGGCCGGCGTTTCGACGCCCGCGACGTCCTCACCATTGACGCCACGGCTGTCGTCGCGATCGCGACCGCCACGGCGGCGGCGGCGGCGGCCCGGACGCTCGTCATTGCCCGCCTCGTCGCCGGCGGTCTGCTCGGCCACCGGCAGCAGCGCCGCCGCTTGTTCGGGCATGTCCAGGCTGGCTTGCAGCGGCGCCGTGTTCAGCTCCTCGGCCTTCTCGACCACGCGCTCGCCGCGTTCCTGGCGCTCGCCGCGCTCTCCGCGCGGGCGGCGGTTGCCTTCGGCACCCCGTTCGCCACGCTCGCCACGTTCGGCGCGCTCTGGGCGCTCACCACGTTCCGGGCGCTCACCGCGCTCGGGACGCTCTGCACGTTCCGGACGGGTGGCCTCGGCCCCCTCCGCCGGCTTGTCGGCACGCGGCTCGTTGCGGCGGCGGCTGTCGCCACGACTACCTTCACGACCCTCGCGCGGCTCGTTGCGGCCACCGCCTTCGCGCTTGCCCTCACGACCACCTTCGCTCTTGGCGCCACGCTCACCCCGGTCGCCACGATCACCGCCACGGCGACGACCGTCACGGCCCTCGCGGCCACCTTCGCGACCTTCACGCGGCTTGCGCTCGCCGCCCTCGGCGGCGGGCTTGGTCTCGGTCTTGGCCGGCGTCGGTGCCACCGGCTCGGCGCCGCCGAACAGCTTCTTGATCCAGCCGAAGAAACCGCCGCCGGCATCGGCAGCGGCCACCGGGGCCGCTGCCACCGGTGCGGCTGCCTTGACCGGCTCGGGCTTGGGTGCGGCCACCGGGGCGGGCTGCTCGGGCAGGATGCCCTTGATGACCGGCTCCTGCTTGTTCTTCTTGTCGCCAGCGTCGCGGCGGGTGATGCCCACCTCGTCGGTGGCTTCCTCGATCATGGTGTAGCTGGCCTGCAGATTTTCCAGACGGGGGTCGTCGTGGCGCAGGCGCTCCAGCTTGTAGTTGGGTGTGTCGAGGTGCTTGTTGGGCACCAGCAGCACGGTGACGCGCTGCTTCAACTCGATCTTGGTGATCTCGGTACGCTTCTCGTTCAGCAGGAAGGAGGTCACTTCCACCGGCACCTGCACATGCACGGCGGCGGTGTTGTCCTTCATCGACTCTTCCTGGACCATGCGCAGGATCTGCAGCGCACTGGACTCGGTGTCGCGGATGTGGCCGGTGCCATTGCAGCGCGGGCAGGTGATGTGGCTGCCTTCGCTCAGTGCCGGGCGCAGGCGCTGACGCGAGAGTTCCAGCAGGCCGAACTTGCTGATCGAGCTGAACTGCACGCGGGCGCGGTCCTGGCGCAGCGCGTCGCGCAGGCGCTGTTCGACTTCGCGGCGGTTCTTCGACTCTTCCATGTCGATGAAGTCGACCACGATCAGTCCGCCCAGGTCACGCAGGCGCATCTGGCGCGCGATCTCGTCGGCGGCTTCCAGATTGGTGCGGGTGGCGGTTTCCTCGATGTCGCCGCCACGGGTGGCGCGGGCCGAGTTGACGTCCACCGAAACCAGGGCCTCGGTGTGGTCGATCACGATGGCGCCGCCCGAGGGCAGATTGACCGTGCGGCTGAAGGCGGTTTCGATCTGGTGTTCGATCTGGAAACGGCTGAACAGCGGCGCGTCGTCGCGGTAGCGCTTCACGCGATGGCCCTGGTCGGGCATCACGTGGTTCATGAACTGCTGCGCCTGGTCGTACAGGTCGTCGGTGTCGATCAGGATCTCACCGATATCGGCGGTGAAGTAGTCGCGGATCGCGCGGATCACCAGGCTCGATTCCTGGTAGATCAGGAAGGCGCCCTTGCCGCCCTTGGAGGCGTCGTCGATCGCGCTCCACAGCTTGAGCATGTAGTTCAGGTCCCACTGCAGCTCGGCGGCCGAGCGGCCGATGCCGGCGGTGCGGGCGATCAGGCTCATGCCCTTCGGGTACTCGAGCTGGTCGAGGTTTTCCTTCAGCTCTTCGCGGTCTTCGCCCTCGATGCGGCGGCTGACGCCACCGCCGCGCGGGTTGTTGGGCATCAGCACCAGGTAGCGGCCAGCCAGCGAGACAAAGGTGGTCAGCGCCGCGCCCTTGTTGCCGCGCTCTTCCTTCTCGACCTGGACCAACAGCTGGTCGCCTTCGCGGATCGCGTCCTGGATCTTGGCGGCGCGCACATCGGTGCCGTCGCGGAAGTACTGGCGCGAGATTTCCTTGAAGGGCAGGAAACCGTGGCGGTCTTCACCGTAGTCGACGAAGCAGGCTTCGAGCGAAGGCTCGACCCGCGTCACCACGGCCATATAGATATTGCCTTTGCGCTGCTCGCGGCCCTCGATTTCGGTCTCGAAGTCCAGCAGTTTCTGGCCATCAACAATCGCGAGGCGCCGCTCTTCCGGCTGCGTCGCATTGATCAGCATGCGTTTCATGTCGTCACTCCTGGCGCGTTCCTGGTCTTTGGAAGACCTTCAAACGCGCAGCATCATCCACGTCGCCCCTGACCCTGTCAGTGGGCGACTCTTCGATGCACGTACAAACGTGGAGGAACCGAGGAAGGAATCGCCCTGGACTGCTGGTGATCGTGAGCGATCAAACCAGCAGCGTTGGCGCGCGCGTGGCAGCAGGCGGTGCATCACCTCTGGCCCCTGGACGCGCTGATCGCGCGGCCCGGCCACGGCTGCGCAGTCCGGCGGCATGAGGCCGGGGCAGCGCTTGCGAGCGGTGGGGGGTAGGGGAGGTCAGAGGGCTCATCCGCGAGGACTACTGGAACGCTGGCACAAGGTCGTCAGATGCTGGATCGACGGGCCTTGCGCGGTGTAAACCTTGTCTTGTGCCGGCTCTTGCGCCCGAAATCCGGGGGCCTGAGACGGCGTGGTTCTTTCTACGTCTGCGCTTCCACACAGGACTCGAAGCCGCCCCCTCACTTGGGGATGGGGCCCGCTTATTGCCCTGCGCGTTGCATCACCGATTGTTGGCCCGGCTCATCGCCGTGCCACCACGCCCGCGCCATTCGCTGCCGTGCCCGCTAAAATCAGGCAAATCAAACACTTACGGCGCAATTGTGGTTCGGAACATTATAAGGGCTAATAAAGCCAGGCCCGCTGGCAAGCCCGCCACAGCCGCCTCAGCACAAACCAGGAGGCCCGCCCATGGGCCGGCGTCGCGCGGTGAGCGCGTGCCCACTAAGCCGGTCAACACCACGCCGGCCGAGCTGCAGCCGGTCACCGTCGAGCCGGCACCTGCGCCGGCAGTGCGCCGTGTGCTGATCGACGAGAACTCGGCCGGCCAGCGCCTGGACAACTTTCTCTTGCGTGAACTCAAGGGCGTGCCCAAGACCCATGTCTACCGCGTGATCCGCGCCGGCGAGGTGCGGGTCAACAAGGGCCGGGCCCATGCCGACACCCGGCTGGAACTGGGTGACGAAGTACGGGTGCCGCCCGTGCGCCTGCCCGAGCGGGTCACCGCCCCGGTCGACTATGTGCCGGCCAAGGAGTTCCCCGTTGTGTACGAGGACGAGCACCTGATGGCCGTCAACAAGCCGGCCGGTGTCGCGGTGCACGGCGGCTCCGGGGTCAGCTTCGGTGTGATCGAGCAGCTGCGCCGGGCCCGGCCCGAGGCCAAGTTTCTCGAACTGGTGCACCGGCTCGACAAGGAAACCTCGGGCCTGCTGCTGATCGCGAAGAAGCGCAGCGCGCTGACCGCCTTGCAGGACCAGTTCCGCGAACGGGAGACCGGCAAGACCTATGCGGCCCTGGTGATCGGTGAGTGGGCCGACAACAAGAAGGTCATCGATGTGGCGCTGCTGAAGTTCACCGGCAGCGACGGCGAGCGCTGGGTACGGGCGGTCGAGAATTCGCACGACCCGCAGGCCGACCAGGCCAAGCGCTCGATCAGCCTGGTCAAGGTGGCGCGCCGGCTGCCGGGTTACAGCCTGCTTGATGTGACCATCAAGACCGGCCGTACGCACCAGATCCGGGTGCATCTGCAGCATGCTGGCCATCCTATCGTGGGCGACCCGAAATACGGCGACTTCGAGGCCAACCGGCTCATCGCACGCGGCGCGCTGAAGTTCGAGCGCATGTTTTTGCATGCCCAACGGCTGAAGTTCAGCCACCCCGCCAGCGGCGCCGAGATCGAGCTGCTGGCGCCGCTGCCGACCGAGTGTGAGAGGCTGTTGAAAGATCTGAGCCCGCCACGATGAGACCGCAACGTTTTGACCTGATCGCCTTCGACTGGGACGGCACCCTGTTCGACTCCACCGCGTTGATCACCCGCTGCATCCAGGCGGCGGCCGTCGATCTGGGCCTGGAGAGGCCCAGCGATGCCGATGCCAGCTATGTGATCGGCATGGGCTTGCAGGAGGCGCTGGCCCATGCGGTGCCGGGCCTGGCGCCGGCGCGCTACCCGGAGCTGGGCCTGCGCTATCGCCACCATTACTTCGCGGCCCAGCACGAGGTCACGCTGTTCAAGGGCACGCTGGAGATGCTGGCGGCGTTGAAGGCGCGCCATCACTGGCTGACCGTTGCGACCGGCAAAAGCCGCCGTGGCCTGGACGAGGCGCTGAAGGTGGTCGAGCTGCAAGGCCTGTTCGACGGCAGCCGCACCGCCGACGAGACCGCCGGCAAGCCCCATCCGCAGATGCTTCATGAGCTGATGCGCGAGTTCGGCGCTGCGCCAGAGCGCACGCTGATGATCGGTGACACCAGCCATGACCTACAGATGGCGCTGAATGCCGGCACGGCCAGTGTCGGCGTCAGCTACGGCGCCCACGACCACGAGACCTTCGAGGCCTTCAAACCCTTGCACATCGCGCATTCGGTGCCCGATCTGCATGACTGGCTGATCAAGAACGCATGAGCGATAGCCCGACAACCAAGCCCGATCCGCTGCCGCTGTGCAGCTCCGACGAGTTGCAGGAGCGCGGCCGCGCCCACAGCTTCGATGTGCTGCAGTGGCGCGAGCCGGCGCGCGCCTTCGCGCTGCGCTTCGACGGCCAGGTGGTGGCCTATCTGAACCGCTGCGCCCATGTGCCGACCGAGATGGACTGGCAGGAGGGCGAGTTCCTCGATGGCGACAAGCAGTACATCATGTGCTCCATCCATGGCGCGGTCTACGACCCGCTGACCGGCCGCTGCGTGAGCGGCATGTGCGGCCGCATGGGGCTGACCAAGATCGAGGTCGAGGAACGCCAAGGACAGGTCTATTGGTATCCTTCCCGCGACACCAAACCGGCTTTTGACGAGTAAGAGAACGAACACCGCATGAACCCCAACGACGACTTGCCGCAAGCCATCCCCGACCCGATCGGCAGCCCGGCCCGGCCCTCGCAGTCCGGCGCGCCCGCCAGCCAGGAGGCCGTGCTGGCCCAGTTTGCCCGCGACTATCTGCGCGACCGCCGCAGCGAGCGCCGCTGGCGCGTGTTCTTCCGCCTGGCCTGGCTGGCGCTGGTCATCGCAGTGCTGTGGCTGCTGCTGGCGCAGCGCCAGGTCGGCACTGCACCGAACACGCCGCACACCGCCCTGGTAGAGGTGCGCGGCGAGATCGCCGTTGACACCGAGGCCAGTGCCGAGCTGATGCTGTCGGCGCTGAAGAGCGCCTTCGAGGACCAGGGGGCCCAGGCCGTGGTGCTGCGCATCAATTCGCCGGGCGGCAGCCCGGTGCAGGCCGGCATCGTCTATGACGAGATCGTGCGGCTGAAGGCCAAGCATGGCAAGAAGGTCTATGCGGTGGTCGAGGAGATCTGCGCCTCCGGCGCCTACTACATCGCTGCTGCCGCCGACGAGATCTATGTGGACAAGGCCTCGGTGGTCGGCTCCATCGGCGTGCTGATGGACGGCTTCGGCTTCACCGGATTGATGGACAAGCTGGGCGTCGAGCGCCGCCTGATCACGGCCGGCGCCAACAAGGGCATGCTGGACCCGTTCTCGCCCGAGAACGAGGCCCAGCGCGCCTATGCCCAGGCCATGCTGGACCAGATCCATCGCCAGTTCATCAAGATCGTCAAGGACGGCCGCGGCAAGCGTCTGAAGGAAACCCCGGAGACCTTCTCGGGCCTGTTCTGGAACGGCGAGGAGGCCGTCAAGCTGGGCCTCGCCGATCATCTGGGCAGCCTCGACTACGTGGCCCGCGAAGTCATCAAGGCCGAGGAAGTGATCGACTACACGCCGCGCGACAACGTCGCCGAACGCCTGGCCAAGCGCTTCGGCGCCGCGATGGGCGAGGGCGCGGTCAAGGCCTTCCGCTCGCTGGCGCCGATACGCTGAGGATCACCGCCCTCCGCATATTCAACCGTAGCGCTATTCTTGCTGTATCGCATCGGCGATACAATGGCGCATGAAATCAGCGACCATCCCCCCGGTACGCATCGAGCCTCAGTTTCGTGAGGAGATGGAACAGGCGCTCGAAGAGGGCGAAACCATGGCCGCGTTGGTCGAGAAGGCCGTGCGGGGCGAGGTGGCCCGGCGTCGTGAGCACGCGGAGTTTGTTCGCCGCGGTCTGGCTGCGATCAAGCGAACGGTGGACGCTGGCGATGGGATCCCGGCCGACGCCGTCATCGCCAAGCTGCGAGCCAAGGTGGCGCAGGCGCGCAAGAACAGGACGCCGACGACATGACTTATCAGGTCATCTTCAGTCCTGAGGCTGAAGAGGATCTGGAGCGGCTGTTCAGCCACGCTTATGAGCGCGAGCTGAACAGCGCGGCCGGTGATCTGGACATTCCCGAGCGAGCGATTGATGCCATCGAGCAAGCCTGCTCCTTCCTGCAGATCAGTCCCTTCACTTGCAGAAAGGTGGGGGACAGCGCTTTGGTCCGTGAACTGATCATTCCTTTTGGAGCGACCGGGTACGTGGCGATGTTTGAGATCATCGACGCTCGAACCGTTGTCATTGGTGCGGTCCGCCATCAGCGAGAAAGTGACTTCCACTGACTTGGCGCTTCGCGCTCCGGTCTGCGCCGATGCCCGTCTTTATACGATCTTGATACCGCCCACCCCAGCTTCTACGACAAGCTGAGGCCCCAATTCCTAAGCTCTGCACATCTCAACTGAGCGTGTGAGCACAAGATGATGGATTGGGTATTTCTGGGCTTGAGCCTGGCGCTGTTCGGCTTGGCCCTCGGCCTGGCCGCTGCCAGCCACAGGCTGGAGGGCGGCAAGCAATGAGCGGGCTCTATATCGTCAGTGGCCTGGTGGCCGCTGGCTTGTTTGTCTATCTGGTCGTGGCGTTGTTCCGCGCCGAGGAGTTCTGAGATGAATTCCCTGGCATGGATCAATCTGGGCCTGTTCATGGCCTTGCTGCTGCTGGCGGCCTGGCCGCTGGCGCGCTGGCTGCACCGGGTGGCCGAGGGCCGCCTGCCGCGCTGGATGGGCGCGGTCGAGGGGGGGCTGTTCCGCCTGGCCGGCGTCAAGCCGACCGAGGGCATGCACTGGAAGCAGTATGCGATCGCGCTGCTGCTGTTTAACTTCATCGGCGTGCTGGCGGTCTATGCACTGCAGCGCTTTCAGGGGCTGCTGCCGCTGAATCCGCAGGGCATGGCGGCGATCACGCCCGACTCGGCCTTCAACACCGCGATCAGCTTTGTCACCAACACCAACTGGCAGGGCTATGGCGGCGAGTCCGCGATGAGCTATCTGAGCCAGATGCTGGCGCTGACGGTGCAGAACTTCGTCTCGGCCGCCACCGGCATTGCCGTGGTGTTCGCGCTAATCCGCGGCTTCGCCGGCAAGAGCCTGGCCACCATCGGCAACTTCTGGGCCGATCTGAGCCGCATCACGCTGTGGGTGCTGCTGCCGATCAGCTTTGTGCTGGCGATCTTCTTCGTCGGCCAGGGCGTGATCCAGAACTTCGACGCCTACAAGGAGGTGAGCACCGTGGAGGCCACCAGCTACCAGACGCCCAAGCTCGGCGCCGACGGTCAGCCACTGACGGATGCGCAGGGTCAGGTCTTGATGGACGATGTCCAGACCAGCACCCAGACCCTGGCGATGGGCCCGGCCGCCTCGCAGCTGGCGATCAAGATGCTGGGTACCAATGGTGGCGGTTTCTTCAATGCCAATTCGGCTCATCCCTTCGAGAACCCGACCGCGCTGTCCAATCTGGTGCAGATGCTGGCGATCTTCCTGATCCCGGCGGCCTTGTGCTTCATGTTCGGCCGCATTGTGGGCGACACGCGCCAGGGTGTGGCGGTGCTGGCGGCGATGAGCCTGATGTTTGTCGCGGCGGTGTTCGCGGCGACCAGCGCCGAGCAGGGCGGCAACCCGGCGCTGACGGCTCTGGGCGTCGAGGCCGGCGTCGGCAATATGGAGGGCAAGGAGACCCGTTTCGGCATCAATGCCAGCAGCCTGTTTGCGGTAGTCACGACGGCCGCTTCCTGTGGCGCGGTCAATTCGATGCATGACTCGATGACGCCGCTGGGCGGCATGGTGCCGCTGGTGATGATGCAGCTGGGCGAGGTGGTGTTCGGCGGCGTCGGCACTGGACTGTACGGCATGCTGGTGTTCGCGCTGCTGGCCGTCTTCATCGCCGGCCTGATGATTGGCCGCACGCCCGAGTACCTGGGGAAGAAGATCGAGCCGCACGAGATGAAGATGGTGTCCATCGCCATCCTGATCACGCCCATCGTCGTGCTGGTCGGCACCGCCATCGCGGTGCTGGCGACGGCTGGCAGGGCCGGCATCCTGAACCCGGGTGCCCATGGCTTCTCCGAGGTGCTGTATGCACTGACCTCGGCCGCCAACAACAACGGCAGCGCCTTCGCCGGCCTGTCGGCCAACACGCCCTTCTACAACACGCTGCTGGGTGTCGCGATGTGGCTGGGTCGTTTCGGCGTGATTGTGCCGGTGCTGGCGATTGCCGGCAGCCTGGCCGCCAAGAAACGCATCCCGCAGACCAGCGGCTCGATGCCCACGCACGGCCCGCTGTTCATCGTGCTGCTGATCGGCACGGTGCTGCTGGTGGGCTTGCTGAACTATGTCCCTGCACTGGCGCTCGGGCCGATTGCCGAGCATCTGATGCTGTGGGGAGTCTGATCATGACGACACAAGACAACAACAAACTCTCTTTCCTCGACCCCGCCTTGCTGAAGCCGGCCGTCGCGGCCTCCTTTGGCAAGCTGGATCCGCGCACGCAGTGGCGCAACCCGGTGATGTTCGTCGTCTATGTCGGCGCCATCCTGACCAGCGCGCTGTGGCTGGCCAGCCTGAAGGACCCGGCCGTCGCCGGCACCGAGGGATCCGTCTTCATGCTGGCCATCGCGCTGTGGCTGTGGTTCACCGTGCTGTTCGCGAACTTCGCCGAGGCGATGGCCGAGGGCCGCAGCAAGGCGCAGGCCGCGTCGCTGCGCGGCCTGAAGACCAAGACCTGGGCCAAGAAGCTGGAAGAACCCAGGCATGGCGCCAAATGGCATCCGCTGCAGTCCGATGAGTTGCGCAAGGGCGCGGTCGTGCTGGTCGAGGCCGGTGACCTGATCCCGCTGGACGGCGAGGTGATCGAGGGTGTGGCCTCGGTGGACGAGAGTGCGATCACCGGCGAGTCGGCCCCGGTCATCCGCGAGTCGGGCGGCGACTTCTCCTCGGTCACCGGCGGCACCCGCGTGCTGTCCGACTGGCTGGTGGTGCGCATCGCCGTCAATCCCGGTGAGTCCTTCCTCGACCGCATGATCGCGATGGTGGAGGGCGCCAAGCGCCAGAAGACGCCAAACGAGATCGCGCTGACGATTCTGCTGGTGGCGCTGACCCTGGTCTTTCTGGTCGTCAGCGTGACCTTGCTGCCCTACTCGATCTTCAGCGTCGAGGCAGCAGGCGCAGGCACGGTGGTGTCGATCACCGCGCTGATCGCGCTGCTGGTCTGCCTGATCCCGACCACGATCGGTGGCCTGCTGTCGGCCATCGGTGTGGCCGGCATGAGCCGCATGATGCAGGCCAATGTGATCGCGACCTCGGGCCGTGCGGTCGAGGCGGCCGGCGATGTGGATGTGCTGATGCTGGACAAGACCGGCACCATCACCTTGGGCAACCGCCAGGCCAGCCTGTTCGTGCCGGCGCCCGGCGTGACCGAGCAGCAGCTGGCCGACGCGGCCCAGCTGGCCTCGCTGGCCGACGAGACGCCGGAAGGCCGCAGCATCGTGGTGCTGGCCAAGACCCGCTTCAATCTGCGCGAGCGCGAGCTCTCGGGTCTGGATGCGCAGTTCGTGCCCTTCACCGCGCAGACCCGCATGAGCGGCGTCGACCTCGGCTCGCATGCGCAGCAACAGCGCCAGATCCGCAAGGGCGCCGGCGATGCGATCCGCCGCCATGTCGAGGCCCTGGGTGGCAGCTTCCCGAAGGAAGTCAGCCAGGCCATCGATGAGATCGCGCGGCGCGGCAGCACGCCGCTGGTGGTGTCCGACGGTGCCAAGGTGATGGGCGCCGTCGAGCTGAAGGACATCGTCAAGGGCGGCATCAAGGAGCGCTTCGCCGAGCTGCGCCGCATGGGCATCAAGACCGTGATGATCACCGGCGACAACAAGCTGACCGCCGCAGCGATCGCGGCCGAGGCCGGCGTCGACGACTTCCTGGCCGAGGCGACGCCCGAGGCCAAGCTCAAGCTGATCCGCGACTACCAGGGCGAAGGCCGCCTGGTGGCGATGACCGGCGACGGCACCAATGATGCACCCGCGCTGGCCCAGGCCGATGTCGCCGTGGCGATGAACACCGGCACGCAGGCCGCCAAGGAGGCCGGCAATATGGTGGACCTGGACTCCAACCCCACCAAGCTGCTGGAGATCGTCGAGACCGGCAAGCAGCTCTTGATGACGCGCGGCTCGCTGACCACCTTCTCGATTGCCAACGATGTGGCCAAGTACTTCGCCATCATCCCGGCGATGTTTGTCGGCGTCTATCCGCAGCTGGCCGCGCTGAATGTGATGGGCCTGCACAGCCCCAGTTCGGCCATCCTGTCGGCCGTGATCTTCAACGCGCTGATCATCATCGCGCTGATCCCGCTGGCTCTGAAGGGCGTGCCTTACCGCGCCATCGGCGCGGCCGCGCTGCTGCGCCGCAATCTGGCCATCTACGGCCTTGGCGGCCTGATCGTGCCCTTTGTCGGCATCAAGGCCATCGACCTGTTCCTGGTCGCCACCCATCTGATCTAAGGAGCTTGTCATGAAAGCCCATCTTCGCCCCGCCATCGTCAGCTTCGTGCTGCTATCGGCCATCACCGGCCTGCTCTATCCGCTGGCCGTCACCGGCGTCGGCCAATCGCTGTTCCCGAAACAGGCCGCCGGCAGCCTGATCGAGCAAGGGGGCAAGGCCGTCGGCTCCGAGCTGATCGGTCAGAGCTTCACATCGCCCAAGTACTTCTGGGGCCGTCCCTCGGCCACCGGGCCGATGGCCAATAACGCGGCCGGCTCCGGCGGCTCCAACCAGGGCCCGATGAACCCGGCGCTGGCCGATGCCGTCAAGGCCCGCATCGCCGCGCTGCGCGCCGCCGATCCGGGCAACACGGCGGCGGTGCCGGCCGATCTGGTCACGGCCTCGGCCAGCGGCCTGGATCCGCACATCTCGATGGCCGCCGCGCGCTACCAGGCCGCCCGTGTCGCGCGCGAGCGCGGCCTGCCGCTGGCCGAGGTGCAGCGCCTGATCGCGGCCAACACCGAGGGCCGCGACCTGGCCGTGCTGGGCGAGCCGCGCGTCCATGTGCTCAAGCTCAATCTGGCGCTGGACCAGCCGCGCTGATCGCGCCGCAGCCTCTCTGTTTTTGGGCCAGGCTCACCCGGGCCTGGTCGTTTTTTGTTCGAACCATGACCACCATTCTGAAGACGCTCTGCCTAATCCCCACCCTGCTGCTGGCCGTGCAATCCCACGCACAGACCCCGCCGGAGCACACACTGACCGGCAATGTCGGCCTGGTGTCCGACTACCGCTTCCGCGGCATCAGCCAGACCTGGCGCCAGCCCGCCATCCAGGGTGGACTCGACTATGCGCACAGCAGCGGCGCCTATGCCGGGGTTTGGGCCTCCAACGTCTCCGGCAACAGCTATAACAACGGCGCCGGCCTGGAGCTGGACCTGTATGGCGGCTACAAGTTTTCCCTCACACAAGACCTGACCCTGGACCTCGGCGCGCTGGCCTATCTCTACCCCAGCGCCAGGCTGAACAGCGCGCCCGGCGTCGCGACACGCGAGAAGTACGACAACCTCGATGTCTACGTTGGTCTGTCGGCCGGCACCTTCAGCGCCAAGCTCTCGGTGGCCGCCAGCGACTATTTTGGTCTCAACAGCACGACCGCCGGCTATGCCTACTTCAGCAGCCTGCCGGCGCGCGGCGCCTCCAAGGGCAGCAGCTATCTGGATCTGAACTACCGCTTCGATCTGGGCTCGGGTTTCAATCTGGACGCGCATCTGGGTCGCCTGAGCGTTCGCCACTACGGTGAGCTGTCCTATACCGATCTGAAGCTCGGTCTCAGCAAGGAGGTCGGCGGCTTCAATCTGGGCGCGGCCCTGGTGGCGACCGATGCCCAGCGCGACTACTGCCAGGCCGGCAACTCCGCAGGCCAGGATCCGAAGCGTCTGGGCCGGGCCACCCTGGTGCTGAGCGCCGCGCGCACCTTCTGAAGGTGACAATGCCGCGATGCTGATCAACTGCGCCGCCTATCGCGAAGGCCACAAGGTGGCCGACCTGGCCCCCGAGGAGCTGGGGGCCTATCTGGACCAGCCGGACACCTTTGTCTGGGTGGCGCTGCGTGACAGCGATGCCGCCGAGCTGGAGTCCTACCGGCGGCTCTTCAATCTGCACAGCCTGGCGGTCGAGGACGCCAGCCATGGCCACCAGCGCCCCAAGGTCGAGGAGTATGGCGACGACCTGTTTGTCGTCATGCACCTGATCGACTGGGCGCATGCCGGCCCCCGGCTAGGGCGGGCCCTGGCCGCCCCCCGAGGGGTCCAAGCCCTCCTTGGGAGCGGCCCTGCGGACGGCTTGAGCGGCGAGCTGCAGCTCGGCGAGGTGATGGTCTTCGTCGGGCGTAACTATGTGCTGTCGGTGCGCAAGGGCAGCAAGCTGCATTTCCTGGGCGTGCGTGAGCGCTGCGAGCGCGAGCCGGAGCTGCTGCGCCAGGGCCCCAGCTTCGTGCTCTACGCGCTGATGGACGCGGTGGTGGATCGCTATTTCCCCATCGTCGACCTGCTGGAGTCGGAGCTGGAGGAGATCGAGCAGAGCATCTTCACCAGCGGCGCCGCCCGCGACAACATCCAGCGGCTCTATGCCTTGAAGCGCCGCCTGATGCTGCTGCGCCGGGCGGTGGCGCCGATGCTGGAGATGCTGTCCAAGCTGCACGGCGGCCGCACACCGCCGATCTGTGCCAGGTCCGAGGACTACTTCCGTGATGTGGCCGACCATCTGGCGCGCATCCATGGTGCGATCGAGTCGGTGCGCGAGACCATAGGCACGGCCATCCAGGCCAATCTGTCGATGGTGGCCATCGAGGACAGCGATGTGACCAAGCGCCTGGCCGCCTGGGCCGGCATCTTTGCCGCGGCCACCGCCTTTGCCGGCATCTGGGGTATGAACTTCGAGGGGATGCCCGAGCTGAAATGGCAATGGGGCTATCCGGCCGCGCTGGGCCTGATCACCACGGTCTGCGTCGGTCTTTGGTATCGCTTCAAACGGGCAGGGTGGCTATGAGCGACGATCAGCGCCCCGACCCGGACGTGCTGCTGGAGCAGCTGCGCGAAGAGGAAGAGAAAGCCGCGCGCGGCAAGCTGCGCATCTACTTCGGCTCCTCGGCCGGCGTCGGCAAGACCTATGCAATGCTGCAGGCGGCTCGCAAGCTGAGTGCCGAATGGAGGGACGAGGGGCGGGCGCCGCTGATTGGCGTGGTCGAGACCCATGGCCGCAGCGAGACGATGGCGTTGACCGAGGGCCTGGAGATACTGCCGCCGCGCCAGGTCGAGTACCGCGGCAAGACCCTGCCCGAGTTCGATCTCGACGGCGCGCTGGCGAGGCAGCCCGCGCTGATCCTGGTCGACGAGCTGGCCCATAGCAATGTGGCCGGCTCGCGGCATCCGAAGCGCTGGCAGGATGTCGAGGAGCTGCTGGCCCATGGCATCGATGTCTACACGACGCTGAACGTCCAGCATCTGGAGAGCCTCAACGATGTGGTGGGCGGCATCACCGGCGTGCGCGTGCAGGAGACCTTGCCCGATACCTTCTTCGACGCCGCCGACGAGGTCGTGATGGTGGACACGCCGGCCGACGAGCTGTTGGCGCGGCTGAGCGCCGGCAAGGTCTATATGCCGGCCCAGGCTGAGCGCGCGGCCAGGAACTTCTTCCGCAAGGGCAATCTGATGGCCTTGCGCGAGCTGGCGCTGCGCCGCACCGCCGACCGCGTCGAGGATGATGTGCAGGCCTGGCGCAGCAAGCAGTCAATAGCCCAGGTCTGGAAGACCGAGGCCGCCATCCTTTGTGCGATCGGCCCTGAATCCAATGGCTCGGGGGCCGAGCATGTGGTGCGCGGGGCCGCGCGCCTGGCCCAACAGCTCAATGTGTCCTGGCATGCGGTCTACGTCGAGACGCCGGCGCTGCGGCGCCTGCCCGACGCGCAGCGCGAGCGCATTCTGCGGGTGGTGCGCCTGGCCCATGATCTGGGCGCGGTCACTGCCGTCTTGCAGGCGCAAGACCCGGCCCCGGCCCTCGTGAACCATGCCCGCGAGAACAATCTCTCGCAGCTGGTGCTGGGCCGCGCCGCGCCGCGGCCGGCCTGGCGCCGCTTGCTCGGTGGGCCCGGCCTGCACCAGCGCCTCGCGGACAGCGCCAGCGATGTCGACCTGATCGAGGTCGGCCAGCCGGCCACGCCGGCGCCGTTGCCGGCCGCCGTCGACCCCGGCCTGGTCTGGAGCCGGCAATGGCAGCGCTATGCCTTTGCCGCGCTGGCCTGCGTGGGTACCACCGCGCTGGCGCTGCCGCTGCAGCCGGTCTTCGACGAGGCCAATATCGTCATGCTGTTCCTGCTGACGGTGCTGGGGGTCTCGCTGCGCTGGGGGCGCGGCCCCTCAGTGCTGGCCAGCTTTCTGAGCGTCGGCCTGTTCGACTTCTTCTTCATCGCGCCGCATCTGAGCTTCGCGGTCTCGGACGTGCAGTACCTCTTGACGTTTGTCGTGATGCTGGCCGTGGGCCTGATCACCGGCCAGCTGACCGCCCATCTGCGCTACCAGGCCCAGATCGCGGCCGAGCGCGAGGCGCGCTCGCGAGCCCTGTTCGAGCTGACTCGCGAGCTGTCCGGCGCGCTGCAGACCGAGCAGGTGGTGCAGAGTGCGCAGAGCAGCCTGTCGCGCGAGCTGCATGGCCGGGCCTTGGTGCTGGTGCTGGACCTGAAGGATGCCTTGCTGCTGCCCGAGGGCGAGGCCAACCCGCCCGATCTCGGCACCGCGCGCTGGGCCCTGGACCATGGCCAGGCGGCCGGCCTGGCCACTGACACCCTGCCGGGCAGCGCCTGGTTCTATCTGCCGCTGCAGGCGCCGATGCGCGCGCGCGGCGTGCTGGCCTTGCGGCCGCGCGATCTGGCCAGCGTGATGCAGCCGGAGCGCCGCGCCCAGCTCGACACCTATGCCAGCATCATCGGTCAGGCGCTGGAGCGGGTGCATTACGTCGAGGTGGCGCAGGACGCGCTGGTGCATATCGAATCCGAGCGCCTGCGCAACTCGCTGCTGTCGGCGCTGTCGCATGATCTGCGCACGCCGCTGGCCGTGGTCTACGGCCTGGCCGACACGCTGGCGGCCTTGCCCGCCTTGCCCGAGGCCGGCCGCGAGATGGCGCAGGCGCTGCAGCGCGAGTCGCAGCGCATCAACGCGATGGTCAACAACCTGCTGGACATGGCGCGGCTGCAAAGCGGCGCGGTGCAGCTGCGCCTGCAGTGGCAGCCGGTCGAGGAGGTGGTGGGCAGCGCCCTGCAGGCGATGCAGGCCAGCCTGGCCGCGCACCGGGTGCAGACCGAGCTGCCGCCGGGCCTGCCCATGATCAATCTGGATGCGGTGCTGATCGAGCGGGTGCTGTGCAATCTGCTCGAGAATGCGGTCAAGTACACACCCGCCGGCAGCCTGATACGCATCTCGGCCGAGCTGCGCGAGGCCGAATTGTGGCTGCGCGTGGCCGACAACGGCCCCGGTCTGCCGCCCGGCCGCGAGGAGGCGCTGTTCGAGAAATTCGCCCGCGCCAAGAGCGAGAGCAGCACCCCCGGCGTCGGCCTTGGGCTGGCGATCTGCCGTGCCATCATGCAAGCCCATCAAGGCGGCATCCATGCCGAGCCGGTGCCCGGCGGCGGCGCCGCCTTTGTGCTGACCCTGCCGCTGGGCAACCCGCCGCCGCTCCCCGACATCGAAGACCATGAGTGATCCCTCTCCCGTTGCGCTGATCGTCGAGGACGAACCCAGCATCCGCCGTTTCGTGCGCATGGCGCTGGAGGCCGAGGGCTGGCAGGTGCATGAGTGCGAGACCGTGCGCCAGGGCCTCATCGACGCCGGTACGCGCCGGCCCGAGCTGATCGTGCTGGACCTGGGCCTGCCCGATGACGACGGCATCAACTACCTGAAGGATCTGCGGGCCTGGTCCGGTGTGCCGGTGATCGTGCTGAGCGCCCGCGCCAGCGAGGCCGACAAGATCGCCGCGCTCGATGCCGGCGCCGACGACTACCTGACCAAGCCCTTCGGCGTCGGCGAGCTGATGGCGCGGGTGCGGGTGGCGCTGCGGCGCAGCCAGTCGGCCGCAGCGGCGGGCGAGCCGGCGCAGACCGTGTTCCGCTTTGGTGCCGTCGAGGTGGACCTGGCAGCGCGGCGCGTGCTGCGCGGGGGCCAGGCCGTGCACCTGACGCCGATCGAGTACCGGCTGCTGACCCATCTGATCGCCAATGCCGGCAAGGTGCTGACGCACCGCCAGCTGCTGAAAGCGGTCTGGGGTCCCAGCCATGTCGAGGACAACCACTATCTGCGCGTCTATATGGGCCAGCTGCGCCAGAAGCTCGAAGACCAGCCGGCCCAGCCCCGCCATCTGCTGACCGAGACGGCGGTGGGCTATCGGCTGATGCCCTGAATTGACCTGGGCTTGGGATTAGAATGCGAACAATTCGCATTAAACTTCTTTCCCGCCCATGTCCACCCTCCGCCTGCCGGCTGCCCGGCGCAGCCTTGCCCTGTCCACGCTGACGCTTGCCGCCCAGGCCGCGCTGGCCGCTTCGCCCAGCCTGCTCGATACCGTCGTTGTGAGCGGCGAGCGCCAGAAGAGCTTCGCGCCCAGCTCGGTCCAGGTCGGCGCCTTCCGCGACCAGGATCCGCTGGACGTGCCGCTGACGAACAACGTGATGTCGCGCGAGCTGCTCGATGCGCAGGGCGCGCAAGGCCTGTTTGACGCGCTACGCAACACCGCCGGCGTGACCCGCTCCCAGGTCAGCGGCTCGACCTACGACAACCTGTCGATCCGCGGCATCATCGTCGAGAACCGCGGCAACTACCGGCTCAACGGCAGCCTGCCGGTGATCAACCTGATCGACATCCCGCTGGAAAACAAGGAGCAGGTCGAGGTGCTGAAGGGCGCCTCGTCGATGTACTACGGCATGGTGCCGCCCTCGGGCATCGTCAACTTTGTCACCAAGCGCGCCGGCGCCAAGCCCGTTAGCTCGCTGACGACGACGCTCAACGACCATGGTGGCATCAAGGCCCATGTCGATATCGGCCGCCGCTTCGGCGCGGACGACAGCATGGGCATACGCCTGAACGCGGCGGCCGGCAAGGAAGAAAACGGCATTGCCAACTTCAAGGGCGACCGCGGCCTGCTGGCGCTGGCTTATGACTGGCGCGTCTCGCCATCCGCCAACCTGAAGCTGGACCTGGAGCATTACAAGAAGAACGTCAGCGAGCAGGCCGCGATCACCCTGCCTGCTGCTGCGGCCGGCGTCATCAGCCTGCCGCGCGTGCCCGACAACAAGACCAACCTCGCGGCAGACTGGGCCCGCTACGACGCCGAGGCGAGCAACGCCCTGCTGCGCGGCGACATCGCTCTGAACGACAACTGGGTGCTCAGCCTCGAAACCGGCCGAGCCGAAACGAAGCGCGACCGCGTCTACACCACCTTCCAGAACTACAACAATCAGACCGGCGCGGGACGCGCCAATATCTCCGTGCTGAAGGGCCAGGCTTACACCAATACCAATCACCGGCTGGAGGCCATCGGCCGATTCGCCACCGGTGGTCTGCAGCATGAGCTGACCCTGGGCACCAGCTACAACCTGCGCGAGTCCGACGGTTGGCGCAGCGGCGCCGCCCAGGCACCGCAGAACCTGTACGCGCCAATCGCGATCGCGCCGGTCAGCCCGACGCTGACCCAGGCCGGCTATCCCTCGGAGATCCGCGACCAGGGTCTCTACGTCTACGACCGCCTTGCGCTCGGCGAGCAGTGGCAGCTGCTTGCCGGCCTGCGCCGCACCGACTATCGCAGCCAGAGCAATAGCGCCAGCGGCCCCAACAAGCCCTATGCGGTGGACAAGACCACGCCCAATGTCTCGCTGATGTGGAAGCCGACCCCGGCCCTGAGCGTCTACGCCAGCCTGTTGCGCGGCCTGGAGGAGACCGGCACCGCGCCGCTGTCGGCCACCAATGCCGGCGAGATCCTGCCGCCTGCGATCAGCAAGCAAAAGGAGCTGGGCATCAAGGCTCGCGTCGCCAAGAGCCTGCTGTTGCAAGGCGCGCTGTTCGAGATCGAGCGCCCGCAGGCGACGACGATCGCCGGCGTCTACCAGGTCGGGGGTCAGAGTCGCTATCGCGGCCTGGAGTTCTCGGCCAGCGGCGAGATCGGACGCGACTTTGCTGTTGTGGCCTCTGCCGTGCTGCTCGATGCCGAGATTACCCAGGTGCTCAGCAATGCGGCCGAGCTGGGCAAGACGCCGGAGAACACGCCCAAGAACACTTTGAGCCTGTTCGGCGAGTACCGTCTGCCGGCGGTGCCGGGTCTTGCCTTCAATGCCGGCGTCTATCACGTCGGCAAGCGCGCGGTGAACAATCAGAACCAGGCCTGGATCCTGGCCTATGAAGTGTTCTCGCTGGGCGCGCGTTACCAGACCCGCCTGGCCGGCCAGCCCTTCAGCGTTCAGGCCAATCTGGAGAACGCCACCGACAAAGACTACTGGAGCACCGCCGGCAACGGCCTGCTGGGCGTTGGCGCGCCGCGCACGCTGCGCATCACCGCCAAGCTCGACTTCTGATGGCGCTGCTGAAGGCCCGCCGCGTCTGGCTGTGGCTGCACCGCTGGACCGGCCTGACCCTGGGCCTGCTGCTGGCTCTTGCTGCGCTGCTGGGCGCGGCGCTGACGGTGCTGCGCCCGCTGGACCAGGCCCTGCATCCCGAGCTGTTCAGTTCGGCTGCTCAAGGCGACGCCGCGCCGGCCGCGCTGGAGCCGCTGCGCCAGCGCCTGGTGGCCGAGTTCGGTCCCAAGGCGACGATGACACTGCGCCCGCCACGCGAGCCGGGCGAGAGCCTGCGCGTGCTGCTCAAAAGTCCGCAATGGGAGGGCACGCTCTATATCGACCCCAGCACCGGCCGCGAGCAGGGCCGGCGTGGCGAGAACGAGGGTGCGGCCAACTTTGTCTTCGAGCTGCACAGCGCGCTGCTGCTGGGCGACACCGGCAAGGCCATCCTGGCCAGCGTGTCGCTGGCGTATCTGGCCCTCTTGCTGACCGGCCTGCTCCTGTGGTGGCCGATGAACGCCGCGCAGTGGCGTCATGCCTTTGCGCTGAAGCTGGGCAAGGGCGCGACGCGGGCCTTGTTTGATCTGCATCGCCTGGGCGGTGTCGTGCTGGGCCTGCTGATCGTGGTTTCGGTCGCCAGCGGGGCCTGGATGGCCTGGCGACCGCTTGGCGTCTGGGTCAGCAGCCTGGCCGGCGAGGCTCCGGTCAAGCCGCCCAAGGTCGGCAAGGCCGAAGGCTCACCCCTGAGCCTGGATGAGATCGTCGCAGCGGCCCGGGCCTGCTGGCCCGAGGGCATGGTCGGCTATGTGCAGCTGGGGGCGGCGGCAGACCGACCGGTGCGCGTGCGCCTGAAGCTTCCCGATGATCCGCACCCCAACGGCCTGTCCTCGGTCTGGCTGCATCCGGTCGATGGCGCCTTGCTGGCGCAGCAGCGCTGGAACAGTTTGGACCTGGGCGGACGCAGCACCGCCTGGATCTATCCGCTGCACACCGGCACACTGGGCGGCCCGCTGCACGAGGCGGCCACCGGCCTGATAGGCCTGAGCCTGTTCGGCCTGGGTTTCAGCGGCGCCTGGCTGTGGTGGCGCCGGCGCCGCTAGGCAGCCAGGAGAATCCGTGCATGGGATTCAATGAAGTCCATGGCCCTGCCTACGCCGTCTTCCTGTCGGATCTTTGCGCCGATGGCATTTGCGCGCAGGCGCATCTGTGGGTCATCCATCGCGCTCAGTGCTGCGGCCAGTCGCTCGGCGCTCAGCGAGCGCCGGTCTAGCGGCCTTGGACCTGCGCCCAACGCTGCGATGCGGCGGCCCCAGAAGGGCTGGTCGCCGAAGAACGGACAGATCAGGGTCGGCAGACCGGCACGCAAGGCCGCGCCCGTCGTGCCGGCCCCGCCATGATGGAGCGTTGCCGAAACGTGCGCGAACAAGCGGTCATGGGGCGCGCTGGCGATCAGGTGCACATGCGGGGGAATCTCTGTCACTTCGAGGGCGCCGCCGCCGGAGGCCAGCAATCCTCGCTTGCCTGCCAGCGCAAGACCCTCGATGACGGTGCGCGCCAACTTGCCAGCATCGACGCCGGGCATGCTGCCGAAGCCGACGTACACCGGCTTGTCGCCGGCGGCTAGAAACTGTGCCATCGAGGCCGGCATCTGCCAGTCAGCGCCCGAGTCCAAGAACCAATAGCCCGCAACGAGAACCCGCTGTGCATCCCAGTCCTGCGGCACCGGCAGCACATGCCGGCTGTAGGCATAGAGTGTCGCGGCCGCCTCGACCTTGGCCCGTCGCCCGACCAAGCCCAGCGCGGTCTCGCGCCATTGCCCCAGCATTTTGCCGAACAATAGATCGGCACTGCGCATCATCAGCAGATGACTGATGCGGTTCAAGGGGCCCAAGGAGTCGACCGGCAAGAGCGGACTCGCAAACGCGCGAGTGGGCGTGAACCCCGGCAAGGGGGAGGCCAGCAGGGCCGGGATACCCAGCCGCTCAGCGATATGCGGTGCGGCCAAGGACTTGGGGTGGTAGACGATGAGATCCGGGCGGAACGCTCTCGCCACGTCCCATTCCTCGTCTAGCAGGCGTCGCATCAACGGCTTGACCTGTTTGAGCAGCTTGAAGCCCGCACTGAATCCCTGCCCGCCGGCCACCGCTGCCTTGCCCTCCGGTGTGTCGAGCAGCGCCAGGAACTCGCCGGGCAAAGACGCGAAACGAACGCCGTTGGCCTGGACAAGGTCGGCGAACTGCGCCGGTGCCGCCAACTGCAGCTCATGGCCCCGCCGTATCAGACCCTGGGCCAGGGCGAGATAGGGTTGCACATCACCGCGCGTTCCCAGGGTCTGGATGGAGATCCTCAACTGTCAGCCTCCAGGCCTCAGCCTCTTGAACATCCGAACATCATCCATGAACAAGGAATCCGGCGGGAGGGAAGGCGCCAAAACGCTAGCAGGCTCTGGCCAGCGCGTCGGCGCAGGCCTCACCACCCGCCGTGCAGTTGCACCAGGGTCGGGCGGCACAGTCCCGCAGCCCATTCCCGGTAGACGCCGCGCGCCACCCGGTGCAGCTCGGCGGTGCGCTCACGCAGGCCCTGCAGCATCTGCGCCTCGGTCTGCACGGCCGGGCCGTGAGCCAGGGTCAGTTCTTGCCGGGATTCTTCGCACCAGGCGCGCACGCTGGCCTCGGTGACCTCCAGATGGGACTGGAAACCCAGGTGCTTGCCGTGGGCGAAGCCCTTGTTCAGGCAATGCATGCCGAACAGCGTGCGGGCGGCGCCGCGCGGGATCTCGAAGGTGTCGTAGTGCCAGTTGAACAGGCTGGCATGGGTGGCGCCACCAAACATCGCGCGGGCTGCCGGCGTCACGGCCAACCGGGCCCAGCCGATATTGGGCCAGGCATTGCGGTGCACCTGGGCACCCATCGCACGCGCCAGCAGCTGGCCGCCGAAGCAATGGCCCAGCACCGGCACATCGCGGCTCAGAGCCGCCTGCAGCAGCGCCATCTCCTGAGCGATCCAGGGCAGGTCTTCATTGACGCTGTGATTGCTGCCCAGCACCACCAGGCCGCTGTGGTCGCTGGCCCGCAGGGGCAAGTCCTGACCCTGGGCCGGATGGAAGATCTGGAAGGGGATGTCCTGTTGCTGCAGAAAGTCCAGCAGATAACCGGGGCCTTGGCTGGCTTCATGCTGGAGGATGGCGACTGGGCGCATGGGCCGGGCCGGCACCGTGGCCGACCTGTTGTTGCGAGGCCTTCAGTCTCCCGGCCCGCAGCTCAAGAAATCGCCCAGCTTTTGCACTGCAGTGTCAAGACGCCATCAAGACTGCAGCTACCTGATTCAGCGCTTACGGCGCGCTGCGACGAAGCCGATCACGCCCAGGCCGGCCAGCAGCATCGCCATGCTGCCGGGCTCGGGCACGGCCGAGATCGTGCCGGCAAAGGCGGCGTCGTTGATCTGCACCGAGCCGTTCCAGCTCTGCGCGATCACCTGGCCATTGATCACGCCGGAGCCGGCCGTGAACTTGGCCAGCGGCGCGAGGAAGGAGGCGGTGACGCCGCCGCTGAAGCTGACCGTCTGCGCGTCGACCAGATTGAACAGCACGCGGCCACTGTCGAAGCCGGTGTAGCCGTGGTTGCCGAAGTCGACCTTGCTGCCGTGCACATTGATGATCACGGTCGCATTGCTGCCCAGATTGCTGAGCTCCAGGTTCCTGCCGACATCGGCGGCATTCAGGTCGAACACGGCCAGCCCGGCGCCTTGGCCGTTCAGCACCATATTGCCCCAGACATTGGCGACGCTGCCGCTGTTGGCAAAGCCGTCGAGCTGCTGCGAGAAGCTGCTCAGCCGCGCCTGCTCGGCCGCGAAATCGATGCCCAGGTTCACAGTGCTGCCGGCTGCCGCCTTCAGCGGCAGCGGGTTCTGCCACTGCTGCACGCCGGTGGCTGTGCCGCCGTAAGTGATGCTGTCTGCCGTCAGCCAGGCCTTGTTGGCGTTCAGATTGCCGCCCACCCGCACATCGCCGATGAAGCTCGCGCCGCTTTGCGTGCTCAGATTGCCACCGACGACGGTGTCGCCCCAGAGCTGGCCGCCACTGAACTGCAGGTTGCCGCCGACCGCCAGGCCTATGCCTTCGTACAGCGCACCCGAGCCCTTGGTGTTGATCGAGTAGCTGCCCAGCTTGGCATTACCGCCGACCGCGACGCGGCCCTCGACATCGCTGGAGCTGGCGGTGAAGTTGTCGAACACCAGCAGGTTCAGGCCCTTGTCCAGACCCAGCGCATTCGGCGCGGCCTGGGCCAGCGAGGTCGCCAGCAAGGTGGCGGCGAGGGCGGAGAACGGGGTCGAGCGGCGCATGCGTGAGATCCTGTCTTGAAGAGGTGCGCGCATTCTTCTGGCATGAAAGCTCCGCGTAAACCCTGATTCCGGGTGTCGCGGCGCCGTACCGTGCGCTAACTCACGCTTTGCCCGAGAAAGTCCGCCCCCTGGATGCGCGCAGCGCTGCGAGGGGGCGGGCTTGTCTCAGCCGCCGAAGCGGTGCTCGAACTCGATCCAGCCCTGACGGCCGTGCGGGCTGTAGCGGCTCGTCGGGTAGAAGGGCCAGCCGCCGCCCTTGTCCAGCGGCACGCTGCCTGCCACATTGTTGAGGATCAGCGAGAGCTTGCTGTTCTCGTTGAACTCGTAGCCGCCGCTGATATTGAACAAGGCCTTGGGCTTGATCCAGCCTTTGTCGCCATCGGGGATCTTGCCGTTGCGGGTCGCGGTCAGCGTGCTGGACCAGGGGCCGAGGTTCCAACTCAGGCTGGCGACCAGCTTCTCGGGCCAGTCGTCGAAGTCGCGCGTGCCGACCTGGTTGCTGGCGGCGTCGCCGGCGAACTGGCGGTAGACATAGCTTTGCACCTTGGTGTACTTCACGCGGCTCTGGAACTGGCCGAGGCTGACGGTCTGCCAGCTGTAGCGGCCGGCGATGTCGAAGCCGCGGGTGCTTTTCTGCGCTGCATTGATCGGGTTGACCAGGATGTCGCGCACCTCGCCGGGCCGGACCACCGCATTGGCTGGATTGCGGCGCACGCGCCGGATCGCATCCACGCAGGTCGGGCTGCCGATGTCCTTGGCGCCCAGGCGGCAGTCGGCCTCGTCGCGCAGCAAGGTGTCGGAACTCAGATTGGTGACCAGGTCATCGATATGGATCTTCCAGAAGTCCAGCGAGGCATCGAACTGCGTGCTGGGCGACCAGACCAGGCCCAGGCCCTGGCTGCGGCCGTTCTCGGACTTCAAATCCGAGCTGCCATTGCTGATGTAGTTGAAGCCCGGCGAGATATTGCGCAAGCTGCAGGTGGCCAGGGGCTGGCCGCTCAGGCCGCAGGCGTAGTAGTCGGTCGAGGAACTGTAGTAGCCCTTGGACTCGGCGGTGTAGATGTAGTTCATGTCCGGCGCGCGGAAGCTGGTCGCGTGGTTGGCGCGCAGCAGCAGCTCGGCGTTGGGGCGGAACTCCAGCCCGCCCTGGTAGGTGAACTTGTCGTCGCTCTTGCCGGCAAAGCGGTAGTCGTCGTAGCGGCCCGCGACGGTGGCGGTGAGCTGCCGGGTCAGCGGTGCCTGCAGTTCCAGCCCCAGCGCGGTGCGCTGGCGTGTGCCCTTGACCAGGGCCGATGCGGTGGTGTTGTAGAACACGCCCTGACCCAGACGTGGGTCGGCCTCGTTGCTGAAGCCCTGGCTGCCGATCTCCGCCAGCGCGGCCATCTGCACCGGGCCGGCCGGCAGCGTGAACAGCTCGCGATTGACGTTCAGGCTCAGGCCATGGGTCCAGGCCTTGTTATGGCCCTCGCTGCTGCCACTGAGCTTGTTGTACTCGGCCGGCGTCAGCGCGGTGAACAGGCGCTTGGGATCGGGCGCGTAGATCGGCACCCCCTTGGCGTCCACGCCTTGCTGCTTGCCCAGGAAGAACTCGTCGATATTGGCCAGCAGGCGTGGCACCGGCGTCTTGCTGCGGTAGACCGAGGCGTTGTAGCTCAGCTCATAACCCCAGTCGCCGAGCTCGCCGCGCGCGCCGAGGGCCAGATTGCCTGAGCCGTCGCGCCATTCGCGGTTGAAGCGATCAACGCCGCCCAACTCCTCGGGCGCGATGCGCCGGGTCCAGGTCTCCAGATTGCCAGTCACTGCATTGCGGAAGTAGCCGGTGGAGGCGGCCAGCGAGGTCCAGCTGGGGCCGCGCGTGTTGTTCTCGGTGCGGTTCAGGCCCAGCAGCGCTTCGGCGAAGAGCTCGGTCCTGTCATCGAGCTGCCAGCTCAGCAGGCTGGCGGCATTGAGGCTGCGGTTGCCGGTCTGGGTGGTCCAGTAGTTGGCGCCGGCGCGACCGCTGGCGCAGAAGCTGCCGGTCTTGGTGTCCCAGCGCCGGGTGCTGCCGGAGAACAGACCGCCCAGGGCCTCGCAGGTGCCGGCGCTCGGATCGATGTAGTTGCTGCCTGCGTTGCGCCGGCCGAACACGACGGCAGGCGCGGCGCCCTGCAAGGTGCTGTCAGACATGAAGCTGCGCTGGCGCGCCCAGATCGGCTGGCGGCTGCTCAGCTCCAGGCCCCAGATGCCGCTGACCGCGCCGCTGGCCACGTTGCCGGTCAGCTGCAGCCGGGCGTTCTCGCCGCCGCCGTCCTCGGTGCCGCCGGCCTTCAGATTCAGGCGCAGGCCGTCGGTCTGCTTTTTCAGGATGATGTTGACCACACCGGCGATCGCGTCCGAGCCATAGACGGCCGAAGCGCCGCCATGCAGGATCTCGATGCGGTCGATCAGGGCCGAGGGGATGTTGGCCAGGTCGACGAAGTTGACCGAGCCGCTGTAGGCAGTCGGGTAGTCAGCGACGCGGCGACCGTTGATCAGCGTCAGCGTGTGGTTGGGACCCAGGCCGCGCAGGCTGATCGCATTGGCGGCCGGCGTGAAGGTGTTGCCGAAGTCCGCGCCCTGCACGAAGCCGGTGTTCTCGGTCAGCGAGTTGAGGGCGTCGAAGACATTCTTGTAGCCGTGGCGAGACAGGTCCTCGGACTTGATCACGGTGACCGGGTTGGCGCTCTCGGCCTTGGCGCGCAGGATGCGCGAGCCGGTGACCTGAACGGTGGGGGCGGACTGGACGGTGCTGCCGGTGGCGGCGGCGTCCGTGCTGGCTGCCGCAGCCGGCAGGGCATAGGCCAGCGCAATGGCCAGTGCGATCGGCGCGGGCCGGCAAAGTGGAAAGTACGACATGGATTTTTCGGTTGGGGTCAGGTCTTGCCCGCAAGCGTGAGAGCCGGCTTGTGGCCGGTCGGCTTCGGGAGCGAGCTGCGCAGCGTAAGCAAGCCGGCCCGCAGGCCCAAGGAAGAAGCGCGCATATGGTTAAGCGTGTCCGCCGGCCTACAATGCGTTCATGTCTGCACCGGTCTTTGCTACCCGCTTCGCTGCCCAGCGCGCCGCTCTCGCGACGCCGCTGCAGTCGTGCGCCTGCCGAGCACAGGCGGCCGCTGCGCAGCATGCCCAGCCGGCCGCACCCCTCTAAGCCCGGCGATCCGCCACCCCTCATCTTTTCGCGCACCATCGATCGCCGGGCCTCTGCCCAGCGCGTCGGCGCGCGCCGCACTTTCTCAAAGCGGCGTGCTTGCCTTCGATCGGAGTGCCTCATGCACACGCCAAACACCGTCAGGCCCGAGCGCCTGCTCACGGCCCTGGATCACCGCCGCCTCAGCAAGTTGCTCGAGGCTCAGTCCCATGAAACTCTGCAGGCGCTGCTCGATGGCGCCGATCTGGTGGATTCCCGCCAGGTGCCGCCCAATGTGGTCACGATGTACTCGCAGGTGGAGATCGTCGGCGTCCAGACCGGGCGGCGTCACCGCCTGACCCTGTGCTACCCGCATGACGCCGAGCCCAGCGTCGGCTTTGTCTCGGTGCTGTCGCCGGTGGGCACGGGCCTGCTGGGCCTGTCGGTGGGTTCGCTGGCGCGCTGGCAGACACCCAATCGCGACGAGGCTGCGGCCGAGATCGACGCCATCCTGTTCCAGCCCGAAGCCAGCGGCGACTACACGCTCTAGACCGATCCGGCGCCGCACCGCCGTTACCGCCCGCTCGCGCCTTTGGCGAGCGGTTGGCCCCTCGGCATGGCGCCTTCACTCAGGACACCGAGATGCATTGCAAGAGAATTCTGACCCTTTGCGATTTTTCAGCGAGCGGCAACCGTGCGATGGAGCGTGCTGCCTTGCTGGCCGCCGAACAGGCTGCCGAGCTGTGGGTGGTTTGTGCGCCGCTGTCGCGCGAGCACGGCCCGCCCGATGCGCATGATCGCCTGGAGCGCATTGCCCGCCAGTTGGCGCAACGCCATGGCCTGCGGGTGCGCACCGAAATTGACGTACGGCAGCCGGACCCGGTAGCGCTGTCGCACCGTGCCGATCTGCTGGTGCTGGGCTACCGGCGCGAACCCTGGCTGATGTGCTGGCTGTACGGCCACAGTCTGGCACGCATGGCGGACCGCAGCGCTTGTCCGCTGCTGGTGGTCAAGCGCCAGCCGAAGCGCGCGTACCGGCGCCTGATGGTGGCGCTGGACCTGGCTGAGGCCCGGTCCGAACTGCCCGACATCAGCTGCAGCCTGGCACCGCAGGCCCATATCGAGTTGTTCCATGTGCTCGGCAGTTTCAATGAAGTGGCTTTGCGCGGCACCGATTCGCGGCATCCGCTGATCGATGCCTACCGACGCGAGCTGCGCAGCCGTGCTCAGCAGCGCT
This sequence comes from Paucibacter sp. M5-1, assembly GCF_027498415.2. NCBI lineage: Bacteria > Pseudomonadati > Pseudomonadota > Betaproteobacteria > Burkholderiales > Sphaerotilaceae > Roseateles > Paucibacter sp. M5-1. Next base: position 5,039,094 of record NZ_JAPZLM020000001.1, read on the forward strand.
TGCTGCAGATCAGCGATTCGCTGGATGGCCGTCGCAACCGTGTGCTGGCCACTCTCGGGCGCGGTGATACCGCCAGCCAGCTGCTGGTTCACCAGCAGCGCAGCGGCGCCGAGCTGATGGTGCTGGGCGGGGCCGGGCCGCGCAGCTGGCTGGGCGGGTTGCCCAGCGTGCGCGGGCGTCTGCTGGCCGAAGCCGGCTGCGATCTTTTGCTGATGCCGCCTGGTGGCGGACAAGAAAAAACCGCAGGCCACGCACTAGCGCGGCTGCGGTCTTGGTGTCAGGACCTGGCGAGGTCTTGATCAGGCGTGGCGGCGACGGCGTGCGATGAAGCCCATCGCGGCCAGGCCCGCCAGCATCAGCGCATAGCTCTCGGGCTCGGGTACCGGCGAGGTCGGGATGAAGGGCTCATGGCCGATCTCGAAGGCCTGCGACACCGACTGGCCGATCACCGTGCCTTCGACATGGCCCTGGCCCAAGAAGTTGGCGTTCGGGGCCAGGATGCTGCCCTCGATGAAGGTGTTGACGGCGATATTGCTGGCGTTCTCGAAGTTGAACAGCACACGGCCGCGCAGATCGTCGAACAGGCCCAGGAAGGCGCCGGTGAAACTCACATCGCCGGCATTGCGCACATTGATCACGACCCAGGAATCGGCCGCGACATTGCCGAGTTCCAGCGTGCCTATGCTTTGCTTGCCTTCCCAGTTCAGCTTGGCGTTCAGATCGAAGACCTCGACCACGCCGGAGCGGCCGCTGCCGGTCAGCGTGGTGTCGGACCAAGGGGCGGCGACCGTGCCGGTGGCGGCCTGCTGACCCAGCTGGCCCGCCAGGGCGCCGAGCTGGTTCTTGGCCTGGGCGAAGTCGATCACGCCGGCCTGCTGGCGCAGATCCATGCCCTGGGTCTGGCCGCTGAGCGTGCCGCCATAGACGCCGTAGCCCGGGGCCTTCTCGTACTCGGTGATCGGGCCGACCGTGGCATTGGTGTCTACCGGGGTCTTGGGGCCGTTGAAGATGCCGCCGTTGGCGTTGAAATGGGCGTTGCCACCGACCACCAGGCTGGGGCCGGTCGAGCCGTGGGGCGTGCGATAGCCGATCGAGCCATTGCCGGTGAAGTTGCCGCCGACGGCCAGTCGGCCCTCGACATCGTTCTGGGCCTTCACATCGCCGAAGAAGAAACCGCTGTAGCCCTGGGCCACGCCGAAATCGATGACCGGCAGGGCTTGCGCCGCCTGCACCATCAGACCTGCCATCAGGGTAATAACCAGTTTGATACCAGTCTTGGGGGCTGTTCTCTGCAAGCTCATTCCTCGTCCTCCGCTATGGGTGTTGTGTAGGTTGGCTGCCTTGTGGGCGGGCAACGAGCGGATTCTTCCCTGGGGTTTACCCCAGGTCTACCCCTGACTTAAGTGGTATCTATCTGGTTTGTGATCTATGCACGAGAGATTCAGGCTTCGGTCGGCTTTTCGCTCAGATGGCCCAGCGCTCGCTGCAGGCTGGAGGCGCTGGGTTTGTCGACAAAGACGCAGCGCTTGCCATGGCGCTTGCAATGGTCCTTGACCCGCCAGTAGGCGTCGTGGCTGATGCAGCCGGTTTGGCAGATCACCAGATCGGCGGCGGCCAGGCTGGCGTCCAGCTTGGCGACGGCGTCTTCCTCGCCGCCGTCATGGTGCAGGAAGCGCCCGCCGGTGCGTTCGATCAGCTGGCGGTAGATCGGCACCACGGCCTGGCGGCCGCCGACGCAAAGCACCGCGCGTTCGCTCAGCTCGGGCAGGGCCAGGTCTGACTCGGGGGCTGGCTGCGGGGCGCGCGCCAGATCCAGCATCTGCCGGGTTTCTTCGACGCGGCGGCGCTCGCGCTCGACCTGCTGCTGGGCCGCCAGCAAAGCGCGCTCCAGCTCGTGGATGCGGCCCTGCTGCAGACGGATCTGGTCCGCCTGTTCCTGGCGGTTGCGCAGGCCCGGCACGGCGGCCTCCAGGCGCTGCAAGTCTTCGCGCAGACCGGCCATCGCCGTGTCGCGGCCCAGCAGCTCGCCGCGCAGGCGCAGCTGCTCCGACTGCAGGCGTTCGATCTGGCCTGCGCGCTCGGCCAGCAGCCGGCTGCTGCGCGACTGAGCTTGCGCGAGCTCGCGGCCCAGGATCTGGTTCTCGTCGAGCAGGGCCTCCAGGCGCTGAAGATCGGCGCGGTTGGCGGCGCCGACCTGGTGCTGCAGCATATGGATGTCGCGCAGCACCTGCTCCTGCAGGCCGGCGTCGCAGCGCGCATGGGTCAGCGTCGCCCACAGGCTGCCGGCCACGTCGTTGCTGAGCTGGGCGGCGGCCCACCAGCGCGTCAAGGCCTCGGTGCTCTTGTGCTGGGCGGACTGGCGCAGCGCGATCGCATAGCGCTGGTCCAGCTCGCGCTGCAAGGTCTCGGCCACGGCCGAGCGCGAGCCACATTCATTGATGGCGCCGCAATGTAGGTCGTAGTCGCTGGCGACGGTGCTGCCGCCCAGGCTCTTGTCGATGCGCCGGCGCAGCACCGGCATCGGCAGGCAGACCCCGATCACCGGGCACAGCGCCTGCGACGGCAGCTCCCAGAGGCGGCGCCGGCGTGAGCCGCGGGCCAGCGGCTGGGCGCTGTCATCGACGGGCGCTGGTGTGGGCAGGGCGCCTGCAAGCGTGGGCTCGTCGCCCAGCAGGCGGGAGAAGACATTGGGCTTGTCGCACATCGATGGGTGTCCCGATGACAGTCAGGCGCTTACTTGGTCAGGATCAGCTTGCCCAGCGAGGTCAGGCGCAAACGGTAGAGCTGGCCACCATGCTCGATCTCGACCTCGCGCTCATTGCCCAGCAAGGCCTGGCTGCTGAGCCGTCGCCGGTCCGGCACGCCGGCCGCAGCCGGGGAGGGCAGAACCGGCAGGCCGGGCTCGTGCGCCACAGCGGGGCGCGGCAGGGTTTGGATGGATGGGTTCATACGTTGCATCTTAAATGCGAACTATTCGCAATAGCAATAGGAATGATGGCGTTGGACTGCAAATAGTCAAATTGCGTCTGAGAACGCTTCGTATGCAGAGCGTGAGCTCACGGGTTTGCGCTGCGGGCTTGGCCGTCAGCACGCACAATGCACGCCAGATTCAATAAGAGGAGAGATGCCATGAAAGGCGATGCCAAGGTTCTGGACTATCTGAATGCCCAGCTGAAGAATGAGCTGACCGCGATCAACCAGTATTTCCTGCATGCCCGCATGCTCAAGAGCTGGGGCTACGAGCGCTTGGCCAAGCATGAGTACGAGGAGTCGATCGAGGAGATGAAGCATGCCGATCGCCTGATCGATCGCATCCTGACGATCGAGGGCCTGCCCAATCTGCAGGACCTGGGCAAGCTCTTCATCGGCGAGACCGCCGTCGAGACCCTGCACTGCGATCTGAAGATCGAGGTCGGCTCGCATGGCCTGCTGAAGGAAGCCATCGCCTATTGCGAATCGGTGCGCGACTATGTGTCGCGCGAGCTGCTGGAAGACATCCTCAGCGACACCGAGGAACATATCGACCATCTGGAAACCCAGATCGAACTGGTGGCCCAGGTGGGCGAGCAGAACTGGCTGCAGACCCAGATGACGTCCTGAGCGTTTCTGAGCAATCCCGGCCGCCGGCTGGGGTTATTGATGCGAACATGATTGAGAAGGGTTCGCATTTGCGCTAGAGTTCGGGGCAAGCCGGCGTGGTGCCGGTCCCGACCAGGCCCTAGCGCTCCATGATCGTCTGCCTCTGCCACCGAGTTTCCGACCGCGATATCCGCCGCAGCGTAGACGCAGGCATCCGCAATTTCGATGTCTTGCAGGACGAGACCCGGGTGGCCTCGGCCTGCGGCTGCTGCCATGACTGCGCCCGCGAGGTCTTCGATGCGGCGCTGGCCAAGAGCGGCTGCCCGGGGCTGTGCCATATCGATCAGGCCGAAGCGCAGCCGGTGATGCTGGTTCGCGGCTGAGGCTTGGGCCCGCCGATCAGGATCTACCAGCCGCCGTCCTCGCGGCGGTGGGGCTCGAAACGCAGCAGCAAAAAATCCACCAGCGCCCGCGTCTTGGCCGACAGATGGCTGCGGGTCGGGAATACCGCATAGATATCGGCCGAGGGCAGCGACCAGTCGGCCAGCACCGGCAGCAGCGCGCCCTGGCGCAGCAGCTCGGCCACATCCCATTGCGAGCGCAGCAAGATGCCATGGCCGTCCAGGGCCCAGGCCAGCGTTGATTCGCCGTCATTGCTGCTCAGCGGGCCACGCACCTTGATCGTCTCCTGGCGCGCGCCCTGGCTCATATGCCAGGTGCCGAAGGTCTCGTCGCGCTCGCGCAAAAAGATGCAGGCATGCTGGGCCAGTTCGCGCGGCGTGGCGGGCGTACCCGCACGCTGCAAATAGGCGGGGGCTGCGCACAGCAGACGGCGGTTGTGTGCCAGCAGCCGGGCCGTCAGCCTCGCATCGGGCAGTTCGCCGAAGCGTATCTGCATATCGAAACCCTGCTCGACCAGATTGACCGGCCGATCGCTGAGGTGCAGTTGGGCCTCGACCTCGGGAAACTCGCGCGCAAACACCGATAGTGCCGGCGCGATGTGGCGGCGACCGAAGCCCAGCGTCGCGCTGATGCGCAGCAGGCCCATGGGTGTGGCGCGGCTGCCGGCGACCGTACGCTCCAGCGCATCGAGCTCGGCCAGCACCCGGGCACCGTCAACCAGATAGGTTTCGCCCTCGGGCGTCAGGCTGATGCGTCGCGTGGTCCGATGCAGCAGGCGCACGCCCAAGCGCCGTTCCAGCGCTGCCAGGCGCTTGCTGACGGCCGGCGGCGTGATGCCCAGCTGCTGCGCCGCCGCCGCCAGGCTGCCGTGCCGCATCAGCAGCGAGAAGAAGGCGAGGTCGGAGAAACCGTCCATTGATGAATCTGAAGACTTGAAGAATTGTCGAAACAGACATTATGTGACTTCACTTCATGGATAGCATCAGGGCACAAGATCACATCTGGAGACCGCCGATGAACAAGCGCCATTTCACCCACACCCTGCTTGCCATGATGGGACTGCTGACTCTCAGTGGCGTGCAGGCGCAAAGCTATCCGGAGCGGGCGATCAAGCTGGTGGTGCCCTATGCACCGGGTGGCAGTGCCGACATCGCCGCGCGTCTGATCGCCGATGAGTGGGGCAAGCAGCTGGGCGGCAGCGTCTTCATCGAAAACAAGGGCGGTGCCGGCGGCAATCTGGGCGTCGACCAGGTCGCCAAGTCGGCGGCCGATGGCTACACGGTGGGCCTGCAGACCGTCTCGCTGGCGATCAATCCGGCGCTGACGGCCAAGATGCCTTACGACACCTTGAAGGACCTGGCCCCGATCGGCATGGTGGCGAGCTCCCAGCATGTGCTGGTGGTCAACCCCAAGCTGCCGGCCAAGGACATCAAGGAGTTGCTGGCCGTGCTGAAGGCCCAGCCCGGCAAGCTGACCTACGGCTCGGCCGGCGCGGGCAGCACCTTTCATATGTCGGCCGAGCTGTTCAAGGCGGTATCGGGCCTGCCCATCGTCCACATTCCCTACCGGGGCGGTGGCCCGGCATTGACCGACACGATGGCTGGCAGCGTCGACATGAGCTTTCCGGTGCTCTCGGCCGCGCAGCAGCATGTGCAGGCCGGCAAGCTGCGCGCGCTGGGCGTGACAGGTACCAAGCGCTCGGCCCTGATGCCCTCCGTGCCGACGATTGCCGAGGCCGGGCTGCCGAACTATGCCTTCGAAACCTGGTTCATGGTGTTCGCGCCGGCCGGCACGCCCAAGCCGGTGCTGGACAAGCTCAACAGCACGCTGAACCAAGCGCTCAACAGCCCGGCGGTTCGGGAGCGCATGATCCGCGAAGGCTTCGACCCGCTGCCCGGCACGGCGGCCCAGGCCCGCGCACGGCTGGAGAAGGAAATGCCGCAATGGGCCAAGCTGATCAAGGAGCGCGGCATCACCGCGGATTGAGGTCCTTATGTCCAATGCCCTGTTCCCGGGTTTCGAATCCCGCCTGATCACCGTCGAGGACGGCGTGCAGATCCATGCCCGCCTGGGCGGCGAAGGTCCCCCTTTGCTGCTGTTGCACGGTCACCCGCAGACCCATGCAATCTGGCACAAGGCAGCGCCGGCGCTGGCCCGGCACTTCACCTTGGTGCTGGCCGATCTGCGGGGCTACGGCGATTCGTCCAAGCCGAGCGGGGCGGCTGACCATGCCAACTACAGCAAGCGGGTGATGGCCCGGGATATGGCGACGCTGATGCGCACGCTGGGCCATGAGCGCTTCGCGGTGCTGGCCCACGATCGTGGCGCGCGTGTCGCGCACCGGCTGGCCGCCGACCATGGCGAGCAGGTGCGACGCATGGTGCTGCTGGACATCGCACCGACCCTGGCGATGTACGAGCAGACCGACGAGGCCTTCGCCCGCGCCTACTGGCACTGGTTCTTCCTGATCCAGCCCGCACCGCTGCCCGAACGCCTGATCACGGCCGATCCCGCAGCCTATCTGCGCGATGTGATGGGCGGTCGCAGCGCCGGCATGACGCCGTTCGATCCAGACGCGCTGGCCGAGTACACACGCTGTCTGAGCCTGCCCGGCACCGCGCACGGCCTGTGCGAGGACTACCGCGCCGCTGCCGGCATTGATCTGGCGCATGACCGTGCCGACCGTGACGCTGGCCGCCGATTGGCCATGCCGTTGCTGGCACTCTGGGGTGCGCAGGGCGTGGTGCAGCGCTGCTTCAAGCCGCTCGACGAATGGCGCCGTGTCGCCGACCAGGTCCATGGCGAGGCCTTGCCCTGCGGCCATTACATCCCCGAGGAAGCGCCGGACGCCCTGCTGGCGCGGGCGCTGCCCTTCCTGCTGGAGGCGTGAATCATGGCGAGCACCCTGTATCGCAAGCTGGTCGATTCGCACACGGTGGCGGTGCTCGATGCGCAGAACGTGCTGCTGTTCTGCGACCTGCACCTGATGAACGAATACACCAGCCCCCAGGCCTTTGCCGGCCTGCATGCACAGGGCCGCGAGGTGTTGGTGCCGGGGCAGAACGTCGCGGTGGTCAGCCACATCATCCCTACCCATCCAGACAAGCTGCGCATCATCCGCGACCCGGCATCGGCCTTGCAGGCGGGCAATCTGAAGCGCAACTGCGATCGCCATGCGATCCCGCTGTTCGACACCAATGATGCGCTGCAAGGCATCGAGCATGTGGTCGCGCCCGAGCACGGCATGATCCGCCCCGGCATGGTGGTGATCTGTGGCGACAGCCACACCACCACCTACGGCGCGCTGGGTGCGCTGGGCTTCGGCATCGGCACCTCCGAGGTCGAGCATGTGCTGGCGACCCAGACCCTGGTCTATCGCCTGGCCGAGGACATGCGCATCCGCGTCGACGGCCAATTGCCGACGGGCACGACGGCCAAGGACCTGATCCTCAAGATCATCGGCCGCATCGGTGCCCAGGGCGCGCGCGGCTATGTGGTGGAGTTCTGCGGCACGGCCATCACGGCATTGTCGGTCGAGGCACGCTTCACCTTGTGCAATATGGCCGTGGAAGCCGGTGCGCGCGGCGCGCTGATCGCACCGGACGCGGTGGCGATCGACTATGTGCTGGCCCGGGCTCCGGACATCGTGGGCGTGCAGCGCGACGCCGCGCTGGCGCAGTGGCGCGGCTTGCACAGCGATGCCGAAGCCCTGTTTGCCGTCGAGCACTGTTTCGACGCCAGCGATGTGGTGCCGCATGTCAGCTGGGGCACCAGCCCCGATCAGGTGGTGGCGATCGATGCTCATGTGCCGCATCCCGAGGGCGCGCAGCGGCGCAGCACCGAGCAGGCCTTGCGCTACACGCAGTTGCAGGCCGGCGCGCCGATCGAGGGCACGGCGATCCAGCATGTCTTCATCGGCTCCTGCACCAATGCCCGCATCGAGGACCTGCGGGCCGTCGCCGCGGTCGTGCGCGGCCGCCAGGTGGCGCCGGGCGTACGGGCGATGGTGGTACCGGGCTCGGGCGCGGTGAAGGTCCAGGCCGAGGCCGAGGGCATTGCTGCACTGCTGCAGGCTGCCGGCTTCGAGTGGCGTCAACCCGGTTGCTCGATGTGCCTGGCGATGAACGACGATGTGCTGGCCGAGGGCGTGCGCTGCGCGTCCACCACCAACCGAAATTTCGAGGGCCGCCAGGGGCGCGGCGCCATCACCCATCTGATGAGCCCGGCAATGGCCGCGGCGGCGGCGGTCACTGGTGTCATCACTGATGTGCGCCGACTGGAGAGCCTGCATGTCTGAATCGACAATGATCAGCGGCCGCGCTGCGGCGCTGCGCATCGACAATCTGGACACCGACCAGATCATGCCCAAGCAGTTCCTGCGCGGCATCGACAAAGCGGGCCTGGATCGCGGCCTGCTCTACGACCTGCGCTTCGATGCCCAGGGCCAGCCACGCCAAGACTTTGTGCTGAACCGCCCCGAGCATGCCGGCACCGCCATCCTGCTGGGTGGCGCCAATTTCGGCTGTGGCTCCAGCCGCGAGCATGCGGTCTGGGGGCTGCAGCAGTTCGGCATCCGCGCGGTGATTGCGAGCAGCTTCGGCGAGATCTTCTACTCGAATGCGATGAACAACCGGCTGCTGCTGGTGATGCTGGCCGAGACCGACGTGGCCGCGCTGATGGACGAGGCCGAGGCCGGCCAGGCGCTGAGCATCGACCTCGGCGCGATGCGGGTGCGCGGCTCGGCGGTCGATGCCGGCTTCGAGCTCTCGTCCCGCCACCGCCGCATGTTCGTCGAGGGCCTGGATGTGATCGGGCTGTCGCTGAGCTATCGCGAGCAGATAGACGCCTTTGCGCGCTCACACTGGGCCCGCCAGCCTTGGCTGCAGGATGTGGCGCGCAGGACGCGCGAGCGCCTGGTCTAGCCGCGCGCGTTCTCGGGCCAGAGCCGGTAGAGGGTGCGGCCGCCGGTGGACCTGGCGGCCTGGGCGGGCCGAAAGCCGGCCGGCTCGTACAGCGCCGGCACCCCGGTCCAGATGAAGACCGGCGCGGCGGTGGCTCCCGAGCCGCTGACCGGATAGGCCTCCAGCACCGGCGCGCCCTGACGGAAGGCATGGTCGGCCGCCGCCACGACCATCTGGCGGGCCAGACCCTGGCGGCGCTGGTCGGCCGCGACAAACAAGCAACTGATCGCCCAGGCGGGCAAGGCGTCAATCGGCTTGAGGCTGCGTGTGGTCTCGAAGTAGGCAAAGTCGCTGCGCGGCGCCACCGAGCACCAGGCGACCGGCCGGCCCTGCCAATAGCCCAGCAGGCCCACTGGCAGCCCGCTGCTGCATAGCGTCTTCAGCCGCTCGCGATTGAGCTCGCCCTTGCCGGCCTCGTAGTCGCGGCGCTTGCAGCGCCAGGCCATGCACCAGCAGCCGCCACAGGCGCCGCGCGCGCCGAACAGCGTCTCCAGATCGGCCCAGGGGGCGGCTGCCGCTTCCACGATCTCCAGCCGTGGCAGGGACGGAATCGATGCTGTGCTCATGGGTAGGCTCCAGTCAAGCGAGGCATGCGCTGACCCAAGCGAGAATCGCCGTTCCTGCCATCGGTCAGAACTCGGGAGCGTATCTTGTCCTATTCCAAGTAGGCAGCGGGGCCGGCTCTGACGGCATGTCGAATGGATGCGAGCGGACACTGCGCCGACGGTCTAGAGTGCGGGCATGGATCGACCGGAAGGATGCCGCCATGTTGGAAAGATCGTTGCTGCTGGCCGCCCTGCTTGCATTGCTTGTGCTGCCCACCCAGGCTCAGCCCGAGCATGAGCTGCAAAAGCTGGCCTGGCTGGCCGGCTGCTGGGCGCCCGACGGGGCTGAGCCGGGTTCGGTCGAGCACTGGTTGCCGCTGGCCGGCGATACCTTGCTGGGGCTCAGCCGCACCGTCAAGCGCGGTCGCACCACCGGCCATGAGTTCATGCAGATCCGCCGCAATGCGGCGGGCCGCATCGACTTCATCGCGACCGTGGGCGAGCAAAAGCCGGTGGCCTTCGCGCTGGTCTCGCTCAGCGAGACCGAGGCGCAGTTCGAGAACCCGGCGCATGACTTCCCGCAGCGGGTCGTCTATGCGCTGGAGCAGGGCGTCTTGAAGGCGCGCATCGAGGGGCAGACCCAGGGCCGCAGCAAGCGCATCGACTTCACGATGCGCCGGATCCGCTGCGAGGCCATGCCGGGCTGAGTCCGGTCGCCGCTTCAGGTCTTCAGCAGGCCCTTGGTCTCGATAAAGGCGATCACCTCGTCCAGCCCGGCGCCAGTTTTCAGATTGCTCATCACAAAGGGCCGTGCGCCGCGCATGCGTTCGGTGTCGGCCTTCATCACGTCCAGATTGGCGCCGACATAGGGTGCCAGATCGGTCTTGTTGATGACGAACAGATCGCTCTTGGTGATGCCGGGGCCGCCCTTGCGCGGGATCTTCTCGCCGGCGGCGACGTCGATCACATAGATCGTCAGGTCCGACAGTTCCGGGCTGAAGGTCGCAGCGAGGTTGTCGCCGCCGGACTCGATGAAGACGATGTCGGCATCCGGGTAGAGCTTGAGCATGCGGTCGACCGCCTCGAGATTGATCGAGGCGTCCTCGCGGATCGCGGTATGCGGGCAGCCGCCGGTCTCGACGCCCATGATGCGCTCGGGCTCCAGCGCGCCCGCCACGGTCAGCAGGCGCTGGTCTTCCTTGGTGTAGATGTCGTTGGTGACCACCACCAGGTCGTAGCGCTCGCGCAAACTCTTGCACAGCACCTCGACCAGGGTGGTCTTGCCGGAGCCGACCGGGCCGCCGACGCCGACGCGCAGCGGCGGCAGCTTCTTGCTACGGCCGGGGATGGAATGAAGGGCAGTGCTCATGGTGGGGAGTCGCTGAGTTGGTCAATGGCTGCGGAACATGCAAGCATAGTGCCAGCCGCGCACCTGCGGCGCCGCTCAGACGACAAGGCCGCCCCAAGCGCAGCTCGGGGCGGCCAGCAGGGACTCGCGGGGATCAGGGCTTCTTGGCGGCGGTCGTCGTGTCCGCCTTGGCAGCGGCCTCGGCCTTCACATCGGCCTTCACGTCGGTTTTCACCTCGGCCTTGGTGTCGGCGGCCGCCGGCTTGGCGGCCTTCTTGGCCTTGTGCTTGCCCTCTGCGGCGGGCTTGGCCTCGGCCTTCACCTCGGCCTTCGCGTCCACCTTGGCGGCGACGGCGGGCGCAGTCGTGACCGCCGGTGCCGTGGTTGCAGCAGGTGCCGGTGCGGCGGTCGGAGCGGCCGCGGTTTGAGCCAACGCAACGCCAGCGGCCAAGGACAGCAGCGCGGGGATCAGGGCGGTCTTCAGAGCGTTCATCAGGATGTCTCCAGGGGTGCAAAAGGTAGTGTCTCAACGACGCCTTGGCGTGCATCGTTGACCCTGGAGCGGTGCGTTGCAATGACTTACACCTGTCGCAGCTGCTGGGCGATGGCCTCCGTCAGCGGGCCGCGCGCCTCGCGCCTGTACAGCAGGCCGATGCTGCGGGCCAGCCCGAGCTCGGGCAAGGCGATCACACGCAGGGTCAGGTCTTGCTCCCAGCTGGCGCGGCGCAGCAGCGGCAGCAGGCTGACGCCGACGCGCTGGCGCACCAGCTCGGCCAAGGCTTCGATCGAATTGAGCTCGAGAAACTCCCGCACCGGCACATGCAGGCGGCGCAGCGCGCGCTCCAGCAGAGCGCCGGTGCGCTCGCTGCGGTCAAAGCGCAGAAAGGGCTGCTCGGCCAGCAGCTGGGCGGCGCTGCGGCGCTTGCTGTCGGCATGGGCCAGCAGCACCAGCGGCTCTTCATAGAGTGGGCTCCAGCCCAGCTGCGGCGGCAGCTTGCCGGCGCCGCGCACCAGCACGGCCGCATCGAGCTGGCCGGCCTCCACCATCTCGGCCAGGTCGCCCGATTTGGCCGATACCAGCTTGAGCTCCAGCGCCGCATGCTGCTGTTTCAGCGCTACCACCGCATGGGCCAGCGGCGCCACCGCCGAGACCACCGCGCCGATGCGGTAGGCCCCCGCCATCGGATCGGCGCGCAGGGCCGCGCCGCGCAACTCCTCGTGCAGCTGGGCGTCCAGGGCCAGCATGCGCTCGGCCCAGGGCAGCAAGGCCTGGCCGGCCGCGTTCAGCTGGGCCTTGCGCCCGCTCTGGCCGTCCTGGCCACCCCGGTCGAACAAGACCTGTTTGAACTCCTGCTCCAGATTGCGCATCTGCAGGCTGACGGCCGCCTGGGTCAGCGCGACCTCGGCGGCCGCCGCCGCGAAGGAGCCGCAGCGGGCCACGGCGACAAAGCTCTTCAGGCTGCGCAGGCTGGGCATGGAAAGCACTCCTTGTGATGAAGCCAAGAATTATTAGCTTTTCTTGTCATCTCCGCCGGCACACAATCACTGCGCCCCTAGATGATGGAGTTGCGACGATGAAGTTTCGCCACCTGGCCCTGGCCCTGGGTTTCGGACTGATCAGCCTGAACGCGCTGGCCCAGAGCTATCCCAACCGGTCCATCCGCCTGATCGTGCCCTTTCCGGCCGGCGGTGCCACCGATCTGCTGGCGCGAGCGATCTCGCAAAAGCTCGGCAGCCAGCTGGGCCAGACCGTCTTGGTCGACAACAAGGCCGGTGCTGGCGGCAGCCTGGGCTCGTCCGAAGGCGCCAAGGCCGCGCCCGATGGCTACACCCTGGTGCTGACCACCAGTTCCACCCATGCCATCGGCCCGCATCTGAACCCCAGGCTGCCCTACAAGGTTGACGAGGACTTCACGCCGGTGGCCCATGTGGCCAATGCCGCCAATGTGGTGCTGGTGCCCAACTCGCTGCCGGTCAAGGATGTGCGCGAGCTGATCGCGCTGGTCAAGAGCAAGCCGGGCCAGTACAACTACGCGTCCAGTGGCAACGGCACCATCGTTCACCTGACCAGCGAGGCCTTCAAGACCCAGGCCAATGTCTTCATCACCCATATCCCCTATCGCGGCACCGGGCTGGCGGTGCCGGACCTGGTGGTGGGCAATGTGCATCTGCTGTTCGACTCCATCGTCTCCGGCATGCCGCATGTGAAGGAAGGGCGCTTGAAGGCGCTGGCCGTCACCGGCAAGAGCCGGTCGGCGCTGGCGCCGGAGCTGCCGACGGTGGCCGAGTCGGGCTTGCCCGGTTTCGAGTCCATCACCTGGTTCGGCGTCTACGGCCCCAAGGGCTTGCCGCCGGCCGTGGTGGCCAAACTCAACAGCGAGCTGAACATCGCGATGCAGTCGCCCGAGGTGCGTGAGCGCCTGGCCCGGCTGGGCGCCGAGCCGGTCAGCAATGCCAGCCCGGCCCAGTTCGCCGCGATGGTCAAGGCCGACAGCGAACGCTGGGGCCGACTGATTCGTGAACGCAAGATTTCTGTGGAGTGAATGTGATGACTCATAGCTTTGATTGGAACGGCGGCTATGCCAGCCAGCGCATGCCGGTGTTTGCCCGCAACATCGTCTCGACCTCGCACCCGCTGGCGGCCCAGGCCGGTCTGCGCATCCTGGGGCAGGGGGGCAATGCGGTCGACGCGGCTATTGCGACGGCGGCGGTGATGACCCTGGTCGAGCCCTGCAGCAATGGCCTGGGCTCGGACGCCTTCGCCATCCTCTGGGACGGCAAGAAGCTGCATGGCCTGAATGCCTCGGGCCGCGCGCCGCAGGCCTGGACGCCCGAGTACTTCCGGCGCAAATACGGCGCCGAGGCCAAGAACCTGCCCAAGCGCGGCTGGGACGCCGTGACCGTGCCCGGCGCGGTGGCCGGCTGGGTGGCCTTGAGCGAGCGCTTCGGCAAGCTGCCTTTTGCCGATCTGATGGCGCCTGCGGTCGAGATCGCCGAGCGCGGCTACGCGGTGCCGGTGATCGTGCAGCAGAAGTGGACGCTGGCCGCGGCCGTGCAGGAGCTGACCTCGCAGCCGGGCTTTGCCCAGGCCTTTCTGCCCAAGGGCCGGGCGCCGGCGGTCGGCGAGCTGTTCCAGTTCAAGGACGCGGCGCGCACGCTGCGCCTGATCGGCCAGACCAAGGGCCAGGCCTTCTACCAGGGCGAGGTGGCCGAGGCGATCGCCGCCTTCGCCAAGCAGACCGGCGGCACGATGAGCGTGGCCGATCTGGCCGGCTACAGCCCCGAGTGGGTCGAGCCGATTGCGCAGGACTATGCCGGCCACACCTTGCACGAGATCCCGCCGAACGGCCAGGGCATCGCTGCGCTGATCGCGCTGGGCATCCTGAAGCATCTTGACGTGGCCGCGCACAAGGTCGACAGCGTGGCCTCGCAGCATCTGCAGATCGAGGCGATGAAACTGGCCTTTGCCGATGTCTACAACTATGTGGCCGAGCCCGGCGATATGAAGCTGACGACCGCGCAGATGCTGGACCCGGCCTATCTGGCCGAGCGGGCCAAGCTGATCGATATGGGCCGTGCGCAGGACTTCAAGGCCGGCAACCCGGTCAAGGGCGGCACCATCTACCTGACCACGGCCGACGAGAGCGGCATGATGGTCAGCTTCATCCAGAGCAACTACATGGGTTTCGGCTCGGGCCTGGTCGTGCCGGGCTACGGCGTCTCGCTGCAGAACCGCGGCCATGGTTTCACGCTGGAAGAGGGCCATGCCAACCAGGTGGCGCCGGGCAAGCGCCCCTTCCACACCATCATCCCGGCCTTCCTCACCAAGGACGGCCAGCCGGTGATGAGCTACGGCGTGATGGGCGGAAACATGCAGCCCCAGGGCCATATGCAGACCCTGGTGCGCATGCTGGACTACGGCCAGAACCCGCAGGCCGCCTGCGATGCGCCGCGCTGGCGCTACAACGAGGGCCTGTCGCTGAATGTCGAGTCGGCGATGAATGCCGACACCGTCGACGGCCTGCGCGCGCTGGGCCACCAGATCGCCGACATCAACGACAGCTACCAGGACTTCGGTGCCGGCCAGTTCATCTGGCGCCAGGGCGACCCGGCCGTGGACGGCTATGTGGCGGCCAGCGATCCGCGCCGCGACGGTGCAGCGGTGGGCTTCTGACGGCGCGCAGACCGTTATTTCCGACACTTGGGGTTTGAGGGGAGGGCTGCTACCGTGTGCCGATGAGCACGATGCTGCAGTCTCTCTCCCTCGGTTGGCAGACCGATCTGATCTTCGCGCGCTTCGACGGCCTGGTCATCGAGCGCGCCGATTGCCTGGTGGTGCGCACGCCCACCAACCCGCTGTTCTACTGGGGCAACTGCCTCGTGCTGCCCGAGGCGCCGCGCGACGCCGACCTGGCCCATTGGCTGACTCGCTTTGACGAGGAGGTGGGGCAGCACACACGCGAGTCGGGCCATGTCGCGATCGGTTTCGACACCCGCTCGCCGCAGGCCGCGCTGCCGGGCTGGCTGGCGGCCGGTTTCGAGGTCTTTGGCACCGCGCAACTGAGCCTGAGCGAGCCGCAGCTGCGCGAGCCGGCCAAGACGCTCGCCGGTGCATTCCGCTTTGCCGAGGTCGATCTTGCGGATCCGGCCCAGCGGCGGGCGGCGGTGACCCTGCAATGCGAGTCCAATGACAGCGGTTTCGAGCCGGTCAACTACCGCCAGCACCGTGAGCGCCAGATGGCCCGCTACGCGGCGATGCAGGCGGCCGGCCTGGGTGCCTGGTTCGGCATCTGGCATGGCGGCGAGCTGGTCGCCGACTGCGGTCTGTTCAGGCATGGCGCGCTGGGCCGCTTCCAGCATGTCGGCACGCACCCGGCCTGGCGCCGGCGCGGCCTGTGCAGCGCGCTGATCCAGGGGGTGAGCCGCCACGGCCTGGCCGGCATGGGTTTGCAGCGCCTGGTGATGTGCGCGGATCCGGACGATGTGGCCATCGGCATCTACGAGAATGTCGGCTTCCAGCGCGAGGGCCGCTACTGGGGCGCGCAGCGCCGTCCCGCGAATGATGTGCGATTGGCGTGATTTGTCCCCGGCTTGGGCTTCGTCGGCGCGCCGGCACGGCTTGTCCGCCGTCAAGCCGGCCTGTAGGATGAGAGCCTCAAATAGGCAAGATCCATGACCAAGCTCCTCGACCGCAGCAGACCCCGCACACACCGTGCCGCGGGCGTGCGCGTCCGTGCTGGCGGTCTGCCGTGCGCGTCGGTCTGACCCGCCCCCTCCCTTCCTCTTTTTTTCACTCGTTTTTCTCAGACCTGGCCTCACAAGGGCGAGGTGCTGCCCTCATTGGAGAATCCTATGCAAACCCGGCCCATGTCCTGGTTTGACCAGCTCAGACAAGCCCTGACCCTGCCGCCCGGCGATCTGCTGCGCGACCTGGTCTACCGCCGGCTCTGGACCTCGATCCTGATCAGCTCGCTGGGCGGGCAGATCACGATGCTGGCCCTGCCGCTGACGGCGGCCGTGCTGCTCAACGCCAGCCCCACCCAGATGGGTCTGCTGACGGCGATGGAGATCGCGCCCTTTGTGCTGTTCTCGCTGCCCTCGGGCGTCTGGCTGGACCGGGTGCGCAAGCTGCCGGTCTATGTCTGGGGCGAGACCCTGCTGGCTTTTGTCGTGGCCACCGTGCCGCTGGCGCACTGGATGGGCTGGCTGTCGATGACCTGGCTTTATGTGGTCGGCTTTGTGCTGGGCACGGTTTACACGACGGCCGGCAGCGCCGCGCAAATCGTGCTGACCCAGGTGGTGCCGCGCTCGCGCCTGGTCGAGGCGCATGCGAAGAACGCGCTGGCCTCGTCCGGCGCCGAGGTCGCGGGGCCGGGTTTTGCCGGCGCGCTGATCAAGGTGCTGGGCGCGCCGATGGCGCTGGCGGTGGATGCCGTGCTGGTGCTGATCTCGGCGCTGATACTGCGCGGCATCAAGGTCAACGAGGAACCGGTCAAGGCCAAGAATGCCGACTTCTGGCGCGATCTGAAGGCCGGCGTGCGCTTCGTGCGCAACAAGCGCCTGCTGGTCAGCCTGGCCACCGCCGTGGGCTGCTGGCAGCTGTGCCATAACGCGGCCATCGTCGTGCAGATCCTGTTCGCGACCCGCACCCTGGGCCTGTCGGGCCAGACCGTGGGCCTGTCCTATGTGGCGCTGGGTGCCGGTACCGTGCTGACCAGCGTGATGGGTCACCGCATCAGCCGCCGGCTGGGTCCTGGACCCTGCCTGGTGCTGGGCTTCGCGGTCTGCGGCCTGGGCTGGCTGCTGCTGTCGGTCGCGCCCGCCAATGCCTGGGGCGTGGCGGCCTTTGCCTTCATGCTGTTCACCTTTGGCATCGGCGCGGTGCTGATCTTCATCAACTTCCTGTCCTTGCGCCAGGCGGTGACGCCGGCACCGATGCTGGGCCGCATGACCAGCACGATGCGCTGGCTGATACTGATCCCGGCAGGCCCCGGCGCGCTGCTGGGTGGCTGGCTCGGCGAGCAGTTCGGCCTGCGTTCGGCGCTGGCTTTTGCCGGCTGCGGCGCGCTGCTGCTGGCGCTGCTGGCCTGGCGCCACGCGACCATACGCGAGGTGCGTGAGCTGCCCAAGCCGGACGATGTCGAGGCTGCACTGGGCGCCGAAGCGACACCGGGCGTGGTGCCGGATTTGGTTCCCAACAAGTGAGGGAGTGTGGACATGACAACACCTGACCCGGTGCTGATCCAGGTGCCCGAGCGCCTCCTGACCGAGCGCCTCGTGATTGCAGCGCCGCGTGCCGGCCTGGGCCAGGCGCTGAATGCGGCAGTGTGCGAGTCGCTGGATGACTTGCGCCCCTGGATGCCCTGGGCGCAGACCGCGCCCAGCATCGAGGAGAGCGAGACCGTGCTGCGCCATCAGCTGGCCCGGTTCATCCTGCGCAGCGACCTCGCCTACCAGTTTTATCTGCGCGAGCCCGGCAGCGAGCAGGCCGGCCGCCTGCTGGGCGGTACCGGCCTGCACCGCTTCGACTGGGCGGTGCGGCGCTTCGAGATCGGCTACTGGATACGCACGAGCGCCCAGGGCCGGGGCTATGTCTCGGAAGCGGTGCAGGCGCTGGCCGGCATGGCCTTCGACGAGCTGCGCGCACGCCGGGTCGAGATCCGCATGGACGAGCGCAATCTGCGCAGCCGCGCGGTGGCCGAGCGCTGCGGCTTCGAGTTCGAGGGGGTGCTGCGGCGCGACACCTTGTGCCCGAGCGGGGAGCTGCGCGATACGCGGGTGTATTCGAGGATTGCCTGACGACACCAAGCGCAGTCGTGCGAGCCCTCAGGCGCGCTCGGGATTGAGATTGCGTGCGCCTAGGACCGAGGTCGTTTCGCTCGCCCAGCCGCAGTTGTTGGTGGCCACTTCGTGGATCACGATGTGGGAGATCGGGATGTTGATTGACAGAGCCGGCCTGGTGGGCAGTTTGCGGGTTCGCCACCGAAAGCTTGCAAACTGACTCGAACCATCCGCCTCGGAATCCTGTCCAGGAACAACCCAGCAGGCACTTTTGGTCATCCGTCGTTGCCCACCGGCTGCTCTCGGCGACTTCCGCGACCCAACAGTTTCGGCCATAAGCAGGCACTGCCGAGCGGCCGCTTTGCGACAGTCCAAGGAGTTGGTTTGGTCGGCCGAGCCATGTCGCAGCCAGGCATGCCCACCTCGTAATCAAAGGTGCCCCGCCTCGAATACTGACGACGCAACCGAGGCCGGTGGCCTGCGCCGGCGTGGCGAATTGACCGGTGGCGGAACGGACCCCGTGCTTGGCTCCACTAAGATCAAGAGTCGCCCCCGCCCACCCGCTCGCTTGATGCCCCTCGATTCCTCGGCCCCACCCTCACCCCACCCAGCGCCGCCTGCGGAAACCGTGCTTCGTTTTGGCGATGCGGAACTGCGGCTCGCCTCACGTGAACTGCTGCTGCAAGGCCGCTCCGCACCGCTCGGCGCGCGTGCCTTCGACATCCTGACCGTGCTGGCGCAGCGCCACGGACGCGTGGTGTCGAAGCGGGAACTGATGAGCCTGGTATGGCCGGACACCGTGGTGGAGGAGGCCAATCTGCGGGTCAATATGGTGGCAATCCGCAAGTGCCTAGGCCCGCGGATCATCAGCACGATTCCCGGCCGCGGCTACCAGTTCGCGCAACCGGTACAGCGCGCAGCCGAGCCCCAACCGCAGCGGGGGGCGTCGGCCTCGGGGGAAGCAACGGCGCGACCGGAAAGTCGCCCCCCTGATGTACTGACAAGGCTGATCGGCCGGGACGAACTGCTAAAGCAGGCGCTGTCGCTGATGCAGCGGCAGCGCCTGGTCACGCTGACCGGCATGTCGGGCATTGGCAAGACGCGCCTTGCGCAAGCGCTGCGGCAGGCGCTTTGTGCAGACCCGTCGAGACGCGTGGTCTGGGTCGAGCTCGCGCCCTTGAACAAGGCCGAGTTCGTGGTGAGCAGCATCGCGCGCAGCTGCGGGCTGGAAACCGGTGCCGACGATGAACTGAGGGGGCTGATCGCGGCCCTGAAACCCGAGGCCTTGACGCTGGTGCTCGACAATGCCGAGCACCTGGTGGAAAGCGTTGCCGAGGTGGCGCATGCGCTGCTCGAAGGCTGCAGCGGGCTGCAGTTGCTGGTCACCAGCCAGGCTCGCCTGAAACTGGCGGCTGAAGCGGTACTTCCTCTGGTCCCGTTGCCCGTCGCGCCGGCGGGCACCCCGGCCGAGCAGGCGCAGGCCGCGGCGGCGCAGGCCCTGTTCCTCGCGCGTTGCGAAGCGCTCGGTCGGCGGGTGCCGGCCGACCAGGCCACCTCCGATCAACTGGCCACCCTGTGCCAGCGCCTGGACGGCCTGCCGCTCGCGCTGGAGTATGCGGCCGCCGCGATGCCGGTGCTCGGCTTGCAAGGCATCTTGCAGGCGCTGGACGAGCGCCGCCTGTCGCTGGGCCCGGGCCGCCGCGATGCACCGCAGCGCCATCGCAACCTGCGCGCGCTGCTGCAATGGAGCCATGCACTGCTAGGTCCAAACGAACAGCTGGTGCTTCGCCGGCTCGGCGTGTTCAACGGTGGATTCAGCCTCGAACTCTTTCGCGAAGTCGTCAGCGCCGATTTCGAGGACCCCTGGACGGCGCTGGAGGCCTTGTCGGAACTGATTGACCGTTCGCTGGTTGTGGCCGAAGCGACCGAGCCGCCCCGCTATCGCCTGCTCGAGACAACCCGCGCCTATGCCATGGAGCTGCTTGCGTCGCATGACGAGGCGCACGCGATCAACGCCCGCCGTGCCGAAGCGGTCTGCCGGCGCCAGGAACGGATTCACCATGCGGCGCTCGCGGGTGAGATGCCGACCACCAACGCCGTCGAGCAGTTGCTGGTCGAGATCGACAACACTCAGTCGGCCTGGCAGTGGGCGATGGTCCATGACGCCACGCTGGCCTTGCGGCTGTGTATTCCGCTTTCCTACTTGTTGCGGCAATCGGCCGGTTGGACCGAGAGCAGCCGCTGCTTTGTGCAGACCGCCCGCCATTTCAACGAAAGCCAAGCGCCGGAATTGCGCGCGCATTGGGCCTGCGCGGCCGGCGAACTGATGGCGATGCATGACCGGAGCAGCGCGCGCGAGTGGCTCAGCTTTGCCATCGATCAGTACCGCTCGCTCGACGACCGTCAAGGGCTGTTCCGGGCCATGGCCGCCTGGGCCAACTGGCTGCTGCAAGGACTGCCGGATCCGCCCGTGTGGCAGCAGACCCTCGACGAACTGCGAGCGCTCGATGACGAGGACTGGCCCGATGCCGTGCGCGCTAACGGCGTGGTGCTGGCAGTCAAGCTAGACATGGCGTTGCATGGCAGATCGGCCACGCGCCCGGCACTGGAAAATGCGCTGGCCGTCGCCGCATGCGACCCGCAGACACGCACGCATCTGCTGATTAACGTGATGCAGATGGCGCTGCAGGACGGCTGCGCCGACGAGGTGATCGCGATCGCCGAGCCGCTGTTGCTGGCGCTGCGGCAGGGGCCACGGACTGCCAGCCTGAGCTTTGTGCTGCTTTGCCTGGTGCAAGGCCAGCTGCGCACGGGCCAGGCGGACGAGGCGCGCGGCAGCTTCGGCGAGGGCCTCCCTATTGCTCTTGCGCATGAGCTGCTGTACCTGTGGTGTGATGCATTGGCGGTATGGGCTTGCTCGCTCGGCTCGTTCGAGGACGCGGCCTGGCTCAACGGTTATGCTGACAGCGGCCATCGGGCGCACGGCATCGAACGCAATGAAGCCGAAGCCTGGTTCCGGCGCGAGTCGGAACGCCAGAGCCGCGCGGCGCTGAGCGAGCCGGCTCAGCGCCACGCGTATCGACGCGGCGAGCGCGGCGACGACGCTAGCGCGATGTCGCTGGCCACACGTCTGCTGCAGTGAGCTGAGCAGCCAGGTTCATGGCAAGCGCGGGAAATCCCGATTCCTGCGCTACGGTTGACTCATACCCTGAGAGCAATCAGGCTCAGCCACGCAGCCATGCAGGGCAGAACAAAGATGAACAGCTTGAACTTGGAATCTGGGATCTTGGGGCCGACAACGGCATGGAGCGCAAGCAGCACACCAAGCAGCACGCCCAGGCCGCGTGGCACCACACTCATACCCAGCGAAGCACCCACGATCCAGATCGACGCAGGGATATGAACGCCCATACGAAGCGCCCAGACATTGTCTTCGTTCATGCCGTTGATCGAAGCCACATCGATCAGCGCGTCACCGAAGATCCAGAAGTAGCCGGCCATCTTCACGAACTCAGGAGCCGGAAGGGCTTGCACGACCGGCGCCAAGGCGATGTGATAGACGATGCCGAAGCAATTGCCGAGCCAGAGTCTGCGGCTCTTCTTGGCGGCAAACATGGCAATCCAGCCGAAACAGGACAGTGCTGCAAAGACAGCGGTGAGGTTAGCTTGAGTATTCATGGTAACTAGCCAAAAGTGAATGCGTACGCATGCAGGCCGGCGTCGAGAAACTCGATTTCAAAGAGCCGTTCGCGCGCCGTACCGGACTGGCGCACGAGCTGGTACAGGCGTGGCGCGTCTATGTGACCGACGCCGTCGGCGTCGACGTCACTGCCGTGGCTGAAGCCTGGTGGCTGTCCGTCGATACGAACCCGAAACCGGATCGCCATGCCATCGTGCGAGGTGCCGAGCACAAGGTGCAGATCTCTGGCATGGAAGCGGAAGGCGATGCGGCCTCCGGCCTGAGCGAGTTCGACACGCTCATCGTCAACGCGCCAACTGCCGGCCAGCGTCCACTGGTTGAGGGAAAGCCCGCGCGCCGGGAGGTAAATGTGCGAGCGGCCCCGGCGCAAGGCCCCGTCGGCCGAGACAAAACCTTCCGCCCGTTTAGCGCCGAGATAGGTCTCTGCTGATTCGGGCGGTCGCAATCCAGATGCAGCCTGCGTGCCCTGGCCTTGTGGCGAGACCAGGCCAGTCGGTACATCGCTTCGGCCGGCCTCACGCAGCAACTGCTGAATGATCCGCTCAGCCTCGTCATAGCGACCCTCTCCGACCTTGCGATGGCGGACCTGTCCCTTGGCATCGACAAAAAACAGCGTCGGCCAAGCGTGCGTTCCGAACGCCCGCCAGAGCACCTGGCGACTGTCCACTGCGACTGGGTAAACGATGCCTAGATCCTTTGCCGCACGAGAGACGTTCTGGACATCGCGCTCGAAGTCGAACTCCGGCGTATGCGCACCGATGACGACGAGCCCCAGAGCTTGGTACTTCTGGGCCCAGGCTCGCAGATAAGGCAGCGGGCGCAGGCTGTTGATGCATGAGTAGGTCCAGAAGTCGACCAACACTACCTTGCCCAGCAGGTCGGCCGCTGCGAGCGGCGGTGAGTTGATCCAGGCTATCGCACCCTCCAGGGCCGGCATCCTTGACTTGGGGGCGATAGCAGCAAGCCAGTCGCCGCCGGCGTTGACCCGTTGCGAGTAGGATGACGTGAGCATGCTCCCAAGAGACAGAGCAGCCCAACGTGCAATGCGTCTACGCGGGTATGAGATAGGGAGATTCATATCGCTCAGATTGAATTTCGTGCGGTGCCGGCACGGTCAGGAATTCTCGTCGGGAGTCAGCCCCAGCGCCTTGGCCACACCGGTGCCGTAAGCAGGGTCGGCGCTGGTGCAGTGGTGGATATGACGCAACTGAATCTCCAGCCCCGCGCCGAATATCGAGCGCGCCGTGTTGTCGAACAAGGCTTGCCGCTGGTCGGGCGACATCAATCGAAACAGGGCGCCGGGCTGAGAGAAGTAGTCATCGTCTTCGCGGTGATTCCAGTGATCCGCCGTGCCGCTCAGGCTCAGCGCCGGCTCGCTGAAGTCTGGTTGCTCCGCCCACTCGCCCGCGTCATTGGGTTCGTAGGCAAGCGTGCTGCCGTGGTTGCCGTCGGTGCGCATCGCGCCGTCCCGGTGATAGCTGTGCACCGGGCAACGTGGGGCGTTGATGGGGATGTGCTGGTGATTGACACCCAGCCGATAGCGCTGCGCATCGCCATAGGAGAACAGGCGACCTTGCAGCATCTTGTCGGGTGAGAAGCCGATGCCTGGAACCACGTTGGCGGGGTTGAATGCGGCCTGCTCCACTTCGGCGAAGTAGTTGGCCGGGTTCCGGTTGAGCTCGAGCACGCCGACCTCGATCAAGGGGTAGTCCGCATGGGGCCACACCTTGGTGAGATCGAAGGGGTTGTAGGGCAGTTGGCCGGCGTCAGCCTCGGGCATCACCTGCACGCAGAACTTCCAGCGTGGGAAGTCGCCCCGGTCGATGCTCTCGAGCAGGTCGGCCTGGTGCGTTTCACGGCTGCGACCCGCGGCGGCTTGCGCCTCGGCGTCACTCAGGTTCTTGAGGCCCTGCATCGACAGCCAGTGAAACTTGACCCAGAAGCGCTCATTGTTTGCGTTGATGAGGCTGAAGGTGTGGCTGCCGAACCCATGCATATGGCGGTAGGTGGCCGGTATGCCCCGATCACTCATCACCACCGTGATCTGATGCAGCGCCTCCGGCAGCCGCGTCCAGAAGTCCCAGTTGTTCTTGGCACTGCGAAGGTTGCTGCGCGGGTCACGCTTGACGGCGTGGTTGAGGTCCGGGAACTTGAGCGGGTCGCGCAAGAAGAACACCGGTGTGTTGTTGCCCACCAGGTCCCAGTTGCCCTCCTCGGTGTAGAACTTGATGGCAAAGCCGCGAATGTCGCGCTCGGCGTCTGCCGCGCCGCGCTCACCCGCCACGGTGGAGAAGCGTACAAAGAGGGGGGTCTGCTTGCCGACCTCCGAGAACAACCTGGCCCGCGTGAACCGGGTGATGTCCTGGGTGACGATGAACGTGCCATAGGCGCCTGAGCCCTTGGCATGCATCCGTCGCTCGGGGATCACCTCCCGGTCGAAGTGGGCCAGCTTTTCCAGGAACCAGACGTCCTGAAGCAACTGCGGGCCACGGGGCCCAGCCGTCATGACATTCTGGTTGTGTGCGACCGGGCAGCCGGCGCTGGTCGTCAGCTTCTTGCTCATGTGTACGCTCCTCGTGTCACGCCGATCTCAGCGCGCGGCAGCCGCGACTTCGATCAGTTCGGCAACCGCCTTCGGGTGAGACGTCATCACCACATGCGACGCACCCGGGACGACGACGGTCTTGCGCGAGCCCGCGCGGTCCGCCATGAAGCCGAGCCCTGCGGCGGGAATGTTCAGGTCCGCCGTGCCATAGATGAAGTAGGAGGGGAACTTCTTCCAGGCCGGTTCGCCACTGGCTTCGACAAGGGCGGCTTCGGCGATGGGGCGTTGCCCGGCAGCCATCAGTCGGGCCTCGGGTTCAGCGACGTCGGCCGCGAACTGCTGCCAGAACTTACCTTGGTCGATGTAGAGATCCACGCCACCTGCGGGCAGCGGAACAGGCTTGGCAAGGGCCGCGCCGAGCGTGCCACCGGGGAACTTGCCGGCCAGTTGGCCTGCACTCTCGCCCGTGTCAGGCGCAAAGGCAGCCACGTAGACCAGCGACTTGACCTGCGGCTTGCCAAGCGCAGCGGTAGTGATGACAGCACCGCCGTACGAGTGGCCGACCAGCACCACCGGACCCGGGATGGAGTCGACGACGCTGGCGACGTAGCGCGCATCGCTGGCTACGCTGCGCAGCGGATTGGCGGCCGCAACCACCGGATAGCCGGCCTTCGACAACTGGGTGACGACGCCGTTCCAGCTGGACGAATCAGCGAAAGCGCCGTGCACGAGAACGATGGTGGGTTTGATCGACGGGGTGTTCATGGCTTGAGCCTGTGCGTTGATTTGAATGAGGCCGGCAACGACGCTGGCGGCAACGATGAGGAATTTGAGTTTCATGGGGAGGGTCCGGTAGGGTTTCAGTTCGAGATGAACTCGAACAGGTCGTTGTTCAGACGCTCTTTGTGCGTGTCGGTGATGCCGTGCGGGGCGCCCGAATAGACGATCAGCTTGGCGCCCTTGATCAGCGCAGCCGAGGCCCGTGCGGAAGCATCGATGGGCACGATCTGGTCGTCGTCGCCGTGGATGACGAGGGTGGGCACGTCGAACTTCTTCAGGTCACCGCGGAAGTCGGTCGCCGAGAAAGCGGCAATCGAGTCGTGGGTGTTCTTGTGGCCAGCGACCATGCCCTGGCGCCAGAACGACTGCACGGCACCCGTCGAGAGTTTGGTGCCGGGGCGGTTGTAGCCAAAGAAGGGACCGGAGGCAATGTCGAGGTAGAGCTGCGAGCGGTCGGCCAGGGAAGCCTTGCGCAAACCATCGAACACTTCGATCGGAAGGCCACCCGGGTTGTCCGGCGTCTTGAGCATGAGGGGCGGTACCGCGCTTACCAGCACCGCCTTCTTCACCCGGCTCGTGCCGTGGCGGCCGATGTAACGCGCCACCTCACCGCCGCCCGTCGAGAAGCCGACCAAGGTGGCGTTCTTCAGGTCGAGGGTCTCGATGACAGCCGCCAGGTCGTCGGCATAGTGATCCATGTCATTGCCGTCCCAGGGCTGGCTGGATCGACCGTGCCCGCGGCGGTCATGTGCCACGACGCGAAAGCCCTTGCTGGCCAGGAAGATCATTTGCGATTCCCAGCTGTCCGAGTTCAGCGGCCAGCCGTGGCTGAACACCACCACCGGCCCCGTCTTCGGACCCCAGTCCTTGTAGTAGAGCGCCACTCCATCGCGCGTGGTGATGGTGCTGGCCGTCTTTACGACCTGGCCCTGCGCCGCAGCCGGCCGGGTCTTGGCCGAGGGCGCTGTGCTGCTGGACGATTGAGCTTGGGCACTGCTGTGGATCGTGCCTGCAAGTAGAGCGAGGGCGAGAATCAGTGGCGTGATCTTCATGATGGATTCCTGAGGGTGGAGGTTCAAGAGGCGATGAAGGCCAGCAGGTCGGCGTTCAGCCGGTCCTTGTGGGTGTCGGTCAATCCGTGCGGTGCGCCCTCGTAGACCTTCAGCGTGGCGGAACGCAGGGCCTTGACGGCGAGCCTCGCCGAGGTGGCTATGGGCACGATCTGGTCGTCGTCGCCATGCACCAGCAGCGTCGGCACGGTGACCTGCTGCAGATCGGCGCTGAAGTCGGTCGCCGAGAACGCCGCGATGCACTCATGCGTGCTGCGATGGCTGGCCTGCAGGCCCTGCTCGCAGAAGCGGTCGATCAGGGCCTGGGAAGGGACAGCGCCGGGTCTGTTGAAGCCGAAGAAGGGACCGCTTGCGATGTCCCGATACAGCTGCGCGCGGTTGTCGATCTCGCCCTTGCGCAGGCCGTCGAAGACCTCCAGCGGCACGCCATCCGGGTTGCTCTCGGTACGCAGCATCAGCGGCGGCACCGCGCCCACCAACACCAGCTTGGCGACACGCCGTATGCCGTGGCGGCCGATGTAGCGGACCACCTCGCCGCCACCGGTGGAGAAACCCACCAGCACGACGTTGTGCAGGTCCAGCACCTCCAGCAGGCTCGCCAGGTCATCGGCGTAGGTGTCCATGTCGTTGCCGTCCCAGGTCTGGCTGGATTGGCCGTGGCCACGCCGGTCATGGGCAATCGTGCGGTAGCCCTGGCTCGACAGGAACAGCATCTGCGATTCCCAGCTGTCCGCATTGAGCGGCCAACCGTGGCTGAAGACCACCGGCTGACCGCAGCCCCAGTCCTTGTAGTGAATGCGTGCCCCGTCTCGGGCGGTGAAATGATGATTCATTGGCTTGGCTCCGGCATCATGTTTGCTGTACCGACGAACGCTCGCCGGCTTGGCCATGCCAGTGTCGAAACCTGGCCGCGTTTTCACCAGTTAAGCGATGTAAAACGATGTAGGTCCTGCGTCGTCGCTGGGACGACCAAGGGCGCTTGCAGGAGGTGCCGCAGAGGCTCGTGATCAGGATTCCTAAGAGCAGGGGCGATGTCCCGGCGCGTGGTGTAAGTCCGCAGCCCGGAGAGGCTGAGATGCGCGGGTTACTCAGCGAGCCACTTCGATACGGCGCATCGTTGACGTCCCTCAACTCGATGGGAGACCATCATGGGAACGTCAGCCAACGCCAATCACCGCGAACCCTGAAACAAGGGCAGAATCGTCGGTCAGAAGGCACCGTTCAAGCTCAAGGACATTCGGGCGCTTCGAGTCCGCTTTCAGATGGAGGGCCGGGTGCGCGACTCGCGCTATTCAACCTGGGCATCGACAGCAAACTTCGCGGGTGCGACCTCGTCGCCCTGAAGCTTGGAGATGTCTGTCATGGCGACAAAGTTGCGTCGCGGGCTATCGTGATGCAGCACAAAACCCAGCGCACCGTTTAGTTCGAGATCACCCAGGCCGCACGTGACGCTGTTCAGCAATGGATCAAGACCGCTGGACTGAAGTCCGACGACTTCTTGTTTCCAAGTCGCCTCCACAGATCACCGCATCTCGGCACGCGGCAATACGTCCGGATCCGCGAAAGCTGGGTCGTGGAGCTGGGCCTTGATCCGGCCGACTACGGCACGCATTCGATGCGACGAACCAAGGCGACGCTGATCTATCGGCGGACCAAGAATCTGCGCGCCGTGCAACTGCTACTGGGACATTCCAAGCTGGAGTCAACCGTGAGATACCTCGGCATCGAGGTCGATGATGCCCTTGAGATCTCCGAGCAGACAGAGATCTGATCGATCCAGCTGCCACTCATCCGCCGGGCAATCCCGCTTGGCGGATGAGCCGGCCAGGCGTTGGGTCGCTATCTGAAAGCGAGGCGAACTGAAAAATCCGGCCAAAAAGCAGCCGCACGCTTCGGGCCACCATCGGCAAGTTCAGGCTATAGCGGGCATCGCTGAGCGGTGACTTTGACGACCGCAAGGCATCTGTCCGACCTGGGGCAATCCTGGGACTGTTCAAGGGGCCTACCGATGCTCGGTCGATTCTGCTCAACGGCCCAAGCTACCCGGGAGGATTGCTGATGCGTGGCGCCAGGCACTGCGATGAGAATTGGGCATCTTCCTATACAGGCTCCATGAGCTGGGCATCGGAAGACGGGCTGCAAGACTTACGACGCCGCCAGCCCGGCTCAGGACGCCGGGCTGGAAATCTGAATCTCCTCGTTCTGGACCTGCACCTGCAGACCGAAGCCGGCATGCAGCAGGCGGGCGAAGGCTTCGACATTGGCGGCATCGAACACGCCGCCGATGACGATGCGTGAGGCGGCCTCGTCCTTGATGACCAGCTGCTTGCGGCCGTAGCGGTTGAACTGGCGCGCGGCCTCGGCCAGGCTGACTTCGTTGAAGACCAGCTTGCCCTGCAGCCAACCGAGGCTGGCCGTCAGCTGCTGCGGCGACAGCTTGGTCAGCAGCAGATTGCCGGCGTCGGCCAGCGCGGTGTCCGCGCGGGTCAGCACCGCAGGGCGGTTTTGCTCGGCCTGCACCTGAACCCGGCCTTCGAGCACGGCCACGCGCAGCTTGTCGCCGTCGCGGTAGAGCGAGAACTTGGTGCCCAGCACGGTCACCGTCTGCTTGCCAGCATGGACCACGAAGGGGCGCTTGGCATCGTGGGCGATGTCGAAAAAGGCCTCGCCGCGCTCCAGCCAGACCTGGCGCGCCTGTGGCGTCACCTCGGTGCGCAACTGCGTGGCGGTGTTCAGCGTCAGCTTTGAGCCGTCGGTCAGCGTGACCGACTCACGCTGGCCGCGCTCGGTGGCGTAGTTCTGCGTTTGCGTCGGCTTGCCGAAGTTCAGACCCAGCACCAGGGCCAGCGTCGCCAGGCCCAGACCGGCGGCAGCATGCCGCAGCGGGGGGCGTGCGGCCCAAGCCCAGCCGCGCGGCGCCGGCGGCGGCGTGAAGACCGGTGCGGCGCCCTGCAGCGCGCGCAAGCGGTCGGCGCGCTGCCAGGCCTGGTCCAGGCGCAAAAAGGCGACACGGTGTGCGGTCGCCGCGCTCAACCAGGCCTCCAGCTCGGCCTGGCGCTCGGCAGGCAGGCGGCCACCCTGGCGGTCGCGCTCGGCGATCCAGTCTGCCGCGCTGGCCTCGATGTCATTCAACTCTTTGTTTTTCATTGTGTTTTCCGTCCCTTCCTCAACGGCGCGGCGACGCTGCGCGCAGCGCTGCCCAGCCCCGTTGCCTGCAGCGCCAGCGCCAGGGCGCGCACGCCCTTGGAGACCTGGCGCTCCACCGTGTCCTCTGTGATGCCCATGCGTGAGGCCACCTCGCGCTGCGACAGGCCCTCGATCTTGCGCAGCTCAATCACTTCGCGACAGCGCGCCGGCAGCAGGTTCAGCGCGATCTGCAGCAGCTTGAGCTCGCTGCGCGCGGCCAGGTGGCGCTCCGGGCTCAGCTCGTCCAGCGTCGGCGCCAGCGCATCCATATCGGCATAGGTCTCGATCGAGACGATCTGCGCGCGCCGGGCGCGGTCGATCAGCAGATTGCGCGCCGTGGTCAGCACAAAAGCCTGGGCCGAATCGGGTCGGCCCCGTGCACAGCCGTCATAGACGCGCGCGTAAACCTCCTGACGCAGGTCGGAGATCTCGTCCATATCGCGCCAGTTGCGCCGCAAAAAGCGTTCAAGCATGGCTTCCAGCGGCAGCACTTGGTCCACGAACCAGGCGTTCAACTCTTCAGTGTTCAACACGGCTCCTCATGTCGGCGGAGCTTGCCACGATCCGCAGTGCCCGCCTGCTTCTGATGACGAAGCAGCTGCGGAAATCCGGTACGTGCGGCGCAAAGATTTTTTGCAGGCCGGGTCGGCCTTGGTAGATACCCAGGGTTTTCGCGGATCTCGGTCGCTGCCTCGTCTTGGTTTTGCAGCACAGCCCTTGAGCCGATCCGATATGTCCGCAGCCCTGTCCTCATCGCATAAACCCGATCCCCGCATCGCCGCCCTCGACGCCCTGTTCAATCCCCTGGCCCGCAGCGATGCGCCGGGCCTGGTCGTCGGTGTGGCCCTGCATGGCCGCAGCCTCTACCGGCGCGGCATCGGGCTGGCCAGCGTCGAGCAAGGTGTGGCCAACACGCCCTGGACCCGGATGCGCATCGGGTCGACCAGCAAGCAGTTCACCTGCCTGGCCGCGCTGCTGCTGGCCGAGGAGGGCCGGCTCGACATCGACGCCCCGGTGCGTGCCTACCTGCCCGAGCTGCCGGCATTGCCTGCCCAGGGGCCCGAGCCCAGCCTGCGCCAGCTGATGAACCACAGCAGCGGCTACCGCTGCTACCTCGACCTGGGCTTCATCGCCGAGGGCATGGCCATCAAGCCAGCCGGCGTGGCCTGGCGCGTGCAGCGGCGCCAGCGTGAGGCCAATTTCGCGCCCGGCAGCCAGGTCATTTACTGCAATAGCGGCTACCAGCTGCTCTCAAGAGTGATCGAGGACGTCTCCGGTCTGCCCTTCGAGCAGTTCCTGCAAGAGCGCATCTTCGCGCCGCTGGGTATGGAGGACACGGCCTCGGTGCCCAGCGATTTCGAGCTGCATCCGGGCACGGCCACCCTGCACCTGCCGGCCGCACAAGGCACTGGCTGGCGGCGCGGCATCTTCCCGACCGAGGAGTTGCGCGGCGAGGGCGCGATGGTCTCCAGCATCGACGACATGCTGCGCTGGCTGGCCCATCTGCGCGCGCCGCACAAGCGCGTGGGCAGCGCGGCCAGCTGGCAGCAGATGCTGGCGCCGACGCGGCTGGCCAATGGCCACCACACGCCCTACGGCCTGGGCCTGATGCGGCACGACTACCGCGGCCTGGAAGTGATTCACCATCCGGGTGCCGTGATCGGCGGCGCCAGCCAGATGCTGAGCGTGCCCAGCCAGGCGCTGGACATCATCATCATCGGCAATGGTGCGCCATGCAGCCCGCGCGAGCTGGCGCTGCGCATCGTCGATGCCTTGCTGGCCGATCAAGGGCTGGCCGCCATCGCGCCGCCGGCGGCCGTCGAGCGCTTCGCGCCGATGCTGGGCCGGCGCTATCGCGGCCGCGACACGGGCCTGGTCTTCGGCTTTGCCAGAGCCGGCGACGCGCTCGGCCTGAGCCTGCTGGAGGGTCTGGCCATGCCCTTGCGCGACGAGGGGGTGCAGCTGTGCCAGCCCTTCGAGGAGGGCGGTATCGGCCAATATCTGCTGCCGACCGCGCAACTGGCCGGCGCGGTGCCGCCGCCGCAACTCGATCTGGTCGCGGACGGCCGCAGCGAATGCTGCGAGCTGCTGCCTCAGACGCCTCCGCCGCTGGCCGAGGCCGGCGCGCCGCTGTTGGGCCGCTACCGCTCGGCCGATCTCGATGCCGAGGCCCGCATCGATTTCGACGGCGAGCGGCTGCTGCTGCAGATCCGCGGTGCCTATGGTGGCAACCGCTTCGAGCTGCGGGCCCTCTCGGCCGAGGTGTTCGGCTGCCAGGCGCTCGACGTACCGATGGGCCATGGCGGCAATGCGGTGCTGCGCGTCGCGCCCGCTGGCGGTCCGCCGAGCGGCTCCGTGAGCGGTTTCCGCCTCGACACGCCGCGCACCCGCCAACTGGCGTTTGAACGCTGCGGCGACTGACTGATTCCCCGTTTCTCTTCCTCTTCCCTAGGGATTTCTCCGACATGCTTGTATTGCGCAAACCCTATCTGATCTTCCTCGGTGACGTGAGCTCGGCCGTCGATGCCAAGACCGCCTTCGGCGTGGCCGACTGGTGCCCCGAGGATGTGCTCGGCGAGCTGGCCTATCCCGGGGCCGCCGTCAGCACCGGCAAGCCGGCGATGAGCGTCGCCGAGGCGGCCGCGGCCGGCGCGGGCTCGCTGCTGATCGGCATCGCGCCGGTCGGCGGCAAGCTGCCGGCGCACTGGCTGCCCAGCCTGCTGGAGGCGGTGCGCGCGGGTTTGGACATCGTCAGCGGCCTGCACACGCGGCTGAGCGACATCCCCGAGCTGGCCGCCGCCGCCCAGGCCGCCGGCGTGCAGCTGCAGGATGTGCGCCACGGCGCCTGGCCGCGCGTGACCGGCACCGGACGCAAGCGCAGCGGGCAACGGCTGCTGACCGTCGGCACCGATTGCGCGCTGGGCAAGAAGTACACCGCGCTGGCGCTGGCCCGTGCGCTGCAGGCGCGCGGCGTGCCGGCGAGCTTTCGTGCGACCGGACAGACCGGGGTGATGATCTCGGGCAGCGGCGTGGCCATCGACGCGGTGGTGTCCGACTTCGTCGCCGGCGTGGCCGAGCAGCTCTCGCCCGACAACGAGGCCGAGCACTGGGATGTGATCGAGGGCCAGGGCTCGCTGTTCCACCCGGCCTATGCGGGCGTCACGCTGGGCCTGTTGCATGGCTCGCAGCCCGACGCGCTGGTGCTGTGCCACCACGCCGGTCGGCAGCATATTGCCAGCCTGCCTGACTTCCCGACCCCGCCGCTGGCCGAGGCCATCGAGGCCTATCTGCGCGCCGCACGCCTGACCAATGCGGCGGTGCGCTGCGTCGGCATCAGCATCAATTCGTCCGCGCTCAGCGATGCGGACTGGCTGGCCTACCGCGACCGCGTCGAGGCCGAGCTGGGCCTGCCCGTGGTCGATCCGATGCGCGGCGGTGTCGAGCGCCTGGCCCAAGCCATTCACCCACACAAGGAGTATTCCCATGTCGCTTGATTGCACGCTCACCAGCGAGAGCTGGGCCCTGCAGGAGCCGTTTGAGATTTCGCGCGGCGTGATGACCGAGATTCAGGTGCTGGTCGTGCGCCTGTCCGATCGCGAGGGCCGCAGCGGCTATGGCGAGGCCACCGGCGTGCCCTACAAGGGCGAGACGACGCTGTCTATGGCCGCGCAGATCGAGGCCCTGCGGCCGCGGCTGCATCAGGACCTGTCGACCGAGGCGCTGATGCAGTTGCTGCCGCCCGGTGGCGCGCGCAACGCGCTGGACTGCGCGCTGTGGGATCTGCGCGCCAAGCAGGCCGGCCGTCGCGCCTGGCAACTGGCGGGCCTCACGCACGTGGCGCCGGTGCTGACGGCCTACACCATTGGCCTGGGCAGCGAGGCCGATGTGCGGCGCAAGATCCGCGCGGCGCGGCATCTGCCCCTGCTCAAGCTGAAGGCCGATGCGAGCCGGCATGTCGACATGGTGCGCTTCGCCCGCGAGGAGCATCCGTCCGCCCGCCTGGTCGTCGATGCCAACCAGGCCTGGAGCCGCGAGCTGCTCGAGCGCATCCTGCCCGAGCTGAAGGCCCAGGGTGTCGAGCTGATCGAGCAGCCGGTCGAGCGCGGCACGGATGCCCAGCTCGACGGGCTGGTCTGCGCCATACCGCTGGCCGCCGATGAGTCCTGCGTGGACCGCAGCTCGCTGCCGGCGCTGGTGGGCCGCTACCAATACGTCAACATCAAGCTCGACAAGTCCGGCGGCCTGACCGAAGCGCTGGCCCTGGCCCGCGAGGCCAAGGCGCTGGGTTTCGGGCTGATGGTCGGCAATATGGGCGGCACCTCGCTGGCCATGGCACCGGCCCATCTGATCGCGCAGGACTGCAGCTATGTGGACCTCGACGGCCCGATGCTGATGCAATCCGACCGCGCCCAGGCCATGCACTACGAAGGCGCCCTGCTCGGCGCCG
Organism: Paucibacter sp. M5-1; assembly: GCF_027498415.2. Classification (NCBI taxonomy): domain Bacteria; kingdom Pseudomonadati; phylum Pseudomonadota; class Betaproteobacteria; order Burkholderiales; family Sphaerotilaceae; genus Roseateles; species Paucibacter sp. M5-1. The sequence goes on from NZ_JAPZLM020000001.1 coordinate 5,072,938, forward strand.
CCGAGCCGGCGCTCTGGGGCTGAGCGGGAGGGGGGCCGAAGCAGGGCCGAGTGGGCGCGCAGGCCGCGCCCACGTCGCAGTGCAAGCCCCGGACAGCGAGGTGGCGCCTGATGACGGCGCCACAGGGCTAGTCTTCAGGACGATAAGCAAGACCTGGCCCCGACTGAGCCGTTTGGTCAAGGCCCCTGCGAAGACGATGTCGGCGCTGTCCGTGTGAGGGGCCGATCCGACGGGCAAGATGCTGTTAGATTTGCTCTCCATGTCCCGACTCCCTGCCGAGTCGCAAGGCCGCGTCAGCCTCACCAACGAGTGTGCTGGTGTAGCGCTGCGGGTCCCATGTCTGCAAACTGCGGCATCGCAGAAGTTGGGCTGGCCGGTGTCACGCAGTCAACTTGATCTTGTCTAGGTGTAACTGGCAATGGACTGGTTCGTAGTCATTCTCATGGCCGGAATGGTTGCTATGTTCTGGAAGTACTTCACCTGGGTGAATCGACGGAACAGGGCGAGACTTCAAATACTGCGCGCAGACGCCGAAGCCCAGTTCAAAGCCCTGGCGGTTGAGTCGACCGATGAGCGCTATCGGTTCTCCGGCGAGACGGCGGTGGTTGTGGATGAGGTCGTGCGAATTGATGGAAGCGACGACCGCATTGACGACGCTTGGCTTATACGGTTCTGCCGAAATCCGAAGGGCGAGTACTTTCAGTTCATCTCCAATTCGTCACGCGGTCCCTACATCAAGCACGTACCGCACAACCTCGCTCGAATCGCGCTGAAGAAGAAGTACGTTCCTCCGAAGCACACCGATGGCTAAACGGTTTCAGGGACTTCTCGCCGCGGTACACCGGCATTGGTTTTCCTTCATCAAGACCTGACCCTCGCCAAAGGCCAAACGAGTGGGGTCACGAGTGGGGTCAAGCCTTGAATCTGAACCTTCAAATTCAAGACCTGACCCCCGCCGTGATGACCCCGCCGCGAGGCCGCTTGTTCTCAGGAGCTGGAAGGAGGGCGCAGCCATGGCTGGTGCGGGAGCACCTAGCCAGCGGCGAAGGCCCATCCGGAAACCAGCAGCGGCTCGAACGACAGCGGCGCGACGTGGGCCCGACATTCGATCGGGTCGGCTCGATCCTGCATGCCCGGTTGAGCACGACACCGACCTGCGCTGGCGTCTCAAAGTGGGACAAGACGTGGTCTGCGAGGGCGGGTCATACCCCAACTACCGCGAGGCAGATGGCCTGCGGACGCGCCCTCCTAGGGTTAGCGATCTCCCTGATCCAGGGGGCGGTGAGCAACATCGAAACCGTTTCTCAGGCAACAGTCGGCTACCACGTCGGGGCGACAGTCTCGACGTAGTTTTAAGCCCGACGGCGCCTGCCGGACGGATTCAATCGCCACATATGGAGAAGAAGCCTGTGACCCGCATCAAAATGAAACGCGCTTTGGCTGCGCTGGCGCTAGGCGCCGGCACGAGCATCTTGGCTCATTCCAGCCCCGTCACTTTCGACGACATCCTGCCTCAGGGTTTTTCCGGCTCGTCGATCGTCAGCGGCGGCGTCACGGTGACATCGTCCGGCGAAGGTTTCTCGAACGTCGATTCGGCCATGGCCTATGGTGCGATCGCGCCCGAGAACAGCACCGGCCAGTTCCTGGCCGCGCTGAACAACGATGCCATCACGCTGGCCCTGGGGGGCGTGCGTTTCCTGGGCCTGGACGCGGCCTTCATCGCACCGGTGCCGATTGCACCGGGTGCTGCCGCCGGCATGCTGCAGATCGCCGCCACGACGACGACCGGGACCATCTTCGAGCAGTTCGATTTCGGCCTGTCCGGCGCCAATGGCGTCTGGAGCTTCTTTTCGATCGACACCGACCTGCTGGGCAGCAGCGCAGTGACCTCGCTGACCCTGACGGCCTGCCTGTATGACGGCCTCGGCGGTTGCATACGCGATGCATCGCTGTCGCAGTTCGGGATCGACAACCTTCGCGTACCCGAGCCCGGCACGATCAGCCTGGTGCTCGCAGCGATCGGCTTGATGACCTTCACCCGCCGTCGTCAATCCGTCTGACCCGTCCACCCATAAGGATCAGTCCATGACCAGATATCACGTCGTGATCGGTTCTGTGCTGGCCGTCGCCGCCTTGTCGGCCGCCGCACAGTCCGCCCCTCGCAAGGGTTACATCGTTGAGCTGGCTGATGCGCCAGCCGCTGCCTATGAAGGCAGCGTCAGCGGCCTGGCGGCCACCCGCCCGGCCGCCGGCGCCAAGCTGAACGTCAATGCCAGCCATGTGGTGGCCTATCTGACCTACCTGAACGGCAAGGCCGGCAACGTGACTGCGGCCGTCCCTGCCGCGACCGTCTATCACCGCTATGGCGTGGCCTTCAACGGCTTCGCGGCCAAGCTCAGCGATGTCGAGCTGCAGAAGCTGCTGGCGACTCCGGGCGTCAAGGCCATCACCGCCGACGAACCGAGCAAGCTCGACACCACCTACACGCCGAGCTATCTGGGCCTGACCGGCCCCAATGGTCTCTGGTCCAAGCTGGACGGCACCGGCCGCGCGCTGAAGGGCGAGGACATCATCATCGGCCATGTCGACACCGGCGTCTGGCCCGAGGATCCGTCGTTCTCGGACAAGGTCGATGCCACCGGCAAGCCGGTGTCTTCGCATCTGCCCGGCACTGTGGTCTATGGCCCGCCGCCGGCCAAGTGGACCGGCACCTGCCAGGCCGGCAGCGGCTTCACCCCCAGCATGTGCAATAACAAGCTGATCGGTGCCCGCTACTTCAACGCCGGCTACAAGAGCTTCAACGGCAACTCGGCGTGGGCCTTCGAGTATCTCGATTCGCCGCGCGATGGCGACGGCCACGGCTCGCACACGCTGGGCACCTCGGGCGGAAATGAGGGCGTCTCGGCCCTGGTCGGCGGCGCCAGCGCCGTCTCTGGCATGTCGGGCATCGCACCGCGTGCCCGCGTCGCTTCGTACAAGGCCTGCTACACCGCCGCTGGTGGCCGGGACGATCCGAACACGGGCTGCTACCCCTCCGACACCCTGGCGGCCGTCAACCAGGCGGTCGCCGACGGGGTCGATGTCATCAACTACTCGATCGGCGGCAGCCGGACGAGCTTTGCCGACGCGCTGCAGACGGCCTTCCGTGCCGCCGCCGCCGCCGGCGTCTATGTGTCGGCGTCGGCAGGCAATTCCAACGTCAATGGCGCCTCGACGGTGGCTCATATCAGCCCCTGGCTGATGACGGTGGGCAATTCGACCCACGACCGCTACACCGAGGCGATCGTGACGCTCGGCGGCGGCGCCACCGCGCAGGGCGCGTCGTTCCAGAGTACCGGCCTGCCGACCCAGTCCCTGGTCTGGTCGCGCAACGCCGGCTTCGGCGCGCCGGCGGCCCAGGGCTCGAACCAGGCGCTGTGCCTCGGCGCTGCCGACGGTGTGGCTGCGCTGCTCGACCCGGCCAAGGTCGGCGGCAAGATCCTGGTCTGCGATCGGGGGGGCAATGTGCTGGTCAACAAGGTGGCCAATGCCAAGGCCGCCGGAGCCGTCGGCGTGATCATCCTGAACACGCCGGCGTCGGCCAACACCACGCCGCTGATCTCGGCCGTGCTGCCCACCGTGCATCTGCCGCTGGCGGCCTTTGCCGCCGTCACCGCCGAGGCCTCGTCGCCCACCGGCACGGCGGCCTTCGGCGCCGGCTTCCAGGTCGCCGGCGTCGTCTCGCCGGTCATGTCGGGGACCTCGTCGCGCGGCCCGAACCTGGCCGACCTGAACATCCTCAAACCCGATATCACCGCCCCGGGAACCGACATCATCGCGGCCTATATGAACCGCGATCTGACGCAGGCCCAGCGCGACGCCGTCGCGGCCGGCACGCTGATTCCTCCGCCCTGGGCCGAGATGATCTCCGGCACCTCGATGGCGAGCCCGCACTCGGCCGGCCTGGGCGCCTTGCTCAAGCAGGCCAATCCGGGCTGGTCGCCGTATGCGATCAAGTCGGCGATCATGACCAGCAGCTTGCAGAACGTGAAGCTGGCCAATGGCGCGATCGACGCCAACCGCTGGGGCTTCGGCGCGGGTCATATCAACCCGAACCAGGCGTTGGCGACCAAGGTCGTGTTCGACCAGACGAACGCCGATCATCTGGCCTATCGCAACGGCGTGTTGAGCGGCACGGCGCTGAACCTGGCCTCGATGACCGCGAGCAACGTCATCGGCATCCAGACCTTCACGCGCCGGCTGACCAACAAGGGCACGTCACCGCGCACCTACACGGCCAGTGCCAACGTGCCGGGCTTCAGCACCGTCGTTACTCCGGCCAACTTCGTGATCGCTCCGGGCGCCACACAGACCTTCACGGTCCAGTTGACGCGCACCACGGCGGCCACGGCCACCTGGGTTTTCGGGGAGGTCATGCTCGCCGGCGACGACGGCATCAACCTGCGCAGCCCGGTGACGGTGCGGCCGCTGACCTTCGTCGGCAGCGCCAGCGTGACCGAGACGCGGCCCGTGGGTACCAAGGTCTTCACGGTGGCAACCGGCTACAACGGAACGTTCAACATCCAGGCCAGCGGCATGGTGGCGGCGACCCGGCTGGCCGGCAATGTGGCGCAGAATCAATCGGTGTGCTTCCCGTTCGCGGTGCCGGCGGGTGCCAAGCAGCTGCGCGCGCAGCTGTTCGACAGCGAGACCGGCGGCGGCGGTGCACGGGATATTGACCTGCGGGTGCTGCGCGCCGGCACGGAGGTCGGTTCCAGCGGGGGCGTCACCTCCGAGGAACTGATCATCCTCAACAACCCGACGGCGGATGCGAACTACCAGGTCTGCGCCGACGGATATAACGCGCCGGTCGCCGGAGCTTCCAACTTCAGGATCAATCTGTGGGTAGTGCCGGCAGTCACGGCGCCGGCCAGCTTGAAGGCCTTCGGCCCGTCCACTGTGACGGCCGGCGGCACCGCTTCGGTGGGTCTGTCGTGGAACGTCGCGGCGGGCAACCGCCACCTCGGCGTGGTCGAGTACCGCGAGACTGCAGCCAGCGCTGTGTTGGGCACGACCACGGTGTTCATCGACGCCAGCGCCGCCGCGCCGGCGCAGGCACCGCTGCTGCGCGCGAAGCCGCTGAACTGACAGCGGCCGGCCCGCTCCGGCGAGCCGGCGTCGCGCAAGGGCCCCACGCGGGGCCCTTTTTCTTTCGTGCTTCCTGCGCAGCGCGGCCGCTCGCTAGGTGCTTCCCGCTTGCACCAAGCGCGCTGGCGACAGCATCTCCGCACTCAGCCCGAAGTCAGCCAGCCGCTGCGGCAGCGCCAATCCCCGCGCCAGGGCCGCGCAGGCTTCGCCCATCGCGGCGCAGGTCTGGATGCCGTAGCCGCCCTGGCCGGCGAGCCAGAAGAAGCCGGGCGCCTGGGTATCGAAACCGCCGACCAGGCCGCCGTCGGCGACGAAGGAGCGCAGCCCGGCCCAGGTGTGGCTGGGCCGGCGGATGGTCAGCGTGGTGGCCTCCTCGATGCGATGGATGGCCAGCGCGATATCGAGCTCCTCGGGCTGTACATCCTGCGGTGCTACCGGGTCGGCATTGGCCGGTGAGCCGAGCAGCAAGCCTGCGTCGGGTTTGAAGTACCAGTCCTCGTCGGCGCCGAACACCAGCGGCCAGGCGTGCGTGTCGATGCCGGCCGGCGGCGCGAACATAAAGGCCGAGCGGCGCCGTGGCTCCAGCCCTATGGGCCGCACGCCGGCCAGGCCGGCGATCACATCGGCCCAGGCACCGGCCGCATTGATCAGCACTGGTGCCTGATAGACGGCCGTGCCGGCCTGCACGCGCCAGTCGGCGCCGTGTCGCTCGATCGCCGAGACCTCGGCATTGCAGACCAGGCTGCCGCCGGCGCGGCGCAGCTCGCGCAGAAAACCCTGGTGCAGCGCATGCACATCCATGTCCACCGCCTCGGGCTCGTGGATCGCACCGAGCAGCCGCTCGCGCCTGAGCACCGGCACCATCGCGCAGGCTTCGTCGGCCGAAAGCCGGTGCGCATTCGGGGTGATTGCGCGCAGCACCTCCCAGTGGCGCTCGTAGGCCTCGCGCTGCGCCTCGGTGGCGACGAAGAGCGCGCCGCGCGGCGTCAGCAGCGGATGCTCGGAATAGCCGGCCGGCGCTTGTTCGAAGAAGCTGCGGCTGGCGCGGGTCAGCGCGCGCACCTGGGTGTTGCCATAGCTCTCCATGAAGAGCGCGGCCGAGCGGCCAGTGGCGTGATAGCCGGGCTGGCTCTCGCGCTCCAGCACGATGGTGCGCGCATGCGGCGCCAGCCAACGTGCTACCGAGGCGCCGGCGATGCCACCGCCGATGACCAGGCAGTCGGCTGAAATGATGTCGGGCTTGTGGCTCATGCGGATATCGGGTCGGTGGCGGCGGTGAAGTCGTGCGGGTCGGCCACGCGGGGCCAGTAATCGAGCTCGCGCACCCGGTAGGGCAGGGCGGCAAAGTCCATGCTGATCGCGCCGGGTGTCGTCACATATAGGATATCCCGGGCCAGCGGCGCGAACTGGGCATGGAAGTGCTGGGTGGACTTGACCACGATCAGGCGCTTGCGCGCCAGATCGATGCCCAGGCCGGTGAAGACCATGGGCGAGAAGGTCTGGCTGCGCACGCTGACCAGCACGATGTCCAGCCCGTTCGCCGCCTGCACCCAGACGCTGGGGCCTAGCGGCGCGATCTCGTCGTTCGAGTTCAGGCCGATCTGCACGTGCTGGTCCAGCACCGCCTTGACGACGACCTCCAGGTCCACCGGCTGACCCGAGGCTGGGCCGCACTTGCCGCCGATGCGCAGCGCGATGCAGGCGCCGACACCGGCATCGCGGCAGAGCTGGATTGCGCCCAGATCCCAGAAGGCGCCGATCGCCACGTCCTGAGCGCCGCGCGCCAGCAAGGCCTGCAGGATGAACGTGCTGTCGCTCATCGCGCCGCCGCCGGCGTTGTCGGCGATGTCGGCAATGACGACCGGGCCGCCCGCTGTCTGCGCGGCGCGGTCCAGCGCCGCGTCAATCTCCAGCATCGGCGTCACGGTCTGCTCGCGCAGCGCCCAGAACTCGCGGCCCAGCTGCTCGGCCATCGCGCTGGCCAGGCGCGCGTCGTCGTCGGTGATGACCCACAGCCGCGCCCCCGACTCGGGCACATCGCCCCAGGGAAAGCCATGGCCGAGCGAGACCGAGAGCACGCCCGGCTGGCGCTCGACCGCCTGCATACGACGCACAAAGCCGGCCATGGGTTCGCGCGTGGTGTGCCACAGGCCTACCATCTTGCAATCGAACATCGCGGTGCTGGGCCGGACCTTGCCGGCCGCCGTGTCCAGCACGATGCGCAGCAGCTCCTCGAGCCGGGGCAGCGCGTCGATATGCGGATATTCCTTGTAGGCGACGATGGCATCGGCCGAGCGCTGCATCAGCACGGTGGTGTGGCAGTGCAGGTCCAGCTCGACTCCGATGGGCACGGCCGGCCCGACGATGGCGCGCACCCGCGCGATCAGATCGCCCTCGCAGTCCTCATAGCCCTCGGCCACCATCGCGCCGTGCAGCACCAGGATCACGCCATCGACCGGCAGGGCCGCCCGCAGATCGCTCAGGATCTCGTCGCGCAGGCCCTCGTAGACCGCGCGCACCGTGCGGCCCAGCGGCTGGGCGAAGGCACTGAGGCTCTCGACCAGCGTATGGCCCTGGTCGGCCAGCAGCCGGCGCAGGTCGGCCATAGGCGCGCCTATGCCTTGCGGATCGCGCCGGCTCCCATCGCCATGGAAGATGCCGTATGCCTCAAAGCCGCCCCAGCCGGTCGGCGCCGCCGCATAGGTATTGGTCTCGGTGGCCAAGAAGGCGCCGAAGATCTTCTTGCTGCTCATGCGGTGTGCTCCTCGCGGATGAAGCGCAGGCGCCGCAGCCGCGGCGCATCCAGGCGCAGGCCGCTGACGCGGCCGGCCGCGCGATCGATATTGATGATGCCGGCGCCGCCCATGCCGGCGAACAACGCATCGGCCGGCATGGCCAGCAGCACGTCCGGCGACAGCGGCTGCAGGCGGTAGGCGCTGTGGCCGTGCCGGCCCTGCAGGCGCACGATGATCTGCAAGGCCTCGCCTTCGCCCTCGATCTCAACGTGAGCGTCGATCTGCAGATCCGGCACGCGGTAGCGGCCGGCCAGGGCCGGCGCCAGTGCAGCGCTGATAGGTGCCACATCGGGCAGGCGCTCGCAGCGCAGCAGATGGCCGCCGTCGTTGAGGGTCAGGATGTCGGGCGCGGTTGTGCCGCCAAGCTCCTCGAGCGCGAAGCCCAGCGGGTTCAGCGCGCTGTCCTCGCAGGGCAGCAGGGCCTCGTTGCCGATCTGGCGCAACGGCATGCCGCGGCTGCCCATCCAATTGAGCGCGAGCTTGCCGCCGGCGTCCTCGAAGCCGAAAACAGCACCGGTCGAGGCCGCGTGATAGCGCTGCCCCAGCAGCGCCGCATGGGCGGCAGCCGGCACAGGGGCGGGCGGCGCGACGAGGGCCTCGCCGAGCAGCGCGTCGATGATCTGAAAGCCCAGCGCCACCGGCGAGATGGGGGCGCCATTGACCATGATCATGATGTCCAGCTGATGGGCCGGCACCGTGATCATCTGCGAGGTGGCACCGAGCACCGCGCCCGCATGATGGATCACCTCGACGCCGCGGTAGTCGTGGCGCATCAGGCCCAGCGCATAGGGCAGACGCATGCCGGTTGACAGCTGCGGCAGCGCAATCATCTGGGCCCAGCTGGCCGCGCTGCCGACCGTCTTCTTCGGGCTGCGCAGATGGGCCAGCCAGCACAGCATGTCGTCAATGGTCGAGACCAGGGAGCCGCTGCCGCGCAGCTCGCCCGGGTAGATGCCGCGCTGCAGCCCGCCGCCAGCGGCCGCCGGCTGGGCCTGGTATTGCATGGCCATGCCGGCTCGGATCTCGAGGTCGCTGGTCAGCGACTCGGTGTCATGCATGCCCAGCGGCGTGAAGATGCGCTCGCGCATGAAGTCCTCGAAGCGCTGGCCGCTCAGGCGCTCGATCACGCGGGCCAGCAGCTGGTAGCCGGTGTTTGAATAGATCATGCGCGTGCCCGGCTCGAAGTTGAGCTCGCGGTTGGGCTCATGCAGCGGCTTGGACCAGTCCGCCTTGGGCAGTATGGCCAGGCCTTGGGCGACGGCGGCCAGGTCCGTGCGCCAACCGCCCGTGTGATGCATCAGCTGGCGCAGGGTCGGTCCGGCCGGGTGCAGCAGCGGCAATTCAGGCAGGTGCCGGTAGACCAGGTCATCGATGTCCAGCAGCCCATCCTCGGCCAGCAGCAGCACGGCCAGGCAGGTGAACTGCTTGCTGGTGGATGCAATGCGCACACGCGTGTGCGGCGACATCGCGACACTTTGCTCGATGCTGGCCAGGCCGACGCCACGGCGGTAGACGGTCCGGCCCGCGCGCGCGATGCCCACAACCAGGCCCGGCGCATCGCTGCGATTGAAGGGCTGCAGCAGGGCGTCGACGGCCGCCAGGCCGGTCGGGGAAGGGGATGAGTCGCTAGAGGTCATGGCGTGATCGCAGTGGAGGGAAGGTGGGTGGGCCTTCTGTAGAGACGAGCGGGCCACTGCTTTCCGGCATGCTGTCTTCTGCGGCCTAGGTGTTTACGCTGGGAACGATGAAATTGCTACCGGAATATGACGAGCGGCCCGTCTTCGTTGGATAGCAGTTCATCGTTTCCAACCAAGGAATTCCAATGAAGAAAAGCGTGCGTGGCCGGACTCTCCGTCATCTGGCCCTGGTGTGTACTCTGGCGATCGCCGCCACGGCCCATGGGCAGAGCCGCGAGTTCGACGTCGCTGCCGGTGATCTGAAGGCCGCCCTCGATGCCTATATCGCGCAGGCCGGCGTGCAACTGCTCTACAAGGTCGACGACATCAAGGGCCTGTCGACCAAGGGTCTGAAGGGCAAGCTCTCGCCCGAGGACGCGCTGGCCCGCCTGCTCGACGGCACGCGGCTGAAGGTGCGGCGCGACGAGAGCGGCGCCATCGTGCTCTACAGCACGCCGCCCGATGAGCCCAAGCCGCGCGCCGATGTGTCGACGCTGGACACGGTCATGGTCAGCGCCTCGCGCCGCCGTGAGCCGGTGCGCGAGGTGCCGCTGAAGGTCGACGTGCTGCAGACCGAGGCGCTGGAGCGCGGCGGTGCGCGCGAGCTGGGCGACTATGTGGCCGGCCAACCCGGCGTCACGCTGACGCATGGCGGCGCTTTTGCTGGCGCCTTGAGCATCCGCGGCCTGGCGACCGCCTCGGTCGGAGCTGCCTCGGTCGGGGTCTATGTTGACGATGTCGCCACCGGCTCCAGCGCGCCCTATGGCCTGGGGGCAGTCACGCCGCTGGACATGGGCCTGCTGGATCTGCACCACATCGAGATCCTGCGCGGACCGCAAGGCACTTTGTACGGCGCCGGCGCGATGGGCGGCCTGATCAAGTACGTGACCAACGAGCCCGATACCGGCGAGTTCTCCGGCAGCGCCAGGCTCGCGCTGAGCTCCACCCAGTACGGCGGCATGGGCCACACGGTCAATGGCGTGGTCAATGTACCGATCAAGCAGGACATGGCGGCCGTGCGCGTCGCGGCCTACAGCACGCGCTTCGGCGGCTATGACGACACCATCGGCGTGGCGGCCGAGAAGAATGTCAACCGCGGCACCACCACCGGCGCGCGCATCTCGGCGCTGCTGACGCCGAGCCGCAACTTGTCGATGCGGCTGACGCTGACCTCGCAGGAGGCCAAGCGCGTCGGCCACGACTACGAGGACCTGAATCTCGTCACCGGGCAGCCGGTGCTGGGCGAGCGCCTGCGCCGGCTCGGCGCCCGTGAGCCCAGCAGCGTGCGCACCGATCTGCTCGGCATGGACATCGAATACAACATGGGCTGGGCCCGGCTCAATGCCATCACCTCGGTGCAGGATGTGAAGCTGCATGGGCAGCAGGATGCCTCCTCGCTGCTGCTGCCCGTGCTGGTCGGCGCCGGCGTCCCGGCCACCTCGGTCTGGGCTGACAGCCGCGGTGAGCAGCACCGGGTCAGCCAGGAGTTCCGGCTGACCTCGAGCGCCTCGCGCGATCTCGAATGGCTGGCCGGTCTCTACATCAACCGCGAGCGCTCCAGCATCGACGGCGGCTTCGGCTATGCGACCGCCAGCGGCCCCGGAACGCTCAATCTCTACCAGACCAGCAAGCCCGCCACCTACCGCGATCTCGCGCTCTACGGCGATGTGACCTGGCATGCCACGCCCGCGCTGGCGCTGACCGGCGGCGTGCGTGTCGGCCGCATGGAGCAGCGCTTTACCAATACTTCCGCAGGCCTGCTGGCCGGCGGTACTTCGACCAATGGCGGCGAGTCCGAGGAGACCGCCACCACCTGGCTGGCCACCGCCGGCTACAAGCTCGACCCGCTGAGCTCGGCCTATCTGCGCGTCGCCAGTGGCTATCGGCCCGGCGGGCCGAACGGCCTGCTGCCGACGACTTCGCCTTCCGTCAAGCCGATGTTCAAGTCCGACTCGCTGTGGAGCTATGAGGCCGGCTACAAGGCCACGTTGCTGGACCGCCGCCTGATGGTCGAGGCCGCCGTCTATGACATCGAGTGGAGCGATATCCAGCAGACGATGAAAGACGGTGTCTTCGGCTTCTTCACCAATGCCGGCAAGGCGCGTATCCGGGGCGCAGAGCTGGGCCTGATCTGGCTGCCCAGCGCGGGCTGGCGGCTCGACGGCTCCCTGTCCCTGATCGATGCCAAGCTGCGCACCGATGCCCAGGGCCTCGGCGGCCGGGCCGGCGATAAGCTGCCCAACACCGCCCGCGTCTCCGCCTCCGTGTCCGCCACGCGCGACTTCGAGCTCGCGGGCCGCCCGGCCTATCTGGGTCTGAATGCCCGCCATGTCGGCGAACGCAATGCCGGATTTCCCGGCAGCACGCTCGCACGCGACTATCTGCTGCCGTCCTACAGCGTGTACGGCCTGCAGGCAGGCATCGACTTCGAGCGCTTCAAGCTCTCCGCCTATGTGCGCAATCTGAGCAACAGCCGCGGCCTGGCGGCGGTCGCCGTCGACTCGGCGATCGCAGGCAAGGCCGTCGTGGTCGAGCCCCGCACCCTCGGCGTTGCCGTCAACGTCCCCTTCTGACCATGGCCCTCTTCACTCAGACCGCCGCAGCCCCGGCGGCTTCCTCCTCGCACGCCCCTGCACCGGCGGCCCGGCGCGCCGGCGCGGCCTCCTGGTACACGCTGGCGGTGCTGCTGATCGCGACCATTCTCGGCTCGATCGACGGCATGCTGGTGACCTTGCTGACCGAGCCGATGCGCGTGAGCCTGTCGCTATCGGACACCCAGATCGGCATGCTCAAGGGCGCCGGTCTGGTGCTGTTCTCCGGGCTGGCGACCTTTCCGCTGGGCTGGCTCGGCGACCGCTTCGACCGCCGCCTCGTGCTGGCCGCCTGCGTGCTGGTCTGGAGCGCGGCGACCGGCCTGCGCGGCACCGCGATGGACTACGGCATGCTGTTCGTCGCGTCGATCGGGCTGGGCGTCGGCGAGGCCGGGCTCGGGCCTCTCACCAACAGCCTGATCCCCGATCTGTTCCCGCGCGCGCAGCGGGTGCTGGCGAACGCGATCTTCGGCATCGCGGCGCTCTTTGGTGGTGCGCTCGGCGCCATCGTGGGTGGCAGCATCGTGCAGGCAATCGAGAAGTCGCACCACCTGCTGCCGGTCGCGCTGCAGGCCTATGAGACCTGGCGCCTGACCTTTTTTGCGATGGCCATCGTCGGTGCGCCGGTGATGCTGCTGGTGCTGACGATACGCAGCGCACGCGGCGCCGCCGCGGTCGGCTATGAGCCGCCTCCGCCGGGCGTCGATGTCACTGCGCAGGCCGGCATCAGCTTTGGCGACTATCTGCGCGCCCATTGGCGCACGCTGGCCTGCCTGGTGACCGCTTCCGGCCTGGCCTCGGTGGGCCTGAGCTCGATCGGCAGCTGGATCCCCATCGTTGCGGCACGCCAGTTCGGCGTTCAGCCGGCGCAGCTGGGGCAGGGCATCGGCGTGGCGGTGATGGTCGGCACGGTGCTGGGCGGCGTGCTGGGCGTCAATGCGATGCGGGTGGCACGGCGCCGCGTGGGCCTGGCCGCACCGGTGCGTGTGATGACGCTGGGCTACGCCGCCGCCGGGCTGATCTCGATTGCGCTGCTGTTTGTGCGCTCGGCCAGTGATGTGTTCGTGCTGCTGGCCATGCTGCTGGTGCCGCTGATCTGCGGCGCGGTGGTGTTGCCCAATGTGCTGCAGGAGGTCGCGCCGGCCCATCTGCGGGCGCGCGTGGTCGGGGTGCTGTCGATAGCCGGCCTGCCCTTTGCGGTGCTGGGGCCGCTGGCCATCGGCATGGTCTCGGATGCCGTCAAGCACATCCCCAATGGCCTGGCCATGGCCATCGTCGCCGCCACGATGACCGGCTGCCTGCTGGGCGCCGCCCTGCTGCGCGCCACCGAACCCGCATTCGTGCGCCTGATCAAGACCGTCAACCCGGGCATCTGAGCCCTCCAGCCATGTCTACTCTCACTAGCGATCCCCTCGCAGCGACCGCCGCGATTGATGCCCTTCTCCAGCCGCTGTGTCGCGGCGACGCGCCCGGCATGGTGGTTGGCATCCACCAGCAAGGCCTGCTGCGCTACCGCCGCGGCTTCGGTCTGGCCAGCCTGGAACAGGGCGTAGCGAACACGCCGCACACCCGCATGCGCCTGGCCTCGACCAGCAAGCATTTCACCGCGCTGGCCATTCTGTTACTGGCCGAGGACGGCCGCCTACAGATCGACGATGCGGTGCAGCAGCATCTGCCCGAGCTGCCCAGGCTCGGCGCCGAAGGCCCGACGCTGCGCCAGCTGATGGCGCATACCGGCGGCTGGCGCGGCCATGATGAGCTCTGGACCTGGGCCAATGGACTGAACCTGCAGCCGACCGGCAGCAGCCTGGCGCTGATGGCGCGGCAAAGCGAGCTCAATTTCGAGCCTGGCACCCGCATGATCTACAGCAATGGCGGCTACCGCCTGCTGGCGCTGACGGTCGAACGTGTCAGCGGGCTGAGCTTTGCCGAGTTCCTGCGCACGCGCATCTTCGAGCCGCTTGGCATGCTGGACAGCGAGTCCATCCCGAGCGTGCTCGATGTGCGAGGCGGCCTGGCGGGGCTGTACATGCCGGTGCCGGGCGCCGCGCCGGATGCGCGCGCGCAATGGACCCGTGCGCTCTACCCGACCGAATTCGAGGGCAGCGGCTCGCTGGTCTCGACGGTGGACGATATGCTGACCTGGCTGGCCCACCTGCGCAGCGAGAAGAAGACGGTCGGCAGCGCGCAGAGCTGGGCGCAGATGCTGGCGCCCAACACCTTGGCTTCGGGCGAGGTCTCGCCCTATGGCTTCGGCCTGGTCTGCCATCCTTACCGGGGCGTCGAGGTCATCCACCACAACGGTGCCATCCTCGGCGGCGGTTCCCAGATGATCACCGTGCCCGCGCATGGCCTGGACATCACGATCATGACCAATGGCCTGGCCGCCGCCCCCGCCGCGATCGCCCTCAAGCTGATCGATCTGCTGCTGGCCGATCAGCTGCTGCAAAGCGCCGAGGCGGCGGTGCCGCGGGTCGCGGCCAGCGCCTTCCCCGGACTGCCCGGCCAGCATTACCACGAGCCCGAGAGCGGCTGCCTGATGCGCTTCGGCGAGGTGGCCGGCATGCTGGGCCTGTCCGTGCATGGCAGCGCGGTGCTGCCGCTGCGCAAACGCGGCGCGAGCAGCGCCTGGCTGGGCGTCATGGACATGGGGACCAGCGCCTTCGAGGTCGAGCTGGCCGGCGCGGATTCCGCGCAGGCCCCCGATACCTTGGAGGTGCGCGACGGCGGCCGGGTGCAGCGCTTCAGGCGTCTGGCCGAGGCCGCGCCCGAGTCGTCCGTGCTGGCGCCGCAGCTGGTGGGCCGCTACCGCAGCGCCGACCTCGATGCCGACGCGCAGATCGCCATCGAGGGCGCGATGCTGACGCTCACCGTGCAAGGCCGGCATGGACAGCTGCGCTTTCGCCTGCAGCCCGTCTCGGAGGATGTGCTGTTCATCGTTCCGACCGACCCGCTGCTGGCCGCGCTCGCCAACAGCAATGTCGTCAACCTCGACCGCGCCGGCGCCCGGGTGGTCGGCCTGCGGATCGACAGCGTCCGCACCCGCCATATGCGCTTCACACGCTTGGACCAGTAAGGAAATCCCGCCACCATGAAGTTCTTCACCGCCTTTCTCGCCACCGAGACCAATACCTTTGCCGCCTCGCCGACCGGCTGGGGCTGCTTCCGGGAGTACGGCATCTTTCGCGGCGATGCCAGCACGCGCGACCCGCAGGGCTTCGGCCTCTACCCGCTGATGCTGCGCCGCTGGCTGGCCGAGCAGGGCCACGAACTGGTCGAAAGCACGACCGCCTTCGCGATGCCGCTGGGCCGCACGGTGCGCGCGGTCTACGAGCGCCTGCGCGACGAGATTCTGGCCGATCTGCAGGCGGCCCATGCGGCGGGGCCGCTGGACGGCGTGATCCTGGTGCTGCACGGCGCGATGGTGGCCGACGGCTATGACGATTGCGAGGGCGATCTGATCGAGCGGGCCCGTGCCATCGTCGGGCCTACCGTGCCCATCGGCGTGGAGCTGGACCTGCACTGCCACTACACCCCGCTGATGCAGCGCTCGGCCGACGTGATCGTGGCCTACAAGGAGTATCCGCACACCGATGCGCTGCCGCGCCTGCGCGAGGTGCTCGACATTGTGCTCAAGGCGGCACAGGGCCTTGTCAAGCCGAGCACGGCCGTGTTCGACTGCAAGATGGTGGGCCTGTGGCACACGACGCGCGAACCCATGGCCGGCTTTGTGCGGCGCATGCAGGCCGTCGAGCAGCAGCCCGGCGTGCTGTCGGTCTCGCTGGGCCATGGCTTCCCCTGGGCCGATGTGGCCGAGGGCGGCGCCAAGCTCTGGGTGACCACCGACAACGATGCGGCGCTGGCGGCCGCACTGGCCGAGGAACTGGGCCGCGAGTTCTGGTCGCTGCGCGAGCAGACCCGCACGCCGAACCTGAGTGTCGGCGACGCGCTGGTGCAGGCGCAGGCAGTGCAGGGCGGTCCCGTGGTGCTGGCCGATGTGGCCGACAACGCCGGCGGCGGCGCGATGAGCGATAGCACATTCATCCTGCGCGAGGTGCTGGCGCAGGGCATAGCCGATGTCGCGATCGGCGGCTTCTGGGATCTGGGCGCGGTGCAGATCTGCAGCGATGCCGGCGTCGGCGCGCACGTGGATCTGCGCCTGGGCGGCAAGGGCGGCCCGGCTTCGGGCGAACCGCTCGATCTGAGCGTGACGGTGATGGCGGTAGTCGAGGACTTCTATCAACCCGGTCTGAATGGCGCCGACGACCGCATGGCGCTCGGGCGCAGCGTCTGGGTCCGGCTCGCTGGGGGCATCGACATCGCGCTGATCAGCAAGCGCAGCCAGGTGCTCGACCCCCAGCTCTTCACCGGCCTGGGCATAGTGCTCGGCAACAAGAAGCTGATCGTCGTCAAATCGGCCCAGCACTTCCATGCGCGCTTCGCGCCGCTGGCCAAGGCGGTCTTCTATGTCAGCACGCCCGGCACGGTGAACACCGACTTCGCCCGCCTGCCCTACCGCGTGCGCAGCCTGGACTACTGGCCGCGGGTGGCCGACCCGCACTGGGTCGCGCCAGCGGCGCAGCCCCCGGGCCGGCTCTACGAGATCGACGGTCTGCGCCTGCATCTGCATCTGAGCGGCCCCGCGCCCACCGACCCGCGCCAGCCCACCATCGTGATCGAATCGGGCGCCGGCACCGTCTCGCCGGTCTACGCGCGCCTGCAGCGCACACTGGCCCGCAAGTACCCGGTCTGCAGCTATGACCGACCGGGCCTGGGCTGGAGCCAACCCGATGCGCAGCCGCTGGACGCCGAGCGCAATGCGCGCCGCCTGAATGCGCTGCTGGCAGCGGCTGGCGTGCGCGGCCCGCTGCTCTTCATCGGCCACTCGCTGGGCGGCCTCTTGATGCGCGTCTACACCGGCCTCTACCCCGAGCAGGTGGCTGGCCTGATGATGCTGGACGCCAGCCACCCGGACCAGTTCGCGCTCTACAACGAGGCGCCCACCGCGCAGATGGCCGCCGAGCGCGCGAAGCGCGTCAAGCTGCGCGCCGGCGGCCCGCCGCCGCCGGAGTTCGCGATGATCGATGCGGTGTGTGCCGATATGCCCGAGGTCGCCGAGCAGGTGAAGTCCACCGTCACGCCCGAGGCGGTGGACGCGATGCTCTACGAGGTGCTGGGCTTGCAGCAGGTCGGGCGCCAGGCGGCGGCCGCACCCGATCTGGGCGATCGCCCGCTGTCAGTGCTGTGGGCGCCCAAGCCGCCGGCGCCGACCGGCATCGAGGGCCTGGACACGGTCTACCAGCGCTGGCCGGGCTATCAGCAGGCGCATGCGGCCTTGTCGACGCGTGGCCGCGTCCGCGAGCTGGCCGGTTCCGAGCACATGAGCATTGCGGTGCTGCCGCCTTTTGTTGCCCAGGTTGCCGAGGAGATCGATGCGCTGATGGCGCAGATCGCGTCGGACCCGGGCCGGCGGATGGAGCGCTGATGGCCGCGCTGCATGAGCTGAGCGCCGAGGCGCAGTGCGCGGCGCTGCAGCGTCGCGAGATCTCTTCCACCGAGCTGGTGGCCCACTACCTGGCGCGCATCGAGCGCCATGGCGCGGCGCTCGGCGCCTTCGTGACTGTGTTCGCCGAGCAGGCGATGGATGCGGCGCGGCGGGCGGACGCGCAAGCACCCTCGGGCCTGCTGCATGGCCTGCCGCTGCCGCTGAAAGATCTGCATCCGACCGCCGGCTTTCCGACCTCGCTGGGCAGCGCGGCAATCGCCGGCTGGGTGCCCGAGCAGGATGGCGGCGTCGTCGGCCGGCTGCGCCAGGCCGGCATCATCCTGATTGGCAAGACCCATGCGCCCGAGTTCGGCCCCTGCTGCTATACCGAGACGCAGCTGGCCTCACCGGCGCTGAGCCCGTATGGCGAAGGACTGTCGGCCAGCGGATCGAGCGGCGGTGCGGCGGCTGCGGTGGCGGCCGGTCTGGCGCCTATGGCCCATGCCAGCGATGGCCTGGGCTCGACGCGCACGCCGGCGTCGAACTGCGGCCTGGTCGGTATCAAGCCCAGCCGCGGTCGCATCCCCTCGGTGCTGCCGGCCTGGTACCAGCTCGGCAGCGAAGGGCCGGTGGCCCGGACGGTCGGCGATGCGGCGCTGTTCCTCGATGCAGTCGGCCCCATCGGCCCCGGCGAGCTGTGGCGCCAGGCGCCCTGGGCAGTCGATGCCCACCGGGTGGCCGCCCGCAACCCGCCGCAAGGCCGCCTGCGCATCGGCTTGCTGACAGACCCCGGCAGCGACGAGGCCACGGTCCATGCCGATTGTTTGCAGGCCTGCGCCGAGGCCGCACAGGCACTGGAGGCGATGGGGCACGAGATCGTGACTGTGCAGCTGCCGCCGGCACTGCGCATCTGGGCCTTGATGGAGCCGCTGTGCGATGTGATCGGCGTGAGCTTGAGCCTGCATGTGCAGGCCCAGGTGAGCGAGGAACGCCGCTCGGCACTGATGCCTTACACGCGCTGGTACATCGAGAACGCCGAGGCGACCACCGGCAAGCGCTATGCCCAGTCGATGATGCGTCTGGCGGCTGCGGCCAGCGCCTGGCTGAAGTGGCAGTCTGGCGCCGATGTGCTGCTCACGCCCACCAGCAGCGCGCCTGCCCTGCCCAGCGGTGCGCTGCGCCTGGATGACGGTCGCGCATCGAGCGAAGCCATGCTGCGCTGGAGCGCCTTCACACCCTGGGCCAATCTCAGCGGCGCGCCCGCCATCAGCCTGCCGGTCCATCAGACGGCATCGGGCCTGCCGGTCGGCGTGCAGCTGATGGCCATGCCCGGCCAGGATGAGCTGTTGCTGGGCCTGGCCGGCGCGCTGGAGCAGGTCTTCGCGTGGCAGCAGCGTCATCCGCAGGTATGGTCGCGCTAGCGAGTGACGGTGATGCAGGCTCGGTTGGGTTTGCTTGCATCGGTACTGAACTCCAGCCTTCGTAGAGCAGAATTTAGTTCAAGTCATGACGCTATCTACGCCAGACGCCTAGCGCGGCGGAAGCAGCGACTTGCTGATTCGGTGAGATGGTGTAGATATGTTGTCAAAAATCGTTGTGATTGCAATGATCTCTGCATAAATTGCTGTCACGAGAAGCAAGCCAGTTTTACCTTGCTCTGCCGGCTCTCAGCCGCCAGTGAACAATAGGGGGGCGGGTGCGCCTCGGTCTGTCAACGCGACGCTCGCAAGTTTTGTAGCCGATCGAAGGTCATAGTTCAGCAGCTTCAAGAATGCACGCTGATTCTTCACCAACCCTTCAACGAGTTGCTGCTCCGCGCTTGTCTCGACCGGCAGCCATTGCGCTGTGACTGTCATCAGACTCAGCTCGACAAGATGAGGCAGGCCCGCGCCACTGATCATCAGCGTCGCGATCATGAGCAGGCGGATGCTGTCTGAACCACTCCACAGCTCAAGTTCTTTTGCGAAGCGCTGCGGCAAATGGCGGTAGAGAGAATCGTCCATGGCGAAGGCGACATCGGGTACATGCTTGATGACGACCTTGTGGCCGAGCCTGGCCGGCGCAATCTCTTTGACCTCGGCGATCAGCAGGAGCAGCCGCTGACGACCGTCTTCACGCCCACCGGCGCAGCCCCACATGTCCCTGCGTCGGGCGATGATCGCGTCCCTGTGCTCGACAGAGAAGGGCTCTGGCACATAGAGCCTGGTCGCCAGAGCTTCGCCGCAGGTGAACATCTGCTCGGCCGCCTGCAGCAACTGGCGACGTACCGCGCCCCAGGAGCGCCGCCCCTCAAAGCCAGGGTGCCAGCGCTTCAGTTCGGCCTGGTCCCACAGGTAATGCAGCAGCCCGCGCAACGAGAGCCGGGTGACCATGCTCGAAGCGGTGCCGGAGGGCGATCTGGACGGGGCAGGCGTGGTTCGTGCTGGGCGCTTGGATAGCGAGAAGCCGACCCTCAAGGTCGTCATGCCGGTGTTGGGGTCCTCCTTGATCGCGCTGCGGAGCAGGTGTTGCAGTCCGGAGATCTCGGCGGGCGCTTCAAAGGAGGTGCAATCCGGCGAATGTCGGCCTCCGGTCTCGGGCATCCGTTTGACGATGTAGCCGTCAGCCAGTCGAGCGACATACATCTCGATGCCTTCGGGACAACAGAGGCATCGGGGCCGTCGCCGCCTGCTGTACGCCTGCGCGATGGCCTCGGCAAAGCCT
The DNA here is from genome assembly GCF_027498415.2 of Paucibacter sp. M5-1. Classification (NCBI taxonomy): domain Bacteria; kingdom Pseudomonadati; phylum Pseudomonadota; class Betaproteobacteria; order Burkholderiales; family Sphaerotilaceae; genus Roseateles; species Paucibacter sp. M5-1. The sequence continues at coordinate 5,093,315 of NZ_JAPZLM020000001.1, forward strand.
GGAGAGGAAGGCGTGAGCAGTGTTCCTTCGATGTCCAGGGTGGGCACGCGTTGATCGCTGGCGAAGGCAATCATGGCTGCGCTTACCGGGTACGCGTCGGAGCGACTCGGTCCTGCCCCCGGTTGAAATCGGGTGCCGGAGGAGGGATCTGCATTTTCCGTTCTGCGCTCCTGTCATAGACCTTAATCTTCGGCATGGTGGCGCTGCGAGCCAACTGCTCTGTCGCGGCAGCCAGCACCGCCTGGCGCTTGGCCTGCGGCACCTTCTTTGCGATCAGTACAGCGTCGATGGCGGCGACGACGGCCTTGCGGCCACCGCTCCGAGCCGATGATTTTTCATGGGGGGCCGTGGCGTCGCTGCTGCCGAGATCGCGCGTCGGCTCGATGCGGTTGGTCTGCCTGTCCTCGCGCTCGCGCCTGAGCAACTCCAGATCGGCGGGGTTGGGTTCATAGCCAATGGCTTTCACGCTGCGCATGGTGGCCTCCAGCCAGACCAAGCGCCGGAAGTCCTTGGCGCCTGAGACGCGCAGGCCCTTCCAGTCACGGACCTGTGCCAGGTCCAGCATCGAACGCGCCACAGACGGGCTGTTGCTGTCGGTCGCCAGCAGAAAGGTCGATTCGGTGAATGCGACCCGTGAGCTGTCCCCCCGAAAGCGGTATTCCGTGCTGCCGATCTTCAAGTCGCCGACCATCACCGGCGCATGCTTGACTACGTAGCGCTGCGCCAGCGCACTCTCGATGCGAGCGACCATGGCGGCTGGCTCGGCCTGAGCATCGATCTTCGCAATGGCTTTGGCCGTCGCCTTGTCTGGCGCCTGGGGATTGCTTGCAGCGGGTCCGGCCACTGAGCCTGCGGATCGGTCGGCCAGGTCGGGTATGTCGTCTCGCGTGGTCATCGGATCCGAGGGAAACCTGGGCAAGGCGGGCAGCGGCGCGCCGCGATGCCATTCGCCGTTGATCTTCTGGACCGGCGTGCGCAAGCCGCCTGCGTCGATGGCGGTGAAGCGGCTGGCGCCCAACTGTTCGGCCCTGGCGCTCATCTCGTCGAAGCTTGTCGCACGGTAAGTGACGTCAAAGAAGGGATCGCGAAGCTCGAAGCGCTCGAGGGGTTCGGGATGCGATGCCTGGATTCGCGCCTTGGTAAGCGCCGCACGGTTGGCAGGCTCGACGGTGCCGCCACTATTCGGCTTGGCGCGATGGTTCGAGGAATGGTCTTCGTCCATGATGAACTCTCTCTTATGCTGTTCATCGCGCTGAGAGGGTGGTCGGCGCGGCTGCGGCCAGCGCCACCGGCATGGCGCGGTAGATCTCGATTTCGACGCGACGGTTCAGCGCGCGGCCACTCGCGCTTAGGTTGTCCCCCGCGTGGTCGCCGATGGCTTGATAGGTCGCCCTGATCTGTGTGGGGTTCACGCCCGCCGCCACCAGGTAGTCGCGCACCGCTGCGGCACGAGCCCGCGCAATATTGCTCTCGGCTGGTGTTTCTTTGTGCCCATCGGTGCGACCGCGCAGCAGGATCAGCGGAGCGGATTTCGCCTCTTTGACCAGTTCGCTTGAGATGTTTGGCGGGATGTCGACTCGGGCGCTGCCGTAGTCGAAGCGCACGCTGAAGACGCGGTTGGGCTCGGTCTGCGTCGCCTGCGTCCGCACATCCAGGTCGATCACCGCCTTCTGAAGCGCCGCGATATTGGCCTGAGTGACGGCATGGGCCTCGGCGACGCGCCCGGAGTCTGTGGCCCGCAGGTGCGTGTTCTGGAGATCGTTCTTGCACACTTGCAACTCCACGGCCATGGCCGTGTTCGCGGGTCGCTTGCGTGATTCGTCCACCGAGGGTGGTTTGGGCGGTGCGCTGCAGGATGCCACCAGCACTAGCCAGGGCAGCAAGGGCGTGAGCAGGATCGTTGGTCGCATGGTCGTCTCCCTTCAGAGCTGTGTGAGGTCGGGTGCTCGGTCTGCTTGCGGTTCGGGGCTTGTGATCAGGCCACCGCCCTCTTCGGCCATCGGCTCGATCGTGCCGCCAGTGCTTGACGCCTCGGGCGTTGCCGGGGTGAAGAACTTGATCAGCGCTGCGGCTATTTGCTCAGGCGGCAGATCGAAGTCAGTGGGCAACTGCGAAATGTCGTAAGCCAGTGAATCGATGCCGAGCTTCTCGCCGGGCGCCAGTTCATCGGGCGCATAACGCCAGCGCTGCTGGACCTGGGCGAGGTGGCAGTCCATGTCCATACGAGGCACCTCAGGCGCTGGCCGCAGGCGCTTGCGGAACGCCGCGTCACGGTGGTAGCGGATCTTCTCGCCAAGAATGGGCTTGCAGTCCTCCATGATCACCACCAGGCGCTCGCTTCCCAGCTCCTTGAACTCCTGCGGCAAGAGCAGGGCGCGCCGCTGATCACTGTCGTTGCGGCTGACGGTCGAGCTGCCTTGGCTGTTGAAGGATCTGCTGCGACCCCTGGAGGTTGCCTGTTCGGTGAAGCTGCCCAGCATCTCGCTGTATTCGTTCGCGTCGCGTTGCTCCCGAGGTGCAAACAGGATCTGCAGGCCGTGGTTGGTGGCGAAGGTCCGTGCCTCCTTCTCGCCGTACACCGCGTCGAGCTGGGACATGGCCTGCACCACGCTCAGCAGGCGCAGGTTGTAGCCGGCAAGGAAGGCCGCCGAGTTCGTGATCGCGGACACGCGCCCCATGGCCGTGAACTCGTCGTTGACCAGCAGGCATTGATAGCGAAGCTCTGAGTTGTGCTCCGGCAGTTGCTGGGTGTTGAGGCTGACCAGCTGTGAAAAGAAGAGACACAGCAGGGGTCGCGCGTTGGCCAGGCGATGCGGCGGAATGCGAACATAGACGGACATGCGCTGGCGGCGCACATCCGCCAAGCTGAAGTCGTCGGCACTGGTGGCGGCGTCGACGATGGCGTCCGCGAAGATGGTCAGCGGCGCCACGAAGGTGGCCACGATGCTGGACATGGTGTTGTCGGAGTTGGAGAGCAGGCGCTGCAGGGCATCTCTGCATTCGTCAGACAGGGGCTTCTCCAACTTGCGGCGATGCACCATCAAGGCGGCCAGGTGCTCTCGCAGCGATCGGCCCTTGCCAGAGGATTGCCGCAGCATCTCGCCGATGCTGCGGGGGAGGTCTGGGGTTTCGAGCAGCAGCAGCCCCAGGCCGAGAAACAGATTGCGAGCCTGGTCGTTGAAGAAGGCCTCGGACGAGCTGCCACTGCCGTCGTTCGGAAAAAACACCTGCCCGATGTTCAACAGATCGCCCACCCGGTGCAACTCACTCGTCCGCACCGCCGTCAAGGGGTTCCAGCGGTGGCTGCGCGCGTCGTCATCAAAGGGCGAGAACGCATACACCGGCTGGCTGCAGGCACACCGATAGCCGGCCGTGATCGCGTAGTTCTCGCCCTTGATGTCCAGCACGACGACCGAGTCGGGCCAGTTCAGCAGATTTGGGATGACGACGCCCACGCCCTTGCCACTGCGTGTCGGTGCGGACAGCATCACTGACAGCTGTCCCGGCAAGGAGAGGAACTTGCCATGGTGCCGTCCAACGAGAATGCCCGGCCCCTGCGCGCCGGTCAGACCCGCAAGGCGCACCTCGGCCGCCGTGGCAAACCGGGCACTGCCGTGAAGCGGGCGGCGCTGATGGCTTGCCGCGACCAGTGCCAGCGGCAGAACCACCAACAAGCCGCCTGCGGATACGCCGGCGGCCGCCAGGAGCTTCTTTCGTAGCGGCGGATCGTCGGCGTAGAGCTGCCAGTACTGGACGATGCTGGTGAACCTGGCCTGCGCCGGGTTCGCCTTGGCCAGCAGCAGGAACAGGGCGCCGGACAGGTACAGGGCCGCGCAGCCCAGGACCGCATACGCGGCCAGTGCGAATAGCCCGGCACAGATCTTTCGGCCAGTTGACCAGGCGGAGGAGGGCAGGGCTCCCGGCCTGTTCATGGTGTGGTTCCCGGTCGGTCGCGCTGCCGCGTCAGCCGGCGTGCGCGGGGCTCGTAGTGGATCTCGGAGATGAAGCGTCCCCGCTCGTCCCGGTCGAACTGCACAATGACGTCTATCACCAGGCAGAGCAGCCGTTTGACTTCGTCCATGGTCATGCCACCGCCGGCACCCGACTCGCGGATCATCAGCGCCATCTGTTCGATGGCCAGCGTGCAGCTGCCGGCGTGGACGCTGGTGATGCTGCCGGGGTGGCCCGAGGCGGCCAGACGGACGAACTGGAAGCACTCTTCGCCGCGGACTTCCGCCAGGAAGATGCGGTCCGGTCTCATGCGCAGACAAGCCTCCTCCAGCAGCGATCTGGCCGTCACGCGGGCAGTGCCTTGGTCGCCCTTGCTGTAGAACAGGTGAACGACGTTCGGGTGGTGGGGCAGGGTGAGTTCGGCCGTGTCCTGGATCGTGATCAGGCGCTCCTGCTGGGGGACCTCCTCGATCAGACCTTTCATGAAGGTTGTCTTGCCCGAGCCGGTACGGCCGCTGACGACGATGGTCTGGCGCTTTTGGACGGCGAGCCGCAGGAAGTTGGCGTAGCGATGCGCTTCCTTGAGCTGGATCAGCTCGGCCTCAAAGGGTTGGATCTCGCCGCCGACCGTCTCCGCACAGACCGTGCGTTCGAACAGCCCTTCTTGCTCGAAGGCTTGCAGGCCCTTGATCAGTGATGCCGGCTTGCGCAAGGTGATCGAGACCGTGCCGCGCGGCACGGCCGGCGGGATGACGAACTGCACGCGCTCGCCGGACGGCAGCGTGGCCGACAACAGCGGCCGCTCCTGGTTGATCTGCTGATCGCAGAAGGTGGCCACCGCGGTTGCCAGCGACAGGCAGCGCTCGATCGTCATGTCCGGCGCGGCCACCGACCGCCATCCGTCCGTTCGCTCCACGAGCAGCTCGCCGGGGCGGTTCATACAGATTTCCAGCACGCCCGGCTCGTCCAGCTGTTCGCGTAGCGGGCGCAGAAACTCGACGACCGATGTCGCATCTCCCTGCCATTCGGATGCACCGCCAGCACCCTTGGGCAGAACGTGAGGCTGAAGTTCGGCCATGGCGTCAGGGCCGAGTTGGGCCGGTGGGCTCAAGCGCATAGACGCTGGAGAAGTCGACATCTCGTGCGACATAGATGCCGACGATGCCGCCCTGGTTCTGATAGATCAGCGGCGGGATGTTGATGGTGCTGTCCAGCACCTTCTCGGCCAGCTTGCTGCTGTTGGCCGTGGTGGACGGCAGCACGATGGTGTCGCCCTGGTGGTCCTTGGTCTGCTCTTGAATGATGAGCTTCACCGAGTCGTCAATCAGCGAGAGCAGCATGGCAGCGCCAATCCGTTCGCTCCAGCGCTTGTCGACATGACCGTCGATGCCCGATTCGCCGAGCGGGCCGGTCGCCGGTGAATCGATGTCCACGGTCACGCCGAGCGGCGTGCGCACACGCGTCCACAACACGGGGATGCGCACCATGCCCGGACGCACCGTGGTGACACGGTACTCGCCGTCCAGGTGGGAGCCCCGCTCGATCAGCAGCACGCGGCCGTCGTCGCCGTACACATGGCGCTGAACCATGCACCCGATCATGCCGGAGCTCGCTGTGACCACCCGGCTCTTCAGGGCGCAGGTGAATGAGGTGCCCTTGGGCAAGGTCAAGCTGCGGTGGCCGAGCTGCTTCGCCATCTTCTTCGGCGTCACGGAACCGAGGAGCTGGCCGCCGAACAGACCGGTGGATGGGGGTGATCCGAGTGCTGTTGACGAGGGTGATCCGGACGGTGGCGAGGCCGGCAAGCTGCTTCCGCTCTGGGCCTGGTCGGCTGTTCGGGTCAGGTTGTCCAGGAGGCCTTGAAGCTGCTGCTGATAGCGCTGGAGATTGCGGGATGTGGCCGACAGCGGATCCTGCGGATTGCCCGTGTCGGGGTCTGTCGCATCGCCGTGTCCACGCGCCTCGATCGCAGGCGGCGCGGCGCCCATGGTCGCCACCTTGCTGGGCCGGGTGCTGACGAGGAGTACGGGCGCATCTTCCGGCGAGATCGGCTTGCCGCCGGGCGCAGTCGTTGCGGTCGATCCCGTGCGGCGCACGCCGATCGGCTCGGCCAGTTCATCTTCGGTCGGCACCAGCGCAGGCACTTTCTGCGCTGGCGGGGCTGAGTCCTGCGTCTTCACCGTCCCTGCTGTCGCTGACGCTGCGTTCGCCAAGTCGAGCCTGCGGGGCTCGGTGGTTGCCGCAGCCGGTTTGTCGCGGACCAGTCTGCCGTCGTCCGCGCCGGATTTCGTGGCGCTGGCCGTGCAGCGCTGAATGGCGACGGCCGACGCGATCACTGAGCTGCTGACGAGCAGCACGACCGCCAGGACCCCCTTCCAGGACACCGGCTGCCGCTGCTGGGCCGCGACGTTTGGAAGTCCTGCTTCTCCAGGCAGAGGGGTGAAGGTCCTCCCTTCCGAGCCGGGAGGCTTCGCGGTTCCAGCGTCACCATCGATGCGTGATGATTCTTCGGTCATGGGGCACCTCCGGTGTGATCGGACCGAGGGTCTGCTTGGCCTACCGGCCTCAGCACTCGGCGCAGCCCTGGCACCGTCGTTGCCTGCTCGGGCGGCACGCCATCGAGATCGAAGGCCTCGTTCCAAAGCCCTACGACGGCGGCGCCAGCGCGCAGCATGAGCCGGCGGCTGACCCGGTCGACCACCAGCAGATCGTCCTCCATGCGTGCATTGACGAGCGTCTCGCTGCCGTCGCCCAGCACGTGGAACACCGCCGGAACTTCGCGGTTCCCCGGGAATCTCAGGTAGGTGAAGCGGCCGTCATCGAAAACCAGGATCGGCACGATGTCCTGGGAGTCATCGCCTTCGGCCAGGGCGTATTGGGTGTTCCGCACTGCCGGCTTCGCCTGCAGACGCTCTGACACGAGCTGCTCGGCCGAAGGTCGCTGTGGCAGCGGCAGCAGCGGGACGTTCAGCGTTGGCATGGACCGCTGGCTGGCCGAGGGCGCCACGCGGACAGCAGGGGGCGGCGCCTTGACAACCAGGCGGTAGACCGAAGGCCTCGGGTCCTCGTCAGCAAGTACCAGGAACCGGAAGTTGTGAATGCGCCGGTTGCTGACCACCGCGAGCGTGTTCGCTGCGGCCGCCGTGCTCTTGGGTTTGATGAAGACCGTCCGTCCGCCGGCCTGTGCCGCGATGCACCAGGCCGCTTCCGCCTTGGCGCAGTCACCGCCAAGGCCCGCGCCCACCTCGGAGATGGCCTCATCTGCGTCGAGCACCAGCAGGGTCACGACGCCACGCTTCACCGGTACCGTGACGACGGTATTGGGGTCGTAGACGACCTCGCGAAGGCGGGCATCGGTTCCTTGGGGCGAGGCCCCCTGGGCGGTAGCGGCGCTGCCGAGCAGCAGGCCGCAGAACATCGCCAGGCGCGCAGTCGCCTTCATGGCCGGGCTCCTGCGGTGGCGATCTCGGGATCGGACCGGTAGGCGACGACGACGAAGCCGAAGGGGTTCTCGAGTCGGTCCGCTTCCTTGGCGAGGACGCGAGGCTGGTATTGGAAGACGATGCTGGCGACGTGGCGCGTGCTGACGTCCGGCAGATTGCGGTCCGCGACACGCACCAGCTTGTCATAGGTGACCGTGGCCTCGCCCCTGTTCCCGCTGCGGCCTGCGGCAGACAGTCGGACGCTGACGATATTGATGCGCCAGTCCTCGGCTGCGCCGACCTTCTTCTGCAGGGCAGTCTCACCCTCGAACTGGCGGCTGTAGTCGGCAAACACCGCCGGCACGGCCATGCGGGCGACCTGATCGAAGTCGCGCTGCAGGAACATCCAGTTGTAGCCCTCCCGCGCTCGGACGAAGCGGGCCAGGTTGTGTTTGTCCAGCGCCTCCAGCGCGGGCACGGTTTCGAGGCTCAGCCGCTGCTGGATGGTGGTTTCGCCGGTCAACCGGTCGACCACGATGGGGACCTCGACCACCTGCCGCAGCGGGCCTTGCACAAAGACTGTGGCGATCCCGGTCAGTCCGAGCAGCATCCCGGCGCATGCGACCCACCAGGCGCGTCGCTCAGATGACTCGAGCATCAGCGCGCGGTCAATCTCCCAGGCCGCATTGGCGCTGCTCGATTTCGCTGCTTCATCATCACTGTGTTCAATGAGGTCGGGCAATGCGGCGGCGCGACCTGGCATCAGGAATGCACTCATGACGGGTCCTCTCAAGGCCGCACGGTCGCGCGGCTGGGGCAGGGGTTGAAGTTCAGGGCAGGTAGTCGGCGACCTTCCCTGTGCGGCTCAGCATCTGGTACTGACGCTCTCGCTCGCGCGACCGCGCGATGCGTTCTTCGCCGTCCGACATGCCCTGCAGCATCTGCAGCTGGGACATCTCGTGGGCCAGCAGCGCGTTCTCCGCGCCGATGCGCGCCTGGATCTCCAGCACGGCCTTCTGGTCGTCCGTCGCATTGATCTGGCGCATCAAGGACTGGATCTGGGTGAGCCGACCCGCTGCAGATTTCATCGCGTCTTGCAGCAGGCCCTTCTGTTGGTAGGGCTGGGCCAGCTCGGCCTGGCAGCGTGTTTGCTCGTCACCGCTGCGGTCCAGGCAGTTGTAGGCCATGTGCCGGTCACGCAGCGTCTTGGCCGTGGTGTTGAGGCCGGAGTATCCCGAGGTGCCGACCGCATTGATCAGGGTGTAGGCCTCGGCCGGCACATAGTTGCGCAGCTGCGGGTTGTTGAAGACATCGCCGAGATTGCGGACGCCGCTGATGCTGCTGAGTTGCTCCTGCAACTGAACGATCTGCTGCACCTGGTTGTTGATCGCGGTGATGTCGTTCATCACCTGCTGGATGGTCTGGATCAGATTAGCGGCGTCGATGACCGGGATACCCTGAGCCCGCGCTCGCTGTGAGCTGAGTGCGCTGGCAATGATGCAGACGGCGATGAAAATGCTGTGACGTTTATGCATGGCAATGCTCCTGAACTGGAGGGAGATCACACCTGGCCGCGCATCGCGGCGAGTTTGTAGGCGGCGGTCCGCGCCGTGCCGACTGTTCGGCCTAGGGTGTAGGCAGCGCCGGTGCCGGTGCGGGCAACGCCGCCCTGAGGAATGTTGCCGGCTGGTCCTCTTGTGGACGACCGCGAGCGCAGCCCCGAGACCATCATGATGTTCTGGATCATCTGGACGCCTTGATGCACAGCGGCGCCGCCAGTGAGTGCGGCTGCCAGGCTCGGCGCCTGAAAGCACAGGATGGCCATCAGAATCATCACAATGCAGTACGTCAGGGATTCGGCGACGACGTTGAAGGTCGGGCCGAGGAAGCCGCCTTGATCCTGAATGGTTTCCAGGAGCCTTTCGCCCATGGACGCGCTGAGGCCCAGCGAGAAGAACGCGAACCAGGCGAGCACTACCGCGTTCAGGACCATGGATAGCCAGCTGTCGAAGAAGCGGGCCGTAGGCCGCCAGGCGAGACAGAGGATGAAGAGGGGACCGACCGCCAAGGTGAAGGTGAGGAACACCTTGGCGAGCGTCACGACGAACAGCGCCAGACAGAGAAAGATGACGTTGCCGAAGGCGGTGACGATGGCCGCGAACACCAGGTCGAGGCGCGTGATGCCTGCATCCTTCAGCAGATCGACGACGAGCTGACTGGCGCGCTCGTTGAAGGCGTCAAGAATGGCGTATGGGGTGGAGATCGCGTTTGGATTCGCCGCCCCCGGCAAGAAGGTGGTGGCTACACCGGTCGCGAGCGCATTGGCTGTGTCGACCACATGGCTGATGTAGACGCCGGACTGCAGAGCGAATGCCAGGACCAGGCCGATCTTGAAGACCTTCCAGACGAAGGCCGGGACCGTGTCCGATATCTCGTTGCGCAGCACAGCCCAGCCGAACAGCGCGATCCAGATCGTCATCGCTGACAGTGCGACGGGCGTGATCGCCGACATCAGCGCCGCCGCGACGCTGATGACATATGTGTTCAAGACACTGTCGAATTGCGACCCGACCCAGGCGAACATGATGGTTGCTCACTGAATGACGGTGTTGGGCAACGCGCTGAGGCTGATGCACCTGCTGCCCAGGTCCGGCCGTTCGCATTGCAGCCACAGACCTTTGGACTTCACGATCCAACGCCTGGGCCTCTGCTCGATCCCGTATGTCGAGGCGCGGCAGGTTCCCGGCCGGGCATAGAACTCAGTGCATTCGCGGAGACCATCCTTGGTTTCGAGCATGCGCCAACCACTCGCCGTGCAGGCGGGATTGGTCGCAGGGCAGGGCTTTCCCAGCGTCGCCTTGGGCAGCGGCGGCGTCTCGACCCTGGCCGTGCCATCTGCGTTCAGGCCGACCGCCTCATTGCCCTTGACGAACTGCGCGTAGGCGCAGCTGGCCGCCAGTGCCAGTGCGAGTTCCAGCGCGGTCAGCGCGGCGAGATGCTGAACTGCAGTCATGCTGCTCTCCCGGAATTGCGAAGCCTTCGATCCTGAACTTCCTGCCGGAAAACTGGAAGCCACTGAAACGGATCGTTGCCATGGCGTTCACGCACGGCGTCGAGCAGGGCGACGTTGTCGGTGGTACCCGAGAGCACCGCGATGAAGTCATCCAGGCCGGCAAGGTCCAGCTCGCAGATCGCGCTGGCATGACCTTGCTTCACTAGAAATCGCCGCCCGCCCTGCGCGCTGAGGCCTCGAATGATGTCGAATTCGGCCTCGGTGAGCCCGAAGCCCTCGACATACTCCTCTCGCAAGGCCTCGGGATTGGCCAGAAAGATCTTGGTCACGCTTTGCTCAATCATCGTGCGGCCAATGGGGTGGCGCAGCACATCGGACGGGCTTTGCGTGTCGAAGATGCCTAGGCCGTTCTGCTTGCGGATGGTCTTCTGCTTGTGCTTGGCGAAGTCGCTGAAGATCTCGTGGTCAAGGGCCTTCCAGAACTCGGAGATCACATAGATGAGCCGCTCGCCGCTAACGAGCTCTTCCATCACTTGCAGCAGGTACATCATCACCGGCGTACGGACCTCGGGCAGATCCAGGAACTCGGTGGTGTCGAATCCGATGATCGCCTCCGCCTGCAGGTCGAGAAGCCGGTCGTCGGCTTCGTCGAACACCCAGCCCAGCGCTCCCCCTTCGCACCAGCGGCCCAGCCGCTCGAAGAGACTGTTCTCACCGGACTTGGGCAGGTTCTGTCGAACGGTCGAGAAGCGGCGCAACGGTGCCGGCATCATCGCCACGGCCCGGACCGCAGCGGCAATGGCGTGCTCGTCCGCAGGCAGCAGGGGCAGGGCAGCGCTGGCGATGCAGATGCGCACCAGATGCTCCCAGAACTGAATCCGTGCTGGCGTGGGTTCGCGTTGCAGCGGATTGCAGCCGGTGGGCTTGCCCGCCTCCAGCGTGAAGTAGCGGCCACCCAACGCGCGGATGGCGATCTCGCAGCCCCGGTCCAGATCGAAGAGCACCAGCCGTGGCGCCGGGTCCCATTTGCGCGTGAGCGTCAGCAGAAACATCTCCAGCGTGGTCTTGCCGACACCGGTGGAGCCGATGATCAGCGTGTTGCCTGGCAGCTTCTTGTCCGCCGAGTCTTCGCCCTCCGGGCTGCTGTGCAGGTTCAGATAGAAGGGTTGGCCGGAAGGCGTGCGCAACAGGGCCAGGGCCTCGCCCCAGGGATTGCCGTCGCGCTTGCCGCTGGCGAAGTTGTGCGCGCTGGCCAGCGCTGCGAAGGCGCGTGAGGACAGCTTGGCATCCCGGGGCCGCCATTGCCAGTTGCCGGGCATCTGCGCAAACCAGGCGGCATCGGCCACCAGGTCCACCGCCGACATCTGCAGGCTCGACGCCTCGCCGACGGCGCCGATGGCCTGCGCGGCACGCCGGCCTGCGTCCGCCAGGTCCTCGCCGAACACGACCAGGCTGTAGTGATACTCGCCCATGCAGAACTGGCCATCTCCGAGGTCATTGAGCGCTGTGTCCATCTCGGCGATCTGGCTCGCCACCACATCCTCGCTGGCGATCAGCTGATCCCGCTGCAGCTCCAGGGCCCGCATGGCATCTCGGCGCGGCAGGATCGAGAAGCTCTGCGTCTCGATGAACTCGCTGGTCTCATACAGCAGCGCGTTCAGGATGCCGGGCTCCACCGCATCCGCATACTCCTTGATGTCGATCAGGGCCGCGTAGCGGCGCGTGTCGCCATGCCGGAGTTCGAGCTTGTCGCCGCCAAAGAACAGGCGGACCGTTGGCAAGGTTCGGTAGAGCGGGCCGGCCGCTAAGGGCACCGGGTCCGAGCGCCCGTTGACCAGATAGCCGAGGAACTCGGCCAGCTCGGAGTACGGGCGCCCACCCTGATGCCGGGCGCCAAGCAGCCTGGGGCCGAAGCCTCGCAGCACCCGCGCCACCAGCGCAGACTGCTCTTCCATCACGCGCATGGCCTCGGTCTTGGCCTCGGCAATCGCTATTCGCGAGCGCGGCCTGGCGCGCAGTGCGCGGCCGAGGCGCGAAGAGTTCGGCCGGTAGACCAGCGTCAGGTAGAGCTCATTGCTCATCATCGGCCGCCCGCTCAGCTGCGTCTGAGCGTGCCTGGCCTGGTAGGCCTGGGACAGATCTCGGGCGAAGCCGGGTGCCTGCGGGTCTTGCAGATGATCGGCAACGCGGCGGTGCAGCCGATGGGTCCACACGGCCCATTGGCCGCCGGCGAGGTTGCGCAGCAGGTTGCACAGCGTCTCATGGCGCTCCGCGATCTGGTGTTCGTCCGCGCACTCGAAGGCGATGCCATCGAGGCGCCAGACCCGCAAATAGTCCCCGCCACGTGTGATCACGTCGTGCGGGCTGAGCAGCGAGGAGAAGGGCACGAAGGCGGCGACGGGGTTTTCCGCGCGTGCGCGCGCCCAGTGCCGGGGCTGGGTCTTGCGGCGCCACGGCCAGAGTGGTGCTTCGTTTGTGCTGCTAGACATGCCAAGCATCGCGGGCTCCTCGGTACAGGGTGGGGGTGTAGCTGCGAGCGCGCCAGAAGCCGCGATTGCGGTCGTGCAGGCGCAGCTTCAAGGCGAGGCACGCCTGCCGGAAGCGCTGGTCGTCCTGCGCGGTGACGATGCGCATCCAGAGCCATGCGGGGCCGACGGCCAGCAGGACACCCATCGCGATCCACCAGCTGACCAGGATGCCGCCCCAGACGATCAGCAGCATGCCGGCGCCGAGCAGCAGCACCAGCGGCGTGAGCGGGACGCCCAAGGCCGTGGCCGGCCGCGTGGCGCCCTTGAAGATGGCTTCGCTTTGCATCGCAGTCACCGCCAGGGCTCAGCTGACGATGAAGGCGGCAAACGCGCCGGCGCCACCGATCAGCGTGCCGCCGATCAGGATGTTCGCCACATCCGACAGGCGCGCCGCCTGGAAGATCATCTTGAAGCCGGCCCAGATGATGGCGATGGTGACCACGGCAACGGACACCACCACCAGGATGGCATTGACGTTCATCACGGTGGTGTTTACCTTCTCGAAGCCCTGCGCTGCCGCCAGTTGGCAGCACAGCAGGACGTAGACAGCAAGTGCGGTGCGGGCGCTGGGGCCCATGCTGGTGTGGAAATTCGGGCGCATGAGATCACCTCCCTGCGGTGTTGGGGAACGCGTATCGACGAGTGAGACATCAGCCGGAGGTGATCACGGCGGAGCGCGGGGCATGGCGCGGGCCACACGGCGCACATAGCCGTGGGCGAACCCGGTGACGAAGTTGCCGCTGTAGTAGCAAGACAGCGCCTGTCGCAGTGTGGTCTGCGTTGTTCGCGGCGAGCCATAGGGCTGAGGGACCCGGGCCATGCATTCGGTCAGCACCGTCTGCATAGCGGTCAGGTTGGTGCAGGGCTCGAAGGCCGTGTCGACCGTCAGCTTCAATCGGTCGAAGTTGCCAATGTTGATCTGGCCGAGTCCGACACTGAAGCTCCACCCTTGGGCCCGCAAAGCCCGAGCGGTGGCCAGGGCTTCAGCGCGGCTTCGGGGCTGGCGCACCAGCGCACCGCCGACCACGCCAATGGCCCACGGGTTGAAGGCGCTCTCAACGCTGACCAGCGCGCGTGCCGTGTCGACCTGAAGCTGAGGCGCACAGGCCATGGTCAGCGAGAGGAAGGTGGCGGCATCCATGGTGAACCACGCCTCATCAATTGCTGGGCTCAGCCGGTGGGGCCGGCGGCGGCTGGGTGGCGAGCCAGGCGGCGTAGTCGTCATCGAACTGCGTGTCCCAGCGACCGAGCTGGGCTTTGGCGGCGGGGCTGAACTCGGTCACCGTGTTGCCGTCCATGGCCCACCAGGTGCGGGCGAAGGCCGCGCCATTGATGGTGACGGATACGGCTCCGGTGTAGTTGCAGTAGTAGCGGGGGCCATTCGGGCCATCAACGACCCGTGTGTACTGGGGCGGGCAGTGGCTGGGCGCGCTGGCCCAGGCATGGTCAGCGACGTTGCCGCTGCCGGCCATTGCGCAGGAGGGGAAAGCTCTGCCCCGCGCCAGGTCGCGCAGTAGCTGGGTGATCGTGGGCACGCATTGGGGGATCGCGCGCCAGCTCGGCGCGGCGAGGCAGAGCAAGACTTGGCATCCGTCGACGGATGCGGCAGGGAGACTGGTGCTGAGCAGCGCGGCGGCAGTTGCCAGAGTCGCAGCTGTGCCGTAAGTCCGGGAGGTGAGCGCAGCAACCTCAGGCTTTCTGGCTGGGCTGCGAGGCGCGGAGGTCGGGCAGGCATTCATGGCGGAGCAGGCTGTTGTCGGGACCTTGGGGTTTCGCAGCAGGGCGCGTTGTTGCGTCCTGTGTGGAAACTCTAGGTGCCAAAACGGCCTGCTCACGCGATGAATTTTTACGAAAATTCGTCGCGCTGCTGGATCGCGCCGGAGCGATTCGGTGTGCTCCAGACCCTGAAGGCGACAGGCCTACCGAGCTACACCTAGACAAAATTCTTGATGTGTCGGATGCGTGCAGTTGAGCTTTGCCGGAGTTGGCGGCTTTGCTCTGGGCGCAAGCGTGGCCGGCTTCAAGCCACTCGGGGTCTTGGAAGGGGATAGGTGGGCGTATGACACGCTTCGCGGGAATCAAAAGGACGGATATCCGCTGCAAATGTTGCGTGGGAAAGCTGATCACTTCCTTATCAGCACGCGGCGCCGCTTGCCAGTCGCATTGCATCCCTAGATGTGCCGTCGCGATCAGTCTCGAGCCGACCTGCGTTGCGTTGGTTGACCTTGATTGCGAAGACTCGCCAGAGTTATCGGTGCCGCGAGATGCTGTACTGCAGCCCTTCACGAGCGCCAGCTCCTGGCCGGCTGCGAACATCCGCCTCGGCCGTGGAATCAGATTGGGATCTGACGAGGATCACGAGCCGAACGACCGCTCGCCGTCGTGGCGGCGTACTGGCGCTGCCGGCCAAAACCGGTAACTCGCCAAGGTCGCCTTTTCGGCCGGCGAGACAGCGCAGATGAGTGCCCTTCCACCGATCAGCGCCAATGCTTCCGGCCGATCGCAGGACTCATCTCGCGTTGCATAGCTCGCCAAACCCGCTCAAGGCCCGCACACATCCAGGGCTGCCCGTCTCTAAAAACCCGCCATTGCCTTACATCTCTTGGATTCGGCTCGAAGTGCAAAGACCATGAGACACCGCCACAGGAGAAGCTCCAATCGAACGGCTGCAGTCGATCCTCGCCGGCAACGAGGGGCCGCGCCGGCGCTATGTCCTCTGCGAGGTTCAACCGCTGCTCGGCACGAGCATCGCGTTCTGCCCCGGTGGCTGCTCGATACGGTCGCATGCTCAAATCTTAGGCAAGAATCGTTAACAATAGGTATACAACCAAGTTAGAGCGCAACGAATTCGTCTCTCATGCTATCCAAAGCCATTCTGTTCATCGGCGGAACGATCGCCATGTCGCTTGTCTGGCTCTTTGCAGCAGTATGGCTAGCAGAGGCATGTTGCAACCTAGTAGTGCAGGATGGCCTGCTTGCTTCTGTCTTCTGCGCATTTTTGGTTGGCGCAGCTGCGGTGTCTTGGAAGCTTTTCGTTGCGCCAAACAAGGCGAGGCGAAATGCGCTCTAACCATTCGCTCGAGCCGACTCGCTACGGCAGGCCGCTCCAGGCCCTCATTTCATTCTGGGCCTTACGCAGCCTACCTGCGCTCGCGGTTCAGCTCGGACGTTAGGCCTCACAACCACCCTCTGCGCCAGAGTCCGCGCTGCAACGACTGCCAGTACAAATGGAACAATCAATCACCCTCAACTTGCCCTACGACCTGTCCGAGTCTGAGTGGAGCAAGGTGATGAACGTATACCGACAGATGGACCAATGGATCGAAGGGCAAGAGGTGGCATGCTGGTTCGGACCACTTAACAGTGCTCGGTTCGTTGCGGCCTCAGTTGAGCCAAGCGGTCTGCTCGTATCGGGAAACATTGATCCGTTGCTCTTTCGGGGGTGGATCACAAAGCTTTGCGCAAAGCTGACCGCAGCGCTCGCACGAGAGGTCTACGACGCAGAGGTCTGAGGCTGGCCCAGCCTGAGGACGGACCAAGGGCATGCTAGGTAAACGGCGTTCGCGCCCTTCGATGCGGCGCACAGAGAGGCCGTGACAGTGAGGCCTAACCCCTCGGTCAAGCGGAGCGCCGCCGGCAGGCCACCAAGCCCGCGCGCTGCTGTGGTTTATCCTGCATCGCGCGGGCTTGGCGGCCTGCCGTCGTCGCCCGCTTACCTCGAACGTTGAGCGTCATGAAATCGCTGCTATCGCTCTTTCAGCGCAATGACCAAGCCAGAAGCGATCTGCTTGGATTTGCCTACGTTTCCGCAGAGGAGCCTGCGCAGTTTGCCGGGGTGACTCCTGGGTTAACCGTTGGGACGTTCACAGATAAGCCACCGTGGATCGTTGTCGATCTATCTTTGTCTTCGGTCGTAGTCGCTCGCTGGCCAGGCAAGCTCTGGGAAGTCCAGATTCTTCGTCGAGCCGGCGAACAGCCGAGAGCCGGTGCCACGTATGTTCGAGCTACCGCAGTTCGCATAGAACGTGAACTTCCCTCAGCCACGCTTTTCGGCACAAACGGACACGCCATAGAAGAAGTTCTCTGGAATGCATCTCAACTGACCATTGGACAGCGAGATGTTCTAGCCGAGCGAAGAGATCGGGGCGCCGATGAAGTTTTCTCTGCAGCGTGGAACCGCTGGCTTGCACAAGTCGAACCGAGTAACCCTCATCGCGGTCAAGACCACCGCGATACGCTTGCCGTCTTTGCGGGGAATTCGAGATCCCCAGTTGGCCCGGCTTTCACTGTTCTCCACTCTGTCACTACAAAGCGAGCGAAAGAGCTCGAAGGCGATGCCGCATTTGTAGTTGATGAAGAGGAGCAAATCTTCCAACCCATGTGGGCTTCAGCATTCTCTGCTTTGTTGCACGCATGTATGGGTGTTGGGGCAAGCAACGACATTCTGTCGAATGATGAACGCTCGGTGCTCTTGGCTTGCTATTCAAGCCTCAAACCTGGCAGAGGCCCGCAATGACGCCCAACCCTTCCATCGAGAGGACGTCACAAGGGCTACGCCCTTGCGCCGCCTCTCATGTCAAACGTTGACCACCATGCGCGAGGAAAATGAGATTACCTCCAGGGTCATTGCCTGGTTCGATCAAATCGAATTCACGCCGTACTCAGCGTGGTCCCAGCACTACTTCAACAATCGCGGCGGTGAGACGCATGAAGGACTGGCCTTCTGTGCCCCGCGATCTGAAGTGGCGCATGTCGAACAGTTCATTGCTGCAGCCGTCTTCCGCGTTCTCAACTTCTTCCACTACTCTCGGTCAGAAATTCGCGAAATGCTCGTCGGAGCTGTAGTGCGCTCTGCTGGGGGTGAACTTGAGCACTGCGATGCATGGCGCGGCCTTGCCAACACTCATGTTCAAGGTTCAGTCGACATGTTGGATGCCTTGCGCGCAGCGCATCCGGATCTACAGCCCGAATATGCGATCTTTGACCTGGACGGCTCGATCAACTCGTTTGCGTTCGCCGCCAATCAGAGGAGCTACGTCGCGCTCTACTGGTACACCACTGGTTAAATCTATGCCTGAACAGAATCGGTCTAGCCCTGTGCTGCAGCCGACGCCTAACGGCGTGGCTGAGGTAGTCCGTTGGGCGTCACAGGCATAGGAGAGCCCATGGGCAAAGGTTCGCATTCGGTTGTGATTCCCATAACTGCCGAGCAGGCTCGCAAAGAACACGCTTTAGCCGTGGCGTTGCGCGCAGCCGAAGAAGAAGCTGTGTGTACTCTCCTCGCCAACGAATGCTCACCAGACCAAGTTCAGGCTGTTCTGAGCAACGCGAGCGGCTTTGCTGAAGCAATGACGCAGAAGTATCGCGACCCACATGGACCTCCTGTCGCCTGCAAAGACGGTTGCTCCTGGTGCTGCTATCAGTTCGTTCGCGTGTCGGCCCCGGAAGTCTTTCGAATTGTCCGGTTCATCGAAACAGAACTTTCGCCAGAGGCGCGAACCGAAGTCGTGGATCGCCTGCGCAAACTGGACGGGGCAACGCGTGGGCTTACGCCGAAGGGGCGAGTCAGGATTCCGAAGTCATGTGCGTTCCTGGTGGACGGGCGGTGTTCAATCTATTCCGTTCGTCCACTAGCGTGTGCCGAATTCACGTCCTATGAAGTCAAGGACTGCAAACGAGGCCAACGCCTTGGCTTCAAATCGGGCGGAGTCATACACGAGAAAGCGCGAATGATCGCCTTCAACTCAGTTCAGCAAGGTCTCGCTGACGGATTGCGACGCGCGCTTCCCGAAACAGACACCGCCTGGCTAGAACTCATAGCCGCCGTTGTGCAAGCTATCGATACGCCGCAAGCGGAACAGGTTTGGCTTTCCGGCGGGAAGGTCTTTGCTGGCGCGCACCTGGATACCATGCGCACGTGACGCCCAGCCCTTCCATCTAGGGGACGGCTTACAGCCGGCATCGCCGTCTGTAAGCCGTCCCTCATGTCAAACGTTGAACGGCAGGTTTTGGGCGCCGAATCCAAGCAAGCCTAGGACCGCAACGGGTCGATTCCGTCCGGTCGCGCCGCGTCGGACCGGACATTCGATCTCGGAGTGCCGCACCGGCTGTCAAATGACCGGTCTCGGAGGTGCAGCGGCCATGCGTTCCGATGACCGTCGAACGGCCGCTGATGATTGCAGTGGTCGCTCAGCCTGTTGGTCGCGAGTGACTCTGACCAGCCTGTTCCTGAAGTTCAATGACCTCCGATTCGGGGCGGGGCTGCCGTGCATGATTTATTGCGGCGGGAGGAAACAGCCTACGGCCCAACTGTCTTGCAGCATTCCGCCGGCCGTGCCCGATGCTGACCCGGGCGAGGGCAACGAACTCCTTGGTGGGCAGGACTCAAATGACCTCTCGCGCACGTCCTATTGCGCGTTCGATTGCCTCCACCAGGCTTGCAGCGGATTGGCCGAATGCCGAAGCGCACTTGAGCAGAACGGTTAACGACGGCTGACGCTCTCCTCGTTCGAGCTTGCCGTAGTAGGAGCGATCGACACCCGCAAGAAGTGCCAATGCATCCTGAGCGATGCCTCGCTCGACTCGCCATGCTCGCAACACCGACCCGCAGGCACTGGCTACGACTGGGTCAAATGAGTCGGCGCGTGGAGTCGGGCGGACCGACGGCGTCTTGGGGGAGGAAAAGGCTTTGATCACAAGCCGTAGCTTTTCCGCGAACGTTAGTAGTGGGCCACGGCATATATGCCGTAAACTTACTTGCCGGCATGCCTTTCTTCGCCGGTAGGAGTCAGCGATGCGCAGCTCTCGATCTGAACAAGTCCCGTGGACTGGCAGCCTTCTGCAGATGTGCGCACAGGGCCAAACGACGGGAGTGGACCGGCGGCAAGCAATGCCGCTTTGCAGGCGCTACGTCAGCGCTCATTTCGACGAGCACCCGGTCCAAGTGCTGGCAGCCGATGGAGCCTTGCGCGAGCTGGTGGTGAGCAGGGCAGTGGGAATTCTGACGGATGGTGACTGGGAAGCGCTGGGCGCCTGGCCTGGTGCCGCTGTCGGCCCGGCGTTCTGGCGCGGTGTCTGGGCGGATCTCGATAGCCGGGGTGTCGACAAGATCTCGCTGGTGTGCGCGTCGGATCTTGATGCTCGTGTCCTGTGCCCGGTGGGCAAGGTGCTGACTCCGTTTCGGCGGATTCTGGGTCAGGGGTATGTTTCTGCTGCTTCCGGCGTTGGCGTGCTTCGCGCTGAAGCGCGGCGGGTGGTCCGTGAAGCCTCGGGCGTTCGTGCGGCGCGTCTCGCACTGAAACGCCTGCTGGCTGGTTCCGGGGCGGGCAGGGCTGCCGTGCTGTCACCGGACTGGCCCGAGGTGCTTGATGGGTTCCGGCCGTTCTATGCCCTTCGCCCCCATCGCCGGGCCTTGGTGCGTGCGGGCGACGAGTACCTGGAGCAGTTAGGTTTGCGGTTGAGCCGGGCTGTGGCGCGCCATGGCCCCTTTGTTGATGTCGCGTCTGCGGTGTCGTTCGTGGCCCAGACGCTGGCGTGTGTTGAGCGCCGTCTCAAGGCCTCGGCGCTCGTGCTTCCTGCCTTCCCCGCTCATCCTTCTGGGCCTGTGTCCACCTTTGGGGCCGGCGGCTTCTCGGGCTCTGTTGGAGGGTGCTCGCCATGAGCACGCTCTGGCCGCCGATCTTCGCCAAGATCCGGACCACGCTGATGCGGCGTGGCCGCTCGTCTGACGAGGCTGATGACCTGGTGCAGGAAGCCTGGGTGCGGCTGGCCTGCTACGAGCGAGAGCGGGAGGCGGTGGCCGATCCCGAACCCTTCATGATGCGCATTGCGCTGAACCTGTCGATCGATGCGCACCGCATGCAGGCCCATCACGGCGAGGAGGTGCTGGCGGAGGAAGTCGTGCTGGCCGACACGGCACCGAGCGTGGAAGCGGTGGTGCTGGGCCGTGAGCGGATGGACCGGATGAACGTTTGCCTGGGCCGCATGAACGACAAGACCCGCGACATCTTCCTGGCCCACCGGATTGAAGGGCTGACCTACCAGGAGATCGCCCAGCACCATGGCCTGAGCCTCAGCACCATCGAGAAGTACATCGCCCGGGCCACGCTGCTGGTCGCCACCGGCATGGACGGCTGGTAGGCATGCGCGAGCCGGACGCTCCGGCCGGGCCGGGGCCAGACCCAGCGGGCC
Organism: Paucibacter sp. M5-1; assembly: GCF_027498415.2. NCBI lineage: Bacteria > Pseudomonadati > Pseudomonadota > Betaproteobacteria > Burkholderiales > Sphaerotilaceae > Roseateles > Paucibacter sp. M5-1. The sequence goes on from NZ_JAPZLM020000001.1 coordinate 5,114,419, forward strand.
GTGGCGCGGTGCCCCCGGCGTTCACGGGCAAAGCCGCCGTGCCCCCGGCGGTCATGGCCGAAGCCGCCGTGTGGATCGCCCGGCTCCATGGCCCCCATCGGTCTTCGGACATGGAACGCGAGTGCCTGGCCTGGCAGGCTCGGTCGGCCGCACACCGCCTGGCCTTCGAGCGCTGCACCGATGCCTGGCAGGAGGTGGCCGGCGTGACACTGAGAGACTATGCGCGCGTCACTGCCACGACTCCAGCAGCGGCCCCTGCAGGCGGGCGCAGGGCAGGGCGGTGGGCGCCGGGACGGTGGACAGTGGCCGCTTCAGCCACCGTGACCGCGTTCGCTCTGACCGGCCTGCTGGTGCTGCAACCCTGGCACGCGGGGGACGTCTATGAGACCGGGGTTGGCGAACAGCGGACGGTGGTGCTTCAGGACGGCAGCCGGCTCACGCTGAACACGGCGACCCGGGTTCGGGTGGCCCTGGGCCAGACCCAGCGCCAGGTGAGCGTGGAGGGCGGCGAGGCGCTGTTCGAGGTGGCCAAGGCTGCGAGCCGGCCCTTTGTCGTGCGTGCGGCCAGCACCGAAGTGGTCGCCACGGGGACTGCCTTCGTGGTCCGCTGGGGTCCTCCAGACAGGGGCAGCAGCCCCGCGCTGGCAGTGACGCTGGTGGAAGGTCAGGTGGTCGTGCGCGGCCCGGTGGGCAGTGCGCTGGCCAGCCCCGTGGTGATGGCGCCCGGGGAGCGCGTGCGGCTGGGCAAGACCAGTGCGGTGTCGTCCGGCGCAGCGCGAGAGGCAAGGCTGCTCAGGCAGCTGGATCGTCCTCGCATGGACCAGCTGCTGGCCTGGAAGCGCGGCGAGGCGATCTTCGACAACGCAACCCTGCTGGAGGCGGTGGCCGAGATGAATCGCTACAGCGCTGTGCCGATCCGGGTGGCCGGGGCGCAGACGCTGGGCCGCCTGCGGGTCAGCGGGGTGTTCAAGACAGGTGACAACGCGAGCTTTGCGCGGGCGCTGGCAAGCTTGCTCGATTTGCATGTCCGGGAGTACCCGGGACGGCTGGAGCTCGCCAGCCGTGTTGCCTTGGCGCTGGAGCCCAAGGACTAGGGCACGACCGCCAGCCAGGCTCGTGGAAACCCCTATCGGAGAACCTCTGAGCTGCTAGACGAGCTCCAGCAAGCCGTAGGCGGCCGCTCGCATTGCGGAGGCCTTGCGGCTCGGACAGTTCAGCCGCCCATTGATGCGCTGAAACCTTGAGTCCACCGATGCCGTGCTCATGCCGGTCAGTCCAGCGATGTCTTTGGATCCTAGGCCTCGCCATGCCATGGCCAGCAGGTCCACGTCGCTCTCTTGGAGTTGGGCAGCCTCGGTGAGACGCTGCCGCAGATGGCTGGTCAACCAGTCATGCAGTTCGGCGGCCAGCGATCTGGCGAGTGTTCGAACCACGCGTGCCTGTGCGCCCTCGAAGGTGCCCGCCTCGCTACTGCCAAGGCAGAGCATTTCGAGTCGATCAACTGCGCGACCGTTTGGAATTGGCACGATGAGGCAGGAGCGGAATCCGTACTGCTGTGCGAGCTTGAGGGCGGCTGCATCTGCCCCGTGTTCGATCCGGATCTGATGGTCGGTGCCGGGCAAGGTGTGCGTGCGCGCGAAGCGGAACCAGGGGTGGTTAAGCAGCGACGGCTGGCTCTCTTGCGCCTGGGCGAAGGCAGGGTGGCAGGCGAAGAGGCTGAAGCAGGAAGGCTCACGCCCGCCTTCGGGGATCGCTGCGGTATAGAGGCTGGCGCTGGCCCCGATCGCGACGGTTGCAAGCATCAGGCGGGCGAGCAACTCCGGCGGGCTCACCGCTGACGGGATCTGGACGATAGCTTCGAGGGCCTGCGCGGCGTAGTGGGGCGTTGCCGCCCGCGCTTGAAGGGTCGTCGGATCTGGATTGATCGAAGACATGGTCGAACTCCCTGTTGATCTGCGCGAAGAAGATCGGGTCCTCGAAGCGGAGCGGATCGGTGGCCGCGCAGGCTTCGAATTGATCGCGGTTCAGGTACAGGACCCAGCACTCCGTCTGCGCGTAGCCTCGGACGTACCGGCTGCGGCATGCAGCGACACCCATCTGCACCTTGACAAACGCGAGGCGCAGGGAGTCGCGGCCGTTGTCGCGCCTGCCTTCGTTCCGCGCTGTGTTGGTGAATTCGGTCGAGTGGATCACGGCATGCTCCTGCGGGCTCATTGGTTGCTGCGCTTGGTCTTGTTGATGCCGAGAGCTCCTGCGCTTGGGCTCAAGGTTCCGAATACCCAACGGCCGACATGGTCGTTGTGTTTCCCGGTCGGATCAATCGGATGCCTGGGATGCGAATGACTGTTCGGTGGGCTCATTCGAGGGCTGCTGCGGTCGGCGCAAGCCCGCGCTTGGGTCGGTCTGGTTGGGCTCTGCGCTCGTAGGTTCGGGAGAGTTTGGTTGCCGTCCTGCGCTTTGGTGCTCGATCCGCACCGGTTCTGCTTCTGAAGCGATCGGGGCCATGACCGGTTCGCGTCGCTGATGAGTAAGGGTGTAAACGTTCGGTCCCATCGTTGCTGATTACATCATTGGGCAGGATGGCTCGCCAGCCGAGGGCAGGCGGCCTAAGATCGGTTGACGGAACCGACATCCGATGCGAGGCCTTTGATGGCATCAGTCAACTGGAAAACCACTTTCTCCCTCGTCAGGGTTGCGCTAATGCGCCGCGGTCGTACGCGCGATGAAGCCGATGATCTGGTGCAAGAGGCCTGGATCAAGCTCGCGTGCTATGAGCAGTCGCACACGGTGGCCAAGCCCGAGGCGTTCCTGATGCGTGCGGCACTGAACCTGTCGATCGATGACTTCCGTGCGCAGCAGCGGCATGGCGAGCATGAGGTGATCGAAGAGACATTGTTGGCGGATACGACGCCGACGGCCGAGGCGAGTTTGCTGGCGCGCGAGCGGATCGCGCGGGTGCATGAGGGCCTGGCCGGACTGGACGCGAGGACCCGGGAGATCTTTCTGGCGCATCGCCTGGACGGTATGAGCTATCTCGAGATCGCGCGCGAGCAGGGGGTCAGTGTCAGCGCGGTGGAGAAGCACATTGCAAAGGCTGCGTTGGCGATTGCAAGATCGATGGTAGGTTGGTACCCATGAAGTCTTCGCCCGTGCCTGAGTCTGGGGAGGGACGCCAGCCGAAAGTGCCACCCCACGTGATGGCCGAGGCCTCAGTTTGGATTGCCCGTCTGCACGGCCCCAGCCGCTCGCCCGAGATGGAGCGCGAGTGCCTGGCGTGGCAGGCGCAGTCAGCCCTTCACCGACAGGCTTTCGAGTGGTGTACCGATGCGTGGGTGGAGGTACGCGGCGTGAGGGTCTCTGACGCTTACCGCAGCGCGGCGGCCATGGGCAAGAGCTCGGGTTTTGAAAGCAGGAAGGGATCCGGAACGAGGCGACCTTGGTGGACGCTGATGTCGGCTGCGGCCGTGCTTATCGTGGGCGCGGCATTCGCATTGCACCATTGGAGGGGTGGCGATGTCTATGAGACCAGGGTCGGGGAACTGCAGTCGGTGATGCTCAACGACGGCACCCGCATGTCCTTGAACACCGAAACAAAATTGCGGGTGGATCTGGGCACCGATCAGCGCACTGTCACCGTGCAAGGTGGAGAGGCCATGTTCGAGGTGGCCAAGGACCCGCATCGGCCCTTCATCGTTCGGGTCGGGGACAGTGAGGTGGTCGCGGTCGGCACGGTGTTCTCCGTGCGGCTGACCGCTGGGGGGGGACATGATGCCCGCGATGCGCTGGCCGTCACACTGATCGAAGGGGAGGTCACGCTCCGTGCGGCTTCGGGCAACGCGCCGAACGGCATCGCGCCGCCGCGGCCCCTGCAGATGCGGCCCGGTGACCGTGTGCGCCTGGTCAAGCCGAGCACCGCATCGGCCGCCGCCGTGCCGCAGGTCGACCGACCCCGTATCGAACAGGTGGTGGCTTGGAAGCGCAGCGAGGTCGTTTTTGAGGATGTTTCGCTTGGCGAGGCCGTGGCAGAGATGAATCGATACAACCGAACGCCGATCGTTTTGCCGGATGACATTGCAATTTCGGGGTTGCGTGTCAGCGGCCTTTATCGCACCGGCGACAGCAGCGGATTCGCCCAAGCCATCGCTGCACTTCACGGCCTCGCCGTGCACGACCGTGGGGGACGGTTGGAACTGGCTGGCCATCACTAGGAAATTCCCCGGCAGAAAAATCTTCGGTAGGTCCGTGTTCTCGTTATTCCAATCGGCAAAACGAGAGAGGCACGCAATGTTCCGAAAACTCTTCAGGCGCACGGGTGATACCAGGGTCAGCCTGTTTGGCGAACGCCAGGACACAAGCCTGTGCAGCCTTCACGACGCCGCGCTCGTCGCGCTGGTGTTCAGCTGCGGGCTGGCCTGTGCCACCGAGCCGGCAGTCGCCACGAAGCACCGCATCGATCAACCGGCGCAGCCACTGGCTGACTCATTGCGGGCCATCGCCCGGCAGACCGGCGTGTCGGTTCTCTTTGATCCGGGCAAAGTCAGCGGACGGATGTCGAAGGCGGTGTCCGGTCAGATGACCGCATCCGAGGCCATCACGCGGGCTCTGGAAGGGTCGGACCTCGTGTTGACGGTCATGGCGGATGGTTCGGTCGTGGTGCGAGCCGCCGTCAGGCCTGTTTCGCCACCCGCATCCAGACCGCTTCCCGCTGCAAGCCTGCAACCAGCTCCCGCTGAGGGCATCGCGCCCACCTTGCTGCTGGCTCAAGCCGGTGGTGTCAGCGGCTCGTCAATGTCGACTGGTGCAACGAACGGCGTCACGACCTCACTGGAGAAGGTCGAGGTCACTGGTTCCAGGCTCAAGCGCATCAGTGCGGATGGGCCGGCGCCTGTGAACGTCTACTCGCGAGAAGATATTGAGCGCAGCGGTCAGCCTTCGCTCGAACGCTTTCTCAGCAGCTTGAATGAGGCCTCGGTCAGTCAGGGGGAGGGGAGTTCGGGGCAGACAACCGGCCAGGGCTCGGTGCAACTGCGCGGGTTGCCGCTTGGATCCACGCTTGTGCTGATCAACGGGCGACGCGTGCAGGCGGTGGGCTCTTCGACCGGCAACTTCTTCAACTTGAACCTGATCCCGATGGCCGCCGTTGAGCGGGTCGAGATCGTGCCGGTCGGCTCATCGGCCGTGTACGGGGGCGATGCGCTGGCGGGCGTCGTGAACATCATCCTTAAAAAGTCGTTGGACGGGATGGTGCTGGATGCGAGCCTAGCGTCGGGCAGGGGCACCGGCGCCGGCAGCCTCTCGTTCGGCACTGGCGGCGGTGATGCGGCAGGCTCATTCCTTCTTCTGGGCTCTGTCAGGAAGACCACGCCATTGACCATGGCCGAACGTGGCTTTTTCAGGGACGCAGACTATCGACGCTTCGGCGGGGTGGATGCGCGTACGCGCTCCTGCACGCCCGGCACGGTCACAAGCACCACGACGGCGAACTTGCCAGGTTTAAGCGCGGCTTTCGCCGGTATCCCTTTATCGACTCCAGGCCAGCCGCTGACAATCTCCAGCTTCGCGGCGACCGCAGGGAAGGCGAATCTGTGCAATTCGCTGGCGAATGGCAATGGATCGGCGCTCGTCCATGGCACCGAGAACGTCGCGCTCCACGCCGCGGCGGATCGTCGCCTTTCCGAGGCGTGGTCGGTGTTCAGTGAGCTCACCTTTGCGAGGGATCAGCTGCGCGCGGAGCAGGCGGGGTTCCTGCTGAGCAATGTGCTCGTGCCGGCGACGAACCCTCACAACCCTTTCGGCGCTCCGGTACGGGTCACCACGCGGCTCGGGCTGGAGAACGGCGCAGAGACTTTCACACGCGACACGGATTTCACGCGGGTGCTCGTAGGTGCCCGAGCTGAAGTGAGCGCAGCTTGGGAGGCCGAGGCGTCTCTGTCGACCACCCGCGACAACGGTGAGAGCTTTTCGAATGCCAGCGCGAATACCGTGGCGCGCGCAGCCGCGCTCGGTGCTTCGACGGCGGCTGCCGCGATCAACCCTTTCACGACGGGTATTGCAGCGTCCGACGCGGTACTGCGGTCGATCTGGCCTGGATCGTTGCGAGAGAACCATGGCCGCAAGGACCAGGTCAACGGCTTCATCCGCGGGTCGCTGCTTGAACTCCCGACTGGCAGCGTCGATCTGATTGCCGGTGCTGAAGCGGCGCGTGATCGCTACCAGACGAAGACGCCTGGCGTCTTCGACATCGCCGCCAGCCGTTCGAACCGCGCCGTGTATGGTGAGTTGCGCGTGCCGCTGTGGCGGTCGGCTGTCGATACTGAGGCACAAGCCGGCGCGGGCCCGGCGTGGGACCGGGCTGCCCTCACCGTCGCGGCGCGTCGTGACCAGTACAGCGACTTCGGTAGCGCAAGCACCTATCAAGCAGGCTTTGAGTTCCGGCCCACGCGAACGACGCTGCTGCGCGCCTCTACGGCCACATCGTTCAAACCGCCGACGCTTCTGCAGACCACAGTCGACGACGTGGGCTACACCAGCGAAGAATTCGCACTGGTCGACCCCAAGCGGGCGAACGCGCCGATTGTCGGCGCCGAGGTTTTGCGTACGACAAATCAGAATTTGAATGCGGAGAAGGGCCGGGCTGTCTCGGTGGGCGCCGTATGGGAGCCCGATTCGGCCGTCGGAACGCGATTCGGGGTGACCGCGTGGCGCGTGAAGATCAATGGGCTGATCTCGCTTCTTTGGCCGCAGACGGCGTTGAACAATGAGGCACTGTTTCCTGGCTTCGTCACCCGAGGTCCTTCGGTCGGAGGTATCCCCGGGCCAATCACTCAGGTCCTCTACTCCGAGGTCAATTACGGCCGGGTCGATACCGCCGGCGCTGATATGGAAGTGGCGCATGCCTGGAAGCAGGCTGGCGGCAAGTGGGTGATGTCGGCCAGTGCGACCCGGACGACCCAGTACGACGTTGTGATCGCGCCAGGTGCACCGGTCGCAGATCGCTTGGGAAGGCGCGCTGTCGACTATTGGGCGCCGAAGTGGAAGGGCCGGGTCTTTGCCGGGCTTGACCGGGGGGCTTGGAGTCTGGGCGTGACCAGCCGCTATCTTGGGGCTTATCGCGACCTGGGGACCAGCGAGCGCCGCCTTGGCAGCTACTGGCTCCATGACCTGTCGGGCTCACTCGATCTGAAGCGTCTGGGGCTGGGCTTGCTCGCATTCAAGGACGCCCGCTTGTCCCTCGCGATTGCGAATGTAGGCGATCGGCTGCCTGAGTTCGTCGAGAGTTCACCGTACTACGACGTGACGCAGGGCGATTGGCGCGGGCGCTATACGAACCTTCGCCTGTCCCTGAGCTGGTAGCGCCTCGGCGGTTCGCCGCTGATTGACCTCTGCTGCTGCTTACCCACTGCGGCTTCGCGCCGAGCCGCCGGTGGACAAACTCCAACCTTTCGAATGACCCCGACCGACCGTCGGGGAACGCTCCATGCTGACTGAACGCCATGTCCACTTGATGTGGGCCGAACTCCGGCTTGCCGCCTTCCAGTTGACCGCGATGGTTGCCTTCTTTTTGACTTGGCCCCTTGCGCCGGCGGTCGCTGCGGTGGGGCCGACGGTCAAGGATGTGATCGAGTTCACCCGGATCATCCAGCCGCTGCGGCACGACGATGACACGCTGCAGACACAGATCTCGCCAGACGGCAGCCGGGCCTTCATCGTGACGCGCCAGGCCGATGTGGTGACCGATATCAACAAGTTCGAGCTGTTGCTGCTCGACATCCGCCCTGAGCGCTTGGCAGCGGGAACGCCTGCTGCACCACGCCGCTTGTTGACGGTGAAGGCGCAGCACGATGAAGACGATGCAAACCCGGCGCTGCGGGAAGCGCGCTGGGTAGACGACAGGACCATCGTGTTGCGTGCCCGGATCGCGGATCAGTTGCCTCAGGCCTACAGGCTCGACGTGCCGACGAAGCGGCTGACGCAGCTCACCTACGCGCCGCTGGGCGTTGCCGCGTTCGATGTGCCCACCGATATGCGTCGCGTGGTCTATGTCTCGCCAGTGCCCAATCCCGCCATCCCGGCCGGCACTCGCAGCATCGTTGCGGGGACCAACTCGTTCTGGAGCGTTCACGGCGATCAGGACAGTTTCAGGACGCAGCAGCGTCGCTACCAGTTCTTTGTCGCTGCCGCCGGATCGCGCGAGCCGGCACGGGCACTGGGCGACGCGTTCGCGGAGAGCAGCAATGGCTTCCCGAACGCGAGCATCTCGCCAGATGGTCGCTGGCTGCTATTGCCAAAGTACGAACCGGATCGACAGATCGCCTGGGGGGCGCAGTATCCGAAGATCGCGGAGGCCACGATCAAGTACGGGCCATCGCTGACCTTGGATCCGTTGGGCTACTACTCGCGCCCCATGAGCTACGTTTCTCGGCGGCATGTGGCGTATCGGCTGTCTGACGGGCGGGAGCGTCCCGTCGTTGACGCACCTGACGATTCGCTGGGTGACAACCAACTGCGCACGGACAGGCTGTGGCAGGACGGCGGGAAGTCGGTCGTCGTCGCGGGGACTTTCTTGCCCGCTCGGGACGGCGATCCCGACAGCAGCGGCTCGTCTCACATCATCGAGTATTGGCCGGACAACGGGCAATGGAAGTCCATCGGTCGGCTCAAGCACCGACTGATGGCGGCACATCCAGTGGCGGGCAAGGCGGGTGCCTTCATCGCGATGGATGGCGAGCAGCGCCGCCGCTTCGAGCGCGGTGCCGACGGAAGCTGGCAGGAGGTGGCGGAAAGCCGGCCGGGCGAGGGGCCGGGAGGGTCTGCCGCAGCGCCATGGCGCTTGCATGTCCAGCAGGCCCTGAATCAGCCGCCTGACATCGTGGCCAAGGGGCCGGGCGGCACATCGGTGCGCCTCACCGAGTTGAACCCGCAGGTCACGCCTTCCTGGGGCACGATGCGCGAGTACGCATGGAAGGATGCCAAAGGGCGGCCCTGGCATGGTGGCTTGATGTTGCCTGCCAACTTCGATCCACGGGCAAGGCATGCCCTCGTGATCCAGACCTATGGTTTTTCTCCGACGCGCTTCTACCGCGACGGGTCCAATCTCTATGACGGATTCACCAGTGGATTTGCAGGCCGTGCCTTCATGCGCGAGAACATTCTGGTGCTTGCGCTGCCTTGGCGCGCGACAAGCGGCGCGCCCACCGACGAGTTTGGCGCCCGCACCGCGTTTGCGGAGGGTGTGCAGGGTGCTATCGACTCGCTCGTCGGTGAGGGGCTGGTGGACCGAGATCGGATCGGCATACTCGGCTGGAGCGCCACGGGCGAGCGGGTACTGAACCTGCTGACTTTCACAGACACGCCGATCCGCGCAGCCACGCTGCTCGATGGCGATGCCAACACGCTCTTCTCGATGTCGATCACCTACTCGGTGATGGATGGCATCCAGGCCAAGAAGGAGCGTGCGAATGAGGGCGGTCCCTATGGAGAAACCCGGGAGCGGTGGATGCGGAACGACCCGTCCCTGCACACGGACTGCATCCGGGCCGCGCTGCGTATCGAGGCCTACGGCCCGGAAGTTCACAACAACTGGGATATCTATGCGCTGTTGCGGCGGCAGTACCGACCGGCCGAGCTGATCATGATTCCTGGTGGTGCGCATGCGCTGTCGCGGCCCAGCGAACGCATGATCTCGTTGCAGGGAAATGTCGACTGGTATCGCTTCTGGTTGAAGGGTGAGAAGCGTGTTGAGGTGCTCATCCCTGGAGAGAGTGCCGCAAGCCTGCAGCGACAGTACGATCGCTGGGACCAGATGGCCACGCTGAAGCGCGCTGCAGATGCCAAGGCGGACAGCATGCAGCCAGCCAGCGGATGTCGATCTGGCATTTCAGGCCGCGGCGCTTGATTGCTGGGCCCGCCACATCGCCGCATAGGCGCCACCGAAGGACAGCAAGCTTGCATGCGTGCCTTGCTCGACGATCTTGCCTCCTGCCAGGACGGCAATAGCGTCAGCTCCCTGAATGACAGACAGTCTGTGGGCAATCGAGATGGTGGTTCGCCCCTCAGAGATCGCGGCGAGATTTCGCATGATCGCCCGTTCCGTGGTGGCGTCCAGCATGGAGGTGGCCTCGTCGAAAACATACACGAGGGGATCTCGCAGAATCGCCCGCGCGATGGCTATGCGTTGGCGCTCGCCACCGGATAGCTTCAGACCACGCTCTCCAATCGCAGTGTCGTAGCCGCGGGGCAGGGTGCAAATGAAGTCATTCAGGCCCGCAAGTCGCGCCGCGTGCTCGATGTCGGGCCTTGTCGCGCCCGAGCGGCCCATGCCGATGTTATCGGCGATGGTGGTGTTGAGCAGCATCACGTCTTGCGGGACGACGGCGATCATTGATCGCAGTGCCGCAAGAGGCAAGGTACCAATGTCGACATCGTCCAGCAGAATGCATCCGGCCTTTGGCTGGCACAGCCGCAGCAGCAGCCGTACCAGCGATGACTTTCCGCAGCCGGTAGCACCCACAATGGCTACCGAGCAGCCTGCTGGCACTTCGAGGTTGAAGTTGTTCAACACTGGCTCTGCGCCGTCAAAGGTCAGCTGCACACTGCGGAAGCTCACGCGAGGGGCTTGGTGCCAGATGGTGTGTGAAGGGGGTGGAGGGTTTTGCGCGTCTGCACCCGAGTCCAGCCCGAGCGGGGCCTTGCCGCTGGCGGCGACGGCAGGCTCTGCCGGCGTTTCAAAGACGTCGATCAGCGGCCGGATGAACGCGAGGCTTTGCGCGACATCGCGCACCGCCGAGCTGAGCATCTCCAGAGGGCGAACCAGTTGAACCATGTAGAGGTTGGCCAGCACAAAGCCGCCAATGCTTAGCGTCCCGTCAAGGACGTGCTTGGTTGTGATCGCAATACAGGCTGCCATCGCCATCGTGAACACGGCCGTGGTCGCCAGCCCCTGGGCAAGGCGCCGGTGTTGCAGGCGACTCCAGCACCGTTCAAGATGTTTCGTGTGCGAACGAAAGCCGTCGAGGGTCCGTTGCTCTGCACCAAAGCATTTGATCGGTTCGTAGTTGATCAGGCCGTCTGCGAGTGTCGAATACGCATTGACGCTCGCCATGGAAACGGCTTGTGCTGCGTTGCTCAGGTCCTTCGTGCGCAGGGTCAGCACCAGAAGGTAGGCGATCGCAGCTGCGGCGAAGATGGCCGTCAAGGCGGGTTGTCCGAGCGAGTGCAGCACGATGAGGACGGTGAGGGTCTCCACCAGCACGGGCGCCACACTGTTGATGAGGCTGAACACCATGACCTGGTAGCCGGAGATCGCCTGCTGAAGACCGTGGACCTGGGCGCCCGTGCGCCTGTTGAGGTGATGTTCGAGCGGCAAGTTCAGGAGATGCTCGAGATAGCGACGGCGTAGTCGCTCGTACAGCCGTTGCTCTGCGGCACTGAGTAGCAAAGGCCGCGCTTCGGAGATGAGCCGACCGATGCACAGGCACAGCAGGTAGGCCAGCGCGAACATCCCGAGTGAAGTCAGGGGCTGGGCAGGCTTGGATGCTGTAGCCGCCGTATCGATCATCCCTTTGAAGGCAAGCGGTGCCACACCAGCTAGGGCACCGCCGCAGACCGCCAGCAAGGTGGTCATTGCCAGTCGCCAGGTCACGGATTGTTCGCGCCCCTCGAAGAGCAGGCGCAGCGCAGCGCAGAGGTCTCGCAAAGGCTGTGTTCTGGGTCTCGGCATGGCATCCGAGTTCTATCCCGGCCAGCGGGCGAGCCACGCTTCTATCGCTGTCAAGGCATGAATCTGGCTGACAGGCCCGGCCAGCGCGGTCGGCCTTCCAGAAAGCAGTTCTTCTGCCTTCCGACGGTCGAGCAAGCCGCGCCGGGCCAGTTGACCGTCCAGCAGCAGACCGCGCACGAGCTCAATATTGGATTGCAGCACCGCCTTGATGTGCTCCTCCATGCCTCCCTTGGACCGGCGATTCGTGATCTGCGGTGGCAGGTCGGACGCGAAGGCACGCCGAGCCAGGGCCCGTCCCTGACCGCCATGAGCCAGCAGGTAGGTCGGCAGGCGCAGGCAGAGTTCGACCAGGGGCTGAGAGAGCAAGGGATTGACCAGCTCCGGTGCCGAATCCTGCTCAAAAGGATCGTAGTACCCGAGCGGGTGCATCAGCGCGAGGGTTTGCATGTACTTGCCTACGGGAAGGCCGTGTGCCTTGCCCACTGCCGGGTGTCCGAAGCGTCGCTTGTCCGCGTCGTCGGCCAGCAGTTCCGCAGTGAGCAGGTCGCCAAAGCCGTTAGATCCGAGTGGCGTCCGATGCAGTCCAAGCCTTTGTCGAAGGGCCTGCGATATGGTGCGCCAGACCGACAGCTTTCCGAGCCGGGCAGCATCCATCGCGGCGGCAGCGAATCCCGTGTCGATCCCCTTGTTGTGCAAGTAGTCTGCCGCCGGCCACCATCGGGGAAACTCGTAGAACACTGCGTCGCCGCCCGCGCCGGTGAACAGGCCCGGGGCGGCGTAGGCTGAAGCCAGTCGAGCATCCATGGCTGCATTCATCCATCCGATGTAGGGAACCGGGTCCGGCATTCGCGCGATGTTGAGGACTCGGTCGATGCGAAAGCCGGGATCGCGCTCACGCTCCACAAGGTCCCGACCGACCCGGGCGGCGGTGAGCCGGGCGTAGTGCCGCTCGTCGCTGTCAGATCCTGGGGAGTGGTAGTTGATGCCGATGACATCCGACGTCGTGCGGCTGGGGGCAAGGCAGCTAAGGACGATCGAGGAGTCGACACCCCCGGACAGTCTCAACAGCAGCGTGTCATAGCAGGAGGCCCATGCGCTGGTACATGATTGAACGGTATCCCGTACGAGCTGCACGGCTTCGGGAACTTTGCAATCGACTGGGGTGCCAGCAATGTGGACGGCACTCCACAGCAGTACTTCCGACCGTCCCTGGATGTCGAGGAGCTGCCCGGGCAGCAATTGCGATACTGCCTTCAGTGTTGTCGCCGTGCCACCCTGAAGTCCGAGCAGAAGCTGTGCCGCCAGCGCATCCCAGTTCACTTGCCAGGGTAGGAGTGGGCCAAGCATCTGCATGGCGTCCTCCAGCCACGAGAAGATGATCGTCACCCCTTGATGCTCAATCAAGAAGCAGGGCAGGGTCCCGCTCGGATCACGGAGTACCGAGGTGTATCCGCATGACGTCTGCAGAAAGGCGACGTAGCGGCCCCAGAAATCCGTCACCAGGCTGCGGCCCCCGCTTTGCCGAATGCTGTTGGATTCGATACTGCTTAGCTTGGCGACCTTGGCGCTGCTCGAAAGGAAGGCGCTACGCCTGAACAGCGCGCCAAGCACAAGGCCGGATTCACCTTCGAGTTGGTAAACGTCGTTTACCCCGGTCTTGGTGCCTGTTGTGTAGATCTCGAGGCCTTTGCGCAGGAGTGCGGCGTCCCAGTGTTCGCGTGTCTGCCAGGCTTTGCCGAGATCTCGGGCCATGGTCGCGCTCGTCGGCTGAGTGTCGTTCCATGCAATGGCGATGTAGCGGAACATGACAGATCTGCCTGGGCTACACGACAAGGATCGGCTGGAACCGGCGGATGTAGTCGTGCTGGTCGTTCAGAACTGTGCAGCCGCATTGCACCCAAGAATGCGCACCGAACGGGCCTGTCTTGACGCCCACCACCCACCGAGGCAACAGCTTGTCGCTGGCGAGGAAGCAGGTGAGTGTCAACGAGTCATGCAGACACTGATCCCTTGCCGAGAAGACGAGCGGTCGCAGCCGGTCGTACACCACGACGCGGCTCTTCATTGCATGCAACGATTCAGATTGGGGAGCCGTCAGTCGGCGCCGTCGCTCGGTGACGGTGTGGACGATCGAATTCAGGGTGCGAAATCTCATCCAACAGGCTGCGATGGCTGCGCTCTTCATGAAGCTGAGGACGGCATGCGCTTCAATGCTCATGCCCACCTCAATATCGCCAAGGTCGATTGACTGTGTGGGGATCTCCACGGTTGCCTCCGAGCGCATGCCCTGTTCTTCCTGCGTCAACAGGCCTTGGGATAAGAGCCGCTGGATTCGTTGGTCGTCGTGGTTGATCGGCGGTTCGGAAGGTGCCGGTTCGACGGGCCAGCCGTTCACCTGAACCGCAAGTGCAGTCGCGGTCTCAGCGCTGACTCCGAGGTAGCGGTTGTGTAAGAGGTCGAGCAGGATGACTTGACCGTCGGACGCGCATGCGCGGACATGCGGGGCAAGGCTGAACTGACGGAAACTGGGAGATGCGGGCATGGACATCTTGCTGGGAAATCTACCGTCGGGTCTTTGAAGGTCTCATCCGAGCTCTTCGTGAATGACGCTGATACGTGCTCGCCAACAGTCGGTCGGTGCCGGCGCATGAACAGGCGAGAGGGCGTTGCCACTAACGGCGGCGGTACGTCGCCTCGCCTGTCTTCCTTAGCGGACCTTGGGCGCGCGCTGATCGATGAACGCGCCGATCGCGCTCAGCTTTCGAACTTGCGCTGGACCAGCGGGTTGTCCTCGGCGTAGACCTCGGCAGGAATGCCCATGGTCAGTTCTTTGGCGTCGCCGAGTTCGACGATTTGCGTTTCCATTGCGGCTTGCGACATCTCATTCATGATGAACTCCTTCAGTTGAGGTTGAGACAGATTCCCTCGGTCAGTTCGACGTCGGGCAGTTGCAAGTTACTGCGCAAGACAGCCTCAGTCGAGAGACCGCCGCGATCTGTTTGCGCGTTCGGTTGGACCTGGACGATGCAGGCAGAGTTGCAAACACTGAGTTCTGCTCGGGCCAATGCGTGACATCAGCGCTCATTTCGTTCGGCGCCATTGGATTGGCGCTCAGCCCGCTGTAGTGCCCGCAGGCGTCGAGCAGCAGACTTTCAGCTTTTTTCAGAATTCGGATGAGTGATTTCGTCGTGGATTCGTCAATGCTCAATGAGCAGTGCGACCACCAGAAGCCAGAGTTCATCCGCTGAAGCACGAACGTGGGCCTTCAGTTGGCAGGCTGCGGTCGGACGGAACTTCTTCTTTCACGCCTGCTTGGCTGCGAAGATCCGTGGTCGCTTGATCAGTGCGCATTTGGACTCGGGCCGGGTCCTTGTGGATTTTGTTCTGTTGCCAACGGAAATCCACGCCATCGCGCGTGTCGATTCAAATGACTCGGTCGAGAGCGTGGCGCGTGCCTTCGGAAACATCACTTCGAGGTGGGTGCGCCGGGCCCACCCGGTTCGCAGCCCGGTCCTCGCGGGCCCTTACCTGGCCGTGTCCATAGACTCAGAAAGCGCGCTTCGCCAGGAGGTACGCATGCTGGCGTGGCGGCCGGTGCTCAAGAGGCTGTGTGCGACTCCGACGCATTACCCGCATGGCGCATTGCGCGTGGCCCTTGGACTTACGGCGGCCGACGGTTTCGACTCACGGCCCATGCTGGGACTGTTCGGGAGCCCAGTATCTGCTGCACGGGCTGCCCTTCGTAAGGACTTGGCAGTCAGTCCCACCGACCAAGACTGGCGTGTCTGGGAACTGACCCGCGGCCTTGCGTTGGCCACTGAGGGCATAGGCACGGAGCCAACGACCGCAAAGTCTGTGGATGGCGCCGCTGCAGCATTGGTCGCAGCCGGCGGAGGGTACGGGATTGAGGGAGCGCTGGACCTGCTTGTGGCCTGGGTGGGGACAAAGATTGAACCCGGGCGGCCGCTTGACCTGTCAGGCAGCTCAACCGCTCAGGCGGCGCGTGGGCGAGCGATTGTCGGATGCCTGGCCGTCTTGCATCGGCTCTGTTCCGCCGCATCGGTTGCCCGGCACTTCGGCCGCTCCAAGGCGACGCTCAGCGAGCAGATGTCTGCTTGTCGATCCCGTCAAACGGACCGGCAGATCCTTGCGACGCCCTTGCATCGAATCTTGGAAGAAGCAGTCGCCCTACTAAGTTCCGCTGACTAGCAAAGCCACATTTCGCTCGAGCCGAACTGAAGGCGTTCTGTTTGACAAGCGACGGCTGGCTGCAACAATTCTTCGGAGATTCGGACGTCGAGTGCTATTGTCCGAACTGAGCAATGTTGGGTTGCTTGTCAATATCACCTGAACAGGAATGCACACGATGGCGAAGCCCTTCTCCCGAATCTTGGACCAAATCGAACGACTGCAAAAGGAAGCTGCAGCGATTCAAACGGGAGTCGTTGACCGGATCCGGAAAGAGATCGCCGAGTACGGTCTGACCCCCGATCAGCTGTTTGGTGCAAGTGGCCAAGGGCGCAAGTCTGCAGCCAAGAAGACTCAGGCCAAAGGCAAGGGCAAGGCGAAGGCACCCAAGTTTGCCGACGGCGCAGGCAATACCTGGGGTGGCATGGGCAAGCGGCCGGACTGGGTCCGTCAAGCCCTGGATGCCGGCAAGGCGCTTGAGGACTTTCTGATCGGCAAACCTGCCAAAGCGGCGCCGGTCAAGAGGGCGGCAAGCAAGAAGCCATCGACCAAGCCTGTACCGGCACGCAAGCCAGTCACCGCCGCTCCGAAGAAAGCTACGCCGGTTGCCACCAAGAAGAAGGTGGCGCCAGCTAAGAAAGTCGCAGCAAAGAAGGTTGCTGCACCGAAGCGCCGTCAAACCAAGGCGGCAAGCTCAGCGACTGAATCCGCAGCGAGCTGAATGCGCTCGGACAGGCCGCTCTGCGGCATGTCCTTCTCATCAAAGCCGAGGCGCAGTCACAGCCATCGCTGTGGCTGCGCCTCGGCTCTGCTCGAACAGCAAGTGCACATATTCCTCAAGCGCGGCGAGTGACTGGCTTGGTCATCGTGTTCAATGCCCTCAGCGTCATGCTGCGGCCTTCGATGACCACGCGCGGCAGCTGAACAAGCTTCTGCCGGGCTGAATCGGATTTGCCGGTGATCACGACGCGCGGCAACTGCTCGATCTTTTGCGGTGCTGCATGGGCCAATAGCGGCGTTGCGATGGTGACGGCGATGGCAGCGACGACTTGGATCAGATTGAAGTTCATGGTGGGTCCTGTTTCCTGAGGCACAGCGGGTTGCCGTGCTGATGGAGTCAGTATCGAAGTCCACCACCCCTCAATCCAGCCTGCTGCGACAGACTGCAGAATCTGCCAGCCGATCCGTCCTGGCAGTCGCCGCGCCGGCCAGGCGACTGGGTTCGGCTCGTTTCTGGCTCGCCTCGACAGTCGCTGTGAGCTGGCTGTCGACGTCACAGACCCCGTACCTGTGCCCCTCACGCTCCTCACCGAGATCGTCGAAACTCTGAAGCAACTTCAAGCAGAGGACGATGATCACTGATCGCTACCGCCGAGCACCGCCCTGGCGCGCTGCCCTTTGGAGCGCCGCCTTGCTTTTGCTCACACTGCCCTGGGTGGCCATGCAGTTCGGCGATGAGGTGAATTGGGACCTTGCCGACTTCGTGTGGTTCGGCGGCATGCTCCTCATTGCCTGTGGCTTATTCGAGTTGGCCGCACGCCTCATCAGCAACCGGCTCTACCTTTGGACGGTCGGCTTGGCCATCGCGCTGTCGTTCTTGCTGGTTTGGGCGGAACTGGCGGTCGGCGTCTTCAGCTGAATGTTGCTCCGTCGTCTGCGCGGCACATCGTTCGCGTCGTCATGGCTGCTGCGCAGCAGCAACCATCGCCACTTTCGCCGCGAGGGCCCCCGCCGGTTGGTCCGGCGTCCGCCCTCATGGCGGTGTTGCGCGCTGTGCTGTGTCGAGCCGTGAATGTGTCAGGCAAACCTCAGCTGCAGCGCCAGCCGCCTCAACTGCCCGGCGAGAACTTGTCCACAGCGTCCGTGATGATGCCGTCCACCCCGTTGCCGATCAGCCACTCGGCCGAGGCGGGATCGTTGACGGTGTAGACCAGGGCCTTCAGCCCGGCCGCATGCAGCTGCTCGACCAGGGCCTGGTTCATCAGCGCATAGTTCGTGATCACGGCGCGGCAATGCAGGCGCAGGGCTTGGTCCAGCCAGCCATCCGACAGCTTGTCCAGCAGCAGGCCGCGCGGCACGTCCGGCGCGGTCTCGAGGGCGCCGGCCAGGGCCTCGGGCTGGAAGGAGCTGAACAGCGGCATCAGGCCTGAGCCGGCCCACAGGCGCAGCACCTCGCGACCGACGACCTGTCCGGTAAGGAGTTCCTGGCCCGGCGTCGGCTTGATCTCGATGTTCAGCGCGAATCGGTTCGCGATGACGTAGCGGGCCAGCGCATCCAGGCTGGGGAGTGGCTCGCCGGCATAGGCTCGGCTGTGCCAGGCACCGGCATCGATGCGGGAGAGCTCGGCCCAGCCGCGTTCACCGGCCACGCCGCGTTCGGGCGTGGTGCGGTTCAGCGTCGCGTCATGGAGCAGGAAGGGGATGCCGTCGGCGCTCAGCTTCACATCGCACTCGAAGGCGCGATAGCCATGCCGTGCACCCTCTCGGAAGGCGGCCAGCGTGTTCTCCGGTGCGAGCTTGCCGGCGCCGCGATGGGCGATCCAGAACGGCATCGGCCAGGAGGCGCTCATGACTCAGCTCCCGACGCGCTTTTGCGTCTGCGCGTCGAACCAGTGCAGCTGCTTGTCGCTGAGCTCCAGCATCAGCATGTCGCCGACCGCCGGCGGCACCAGGGTGCCGTCGATGCGCAGGGTGAACTGCTCGCTGCCCAGCCGTCCATAGACCAGGCGCTCGGCGCCCAGCATCTCGATCATCTCGACCTTCAGGGGCCAGCCGCTGCTGGCATTCCAGTGGTCCAGATGCTCGGGGCGCAGGCCCAGGATCAGCTCGCCATCGCGCGGCGCGGGGGCCGGCAGGGCCAGGGTGATGCCGCCGACCGTGAAGCTGTTGCCCTTGGCCTGGCCCTTCAGCAGATTCATAGGCGGCGAGCCAATGAAGCTGGCGACGAAGGTGGTGGCAGGGCGCTGGTAGACCTCCTCGGGCGTGCCGATCTGCTCCATATGGCCGCCGTTCATCACGATCATGCGCTGGGCCAGGGTCATGGCCTCGACCTGGTCATGGGTCACGAAGAGCGAGGTCACGCCCAGCTCGCGGTGCAGCTTCTGAATCTCCAGACGGGTCTGGGCGCGCAGCTTGGCGTCCAGATTGGATAGCGGCTCGTCGAACAGAAAGACCTGCGGGTTGCGCACGATGGCACGGCCCATCGCGACCCGCTGACGCTGGCCGCCGGACAAGGCGCGAGGCGTGCGGTCCAGCAGATGGCCCAGCTCAAGGATCTTGGCGGCCTTGTCGACGCGGGTCTTGATCTCGGCGATCGGCACCTTCTTGATCTTCAGGCCGTAAGCCATGTTCTCGAACACGCTCATATGAGGGTAGAGCGCGTAGTTCTGGAACACCATCGCGATATCGCGCTCGGCCGGCTCGATGTCGTTGACCACGCGCGGGCCGATGGCGATCTCGCCGCCGGAGATCTCCTCCAGCCCCGCCACCATGCGCAGCAAGGTGCTCTTGCCGCAGCCCGAGGGGCCGACGATGACGATGAACTCGCCGTCCTTGATCTCGGCGTTGACGCCGTGGATGACCTGATTGGCCTTGGGGCCGTGGCCATAACGCTTGACCACATTGCGAAGGGAAATGCTTGCCATCTTGTTTGCTCTATTTTGTTCTCTAGTCAGCTGGGGAGAGCGCTTGCCGCAGCGCGGCGCTACGTCCCGCAAGCGATCATTTTTCGGTGTCCACCAGGCCCTTAACGAACCACTTCTGCATCAGCATCACGACCAGGGCCGGCGGGATCATCGCCAGCAGCGCGGTGGCCATCACGACGTTCCACTCTGTATAGGATTCGCCGGAGACGAGGCGCTTGATGCCCATCACGACCGGGTACATATCCTCCTGCGTGGTGACCAGCAAGGGCCACAGATACTGGTTCCAGCCGTAGATGAACTGGATCACGAAGAGCGCGGCAATGCTGGTGCGTGACAGCGGCAGCAGCACATCCTTGAAGAAGCGCATCGGCCCTGCGCCGTCCATGCGCGCGGCCTCGACCAGCTCATCCGGCACCGTCATGAAGAACTGGCGGAACAAGAAGGTGGCTGTGGCCGACGCGATCAGCGGCACGGTCAGGCCGGCATAGCTGTTGAGCATGCCCAGGTCGGAGACGACTTGGTAGGTTGGACCGATGCGCACCTCGACCGGCAGCATCAACGTCACGAAGATGGCCCAGAAGAAGAACTGCTTGAAGGGGAAGCGGAAGTAGACGATGGCAAAGGCCGACAGCAGCGAAATGGCGATCTTGCCGATGGAGATCACCAAGGCGCTGATCAGGCTGACCTTCAGCATCGGCAAAGCCGCCGGAATCGTGCTGCCGGCGCTGGTCTTGCCGCCGAACAGCGCAAGCTTCCAGGTCTCCAGAGAATGCTCGCCAGGCAGCAGCGAGAGTGGTCGGCTCTGCGCGATCTGCTCGGAGCTTTGTGTTGAAGCTACAAAGGTCAGGTAGACCGGGAAGGCCACGATCAGCACGCCGAGTATCAGCGTCAGATGAGCCAGCAGGGTCAGGGCGGGGCGTTTTTCGACCATCTCAGTACTGCACTTTCTTCTCGACAAAACGGAACTGAAGCACGGTGAGCGCAATCACCACGACCATCAGCACCACCGATTGCGCGGCCGAGCCGCCCAGGTCCATGGCCTTGAAGCCGTCGTAGTAGACCTTGTAGACCAGGATGGACGTGTCTTTGCCGGGGCCACCATGGGTGGTCGCGTCGACGATGGCGAAGGTGTCGAAGAAGGCGTACACAACGTTGATCACCAGCAAGAAGAAGGTGGTCGGCGAGAGCAGCGGGAACACAATGGTCCAGAAGCGCCGGGCCGGGCTGGCGCCGTCAATGGCGGCGGCCTCGATCAGCGATTTCGGGATCGACTGCAGGCCCGCCAGGAAGAACAGGAAGTTATAGGAAATCTGCTTCCAGACCGCAGCGACCACGATCAGCGTCATTGCATGGTTGCCATTGAGCAAGTGGTTCCAGTCCATGCCGGCGGCTTGCAGCATGTAAGAGACCACGCCGATTGACGGCGCGAACATGAACAGCCACAGCACGCCCGCGACCGCCGGCGCCACGGCATAGGGCCAAATCAGCAGCGTCTTGTAGGCCATCGCGCCCTTGATTACGCGATCGGCCATCACGGCCAGCAGGAGCGCGATGGTCAGGCCGCAGACGGCCACCAAGGCGGAGAACAGGGCGGTGATCTTGAACGAGGCCAGATAGCTCTCGTCACTGAAGAGCTGGCGGAAGTTCTGCAGTCCCACCCACTCGGTGGACATGCCGAAGGCATCCTGCTGCTGCAGCGATTGCAGCAGCGCCTGGCCGGCCGGCCAGAAAAAGAACACGGTGATGACGATGACCTGTGGTGCAAGCAGCACCCAGGGCAGCCAACCCGACTTGAAAAGCACGCGTTTTTCTACGGACATGATGTCCCTTCCCAAAAGCATCAACCCGCCGCCCCGGTGTCCCAGGGCGGCGGGTTCTATCGATCATTCAAGCGTGGCGCTCAGCCTTTATTGGCTTTCTGGAAACGCTCCAACTGCTC
The DNA here is from genome assembly GCF_027498415.2 of Paucibacter sp. M5-1. NCBI lineage: Bacteria > Pseudomonadati > Pseudomonadota > Betaproteobacteria > Burkholderiales > Sphaerotilaceae > Roseateles > Paucibacter sp. M5-1. The sequence goes on from NZ_JAPZLM020000001.1 coordinate 5,135,909, forward strand.
GTTGCCGCGCTTCACCGCAGCGTCCAGGCCTTCCTTGGCACTCTTCTTACCGCCCCAGACCTGTTCCATTTCCTCGTCGACGATGGTGCGGATCTGCACGAAGTTGCCCAGGCGGATGCCGCGCGACTTGTCGGTGGTCTTGCGGATCATCTGTTCGACCGACACGTCGGTGCCGGGGTTGGCCTTGTAGAAACCGCTCTTCTCGGTCAGGTCGTAGGAGGCCTTGGTCAGCGGCAGGTAGCCGGTGCGCTGATGGCTCTTGGCGGCCTCCTCAGGCCTGGAGAGGAAGGCGAAGAACTGGGCCACGCCCTTGTACTCCTCGGCCTTCTTGCCCGACATCACCCACAGACTGGCGCCACCGATCACGGTGTTCTGCGGTGCTCCGGGCACATCGTGGTAGTAAGGCAGGCTGGAGATGCCGAAGGCGAACTTGGCATTGCGCTTGGTATTGCCGTACAGCGCCGACGAGCCTGTGGTCATCGCGCACTCGCCCGAGACGTAGGTGGCATCGGCCGCATTGCCGCGGCCCTTATAGACGAACAGACCCTGCTTTGCCATATTGGCCAGGTTCTCGATATGGCGTACGTGCAGCGGGGTGTTGAAGGCCAGGCGGGTGTCCAAGCCACCGAAGCCGTTGCCCTTGGTGGCGAACTCGACGTTGTGCCAGGCCGAGAAGCTCTCCAGCTGGGTCCAGCTCTGCCAGCTGGTGGTGAAGGGGCACTTGTGGCCGCTGGCCTTGAGTTTGGCTGCCACCAGTGCCACCTCGGACCATGTCTTGGGCGGGCTGTTGGGGTCGACGCCGGCGGCCTTCAGCGCATCCTTGTTGTAGTGCAGCACGGTGGTCGAGCTGTTGAAGGGGAAGCTCAGCATCTGGCCGTTGGGGGCCGTGTAGTAGCCGGCCACGGCAGGCACATAGGCGCTCGGGTCGAACTTGGCGCCGGCGTTCTTCATCACCTCGCCGACCGGCACGATGGCGCCCTTGCTGGCCATCATCGTGGCCGTGCCGACCTCAAAGACCTGCAGGATGTGCGGTGCATTGCCGGCGCGGAAGGCGGCGATCGCGGCCGTCATCGACTCGTCATAGCTGCCCTTGAAGGTGGGCACGATCTTGTAATCTTTCTGGCTGGCGTTGAAATCCTTGGCCAGGTCATTGACCCAGTCACCCAGGGCGCCGCCCATGGAATGCCACCATTGGACTTCGGTCTGTGCTTGCGCACCGTTGGCAAGGCCGGCGGCCAGCAGCGCGGCGACGAGGTGTTGTGCTTTCATTGTCTTGGATGCTCCGTTATTCGACAGGGCTGGTGTGGATCATCTGGATCACAGCATGAGCCAACAAGCTTATGTGTCAATTGTGACATCCGTGTTGTGACATGGTCGCCGCGTCCGGGCAATAGGGCCCGGCCCGGGTGTGGTGCCCGATGCGCCTGAAGATGGCATCGGCGCCATCATTTGGTGCGCCGCCATTGGCGTGCGCGCCACATCCGCGTCTCCAAGCCGCCCCAAACAGGCCTGTTCGACAAGGGCTCTCGGCCGTGCGCAGGGCGGGCATGTTGCACTGCGGTAGGATCACGGACCCGACGCGAGTGGGGTTGGCTGCCGGTGTCATGCCGGTGTGCGCACCTGATGAGGCTGCCGCCCGCATCCCCGCCAGCAGGTCACAAGCCTGGCGCGTCGATGCAGATCGAACGAGAGATTTCCAGCTTTCGCCGGGTGTTCCGCCTTGACCGGCTGCCCGGCCAACCAAGGGTGCGCAAGCGCCTGGCCGCCATGAATGCACCGCATCCGCTGATGCCTGTCGACCCGACCCACACCGCCGCCGCCGGCCACGAGGACGCCCCGCACGCCGCCCGGCTGCGCGAGATTCCCTACAACTACACCTCCTTCTCCGACCGCGAGATCGTGATCCGTCTGCTGGGCACGCGTGCCTGGGAGCTGCTGAACCGCTTGCGCGAGGAGCGCCGCACCGGCCGCTCGGCCCGCATGCTGTACGAGGTGCTGGGCGATATCTGGGTGGTGCAGCGCAACCCCTATCTGCAGGACGATCTGCTGGACAACCCGAAGCGCCGGGGCCAGTTGATCGAAGCGCTGAACCATCGGCTGCATGAGGTCGAGAAGCGCCGCGATCCGGCCAGCGATCCGCAGCGCGACGCCTCGGTGGGCGAGCTGCTGGCGGCCGCGCGCCGGGCGGTGCAGCATTTTTCCAGCCAGTTCGACGAGGTGGCCGAGCTGCGTCGCCGCGCCACCAAGCTGCTGGGCAAGCGCACCGCCAAGGACAATATCAAGTTCGACGGCTTGTCGCGCGTCTCGCATGTGACCGATGCGACCGACTGGCGGGTCGAGTACCCCTTTGTCGTGCTGACCCCGGATACCGAGGCCGAGATGGCCCATCTGGTCAAGGGCTGCATCGAGCTGGGCCTGACCATCATCCCGCGCGGCGGCGGCACCGGCTATACCGGCGGCGCCGTGCCCCTGGTATGGAACAGCGCGGTCATCAATACCGAGAAGCTTGAAGCGCTGCGCGGCGTCGAGGTGATGGCGCTGCCCGGCGTCGACAAGCCGGTCGCGACGATCTGGAGCGAGGCCGGCGTCGTCACCCAGCGCGTGGCCGACCTGGCCGAGCAGCATGGCTATGTGTTCGCTGTCGATCCCACTTCGGCCGAGGCCAGCTGCGTCGGCGGCAATGTGGCGATGAATGCCGGCGGCAAGAAGGCCGTGCTGTGGGGCACGGCGCTGGACAATCTGGCCAGCTGGCGCATGGTCACGCCCGAGGCGAAGTGGCTGGAGGTCATCCGGCTCAACCACAATCTGGGCAAGATCCATGATGTGGAGACGGCCAGCTTCGAGCTGCGCTATTTCGATGCCAGCGGCAAGAAGCTCGAGCGCACCGAGGTTCTCAACATCCCTGGCCGCACCTTCCGCAAGGAGGGCCTGGGCAAGGACGTTACCGACAAGTTCCTGGCCGGCCTGCCCGGCATCCAGAAAGAGGGCTGCGACGGCCTGATCACCAGCGCCCGCTGGGTCGTGCACAAGATGCCGGCCCATGTGCGCACCGTCTGCCTGGAGTTCTTCGGCAACCCGAAGGACTGCGTGCCCTCCATCGTCGAGATCCGCGACTTCATGTTTGCCGAGGCGCAAAAGCCCGGCGGCGCCATTCTTGCGGGCCTGGAGCATCTGGACGACCGCTATCTGAAGGCGGTGGGTTACGCCACCAAGAGCAAGCGCGGCGGCCTGCCCAAGATGGTGCTGGTCGGCGACATCGTCGGCGAAGACGCCGATGCCGTTGCGCGGGCGACCTCCGAAGTCGTGCGCCTGGCCAATGGCCGCAGCGGCGAGGGCTTTGTCGCGATCAGCGCCGATGCGCGCAAGAAGTTCTGGCTGGACCGCAAGCGCACCGCCGCAATCTCCAAGCACACCAATGCCTTCAAGGTGAACGAGGACGTCGTGATCCCCTTGCCGCGCATGGGCGAGTACACGCTGGGCATCGAGCGCATCAATATCGAGCTCTCGCTGCGCAACAAGCTGGCCCTGGTGGACGAGCTGCAGGCTTTTTTCGAGCGCGGCAATCTGCCGCTGGGCAAGACCGACGATGCCAGCGAGATCCCCAGCGCCGAGCTGCTCGGCGACCGCGTCGCGCAGGCGCTGAGCCTGCTGGCCGAGGTGCGGGCGCAGTGGCAGCAGTGGATGCAGGAGCTGGATATAGCCCGTGGCGAGGAACGCAGCTTCTTCGACCAGCTGCAGGACCACAGCCTGCGGGCCTCGTGGAAGACCCAGATCTTCAAGCCGCTGCAGGACATCTTCAGCGGCGGCGCCTTCGCGCAGATCCTGGACGAATGCAAACGCATCCACAAGGAAGTGCTGCGCGGCCGGGTCTGGGTGGCGCTGCACATGCATGCCGGCGACGGCAATGTGCACACCAATATCCCGGTCAACTCCGACAACTACCAGATGCTGCAGACGGCGCACGAAGCCGTTGCCCGCATCATGAAGCTGGCACGCAGCCTGGACGGCGTGATCTCGGGCGAGCACGGCATCGGCATCACCAAGCTGGAGTTCCTCAGTGACGCGGAGCTGGCGCCCTTTGCCGACTACAAGGCCAGGATCGACCCCGAGGGCCGCTTCAACAAGGGCAAGCTCTTGCGCCTGGGCGGCCCCGAGTCGCTGACCACCTATGCCGATCTGACCAATGCCTACACCCCGAGCTTCGGGCTGATGGGCCATGAGTCGCTGATCATGCAGCAGAGCGATATCGGTGCGATCGCCGACAGCGTCAAGGACTGCCTGCGCTGCGGCAAGTGCAAGCCGGTCTGCGCGACTCATGTGCCGCGCGCCAATCTGCTCTACAGCCCGCGCAACAAGATCCTGGCGACTTCGCTCTTGGTCGAGGCCTTCCTCTACGAGGAGCAGACCCGCCGCGGCGTCTCGATCAAGCACTGGCAGGAGTTCGAGGATGTGGCCGACCATTGCACGGTCTGCCACAAATGCGCGAATCCCTGCCCGGTCAAGATCGACTTCGGCGATGTGACGATGAATATGCGCAATCTCTTGCGCAAGATGGGCCAGAAGAGCTGGCGCCCCGGCAATGCCGCCGCAATGCTGATGCTCAACGCCACCAATCCCGAGACCATCAAGCTGGCCCGCAGCGCGATGGTGGGCGTGGGCTTCAAGGCCCAGCGCCTGGCCCACGACCTGCTGAAGACTTTTGCGAAGAAGCAGACCGCCGCGCCGCGCGCGACCCTGGGTGCCGCGCCGATCAAGGAGCAGGTGATCCACTTCATCAACAAGAAGCTGCCGGGCGGCCTGCCGAAGAAGACCGCGCGGGCGCTGCTGGATATCGAAGACAAGGACTACGTCCCCATCATCCGCAACCCCAAGGCGACGACGGCCGAGACCGAGGCGGTGTTCTATTTCCCGGGCTGCGGCTCGGAGCGCCTGTTCAGCCAGGTGGGCCTGGCGACCCAGGCCATGCTCTGGCATGCCGGGGTGCAGACCGTGCTGCCGCCGGGCTATCTGTGCTGCGGCTACCCGCAGCGCGGCTCGGGCCAGTTCGACAAGGCCGAGAAGATCATCACCGACAACCGGGTGCTGTTCCACCGCGTCGCCAACACGCTGAACTACCTGGACATCAAGACCGTGGTGGTGAGCTGCGGCACCTGCTATGACCAGCTGCAGGGCTACAAGTTCGAGGACATCTTCCCCGGCTGCCGCATCATCGACATCCACGAATACCTGCTGGAGAAGGGCATCACGCTCGACAGCAAGCAGGCCTTCCTGTACCACGACCCCTGCCACAGCCCGATGAAGCTGCAGGACCCGATGAAGACGGTCAAGGCCCTGGTCGGCCCCGAGGTGGTCAAGAGCGAGCGCTGCTGCGGCGAGAGCGGCACGCTGGGCGTGACCCGCCCCGACATCTCGACCCAGATCCGCTTCCGCAAGGAGGATGAGCTGCGCAAGACCGAGACCCAGCTGCGCGAGAGCGGCAAGGTTGCCGCGGCCGAGAACCTGAAGATCCTGACCTCCTGCCCGAGTTGCCTGCAGGGCCTGAGCCGTTATGGCGGCGACCTGCAGAACGGCCTGCTGGAAGCCGACTACATCGTCGTCGAGATGGCCAACCAGATCCTCGGCAAGGACTGGATGCCGGAGTACGTGGCCAAGGCCAACGCCGGCGGCATCGAGCGCGTGTTGGTCTGAACGGGCGGCTGATCAGACGCGAAAACGGCCGACCTGCTGCACCAGCTTGTCGGCCTGCTCCTGCAGGCTCTCGGCGGCGGCCGTGCTCTGCTCCACCAGGGCCGCGTTTTGCTGCGTGCCCTGATCCAGATCGGCCACGGCCGCGTTGATCTGGCCCACGCCGATGGCCTGCTCGCGGGCGGCGGTCGAGATCTCACCGATGATGCCGGCCACGCGCTTGACGCTGCCCAGGATCTCCTGCATCGCCGTGCCGGCCTCGCCGACCAGGCGGGCACCGGACTCGACCTTCTCGCCGCTGCTGCTGATCAGGCTGCGGATCTGCTTGGCCGCCTCGGCGCTGCGCTGCGCCAGCACCCGCACCTCGCTGGCCACCACCGCGAAGCCGCGCCCCTGCTCGCCGGCGCGGGCCGCCTCGACGGCGGCGTTCAGCGCCAGGATATTGGTCTGGAAGGCGATCGAGTCGATGGTGCCGGTGATCTCGGCGATCTGGGCGCTGGCGCCGCGGATCTGCTCCATGGTCTGCACCACCTGCGCCACCACCTGCCCGCCATGCTCGGCCGCCTGGTCGGACGCGCCGACGAACTGATGCGCCTGCTCGGCGGCGGCCGCCGTCTGGCTCATTGAGCCGGACAGCTCTTCCATCGCGCCGGCCGTCTCCTGCAGGCGGCTGGCCGACTGCTCGGTGCGCTGCGACAGATCGCGGCTGCCGGCCGCCACCTCGGCGCTGGCCAGACCGATCTGGTCGCTGGCGCGCGAAACCTCGGCAATCGTGCCCGCGAGCTGCTGGCGCATGGTTTCCACGCCGGTCGCCAGCGCGCCGATATCGTCCCGGCGCGCGACGCCGACCGGCTGGGTCAGATCACCATCGGCAATCGCCTGCACCGCGCCGTTCAGCGCTTCCAGCGGCTGGCCCACCCAGCGGCGCAGCAGCGCGGTGATGCCCAGGCCCAGCACCAGCACGGCCAGCATCATCAGGCCCCACAAGGCCTGCAGCGAGCGGTAGTGCGCGGCCAGCGCGGTCGATTGCGAGGCCTCGGCCACCACCCACCAGCCGGTGCCCTCACTGCGCTGCGCGACCGCGAAAGCGTCGTCGTGCTTGTCGTTGTACAGGGCCGGGGCCTCGCTGAGCAGGCCCTTGGGCGCCTCGGCCAGCGCCTTCAGCAGGCCCTCGGCACCACCCGGTAACAGCTCGGCCAGCTTCTTGCCCTGGGCGCTCGGATGGGCGCGCAGATAGGCGTCGGCGGCCGACTTGGCCGGGTCGATGATGTAGAGGCCGCCGCTCTCGTAGAGCTTCACGGCCTGGGCCATCGCCACCAGTTCCTGCTGCAGGCCGCGCATGTCGAAGCCGACGAAGAGGATGCCGACCACCTGGCCCTGGGCGTCCTTGATGGCCTGGTAGCGCGTCATGAAGGGCACACCGAACAGCGTGGCCGGGCCCACATAGCTGCCGCCGGCCATCATCTTGGCGAAGGCCGGATGCTGGCTGCCCAGCAGGGTGCCCATCGCGCGCGAGCCGTCCTGCTTGGTCAGCGAGGTGGTGACGCGCATGAAGTCCTCGCCCTTGCGCGCGAAGATGGTGGCCACGCCACCGGTCTTGGCGCTGAAGCGATCCACCAGACCCAGCTCGCCAGCCAGGGCCTGGCCCTCGTGCGTCAGCTCGGCCTCGCCCTGCAGCGCGAAGCTGCCGGTCAGCTCGGCGGCCAGCACCGCGTAGAGGCGGTCGGCGGATTGGCGGGCGGTGCGGTCCAGCGCATCGGCCACCCGCGCGACGGCGGCGGCCTCGCTGGCCATGTAGTCGACGCTGCGCTGGCGCGCCTGCTCGGTCAGCAGCCAGGAGATCAGCGTGCAAATGGCGATCAGCAGGGTGGCGATGCCCAGGCAGCTGATCAGCGAGACGCGGCGCGCCACGCTGGCGTAGCCCAGGGTCGATGCACGGGGGTCGGAGTTGTCGATTCTCATGATGCTCTTCGGTGGCGAGCCAGGCATTGCGATGCGCACGCGCGGCTCTCGCTGCAGCCGGGTGGGCTCAGCGGGGTCTATGCATGGGGATCGGTGCTATGCCGCAGAACGAGCCCTGAGGGCGTGCTCGCCTTGTCTATGCGGCTGGCGCTGGTGCTTGGAAGAGAGGCGCGGTCCGCGCCTCGCACTCGCCCGATCGGGCAAGGGCGCAATGTACGGCAATCGCCCCGCCCCGGGGGCGCGGAGCTATCGGAAACCCGGATCTCGTGGCTTGATCTCGATCAATCCGTGAAAAATTTGCAGGCCCGTCGTTCAGTCGGCCGCGAGCTTGCGCTCCCGGATCAGCGCATGCCAGAACTGGGTTTCCTGCTGCACGAAGCGGCCCAGCGCCGGACCGTCGCTGGGGGCCACTTCAAGGCCGAAGTCTTCCAGCCTGGCCTTGACCTCGGGCAGTGCAATGGCCTTCTGCATCTCGGCGGTCAGCCGCTTGACGATAGGCTCGGGCGTGCCCTTGGGTACGAACAATCCCTGCCAGGCCGCCACGTCCACGCCCTTGAGCCCCAGCTCGGCAAAGCTGGGCACCTCGGGCAGTTGCGGCACGCGCTTGGGCGAAAGCACGGCCAGCGCCCTGAGCTTGCCGGCGCGGATATGCGGCAGGCCGGCGGCCGTGTCCAGAATGCCCATGGGCAGCACGCCGGCGATCAGGTCCTGGGTCGAGAAGGCCGTGCCGCGGTAGGGCACATGGACGATGAAGCTGCCGCTGCGCTCCTTCAGCAGCTCCATCGCCAGATGGTGCGGGCTGCCGATGCCCGGCGAGGCATAGCTGTACTTGCCGGGGCTCTTGCGCACCTCGTCCAGCCATTGGCGGGCGCTGCTGAAGCCGGAGTTCGGATTCACCACCAGGATCAGCGGGAAGCGCGCCATGAAGCCCACCGGCGTGAAGTCGCCGGGGGCATAGGGCAGCTTCTTGTACATCGCGCTGTTGAACACCATCGCGCCGTTGTCGCCGGTCAGCAGGGTGTAGCCATCGGCTGGCGCCTTGGCCGCCACATCGGTGCCAATCATGCCGCCGGCGCCGGGCCGGTTCTCGATCACCAGGGTCTGGCCGAGTTGTGCGCCCAGTGCCGGGGCGAGTTGGCGCGCCAAAAAGTCGGAACCGCCGCCGGCCGGGTAGGCCACCACCCAACGTATCGGTTTGCTGGGCCAGGTGTCGGCCTGAGCCGCCGACGGGGCCAGGGCCAAAAAAGCCAGTCCAAACGGGGCAAGGCAGCACAGGCGGCGGGCGATCAGCGAAGCGGGCATCGGCGGTCCTTGGCAGCAGGGGGCAAGTCAGTGCCGCCCATCTTAGAGGGCCACCGTCGGCACTGCGCTGTCAGTTCTCCTGCAGCGCCACGCGATAGCTGCCGTCTTCGTCTTTCGGCGCCACGAAGCTGATCTCGAAACTGTAGAGCTGGCCGTCCGTGGCCTGCTTGGTGCACTGCATGCCGCTGACCGCGCGGCGCACGGCCGTGCGGTAGGCCAGTGGCCCGCCCTGCGACTTGACCTCGGTGGTGTCCTCGCCCTGCAGGCGGAACGAGACGCGCACCGTGGCCTCCTGCTCTTCGAGGTACCAGGACTTTTCCAGTGCGTCTTGCAGCGTGGCGGCGGCGCCCGGGCAGCTGCGGCTGACATCGCGGCGCACCGGTTCGCCTTGCTTGCCGCTGACTTCGACACGCTTGAGCCCCTCGGGTTGAGACTGGGCTTGGGCCAGGCCGGCGAGCAGAACCAGTGCGGTGGCGCTCAGTGTGCGGTACAGGGTCTTGGTCATGGGGATCTCCTTGATCGATGGCTGTCGGTGGGTGCGAAGAACCGGAGCGCTGGCTCCGGAACATGGGCACAGCCTAGGGTTGCCCCTGGGGTCGGACCAAGGTCACCGCGACCAAATGCCAAAGCCGGAGGATGATCGACCGGATTTCGCGACGAACTGATTTCGTCACAAACCCCGCTGCGACGGGCCTTCCGTGCCGGAAGTCATGAAGTCGCGCGGCCGGTTAAAGTGCCCATGCCATGGACATCCACACCGACTGCCCCCTGTGCCGCGACGACGGCGGCTTGCTGATCGCACAAACCCCACTTTGGCGCGTGATCCGCGCCGACGATGCTGCGTTCCCGGCCTTCTATCGCCTGATCTGGCGCGCCCATGTGGCCGAGTTCAGCGATCTCGACGCCGTCGCTCGCTTGGCCTGCATGGAAGCCGTCAACCGCATCGAGAGGCTGCTCAGGCAAGACCTGGCCCCGACCAAGATCAATCTCGCCAGCCTGGGCAATGTCGTGCCCCATCTGCACTGGCATGTGATCGCCCGCTTCGACTGGGACAGCCACTACCCGAACCCGGTCTGGGGCAGCGCTCAGCGCCCCGCCGATGAGGCCCGACTGGCGGTGCTGCGTCAGCGCCTGCCGGCGCTGGACGCGGCCATCGCGGCCGCCGTGACGGCCGCGGACTGAGCCCTCACCAGACCCTGATCGGCTCGGCCGCCACCATCGCGTCACCGGGTTTGCAGGCAAAGGCCTGGGCAAAGGCCGGCAGATTGGACATCGGGCCCAGCACCCGGTACTTGGGCGGCGAGTGCTGGCCGGTGCGCAGCTGGTTGATCAGCAGCTCGTTGCGCATCTTGGTGCGCCAGATCAGCGCGTTGGACAGGAAGAAGCGCTGCTCGGGCGTGTAGCCGTCGACCTTGTCGCGGGCGCCGCTGCGGGCCAGTGCGCGCTGCAGGCCCTCGAAGGCGATCGGCATGCCGGCGATGTCGGAGATGTTCTCGCCCAGCATCTGCTGGCCGTTGATGCGCTGGCCCGGCAGCGGCTCATAGCCGCTGTAGAGCGCGGCCACCTGCGCGGCCCGGGCCTGGTAGGCGGCCGCGTCCTCGGGCGTCCACCAGTCGGCCAGATTGCCGACGCTGTCGTACTGGCGGCCGCGGTCGTCGAAGTGGTGCGTGATCTCGTGGCCGATCACCATGCCGATGCCGCCGTAGTTGACCGCGTCATCGGCCCGGGCGTCGAAGAAGGGCGGCTGCAGGATGCCGGCCGGAAAGATGATCTCGTTGAGCCCGCCGGCAAAGGCGTTGACGATGTGCGGGCTGGTGGTCCAGCGCGAGCGGTCCACCGGCCGGTCCAGATCGGCCAGGCGCTGGGCGCTCTGCCAGGCGCTGGCGCGCAGCGCATTGCCGGCGTAGTCATCGGCCGTCAGTTGCAGACCGGCATAGTCGGGCCAGCGCTCGGGCGCGCCTATCTTCAGGGCCATCGCGTCGAGCTTGGCCAGCGCGCGCTGCTTGGTCGGCGCGCTCATCCAGGCCAGGCCCTCAATGCGGCTGCGCATCGCCGCTTTGATATCGGCCACCAGTTGCAGCGAGCGCGCCTGCGCCTCGGCCGGGAAGGCCTTGGCCACGAACAGCTCGCCCAGGGCCAGTCCCACTGGCGCGCTGCCGGTGCGCCCGCCGATGCTCACGATCACGTCTTCGCTGCGCGGCGCCGGCGCCTTCAGCCCGGCAATGGCGGCGCCGTGATAGGTGAAATGCGCGTCGGCAAAGACCTTGGGCAGTCGCGCCGCGCTGGCGTCCAGCAGGCGCAGGCTCAGATAGCTGCGCCAGACGGCTGGCGCGGCGTCGGTCGCCAGCTCGCCCAGTCGCTGGGCGAACTCGGGCTGGCCCATGATGAAACGCGCCACGCCTTCGGGCCGGCCGGTGTAGGCGGCCAGATAGGCGGCCCAGTCGAAGCCCGGCGCGGCCGCCGCCAGTGCCTTGGCATCGAAGGGGTTGTAGTTGGCGTTCGGTTCGCGCAGCTTGACGCGGGTGCGCGAGGCCTCGGCCAGCCGGGTCTCGAAAGCCATCAGCGCCTCGATATCGGCGGCCTCGGCCGGCAGTCCGGCCGCCGCCAGCAGCGTCTTGGCGTAGCTGCGATAAGCGGTCTGCAGGCGCAGCGAGACCGCATCGCTCTTGAAATAGTCCTCGCGGTCGGGCAGGCCCAGGCCGGCCTGGGCAAAGATCAGCGCATGGCGGCGCGTGTCCTTGGGGTCGTGCCAGACATAGGCGTTCAGCGGTGCCGCCACCTGCACCCGGTTCAGCGCCGCCAGCGCCACCGGCAGATCGGCCGGCCCGCGCAGCGCCGCGATCTGGGCCAGCAGCGGCCGCAAGGCCTTGAGACCGCCGGCCTCGATGGCGGCCAGGTCCATGCCGCTGGCATAGAAGGCCGCCACGACCTTCAGCCCCGGGCTGGTCTGCAGCGCCGGTTTGGCGATCAGCTCGTCCAGGCCTTGCTGCAGGATGGCGTCATTGGCGATGCGCAGATCGATGAAGCTGCCGATGCGCGCGCGGCCGTCGGGCAGCGGCGTGGCGGCGTCCCAGCGGCCGTTCACAAACTCGTAAAAGTCATTGCAGGGGGCAACATCGGGCGACAGATTCTTGAGGTCCAGCGCCTGCGCCGAGGGCAGGGCGAAGGTGCCGGCGATCAGCAGGGCGGCGGCGATTCTTGTCAGGCGTGGCATCGGTTTTGGTGCGATCTTGGATGAGCCGGCCAGCGTAGCGGCAAGCAGCGCGGTCGGCCATCGGGGCCGCCACCGGCGCCCGGGTTTGCCCGCCCTGCAAGGGTTGACAGGTGGGCGATATGCGCCCGTTTGGCGTGCCTACACTGCGCCCACTTTCGCGGGTCGGGTCCGGAACCGGCCTGCGGAAGCCACTGCCGCCGCCGGGCTATCCGCTCGTTCTGGCGGAGATCAGGCTCCCCACCGGGGGCCAGCCAGGGCGTCATGCCGCGCAAGGCCAAGCGCCCGACTTCGGAGAGTTTCATTCATGCACTCACTTCGTCGATTCCGTGCCGGCCGCAAGCCGGTCTTGCTGGCGCTGGCGCTGGCCGCTGCCGGTGCCGCCCAGGCCGGCCAGTCCGCCGCCGAGGCCGATGACCCGGGGCTGCGCGCCGTGCCGAGCAGCGAGACCGACCGCCTGATCATCAAGTACCGCGATGCCAGTGAGGCCGTGCTGGAGCGCGGCCAGTTGGTGGCCCGGGCCCGGGTGCTGGAGGCCGGCACCTTGAGCCAGCGTGTCGAGCGGGCTCGCGGCCTGGTCTCGCAGCGCGGCCTGAAGCTGCAACTGCTGCGCCAGAGCGGCGTCGGCGCCCATGTGATGGGTCTGGACCGCGCCCTGCCGCTGGCCGAGATGCAGGCGCTGGCGGCCCGGCTCAAGGCCGAGGACCCGGACATCGAGTACGCCGAGCCCGACCGCAAGATGTATGCGCTGCTGACGCCCAATGACAGCCAGTACAGCCAGCAATGGGATCTGTTCGAAGCCACCGGCGGCATCCGCGCCCCGGCCGCCTGGGACCTGGCTACCGGCACCGGCGTGGTGGTGGCGGTGATCGACACCGGCATCCGCCCCCATGCCGATCTGTCCGGCCAGACCGTGGCCGGCTACGACATGATCGCCAATGTGCCCACCGCCAATGACGGCGGCGGCCGCGACGCCGACCCCAGCGACCCGGGCGACTGGAGCAGCGCCGGCCAGTGCGGCGCCGGCAGCGGTGCGCGCAACAGCAGCTGGCACGGCACCCATGTGGCCGGCACCATCGCAGCGCGCACCAATAACGCGGCCGGCATTGCCGGCATTGCCTTCAACGCCAAGCTGCAGACGGTGCGGGTGCTGGGCCGCTGCGGCGGCTACACCTCGGACATCGCCGACGGCATCATCTGGGCCTCGGGCGGCAGCGTGCCCGGCGTGCCGGCCAATGCCACGCCGGCCAAGGTGCTGAACCTGTCACTGGGCGGCGGCGGCAGCTGCGACAGCACGACCCAGAGCGCTGTCAACGGGGCCCGCTCGCGCGGCTCGGTGGTGGTGGTGGCGGCCGGCAACTCCAATGCCAATGCCGCCAACTTCAGCCCGGCCAGCTGCTCGGGCGTGGTCACGGTGGCCGCGACCGACCGCTACGGCGCGCGCGCCCCGTACTCCAATTACGGCGCGGTCGTGGCGCTGGCCGCGCCCGGCGGCAACACCGGCGCGGGCACCAGCAACGGCATCCTGTCCACCCTGAACACCGGCACCAGCACGCCGGCCGCCGACAACTACGCCTTCTACCAAGGCACCTCGATGGCCGCCCCCCATGTGGCCGGGGTCGCGGCCCTGATGTTCAGCGCCAAGCCCAGCGCCACGCCCGACCAGATCGCCGCCGCGCTGAAGAGCAGCGCGCGCGCCTTCCCGGGCACTTGCAGCCAGTGCGGCAGCGGCCTGCTCGACGCGCATGCGGCGGTGCTGGCCATCAGCGGCCCCCCGCCGTTGCTGGACGAGGTCGAGCCCAATAACAGCCTGGCCCAGGCCAATGCGGTGGCCGCGCCGCGCAGTCTGCGCGCGGTGCTGTCCAGCAGCACCGACTCGGATTACTTCCGCGTCAGTCTGCCGGCCGGGCGCACACTGTCGGCCAGCCTGCCCATGCCCAATGGCAGCACCGACTACGACCTGCACATCGTCAACAGCGCCGGTACCGTGGTCGCGCGCAGCGAGCGCGATGTCGGCCTGACCGACAGCGCCAGCTACCGCAACGCCGGCAGCACGACGCAGAACTTCTATGTGCGGGTCTACTACTACAGCGGCAGCACCAATGTGAACTACTCGCTGAGCCTGAGCTGGTAAGTCGTCATGGCGCCTTGGTCGGCGCGGTATGTCATGGTTTTGTCATCGTTGGCGGGTCAAGCTCGCGGTTTTGGCATCCACCCAGACGAGGCAGACCGCAATGGCCAAGGATTTCCTGACGATGGAAGACAGCAACCGCAGCGCCAACACCAGCATCCACGAGGTTTCCGACCCGGCCCGCCGCAGCTTGCTGCGCGGCGGCCTGGGTCTGGGCCTCGGCGGCCTGCTGGGCTTGGGCGGCTGCGCCAGCGGCGGGGTCCTGGGAGGCCCGCTGCTGGGTTTCAAGAGCGTGCCGGTGTCGACGGCCGACAGCATCGTCGTGCCCGAGGGCTACAGCGCCCAGGTGATCGCCGCCTGGGGCGAGCCGGTCGGGCTGTCGGGTGAGGACAGCGCTTTTCGCTTCGACGGCAGCAACACGGCGGCCCAGCAGGAAACCCAGCTGGGCATGCACCACGACGGCATCCACTTCTTCGCCCAGGAGGGCTCCAAGTCCGGCCTGCTGGTGATGAACCATGAATACAGCGATGACGGCCTCTTGCACACCGACGGCATGCAGAGCTGGAATGCCCAGAAGGTGCGCAAGGCCCAGGCCGCACACGGCGTCTCGGTGATCGAGGTCCAGCAGCAGCCCAGCGGACGCTGGGAACTGGTGCGGCCTTCGCCCTGGGCGCGCCGCATCACCGCCTACACGCCGATGCAGCTGGCCGGCCCGGCCGCCGGTCATGCGCTGATGAAGACCGCGCAGGACGCCAGCGGCCGCCGCGTGCTGGGCACGCTGAACAACTGCGCCAGCGGCATCACGCCCTGGGGCACCTACCTGACCTGCGAAGAAAACTTCATCAACTACTTCAAGGGTCCGGACGCGCCCGATGCGCACGAGCGCCGCTGGGGCCTGCGCAAGGGCGACCCGGCCGGCTACCGCTGGCACGAGCACGACGAGCGCTTCGACGCGGTCAAGCATCCCAACGAGCCCAACCGTTTCGGCTGGGTGGTCGAGATCGATCCCTTCAACCCCAGCAGCACGCCCATCAAGCGCACCGCGCTGGGCCGCGCGGCGCATGAGGGCGCGACGGTGGCCGTCACCAAGGACGGCCGCGCCGTGGTCTATATGGGCGAGGACGCCCGGTTTGAGTACATCTACAAATTCGTCAGCCGCGACAAGATTCGCCCTGGGGGCTTGGCCGCCAATAGCGAGTTGCTGGACCACGGCACGCTCTACGTTGCTCGCTTCGACGCCGATGGCACGGGCCGCTGGCTGGCGCTGAGCCAGGGCCAGGGCCCGCTGAGTGCCGCTGCCGGCTTCGCCGACCAGGGTGAGGTCGTGATCAAGAGCCGCCAGGCCAGCGATCTGCTGGGCGCCACCAAGATGGACCGGCCCGAGTGGATCGCGGTGGACAAGGAGGGCTATGTCTACTGCACGCTGACCAATAACAGCAACCGTGCCGGCGACAAGCAGCCGGCCGTCGATGCGGCCAATCCGCGCGCCAACAACAGCATGGGCCACATCATCCGCTGGAAGGAGCAGGGCGATTTCGACGCCACGACGCTCGCCTGGAACCATTTCGTGCTGGCCGGCGACCCGGCCAACGAGCGTGCCGAGGCCAAAGGCAATATCAAGGGCGATGCCTTCGGCTGCCCCGACGGCCTGTGGGTCGATGGGCGCGGCGTGCTGTGGATACAGACCGACATGTCCACCTCGGCGATGGGCAAGGGCGATCTTGCCCGGCTGGGCAATAACTGCATGCTGGCCGCCGATCCGCGCAGCGGCGAGGTGCGGCGCTTCCTGACCGGCCCGGCCGGCAGCGAGGTCACTGGCGCGACGATGACGCCCGATGGCCGCACCATGTTCATCAATATCCAGCACCCGGGCGAGAGCCCCAGCGAGCGCAGCGACCCGGCCCAGCCGCGCCGCTTCTCCAACTGGCCCGACCAGCGCCCCGACGGCCGGCCCCGCTCGGCCACCGTGGTGGTGCGCAAGCTCGATGGTGGGGTGATAGGCAGCTGAAGGGCAGGGCTGTTTGGGTTGGGTCCCATTTTGGGACTAAACTCCGGCCATGCGCGTCATCGCTGTCAAGCAGCTGCGGGATTTCTGGCTGCGTCATCCCGATGCCGAGCAGGCGCTGAGGGCTTGGTTCGACGAGGCCAGCAAGGCCCGCTGGCTGACGCCGCAAGATATCAAGCGAGCTTATGCCAGTGCCAGTTTTCTGGCAGGGCGACGCGTCGTGTTCAATATCAGGGGCAATCAGTACCGGCTGGTGGTTGCGGTGGCCTACCGCTATGAGGCGGTCTACATCAAGTTCATCGGCACCCACGCGCAGTACGACGCCATCGATGCCGCCAGCGTCGAGACCGAGTGAAGAGAGAGCGCGCCAGAAAGGCAGACCATGGACATCCGACCCATCCGCACCCCGGCTGACTACGAACAGGCCTTGCGCGCCGTGGCGCCATTCTTCGATGACGAGCCCGACCCGGACAGCGAGGCCGGCGCCTATTTCGAGGTGCTGCTGACCCTGATCCAGGCCTATGAGGCGCGGCATCATGCGATCGAGCCGCCGGACCCGGTCGAGGCCATCAAGTTCCGCATGGAGCAGCAAGGCCTGAGCCCGCGCGACCTGGAGCCGATGATTGGCCGCAGCAACCGGGTCTACGAAGTGCTGAACCGGCGCCGCCCGTTGACCCTGGCGATGATACGGCGCCTGCATGCGGGACTGGGCATCCCGGCCGAAAGCCTGATCCGGGAGTCGGCGCCGGCCTGAGCGACCGAGTTCATGCCGGCTACACTGGCGCCCTCGCTCGCGCAGCAGTCTCACCCATGGCCGGCCTCACCCCCAACTCCCCCACACCCACCGACATCACCGTGCACCAGCAGTCGCGGGTGCTGGAGATCGCTTTCTCCGACGGGGCGCGCTTCTCGATTCCCTTCGAGCTGATGCGCGTCTACAGCCCCTCGGCCGAGGTGATGGGCCATGGCCCGGGCCAGGAAACCCTGCAGACCGGCAAGCGCGAGGTGGGCATCACGGCGCTGGAGCAGGTCGGCCACTACGCGATCCGCCCGCAGTTCAGTGACGGCCATGACAGCGGCCTGTTCTCCTGGGACTATCTCTACCAGCTCGGCGCCGAGCAGGCCCGGCTCTGGGCCGACTACGAGGCCAAGCTGGCCGCTGCCGGCAAGGGTCGCGACGATGCCATGCCGGCCAAGGGCGGCAGCGCCTGTTCGTCGCATTGAGGAATAAGTACCTATGAGCAGCACCCATTTCGGCTTCCAGACCGTCGACGAGCGCGAGAAGGCGAGCCGCGTGCGCGGCGTGTTCGATTCCGTCGCCTCCAAGTACGACGTGATGAACGACCTGATGTCCATGGGCATGCACCGGGCCTGGAAGGCCTACACGGTGGCCGTGGCCAATCTGAAGCCGGGCGAGCGCGTGCTCGACATCGCCGGCGGCACCGGTGATCTGTCGCGCGCCTTCGCCAGGAAGGTCGGCGAGACCGGCATGGTGGTGCACACCGACATCAACGAGGCCATGCTGCGCCAGGGCCGCAACCGCTTGCTCGACGAGGGCTTGGTGCTGCCCACCAATCTCTGCGACGCCGAGAAACTGCCCTACAAGAACGAGAGCTTCGATCTGGTCAGCGTGGCCTTCGGCCTGCGCAATATGACCCACAAGGACCAGGCCCTGGCCGAGATGTGCCGGGTGCTCAAGCCCGGCGGGCGCCTGCTGGTGCTGGAGTTCTCCAAGGTGGCGGCGCCGCTGCAAAAGCCGTATGACTGGTACTCCTTCAAGATCCTGCCCAAGCTGGGCCAGATGATCGCCGGCGACGCCGAGAGCTACCGCTACCTGGCCGAATCGATCCGCATGCACCCGCCCCAGGCCGAACTCAAGGCCATGATGAAGACGGCCGGCTTCGGCCATGTGGACGTGCACAACCTCAGCGCCGGCATCGTCGCGCTGCACGCCGGCATCAAGTGCTGAGCTGGCCCGCTCCGGGCCGCCGACCTTCCTGATATCTGACCCACCCCCCGATCCGCGGGGGTGGCCGGAACTCGGCGTGACTAAATGGATCAGTCATTCAGCCGACCGGTCAACAATATGCCGGAGAGGCCGGAAACACCGGGTTTTCCCGGCGTTTGACAAAACAATGACGAGGGGTTCCCGACGGCTGGACTGCGGTCCGGGAGGGCGCGATCGAACAGGTTTCCTGTAGCAATATGGAACCGGATCACGCCTTAGGGGGGAGTCAATTGTCATTTTGCAAAGTTACACTCGCCGACTGCCACCGGGCGCCATTGTGCGCTGCAACATAGCGCCGTCGGAGAGCCCGGGGTGCACGCTCTCACCCGAGAGCCCAAAAACAGAAAGTCATAGCTATGAATCTGATGAAGCAAGAGCAGCCGCGCGGCCTGAGCGGCATGCGTGCCAGCGCGATTGCCCTGGCAGCGGTGGCGGTCGTGCTGCTGGCCGCCTGCGGCGGCGGTGACAAGAAGGACAAGGCCTCGCAGACGGCGGCCAAGGTCAACAAGGAAGAGATCACCGTTCATCAGATCAACTTCGTGCTGCAGCGCCAGCAAGGCCTGAAGCCCGAGCAGGCTGAGGCCGCCAGCAAGCAGGTGCTGGAGCGCCTGATCGAGCAGGAACTGGCGGTGCAGAAGGCCGAAGACCTGAAGCTCGACCGCGACCCGCGCGTGGTCCAGCAGGTCGAAGCCGCCAAGCGCGAAATCATCGCGCGCGCCTATGTGGAGCGCTTGGGTGAAGGCGCGGCCAAACCCACGGCCGAGGAGGTTTCAAAGTATTACAACGAGAAACCCGCGCTGTTCAAGGAACGCCGTATTTACAGCCTGCAGGAATTGGCCATCGAAGCCAAGCCCGAGCAGATTCCCGAGATTCGCGCCAAATTGCAGGCGGCCAAGAATATGGCCGAGTTTGCCGAGTATCTGAAGGCCAGCGATATTCGATTTGCCGGCAACCAGGCCGTGCGCGCCGCCGAGCAGCTGCCGCTGGCCAGCCTGGACGCCATCGCCCGCATGAAGGACGGCGACTCCGCCGTCACCGCCGCGCCCAACGGCCTGCAGGTGCTGTTCCTGGTCGGCTCGCGCAGCCAGCCGGTCGACGAAGCCCGCGCCCGTCCGGCCATCGAGCAATTCCTCAGCAACCAGCGCAAGTCCGAGCTGGTCGTGAAGGAAATGAAGGCCATGCGCGAAGCGGCCAAGATCGAATATGTCGGCAAGTTCGCCGAAGGCACGCCGCCGGCTGCCGCAGCGCCCGCTGCGGTGACGACGCCCAGCCCCGCCGCGGTCGCCACGCCGGCCGCCCCGGCCGCCAGCGGCCTGGACGCCAACACCATCTCCAAGGGAATGGGTCTCAAATAATGATGCACCGCAGCTCGCCCCAACTTCTCGCCCTCGTCCTGGCCGCCGCCGGCCTGTTCGGCGCCGTCACCCCGGCCTCGGCCCAGACCAGCGCCGCCGCACCCGCTACCGCCACCGCCGAATACCGGCTCGGATCCGGCGATGTGCTGCGCATCAGCGTCTACCAGAACCCCGACCTGACGCTGGAGACCCGCGTCTCCGAGGCCGGTGTGCTGAGCTTCCCGCTGCTGGGCACGATCAAGATCGGTGGCCTCTCGGTCACCCAGGCCGAGAAGCTGATCGCCGACGGCCTGCGCAATGGCAACTTCGTCAAGCAACCTCAGGTCACCATCGTTGTGGTCCAGGTCAAGGGCAACCAGGCCAGCGTGCTGGGCCAGGTCAACCGCCCCGGCCGCTTCCCGATCGAGGTGGCCGATATGCGGCTGACCGATCTGCTGGCCAATGCCGGCGGTGTGGCCGCCAACGGCGCCGAGATCGTGATCCTGAGCGGCACCCGCAACGGCCAGGCCTTCCGTACCGAGATCGATCTACCCGCACTGTTTGCCCCCGGCGGCCGCAGCCAGGACATCCTGGTGCAGAACGGCGATGTGCTGTGGGTCGACCGCGCGCCCATGGTCTACATCTACGGCGAGGTGCAGCGCCCCGGCGCGATGCGCCTGGAACGCGGCATGACGCTGATGCAAAGCCTGGCCACCGGCGGTGGTCTGACCCAGCGCGGCACCGAGAAGGGCATCCGCGTGCACCGCAAGGGCGCCGACGGCAAGGTCCAGATCTTGCAAGCAGCGATGGATGAGGCGCTGAAGGATGGCGACGTCGTGTACGTCAGGGAAAGCCTGTTCTGATCTAGAACCGCGCTGGGCCAGGGGCCGGCGGAATAAGGGAGTTGGGAATGACGTTTGCACAATTTTTGTCGATCTTGCGCGCGCGCAAGTGGGCGGCGCTGTTGGTGTTCAGCTTGGTGGTCGCGACCACGGTGGTGGTGAGCATGCTGCTGCCCAAGCAGTACCTGGGAACCGCCAGCGTGGTGATCGACATCAAGCCCGACCCGGTGTCGGCGACCTTGTTTCCCGGCATGGCCACGCCCGGCTTCATCGCCACGCAGACCGACATCCTGCTGAGCGAGCGCGTCGCGCTGCGTGTCATCCGCGACCTCAAGCTGATGGACAACGCGGCCATCCGCGAGCAATGGCAGACCGAAGCCAAGGGTGAGGGGACCTTCGAGCAGTACCTGATCGAGCTGCTGCAGAAGTACCTGGATGTGAAGCCCAGCCAGCAGAGCAATGTCATCAGCATCGAGTACAGGAGCCCATCTCCGCAGTTCGCCGCCGGCCTGGCCAATGCCTTCGCCCAGGCCTATATCGCCACCACGCTGGAGTTGCGCGCCGACCCGGCCAGGCAGTTCAACAGTTTCTTCCAGGCCCAGACCAAGGACGCCCGCGACTCGCTGGAGCGCGCCCAGCAGCGCCTGTCAGCCTTCCAGCAGGACAAGGGCATCATCGTCTCGCCCGAGCGGCTCGATATCGAGAGCGCTCGCCTCGCGGAGCTGAGCAGCCAGCTGACGCAGTCGCAAAGCATCTCCGCCGAGAGCAGCAGCCGCCAGGCCCAGGCCCGGGGCGACCAGAGCGATCGCCTGCAGGAAGTGCTGAACAACCCGCTGATCAGTGGCCTGAAGGCGGACCTGACGCGCTATGAGGCCAAGCTGCAGGAACTGTCCCAGCGCCTGGGCGACAAGCACCCGCAGGTGCTGGAGGCCCGAGCCAATATTGCCGAGCTGCGCAGCAAGATCGACGTGGAAACGCGCCGTGTGACCAGCGGTGTGTCCGTCAGCAACAGCATCAACAAGTCGCGTGAAGGCCAGCTGAGCGCGGCGCTGAATGCCCAGCGCAGCAAGATGCTGGAGATGAAAGCCGTGCTCGACGAGGGCCAGGTGCTGCAGCGCGAAGTGGAAAACGCGCAGCGCGTGTATGACAACCTGGTCGCGCGCCTGAACCAGTCAGCGCTGGAAGCCCAGAACACCCAGAGCTATGCCAGCGTGCTGACGGTGGCCCAGCCGCCGTCCCAGCACAGCAGCCCCAAGATGCTGCTGAATACGCTGCTGGCGGTCTTCCTCGGGTCGCTGCTGGCCGTTGGCGTCGCGCTGTTGATGGAAATGACCGACCGCCGCGTCCGCAATCCCGAAGATGCGGTTGCCGCGCTGGGCCTGCCGGTGCTGGGTTCCTTGCCGGCCCCCGGTGCCAAGCGCTTCAATCCTGCGCGCCCCGTGGGACTGGGCCTTCCTGGTCAGCAGCGAGCCATCAGCCTGCCGGCTCCTGGCTATCAGACCGGCACCTGACCTGTCGCCCGATCACCGTACCAAGCCGTGCAGAAAGACCGCCCCGTGAACGTCGACACCCAAGATTCCAATATCGCTGACCGCTCGATCGGCAGCATCCTGGCCGATCTGCGCAATCTGTCCGCCGATCAGGTGGAAAAGATCGTGCGCCACCAGCGCGACCACAGCGTGCGCTTTGGCGAGGCCGCCGTGGCGCTGGGCTTTGCCAGCAGCGACGATGTGCTGGTCGCGCTGAGCCAGCAGTTCCACTATCCCTACGCCCCCGAGGAGCGCCGCGAGGCCAGCCCCGAGTTGAAGGCGCTGAACCAGCCCTTCGGCGTGCAGGCCGAAAGCTTCCGGGCCATCCGCAGCCAGCTGATGATGCGGCTGTTCAACGAAGGCCAGGAGCGTCATGCGATCTCGGTGGTGAGCCCCGATTCGGGCGACGGCAAGACCTTCTTCGCCGCCAATCTGGCCGTGGTGCTGGCCCAGCTGGGCGGCCGCACCTTGCTGGTGGATGCCGATATGCGTCATCCGCGCCAGCATGAGGTGTTCGGCCTGGACAACAAGGCCGGTCTGTCCGGCATCCTGAGCGGTCGCGCCGAAGCCAAGGTGATTCAGCAAGTGGCCGGCGTGCCCAGCCTGTTCGTGCTGCCGGTGGGCATCACGCCGCCGAATCCGCTCGAGCTGGTGGAGCGGCCGGCGTTCGGCTTGCTCATCCGCGAACTGTTGAGCAAGTTTGATCATGTGGTGGTCGATACCCCAGCCGCCTGCTACGGCAGCGACGCGGCCGTCATCGCCGCCCGCTGCGGTGCCGCGCTGGTGGTGGCACGCAAGGATCATGGCCGCGTGCCGGCTCTGCAAGACCTGGTGGCCAACCTGGCCGAAACGCCGGCGGTGTTGGCCGGCGTCGTGTTCAACGAGTTCTGAGCCTCACATGACTGCCGCGACCAATCCGCGCGACGCGGCGCCTCCAGCGTCGCGCGGGCGTGAACCTCTTCTGCCCGCCGGGGGCGACCTGGTGGTATTGGGCTTGCTGCTGGCCGGCTTTGCCTTGCTGTATGTGCCGGCCTGGATGGACCTGTCCACCACCGTCTGGGCCACCGACGAGCAGGGCCATGGCCCGATCATCCTGGCGGTGAGTGGCTGGTTGCTGTACCGCCGCCGGCATGATCTGGCCGCCCTGAGCGCGCAACCGGCGGGCTGGCTGGGCTGGCCGCTCTTGCTGTTCAGCTTGCTGCTGTATGCGGTGGGCCGCTCCCAGGATATCGTCACGTTTGCCATCGGTTCGCAGATCGGCATGCTGATGGCCTTGTGTTTGGTGTTCAAAGGTCGCGCGGCACTGCGTTTGCTTTGGTTCCCGCTGTTCTTCATGTTGTTCATGGTGCCGCTGCCCGAGGCCTTGGTGGCGGCAGTGACTGCACCGTTGAAGTCAGCGGTATCGGCAATCGCCAGCTCGATTCTTTACGCCCTTGGCTATCCAGTGGGGCGCTCCGGCGTCATCATGACTGTCGGCCAGTACCAGTTGCTGGTGGCTGATGCCTGCGCCGGTCTGAACAGCATGTTCACGCTGGAAGCCTTGGGGCTGCTGTACATGAACCTCATGGCCTACACCAATCCGGTGCGCAATGTGGCCCTCGCCATCTTGCTGGTGCCTACTGCCTTTGTGGCCAACATCGTGCGCGTGATGATCCTGGTCTTGGTCACCTATCACTTCGGTGATGAGGCCGGCCAGGGCTTTGTACACGGCTTCGCCGGCATGGTGCTGTTCATGGTCGCGCTGGTGCTGATGCTCGGTCTGGACAAAGTTCTCGGACTCTTTCTGCCGGCCCATCGCAAGGAGTCCAAGCGATGACCGCCGCTCGATGGAAGTCCGTGCTGGTTGCTGTTCTGGCGGTGCTGGCGGCGCTGGCCGCCAACGCCTTGCGTCCGACGCAACATTTGGCAGACATGCGGCCGAAGCTGGAACTGGCGCAATTGTTTCCCGGCAGCTTTGCTGGCTGGTCCGAGGACACTCGCGGGCCGGTGCAACTTGTTTCACCCGATCAGCAGGCGGTGCTGAACAAGATCTACAACCAGACTCTGAGCCGGACTTATGTGAACTCGGCCGGTGATCGCGTGATGCTGTCTGTGGCCTATGGCGGTGACCAGTCCGACGGGACACGCGCTCATCGACCGGATGTCTGCTACCCAGCACAGGGTTTTCAAGTGCGCGGTGATCGCACGTCGACGGTGTCTGTGGGCACGCATCAGGTACCCAGCAGGTTGCTCGTGGCCCAGCAGGGTAGTCGTATCGAGCCCATCACCTACTGGATGGTGGTCGGCGAGCGTATCGCGCTCAGTGGTACAGAACAGAAAATGGCTCAGCTGACGTACAGCGCGCGCGGCATCATCCCGGATGGCATGCTGGTGCGGGTGTCGACCATCGACGCAGACACTGAGCGCGCCTATGGTATTCACCGGAAATTCATCGAGGAAATGGCGATGGCTGTTCAGGGCGAGAATCGCGCCCGAGCCTTCGGCAATCCCTCGGGGGCCGGTCGATGACCAAGGATGGGCCGAGCACAACAGCGGTTGCAAAGAAGAGCCTGAGCCACTTCGCGATCGGCAAGGTCTTCTCGGTGCTGATCGGCATTGCGACGCTGCTGCTGTTGGTTCGGTCCCTGAGCCGCGACCACTACGGGGTCTACATCACCTTATTCGCGGCATTCGAGATCCTGCAACTGGCGGCAAGCCCCGGCGCCTATGCGATCGCTTTCCGTTACCTGCCGGAGCTGAGGCCAGCCGGTGGCGGCGTAGGCTTGCAGGCCTTGGTGCATAGGCTCACCGCCTACCGCGTCGCCACCCTTGTGTTGTGCGGCGCGGCGATCTTCATCGCGGCTCCCACGCTGGCCGAACTCGCAGGCCCCGCATACACGACCACGGTCTTGCGCCTGTTTGCCCTGCTTTTGTGCTTTGAAGGCATTGCGCGGTTCATCGATGTGGAGTTCGAGTCGATGCTGCAGCAGGGGCGGGCGCAGGCTTCCGCGCTGCTCAGGAACGGAAGCAAGCTGCTCGGCCTGCTGCTGGTCGGCGGCGCAGGCAGGCATGAGGTGCCGCTGGAACTGTGGCTGAGCATCGAGGTGGCCACCTCTGCCCTCGGCGCTGTAGCGTCCTGCGGGCTGTTGCTGCAGTATGGTGCAAGGCGGGCGCGCGAGTCTGTGGCGCAAACCTTGCATGTGCCGGCCATGGCCCGGCAACTGCGGTTCTCGATTCCCACCTACTTCTCGCAGGTCATCTACCTCCTGACCGGGACGGAGATGGTCAAGCTGCTGGTCAGCCGCCTGCTCGGTACGCAGGCCATCGCCGCCTTCGGCTTCGCCTCGGCACTGTCGGCCACGATCCAGAAGTACCTGCCGAGCTACCTGCTCATTGGCTGGGTCCGCCCGCTGTTCATCTCGGCCAAGACTAGCGGTCGGTCCATGTCGGATTTGGTTCAGCTGGCGGGTACGGTCATCAAGATCAATGTGTTGATGTTGGCGCCGATCACGACCGCGCTGCTGGTTGCCGGCGAACCGTTGATGGCATTGCTGTCGGGCGGACGCATGACCGATGGCATCGCCTACCTGTACTTTTTCGTATTTCTGCTGTTCATCCAATCGATCCGCGCGGTGATTGCGCTGCTAGGTTTCACGATGGAGATCGGTTCCGGTGGGCTTGTTGCGACCCTGGTCTCCGTCGTCGGTATCGGGCTTGGGGTGGCGGGTTATTCGAGCTTTGGCATATGGTCGCTGTGCGGCGGGCTGGTCGTGGCCGAACTGTCATGGGGCGCCGTGATGGTCGGCTATCTGAAAGCCTCTGGCATGGCCTTCCGTTTGCCGCTGCTGAGTCTCTCGAAGTTTGCCCTGGCCATCGTGCTGACGGCTTTAGCGCTACGCGCTGTCGGACTCGCGGATGCGGCCAGTGGCGGCACTCTCGCGCTCTTGGTCGTGCTCGTGGCTTCAGCGGCGGTCTGCCTCGGGGTCTGTGCCGTGTTGCGGCCGTTCGCTGACGGAGAGCGCTCAATGATCAACAAACTCCTGCCGGTGAAGGTGTTCGTGTGGTGAGTTCCAGCTTTAGGTGCAGGTTTGGCGTAGACAGGTCTGCTGGGCAGGTCGGAGGGAATCATGTTGATGAGTAGTGCTGCAGCCTCTGCGGCAACATCGCCCCTCGCTGCCGACAAGGGCATCGTGCCTGTGATCGACGGCGGCTTCTGTGTCGGCTGTGGCGCATGCGCCGTGGCGAGTGAGGGGCGCATCCGCTTTAGCGAGGACGAGACCTACCGGCGCGTGCCCGTGATAGCGCAAGCAAAGCCCGAGGACCTGCAACGCGCCGCCCGAGCATGCCCGTTCTCGCCCACGGCTCTTGATGAGACGGAGATCGCCCGCATCGTGCATGCCGGGGCGACGCATCAGGCTGATGAAGTCGGGCTTTACCTGAGCCTGTCGGCAGGACAGGTGCGCGATGAGGCGACTGTCATGCGCAGCAGTTCGGGCGGTTTGACGACCTGGGTGTTGCAGCGTTTGCTCGAAACTGGCGTCATCGACGGCGTGGTGCATGTCGGCCCGGGCGACGGGGCAGAACTCTTCGAGTACGCCGTGTCTCATACAACGGCGGAGTTGCGCGCCAAGCGCAAGTCGCAGTACTACAACTGCGACTTTTCGGACGTAGTGGCCGGGCTCAAGGGCAACGGCAGGCGCTACGCCTTCGTGGGCGTCCCCTGCTATGTCAAGGCGATGCGCCTGCTGACGCTGAACGATACCCAACTGGCTGCACAGTTCACCTTCTTCGTTGCCCTGATCTGCGGTCACATGAAGACCAAGGCCTTTGCGCAACTGCTGGCCTGGCAATGCGGTATTGCCCCCGAGGAGTTGGCTCGCGTCGATTTCAGAGTCAAGGAGGGCACGTCCCGTTCGGACGACTACCGCTTCGCCGCGTGGCGCAAGGGCAGTACCGAGCCCGTTATCAGGCGCACGCGGGAGCTGTACGGCCACAACTGGGGCCAGGCCATGTTCCAACTGCGGGCCTGCGACCATTGCGACGATATCTTCGGCGAGGCCGCCGATATCTGCCTGGGTGACGCCTGGTTGCCGCGCTACGTGGGTGATCCCAAGGGCACCAACGTGCTGGTCAATCGCCATCCGGTGCTGGAGCAGATCTTGCGTGAAGGTGCGGCCGACGGCGCGATTCAGCTCGACGATTTGTCGCTGGCCGACATCGTGCGCTCGCAGGAGGGGAACTTCAGGCATCGCCGTGACGGCCTGGCCGTCCGCCAGGCGGACGCTGCCAGACGTGGGCAGTGGACGCCACCCAAACGCGGCTTCGTCAGCCTGGCCCAAGTGTCGTTCTATCGGCGCATGATCGTGCGCCTGAGACGCGGGCTCGGCGAGGCCACTCACGGCGCATTCGCTGAGGCGCGCCTCAGCGCCGATCTGTCTATCTTCACTGCCCGCACGCGCCGCTACGTCCGAGCCATGGAATGGATTTACAAGCTGCCCTTGCTGACCCGGCCCGGAGAACTGGCGCGTCGGGTGGCCAGGAAGCTGAGGTTGGTCTGAATGGTTTCGCTTTCTTTCCTCTTTCGTGCTGCGTCGGGGCTGTTTACATCTGCCGGAACGGAGGGCGCTGCGCGGCGCCTCCGCCTCATCAAGCCGCCGATGAACCCTCAGTCAATTGCTTCTAGGAGTCGATAGTTCATGGTTTTCTATCTCGCCGGTCAGACCAGTTTCGGCAATCGCGGCTGCGAGGCCTTGGTGCGCGGCACCATCGACATACTGCGAGCCACAGAGGGCCCGAACGTCAAATTTCTGGTGCCGTCGGTGGATGCTGCGGCTGACATCGCCCAGTGGCCTGACCACGCGGACTATGGTGTGCGCTTCGTTGCTGCCCCGGCGATGCCGTCGAGCCTCAAGTGGTGGTGTTCGTTGATGCAGCGTTTGCCGGGCATGGCCGGCGTGCAACCGCTGCTGCCGCGCTACAGCGCCGCCGTCGAGGCCGATCTGGCGAGTGCCGATGCCGTGCTGATGATTGGTGGTGACATCATTTCGCTGGACTACGGCATTCACTCGCTCTATATGTGGTCCCGCCTGATCGACCGTGCTCGTGCCCTGGGCAAGCCCACTTATCTGTGGGCCGCCTCGGTGGGGCCGTTTGAGGCGAACGGCAACGTCGTCTCCGCCATGCGCTCGCATCTGCGCGGCTACAAGGGCATCACCGTCCGCGAAACCACCTCGGCAGCCTCTTTGGCCAAGGACTATGGTCTGCCCGTCAAGGTGGTTGGCGACCCGGCCTACCGGCTCGCTTCGGTCCAGCCACGCGCAGCGCTGGGCGTTGACATGGAGCGATGCCGCGGTGCCGTGGGCTTCAATGTCAGCCCGCTGATCCGCAAACTCTTCAGCGCACAAGGCGGTGGTCGTTCGCTCGAAGATACGGTGCTCGACTTTCTGCGCTGGCTGATCGATGACCAGGGTCGCAAGATCTGCCTGATCTATCACGTCGACCAGGCGGAAATGCCCGCGAACAGCGACCTGACCTATCTGCGGCAATTGGCCGAACGCTTGAACCGCCCTGATCGCTGCTATGTGCTGCCGCCGGGCCTGAACGCCTGTGAGCTTAAGGGTGTGATCGCCGGGCTGGACTCCCTGGTGGCCGCTCGCACCCATGCCACGGTCGCCGCCTTCTCGCAGGCTGTGCCCACGCTGTCCATCGGCTACAGCCGCAAGGCACGCGGGCTCAACGAAGACCTGTTCGGCTCAATCGACTATCTGGTCGAGACAAAAGATCTCACGCTGGCAAGCATGCAGCAGACCTTCGGTCGAATTCAGCAACAGCGCGCCAGCATCATCGACACGCTGCGCGAAAAGGCCCGTTTGCTGCGTGAAGCGGCGCTCGGCTCGTCAAATATGTTGAGAGGCTGATATGGCAATGGGCATGGTGCGTAGGCGGCCTGCTGGCAACCGGGGGTCGGGTGCAACATTCGGCATCTTGGCCGTCGCCATCGTGCTCGGCATTGCCGGCGGGCTGGCTGCTGCGTTGGGCGCGGTATTGCCCGTCGCCATGCTGTCGGCTTTGCTCATAGGCGTGGCGGTGATTGCCAGCCCCCGCCTTCATATCGTCCTGGCGACTCTTGTTGCTCTGGTGGTCACCGGTGTCTTGGAGTTCTTTGCATCGTTCGGGCAGGCCAACTGGCTCAGTTCCCTCATCGTCGGCAGCATGCTGATCACGGTTGCCGCCCGGATCGCGGGAGGCAAGGCCGCTAAAGAACCCATCAGCTCCCTCGTGCCGCTGGTCGTGCTGTACCTGCTGACACTGCTGTTCTCAAGCGTTGTCAACCAGATTCCCTTTGTCCAAGCGATGGTTGGTGTGCGGAGCTATGTACCGTACATCGGGGTTGCTGCCCTGCTGATTTGGGGTGGATTCAAGCCTGAAAGTGGCCGGCTGCTGTTCAAAATATTTATCGGCATTGCCTTGTTGCAGGTGCCATTTTGTCTTTGGCAGCTCGTGGTGGTCGGTCCTTGGCGGGCGGCGCAAGCAGGGGCTATCGGACGCTCCGATGAGGCCATCGTGGGTACGTTTGGAGGAAATATTCTCACAGGTGGATATACCGGTGAGATGGCGTCGTTTCTGGTGTTGGTGATGGTTTTGATTGCCGCACTGTGTCGAGATCGGCTTATGAGTATGCGGCTCGCGGTGGGTATCGTGGTTTGTCTGCTGATTCCTATTCTTGTGGCGGAAACTAAAGTCACGCTGGTGCTTATACCGGTGCTGTTTGTTGTGGCTTTTCTGACGGACCTGAGACGGAATCCGCGATTTGCGCTTGCTGCTGCAGTGGCGGGATTTTTCGCTTTCTCGATTATTGCTGTCACGTACTACATAAGATACTGGGGTGATGGTGCAGTTGCAGGGCAGCAACTCGGCTACACATTTGATCCTGACTTTATGGTGACGCCGGATCACAGGGGCCGAGTGGGAACGATTATTCATTGGTATCAAATGAATGTTCAGCATGGCAGCTTTGTCGCGGCGCTGATCGGTCATGGCGTTAGTTCATCGATTGAAGGTAGCTTCACTATTGGAATGGGAACGGCGGTTCGGCAATATGGCTTGGGATTGGATGCGCATGCCATGTCGAGATTGCTTTGGGATGGCGGAGTCCTGGCGTTTGCTATTTTCTTGGGTATTTGCTTGCGTACTTTTTGGGTTAGCTGGCGGCTTGCGAATGGCGGTTTGCAGCCTGGGCATGATCGTGCAGCTGCTACATTTTGTGCGGCCGCAGCATTAAGTATGACGCTGATGCTTCCTTATCAAATGTCGGTTCTGGGGGGGAGTGCAATGCAGTTCCTCTTCTGGTTTACGGTTGGCTACACGGAAATGCTTAGGCGGCGCTACCGACAACCCGTGAGTCCGGTCGGGCGACGAGCGGATTTTGCTCGGAAGCGACTCTAATTGGTGATGCTGAACTTTCGGAATAATTCTCGTGCGTCGTGATATTAGTGTTGCTTGCTTTACCGGCGATTCTGGCCTGACGGATTACAGCCTGTCGCTGGCTAGGGAATTGAACAAGACGATCCCGACGGAAGTCGTCACGGGTATTTCCCTGCCGAAGACCTTTGATTCGTTCGGCGTTCCTGTCCGCCGGTTTTTCCGTCGGTCAAGGTGGTATCCGCTGGACATCGTGCGGTTTTTCGCGGCCGTCATCGCCGAGCGGCCTCGGGCGCTGCTGTTTCAGGCCCAGCTGAAGGTGCCCTTGATCGAAGGTCTGATGGTCACGGTATTCCGGTGGCTGGGTATTCGCTGCGTTCTGACGGTTCATGACGTGCTGCCGCACTATCCGCGCCCATGGAGCGCTGCTGAGTTCACCTGGTTCTACCGGCGCTTTGACCGGCTGGTGGTGCACTCCGAGGCGGCGCGCTCGGCGCTGGAGCGCATGGGTGTGCAGCGGCCAATGCTGGTCGTGCCGCATGGGGTCTACGACCTGTTCCGCCTCGCGTCGCCGGACAAGGCCACGGCGCGTCGACGCATTGGCTGGACCGCGCCCGAGGCGGCCTTTGCCGTGCTGTTCTTTGGCCATCTGGAGCCGCGCAAGGGTTTGGTGGAGTTCCTGCAGGCAGCCGAGCAGATGAAGGATCGCGACGATGTGGTGTTCGTCGTCGCGGGGCGCTTTGATGCACGTCACCATCCGGCCGAACTGGCGGCCCTGGTCGAGCGGCTCGGCCGTCTGCCGAACGTGCTGTTGCGCAATGAGCGCATTCCGTTCGAGGAGGTGGAGAACTACTTCTGCGCCTGCGATCTGGTGGCGATGCCTTACCACGAGGGCTCGACCAGCGGCGTGCTGAAACTGGCAATCGCATTCGAGAAGCCGGTGCTGGCTTCGCGGGTGGGCGACTTCCCCGAGCAAGTGCCCGCAGGTGCGGGCGTCTGGGTGGATCCGGGGCCGCAGATGGCCGAGGGCCTGGCGCGCGCCGTGCTTTCTGCCAAGGCAGAGCAGGCCGCGCTGGAGCAGGCGATGCGCGGCGCGGCGGCCGGCTGCGACTGGCGCGACATTGCCGCGAAGTACGCGCACTTCATGCTGGCGCCCAACTGAGATCACGATGCCCCGACTTCTGAACATCAACACCTACCACTACCGTCGCGGCGGCTCCGATGCCGTGTATCTTGAGCACGCGGCGCTGATGGGGGAGCAGGGCTGGGACAACGGCTTCTTCGCGATGCAGCATCCGAAGAACCTGCCCACGCCCTGGTCGCGCTACTTCATCGACGAACTCGAGTTCGGCAATGCCTACTCCACGCTGGACAAGCTGGTGATGGCGTCAAAGGTGATCTATTCGTTCGAGGCTCAGCGCAAGCTGCGCGAGCTGCTGCGAGACTTCCCGGCCGATGTGGCGCACTTGCACTGCATCTACCACCATCACTCGCCCTCCATCCTGCCGGTGCTCAAGCGCGCGGGCGTGCCCGTGGTGATGACGGCGCACGATCTGAAGGTCGCATGCCCGGCCTACAAGATGCTCAACCGCGAAGGGGTGTGCGAGCGCTGCCGCACGGGCTCGGTGCTCAATGTCATCAAGTACCGCTGCATCCGCGACTCGCTGGCGGCCAGCGCCATCGTCGCCGCCGAGAGCGGGCTGCATCGGGCTCTGGGCACCTATCAGAAGCATCTGGATCGGCTGGTCGTGCCGAGCCGCTTCTTCGGGACCAAGATCGTCGAGTGGGGGTTTCCGGCCGACAAGGTGGTCTACATCCCGAACTACGTCGATGCGTCGATGCAGCTGCCGCAGTACGAGCCGGGCGACTACTTTCTGTACTTCGGGCGCCTGGCGCTGGAGAAGGGCGTGGACACGCTGATCCGTGCGGCGGCTGCCGCCGGCGTGACGCTGAAGATTGCAGGCACCGGCCCCGAGGAGGAGTCGCTGCGGGCGCTGGCTGCCAGCGTCGCCGGCGACAGCGGCGCGCGCATCGAGTTCCTGGGCTTCCAGTCGGGCGCAGCGCTGCACGCACTGATCCGGGAGGCGCGCGTGGTCGTGCTGCCCTCGCAGTGGTATGAGAACGCGCCGATGAGCGTGCTGGAGAGCTTTGGCTTTGGCAAGCCGGTGATCGGTGCGGCCATTGGCGGCATTCCGGAGTTGGTGCGCGATGGTGTCACCGGCTGGACTTTCGAGCCCGGCAATGTGCAGGCGCTTGCGGGGCTGCTGTCGCGCGCCGTGGCAATGCCCGCGACAAGGCTGGCCGAGGCGGGCCGGGCCGGCCGGGCGATGGTTGAAACCGAATTCACCAAGGACCGCTATCGGGCGGCCATGCTGGAGTTGTACGCCGACCTCGGCGTGGGGAGTTGATGTTGACGCAACGCAAGACGCTACGGATCCTGGGCACCCGCGGTGTGCCCGCCGCCCATGGGGGTTTTGAGACTTTTGCCGAGTATCTGGCGCTGCATCTGGTGGAGCAAGGCTGGCGTGTGATCGTTTACTGCCAGATTGATGGCAGCGGACCGGTGTATGAGGACCGCTGGGAGGGCGTGGAGCGCGTGAACATCCCGGTCGCGCAGGAAGGGCCCAAGGGCACAATCACCTTCGATTGGCAGGCGACTCAACACGCGTCGCGCTTCAATGACCTGTGCCTGACACTGGGCTACAACACGGCGGTGTTCTGTGCTCTGCTGCGCTTCAAGGGAGTGCCCAACGTCATCAATATGGACGGCATCGAGTGGGCCCGGGCCAAGTGGGGGGGCGTGGCCAAGACCTGGTTCTGGTTGAACGACTGGATGGGCTGCTGGTTGGGCAATCATCTGGTGGCCGATCATCCCGGCATCGCCCGGCACCTGCAGACGCGGGTGAAGGCGGCGAAGATCACGAT
Organism: Paucibacter sp. M5-1; assembly: GCF_027498415.2. Taxonomy (NCBI): domain Bacteria; kingdom Pseudomonadati; phylum Pseudomonadota; class Betaproteobacteria; order Burkholderiales; family Sphaerotilaceae; genus Roseateles; species Paucibacter sp. M5-1. The sequence goes on from NZ_JAPZLM020000001.1 coordinate 5,169,243, forward strand.
GATCCCCTATGGCGCGGCCGAGGTGACTTCAGCGCCGCAGGAGCCCGTGCGGGCGCTGGGTCTGGAGCCGGGCCGCTACCTGACCGTGGTCGCGCGCGCCGAGCCGGAGAACTCCATTCTGGAAGTGGTCACCGGGTTCAGTGCAGGCCCGCGTGGCGTGAAACTGGCGGTGCTGGGCAAGTACGACGAAGGCAATGCCTACCACCGGGCGGTCAAGGCGGCCGCCGGACCGGAGGTGGCTTTCCTCGGTGCCATCTACGACAAGACCGTGGTCCAGGCGCTGCGTGCCCACAGCCTGGCCTATGTGCATGGGCATCAGGTGGGCGGCACCAACCCATCGCTGGTGGAGGCGTTGGGCGCGGGCAATGCGGTGATCGCGCACGACAACCAGTTCAATCGCTGGGTGGCGGGGGAAGGCGCGGCATTCTTCAGCGACGCTGGGCAGTTCGGCGATACGTTGGCCGCCCTGCTGGCTGCGCCTGATCGCGTCGCTGCCATGCGCGAAGCCAGCCGAGCGCAGTTCCAGCGGCGGTTCACCTGGCGCCAGGTGCTCAACGAGTACCAGTTGCTGTTGGAGCAATGGCTGCCGAAGCGCTGACCTGCGTCAGTAGGTGAATGCTGGCGGAGGCAGTTGCAGCAGTTCCTCGGCCGTCAGGGCTGGTACGCGCAGCAGCACCGTGGAGTAGTTCCAGTCGGGGGTGGACTGGATGAGCCGTCCCGATCCGGCACCGGGGTTGTATTTGGCCTGCAGATCGGCGAGGCCCGCTCCAACCCAGGGGTAGTAGTCGGCACCTGCGATCACGCCCATGCGAGCCCGGGAACGATCATCGGGAAGCTGGGTGTCGATCGTGACGAGCCGGTGGCGTATCGACACCAGCAGCGCAAGCATGTCTGCGCCATCGTTCGACCACGGCAGTTCGACCTGCTTGGCGCCGCCGTGCACCATGGAGTCCGTCGTCGGAATCGCGACAAATCCGCTGTCATCCTTGGGCATGCGGCCGCCGCTCTTGCGCAAGGAGTCCGTGGCGTTAGGGTGGTAGGCGCCTTGCCAGGCAGGTTGACGCTGAGCCCGTAGCGCTACCCAGCGACGGGTGCTGCGCTGCAGGACCCAGACCTCCAAGCCATCAATCTCGACACCCGTGTTGGTCGCCGGGCTGCCGCGCGCATCGAGATAGACGGTGAACCAGCCCGCCACGGAGCGCCATTCGTCGAAGCGCAGGCCTTGCCGCCACCATTTGGGCAGCGCCCTTCCGTAGGGTTCTGCGCCCATGACGACGAAGGGGCCGACATGCCAGCCGCTCTTGGCTTGCACGCCGTGCAGCGGGAAATCGTGCGGGCGTTGCATGTCCTCGCTGATGCGGCGCATGCGAGCCAGTGGCTCGGATTGCGCCTGCGACAGCAAGGGGCTGCCGAGGCCGGCCAGCAAGGCCCCTGCCGAGCGGGCAAGCCAAGCACGGCGCGATGCGGGGGATGTGAGGGAATCGAACATCGAAAGCAATACCCTGGGTTCAAGTGCGTCCAACTGGGACGTCGCGCGGCAAGCGTCGCGACGGACGGGTCGACCAAGAACGGGTGAGTATGACAGTCCTGTCAGACCTTCATGAAGGCGGGCTGCCCGGAAAAATTGGCGAGCGAGGGCAGCACCTGCATCTGCTCGGAAGCGTTCAGCCCCATCCACGCCGCCATGCTGCCAGCCATCTGGCTGACTGCCATTGTCGGCAGCAGCCTGCCGGAGCCGATGTCATCAGCGGTGCCGAGCGCGGTGCTTGGAAACTGCCCGTACATCGCGCCGCCACGCACGGCGCCGCCCGCCACGAAGTGATGGCTGCCCCAGCCGTGATCGCTGCCGTCGCCGTTGCTCAGCAGGGTGCGACCGAAGTCCGAGGCGGTGAAGAGCGTCACACTGTTCTGCAGGCCCAGGCTGTTCAGCGCAGCCATGAAGTAGTTGATCGATTGCGCGACCTGCGCCATTTGTGTGGGCTGGTCGCGCATCTGGTTGGCGTGAGTGTCGAAACCACCCATCTGCACCATGAACACCTGGCGCTTCATACCCAAAACTTGGTTAGCCGCAATGATCTGCAACACCATGCGCAGCTGGCGAGCCAGGTTCAGCTTGTCCAGCGTGGTGCTGGCCGCATTGACCTGGGCGACGGCGGTGCTGGGGATGGCTGGCACGTTCACACCCGTCAGCGCGCCTTGGAGTGCGGCATTGGCGCTCAAGCCGCGTTGCATCACGCGGGCGTATTCCATCTGTATGCGGTCGCTGCTGGCGGCCGCGTAGGCCCGCTGCAAGGCGCTGCCGGCGCTGGTCGATCCGAACAGGTTGGCGCTGCCGATGGCACTGGCCGACACCGGGCCTTCCACCCCCACCTGGTACTGGCTGACGCTGCTGCCAGACAGGAACACGGCGTTGCCGCTGGCCGACACGGCGGTGAACACCGGATGCGCGTTGGCCGACATCAGGATGTCGCCCATGCGTCCGCCCCAGCCTGAGGGCGCGCCTTCGGGTGCCAGGCTCTGCCAGGTGGAGGCCTGGTCGTTGTGCGAGAACAGCTTGGCAGGCACGCTCACGCCGGCGCTGTACTCGGCCTTGCTGATCGGCCGCACCAACGGTCCTACATTGGCCAGGATGGCGGCCTGACCGGCCTCGTACCAGCTGCGCAGCGGCGTCAGTTCCGTCGGCATTCCGAAACTGCGGCCGCCGGCTTGACCGGTGACCGTGATGCCTTGCAGACGGTCTGCTGCCCAGGCCAACTCGCCGCGAGAACGGACGTACTCAGCGTAGCCTGTGGCGTCGGTGGGGACGACCCAGTTGTGGCTGTCGCTGCCGCCGTTCATATAGAGGCAGACCAAGGCCTTGTAGCCGGATGTGGTGGCCGCATGGCTGCTCTGGCTGGCCAGTGCTGCCATGCCGGCGAGGCCGGTGACCAGGGGCAGGCCATGTTGAGGGATGGCTGCGCTGGCCGCCAAGCCGCCAACAGCGCGAAGAAAGCTGCGGCGCGAGGCGCCCGTATGGATTGATCGTGTCATCGCTGCACCAGGTAGTCGGGTGAGGCCAGCGCCAGGAAGAGGGCGACGCGGGCGCGGTTGAGGTGGCTGGACGCGTCGGCACCGCTCACGCTGATCATGGCGTCCATCAGGTCTTGCTTGAGCGTGCTGCTCATGCTGCCGGCATAAAGCAGCAAGTTCAGGCGGTCGACAACGGTAGCGAGTTTGCCGGCCGCCACCAGGTCGGCCAGCGGTTGCAATTGCGCCACCACATCGCTTTGAGTGCCGACCCAGCCTAAGCCATTGCTGGCCATGCGCTGTGCCAGGTTGACCCATTGCGCGGTGGTGGCTTCATTGACGATCTGCATCGCCGGCGCAGTGACCTTGTCCGTCGCGAGCGCGGTGTTCGGCGGAATATAGCCAGGCCGGAAGTAGCCGAAAACGGAGGAGGCATGAAGGGCGCGCTGGCCCAGTGCGCCGATGTCGCCGTCTATGGCGTACTGGCCGCTTACCGACTGGGCCTGCATGCTGCGCATCCAGTGAGCGACGCGATTCACTGGCTCGCGCAGCTTGCCAACGCTGCCGGCCGGTGGGTTGACTGCCTCGCTGTCCATCAGGATGGCGCGGGCTACGGCACCCAGATCGCCGCGCACGCCTTTGCCGTTGTTGTTGAACACGGCTGCCACGCGTGCCACATACGCAGGGCTTGGATGACTGCTCACCAGGTGCTGGATCAGCTGGCGGCTGATGAAGGGGCCAACGTTCGGATGGTTGAACAGGGCATCCAGCGCCAGCTTCAGGCTGGCTTGGGCGCTGCTGCCGGCGGGGATGACAACGGCCTGCGGCTTGCCGCTGAACAGCCGCTTGTCGCTGCTCGAGTGCTGGCCGGGGTAGGCCTTCATCGGCAGGGTGTCGATGCGCTGGTCGCCGGCGGCGCTGAGCTCGGGGTTGCCGTAGCGGAAAGTGTGCTCGGTGAGTTGACCATCCGGGAAACCCCAGCTCCAACCGGTGAACACCTTCGACATGGCCATCACATCGTCGTTGCTGTAGGTCTCGATGGGCTGGCCGTTAGCGCCTATCCTGGGGCTGCCGTCGGCGTTCAGCTCGTGCAGGCCAATGGTGAACAGCTGCATCACCTCGCGGGCAAAGTTCTCGTCGGGCATGCGGCCCGAAGCGGCACTTTCGGGCCGGTTGCGCATGTGTGACAGGTAGATGCCCATCGCCGGGCTGAGCGCCACCTGCTCCAGGAGGTCGCGGTAATTGCCCAAGGCATGGCGATTGAGTGTGTCGACGTACTGGGCGTAGGCGCGGGCATGGCGTTCAAGATTCGAATCGGCCTGCGAGACCATCAGGATCTGATGCAAGGCGAAGCCCATGCGCCGACGCAGCTGGTCCGGGCTGTTGGCCACAGAGGCCCAGAAACGCTGGCCTACCCAGTTCGACGTGTAGTTGATGCCACCGGGACGGTAGGCGTCTCCCAGGTCGTAACGCGCCTGCACGGCGGCCACCATGTCCGGCACAAAGGGCAGTGCGAGCTGCTCGTTGATCCAGGCGGCTTGGCCGATCTGCACCACGCGTTCCACGTCCGCCAGTGTCGGACCGAAGCTGGCCTGCTGCAGCATGCGCGAGGCGGCATGCTGGGCGGCGCTGCTGGCCGGCGTTGTCGCGGGCATGGTGAAACGCAATGCGCCGTTGGTGTGCATGCCCCCACTGCTGCTGCTGGTGCCCGCACCATCCACCGCAGCTTCGCCGGAACCCGCGTCGAACACCACATTGCTGGCGAAGGGCACCAGCGTCGCGCTGCTTGTCTGCACGTACTGCACGAACAGGTTGCGGTCCATGCCGTTGACCGTGGCGTCGTTGGTGTAGACCACATCGATGCGGCTGCCCGCTGAGAGTCGCGGCACGGCAAAGCGATAGTCGGCCGGGGTGGCGGAACGCACCTCGACGCTGCCGACGATGACGCCGTCCACACGAAGATGCATCATCGCGCCCACGCCGCCTGCCACATTGGCATAGGCGCGCACCGTCACCGTGTCGGTCAGGTTGGCGCTGGGCCAGCTGGCCGACAGATTGCCGGCTGTGTAGCTGACGCCAGCGCTGAGGGGGGTGATGAAGGTGGAGCTGGCGATCAGATAGCTGACGTTGAGCTGGCGCTCGATGCCGCCGACGCTGCCGGGGTTGGCGAAGGTCACGGCGACCTGGCTGCCGGGCTTGAGCACGGTCGTGGGCATGATGAAGTCGGCGGGGGAGGTGCTGGTGACCTCGACGGCGCTGATGGCGACACCGTCGACCCACAGCATCATCAGCGCGCCCACGCCGCCGGCAGGCACGGCGCTGGCGCGCACGGTGACGGTGCTGGTGATGTTGGGCTCGGGCCAGCTGGCGCGCAGAGCGCCGTTGGAGTGCAAGAGGCTGCTGGGTGCGACGATATTGGCACCGTCGAAGGCCGCTGCGCCGCTGCCGAGGTCGTAGCGGTTGCCGGCAGCGCCGGGCAGCCAGACGGTGTTGGCGGTGGTGGCGTAGGCGATGTAGAGGTTGCGATCGACACCGTTGATGATGGTGTCGTTGACGAAGGCAATGTCGAGCTTGCGCCCGGCGCTCATCGGAGGCACGGCGAAGCGGTAGTCGGCATGGGCGGTGGACCTGACCTCGGCAGTGCCCACGAGGATGCCGTCGACCAGCACCTGCATGATGGGGCCGGTGCCACCGGCGAGCGCGCCGCGGGCGCGCACGGTGAGGGTGTCGGTGAGGTTGGGCTCGGGCCAGGCGGCGTTGAGGGTGTTGTTGCTGGCCAGCAGCACGGTCTTGCCGGAGAGGGCATAGGCCAGTTGCAGCTCGCGGCCGTCGGCAGGGTTGGTGTAGATGACCTCGACGCGCTGGCCGGGCTTGATGGGCAGCGTGGGCAGGCTGATGTCGGCCGGGGTGGTGGAGCGCAGCTCCACGGTGCCGATGACGACACCGTCGACCTGCAGCTGCACGATGGGGCCGACGTTGGCGGCCAGGCGGGCACTGGCGCGCAGGGTCAGCGTGTCGCTCATATTGGCCGCAGGCCATCTGCCGCGCAGTGCGCCGTCGGCGGTGAGCAGGTTCTGCGTGGTCTGCTGGACGTTGGCACCGTCGAAGGCGGCCAGGCCGCTGCCGGCATCAAAGGACATGCTGCCGGCGCTGGGCTGCAGCACGGTGGTGCCGGACATCAGGTAGTGCACGCGCAGGCTGCGGGTCTGGCCGTTGACGGTGGCGGCGTTGGCAAAGGCAATATGGACAAGGCTGCCGACGGCCAGCGGCGGGGCGGCGAACACATGGTCGGCGGGCGTGGTGGACGAGACCAGGACCGAGCCGACGACGATGCCGTCGACGCGCGCGACCATCAGCGCGCCGCTGCCGCCGGCACTGGTGGCGCTGGCGCGCACGGTGAGGCGATCCGTGAGGTTGGGCGCGGGCCAGGCCAGGCGCAGCGCGCCGTTGCTGTGGAGGTTGGTGGTGCCGGCGACAACGTTCTGGCCGTCGAAGGCGGCGTTGTCGTTGCCCTTGTCGAGGCTGACGATGGTGGCGGTGGGCAGCACGGCGGTGTCGGCGGTGCTGATCTGCTGCACGTAGAGATTGCGGTCCACGCCGTTGACGGCGGCGTCATTGGTGTAGACCACATCCACCAGGCTGCCGGGCTTGAGCGTGGGCGCGGCCAGGGCGTAGTCGGTGGGCTGGGTGGCGCGTACCTCCACGCTGTCGGTGACCACGCCGTCCACCCGCAGCGACACCATCGCGCCGACGCCGCCGGCCAGGTCCGCATGGGCACGCACCGTCACCGTATCGGTCAGGTTGGCGCTGGGCCAGGCCGCCGACAGCGTGCCGCCGGTGTAGCTGACGCCGGAGGAGGACGGGGTGAGGTAGGTGGAGCCGGCGATGAGGTAGCTGACGTTGAGCTGGCGCTCGATGCCGCCGACGCTGCCGGGGTTGGCGAAGGTCACGGCGACCTGGCTGCCGGGCTTGAGCACGGTCGTGGGCATGATGAAGTCGGCGGGGGAGGTGCTGGTGACCTCGACGGCGCTGATGGCGACACCGTCGACCCACAGCATCATCAGCGCGCCCACGCCGCCGGCAGGCACGGCGCTGGCGCGCACGGTGACGGTGCTGGTGATGTTGGGCTCGGGCCAGCTGGCGCGCAGAGCGCCGTTGGAGTGCAAGAGGCTGCTGGGTGCGACGATATTGGCACCGTCGAAGGCCGCTGCGCCGCTGCCGAGGTCGTAGCGGTTGCCGGCAGCGCCGGGCAGCCAGACGGTGTTGGCGGTGGTGGCGTAGGCGATGTAGAGGTTGCGATCGACACCGTTGATGATGGTGTCGTTGACGAAGGCAATGTCGAGCTTGCGCCCGGCGCTCATCGGAGGCACGGCGAAGCGGTAGTCGGCATGGGCGGTGGACCTGACCTCGGCAGTGCCCACGAGGATGCCGTCGACCAGCACCTGCATGATGGGGCCGGTGCCACCGGCGAGCGCGCCGCGGGCGCGCACGGTGAGGGTGTCGGTGAGGTTGGGCTCGGGCCAGGCGGCGTTGAGGGTGTTGTTGCTGGCCAGCAGCACGGTCTTGCCGGAGAGGGCATAGGCCAGTTGCAGCTCGCGGCCGTCGGCAGGGTTGGTGTAGATGACCTCGACGCGCTGGCCGGGCTTGATGGGCAGCGTGGGCAGGCTGATGTCGGCCGGGGTGGTGGAGCGCAGCTCCACGGTGCCGATGACGACACCGTCGACCTGCAGCTGCACGATGGGGCCGACGTTGGCGGCCAGGCGGGCACTGGCGCGCAGGGTCAGCGTGTCGCTCATATTGGCCGCAGGCCATCTGCCGCGCAGTGCGCCGTCGGCGGTGAGCAGGTTCTGCGTGGTCTGCTGGACGTTGGCACCGTCGAAGGCGGCCAGGCCGCTGCCGGCATCAAAGGACATGCTGCCGGCGCTGGGCTGCAGCACGGTGGTGCCGGACATCAGGTAGTGCACGCGCAGGCTGCGGGTCTGGCCGTTGACGGTGGCGGCGTTGGCAAAGGCAATATGGACAAGGCTGCCGACGGCCAGCGGCGGGGCGGCGAACACATGGTCGGCGGGCGTGGTGGACGAGACCAGGACCGAGCCGACGACGATGCCGTCGACGCGCGCGACCATCAGCGCGCCGCTGCCGCCGGCACTGGTGGCGCTGGCGCGCACGGTGAGGCGATCCGTGAGGTTGGGCGCGGGCCAGGCCAGGCGCAGCGCGCCGTTGCTGTGGAGGTTGGTGGTGCCGGCGACAACGTTCTGGCCGTCGAAGGCGGCGTTGTCGTTGCCCTTGTCGAGGCTGACGATGGTGGCGGTGGGCAGCACGGCGGTGTCGGCGGTGCTGATCTGCTGCACGTAGAGATTGCGGTCCACGCCGTTGACGGCGGCGTCATTGGTGTAGACCACATCCACCAGGCTGCCGGGCTTGAGCGTGGGCGCGGCCAGGGCGTAGTCGGTGGGCTGGGTGGCACGCACCTCCACGCTGTCGGTGACCACGCCGTCCACCCGCAGCGACACCATCGCACCGACGCCTCCGGCCAGGTCCGCATGGGCGCGCACGGTCAGCAGTGTCGGCCCGCTGTCGGACGAGGCGGTCGCAGGCATCGCGAGAACGGGCACGACCGACCTGGCTGCCGCGGCCGTCGTGGCAGCGGGCTTGGCGACCGATGTGGCAGAGGTACTCGTCGGTGTGGATTGCAGCGGCGCTGCGACCGGGCCGGTTCCGGCGTCACCGCCGCCGTTGCTGTAAGCGGCGATCGCCACACAAGCGGCAAAGAGGGCGGCGAGGGAGGCCGTGCGAGTCAGCGAGGTGCTGAGGAGCTGTTGCATCATGGTCGTACTACCCAAGTTGAGACTTGCAGCACCCGTCGTCGTGCGGAAGATCTGTTGAATGCATTTTCGGCAGATGGGGGTTTGCATTCAGTGAGATCAAGCACGCTTAGACGTACCAAGGGGTAAGGCATTGCAACGCCGGTGAATTACTACCGCCGCCGGATGTACCAGGGCAGTGTGACCACACTGCCTCGGCCCTCCAAATAGGGGGCTGCCGTCGGGCATGGGGCCGCTGAGGCGCCGGCTGGGCGAGAATGCCGGGCGCGCTTGGGGCTTTGTCGTGATGGGTCCGCGAGCTGGTCGGTTCGGGTATTGGGAGATTGCGTTGAAAGTTCTTGTCACCGGCGCCGCCGGCTTTATCGGTATGCATGTCAGCCAGCTGCTGCTGGCCCGGGGCGATCAGGTCGTGGGCCTGGACAATCTGAACAACTATTACGACGTGCAACTCAAGCACGATCGGCTGGCGCGGTTGACAGGCAAGCCGGGCTTCGAATTCGTCAAGCTCGATGTGGCCGACCGCGAGGGCATGGCCAAGCTGTTCGCCGAAGGACGCTTCGACCGTGTCGTGCATCTGGCAGCCCAGGCCGGCGTTCGCTACTCGATCGAGAACCCGCACGCCTATATCGACAGCAATATCGTCGGCTTCACCAACATCTTGGAGGGTTGCCGCCACAGCGGTGTGCAGCACCTGGCCTACGCGTCGAGCTCCAGCGTCTATGGCGGCAACACGCTGATGCCGTTTTCGGAGCATCACAGCGTTGACCATCCGGTCAGCTTGTACGCGGCCACCAAGAAGGCCAATGAGCTGATGGCCCACACCTACAGCCACCTGTTCGGCCTGCCGACCACGGGCTTGCGTTTCTTCACGGTCTACGGGCCCTGGGGCCGTCCGGACATGGCGCTGTTCCTGTTCACCAAGGCCATTCTGGAGGGCCGCCCCATCAACGTGTTCAACCACGGCAAGATGGTGCGCGACTTCACCTATATCGACGATATCGCCGAGGGCGTGGTGCGGGTGCTGGACCGGCCGGCGACGGCGGACCCCGAGTACGACGCCGTCAAGAGCGACCCGGCGCGCTCCAATGTGCCGTACCGCGTCTTCAATATCGGCAACCACGCGCCCATCCAGCTGATGGCTTTTGTCGAGGCGATCGAGAAGGCCATCGGCCGCGAGGCGGTGAAGAACTTCATGCCGCTGCAGGACGGCGATGTGCCGGCCACCCATGCCGATGTCGAGGAGCTGGCCGAATGGACCGGTTTCAGGCCGGCGATGCCGGTGCCCGAGGGCGTGGAGCGCTTTGTCGCCTGGTATCGGGACTATTTCAAGGTCTGAGGACCGAAGGGCTGCGGTGCGCAGCCCATCGTTGCTGCTGGGCGGGTCCCCTTCTTGCTTGAGGGGATGTGTGCGCTCGCCGCTTCGGTGAAATGCCGTTACAAACTCGTCGCCGACTCTGGTCGTCGACAGCCGGGAATCGGGGACGATGCGGCTGTCACAGGGATGCGATGGGTTGCATCTAGCATTGATCGATCAGTTTTCAGGGAGTTGATGATGGCAAAAGCAATGATTCTGGCCGCCGGCCAAGGTACGCGGGTGCGGCCGCTGACCAAGCACACACCCAAGCCCATGGTGCCCATCCTGGGCAAGCCGGTGATGGCCTATCTGATCGAGCATCTGGCGCGCTACGACGTCAAGCAGATCATGGTCAACGTGGCCTTCATGCACTGGAAGATCGAGAACTACTTCGGCGACGGTGATCGCTGGGGTGTCGAGCTGGGCTATAGCTACGAAGGCGTTCGCGAGCAGGGCGAGGTGGTGTGCAAGCCGGTCGGCTCGGCCGGCGGCATGCGCAAGATCCAGGACTTCGGTGGTTTCTTCGACGAGACCTTCATCGTGTTGTGCGGCGACGCCATCATCGACCTGGACATTGAGGCCGCGCTGGCCGAGCACAAGGCCAAGGGTGCGATCGCCAGCGTCGTGACCCTGGATGTGCCGCGCTCGGAGACCAAGAACTACGGCATTGTCGTGGCCGACGCCGACGGCCGGGTGACCTCCTTCCAGGAGAAGCCCAAGCCCGAGGAGGCCAAGAGCACCCTGGCCTCCACCGGCATCTACATCTTCGAGCCGGCGGTGCTGGACCTGATACCGCCGGGCCGCGAGTTCGATATCGGCAGCGATCTGTTCCCGCTGCTGGTCGAGAAGGGCCTGCCCTTTTATGCGCAGAACCGGCCCTTCGAGTGGATCGATATCGGCCGGGTGGCGGACTACTGGGCCGTGACGCAGCGGGTGCTGGCCGGCGAGGTGGCGCAGATGCAGGTGCCGGGCCGCGAGGTGCGCCCGCAGGTGTGGGTGGGGCTGAACACCTCGGTGGACTGGGACAAGGTGCAGATCGAGGGGCCGGTGTATATCGGCTCGAACGTGCGCATCGAGGCCGGTGCCAAGGTGGTGGGCCCGACCTGGATAGGTCACGGCTCGCATCTGCGCGGCGGCTGCACGGTGGAGCGCTCGGTGCTGATCGAGCACACCCGCATCGGCGAGGGCATGCTGGTTCAGGAGATGATCATGTCGCCGCAGTACTGCGTGGACCGTAGCGGCCATACCAGCTATGTGGGCGATGAGGTCACACCCTTGCGCTGGGGCGATGCGCGCGCCTGAGCGTTGGTCTGAGTGTTGAAGCGGCGGCCCGCGGGGCCGCTGCCATCGCGCTGACACATGGCCTGGCTACGCTGAGGTGATTCAACACCCCAGCGAGAGCAGGCGCGATGAAGGTCACGACAGTGGGTACCGGCTATGTGGGCCTGGTCACGGGCGCCTGCCTGGCGGAGATGGGCAACCATGTGCTGTGCCTGGATGTGGACGTGGCCAAGATCGCGCGGCTGGAGGCCGGCGAGATTCCCATCCATGAGCCGGGCCTGCTGGAGGTGGTTCGGCGCAATGTGGTGGCTGGGCGGCTGCAGTTCACGACCGATGTGGACCGGGCGGTGCACCACGGCACGATGATGTTTCTGGCGGTCGGCACGCCGCCGGGCGAGGACGGTTCGGCCGATCTGCAGTATGTGCTGGCGGCCGCACGCGCGATCGGCGCGCGCATGACCGATTACAAGGTCATCGTCGACAAGAGCACGGTGCCGGTGGGCACGGCCGACCGGGTCCGCGCGGCGATTGCCGAGGAACTGGCGCGGCGCGGTGTCGAACTGGCGTTCGCGGTGGTATCCAACCCCGAGTTCCTCAAGGAGGGCGCGGCGGTGGAAGACTTCATGCGGCCCGACCGCATCATCATCGGCTCCGACGATGAGCAGGCCACGCTCTTGATGCGCGCCATCTACGCGCCTTTCACCCGCAACCACGACCGCCTGCTGGTGATGGATGTGCGCAGCGCCGAGTTCAGCAAGTACGCGGCCAATGCGATGCTGGCCACCCGCATCAGCTTCATGAACGAGCTGGCCCTGCTGGCCGAGCAGTTGGGCGCGGATATCGAGCTGGTGCGCCGCGGCATCGGCTCCGACCCGCGCATCGGCTACCAGTTTCTCTATGCCGGCGCCGGCTATGGCGGCTCCTGCTTTCCTAAGGATGTGAAGGCCCTGGTGCGCGCGGCCGGCGATGCCGGCATCCCCTTGCGGGTGCTGGCGGCGGTCGAGGCGGCCAATGAGCGGCAGAAGCTGCTGATGGTGGACAAGATCACGGCGCGTTTCGGTGCCGACCTGAGCGGCCGCCATCTGGCGCTGTGGGGCCTGGCCTTCAAGCCCGACACCGACGATATGCGCGAGGCGCCGAGCCTGGTGATCGTGCAGGAGTTGCTGCGGCGCGGTGCCACGGTGGCGGCCTATGACCCGGTGGCCAGGGAAGAGGCCGCCCGGGTCTTGGGCGGGTTGTCGGGCCTGAGTTTCGGCAGCCGGGCCGATGAGGTGCTGGAGGGCGCGGACGCGCTGCTGCTGGTGACCGAGTGGAAGGAGTTCCGCACGCCGGACTTCGAGCGCATCAAGCGCAGCCTGAAGCAGCCAGTGGTGTTCGACGGCCGCAATGTCTGGGAGCCTGCGCTGATGAAGGCGCTGGGCATCGAGCATCACGGCATCGGGCGAGGGACGTTGGCGGCGGCCTGAGGGCCGCGCCACAGCCCTCAGTCGAAATGCTTGGCCTCGGCCAGCAGCGGCGCTTTTGCATCCTTCTCGGCCAGCAGCGGCGCCACGCCGGTGGCGGGCCACTGGATGCCGATGGCCGGATCGTCCCAGCGCACACAACCCTCGGCTTGCGGTGCATAGGTGTCGGTGGTCTTGTAGAGAAAGTCCGCCGTTTCGCTGAGCACCAGAAAGCCATGGGCAAAGCCCGGCGGTATCCACAGCTGCCTGTGGTTCTCGGCCGTCAGCTCCACGCCTTCCCAGCGCCCGAAATTGGGGCTGGACTTGCGCATGTCCACGGCCACATCGAAGACCGCGCCGCTGACCACCCGCACCAGCTTGCCCTGGGCATGGGGCGGCAACTGGTAGTGCAGGCCGCGCAGCACGCCTTGGGCGGAACGTGAGTGGTTGTCCTGCACAAAGCGCACGTCGTAGCCGACCGCCGCGTTGAAGACGGCCTCGTTCCAGCTTTCGGTGAAGAAACCGCGGGCATCGCCGAAGACCTTGGGTTCGATGATCAGGACTTCGGGCAGGGAGGTGGGGGTGATCTTCATCGGGTAGCCGCTCAGAAAGCGCGGTCGTTCAGGAGTTTTTGCAGGTATTGGCCGTAGCCGTTCTTCAAGAGCGGCTTGGCCAGCGCTTCGAGCTGCTCGGCCGTGATCCAGCCGGAGCGGAAGGCGATCTCCTCGGGGCAGGCGACCTTCAGGCCCTGGCGCTTTTCCAGTGTGGCGATGAACTGGCCGGCTTCGAGCAGGCTGTCGTGGGTGCCGGTGTCCAGCCAGGCATAGCCGCGGCCCATGATCTCGACCTGCAACTGGCCCTGTTTCAGGTACTGGGCGTTGACGTCGGTGATCTCGAGCTCGCCGCGCGGGCTGGGCTTGATCGCGGCGGCGATATCGCAGACCTGCTCGTCGTAGAAATACAGGCCGGTGACCGCGTAATTGCTTTTCGGGGCTTTGGGCTTTTCTTCGATGGACAGGGCTTGCTGCTGGGCGTCGAACTCGACCACGCCATAGCGCTCGGGGTCGGTGACATGGTAGGCGAACACGCTGGCGCCGCTGGTCTGCGCGGTGGCGTTGCTCAGCAGGCCCTGAAAGTCATGGCCGTAATAGATGTTGTCGCCCAGCACCAGGGCGCTGGGCGCGCCGTCAATGAAGTCCTTGCCGAGGATGAAGGCCTGGGCCAGGCCATCGGGGCTGGGCTGCACGCAGTAGCTGATGTTCAGTCCCCAGCGGCGGCCGTCGCCCAGCAGGGCCTCGAAGCGCGGTGTGTCCTGTGGCGTGCTGATCAAGAGGATGTCGCGGATGCCGGCCAGCATCAGGGTGGACAGCGGGTAGTAGACCATCGGCTTGTCATAGACCGGCAGCAGCTGCTTGCTCATCGCCAGGGTGGCGGGGTGCAGCCGGGTGCCGGAGCCACCGGCGAGGATGATGCCTTTGCGGTTCTTCATCAGAATTCCCTTCAGAGTATTTCGTGGAGCATGCGCTCGACGCCCTGCTGCCAATGCGGCAAGGCCAGGCCGAAGCGCTGCTGCAGCTTGGCGTTGGCCAGGCGCGAGTTCAACGGGCGCGTGGCCGGGGTCGGGTAGTCGCTCGTGGGAATGGCCAGCACCTGATCGGGCGCCACCTTGATGGGCTTGCCGCGGGCTCGGGCGAACTCGATCACATACTGCGCGTAGGCATGCCAGCTGGTCTCGCCGCTGGCCACCGCGTGATAGGTACCGGCCAGCGCAGGCTGGGCACGGGTTGCGCGAATCATGTGAGCGCTGAGGTCGGCCAGCAGGTCGGCGCCGGTGGGCGCGCCGATCTGGTCGGCAATCACCTTGAGCTGTTCGCGCTCGGCGGCCAGGCGCAGCATGGTCTTGGCGAAGTTGCCGCCACGCGCCGCATAGACCCAGCTGGTGCGCAGGATCAGATGCTGGCAGCCGCTGGCGCGTATGGCCTGTTCGCCATCGAGCTTGGTTCTGCCATAGACGCTCAGCGGCGCGGTCGGGGCGTCTTCGGCGCGGGATTCGCTGCCGCTGCCGTCGAAGACATAGTCGGTGCTGTAATGCAGCAGCAGCGCGCCCAAGGCCTTGGCTTCCAGCGCCAGCCGGGCCGGGGCCAGCATATTGATCTGGCGCGCCAGCTCGGGCTCGCTCTCGGCCTTGTCGACGGCGGTGTAGGCGGCCGCATTGACGATGACCTGCGGCGCCTGGGCGCGCACGGTGGCGGTCAGCGCCTCGATGTCGGCGAGATCGGCACCTTGATGGCGGTCCAGCGCGACCAGCTCACCCAGCGGCGCCAAGGCGCGCTGCAGCTCCCAGCCGACCTGGCCGTTCTTGCCCAGCAGCAGAATCTTCATGCGTGTTATTCCTCAGGCACCGTACTGCTTGGACACCCAGTCGCGGTAGCTGCCGGACTGCACATGCTGGACCCAGTCGGGATGATCCAGATACCACTGGACGGTCTTGCGGATGCCGGTCTCGAAGGTCTCGGCCGGGCGCCAGCCCAGCTCGCGCTCGATCTTGCGGGCGTCGATCGCGTAGCGGCGGTCGTGGCCGGGGCGGTCGGTGACATAAGTGATCAGGCGGGCGTAGGGGCCGGCCGGGTCGGGCCGCAGCTCATCGAGCAGGGCGCAGACCGTCTTGACGATATCGATATTGGCCTTCTCGTTCCAGCCGCCGACGTTGTAGACCTCGCCGGGTTTGCCGCCGGCCAGCACCGCGCGGATCGCGCTGGCATGGTCGGTGACGTAGAGCCAATCGCGGATCTGCTGGCCGTCGCCATAGACAGGCAGCGGCTTGCCGGCCAGCGCATTGACGATCATCAGCGGGATCAGCTTCTCGGGGAAGTGATAGGGGCCGTAGTTATTGCTGCAGTTGGTGGTCAGCACCGGCAGGCCGTAGGTGTGGTGCCAGGCGCGCACCAGATGGTCGCTGGCGGCCTTGCTGGCCGAGTAGGGGCTGTTGGGCTCGTAGGTCTTGGTCTCGGCAAAGGCGGGGTCGTCCTTGGCCAGCGAGCCATAGACCTCGTCGGTCGAGACATGGTGGAAGCGGAAAGCTGCCTTGTCTGCCTCGGGCAGCGGGCTCCAGTAGGCGCGCGCGGCTTCGAGCAAGGTGTAAGTGCCCTCGATATTGGTACGCATGAAAGCGCCAGGGCCGCTGATCGAGCGGTCCACATGGCTCTCGGCGGCGAAATGCACGATGGCGCGCGGGCGGTGCTCGGACAGCAGCTTGTCGATCAGTGCACGGTCGCAGATATCGCCCTGCACAAACACATGGCGGGCGTCGCCCTGCAGGCTGGCCAGGTTCTCCAGATTGCCGGCATAGGTCAGCGCATCGAGGTTGATGATTTTTTCGTCGGACTGGCGCAGCCAGTCCAGCACGAAGTTGCTGCCGATGAAGCCGGCACCGCCGGTGACGAGGAGGGTCATGTCTTGCTCGCTTTGTACTTACTTGCGGCCATAGGTGTCTTCGAAGCGCACGATGTCGTCCTCACCCAGATAGGAGCCGGACTGCACCTCGATGATCTCCAGCGGCAGCTTGCCGGGGTTGGCCAGGCGGTGGGTCTGACCCAGCGGGATATAGGTGCTCTGGTTCTCGGTCAAGAGGATGACCTTGTCGCCGTTGGTGACCTCGGCGGTGCCGGAGACGACGATCCAGTGTTCGGCGCGGTGATGGTGCATCTGCAGGCTCAACGTCGCGCCGGGCTTGACCATGATGCGCTTGACCTGGAAGCGCTCGCCCATATCGATGCTGTCGTACCAGCCCCAGGGGCGGTGGACCTTGCGGTGCAGGGTCTGCTCGCCGCGCTGGCTGGCATCGAGCTGCTGAACGATTTTCTTGACGTCCTGGCTCTTGCTGCGGTCGGCCACCAGCACGGCGTCCGCCGTCTCGACGACGACGATGTCATCAAGTCCGACCACGCTGACCAGCCGGCTGGTGGCGTGCACCAGGGTGTTGCGGCTGTCCTTGACGATGGCGTCGCCGCGGCTGGCATTGCCATCGGCGTCCTTGGCCGTGACCTGCCAGACCGCCTCCCAGGCGCCCAGGTCATTCCAGCCGGCATCGAGCTCGACCATGGCCAGAGGGATATCGCTGCCGGGGCAGCGCTCCATCACCGCATAGTCGACCGATTCGCTGGGCACGGCGGCGAACTCGGCCTTGCCCGGGCGCACGAACTTGTCATCCACCTTGCGGGCCACGAAGGCGGCACGGGTGGCCTCCAGGATGTCGGGGCGGAAACGCTGCAAGGCCTTGAGCCAGGTGCTGGCGCGCAGCACGAACATGCCACTGTTCCAGTAGTAGCCGCCCTCGCGCAGATAGCCCTCGGCGGTGACGAGATCGGGTTTCTCGACGAACTGGGCCACGGTCAGGCCGGCACTCGCCGCCTCGGCGCGGATATAGCCATAGCCGGTCTCGGGCCGGTCCGGTGTGATGCCCAGGATCACGATGGCACCGTCGGCGGCCTGCCGCACGGCCTGCTGCAGCGCGGCGGTAAAGGCCTCGGGCTGAGTGACGGTCTGGTCGGCCGGTGTGACCACCAGCACAGGGTCCGCGCCGCCTTCCATCGCCTGCAAGGCGGCCAAGGTCATGGCTGGCGCGGTATTGCGGCCCATCGGTTCCAGCAGCACGGCGCTGGGCTCGGCCTTGGTCTCGCGCAGCTGATCGAGCACCAGGAAGCGGTGCTCCTCGTTGCCGACGATCAGCGGGCCGGCCAGTGCCAGATCGGGCGCAGCCAGCGCGGCCAGCCGGGTGGCCGCCTGCTGGAACAGGCTGGTATTGCCCTCCAGCACCAGGAATTGCTTGGGGTAACCGGCCCGCGACAGCGGCCACAACCGCGTGCCGCTGCCGCCGGCCATGATGACAGGTTGGACTTGGATCATGCTCATTCTTCGTATCCCTTGGGGTTCATGCTTTGCCAGCGCCAGCTGTCCTCGCACATGCGGTCGAGGTCGTGTTTGGCCTCCCAGCCAAGCAGCTGACGTGCCAGCGTGGGGTCGGCATAGCAGGCGGCCACGTCGCCAGCGCGGCGCGGCACCAGCTTGTAGGGCACGGCTTTCCCGCTGGCCGCCTCGAAGGCGCGCACGACCTCCAGCACGCTGTAGCCGCGGCCGGTGCCCAGATTGGCGGTGATCGAGTCACGGCCGTCGAGCAGGAAGCGCAGCGCCGCAACGTGGCCTTCGGCCAGATCGCTCACATGGATGTAGTCGCGCACGCCGGTGCCGTCGGGCGTGTCGTAGTCGCTGCCAAAGACCTGCAACTCGGCGCGCCGACCCACGGCCACCTGGGTGACATAAGGCATCAGATTGTTCGGGATGCCGCGCGGGTCTTCGCCGATCAGGCCGCTCTCGTGGGCGCCGACCGGGTTGAAGTAGCGCAGCGCGGCGGTCTGCCAGTTTGGCTCGGCCTCACCCAGGTCGCGCAGAATCGTCTCGCCCATCAGCTTGGTGGCGCCGTAGGGGTTGACGGCCGACAGCGGGGCATCCTCGCGCAGCGGCAGCGACTCGGGCGCGCCGTAGACGGTGGCGCTGGAGCTGAAGACGATGCGCTCGCAGCCATGGCGGCGCATGGTCTCGCAGGTATTGACCAGGCCGCCGAGGTTGTTGCGGTAATAGGCCAGCGGCATCGCGGTGGACTCACCGACCGCCTTGAAGGCGGCGAAATGCACGACCGCAGCGGGCTTGTGGCGGGCAAACACCGCCTCCATCGCGGCCGCGTCGCAGACATCGACACGCTCGAATTCGGGCGTGCTGCCGCCAAGCCGGGCCAGCCGCTTCAGCACCTCGGGCGAGCTGTTGGAGAAGTCGTCGACGCCGACCACCTCATGGCCAGCCGCCAGCAGGGCCAGCCAGGTGTGCGAGGCGATATAACCGGTCGCGCCGGTCAGCAGGATTTTTTGGCTCATTGCTGCGATACCTCAGCGCACCATCAGCTGCGCGTAGCAGCCGTAGCTGTTGGCGCTGTACGGGGTGGACAGGGTGGACAGGCCGGTGCGCTTGTCGCGGTTGAGCTGGCAACCCACGGTCGTGCTGCGGTTGACCGCCCAGCGGCCACCCAAGCTCAGCGTGGTGGTCTTGTCGCCGGACTTGACGGTGTTGGTGCCGAATCTGTCGGTCAGGTCACGATCAGAATAGTTGAGCCCCGCGTCGAGAACGATCTTGCCCGTCAGCTCATAGCTGGCGTTGACGCTGGCGGAGGTAGTGATGCGGCTGTAGTCACTGCTGATGCCGCCGATCGAGCCGATGGCGAGGAAGGACGTTTCGTCGCCGCTGTCCCGCATCAGATTGCTGTTGATCAGCAGCTTGGCCGTGGGCTGCCACTTCCAGTTGATGCTGCCGGTACCGCCGGAGAAGTCGCGCGAGGAGGCCTGGCTGGCGTCGCGTTTGCCAAAGCTCAGTCGACCACTCAGGGTGCTGGCCCCGCTGGCCACCCAGGTGCCGGTCAGGTCGATGTCCTTGCGGGTGTAGTCATCGGCCTCAAAACCATTGGCGACCGCCCGGAAGCGCGGGTACTTGCCGTCCGAGTAGCGGCCCGCCACGCCAAGGCTCAGCGCGCCGCTGGGGCGCCAGGTCAGGCCCAGCGAGACGGTGTTCTGGCTGTAGTCATATTGGTTGTACTCGCTGGCCGAGTAGTCGCGCCGGCGGTGCGTCAACGAACCTTCCAGCGACAACAGCGACACCAGACCGTAGCGCACCGAGGCGCGGGCCTGGTCGGTTTGCTCGATGTTCTTCTTGGTGAGGTTCGGCGCCCCGTTGCCGGGGTTGAACTGGGCCAGGCTGCGGTTCGAGTTGACGCTCAGCTGGCCCGACAGCCGCTCTATCGTTTGCCAGTCAACACCTGCATTCAATGCGTAACCGTTGTTACGCAGTGATCTGTTGTTTTCATAGTGATTGGCGCGGATCGAGGCATCGCCGAACAGGCGCTGGCGGCCGATGCGCTGGTCCAGCCCGGCCAGCAAGGTGGCGGTGGTGACGTTGTCGCTATTGCTCGGCTGGCCGGGCGTGCTGCGGTAGATATTCGACACATGGGTCACGCCCAGGGAGGCACCGAGGTAGTAAGGGCTTTGCTGGGCCAGGGCCGGCAGCGCGCACAGCAGGCTGGC
The DNA here is from genome assembly GCF_027498415.2 of Paucibacter sp. M5-1. Classification (NCBI taxonomy): domain Bacteria; kingdom Pseudomonadati; phylum Pseudomonadota; class Betaproteobacteria; order Burkholderiales; family Sphaerotilaceae; genus Roseateles; species Paucibacter sp. M5-1. The sequence goes on from NZ_JAPZLM020000001.1 coordinate 5,189,275, forward strand.
CGTCAGCAGGGTATATCGGTGTTGCGCCATATTCATCCAATCCTCTATTTCATTCAGAGCCGCGCGGCGCGCAATCAATAAGCGTGGCGGTCAAAAAGTACCAGGCGCACGGTGCGCACGATGATTTGCAAATCGAGGCCCAGCGACCAATTGCGCAGATATTCGAGGTCATATTCGACCCGGGCTTTCATTTTGTCGATGGTGTCGGTTTCGCCGCGCAGACCATTCACCTGGGCCCAGCCGGTGATACCCGGCTTGACCTTGTGGCGCACCATATAGGCCTTGATCAGCTGGCGGTATTCCTCGTTGTGCGCGACCGCATGCGGGCGCGGCCCGACGATACTCATGCGGCCCTGCAGCACATTGATGAACTGCGGCAACTCGTCCAGCGAGGTGCGCCGGATGAAGGCGCCGAACTTGGTGATGCGCGGGTCGCCCTTGGTGGCCTGCTTGACCACCGCGCCGTTGTCCATGGCCCGCATCGAGCGGAACTTGTAGACGATGATCTCCTCGCCATCGAGGCCGTTGCGGCGCTGTTTGAAGATGATGGGACCGGGGGAGCTCAGCTTCACGCCGATCGCCAGGGCCAGCATGATGGGCGAGATCAGCACCAGGATGAGGCTGGCCAGCACCACATCGCTGATGCGCTTGATCAGCTCATTGGTGCCGGTGAACGGGGTTTCGCAGATACCCACGACCGGCACACCGTTCATATCCTGCAGACGGCCCTGGATGATGGAAATACCGAACACATCGGGCACGAAGAAGAGGGACGCGGTCGTGCCCTGCAACTGCTCCAGCAACTGCACGATGCGCGGCTGCGACCCCAGCGGCAAGGTGATATAGACCTCGCGCACGCCCAGGGCGCGCACCTGCTCGCTGACCTGGGCCAGCGTGCCCAGCAGCCGGTCGCTGGCGTCGGGGTGCAGGCGCTCGTCCTGGCGGTCGTCGAAGTAGCCGAGGAAATCGATGCCGCTGTCGCTGCCGTCACGCAGCGCCCGCGCCACCTTGGCGCCCAGCGGCCCGGCGCCGACGATCACGGCGGAGCGACGTGCCTCGGGGCGTGCGCCCATCCAGCGGCGCAGGCGCCGGCCGATCTCGATGGCCACCATCTGCGCCAGCGGCGTGATGATGGCCCACCACAGCAGCACCTCGTCCTCGAAATAGCCCATCGAGCTGGTGGCATAACCGCACAGCGCCAGAATCGCCAGCAGCATGACCCAGGAGCTCAGCACATCGATGCCGGCGCTGGCCGGATGCTCGGCAAAACGATTGCGGCCCGGAAATGTCAGCGCAAATATCAGCAGGCACAGGGTCAGTGTGGAGCGCAATACCGGTTCGTCGAAGAAGGCGTTGACGAGCAGATAGCTCAGGACAATGATGCCGGGTTCCAGAAAAGCGGCGATCAAGGATTCGACCGATTGCGGCGCGCTATAGAAAGTTCTTTTGTAACTGCGATCCTCGAACATCGTCCTTTTGCTCCTGGGCGTAGGTTTGGGCCTTGCGAAATGCAATACCCGCCAACTCACGCGCCCGCAACCTGCCTCCCATGGTCAGATCACGGACCGCGAATTCTCCCTCAATTCCTGTGACACGCCGCTCGCGCCTCACCCCCCTAACTCGCTGGGTCCGCGCGCCTGCCTACAATCCGAAACATGCTTCAAGACTGGTCCCACCTCTTCGCCCCGGCCGTGCAGGATCGCATCTGCCTGTTGCTCAATCATGTCATCGGGCGCGAGGCGGCCGCGACGGCCCGCCTGGCTCCCCATGCCGGCCGCGCCGTGCTGGTGCATCTGCGGGGCTGGCCGGCGCTGCTGCCGCCGGCTCCCGATCTGGTGCTTAGCATTACTCGTGCCGGCCTGCTGGAGCGGCTTGACGCCGCGCCGGCCGATGCTTTGCGCATCGAGCTCGACGCCTCCAACCCGGCCCTGCTGGCCCTGGGCAGCCTGACCGGCGAGCGGCCCCAGGTCTCGGTGCAGGGCGACGCGGCGCTGGCCGGCGACATCAGCTGGCTGATGGACAACCTGCGCTGGGACATCGAGGACGATCTGGCCCAGCTGGTCGGCGCGATGCCGGCGCATCAGCTGGCTCGCTGGGGCCGCGCGGCGGCTCAGGGGCTGGCGACGCTGGCGCGCGGCGCTGCCGGCCTGATGCCCGGGGGCTCCTCCGGGCGCGGCGGCGCATGAGGTATTTCGCCCGCCTGCTGGTCATCGTCTGGACGGTGCTGCGCTTCGGGCTCGACGAGCTCGCGCTCTCGGGTTTCCGTCAGCGGCGCCTGCGCCTGCTGCGCCGCCTGATCTCGGTGGGCCGCAACTGGGACCAGCCGCGTGGCGTGCGCTTGCGCCTGGCGCTCGAGCATCTGGGGCCCATCTTCGTCAAGTTCGGCCAGGTGCTGTCGACCCGGCGCGATCTGGTGCCGGCCGACATCGTCGCCGAGCTCTCGCGGCTGCAGGACAATGTGCCGCCGTTCCCGGCCGTCGTGTCGCAGGCCCTGGTCGAGAAGGCCTTCGGCAAGCCGGTCGAGCAGCTGTTCAAGAGCTTCGATGCCGAGCCGGTGGCCAGCGCCTCGATCGCGCAGGTGCATTTCGCGGTGCTGCACGACGGCCGCGAGGTCGCGGTCAAGGTCTTGCGGCCCGGCATGCTGGACATCATCGAAGACGATATGGCCCTGCTGCGCACCGTGGCCGGCTGGGTCGAGCGGCTCTCGGCCGACGGCCGGCGCCTGAAGCCGCGCGAGGTGGTGGCCGAGTTCGACACCTATCTGCACGATGAGCTCGATCTGGTGCGCGAGGCCGCCAACGCGGCCCAGCTGCGCCGCAATATGGCCGACCTCAATCTGGTGATGGTGCCGGAGATGCACTGGGAGCTGTGCAGCTCCGAGGTCATCGTGATGGAGCGCATGTCGGGCGTGCCGATCTCGCAGCTCGAGCGCCTGCGCACCGCCGGCATCGACATCAAGAAGCTGGCCCGCGACGGCGTCACGATCTTCTTCACCCAGGTGTTCCGCGACGGCTTCTTCCACGCCGATATGCACCCGGGCAATATCCAGGTCAGCCTCGACGCGGCCACCTTCGGCCGCTATATCGCGCTGGACTTCGGCATCATCGGCACCCTCACCGAGGTCGACAAGGAATACCTGGCGCAGAACTTCATCGCCTTCTTCCGGCGCGACTACAAGCGCGTCGCCGAGCTGCACATCGCCTCGGGCTGGGTGCCGCCCCAGACCCGGGTCGACGAGCTGGAGAGCGCGGTGCGGGCCGTCTGCGAGCCGCATTTCGACCGGCCGCTGAAGGACATCTCGCTGGGCCAGGTGCTGATGCGCCTGTTCCAGACCTCGCGCCGCTTCAATGTCGAGATCCAGCCGCAGTTGGTGCTGCTGCAGAAGACCCTGTTGAACATCGAGGGCCTGGGTCGCCAGCTCGACCCCGATCTGGATCTCTGGGCCACGGCCAAGCCCTTTCTGGAGCGCTGGATGAACGAGCAGGTCGGCTGGCGCGCCTTCGTCAATCAGCTGACCAAGGAGGCGCCGCGCTATGCCCAGCTCTTCCCCGAGCTGCCGCGGCTGTTGCATGACAGCCTGAAGAAGCAGGCCGGCCCGCAGGACAGCCAGCTGCTGCTGGCCCTGCTGCGCGAGCAGCGCCGCACCAACTGGCTGCTGCGTGCGGTGCTCTACACCGGCATCGGCTTCACTTTCGGCCTGGTGCTGGCCCAGATCCTGGTGCGCGGCGGTCTGCTGAGCTGAGTCAGGGCGCCTCAAAAAACGCCGAAAACCGCCGGACAAGCGGGCTTACACCGCTGTTGCCCGGCTCGGCTTTGCGCTTAGGCTGATGCCGTGCTGACGTCTTGCCGCCTTCCCCTCGTCCATGCCTGGCTTGGCGTGGTGCTGTGCTGGCTGTCGCTGGCACCGGCCTGGGCCGGTGCGCTGCAGACCTTGCGTTTCGACCATTGGGGTGCCGAACAGGGCCTGGCCGACGAGGCCGTGGTCAGCGCGCTGCAGGACAGCCGCGGCCTGATGTGGCTGGGCACGACCGACGGCCTGCTGCGCCATGACGGCCGGCGCGCCCGCGTCTTCAGCGCCGACCCGACCGATGCGGCCACGCTGAGCCATGTGCTGGTCTATGCGCTGCTGGAGGCGCCGGCCGGCACCTTGTGGGTGGGCACCGGCGCGGGCCTGGACCAGATCGATCTGGCCACCGACACGCTGCGCCGCCATGCCTTGCCGGCCAGTCTGCCGCCGCAGCAGCGCCGGGTGCAGGCCTTGCTGGCCGGCCGCGAGGGGCGCTTGTGGGTCGCGGCCACCGGCGGTCTGTTCAGTTTCGAGCCGGCCACCGGCCGCTTCACGCCGATGGTGCTGCCACCCGGACCTGGCGGGGCCGCCGAGCCGCTGCGCGCGATGATTGCCGATGGTGAAGAGGGCCTGTGGCTGGCACTGGGCGCGCGGCTGCTGCGGCTCGGGCCGGACGGCCGGCCGCGCCAGCAATGGCCGCTGGTGCCGGCACCCGACGGCACGGCGCCAGCGGTGCGCAGCCTGGCGCTCGACGGCCAGGGTCGGCTCTGGGTCGGCACCCATGCCGGGGTTCAGCTGATCGATGCCCGCAGCGGCGAGGCCAGCGATCTGCCGCGCCGGCTGGGTCTGCCGGGCGACACGATTTACGCGCTGCGGCGTGATGCCGAACAGTCGATCTGGATAGGCTCCGGCAGCCAGGGGCTGTGGCGCTGGCGCGCCGGCGCGCTGGCCGCCGAGCATTTCGGCCATCACGCGGCCATGCCCCGCAGCCTCAGCCACGACGGTGTGGCCTCGATCTACCAGGATCGCAGCGGCGTGCTGTGGGTCGGCACCTGGGGCGGCGGGCTCAATCTGGCCGATCTGGGCAGTGCCGGCTTTCGCAGCTATCTCGCGGTGCCCGGCGAGCCCCGCAGCCTGTCGCACCCGCTGGTGCAGGCGGTGCTGCCCGATGGGGCCTGGCATGCCTGGGTGGGCACCTTCGGTGGCGGCCTGAACCGGCTGCACCTGCCCAGTGGCGCGGTCGAGCGATTGAGCCCCGCGCAGCTGCCGATCACCCATATCAAGGCCTTGCTGCAGCAGCCCGGCAAGGGGCTGTGGGTGGGCGGCGAGGGCGGGCTGTGGTTGCTGGAGCTGCCCGGCCGGCGGGCCCGCCGCATCGAGCTGGGCACCAGCGCGCCGGCCGGCCTGTCGATCAGCGCGATGCTGCTGGATGCCCAGGGCCGGCTCTGGGCCGCCAGCGCGGCCGGTCTGCACCGGCTCTCGCCCGATGGCGGCCTGCGGACTTTCCGCAGCAGCTCGGCGGCCCCGGCGCTCAGCCATGACACGATCGACTGCCTGTTGCAGGACCGCGAGGGCCGGCTGTGGGTAGGCAGCAAGGGCGGGCTGCAGCTCTGGGACGAGCAGCGCGAGGGCTTTGTCCAGCCGCTGCAGGCGGACGCTGAAATGCCGACACCGCAGGAGCTGATGGTGCAAAGCCTGCGCCAGGATGGCGCCGGCCGCCTCTGGCTGGGCACCCAGCTGGGGCTGTATCAGCTGGTCGAGGCCGGTGGCGGGGGCTGGCGCCTGCAGTCCTGGCGCGGCGTGGCCGGCATGCCCAAGGGCTGGGTCAACAATCTGGAGACTGCGGCCGACGGTTCGCTCTGGATGAGCAGCCCGCAGGGCCTGCTGCGGCTCGCGCCCGAGCAGGCCCGGGCGCGGCTCTATCCCTCGCGCAGCGGACGTTTTGACGGCGCCTTCAATTTCGGCGCGTCGGCGCGGGGCGATGACGGCAGCCTGTTCTACGGGGCCCGGGGCCTGCTGCATTTCCATCCCGAGACGTTGCGCGACAACCCGACCGCCCCGGAGGTGCTGCTGTCCGATCTGCGGGTTTTCAATCGCTCGCTGCTGGCCGAGCCGCGACCCGGCGAGGCAGCGCCGCTGCGCCTGCAGACGCCGCTGGCCGAGCTGCGCGAGCTGACGCTGAGCCACCGCGAGGCCATGCTCAGCTTCGAGCTGAGTGCGCTGCATTTCTACCAGCACGGCCTGGCCCGCTATGCCTGGCGGCTCGAAGGCTTCGATCAGGACTGGATCGAGGGCGCGGCGGGCGAGGGTCTGGCCACCTACACGAATCTGGATCCGGGCCGCTACCGCCTGTATGCGAAAGCGGCCAGCCCGGACGGGGTCTGGGGGCCAGAGCGCCTGCTGCTGAGCCTGGAGATGACGCCGCCCTGGTGGCGGCATGCCGGCTTTCGCGTGGGCCTGGTGCTGCTGCTGCTCTCGGTGCTGGCGCTGGCCTGGCGGCTGCGGCTGCGTGCGCTGCGCGCCGCGCAGCTGCGGCTGGAGCGCGAAGTGGCGCAGCGCACCGCCGAGGTGGAGCAGGAAAAGCGCGGCGCCGAGCGAGCCCGCCACAATATCGCGCTGCTCAGCGAGATCGGGCGCCAGATCACCGCTTCGCTGGATGCCGAGGCGATCTCGCAAACGCTGTACCGCCATGTCGAGACGCTGATGGATGCCGGGGCCTTCGGCATCGGCCTGGTGCGTTGGGACGAGCGGCGCATCGACTTCGACTTCGTGATGCAGCGCGGCGAGCGCTTCAAGCCCTATCAGCGCAGCCTCGACGCGGCCGAGCAGCCGGCCACCCAATGCGTGCTGGGTGCACGCGAGCTGCGCATCGGCGATCTCGATCGCGACAACCGCGAACTCGACGCCGTGACGCGCCAGCGTGTCGGCCAGCAGCGGCTGCAGCTGGAAAGCGGGGCCGAGCCGGGGCAGGCGCGTTCGGCCCTGTATGTGCCTATGCTGCTGAAGCAGCAGGTGGTCGGCGTCGTCAGCGTGCTCAGCGAGCGTGCCGATGCCTACACCGAGACCGATCTGGACATGCTGCGCACGCTGGGCGCCTATGCGGCGGTGGCACTGGACAATGCCGAGGCCTACCGGCGCTTGCAGCTGACGCAGACCATGCTGGTGCAGCAGGAGAAGCTGGCGTCGCTGGGCGCGCTGGTGGCCGGCGTGGCCCATGAGCTGAACACGCCCATAGGCAACAGTCTGCTGGTGGCCAGCACGCTGGACGACAACAGCCGCCGCTTTGCCGAGCAGGCCGGCAATGGCACGCTGCGACGCTCCGAGCTGGAGCGCTTTTGCGCCAGCACCCAGGAGTCGGCCGGCCTGCTGGTGCGCAGCCTGGACAGCGCGGCCCGGCTGGTGGCGAGCTTCAAGCAGCTGGCGGTGGACCAGACCTCGGACCAGCGCCGCCGCTTCGAGCTGCGCCGGGTCTGCGAGGAGGTGGCGCTGACCCTGGCCAACCGCCTGCGCCGCGACGAGCACCAACTGCGCCTGGAGGTGCCCGAGGGCCTGGTGATGGACAGCTATCCCGGCCCGCTGGGCCAGGTGCTGAGCAACCTGGTGCTCAATGCGCTGCTGCACGGTTTCGGCGAGCGGCCGGGCGGGCTGATGGTCTTGCAGGCGGAGCTGCAGGCTAGCGCGCAGCTGCGGCTGCGCTTCAGCGACAACGGCGCCGGCATCGCGCCCGAGCATCTGGGCCGGGTTTTCGACCCCTTCTTCACCACCAAGCTGGGCAGCGGCGGCAGCGGCCTGGGCCTGCACATCTGCTACACCATCGTGCACTCGCTGCTGGGCGGGCAGATCAGCGTGCGCAGCGAGGCCGGGCAGGGCTGCTGCTTCGAGCTGCTCTTGCCCCTGGTGGCGCCCAAGTCGGCCGATTGAGGGCTACACTTGCGCGCTTTTTTGTGTTGGTGCTGGCGCGGATCTTGCGCTGGTGTTGGCGGATTGATGTTGTCAACCTGATGGGAGCTCGGCCGTGCTGGTGACCTTTGTCGTTCTCTACATGCTGATCACGATAGGCATCGGCCTGTTTGCCGCGCGCCGCGTGCACAACGCCAAGGACTATCTGGTGGCCGGTCGCAGCCTGCCGCTGTACATGAATGTGGCCACGGTGTTCGCCACCTGGTTCGGCGCCGAGACGGTGCTGGCGGTATCCGCCACCTTTGCGATGGACGGCCTGTCGGGCATCCCCGGCGACCCCTTCGGCGCCTCGGCGGCGCTGTTCCTGGCGGCCCTGCTGTTCGCCCGGCTGTTCTACCGGCTGAACCTGCTGACCATCGGCGACTTCTACAAGAAGCGCTATGGCAAGGGTGTCGAGGTGCTGACCAGCATCGCGATCACGCTGAGCTATCTGGGCTGGACCTCGGCCCAGATGACGGCGCTAGGCCTGGTGATTCATATCCTGTCGGGCGGCGCGATCGAGCTCAACCACGCAATCCTCGGTGGCGCGGCCATCGTGATGGTCTACACGATGTTTGGCGGTATGTGGTCGGTGGCCTTCACCGATCTGTTCCAGACCGTCATCATCATCATCGGCCTGAGCCTGGTGGCCTATATGGTGGGTGATCTGGCCGGCGGCGTCGGCCCGGTGGTCTCGCATGCAATCGAGGCCGGCAAGCTGAACCTGATCCCGCCGGAGGCGGACGGGGCGATGATCTGGGCGATTGCGGCCGGCTTTCTGACCGTGGCCTTCGGCTCGGTGCCCCAGCAGGACGTGTTTCAGCGCATGACCAGCGCCAAGGACGAGAAGACTGCGGTGCGCGGCACCATGATCGGCGCCAGTGTCTACCTGCTGTTTGCCGCCGTACCGATCTACATCGCCTACTCGGCCCTGGTGATGGACCCGAATCTGGCCCAGCTGTTCGGCTCGGAGGACGGCCGCGCGGTGCAGCGCATCCTGCCGGACCTGATCCTCAACAAGATGCCCGTCTGGGTGCAGGTGATGTTCTTCGGCGCCTTGCTGTCGGCCATCTTGTCGACCGCCAGCGGCACCCTGCTGGCACCCACCGCCACCTTCACCGAAAACGTGCTCAAGCCCTTCGCCCCGCATATGAGCGACAGGCAGTTTCTGCTGACCCTGCGCATCGTGCTGGTGACTTTCACGCTGGGCGCGCTGCTGTTCGCGCTGAACTCGCGCTCGACCATGTACGAGATGGTGCAGAACGCCTACAAGGTGACCCTGGTGGCCGCCTTTGTGCCGCTGGTAGCCGGTGCCTTCTGGAAGCGCGCCTCCACCCAGGGCGCGTTCTGTTCCATCCTGCTGGGCCTGTTGTTCTGGATCGGCGCCGAAATGACCGCAGCCGAGGCCATGGTGCCGCCGCAACTGGTGGGTTTTGCCGCCTCGGTGATCGGCATGCTGCTGGGCTCGCTGGCGCCGCAACTGCTCAAGCCCGCCGGCCATTCGATCGAGGCGGCCATCAAGCACGAGCAGGCGCTGGCGCACGGCCACAAGCACTGAGATTTGCCCTGGGATTTCGCGTCTGAATCTCCCGGGGGCCGGCGCCGCTGCGCCGGCCCTTATAATTTCGCGTTTCAAATCAACGGTTTAGACCATGCCTATCTACGCCTACCGCTGCGCCTCCTGCGGTCACGCCAAGGATGTGCTGCAGAAGATGTCTGACGCACCGCTGTCCGTCTGCCCGGCCTGCGGGGCCGAGAGCTTCAGCAAGCAGGTCACGGCGGCCGGATTCCAGCTCAAGGGTTCGGGCTGGTATGCCACCGATTTCAAGGGCGGCGCGGCCGCCCCCGCAGCCGCTGCAGCTGCACCGGCCGCGCCGGCCAGCAGCGAGCCGGCCGCCAGCACGCACACCTGCGGGAGCTCCTGTGCCAGTCACTGAGCCCGGTGCCGGCCCGCGAGGAGTCCTGTGAAGAAGTACATCATCGCCGGCCTGCTGGTCTGGCTGCCGCTGGCCATCACCATCTGGGTGCTGATGTGGGTGCTGGGCATCATCGATGCCGTGTTTGCGGCCTTGCTGAGCGCCTCGCAGGCGCTGCTGCCGCAAAGCCTGCACGCCAGCATCGAGACCCTGCGCCATATCCCGGGCCTGGGTCTGGTGATCCTGGTGACCGCGCTGCTGCTGACCGGCGTGTTCGTGACCAATATCTTCGGCCAGTGGATGTTCCGCCAGTGGCACCGGGTGCTGTCCAACACGCCCATCGTCAAGAGCATCTACAACTCGGTCAAGCAGGTCTCGGACACGCTGTTCTCCAGCAGCGGCAATGCCTTTCGCGAGGCGGTACTGGTGCAGTACCCGCACCAGGGCTCGTGGACGATTGCCTTCGTCACCGGCCGGCCCAGCCATGAGGCGGCCCGGCATTTCGCTGAAGAGCATGTCAGCCTCTATGTGCCGACCACGCCCAACCCGACCTCGGGCTTTTTCCTGATGATGCCGCGCGCCAGCGTGCGGCCGCTGGACATGAGCGTCGACGCCGCCCTCAAGCACATCATCTCGATGGGTGTGGTGCCGCCGTCCGAGCCTGGAGTGGCCCGAAATTGACCGGGCTGAGCACCCCGGCAAGTGCTCAGCCCTGAGGGGCCCGGTCCCTGACCGAGAAACCCCGCCAGCGCCCCCACAAGATATGACCCCCGGCCGCGCCCGACCCAGCGGCCACCCAAGATTTCGGAGAACACCATGCGAACCTGTTATGCCGGCCAAGTCAGCGAGAAGCTGCTCGACCAAACCGTGACCCTGATGGGCTGGGCCCACCGCCGCCGCGACCATGGCGGCGTGATCTTCATCGACCTGCGCGATCGCGAAGGCATCGTGCAGATCGTCTGCGACCCCGATCGCGCCGAGATGTTCAAGATCGCATCCGATGTGCGCAACGAGTTCTGCCTGAAGATCGTCGGCAAGGTGCGCGCGCGCCCGGCCGGCACCGAGAATGCGGCCCTGACCAGCGGCAAGGTCGAGGTGCTGTGCCTGGAGCTGGAAGTGCTGAACCCCTCGGTGACGCCTCCGTTCCAGCTCGACGACGAAAACCTGTCGGAGACGACGCGCCTGACGCATCGCGTGCTGGATCTGCGCCGCCCTTATATGCAGAACAACATGATGCTGCGCTACCGCGTGGCCATGGAGGTGCGCAAGTTCCTCGACGAGCAGGGCTTTGTCGACATCGAGACCCCGATGCTCACCAAGAGCACGCCGGAAGGTGCGCGCGACTATCTGGTGCCTTCGCGCGTGCACGACGGCATGTTCTTCGCGCTGCCGCAGTCGCCCCAGCTGTTCAAGCAGCTGCTGATGGTGGCCGGCTTCGACCGCTACTACCAGATCACCAAGTGCTTCCGCGACGAGGACCTGCGCGCCGATCGCCAGCCCGAGTTCACGCAGATCGATATCGAGACCTCCTTCCTGACCGAAGAAGAGATCCGCGCGATGTTCGAGGGCATGATCCGCCATGTCTTCCGCAAGGCGCTGAACGTCGAGCTGGGCGACTACCCGGTGATGAAGTACTCGGAAGCGATGCACCGCTTCGGCTCGGACAAGCCCGATCTGCGCGTCAAGCTCGAGTTCACCGAGCTGACCGATGTGATGGGCAATGTCGACTTCAAGGTCTTCTCGACCCCGGCCACCACCAAGGGCGGCCGCGTCGTCGCGCTGCGCGTGCCCGGCGGCGCCGCAATGAGCCGCGGCGAGATCGACAGCTACACCGAGTTCGTCAAGATCTACGGTGCCAAGGGCCTTGCCTGGATCAAGGTCAACGAGGTGGCCAAAGGTCGCGAAGGCCTGCAGAGCCCCATCGTCAAGAACCTGCACGACCAGGCGATTGCCGACATCCTGAGCCGCACCGGCGCGCAGGACGGCGACCTGATCTTCTTCGGTGCCGACAAGGCCAAGGTCGTCAATGACGGCATCGGCGCGCTGCGCCTGAAGATCGGCCACAGCGAGTTCGGCAAGAGCACGGGCCTGTTCAACGATGTCTGGGCGCCGCTGTGGGTGGTGGACTTCCCGATGTTCGAGCAGGACGAGGAGGGCGGTCGCTGGAACGCGGTGCACCACCCCTTCACCGCGCCCAAGGACGGCCACGAGGACCTGATGACCACCAGCCCGGGCGAGTGCATCGCCAAGGCCTACGACATGGTGCTCAACGGCTGGGAACTGGGCGGTGGCTCGGTGCGCATCCACAAGGCCGAGGTGCAGAGCAAGGTGTTCAGCGCGCTGAACATCGGCCCCGAGGAAGCGCAGGAGAAGTTCGGCTTCCTGCTGGACGCGCTGCAGTACGGCGCGCCCCCGCACGGCGGCCTGGCCTTCGGTCTGGATCGCATCGTCACGATGATGACCAAGGCCGATTCGATCCGCGACGTGATCGCCTTCCCGAAGACCCAGCGCGCCCAGTGCCTGCTGACCGGCGCACCGAGCCATGTCGACGAGAAGCAGCTGCGCGAGCTGCACATCCGCCTGCGCAATGCCGCTGGCGTGACGCCGGCCTGAAGCCCGAGCCTCGGCGGATGAAGGAGAGAGCGTCCGAGGGCGCTCTTTTTTCGTCCCGGCTATGCTGTGCGCCTCGCATCTGGAAGCAGGCATGAACAAGACCGATCTGGGATCCACACTGGGCTTGGCTGAGAGGGCGCGCTGGGAGCGCATCGTGATGCGCCATCCGGCGCTGGCCCTGCCCAAGCTGCGCGCTGCGATGCGCCAGCGCGACGCCTGCCGCGCCCGCGCCGCCTTGCTGGGCGCGGTCTTCGTGCTCGAACGCTGGGGTCGCGCGGCCGAGTTGCAGGCCGAGCTGCAGCAGGCGCTGCAGCAGGCGCAGGCGCAGCGCGCGCTGGCCGAGGCGGCCGAGCTCAGCGAGGCGCTGGGCCGGCTGCATTACCAGCGTGGTGACTACAGCCAGGCCTGCACCGCCTGGAGCCAGACCCTGGACTGGGCCAGTGATGATGCCCGCAGTGCCTGCCTGGCTCGCATCGGCCTGGCTCATCTTTGCTATGCGCTGGGCGACTGGGCCCGCGGCGGCCGGGTGCTGGATCAGGCCGAACTGCATTACGCGAAACTGCAGCGCGACCCCTATATGCGCGCCAAGATCGCGCTGAACCGCGCCGCGTCGCTACGCGCCACCCAGGGACCGCAGGCGGCGCTGCCCGAGCTCGACGAGGCGCTGACGGCGGCCCGCCGCGCCGGCCATCGGGACTACCGCGCCGAGGCCACCTACCAGCACGCGCGCTGCGCCCGTGACAGCGGCGATCTGGCGCAGGCCCTGAGCCTGGCCCAGCAAGCGCTGAGCCTGGCCCAGGGCTGCGGCTACCGCTGGCTGCAGGCCAATGCGGCGCTGCTGCTGTCCGAGCTGCAGCGCGGTGATGTGGCGCTGGGCTGGGCCGGGCAAGCCCTGACCCTGGCCGAGGCCCTGCAGTCGCGCCCCTTGCAGGCGGCGGCCCACGGGCGGCTGGGCGAGCTGATGCGCGAGCAGGGCGAGCTGGGCCCGAGCTGGCACCATATGCAGCAGCGCCAGCGCCTGGAGTCCAGCCTGCATCAGGGCCAGTTGCCGGCCCAGCTGGAGGCGCTGGCCCGTTTCGATACCGACCCGCTGGGCGCCGATGCCTTGCTGCTGAGCCTGTCCAGCCAGGTCTGGACACTGGTCGGGGCGGCCGATTTCGAGCGCGCCTGGGCGCGGCTGCGGCCGCAGCTGATCGAGGCGCTGGGCCTGCAGCAATTGCAGCTGTGGTGGGAGCGTGATGGCGACGGGCTCTATCACGGCCTGGACGGGGCGCCTGCGAGTCGGCCCCTACAGGCCGGCCTGATGCCCGGCTATCTGGACGCGATGACGCGGGCCGACGAAGCCCTGCAGTGCGGCAGCGCCGAGCAGCATCCTTGGCGTGCCGAGCTGGACGAGGCCCTGGCCGATGCGGCCGGCCGGGCGCGCCTGGAGCTGGGCCTGCGCCTGAACGGCCATGTTGTGGCCTTGCTGTGGCTGCAGCGCGAGGGCGGGGCTGCCTGGTCGCGCGCCGACATCAGCCGCGCCGAGCGTCTGGCCGCGCTGCTGGCACGGCTGCTCGCCTCGCTGGCGCCGGTCGGCAAGGCCCAGCCGCAGCGGCTGGCGCTGGGCGAGCTCGCGACGCTGGCTGGCCATGCCGAGCGCATCAGCGAGCTGCTGGCCGGCGAGGTGATCAACCGCCAGCAACTGCTCGATCTGGCCGGCCAGATCCGCGCCGGCGCGGCACGCATCGAGCGCGCGCTGCGCGAGACCTGAAGAGGCTCAGCGCGAGCGCAGCGGCAGCGGCGCACCGCTCTTGACGCTGCGGATCGCGAAGCTGCTGTTGATGTCCTGCACCACCGGCAGGGCCTGCAGCCGGCGCACGATCAGCTCGTAGTCGCTGAGCTCGCCGACCACGACCTCGAGCAGATAGTCGTGGCTGCCCGAGACCACATGGCAGCTGATCACCTCGGCCATCGCCTGCATCGCAGCCTCGAACTGCTGGACCGCATCCTCGCGGTGGTGCATCAGCCGCACATTGACGAACACCGTGGTCGCCAGCTGCACCGCCTTGCGATCCAGCACCGCGCGGTAGCCTGCGATCAGTCCGCCGTCTTCCAGGCGCTTGAGCCGGCGTGCGCAGGGGCTCTGCGACAGGCCCACCCGCTCGGCCAGCTCGGCAATCGTCAGCCGGCCCTCGCGCTGCAGCAGCTCCAGCAATTGGGTGTCGATACGGTCCATGGCTTGAATCAGTCAATGAATGGCGAATTATTGGCTGAACAAGCCTTCATCGGATCAATACATGGGTGAAATGGGCTGAAGTCGCCAGGGGAGGCGCTCGAAAATTGAGCCTGTTCCCTACCCCTGTTGCTGATGTCTTCTCCTGCGTCCCCGGGCCTGATCGGCTCCCCCTCGACCCCGACCGCCCGCCCCGAGCTGGCCGGCTGGGCCGCGCTGGCCCTGACCCTGCTGATCTGGGCCGGCTTCTTCATCTCGCTGCGTGCCGGCGCGCGGGCTTCGCTGCCGCCGGCCGAGCTGGCCCTGCTGCGTTTCGGTCCGGCCGGCCTGTTGCTGGCGCCGCTACTGTGGCGCCGGCGCGCCCGTTTCGCCGCGCTGCCCGTGCGGCTGTGGCTGCTGATCATTGCCGGCGCCGGCCTACCCTATTTCCTGATCGCCGGCTGGGGCATGCGTCATGCGCCGGTGGCCGACGGCGCCACCTTGATCCCGGGCACCTTGCCGCTGTTCACCGCCTTGCTGGCGGCGGCCCTGCATGGGCGCCAGGCCCTGGCCCGCTGGCCGGCCCTGCTGTGCATCGCGGCCGGCGTCGCGACCATGCTGGCGCTCAAATCCGGCCAGGCCGGCCTGGCCCAGGGCTATGGCCTGTTCCTGCTCGGCAGCCTGATGTGGTCGGCCTACACCCTGGCCCTGCGCGAGGCGCGGCTGGCGCCGCTGGAGGCGGCGGCGCTGATCTCGACGGTGTCGCTGGCCCTGCTGCTGCCCTGGCTGGTCTGGCAGTTGGCACAGGGGCCGCTGCTGCTGCCGACCCTGTCGCACGAACAGCTGCTGCTGCAAGTGCTGCTGCAAAGCGTCGGCGTCGGCCTGGTCTCGACGCTCAGCTATGGCTATGCCGTGGCCCGCCTGGGTGCGCAGCGCAGCGCCAGCATGGGCGCGCTGACGCCGGTGCTGGCCAGCCTGCTGGCCCTGCCGCTGTTTGGTGAGCGGCCCGAGGCGGCCAGCCTGCTGGGCATGGGGCTGATCGTGGCCGGCGTGCTGTGGAGCCAGCGACAGCCGCGCTGAGGAGGGCCCGCCGAGGGGGTCGGCACTCCTCGTACTGCTTCTCCGGCCGGTCCTGAGCGCGGCCCCGCCATTGCTGAACTGGGGGTATGGACGGTCATCGTCGCGCCGATAGGGGCAGCCGATCGTCGACCCAAGCGAGCCGAAGCCTTGACGACCTGCTGCCGCATCGGTGGAAGACACTGCCGCAAGCAACCCGGCATGAAGAACATTGAAGTCTTGATCGACAACGGCGGCGAAATCGCGCTCGGGCAGATCAGCACAGCGTCGTGCGGCGCCTCGACGTCTGACAACCACAGTGCAGTCGCCATGCCGGTCAGACGCGACGGCGAGATGTTGAATGCCTTACTCAAGCGGCTCGACAAGGTCACTGGTCGCCAGTACGAGCACAACGAGACTGTCGAGTAGGTCAGCGGTGACTGATCGATTCCCAGTTACCGTCAAGACGGTTCAATCGGCCGCCTAAGTCCCGGGGATAAAGGTCCGCATAGCGATGTTGTTTGCACTCCAACTCTCAATCGAGCTGCCAGGCTCTTGGCTTTCCTGGTAGCGCTTGCATTGGCTTTCGTAGGGCGTGAGAGAGTAGGGCGCCGCGCCGCCGCTACGCCTGCGGGCCATCGCTGGGACGGTCCAGGCTGATTCACATTGATGCTGCTGCGCCGCCGAGTTTGCGGTGTGCTGGTGCCGCGGCTGCGCTCGGCTTCCATGGCGCCTGTCGGTTGCCGTCTTTCGGCGGGAACGCACAGGATTTCAGCTTCACCGCAGTGTCAATCGAGTGCGAGACATCATCCTTGGCGCAGCGGATTTGAAAGTTTGAGTTTCGTGTGTCTGCCAGCGCACCGACGGCGCGGCTGGGGCTGTGTAGAAAGGGCAGCTAGTGCTGATCGCGCTCTGCGGTCAGGGAATCGAAAGCTCATATGACCCGTCGCCTGCCTGAATTTTCCGTCCGGATCGGATTGTTCGCTGCCCTGCTGTCGGCCTTGCTGGCCGGCTGCGGTGGGAGCGGACTCGATCCGATTTTGGGATCCCCTCAAGCCGGTGTTGCTCCAACGGTCACGGCGACCTCCCCCGCCAACAGCACACCGCCGGTCAGCGGCGTCTTCACCAACACCCTCGTCACCGCCACTTTCAGCAAGACAATGGCGCCCGTCAGCCTGACCAGCAGCAGCTTCAGCGTGTCATGCCCCGGCAGCGCGGCTGCGGTGGCATCCACCGTGAGTTACAACGCCGCCAGCCAGGTCGCCACGCTCACCCCGACCAGCCCACTGCCGGCTAGCACCACCTGCGTGGCAACGATCACAACGGCTGCGATGGACAGCGCGGGCTTCTCCCTGGCCGCCAACTACAGCTGGAGCTTCATCACCGCCGCTGGTGCCGATCTGGTGAGGCCAACGGTGGCGATCACAGTGCCCGCCGCCGGTGCGATCAATGTGGCCAGCAACGCCCGGCTGAGCGCCACCTTCAGCGAGGACATCAATCCGGCCACCATCTCGGCCACCAGCTTCACCCTGGTCAACACCAGCCTGGGCACGACCGTCAGCGGCAGCGTCAGCTACACGGCAGCCAGCCGCACGGCGCTGTTCACGCCGGCAGCAGCCCTGTCCGGCAATACCGTCTACACCGCCACGATTGCCACTGCAGTGACCGACCTGATTGGCAACGCGATGGCGGCCAACTACGTATGGACCTTCACCACCGCTGCGCTGGCCGACACGACGAGGCCGACGGTGTTGCTGACCGTGCCTCTTCCCAACGCGATTGGCGTGCCGAACAACAGCAAGATGACCGCCGTCTTCAGCGAGGACATGAACGCCGAGACGATCAGCGCCACGAGCTTCACCGTCACGAACACCACTTTGTCCACCCCGGTGGCCGGCAGCGTCGTGTATTCGGCTGCGGCTCGCACGGCGACCTTCACCCCGAGCGCCACAACCCTGGCGAGCAGCAGCAGCTTCACCGCAACCATCACCACGGCGGCGATGGATCTGGCGGGCAATGCCTTGGCGGGCAATAGCGCGGTCGTACCGAATGCCGGTAGCCATGTCTGGTCCTTCAGTACCGCCGCAGTCGGGGACAGCATGCCGCCCACGATCACCGCCACAAGCCCGGTGGATGGAAGTACGGGCAACTGCCTGGCCAAGCTCGTCAGCGCCACCTTCAGCGAGGCGATGGACCCGACCACGATCAACGGAACCACAGTCACAGTGACGGATGGCGGCGTCGCCGTGGCTGGCATTGTCAGCTACGACGCAGCGAGCCAAGTGGCCAGCTTCGTGCCGATGGCCGCGGCCGGCTTCGCCGCCAACCGCAGCTTCGTCGTCACTATCGTCGGCGGCAGCACTGGCGTGAAAGACTTGGCCGGTAACGCATTGGCGACCAACCTCATATTCGGTTTCAGCACCGGCAGCCAGCCTTGCAGCGCCAGCGTGAACCTGGGCACTGCAGCCTTGTTTGGCAGCTTCGGCGGCGCGGCGGGCATCACCAACCAGGGTATCAACAGCCTGGTAGGCGGCAATATGGGCACGACAGCGGCCTGCTCGCTGATCACCGGCTTCCACGACGCCAGCAATGTCTATACAGAGACACCACTGAACGTCGGCGCGGTGAACGGTGGCATCTTCTGCGCCCCGCCGGCACCGGGCACGGCCGCGAGCCTGAGTATTGCCCAGCAAGCCCTGGCGGATGCGCAGGCGGCTTACAACACGTTGGCAGCCCTGCCGGCTGGCAGTGATCCGGGCGCTGGCCAGCTCGGCGGGCTCACCTTGGCGTCTGGCGTCTACACCGCCGCCGGGGGCACTTTCGGCATCACCAGCGGCGACCTGACGCTCGATGCACAGGGCGACGCCAATGCGGTCTGGGTCTTCCAGAGCGCTGCGGCCCTGACGGTGGGCTTGCCGGCCACGCCGCGCAGGGTGCTGTTGATCAACGGTGCGCAGGCCAAGAACGTGTTCTGGCAGGTCGGCAGCGCCGCCCGCATTGAGGACCGCAGCACGATGGTCGGCACCATCATCGCGCCGGCCGGCGTGACGATCTCTACCGCCGGCCAGACTGCGCAAACCACGCTCACCGGCCGGGCCATTGGCCTGACGGCCTCGGTCACGATCGTCAACACGACCATCGTCACGCCGTGATCTTGCCCTTGCACCCTACGCAATCGCAGCAACCGATTGGAAATACGCCATGACAAAACACCACTACTTGCGCCTGCTGGGCCTGGCCTGGCTCGGCCCCTTGCTGGTGACGCCGGCTGTCGCTCAGGACGTGCCTGTGTCGCCGTACTTCTATGGCGGGCTGTCGGTCGGCCAGTCACGAGCGAAGATCGATACGGATGGCATCAATGCTTCGCTGCTCGGCGGCGGGCTCACAACCACGGCGATGTCGCGCGATGAGCGCGATTCGGGCTACAAGATTTTCGGGGGCTACCAGTTCAACCGCTACTTCGGGCTCGAGGCGGGCTACTTCAACCTAGGCAAGTTCGGCTTCGTGTCGACCACCGTGCCTGCGGGTAGCCTGAGCGGCCGGATCAAGTTGGATGGACTCAACCTCGATCTTGTGGCGAGCCTGCCGCTTGGCGAGCGCTGGACGGTGCTCGGCCGAGTCGGGGCGCAACATGCCCGTGCCCGCGACACCTTCGTCGGCACCGGTGCCGTGACTGTTTTGAATCCAAGCCCTAGTGAACGCGACACCCAGCTGAAGCTGGGCGCCGGCCTGCAGTACGCGCTGAGCTCGAAAGTGCTGCTACGCGCCGAGGCCGAGCGCTATCGGGTCGGTGACGCAGTCGGTAATCGTGGGGAGATCAACCTCGTGTCATTGAGCCTGGTGTTCCCTCTGGGACGATCGCCGGCACCGGCGCAGCGTACTGCCTACGTGCCACCGCCATATGTCGCGCCCGCGCCCGAACCGATCATGGCGGCAGCACCTGCCGTCGTGCCAGCGCCCTTGCCGCCCCAGCCTCTGCCGCCCGAGCGCCGCCGTGTGAACTTCTCCGCCGACTCCTTGTTCAGCTTCGATAGTGCCGAGATTCTGCCGAAGGGTCGCGCCGCGCTCGATCAACTCGCCAGCGAACTTGTGAGTACGCGCTTCGACTTGGTACTGGTCGAGGGCCACACCGACCGGCTAGGTTCCAACGTCTACAACCAACGCCTTTCCGAGCAAAGGGCGGAAGCTGTGAAGGCTTATCTGATCAGCTCGGGTCGCCTGGACGGTGCAAAGATCTCGGCCAAGGGTCTGGGCGAAACCAGTCCCGCCACGCAGGCCGGCGACTGCAAGGGAACGGCGAGAACCCCGAAGCTGATTGCGTGCCTGCAGCCCGACCGTCGCGTTGTTGTGGAGGTCAGCGGCACGCGGTGACGGGCACACCATGGCTTCACCGCCTGTCGACAAAAGTTGCTCTCGCGTAACGCATATGCTTGTCGGCGAACGACCTGAAGAGGCTGGCCTGCGGTGCGGGCGCCGAGCGTGGCCGGCGTACTGTGGAGCCAGCGCCGGCCGCGCAGGACAGGGCCTCTGATGGGATCAAAGTCCCTCGATCTGCATCGCCGGCCGAGCCTGAACCCGGTCCAGCCATTGCTGCACATGGGCGTGACCGGCGACCGGCGCGCCGATATAGACGCTGTAGCCGATCACCGAGCCGACCAGCAGATCCACCAGCGAATACGCGTCGCCCAGCATCCAGGGCTGGCGCGCCAGCCGCGCGTCCAGCAGGGCCAGCAGCTCATTCAATCCGGCGCGGGCCTCATTGGCATGGGTGCTGCTGCGCAGTGCGTCGTCGCCCATGGTCGCGAGTTGCAGGCGCACCAGCACCGCGCCATAGCTGACATAGGCCCAGGCGCACCAGGACAGGGCCTGCAGCCGCTCGGGCGTGCCGGCTGCCGGCCACAGCCCGCGCTCGACCCCGTAGGTCTCGCCCAGCCATAGCTGGATGGCCAGGGCCTCGAACATCGGTGCGCCGTTCACCGTCAATGTCGGCACCTTGCCATTCGGGTTCAGCGCCAGATAGTCGGGGCGATGCTGCTCGCCGGCCCGGATGTCGATCTTGACCCGCTCATGCGGCAGGCCCAGCTCGGCCAGTGCGCAGGCGACGGGGGTGGCGCTGGACATCGGGTGCCAGTACAAAACGATGGACATGGGGTGCTCTCCTGATCAAGTGGTTTGATGGGCGTCGGCACAGCGCCGACGACTGTGGTCACTGTAGAAGCCATCGCGGACAGATTCGGCCCTCAATCACAGCTACAGTGATCGGATGCTGAGTGCCTCCTCCCGACTGCTACAGCTCCTCTCCCTGTTGCAGGCCCGCCGCCATTGGGCCGGGCCCGAGCTGGCCGAGCGCCTGGCCGTGCATCCACGCACGCTGCGGCGCGACATCGACCGGCTGCGCGAGCTGGGCTATCCGGTGGCGGCCAGCAGCGGTGTGGCCGGCGGCTATGCCTTGCGGCCGGGCCAGGCGATGCCGCCGCTGCTGCTGGACGACGAGGAGGCGCTGGCCGTCGCGATCGCGCTGCGCACGGCCGCCTCGGGCCGGGTCGGCGGCATCGAGGAGCCGGCGCTGCAGGCCATGGTCAAGCTGGAGCAGCTGATGCCGGCACGGCTGCGCCGGCGCGCCGATGCGCTGCGCTCGGCGGTGCAGGCCATGGACTCGGTCGGCCCCAGCGTCGATGCCGGCCTGCTGGCCGATCTGGCCGGCGCCTGCCGCGACCAGCTGGGCCTGGCCTTCGACTATGTCGATGCGAAGGGCGAACCCAGCCGTCGCCAGGTCGAGCCTCAGGGCGTGGTCCACACCGGCAGCCGCTGGTATCTGGTGGCCTGGGACCGGGGGCGCAGCGACTGGCGCACCTTCCGCATCGACCGCATTGCCGGCGCGGCGGCGGTCGGCGCACACTTCGCGCCACGCGCCGGTCCCGAGGGCGGTGATCTGCGCGCCTTTGTCGCGCGCTCCGTGGTGCTCTCGCCCCATGCCGAGCAGGCCCGGGTGATCCTGCATGCACCGCTGGCCCAGATGGCCGCCTGCATTCCTGTCACGGCCGCGCGGCTGGAGGCGATCGACGGCGACGTGCAGCGCTGCCTGCTGCAATGCGGCGCCCATGCGCTCGATTCGTTGGTCTACTGGCTGATCGTGCTGGAGGTCGAGTTCGAGGTGCTGGGGCCTGCGGCGCTGCGCGAGCGGCTGGCGTTGGCGGCCGAACGGATGATGCGCGCCCTGGCCCGAGGGTGATGCCGCTCCGCTATGCTTGCCCCCATGAGCGACAACGCAGCCTTGGCCCGGCCCTACAAGATTCCCGAATCGGTGCTGGTGGTGATTCATACGCCGGACTTGCAGGTACTGATGCTGGAGCGGGCCGACAAGCCCGGCTTCTGGCAGTGCGTGACCGGCTCGCTGGATGCCCCCGACGAGGCGCTGGATGCGACGGCGCGGCGCGAGGTGCGGGAGGAGACCGGGATTGCCGGGGGCGAGCTGCGCGATTGGGGCCTGGTCAATGTCTATGAGATCTACCCGGTCTGGCGGCATCGCTATGCGCCCGGCGTGACCCGCAATACCGAGCATGTGTTCGGCCTGACGGTGCCGGCAGGCACCGCCGTGACGCTGGCGCCGCGCGAGCATCTGCAATACCGCTGGCTGCCCTGGCGCGAAGCGGCGGATCTGTGCTTCTCGCCGTCCAATGCCGAGGCCGTGCTGCAGTTGCCGCGCTTCCTGGCGCAGGGCGGCGCCCGATGATCAAGCCCGCCTTCAAGCACTCGGTCCAGCCGCCGCAGACCAGCATCCTGAGCCCATATCTGCGGGTCGCGACCTACAACATCCACAAGGGCGTGCGCGGCGTCGGGCCGCAAAAGCGGCTGGAGATCCACAACCTGGGCCTGGGGGTCGAGGCGCTGGACGCCGATCTGGTGTTTCTGCAGGAGGTGCGCCACTTCCACCATCGCGAGGCCAAGCAGTTCGAGCGCACCTGGTTCGGCTGGCCCGAGCAGGGCCAGGCCGAGTTCCTGGCGCCCGAGGGCTATGAGGTGGCCTACCGCACCAATGCGGTGACCAGGCATGGCGAGCATGGCAATGCCTTGCTGTCGCGCTGGCCGATCGGCGAGATCGGCCACCACGATGTGTCCGACCACCGCTTCGAGCAGCGCGGCCTCTTGCATGTGCCGGTGCAGTGGCATGGTCTGGAGGTGCATGCGGTGGTCGCGCACCTGGGCCTGATGCATGGCGGGCGGGTGCGCCAGGTGCAGCGCCTGGCCGAGTTCATCGCCAACCATGTGCCGCCCGAGGCGCTGCTGGTGGTGGCCGGCGACTTCAATGACTGGGGCGAGAAGCTCGATGCGCCGATGCGCGAGAGCGGGCTGACGCGCGCGATCTCGCCGGGCCGCAGCCGCCAGGCCACCTTCCCCTCGCGCGTGCCGTTTTTCTCGCTGGACCGCATCTACACCCGCGGCATGCGCTGCGTCTCGACCCAGGTGCCCAAAGGCCCGGCCTGGGCCCGCATGTCCGACCATCTGCCGCTGGTGGCAGAGCTTGAACTGGCGTGAGCAGCTCTGCACCGACCCCGGACACTGCGGAGCCCGATCCGCTGATCAGCTGGCATGCGGTGGCGCTGCCGGAGTTCAGCGGCGGCAATGAGCTGCGCCTGCTGCGCGGCGGCGACGAGCTGTTCCCGGCCCAGATCGCCGCGATCCATGCCGCCACGCACGAGGTCTGGATCGCCACCTACATCTTCCACCACGACAGCGCCGGCGCCGAGCTGGCGGCGGCGCTGCGCGCGGCGGCTGCGCGCAATGTGCGGGTCAGGGTGGTGGTCGACGGCTTCGGTTCCAAGGCCAGCATGCCCTGGCTGCGCGAGCAGCTGGCGGATTCCGGCGTCGCGCTGGCGGTGTTCCGGCCGATCGACCGCTGGTGGCGCTGGCTGCAGCCGGGACAGCTGCGTCGCCTGCATCAAAAGCTCTGCGTGGTCGACGGCGTGCAGGCCTTTGTCGGCGGCATCAACATCATCGATGACCGCATGGACCTCAACCACGGCCCCACCGACGAGCCGCGGCTGGACTATGCGGTCAGCGTCTGCGGCCCGGCGGTGCAGCCGGTGGCGCAGGCGGCGCGGGCGGTCTGGACGCGTGCCTGGCTGGGCCGCGATTTTGGCGAGGAGCTGCGCGCGCTGGTGCGCAGCCCCGAGCCGATCGCGCGGCTGCGCCGCCTGGCCCGGCGCCTGCGCATGCCGCGCAACCGCTACCGCCGCAACAGCCCGCAACAGCAAAAGCGCCGCGAGCAGGAGCTGCCGCCGGTCTGTGCCGCCTTTGTGCTGCGCGACAACCTGCGCCAGCGCCGCACCATCGAGCGCAGCTATATCGATGCGATCCGTGCGGCGCGTGATCAGGTCGATCTGATCACGCCATATTTCTATCCCGGCCACGGCTTCCGGCGCGCGCTGCGCGATGCCGCGCGGCGCGGCGTGCGGGTGCGCCTGCTGCTGCAGGGCAAGCTCGACTACCGCATCGCCGGCATGGCGGCCCAGGCTCTGTATGCCGAGCTACTGGGCCATGGCGTGCAGATCTACGAGTACACGCCGGCCTATCTGCATGCCAAGGTCGGCGTGGTCGACGAGGACTGGGCCACGGTGGGCAGCTCCAATATTGATCCGCTGTCGCTGCTGCTGAATCTGGAGGCCAACGTGGTGGTGCACGACGCGCCGTTCGCACGCAGCGTGGCCGCCGAGTTCGAGGCCGCGCTGGCGGTGTCGCGCCGCGTCGACATGCGCGAGCTCGGTGGCGGGGGGCTGCGCGGCGTGCTGCGCCGCGCCCTGGTGGCCTGGGCCGCCTATGTCTATCTGCGGGTGGCCGGGGCAACAGGACGCTACTAGAGCGCCCTGTTGAGACGCTGCGTCCGATCAGGGCAGCAGCAGCGCCTGCACCGGGAAGCGGTAGTGCGTGAGCTGCGGGTTCAGCACCTTGCTGAAGGGCCGCATGTCCAGGGCCGGCGTGCTGCTGCCGAAACGGGCCAGGAAGCGCCGGGCGCGCTCGGCATCGAAGCCGATGAACATCGAGTGTTCCAGCGTCAGCCCCTCGGCGGCGAAGTCGCGGCCGCGGTGGTGGTCGTACAGCATCACCAGCGCGAAGGCGCCGGCCAGGAAATGACCGCCGGCCAGCGCGCTGAGTTCTCCGTCCACCAGCGCCTGCATGGCCTCGGCCGAGGTGTTGATGCCCGAGACATGCAAGTCCCGGCCGGGACGGCGGCCGGCGGCGCGGGCCGCGTCCAGCGCGCCGAAGGCGATCAGATCGGTGCCGCACCAGATCAGCGCGGTCTCGGGGTGCTTGTGCAGATGGCGCTCGCTGTGCTGGCGGGCCCGCTCGCGCTTCCAGTCGGTCGCCAGCATCGCATCCATCACCACCTCGCTGCGGTGCTCGGCCAGGGCCTTCAGCAGGCCGGCATTGCGGTCGAGCGAGACCGTTGTGATGCGGTCACCGGCCAGGGCCAGCAGGTGCAGGCGGCCGTCGGCGCCGCGTGGCGCGTCGCGCAGTCCCCGCGCGATCAGGGCCTTGGCGGTTAGATAGCCGGCATCCTCGGCGTGGGGTTCCAGACTGCCCAGCAACAGCTCCAGCGGGGCGCGGCGCGGTGCAAAGCGCGCCTGCTCCTGCGGCAGCAGGCCGCTGAAGGCGGCAAAACTCTTGATGCCGGCCGCGCTCAGCACCCGGGCATTGGCCACCAGCGTGGCTTTCTCGTTCACCAACAGCACATAGTCGGGCCGCTGGGCCGCCGGCCGCGCCGTGACCGCGCGCCCCAGGGCCAGCGCACGCTCGGGGTCGCGCTCGGCGAAGTCCTGGCTGAAGCCCATGCCCAGGCTGTCGGCCGCCGCTTGCATGGCCTCGCCGGCTTGGCGCCAGAAGGTTTCGTCGCGGTGGCCGGGGTTGATGAAATAGACCTGCTGGGCCCAGGCAGGCAGGGCCATCGCCAGCAGGCAGGCCAGCAGCGCGGGTCGACGGAGCAGGGCTTTGATCGGCATCAGGCTGGCATTGTGCAACGCCGGCCGATGCCGCCGCCGCGCGGCTACAGCCCCCCGACCTTGACGTCGGCAAAGCCCATCAGCCGCAGCAGCACGTAGCCGATCGCGGCCTCGCCGGCGTCGTCGCCGACGCTGATGATCTGCGCATGGCGCGGCAGGCCAGCCTTGGCCAGCAGGCTCCAGATCTCGTGTGCCGGCTTGGGTTTGCCGCCGGCATCGAGCAGCTGGCCGTAGGGCAGGTGCACGGTCTTGCCCGGCAGCGCCGGGCCGGGCGGCTGTGCGCCCAGGGCCAGATAGACCCGGGGCAGGCCCGGCCCGGCCGCTTCGGCGCCGCGCAGCAGCACCGTACGCGCTGCCGCCTGGTAGGCCACTGGCGCGATGGTCGGGTCCAGCGCCGGTTTCTTCGCACCGACCCGGGTCGGCTCCTTGCTCAGGCTCAGGCCGCGCAGACCCCAGTCATCGACCGAGTCCAGCAGCAGCGAGACCTTGCGCTGGCCCAGCTGCTCCAGCAGCGCGAACACCAGGGCCGAGCGCTTGTTGAGCCCGCCCTCGGAGACGATCACCGCCTCATGCGCCGGGTCGACGCCGGCCGGGCCCAGCAGTGCGGCCAGACGGTCCGGCCGCGCCAGGTCTTGCTGAAAGCGCTCGGCCGGCAGGCTCAGCGCAAAGGGCAGATGGCCCAGCGCATAGGCCTCGGCCGGGCGCACATCGATGATGCTGATCGGGCTGTGGCTGAAGGTGCGCAGCATGGTGTTGCTGAAGCCGTTGAGCCAGTCGGCATCGCGCAGCAGGGCCGGGGCCGCATAGCTCCACAGCGGCAGGCCGCGCGGGTCCTCCAGCCATTCCTTTTGCGAGCCCTGGTAGAGCGCGACGCGCGGATAGCCGAGCAAGAATTTCAGCGCGAAATAGGGCACGCTGGCGGCCACGCCACCACCGCAATAGCTGTACACCTGCTGCTCGCGGCGCACACCCAGATGCGCCATCAAGCCCTCCAGCTCGGCGCGTGGCTTGAAGGTCTTGTCGGGCCGGAAGAAATCGTCGGTCGGTGTCAGCAGCGCATGCGGCACATGGCCGCCGCGGCTGAAGAACTTGGCGCCGCCGTAGTAGTAGGGCGGATCCAGCGCCTCCAGCAGCGCATGGCCGGCCGGGTCGCCGGCGCCAACCAGGAACTCGGGCAGCCGTGCCCGGACGTCCTCGCGCAGCGCGCCCACGCGGACATCGCCGGGCGGCGGCGCGGGCGTGGCCTCGGTGACGACGGCGCCGCCGGCCGCCTTCCAGGCCGCCAGCCCGCCATCCAGCAGGCGCAGCCGTTCGGGCGCGACGCCGTGGCGGTGCAGCTCGTAGAACAGCCAGGTGGCCAGCATCGTGCCGCCCTGGTCATGGATCACGATCAGCTGCTCGCCGGCATGGCGGATGCCCCAGGACCGCATGCGGGCCTGCATCGTCGCGGCGTCCACCTCACGGGCGCCGTAGCTGTAGAAGTCCACGCTGACCGCGCCGGGGATGTGGCCGGCGCCATGCTGGCGGGTCGGCGAGGCGTCGAGCAGCAGCGGCGGCGCGGTGCTGGCCAGCGCCTGGCGCAGCCAGGCGGCATCGACCAGGGGGCCGCTCGCCTGCGCCGCGAGCGAGGTGCAGAGGCTGAAGGCGAGCAGCATCCAGCGTATCAAGAACTTGGCCATGGCAGGGATCCGGTTGCGACGGTCGTGCACTGTGGCCCGCCGCGGTGCGGCCGGCGAGCCGACTGCGACAGGCTGCAGCCGCAGCAGGACAGTCCGCAGCGGCGCCCGACGGACGACGCACCTCGCAGACGCAGCAGACAGGCTCTCAGCCTTGGGCCGCCAGCACCTCGACGCGCAGTTGCTCGGTCAACTCGCGCTTGAGCGCGGCGAACTCGGGTGCGGTCTTGATCGAATAGTGGCGCGGATGCGGAAAGGGCGAGGGCAGGTCGCTCTTGATGCGGCCGGGCCGCGCGCTCATCACGACCACGCGCGAGCCCATGAAGATGGCCTCGTCGATGTCGTGGGTCACGAACAGCACCGTCTTGCGCTCGCGCTCCCAGATGCCCAGCAGCAGCTCCTGCATCAGCTCGCGGGTCTGGTGGTCCAGCGCGCCGAAGGGCTCGTCCATCAGCAGCATGCGCGGCTGGTTGGCCAAGGCCCGGGCCAGCGCGGTGCGCTGCTGCATGCCGCCGGAGAGCTGCTTGGGGTAGTGCTTGTCGAAGCTGGCCAGGCCCACCTGGGCCAGAAAGCCCTGGGCGATCTCGACCGCCTGGGCGCGGGCCATGCCGCGCTCGCGCAGGCCGAAGCAGACATTGTCCAGCACCGTCAGCCAGGGGAATAGCGTGTAGCTCTGGAACACCATGCCGCGGTCGGCGCCGGGGCCGGTGACGGCGTTGCCGTCCAGCAAGACCTGGCCCCCGCTGGGCGCATCCAGCCCGGCGACGATGCGCAGCAAGGTGCTCTTGCCGCAGCCCGAGGGGCCGAGGATGGTGACGAAATCGTTCTCGGCCACGTCCAGATCGGTGGCTTGCAGGGCCACGGTCTGCTGGCCGCCGGCGGTGACGAAGGTGCGCGAGACGCCGCGCACGGACAGGATGGCTGAGTTCATTTGCCGAGCTGTGCCCAGGGGAAGAGCAGCCGGTTCGCGGCCTTGAAGGCGTAGTCGCTGACCAGCCCGATCAGGCCGATCACGATGATGCCGAAGATGATCTGGTCGGTGGCCAGCAGGGCCTGGCTGTCGGTGATCATGTGGCCGATGCCGCTGGAGGCGCCGATCAGCTCGGCCACGATCACATAGGTCCAGGCCCAGCCCAGCACCATGCGCAGGATCTCTGCGATCTCGGGTGCGGCCCCGGGCAGCAGCACGCGCTTGAGCAGGCCGGCGTCCGAGACGCCCAGCGTGTAGGCGGCCTCAACCAGATCGCGCCGGGTATTGCCCACCGTCACCGCAATCATCAGGGTCAGCTGGAAGAAGCTGCCGATGAAGATCACCGCCAGCTTCTGCGCCTCGCCGATGCCCACCCACAGCATCAAGAGCGGGATGAAGGCCGAGGCCGGCAGGTAGCGGGCGAAGGAGACAAAGGGCTCGAAGAAGGCCTCGATGGGCTTGTAGGCCCCCATCAGCACGCCCAGCGGAAGCGCCAGTACGGCCGCGATCACAAAGCCGCCGAGCACCCGCCAGACCGTCATGGCTATGTCGACCGCGAAGCCCATCTCGGTCAGCAGCACATAGCCTGAACGAAGCATGCTCAGCGGGTCGGCCAGAAAGGTCTTCTCGACAAAGCCGCCGAAGGTGGCGAGGGCCCAGACGGCGATGAAGAGCACGAAGAAGGACAGGCCCAGGGCCACGCGGGCTCCGGGCGATACCGCTTGCAATGGACGCATGCTGCGCTTACTGGATGAAGCGCGTGTCGGCCAGCTTGCTCAGGTCCGGGATGGCCTTGATGATGCCCACCTCCAGCAAGAGCTCGGCCGCTTCCTTGCTGAAGGCCGCATGCTCGCCGGCGAAGAACTTCTGGTTGGCCGCCTTGTCCTGCCAGCGCAGATAGGCCTGGCTCTTCTCGAAGGCCTCGCCGGTCTGCTTGACGTCGGCGCCCATGATCTCGAAGCTCTTCTTCGGGTCTTTCTTGATCAGCTCCAGCGCCTCGAAATAGCTGTCCGCCAGGGCCTTGGCCGCCTTGGGGTTTTCGGCCAGGAACTTGGGCGTGCAGCCAAAGGTGTCCATCACCATCGGATAGTCCAAGGTGGTGGCGATGATGGTGCCGGCCTCGGGTTTGGCGCGCACGCCGGAGAGATAGGGCTCGTAAGTCATGCCCGCATCCAGACCGCCGGTGCCGGCGATGAAGGCATTGGCGGCGGCCTGCGGCTCCAGATTGACGACCTTGACGTCCTTGATCGAGACGCCGTTCTTCTTCAGCATCCAGGCCAGGCCGAAATAGGGTGCGGTGCCCGGCGCGCTGGCGGCCACCGTCTTGCCCTTCAGGTCGGCGATCTTGGTGATGCCGGGTTTGACGATCATGCCGTCGGCGCCGTAGCTCTTGTCGAGCTGGAAGATCTGGGTGGTGGCCACGCCATTGGCGTTCCAGACGATCCAGGTCTCGACGGTCGTCGCCGCGCACTGCACATCGCCGGAGGCAATCGCCAGATGGCGGTCCTTCTGCGGGATCTTCTTGATGCTGACGTCCAGGCCGTTCTTCTTGAAGATGCCGGCCTCCTTGGCCAGGGTCAGCGGGGCGAAGCCGGTCCAGCCGGAGATGCCGACGCCCACCTTGGTCTCCTGGGCCTGGGCGGCGGTGGCAAGCGAAGCGGCAAGGGCAAGCAGCGACAGCGTCTTCTTCATGGTCAGCGGTTCTCCGTGGCAGGGGTGTCCATCATGGTGCGTGCCGCTGCGTTTGCGTCCTCGGGATTCACCCGGGGTGGGCGCAAAAAAAGCCGGCACGCGGCCGGCTCTGTCACTCTGCGATTCTGCAGTGTCAGGGCAGCACGACGATGCTGCCTTCCCTTTGCACGAGTCGTGCCAGCTCGCCGGCAAACACCAGCTCGGTCGCACGCTCGATGTCCGGCGCCAGGTAGTGGTCCTCGGGCATCGGCGGGCAGACGCTGCGCACCAGCGCGTGCACCTCTTCCAGCGCGCGCGAGCTCTTCAGCGGGCGCAGGAATTCGATGCCTTGCGAGGCCGCCAGCAGCTCGATGCCGATGATGTGAGCGGTGTTGTCCAGCATGGGGCCTAGGCGGCGGGCGCCAAAGGTGGCCATGGACACATGGTCTTCCTGGTTGGCGCTGGTGGGGATGGAGTCCACGCTGGCCGGGTGGGCCAGGCTCTTGTTCTCGCTGGCCAGCGCGGCGGCGGTCACATGGGCGATCATGAAACCGGAGTTGAGGCCGGCGTTCTCGGTCAGGAAGGGCGGCAGGCGGGAGACGCTGGTGTCGATCAGCATCGCGATGCGGCGCTCGGCGATCGCGCCGACCTCGGCGATCGCGCAGGCCAGCGCATCGGCGGCCAGGGCCACCGGCTCGGCGTGGAAGTTTCCACCCGACACCATGGCGGCGCTGCCGTCCTCATTGGCGAAGACCAGCGGGTTGTCGGTGACCGCGTTCGCTTCGCGCAGCAGCACATCGCGCACATAGCGGGCCTGGTCGAGGCAGGCCCCCATCACCTGGGGCTGGCAGCGCAGGCAGTAGGGGTCCTGCACGCGCTCGTCGCCTTCGCGGTGCGAGGCGCGGATCTCGCTGCCGGCCAGGATCTGGCGGTAGGCCTGGGCGGCCTCGATCTGGCCGGGCTGGCCGCGCACCGCATGGATGCGGGGATCGAAGGGACCATCGCTGCCCCGCGCGGCGTCCAGGCTCAGCGCGCCCGAGACGATGGCCGAGGCATAGACCTTCTCGAAACGCAGCAGCCCTTCCAGCGCCAGCGCGGTCGAGGTCTGGGTGCCGTTGATCAGGGCCAGGCCCTCCTTGGCCTGCAGCACCAGCGGCTTGACGCCGGCCTTCTCGAGTTCGGCCAGCGCCGGGCGGCGCTGGCCATCGACCAGCATCTCACCCTCGCCCATCAGGGCCAGGGTCATGTGCGACAGCGGGGCCAGATCGCCCGAGGCACCGACCGAGCCTTGCGCCGGCACATAGGGCACCAGGCCGGCGTTGAAGGCGTCGAGCAGGCATTGCACGACCTCTTCGCGCACGCCGGAGAAGCCGCGCGCGAGCGACGCTGCCTTGGTGGCCAGCATCAGGCGCACGACCGAGGGTGCCAGCGGCGCGCCGACGCCGACGCAGTGCGAGCGGATCAGATTGCGCTGCAGCGTGGCCAGGTCTTCCTTGCTGATGCGGGTGCTGGCCAGCTTGCCGAAGCCGGTGTTGACGCCGTAGACCGGCGCGTCGCCGGCCGCAGCGGCCTGCACGACAGCAGCGCTGCGGCGGATGATGTCGGCGGCGCTGGCGTGCAGGCTGAGTGTGATGTTGCCGTTGCGGATCGCGCGCAGCTGATCGAGCGTCAGCTCGCCCGGAGTGATTTCCAAGTTCATCTTCTTTTCCTTCTTACTTCGTGAGCATCGGCAGGTTCAGGCCGCGCTCTTGCGCGCATTGCTGGGCGATCTCATAGCCGGCATCGGCATGGCGCATCACGCCGGTGCCGGGGTCGTTGAACAGCACGCGCGCGATGCGCTTGTCGGCCGCCTCGCTGCCGTCGCAGACGATCACGACGCCGCTGTGCTGGCTGTAGCCCATGCCGACCCCGCCGCCATGGTGCAGGCTGACCCAGGTGGCGCCGCCGGCGGTGTTCAGCAGCGCGTTCAGCAGCGGCCAGTCGGAGACGGCGTCCGAGCCGTCCTTCATGCTCTCGGTCTCGCGGTTGGGGCTGGCGACCGAGCCGCTGTCCAGGTGGTCGCGGCCGATCACGATGGGCGCCTTGAGCTCGCCCTTGCGGACCATTTCGTTGAAAGCCAGGCCGGCGATATGGCGCTCGCCCAGGCCCAGCCAGCAGATGCGCGCCGGCAGGCCCTGGAAGGCGATGCGCTCCTTGGCCATGTCCAGCCAGCGGTGCACGCCGGCGTGATGCGGGAACAGTTCCTTGATCTTGGCGTCGGTCTTGTAGATGTCCTCGGGGTCGCCGGACAGCGCCACCCAGCGGAAGGGGCCGCGGCCCTCGCAGAACTGGGGCCGCACATAGGCGGGCACGAAGCCGGGGAAGTCGAAGGCGTTCTTGACGCCCTCATCAAACGCGACCTGGCGGATATTGTTGCCGTAGTCCACGGTCGGGATGCCCATGGCCTGGAACAGCAACATGGCCTTGACATGCTCGGCAGCGCTCTTGGCTGCGGCGGCCTTCAGCTCGGCATGCTGGGCCGGGTCGGCGGCGGCGGCCTTCCACTGCTCGACGCTCCAGCCGGCCGGCAGATAGCCGTTGATCAGGTCATGGGCCGAGGTCTGGTCGGTCACCAGATCGGGCTTGATCGCGGTGCCGGCTTTGCAGCGCTCGGCCAGGGCCGGCAAGATGCGCGCGGCATTGCCCAGCAGCGCAATGGAGACGGCCTTGCCCTCGGCGGTGTACTTGGCGATGCGGGCCAGGGCGTCGTCCAGGTCGCTGGCCTGCTCGTCGACATAGCGGGTCTTCAGGCGGAAGTCGATGCGCGACTGCTGGCACTCGATGGTCAGCGAGCAGGCGCCGGCAAATGTCGCGGCCAAGGGCTGCGCGCCGCCCATGCCGCCCAGGCCGGCGGTCAGGATCCAGCGCCCGACCATGGAGCCGCCGAAATGCTGGCGACCGGCCTCGGCGAAGGTCTCATACGTGCCTTGCACGATGCCCTGGCTGCCGATATAGATCCAGCTGCCGGCCGTCATCTGGCCATACATCATCAGGCCCTTGCGGTCCAGCTCGTTGAAATGCTCCCAGTTGGCCCAGGCCGGCACCAGATTGCTGTTGGCGATCAGCACCCGCGGCGCATCCGGATGGGTCTTGAACACGCCGACCGGCTTGCCCGACTGCACCAGCAGGGTCTCGTCCTCGTCGAGCGCCTTGAGCGACGCCAGGATGGCGTCGAAGCAGTCCCAGTTGCGGGCGGCCTTGCCGATGCCGCCGTAGACCACCAGGGCGTCTGGGTTCTCGGCCACCGCCGGGTCCAGATTGTTCTGCAACATGCGGTAGGCGGCTTCGGTGAGCCAGCTCTTGCAGGCGAGGGTGGTGCCGGTGGGGGCGCGGACGGTGCGGGCTTGCGAGCTCATACGGATCTCCTGGGGCTGGAAGGAATGGCGCGAACTTTAGTTGTCTATACAAGTACAGTCAAGTAGGATGGGCGACATGGCAAGCAGCACAAGCGCACCGGCGCCGCAGTACCTGAAGGTCAAGAATCATTTGCGCGAGCACATCGCGTCCGGCCACTGGGTGGCCGGCGATCTGCTGCCCTCCGAGGCCGAGCTGGTGGCGCAGTTCGGCGTCAGCCGCATGACGGTCAACCGCGCGCTGCGCGAGCTGAGCCAGGAGGGCATGATCGAGCGGGTGCAGGGGGTCGGCACCTTCGTGGCCCAGCTGCACCGCATCTCCAGCACCCTGACGGTGCGCGATGTGCATGACGAGATCGCCGCGCGCGGCCATCGCCACGAGTCGCGCGTGCACCTGCTGGAGCGGCTCAAGGCCACGACCGAACAAGCGGCCGACTTCGGCCTGAAGGCCGGCGCCATGCTGTTCCACAGCGTCATCGTCCATCTGGAGAACGGGGTCGCGATTCAGTGCGAGGACCGGCTGGTGAACCCGGCCTGCGCGCCCGACTATCTGGGCTTGGACTTCGCGACGGTAACGCCGACCCACTATCTGCTGGAAGTGGCGCCGCTGTCCGAGGCTCGGTATACGATTGAATCGACCTTGCCCAGCGAACTGGAAGCCCGGCTGCTGGGCATTGGCAAGCGCGACCCCTGCCTGGTCGTCAAACGCCGCACCTTCAGCCGCGGGCTGACCGTGACGACGGTGCGACTGACCCATCCGGGATCTCGTTACTTGCTCGAGGGGAGTTTTCAGGCATGAGTTGGAGCACGGTTTCCGCACAAGACCTGGCGCCGCAGCGCTGGAAGAACGGGGGCGGCTGGACCCGCGAGCTGCTGGCCTGGCCGCGGCCCGATCAATGGCTGCTGCGCATCAGCGTCGCCGATATAGAGGCCGACGGTCCGTTCTCGGCCTTTCCCGGCGTCGATCGCTGGTTCGGCGTGCTGCAGGGTGGTGGCGTCGAGCTGCTGGGCCGCGCGCTGCGCTGCGGCGATGGGCTGCTGGCCTTCGACGGCGCGCTGGCGCCCGACTGCCGGCTGCTGGACGGCATGACGCGCGATTTCAATCTGATGCACAGGCGCGGCCATGGCCGCGTCGAGGTCGTGCCGGCCGACGGCGCGCTGCTGCCCGAGGGTGTGCATTGGCTGGGCCTGTTCACCGCCTGGGACGGGGTCTTGAGTCACGGGGGCCGTAGCATGAGCTTGGCACCGATGAGCCTGGCCTGGTGCGAGGCGCCGGTCGCGCAGCGCTGCGAGTTCAACAGCCCGACGCCGGGTGCGGCCTGGTGGTTGGTCCTCAGGGCTGAGGGAGAGACAGCATGAGCCGGGTCGTGTGGCGCAATGGCCGGCTGGCCACCATGGCCGGCGATCAGCCCTGGGGCTGGATAGCAGACGGTGCCCTGGTCACCGAGGGTGAGCGGCTGCTGTGGGTCGGCGAGGCCGAGCAGATCCCGGACCTGGACTTCGACGCCGAGCACGATCTCGGCGGTTCGGTCGTGACGCCGGGCCTGATCGATTGCCATACCCATCTGGTTTACGGCGGCCAGCGCGCCCGCGAGTTCGAGCTGCGCCTGCAGGGCGCCAGCTACGAGGAGATCGCGCGGGCCGGCGGCGGCATCCGCTCGACGGTGGCCGCCACCCGCGAGGCTGGCGAGGATGAGCTGCTGGCGCTGGCCCAGCGCCGCCTCGATGCCTTGCTGGCCGAGGGGGTCACGACGATAGAGATCAAGTCCGGCTACGGCCTGAGCCTGGAATCTGAGGCGCGCAGCCTGCGCGTTGCGCGCCGGCTGCGTGGCGCCGATGTGCGCTGCAGCTATCTGGGTGCCCATGCCCTGCCGCCGGAGTTCCAGGGCGGGCAGGACGATTATGTCGAGGCCGTCTGCGACTGGATGGTCAGGCTGCAGCAGGACGGGCTGGTCGATGCGGTCGATGCCTTCTGCGAGGGCATAGGCTTCACCCCCGCACAAACAAGACGTGTCTTCGACACGGCGAGGCGCCTGGGCCTGCCGGTCAAGCTGCATGCCGAGCAGCTCAGCGACCAGGGCGGCACCCAGCTGGCCTGCGAGTACCAGGCTCTGAGCTGCGACCACCTGGAATACCTGAGCCCCGAGGGCGTTGCCGCGCTGGCGGCCAGCGGCACGGTGGCCACGCTGCTGCCTGGCGCCTACTATTTTTTGCGCGAAACCAAGCTGCCGCCGGTGGCGGCGCTGCGCGAGGCCGGCGTGCCTATCGCGATCTCGACCGACCACAACCCCGGCACCTCGCCGACCCTGTCCCTGCTGCTGATGCTGAACATGGCCTGCACCCTGTTCCGCCTGACGCCCGAGGAGGCGCTGCGCGGCGTCACCGTCAACGCCGCCCGAGCCCTGGGTCTGGGCGACCGGGGCCAATTGGTCGCGGGCCAGCGCGCCGATTTCTGTGCCTGGGACATCGCCCATCCCAATGAACTGGCTTACTACTTTGGCCGCAACCCGCTGCGCCGGGCAGTGCGGGCAGGAAAGATACGATGATGAGCAGCAAAGTTTTCACTCTGCAGCGCGGCAGCACACCGCTGCTGATCAGCATGCCCCATGTGGGCACCGCCCTTCCCGAGGACCAGCGCGGACGCTACCAGCCCCGTGCGCTGCAGACCGAGGACACCGACTGGCATCTGGAGCGTCTTTACGGCGGCATTGCCCAGGAGCTGGGCGCTGGTCTGATCGTCCCGCACTACTCGCGCTATCTGATCGATCTGAACCGCCCACCCGAGGACACGCCGATGTATCCGGGGGCATCGAATACCGAGCTGTGCCCGACCCGTTTCTTCAGCGGCGAGCCGCTGTATCTGGACGGCCAGGCCCCCGACGCTGCCGAAAAGCTGCGCCGCCGCGAGACCTACTGGCGGCCTTACCACGAGGCCTTGCAGGCCGAGCTGGACCGGCTCAAGGCGGCCCACGGCTATGCCCTGCTGTTCGATGCGCACAGCATCAAGTCCGAGCTGCCCTGGCTGTTCGAGGGCAGGCTGCCCGATCTGAACCTGGGCACGGCCGAGGGCCGCTCCTGCGACCCTGCCATCACCGCGTCCTTGGGTCAGGTGCTGGCCGGGCAGGGCGACTTCAGCCAGGTGGTCAATGGCCGCTTCAAGGGCGGCTACATCACCCGCCACTACGGCCGACCCGACCTGGCCCAGCATGCGGTGCAGCTGGAGATGTGCTGGCGCTGCTATATGCAGGAACAGCCGCCCTATGTCTATGACGAGGCCGCTGCGGCCGGCGTGCAGCCGCTGCTGCGCCGTCTGCTGCTGCAACTGCTGAGCTGGAAGAAAGCATGAACACCGGTGCCAAGCAGTTCTGGGCACCGCAGGCCTGGCTTGACGGGCGCTGGCAGGGCCAGGTCTTGATGCATGTCAATTCGTCGGGGCACTGGAGTGGTTTCGAAGCCGGTCGTCCGGCGCCGGACGATGCCCTGCGGCTTGACGGCCCGGTGATCCCCAGCCTCGTCGATGCCCACAGCCATGCCTTCCAGCGCGCCTTCGCCGGCCTGGCCGAGCGGCGCGAGGCCGGTGATGATGACTTCTGGAGCTGGCGCGACCGCATGTACGGGCTGGCACTGCGCATCACGCCGGCCCAGCTGCAGGCCATCGCGGCCCAGCTCTATCTGGAACTGCTCAAGGGCGGCTACACCCAGGTCTGCGAGTTCCACTATCTGCAGCACCGCGAGGACGGCAGCGCCTATGGCCCCAACAACGGCGACGAGCTGGCGATGAGCTGGGCGCTGGCCGATGCGGCAGCCCAGGTCGGGCTGGGCCTGACGATGCTGCCGGTGCTGTATGCCCATGCCGGTTTTGCTCAAGCCGAGCTGCGGCCCGACCAGCGCCGCTTCGCCAGCGACGCCGACTGGGTCTGGGCCGCCAGCCGACACCTCAACAGCGCCGGCCGGCCGCTGCTGAATGCCGGCGTGGCCCTGCATTCGCTGCGCGCCGCCCATGCCGAGGACATCCGCCGGCTGCAACAGCTGGTCGGGGATGCGGACCTGCCCATCCATATCCATATCAGCGAGCAGCAGCAGGAGGTGGCCGATTGCCTGGCCGCGACCGGGCAGCGGCCGATGGCCTGGTTGTGCAGCGAGTTCGCGCCCGATGCGCGCTGGCAGCTGGTGCATGCGACCCACAGCCTGCCCGAGGAGATCGATGCGGTGGCGGCCAGCGGCGCCGGTGTCGTGATCTGCCCCGGTACCGAGGGCAATCTGGGCGACGGCCTGTGCGATCTGCCGGGCTGGCTCGCCAGCGGCGCACCGATCAGCCTGGGTTCGGACAGCCACGTGACGCGCGGCTGGGTCGAGGAGCTGCGCTGGCTGGAGTATGGCCAGCGCCTGGGCCTGCGCCAGCGCAATGTGGCCGCGCAGCCGCGCCGCGAGCCCTCGACCGCCGCGCGCCTGTTCGAGGCCTGCCGGCGCGGCAGCGCGGCGCCGGCCGGGCTGGACAGCTGGGGCCTGGTCCCGGGCGCCCGGGCCGACTTCCTGGTGCTGGATGCTCAGGCCTCGGGCCTGCTGGGCCTGCCGGCGGCCAGCCTGCTCGACGGGCTGGTGTTCGCCAGTCAGGAGCGGGCCTGGCAGGACGTCTATGTGGCGGGCCGGCCGCAGCTGCAGCAGGGCCGCCATCCGGCCGAGGAGCGGATCCGGGCCGATTTCGCGGCCTGCATGGCCGAGCTCTGGGGCAAGCCCTGACCCCTCCCCTGAACCCGGGACTTGTTGCGCGGCGGGCCTTTCTTTCCTCAGGGCTCCGCAGTACGCTATTCGCACACCTGTCGTTGGGTGGTCCGGAGGTCCCATGCTGGCTCTGCACCGATTCACGATCCGCGCCCGGCTCTATGCCCTGTCCGCGCTCTCGATGTTGGCGATGCTGGTGATCGGAGGCAGTGGGCTGTGGAGCCTCTCCGAGGCCCGCGATCAGTTCGCCCACTATCAGAACAATGATGTGGCCTCTCTGGTCGTGCTGGCCGAGATCCGCGCCGGGGTCGGCAATCTGCGCCGCTACGAGAAGGACTTGCTGATCAACCTCAGCGACGCTGCGGCGGTGGCTCGCTACAAGAAGGACTGGGACGGCGCCTACGAGCGTGTCACCCAGGGCCTGGCGTCTATCGCCAAGCTCGATATCGCGCCCAAGATCAAGGCCTTGCCACCGCAGATGCTGCAGTCGCTGGAGGGCTATAGAAACGGCTTCCAGGGTATTCATCGCGATGTCGCGGCCGGCGCCTTTGCCGACACCGCGGCGGCCAACAAGGCGACCGAGCCGATCAAGGGGCCGGTGCGCGCGCTCGACAAACAGCTCGGCGAGATGACCGAGCTGATTGAGCAGCATTCGGCCGAGGAGGTGCAGCGCCTGGCGGCGCAGGAGGCGCGTATACGGCTGGCGCTGAACCTGATCATGGCGGTGGCCGTTGCCGTCATCGGCACCTACACCTTCTTCAATATCCGCTCCATCTTGCAGCCGCTGAAGGCGGCCGTATCCAGCGCCGAGCAGATTGCGCGCCATGACCTCAGCGAGCGCATCGATGTAGCCGGCGCCGACGAGACCGCCGCGGTGATGCGCGGCGTGGCGGCGATGCAAGGCTCGCTGAGCTCGGTGGTCAGCGGCGTGCGCAGCGCCACCGACAGCATCGCGACGGCCTCGCGCGAGGTCGCGGTGGGCAGCCAGGACCTGAGCATGCGCACCGAGCAGGCGGCCTCGAATCTGGAGGAGACCGCGTCGGCGATGGAGGAACTGACCGCCAGCGTCACACACAACGCCGACTCGGCCCGCCAGGCCAATCAGCTGGCGTTGAACGCGGCCGAGGTGGCCAAGCGCGGCGGCGCGGTGGTCGGCGAGGTGGTCAGCACCATGGGCCGCATTTCGGCCTCGTCCAGCAAGATCAGCGACATCATCTCGGTGATCGACGGCATCGCCTTCCAGACCAATATCCTGGCCTTGAATGCTGCGGTCGAAGCGGCGCGGGCTGGCGAGCAGGGTCGCGGCTTTGCGGTGGTGGCCGGCGAGGTGCGCACCCTGGCTCAGCGCAGCGCCGAGGCGGCCAAGGAGATCAAGGCCCTGATCACCGCCAGTGGCGAGAACGTCGAGAACGGCGCCCAGCTGGTCGAGCGGGCCGGCCACACGATGCAGGAGATCATGGGAGCGATCGAGCGGGTCAGCGGCATCGTCTCCGAGATCAGCAATGCCACCAGCGAACAAAGTACCGGCATCAACCAGATCGGCCAGGCCATCGCCAATCTCGACCAGATGACGCAGCAGAATGCCGCGCTGGTTGAGGAGTCGGCGGCCGCCGCGCAAAGCCTGCAGATGCAGGCCGACGAGCTGGCACGCTCGGTGTCGGTGTTCAAGCTGGCCTGAGCGGCCACCTCCCGATCAGCCGCTGCAGACCCGGTCGCGGCCGCCGCGCTTGGCGGCATAAAGGGCGCGGTCGGAGCGCTCCTGCAGCAGCCGGGCCTCGGCCGGCGGTTCGCCGGCCGCCAAGCCGATGCTGACGCGCACCCGCAGCCCCGGGACGACCTGCCCCCAGGGGTAGTCGGCGACGGCCTGGCGCAGCCGCTCGCAGATCTCCAGCGCGCGGTCTGGCTGCGTGCCGACCAGGGCGATCACGAACTCCTCGCCCCCGACCCGGGCCAGCAGGTCGGCGCTGCGCACCTTCTGACGCAGCAGCTGAGCCAGTTGCTGCAGCACGCGGTCACCCACGCCGTGGCCGAAGTCGTCATTGACCTGCTTGAAGTGGTCGACATCCAGCATTGCCAGGCTGATGGGTTTGCCGGCCTGGCGAGCCCCTTCAATCAGCAGCGGCAGGGCGAACTCGGCATGGCGCCGGTTGTGCAGACCGGTCAGCACGTCTTCGTGCGCCGCACGATCCAGCGCGGCGGCCTGGTCGCGCAGGCGCAACTGGTCACGCTCGAGCTCGCGGGCACGCTTGCGCTCACGCTGCACGTCCTGCATCGCATGCTCGGCGCGGGCATGGGCCTGCTCGACCTCCTGGCGTATGAGCATCACCTCGGTCTGCAAGGCCATGGTGTCGCGTGCGGTTTGCCGTTCCAGCTCGGTGTGGCGTTCCAGATGGTCTAGCGCAGCGCGGTAGTCGCCGCAGGCCTTGTGGGTTTCATACAGTGAATAGATCAGTCCACGCAGCAGCTTGGGTGGCAGACGGTCGCGCTGGCTATCCATCAAGGTCTGCAACTGCCGCAACGCCGCGTCGATTTGGCCGTTGGCCTTCAGTATCAAGGCTCTCTGCACGGTGGCCTGCAATTTCAGCGCCAGATAGCCATGCTGGCGCGCGAGGGCTTCAAACTCGTCGAGCAGAGGCCGAGCCGCCGAGTACTCTTCGCAGCCCAGCAGTGCTTCGACCAGGTTGGATACCGCCACCGCCACCTGAAAGTGGCTGTCCGAGGCTCGCGCCTGCGCAGTGGCCTGTTCAGAGAGCTTGCGTGCCTGCGTGCGGGCCAGCGCGAGAGCCTCGGCGTCCTGGCGACGATGCGCCTCGGTGCGCCGCGACAGCCAAAAATAGGCCAGGTTGTTGAGGCAGGAGAAGCTCAGTTCGCTATTGCCCTGCGTCAGCGCGATCTCCAGAGCCTGCGCCGTCGTGTCGCAGGCCTGGGCCGGGTTGTCGAGGCTGGAGTAGGCCACACCGATACGGTTCAGCGCCCAGGCCTCGCGCACCGAGTCGGCGCTGCTACGGGCGCAGGCGAGCGCCCGCAGCCCGCATTCCAGTGCGTCGCGGCCCATCAGCAGCTGCGCATAGACAAAGGACAGCGAGGTCAGGGCATCGGCCTGCACGGCCGTGTCACCCAGGTGCTCGGCCAGCGCCACCGCCTCGCTGGCACAGCGGACGCTGGCCTGCAGATTGCCCAGGCGCGGGTAGTCATGGGCCAGTTGGGCCAGCACACGTGCTCTGCCGCGCTGGTGGCTGGCCGGGCACTGCAGCAGCGCTATGCTGAGTCGCTCGGTGGCGGCCTGATAGTCGCCGCGGGCCGATTCGGCCAGGGCGGCGGCCACAGACTCTTCAAATGGCTTGAGACCCATGGTCCGAGCATAGACCAAGCCAGGGCTCAACCGCCGCGCACAAAGTCGCGCAGTTCGGTGGCCATGCGCGCAAGCGAAGGCTGGTGGATGTACATCATGTGACCGGCCTCGAAGTAGCTGACCCGGATCTGGCCCTGCAGCGGCTCGCGCAGGCCCAGATGGGCCAAGGTGTAATCGCCGGCCGCATGCGGGGTGGCCAGGTCGTAATAGCCGCTGGCCACATAGACCCGCATCGCCGGATTGGCATGCAGCGCGCGGCGCAGGCTGTCGCCGACGCTGAGGTATTTGTTCTCGTAGCCCTTCCAGGCCCAGGTCTTCCACAGCGGCGCATGCAGCAGATAGGGCTGGTCGCCGGTCCAGCCCAGGCGCTCGTGCAGCAATCGATTGATGCCGGTGGCATAGGCGCCGATCAGATTGTTCATGCCGGCATCGTCCTCGGGGTGCTCGCCGGCGTCGTCTCGGTCCAGCCCCAGGAAACGGCTGTCCAGCCGGCCCACGGTCTGACCGCGCGCGCGCAGCAGTTCCTTGAAGAAGCGGAACTCGGTGGGGCGCAGGTCGCAGCGCAGCACATACTCGGCGCTCAGGCCGGTGTGCAGCGCCACCTGATCGGCCACATGGGCGCGCTCGGCCGGCGTCAAGCGGCTGCCCTGCATCAGCGCCAGCCAGTAGTCGCCGTTGGCAAAGGCCTCGGCCTCGGCCACGATCTGCTGGAGCGGCTTTTTCTGCTGCGCCGGCCGCAGCGCCTTGTGATACCAGGCGGTGGCGGCATAGGTGGGCAGATACAGCGGGTAGGGCAGCTCGTTGCCGGCGTCGAAACTGAGGGTCTGGAAGTCCAGCGCCAGCGAGACCAGCATCAGTCCGTTCAGATGGACATCATGCTTTTCCTGCAGATGTCGGGCAAGGCCGGCTGCGCGTGTCGTGCCATAGCTTTCGCCGATCAGGTACTTGGGGCTGGCCCAGCGGCCCCAGCGCGTCAGATAGAGGCGGATGAACTCGCCGACCGCATCGAGGTCGCGCTGGTAGTCGTGGAACTCGGCGGCCTTCTGGCCCTCGGCCATGCGCGACAGGCCGGTGCCGACCGGGTCGATGAAGACAAGATCAGACTCCAGCAGGAGGCTGAACTCGTTGTCGACCAGGCCGTAGGGCGGCGCGCCACAGTGGCCCATCTCATCGGTGGGCACGCGCTGCGGGCCGAGGATGCCCAGATGCAGCCAGACGCTGCTGGAGCCCGGCCCGCCATTGAAGCTGAAGCTCAGCGGGCGATGCTCGGGCTTTTCGGGCTTCTTGGGGTTCTTGAGCGTGTAGGCGATGAAGAAGACGCTGGCGCGTGTCTTCTCGCCCTTGTGTTCACCCTCCTTGACCTCGAGCTCGCGCAGCAACAAGGTGCCGCAGGTGGCGCTGTACTCCAGCGTCTTCTTGCCGATGTTGAGCTTGTGCTCGGTCGTCACCAGGCGCTCGACCATCGGAGCGCCTCTGTCCTCGACCTTGATCTCGGCCTTGTCCTCGTTCGTCATCGTGTCGCTCTCCGCGGCTGGTTACAGTGCTGACCATGCACTCTAGCGCCCCTCTTGCCGATCCCTTGTTGCTGGGCGTCGATTTCAGCAGCGCGCCGACCCGGCGCAAACCCATCACCGTCGCACTGGGCCGGCGCCGGGGCCAGGTCTTGCTGCTGGAGCGGCTGGAGGCGCTGGACAGCTTGCCGGCCTTCGGCGAATTCCTGCAGCGGCCCGGCCCCTGGCTGGGGGGCTTCGACTTTCCTTTCGGCCTGCCACGCGAACTGGTGCAGAGCTTGAACTGGCCGCAGCAATGGCCGGCGCTGATCGCGCACTATGCGGCGCTGACGCGCGCCGAGATCCGCGCGCAGTTTGCGGCCTTCTGCGACGCGCGTCCGGCCGGCGCCAAGTTTGCCCACCGCGCCACCGACGGGCCGGCCGGTGCCTCGTCGGCGATGAAGTGGGTCAACCCGCCGGTGGCCTATATGCTTCATGCCGGTGTGCCGCTGCTGCTGGGCGCGGGTGTCCATCTACCGGGCCTTCATCCGGGTGATGCGAAGCGGGTCGCGCTGGAGGCCT
This sequence comes from Paucibacter sp. M5-1, assembly GCF_027498415.2. Lineage (NCBI taxonomy): Bacteria > Pseudomonadati > Pseudomonadota > Betaproteobacteria > Burkholderiales > Sphaerotilaceae > Roseateles > Paucibacter sp. M5-1. Next base: position 5,232,633 of record NZ_JAPZLM020000001.1, read on the forward strand.
ATCCGGGCCTGCTGGCGCGCGAGCTGATCGCGCGGCGCTCCTACAAGAGCGATGACAAGGCCAAGCAAAGCGACGAGCGCCTGATCGCGCGCAAGGACCTGCTCGAAGCGCTGGAGCAGGGCCGCAGCCGGCTGGGGCTGCGCCTGAAGCTCAGCCATGCACAGCGTGATGCGCTGGTGGCTGACGCCAGCGGCGACCGGCTCGATGCGGTGCTGTGTCTGATGCAGGCGGCCTGGGCGCAGGACCGTGAGGGCTATGGTCTGCCGACAGCGATCGACCCCTTGGAAGGCTGGATCACCAGCGCCTGAAACAAATTCAAACAAGGCCGGCGCGTGCCGGCGGACAACCGCGCATGCGGCTGCGGCGTTGATGAAGCAACTCACAAAGGGAGCATATTTTGAGTCTTGCAACAATCCTGCGACAGGGCTGGACCGCCTTGGTCCTGATGCTGATGCTGGCCGCCACGGCGAGCGCGCAGCGGGGCCGTGACGACGACGGCGAATACCAGATCCTGCAGGCCCGCTACGGCACGGCGCAGCACCATGTCGACGTCACCCAGCAGCTCAAGCAGCTGGCCCGCCAGGACCGACGCTTCAAGCTGGTCAACGATGTGTTCGGCGTTGATCCCGATCCGGGTCGCCGCAAGACCCTGCGCATCTTTGCACGCGGGCGCGACGGCCAGCAGCGCACCTTCGAGTACGAGGAGTACAGCCATGTGGACGGCTCGCAGTTCACCGGCTGGGGGCGCGGTGACTGGGGCCACGGCGGCTGGTCGGGCGGCTGGGGCGATGGTCCCTCCGGCGGCGGGCGTCCGCATGGGCGTGATGATGACGGCGACTACCAGATCCTGCAGGCCAACTACGGCACCTCGCGCAAGCACATCGATGTCACGCAGCGCTTGAAGGAACTGGCACGCCGCGACCGTAGCTTCCGCATGGGCAACGACACCTTCGGTGCCGACCCCGATCCCGGCCGTATCAAGATGCTGCGCATCTACACCCGGGGCAAGGATGGCCGCAACCGCACCTTCGAATACAAGGAAGGTTCGCTCGTCGACGGCGCGCAATTCACCGGTTGGGGCCGTGGTGACTGGGGCCAGGGCGGTTGGGGTGGCGGCTGGGGCGGTGGCCGGGATGATGGTGATGAGCCACAGGCCGGCGGCGCGCGGCTGCGCATCATCAGTGCCCGCTATGGCTACGGGAGCAATACCGTGGATGTGAGCGACCGCCTGCGCGAGCTGGTCCGGCGCAACCGCCTGGAACTCCGGGTAGACAACAGCCTGGCCGGCAGCGATCCGGTGCCCGGTCGACGCAAGACGTTGACGCTCACCTATGCACCGGAGGGCGGCGATGTTCGGCAGGTGAGGGTGAACGAGCGCGATATGCTCCGCGTGCCTTGAACGCTCCGGGTCCTCTGGGATAATCTCGACATAGAGACAGTTGGAGCCGGCATTGACCCTTGCGAAACCAGCGGATGCGGTGGATCGCATCCTGCAGCAGTGGCGGCGTGAGCGGCCCGATCTGGACGTGGCGCCGATGGGCACGATTGGACGGGTCAAGCGCTGCTCCGCCTTGCTGCAGCAGCGCCTGGATCAGGTGTTCGCCAGCTTTGGCATGAGTGCCTGGGAGTTCGATGTGCTGGCCACGCTCAGGCGGGCCGGCGCGCCCTTCTGTCTGGCGCCGACGGCGCTCTTCCAGCAACTGATGGTCAGCTCGGGCACTATGACCCATCGCATGCAACGGCTCGAAGCGGCGGGCCTGGTGCTGCGCCTGCCCAACCCGGCCGACGCGCGCAGCCTGCTGGTGCAGCTGACGCCCGAAGGCCTGGCCCTGATTGACCGCGCGGTGGCCGCCCATGTGGAAAACGAGCATGCCATCCTGGCGCCGTTGAAGGCCGCCGAGCTGCGCGCGCTGGATGCGGGGCTGGTGGCGCTGCTGGCGGTGCTGGAGCCCTAGCGCGGGCTCATTTCCTCATCAAGGTGCTCTTGCCGTCTGTCCCGCAGGGGCAGGGCAAGCTCACTTTCTCATCAAGGTGCTCTTGCCGTCTGTCCCGCAGGGGCAGGGCAAGCTCACTTTCTCATCAAGGTGCTCTTGCCAAACAGGGACTCGATCAGGTCCACCGCCAACTCGGCGGTCTTGTTGCGCACATCCAGGGCCGGGTTCAACTCCATCACATCGAGCGAGCCCATGCGGCCGGTGTCGGCAATCATCTCCATGCACAGCTGGGCTTCCCGATAGGTCGGGCCGCCGGGCACCGTGGTGCCGACGCCCGGTGCGATCTCGGGGTCCAGGAAGTCCACATCGAAGCTGACATGCAGATGGGTATTGGCATCCAGCGTGGCCAGGGCCAGTTCCATCGTGTGGCGCATGCCCATCTCGTCGATATAGCGCATGTCGAAGACCTCGAGCTCCTGCTCATGGACAAAGCGCTTCTCGCCGGCGTCGACGCTGCGGATGCCGATCTGGCGCACCCACTTCGGGTTGATGGCCGGGACCTGGCCACCGATCTCGATCAGGGCCTGCGGGCCGAAGCCGCACAGGCAGGCCACCGGCATGCCGTGGATATTGCCGCTGGGCGTCAGCGCACTGGTGTTGAAATCGGCATGGGCATCGAGCCACAGCACGCGCAGCTTCTTGCCGGTCTCGCGGCAATGGCGCGCCACCGCGCTGATCGAGCCCAGGCCCAGGCAATGATCACCGCCCAGCAGGATGGGCATGCGGCCCAGCTTCAGCTCGGCATGCACGGCCTCGTGGACCGAGCGGTTCCAGGCGACGACCTCGTTCAGGTGGCGGTAGCCGTCCACCGGCGGCAGCCAGGGATTGGCCGGACCCAGCAGATTGCCGCGGTCCAGCACCTCGACGCCATGACTCTCCAAAGTCGCTCCCAGGCCGGCCACGCGCAAGGCCTCAGGCCCCATGCTGGCGCCGCGCGCGCCGGCGCCGATATCGGTGGGGGCGCCAATCAGGGAGACGGCTCTGAGTGTGGTCATGGTGTGGTTCTTTCAGTGATTTGTGATGTCAGGTGCTGCCGGCCTGGCCCAGTTCGTACTCGCGCGCCAGCAACTCCCAGGCTTCTTCGGCGCTCTCGACAAAGTGGAACAGCTCCTCGTCGCCGGGGCTGATCATGCCGGTCTCGATCAGCAGCTCGAAATTGATCAGCCGGGTCCAGAACTCACGGCCGAACATCAGGATGGGGCGGCGCCGGCACTTGCCGGTCTGGATCAAGGTCATGGTCTCGAACAGCTCGTCGAGCGTGCCGAAACCGCCGGGGAAGCAGACCAGGGCCACCGAGCGCATCAGGAAGTGCATCTTGCGCAGCGCGAAGTAGTGGAACTGGAAGCAGAGCTCGGGCGTGATGTAGGGGTTGGGGCGCTGCTCGTGAGGCAGCACGATGTTCAGGCCTATGCTCTTGCCGCCGGCCTCGTAGGCGCCGCGGTTGCCGGCCTCCATGATGCCGGGGCCGCCGCCGGTCACCACATAGATCGGGTTGGCCCGCTCCATCGAGGCCTTGGTGACGATGTGGGCAAAACGGCGCGCCTCCTCGTAGTAGCGGCTCATGCTGAGCTGCACCTCGGCACGCTTGATCACGGCCTCGTCGCCGCCCAGCTTGGCCTGGGCCAGCGCCGCGCGTGCGGTCTCGTCCGAGGGGATGCGGGCGCTGCCGAACATCACGATGGTGGCCTTGATGCCCAGCTCGTTTTGCACCAGCTCGGGCTTCAGCAGCTCGAGCTGCATGCGGATCGGCCGCATGTCCTCGCGCAACAAGAAGTCGGTGTCGGTGAAGGCCAGGCGGTAGGCGCTCTGCGGGCCGTCATAGTCGCCCAGCGGGGGCGACTGAGCCAGGGCCTTGGCCTCCTCCTTGGCGCTGGGGAAATTGCGGGCGGTGAGCTGATTGCGCTTGTTCATCTGGAAAGCTGCCCGACGGGCAGTCTGGAGAAGGGCGACCAAGCCGCCCGGGGCGCAGCATAGGTCAGGCTGCGAGGAATTTTCTTGCGTACTTTTCTGTCAAAACTGATATTTATTCGGAGATGCTTTGATCTTTTGTGCTGCAGACCGGACAAGCTGGGTCTTTGTGCACAAGTATTTCGCTCCAGTCCATGCTTCGCGCCTCCAGCATCTGCAGGCGCCCGGTCAGGCCGGGCAGCTTCAGCAGCAGCTTCAAGGCTTCGGCCGCCTGCAGGCTGCCGATGATGCCCACCAGCGGCGCGAACACACCCATCGTGGCACAGCGCTGCTCCTCGAAGCTGGCGTCGGGCGGAAAGAGGCAGGCGTAGCAAGGGGCGTCGGCGCTGCGGCTGTCGTAGACGCTGATCTGGGCATCGAAGCCCAGCGCCGCACCCGAGACCAGCGGCCGGTGGTGGGCGACGCAGGCGCGGTTGACGGCCTGGCGGGTAGCGAAGTTGTCGCTGCAGTCCAGCACCACATCGGCGCTCGCGACCAGTTCATCCAGCAGGGCCGCATCGGCGCGCTGCGCCACGGTGCGAACCTGCACCTCGGGATTCAGCGCCGCGATCGCGGCGGCGGCCGATTCGGCCTTGGGTCTGCCGACACGCGCCAGGCTGTGGGCGATCTGGCGCTGCAAATTGGTCAGATCCACCGTATCGTGGTCGACCAGGGTGATCCGGCCAATGCCGGCCGTGCCCAGGTAGAGCGCCGCCGGGGAGCCCAGGCCGCCGGCGCCGATGATCAGCGCATGGCTTTGCAGCAGGGCTTGCTGGCCCTCGATGCCGATCTCGTCCAGCAGGATATGGCGCGAGTAGCGCAACAGCTGTTCGTCGTTCATGCACCAAGCATAGCGCCGACCATGCAAACGGCCCGCTTGTAGCGGGCCGTTTCTTGCAGTGCGGGTCGGGCTCAGTCGATCTTGGCCTCGGCCTTGCGTTCGGTCGCGGTCTTCGAGACGGCCACCGGCTTGCCTTTGAGCTGGTTCAGCGCCTGGAGCAGCGGGAAGTCCTCGGCCGAGCCGAACTCGGGCAGGGGCTTGGGCTGCTCGTTCTTCTTGGCGAACTCGGCCTCGAGCTTCTGGCGCGCTTCCTCGCGGGCCTTCTCGCGCGCCTCATCCTTCTCCTCGGGGCCGTTGTTCAGGTGCTTTTCAAGATCGGCCTCGCGCATGCGCAGCGCGGCGAATACATTGCCTTCGGCGGTTTCGTCCAGCAGCACATCGGGCACGATGCCCTTGGCCTGGATCGAGCGGCCGCTGGGCGTGTAGTAGCGCGCGGTGGTGATCTTCAGCGCGGTTTCCGGGCTCAGCTGGCGCACGGTCTGCACCGAGCCCTTGCCGAAGGTCTGGGCGCCCATCACGACGGCACGCTTGTGGTCCTGCAGTGCGCCGGCGACGATCTCGCTGGCCGAGGCCGAACCTTCGTTGACCAGCACCACCAGGGGCACGGTCTTCAGCGAGGCCGGCAGCTTCTTCAGCGGGTCACTGCCGCCACGGCGCTGGTAGTAATCAGGGTCGGCCTTGAAGTTGGCCTTGGAGTCGGCGATCTGGCCATTGGTGGACACGACATCCACGCCCTTGGGCAGGAAGGCGGCGGAGATGGCCACCGAGGCTTCCAGCAGGCCGCCGGGATCGTTGCGCAGATCGAGCACCAGGCCTTTCAGATTGGGCTCCTGCTTGAGGATCTCATCAAGCTTCTTGACGAAGTCGTCGACCGTGCGATCCTGGAACTGGCTGACGCGCAGCCAGGCATAGCCGGGCTCGATGACCTTGCCGCGCACGCTTTGCACGCGGATTTCCTCGCGGGTGATCGTGACCGGGAAGCTGCGACTCTCCGCCTTGCGGAAGATCATCAGCTGCACCTTGGTATTGGGTTCGCCGCGCATGCGCTTAACGGCCTGGTCGAGCCCGAGGCCCTTGACCGGCGTGTCGTCGATGCGGCTGATCAGGTCGCCGCTCTTCAGACCGGCGCGGAAGGCGGGCGAGCCTTCGATCGGCGAGACGATCTTGACCAGGCCATCTTCCATGCCGATCTCGATGCCGACGCCGACAAAGCGACCGCTGGTGCCTTCGCGGAATTCCTTGAAGCTCTTCTTGTCGAAGAACTGCGAGTGCGGGTCGAGTCCGGAGACCATGCCGGCAATCGCATCGTTGATGAGCTTCTTCTCATCGACCGGCTCGACATAGTCGCTCTTGACCATGCCGAACACCGCTGCGAGCTGCTGCAACTCTTCCAGCGGCAATGGCGACAGGCTGCTGCGGGCGTTGGCCTGCAACTGCATCGTGGTCATTCCGCCCGCCAGGGCGCCCAACGCGACCCAGCCTGCTACTTTAAGTTTGGCACCCATGATGCGGTGTGTCCTATCGGTGAAATACAGCCATTCAGAGCTTGCGCCACAGACTAAGCCAGAAGCGAAGACCTTGCAGCGAGTATAGGGCGCTGCTTGACAGCAAGCCTCGGTAGAGGCCCCCATTTGCTGGGCTATTCGGCGCATTCAAGCGTTCTTTGCGTCGAAATACCGCCGCTTTACACAAGTTTGCGCGGGCCTACTCTGCGGCAACCGGGCTGGGTCTGCCGAAAGTCACAACATGGTCGACATGGGCGCGTATGCCTATCCATTCGCCGACCTGGTGGTCGTGATGCGAGGGCACATGGGCCACCAACTGCTCGCCGCTGGACAGGCGCAGCGTGTAGAGGAACTCGGCGCCGCGAAAGATCTTGCGCTCGATCCGGGCCTTCACCGGCGCATCGTCGTCATGCACGATGTCATCGGCGCGCAGCAGCACCTCGCATTCGCCGCCAGGGTAGGCCGAGGGCAGCGCGCATTCGCCGGCATCGCTGAGATCACCCAGTGCGGTCTGCACCACCGGGTCGGTGCTGCCCTGGACGATGCGGCCGGAAACAAACACGCCATGGCCGATGAAATCGGCGACGAAGCGGGTGGCCGGGCGGTGGTAGACGCTGTAGGACTCGTCCCATTGCTCCAGCCGTCCATGCTGCATCACACCGACGACATCGCCGATGGCGAAGGCCTCGCCTTGGTCATGGGTGACGAACAGCGCCGTGGTGCCGCTGGCGCGCAGGATGCCGCGCAGCTCTTGAGACAGATGTTCACGCAGATCGACGTCGAGGCTGGAGAAGGGTTCGTCGAGCAGCAGCAGACGCGGTGACGGGGCCAGTGCCCGCGCCAGCGCGACACGCTGCTGCTGTCCGCCGGAGAGCTGGTGTGGCGCGCGCTTGGCCGCATGGGCCAGGCCCACCAGGTCCAGCACCTCGGCGATGCGCTGCTGGCGTGGCTCGCGGGCCAGATGGCGCAGGCCGAAGCCGATGTTGTCGGCCACCGAGAGGTGCGGGAACAGCGCGTAGTCCTGGAACACCATGCCGATACGGCGCGCCTCCGGGGCGAGGTGCAGTCCCGTGGCGGCATCGGCCAGCGCCTCGCCGTCGATCAGGATGCGGCCACTGTGCAGACGCTCCAGGCCGGCGATGCTGCGCAGCAGCGAGGTCTTGCCGCATCCCGAGGGGCCTATCAGCACACCGATCTGGCCGCGTGCCAGGCCGAAGGAGACGCCGTCCACCGCCGCCTTGCCGGCGGGCCCGCCGGCGGCGCTGGGATAGCGCAGGCCGACCTGATCAAGTGCGAGAAACATGGACCTATGATACCGGGCTGGAATGCGCATCCGAATGCGCATCGTTCTCGTTTGACCGATATCAAGAGCTGGCCTGCCACGCGTTGGCGTCCGCGCCAACCACCGCATGCTGCGCCTGATCACTGTTGTTTGCCTTTTGTTGGCCGTGCCCGTGCTGGGCATCCTGGGTTCCTGGCTGGCGCTGGATGCGCAGGCCCTGGCCATCCTGCAGCACCAGTTGCAGACCGTGCTGCCCGAGTACGCCTGGGCCTCCTTGCTGCTGTCGGTTTGTGTGGCCATCGGCGTGGCGCTGATCGGTGGCGCCACGGCGGCGGCGGTCAGCCTGTTTGACTTTCCGGGCCGGCGCTTCTTCGAATGGGGTCTGCTGCTGCCGATGGCGATGCCGGCCTATGTGGCCGCCTACGCCTACACCGATGCCTTGCAGTACAGCGGCGCTTTGCAGACCTGGCTGCGCGCGATGACCGGGGCTCAGGGCGCGCTCTGGCCCGATGTGCGCAGCCTGCCCGGTGCCGTGGGCCTGTTCGTGCTGTGTCTCTATCCCTATGTCTACCTGCTGACCCGCACCGCGCTGAGCGAGCGGGGCGTGGCCTTGATGGAGGCGGCGCGCATGCTGGGCGCCGGCACCACGCGCCGGGTGCGCGAGGTCGCGCTGCCGCTGGCCCGACCCGCGCTGGCCGCCGGCATCGCGCTGGCGCTGATGGAGACGCTGGCCGACTATGGCGTCGGCGCCTATTTCGGACTGACCACCCTGACCACCGGTGTCTACAAGGCCTGGCTGGTGATGAATGACAAGACCGCTGCGGCGCAACTGGCCTCAGTGCTGCTGCTGGCGGTGGGCGCCCTGCTGTGGCTGGAGCGGCGCGCTCAGGCCAAGCTGCGTTTTGCCAGCAGCCGCAGCGGCGCGCTGCATGCGGCCGAGGCGCGTCCTTTGCCGCTGCATGGCGGCGCCGCGCTGGCAGCCGTGCTGCTGTGCGCGCTGCCCATCCTGCTGGGCTTTGTCGTGCCGGTGCTGGTGCTTTTGCAACTGCTGTGGCAGGAGGCCCTGCATGCCGAACTGGGGCTGCCGCTGGCGCGCTTTGCGCAGTGGAGTCTGAGCAGCCTGAAGCTGTCGGGTCTGGCCGCCCTGCTGGCGGTACTGCTGGCTCTGGTGCTGGCCTATCTGGGACGGGTGCGCGGCTCGGGCTCGGCCCTGCTGGGCGTGTCGACCCGTATCGTGTCGCTGGGCTATGCTGTGCCCGGCGCAGTGATCGCGATCGGCATCCTGCTGCCGCTGGGCTGGCTGCAGGAGCGCTGGCCGCAGCTGGGCTTGACCAGCCTGATGACCGGCACCATTGCCGGGCTGATGTATGCCTATCTGGTGCGCTTCTCCGGCGTGGCCTTGCAATCGCTGGAGGCCGGCTATGCCCGCATCTCTCCGACCGTGGACGAGACCGCTCGCATGCTGGGCGCCTCGCGCACCCGCATGTTTCTCGAGTTGCATGCCCCCTTGCTGGCGCGCTCGGCCTGGGCCGCAGCACTGCTGGTGTTTGTCGATGTCATGAAGGAGTTGCCGGCCACCCTGGTGCTGCGGCCCTTCAACAGCGACACCTTGGCCGTTGTCGCCTATCAGCTGGCCCGCGATGAGCGCTTGGGCGAGGCCGCGCTGCCTTCGCTGGCCATCGTGCTGGTCGGACTGATCCCGGTGATCATGCTGTCACGGGCGATGCGCAAGCCCTGATTTTTCACGACCTTTCTTTGTCGTTTCTTGCAAGGAATCAGGGTGAGACTGACTTGCATTAGCTTTAACACCGAGAATCGTCATTCAACCTAGGGGGCGCCTGATTTACGCCCCCTGAGTGAGGGGTGTTTGGGCGCTTTTCGCGCGGCGGCTTGCATTGCCATGAAGCGTTTTGTTACCAAGAATGGTGGCAACCCCGGGGGATACAACCCGGTCCGAGACAAGCACCACGGAGACCCGCCATGCCTCAACTGTCGGATTCAGCTTCTCCTGTACTGAGCCGTTTTTGCCGCCCCCTCAACTCGTTACTTGTGTGCGCAGCGCTGTCGGTGTCGGGCGTAGCGTTGGCGGCCCCGAATTTCAGTGGGCCGTCCGTCGGGAAGGTCGCTCAGCCCACCGTCTTCTCCGGCAAGGGTTTTGTCCCCAACGCCCCGTTGACAGTTCTCGTCAAACGGCCGGGCGGCGCAGAGGCCGGCTTCAGCGCGGTGGCGACGCCTGAAGGCGCGCTCAGTTACAGCTTCGTGCCGGCCGCAACAGGCGTGCACGCGCTGACCGTGACGGACAGTGCGGGTCGGTCGCTGGCCAAGGCGGTCCTGAACGCGCTTCCCTGAGCGTCTCGCTGTGGTCCGATCCTTTCGGTAGGCCGCATATCAAGAAGAGCAAGGAGACAGTAATGAAACTGAGGACTTTGCCTCGACTGGCCGCTGCATGCAGCATGGCCATCTTGGTTTGCCTGCCGCTCGCGCTCGCTGCAGCCGAGGCGGGACGCGACGAGATCGTTTTCACCTCCAATCGTTCGGGAGGCTTGTTTCAGCTGTATCGCATGCGGCCAGACGGCACCCAGGCGCATCGGCTGACGCAGGAGCCATTGGAAGCGGGTGAGGTGAGTTGGTCGCCAGACGGCAGCAAAGTGCTGTTCACGGCGAGCCGCGGCCGGGGTGTCGATATTCATGTCGCGGATCTGATCAGCGGGGATGTTCGCAGACTGACCCGAGGTGATGTGCTGAACAGCTCGCCGGTATGGAGTCCCGATGGCCGTTTCATCGCCTTTCGCTCCTTCATGGATAAGAGCGCCAAGCTCTACATCATGAAAGCGGATGGCAGCGATCTCAAGCGTTTGACCGAGTCCGAGGAGGAAGAGGCCGGGCCGGCGTTTTCTCCGGACGGTAAACGGCTGGCCTATGTCGTGTTGAAGCATCCCCGCATGCCGCAGATCAAGGTGCTGGATCTCAGTTCTGGGGTCTCTCGCCTGCTCAGTGCGGAGCCTCCCACCGCCGCCGAGCAAGGCCCGGTCTGGTCTCCGGATGGCAAACGCCTTGCCTATACCGTCAGCAAGAATCGCAGCAACCACATCCATCTGATGCTGCCTGACGGGTCAGACAAGCAAGCGCTGACCAGCGGCAAGGGACGCTACAACGATCCTCAGTGGTCTCCCGATGGTTCGCGGCTCCTGACTTTGGCCCTGCGTGATGGGGCCTCCAGACAGGACATCTACACGATCAAGCTGGACGGCGGCCATGAGCTCCAGCGACTCACCGATGACGGGGCCGAGCATCTGCTGGCGCGTTGGTCCGCAGACGGCCAGCGCATCTTCTTCGTGAAGTTCCTGGCCGGCGGCGGCAAGATTTTCTCGGCCGACAGCGAGGGCCGGCAAGTCCGGCAGTTGTCTCCCGACCAGAGTTACGACACCGGTATCGCCATGTGCTGCAGCCGGCCACGTCTGCAACTGGCAGGCTTGAAGTAAGGACATCAACCCGGCGACAACCAGCCCTACCGGCAAGACATGCCAGATGGAGGTCTTATGACAACCGAGAATCACCTGTCTACACGCCCCGCTTGTGTCTACAAGCTCAGCCTTCTCAGCCTGGCCTTGCTCGGGTTGGATGTGAGCGCCGCCAGCAAGACCTATACCTTGGACGCTGATTTCTCACTCGGCATTCTCGAGAACGTCAACTTTACCGCGCCCAACAGCAACCAACTGCAGCTCAATCTGGTGGGGGTTGGATCCAAGTACATCTTCATTGCCAACCATGATGAGGATTCGGTGTCCAAGTACGACACCGAACTCAACAAGGAGGTTGCGCGCTACAAGACCTATGCGGGACCTTTGGGCAGTGGGGTGGGTGGCAGTCCATCGCGCATTGCCATCGACGTCGATGGCAATGCCTATGTGCTCAATCGCGAACCCGGCTCAGGCCAGCCACCGCTGCTGATCAAGGTTCTTGTCGACACGGCAGTGGACCGCAACAGCAATGGCGTGATCGATACCTCATCGGACCTGAACAACAACGGCGTCATCACGGCGGCCGAGATGAAACCGATGTCGGCCAACACGAATGCGGGTCTGGGCGATGAGCGCGTAGCCTGGGCGCAGCGCATCGGTCCGGCGGGCAATACCTTCGGCCGTGCCTTGTGTATCGCGCCCGATGGCAAGCTGTGGGTCGGTATGTGGGACCAGGCGCGCTACTTCCGGGTCAACCCGGCGGATGGTAGCCAAGCTGCCGTCGTTGGGGGTGTAGGCGGGCAGTACGTCCAACTCAGTGGTTGGAATCCCTATGGCTGCACGGTCGATAAGGCCGGCGTGCTGTGGAGCGCCACACTGGGTTCTGGTGGGCTTGGTCGGGTCGACACCAACACCGGGGCATCCTCGAATTTCCCCAACCCCTTTGGCGCTGACTATGGCATCGCCCAGGGCAATGGCAAGATTTACCAGGCGAATCTGAATGGCAATGCCTGGACTGCCTTCGACCCGACGACCAACACCTTCAGCAAGCCCTCCTCTCTGTTCTATTCGGGTTCCGGTATAGCAGTCGATGGCGCGGGGAATATCTTGTCGACGGATTTCGGGGGCGTCGCCAAGTTCTCGCCTGACGGCAGCCTGCTGTGGCAAAAAGGAGCCCAGCCGGGTGCCTCGACCTCCTACGGCGTGATGGTCGATGGCAATAACGACGTCTGGGTCATGAACATCAGTAGCAACAACGTCTCCAAGTACCGCGGCACGGACGGGGCTTCACTGGGTGTGTTTCCCACCGGCGCATTCCCCTACGTCTACACCGATGGCTCGGGTCTGACCACCAAGAACACCACCAATAACAAGCAGGGCACATGGACCGTGGTCTATGACAGTGGCGCCAGCGCGACGCCCTGGGGCAAGGTGAACTGGACGGACACGGTGCCCAGTGGCGCAGCGGTCGAGGTGGCTACGCGCAGCGCCGATGTGGCCGCATCGCTTGATCTGCAGCCTTATGTGCCGATCAGCAAGAACGCCAATTTCACCGCGAGTGGCCGGTATCTTCAGGTTCGTACCCGGCTGATTGCCAATGACAGCAACGAATCACCGATCCTCTATGACCTGACCATCAATAGCGCCAATCAGAGCTGCGACATCGATCAGAACGGCGCCATCGACATCGCCGATGTCAACGCGATCCGCAGCAGCATCGGGCAGACCCCAGTGGCGGGCGATGCGCGAGACGCCAATGGCGACAACAAGATCACGATCAATGATGTGCGTCTGTGCGTGATGAAGTGCAGCAAGCCGCAGTGCGCGCCCTGATCAGCAGTGTTTCGTTCCACACCGTGAGGTCATTCATGAAAAACAAATTACTCAGTCTGGGGCTTGTCGCTGCCGCCTTGTTCTCGGGCTCGGTGGCGCATGCAGCACCCGTTGTCAGCTTCTCGCCGTCGAGCATGAGCGTGGCCGTTGGCGGACCATATCTCGTGGACGTCAACATCAGTGGCCTGGGCAGCCAGATCGTCTCGGCGTTTGATCTCAATATCAAATACAACCCGGCGATCATCGGCTTCACCGGCTATACGCTGGGCGCCGGACTCGGGGGGCTGTGGGACAGCGTTGACGCGTCGGTGCCGCCGATGGACTTCGGCGTGCAGGCCTTCTCGCTGGAGGGCGACGACGATGTTCTGGCCGGCGACCAGACGGACGACGCCTTCACCTTGATGACGCTGAGTTTCAACGGTCTGAACGACGGTTTCTCGTTCCTGAGCTTTGGTAACAGCCCGGACTTCGAGATCAATCTGGTGGGGCGCCGCGGGGAGAGCCTGACCGATGTCAGCTACGGTCGAGCCTGTATCGCGGTGGGGCAGGGCAGTTGCGCCACGGTACCCGAGCCGCAGTCCTATGCACTGGTGGCACTGGCGCTGGCAGGTGCTTTTGTGCCGGCACTATGGCGCCGGCGCCAGACAGCTGTCTGATCAGGCGCTGTCGCGAGTTGACTCGGGATAGGTTCGGCACCGCGCTGCCGAACCTTCCGAACCCAAGGGGGTTGGTTGATCGGCCGCGTGCATCAACTTGGCGACGATTCCGCCAATCATGCGGCGTAGGCATGCCGCATGAGCGCGGAGGTCGAAACAGATGCGTGCAAGGGCGGCTCATGCATCTTTACTTAAGAAGCGAGACTGGGCGTTCTATGTCTGGTCGGATTGACCTCGGGCATCTCGTTCTCAAGACCCCTGCGATGAGCTCAAACCCTTTTGCATTCGACAAGATTACCCGGCCGGACTGGCCCAAATGCGGTGAACTGATAACGCATTTCATTCATGCCTTTCGACTAGGGGGGTGAGCTCAACTATCCCCCTGAACGCGGGGTGTTTGACGTCGGGTTTCGCCGTTTCGGCAGTTGCCGTCGGAGGCTTCTAGTGAAAGTATTGGCCTCACGCGGCGGGCGCACATCGCCCAGAAAAGCGAAGGAGCCAAACATGTCCCAGTGGATTCCCGGCCTGGTCTCGGGCCTTCTGTGTTTGAGCCTGGGTGCCTCCGCCCAGGCCCAGTCCCCCGCATCAACAACTGCCAGTCTCTCCGGCCCCTCGGTGCTGAAGACCACGGAGCCTGCGGTGCTCAAAGGCCACGGCCTGCCGGCCGGTGCTGCGGTGACGGTTTTCGTTGCGGCGCCAGGTGGACAGACTGCCGGCTACAGCGCTGTTGTGGATGGCAACGGGCAGCTGAGCTATCGCCTCGTCGCTTCCCTGCCCGGCAGCTATCGGGTCACGGTCGCCGACACCGGTGGCCGCGCGCTGGCTCAGGCCACGGTCAACTTTGCTCAGTGAGGCCCGGCCATGAAGCTGCAAGGGTTCATGTCGCTGCTCGCGGTGTTGAGTGCAGGTGTGGCCTCGGCCGCAACAGTGTCGGACGAGTTGCTGGTGATCAGCAGCCGCAATGGGGCGGCCGAGCTCTACCACCTGCGCCAGCAAGGGCAGGATGTGCAGAAGATGCGGGGAGCCCAGCCGTCGGCGGTGTTTGATGCGCGCTGGTCACCCGATGGCCGGCACGTCGCTTATGTCGCAGCTGCCGGGGCTTATGCGCATGTGTTCGTTCACGACATGCTCAGTGGCAGCCATCGACAGCTGACCCAGGGCAATCATCTGAACGACAGCCCGCGCTGGTCGCCCGATGGTCGCCATCTGGTGTTTGTCAGTCACCGGGACGGCAACCAGAACATCTACCGCATGGATGCGGACGGCAAGAACCAGCAGCGCCTGACCGAGTATGCAGAAGACGATGTGGAGCCGGTCTGGTCGCCGGACGGCAAGCGCATCGCCTTCATGCGCAACGAGAACCGACGCGATCTGTGGATCATGAACGCCGACGGCAGTGCTGCACAAAACCTGACGCGTTCGCCAGGCCGGGACGACAGTCAGCCGCAGTTCACGCCCGATGGTCTGCGTGTGCTGTTCACCACCCGACAGAACAGCGTCGCCGAGATCTTCTCGATCGCGCTGGATGGCAGTGACAGGCGTGCACTGACCGACAACAAGGCCTTCAACTCGGCGCCGCGTTTCTCGCCCGACGGCCGTCATCTGGCGTTTCTGAGCAATGCCGGTGGCGAAGGGGTAACTCGCCTATGGGTCATGAATGCCGACGGCACGAAGGCACGCGCGCTGAGCGATTCCCTGCTTGACGATATGTCGCCGGAATGGTCCGTCGACGGGCAGCGCATCTACTTTGCCAGCACGCGTGACGTGCGCACCTCGATCTACAGCGTCTCGCTGCAGGGAGGGGCCGTCGAGCGTCTGACGCACGGCATCGGGCAGGACATGCTGCCCCAGGTGCGCCCGTCAGCTGCTGCGTCCCGCGTCGCCCAGGCTCGTTGAGGTGATGGTGGCAAAGGTCCACTCATTCATTGCGCCATAACAACCATCAGGAGACTGTGATGACACAACAAGTCCGTTTCCCGCAGGCCATGCAAAGCCTGCTTGCGGCCGCCATGCTGCTGCTTCCCCTCGCGCTGTCGGCGGCGACCAAGACTTACACCACCGACACCGACTTTGATCTTGGTGCCCTGGACGGCGTCAACCACGATGCGCCCAACAACAATCAGCTTCAACTCAACCGCATCGGCACCACCTTCCCGGTGCTGTGGATTGCCAATGCCGGCGAGGACACGGTGTCCAAGATCGACACCAACAACAACAAGGAGATCGCACGCTACCGCACAGGTTTCGGCCCTTCGGGCCAGGCCGGCTTCGTCTCGCATCTGGGCAATGCCTACGCCGGACCTGCTCCGTCGCGCACGGCGGTCGACATCCAGGGCAATGCCTATGTGCTGAATCGGCACTTCGACGGCAAGTCGGCCGTGCTGATCAAGATCCTGGCCGAGGGCGGGGTTGATCGCAATGGCAATGGCTCCATCGACACGTCCAGCGACCTGAACAACAACGGCATCATTGCCGGCGCCGAAATCCTGCCGATGGCCGATACCAACGGCAACGGCTATATCGATGCCGCCGAATTGCAGGACGAGCGCATTGCCTGGGCACGCCGCGTACCCGATGGCATTGCTGCCCCCTTCCGCAACGGCGCGCTCGGGCGCTCGCTTTGCATTGCGCCGGACGGCAATCTGTGGGTGGGGCTGTTCAATGACGGCACCTACTACAAGGTGGCATCGTCCGATGGCAGCACCGTCAGCGGCCCGCACAGCATCGGCCTGACGCCTTATGGCTGCCTGGTTGATCGCAACGGCATCCTGTGGAGCGCGGATCTGGGGTCCAGGCTGGGCAAGCTCGATACGAGCAATCCTTCCAGCGTGGCGACCTTCTCATTCGGCATGTCGAACTACGGCATTGCGCTGGGCAATGACCGCGTCTATCTGGCGACCTACAGTGGCGCCAGCGGTCGACCGTTTGCCCGCTTCAACCCCACCACCAACAGCTTCGATGCACCGGCCGCCGCCAGTCACGGGGCCTTGGGCGTGGCCGTGGATGGCAGCGGCAACATCATCGCCGGCAACTACTCCTCGGGCGGCGTGACCAAGTTCGCAGCCGATGGCACCGTGCTATGGCAGCGGCCGGCGCAGGGCGGAACCGGTGAGGTTCGCGGTGTGGCGGTCGACGCGAACAACGATGTCTGGCTGATCCACCGCACCACGGCCAATATCTCCAAGTACCGAGGCAACGACGGCACGCCCTTGGGTGTCTTCCCGATCGGCAACGAGCCCTACACCTACAGCGATGCAGCCGGTTTTGCGGCGCGCAACATCACTAATAACACTGGCACCTGGACGGCGGTGTTCGATGGCGGTGCGGCTGGGACGGCATGGGGCAAGGTCAACTGGGCCGATCTGGTGCCGACCGGTGCATCCATCGGCGTCCAGATCCGCAGCGCGGACTCCGTGGCGGGCTTGTCTTTGCTGGCGTATCAGCCCATCGGGAAGAACGTCCAGTTCGCCGCCATGGGGCGCTACATCCAGATCCAGGCACGGCTCAATGCGAACACCGCTGGCGACTCTCCGGTGCTGTATGACCTGACCGTCAACAGCAATAACTTGAGCTGCGACATCGATCAAAACGGCGCCATCGACATCGTCGATGTCAACGCGATCCGCAGCAGCATCGGGCAGACCCCAGTGGCGGGCGATGCGCGAGACGCCAATGGCGACAACAAGATCACGATCAATGATGTGCGTCTGTGCGTGATGAAGTGCAGCAAGCCGCAGTGCGCGCCCTGATCAGCAGTGTTTCGTTCCACACCGTGAGGTCATTCATGAAAAACAAATTACTCAGTCTGGGGCTTGTCGCTGCCGCCTTGTTCTCGGGCTCGGTGGCGCATGCAGCACCCGTTGTCAGCTTCTCGCCGTCGAGCATGAGCGTGGCCGTTGGCGGACCATATCTCGTGGACGTCAACATCAGTGGCCTGGGCAGCCAGATCGTCTCGGCGTTTGATCTCAATATCAAATACAACCCGGCGATCATCGGCTTCACCGGCTATACGCTGGGCGCCGGACTCGGGGGGCTGTGGGACAGCGTTGACGCGTCGGTGCCGCCGATGGACTTCGGCGTGCAGGCCTTCTCGCTGGAGGGCGACGACGATGTTCTGGCCGGCGACCAGACGGACGACGCCTTCACCTTGATGACGCTGAGTTTCAACGGTCTGAACGACGGTTTCTCGTTCCTGAGCTTTGGTAACAGCCCGGACTTCGAGATCAATCTGGTGGGGCGCCGCGGGGAGAGCCTGACCGATGTCAGCTACGGTCGAGCCTGTATCGCGGTGGGGCAGGGCAGTTGCGCCACGGTGCCCGAGCCGCAGTCCTATGCACTGGTGGCACTGGCGCTGGTGGGTGCTTTTGTGCCGGCACTGTGGCGCCGGCGCCAGACAGCTGTGTCGGTCGCGAGCTGATACAAGCGGATGGAGCTACAGCCTGTGTGACAGGCTGGTTCCGGCGGTAATCGAAAAGTCAACCTAAGCGATTGATTCGCCAGCAGTTTCTATTTCGGTCCGGAAATTGTTCCCCCGCTTGTTCCCCCGGGATTGAGGCGCTGTTTTTGCGTGTCCCGAGGATGTGGGTTCGACTCCGAAAGTTACAAAATAGTCCTGCAAATTCTGCACGGCGAACCTAGGGCATCGTGTGAGCATCGATCTGTGCGGGCGAGGCCCGCTCGGAGTGCCTTTGCGCAGTTCATGCAGATGCCGGTGGCCACCTGGGTGAGCGCTATCCTTGCCGAATGGCTGGGAGCGGGGTGTCGCCGGACAAGCAGATGCCGCCAGCGTTACCCAAACCCGGGTGGACGTTAGCCCGTCTGATATGCAGCCAACCGGCCATGCCTGCTGGTGCTGATTTTTAGCAGAAATCAGCACGCGCCAAGCGCCGAACCCGACGCAAACTTTGCGTCATGGGAACCGCAACTTTCGTCCGCCAGGCACGCGCTAGTGCGCCACGCAGTAGCCGTCACGAGCGGCTGACTATCGACTTCCGTCGGCATGGCCCGGCACTGATTGCCATCGCACGCTCGCGCCGAATGAGTGCGGCTGCGCTCGCCAGAACTGTCCTCGGCGAGTGGCTGGACGCACAGGCTGTTGGCACTTCACCGGTCGGCGTGACGGACACGGCGCAGGCCGCATCGGTAGCGCTGCACAGAGACGCCCCTTTCGCCAAGGTGACCTTGCGCCTGCCCGCCGACCGGGCCGCCAAGCTGGCCCGCGCTGCGCGTGCGGCCGAGTTGTCGCAGGGGATGTATGTCGCGCAGCTCCTGGATACGCGGTCAGGGGAAGATCCTCTGCATGCCAGCCCTAGGGCGCTTGTGTCGTCGCTGGTGCGATCCAACGCCAGGCTGGCGGCCCTGAGCAGCGGGCTGAAGGCCCTGGGGCGTGCGTTGGAACTGTCCTCGTCCCCTGAGGTGGCGGGCCCCAAAGTCCTGGTGGCAAGGCTGACCGCAGAGGTGGGTCAGCACCTGGCCTCGGCCGCGCCCCAGATGGCGGCAATGCCAGCGTCATGGCGTCGGCCAGCTTGCAAGCCAGATGGAGAGTGAACGACATGGCGCCCCCGACCTCATCCTCAGTGATCGATGGTGTGCTGGTGCAATGGGGCGAGCGCTTGTTCTATCCCAGCAATCGCATTGTCAAGGTAGTGCCGCCGCGCTTGAATACCTTGTGGCGTCGCCAGGCTGCCGTGATCCGTCGGCGCATTGAGGCTACCGTGACCCGGCGGGCGCCGCAGGTCATGGTCAAGGTCACCGGTGGTGGGCGTGGCATGGGCGCCATCGCGGCCCACTTCCGCTACATCAGCAAGAACGGACAGCTGGCCTTCGAGGACGAGCGGGGTGTGGTCCGCCGGGACAAGGAAGCGCTGCACGACCTGGCTGAGCAATGGCGATTTGGTGGCTCCCTGATCGAGGAGACCAGCCCGCGCAGAGAAGCCTTCAACCTGATGCTGTCGATGCCACGCGGCACCAATGCACAGATCGTCTTGATGGCCGCACGGGAGTTCGCCCAGATCGAACTAAAGGACCACTTCTATGTAATGGTGCTGCACGAGCACCAGGAGAACCCGCATGTGCATCTGAGCGTGCGGGCCGAGTCCATGAGTGGCAGGCGCCTGAACCCGCGCAAGGCCGATCTGCACCGCTGGCGCGAAACCTTCGCGGAGAGGCTGCGTGGCTATGGCATTGAAGCCGAGGCCACGCGCCAGGCCACGCGAGGGGAGGGGCGCCGCTACGAGCACCTGTGGCAGCGCAAGGCGCGGGAGGAGGGGCGTCTGCGCACTGCCCCGGAGTCGATGAAATCTGGCGAGACCTACCAGAGCAGCCGCATGGGCGCCCTGCGGGCATGGGCTCACATCGTGGGTGCGCTAATGGCCTCAGATCAGCCCAGTGATCGCGAACTAGCGGAGCGCATCACCAGCTTCATTCGGGGCTCGACATTCGCGAGGGCGCACGGCCGAGAAGGGAATCGTGAGGTGCCGGCGCGCGAGCCGGTGCGCGATGTTGAGCCGGTTGTTTCGAGAGATCGCCCAGGCCCCGAGATCGAACGGTAATCGAAGGGCTGGTGTGTCATGGGTATCCAACGGCTTTGGTCGACTACCGCTGTGCAGCGGTTGGGGCCATCGATCGCCGTGGCGGAACACACTTTGCGGGCCAGATGCTGGTCATAGAGCCGCTCATCCCTTGACCGTGGAAGCAGTTGGACTGAACGACGTATCGTCACTACGCTCCTTCGGGATGTACTTTGCTTGATTTAGCAACTCTCGCGCCTAAGAAGGCCTGATGCCATCGGTACAGTTGTGGATGTAAATTCAGACTACGCAGAGGTAGCGTGCATAGCCGTTGGGAGTCGGACATGGATGGCTTCTCTGAGATAGTTGGTTTTCTTGACAAATATTCGCCTGCAAAGCTCGCCAAACTACGCGAGCGCTTTGCGGACCCTGATGTGGATAGGCTACTTAAGGCCGGCGTGGAGTTGGGTCCAGAAATTGAGGGAAAAGGTGTTGATCTGGACATCGTTCGATGTGCAGCAGCTCTTGTCGCAATGGATGTGGTACTTGAGGAGCTTGCACCCATACAAGACAAGGCGATCGCACGCCTCAGGCGAGCCAGGAGAATCGATGCGCTTGGAGCAATTCTCGCGACTGTGGGCTCAGGCACGGCGATTGCAGCGCTTTCTCCGAGTTCAACGTCCACCACCGTTGCATATTGGGCGTCGGTAACGGGACTCATAGGCTCACTGATTGCAGTGGCATCAGAACATCTTCGCGCTCCAATTTTGGGTAGCGCGCGAAGTATCTCTACATTGCTCCTCGAAGTGCAGGATGTGCGGAGTCGATCTACTCAGATTCAGCCACTCCTTCGCTACTTTTCCCAACAGTCACCAGATCTAATTCAACGCCCCACTGCGCAGGAGGCGATCCTAGATGCTCAGAAACTCACTGCGACTACGCGCAGCTTGATAGCGCAGCTCTCATGAGGTCGCGCAAACAGCAGTCGAGCCCTCCATTGATATTGGCTGGGGGGGAGGTAAGGAGATCCTGGCTTGCAGTGGTTGTGGTCCTCGTCACGCTGACGCTGACATCAAGTGCTTTTGCACAAAAGCCGAGGAAACCACTTTTTCCAAAGTACAGCGTAGGCGTGCCACATGAGCAACGCACTCCTGTAACCAGAGAACATGAGAAGAGAACTGAGCTGGAGAAGGCGGAACTCGGTGTCACGCATGTTGAAGGCTTCATCGACGACGTCCGAGCTGACCTAGATCAATTACGTCTTTTTCAGACCGCCCGATTTGAAGGGCCGCTACTGAGTGGAAAACGAGAACTTAGTAGGGAGCCCAATTTCGCGAGGATTGGGGTAACCACGAGCAAGAACCCCGTCAATGGGAAATTGCTAGTGACGTTTTTCCGACTGGGATTCCTCCAGGAGGGGGTGGCCGAGAAGTGGGTTACCCCGCCAATCACGGTTTTTGATGCATACAGATTGGCATTTGAATCACAGGATAGCCATTGGACTCCGCAACAGGTATTGAAGGGGTTCTCCTCGGCCCACCTAGTGCTAGATCAAACACTTCTGGTTAAGACGGCTACCACAGGATGGATCCTGAGTCTTGAGTTGGTGCCACAGGACTTCAGTCGGGTTTCTATCAGATGGCCAAAGTCTTCCGAAGAGAGGGCGTTGCAGCACTGGTATAGCCCGTATAAGTTTGAGTCCGATACCGGCGAGATTTCAATTTTTCTTAGAATTGGGTTTCAAGAATACCCTGGAGTCGGAAAATCTCAACTCTTGGGAGCTCCTCCTCCAACCACTTTCGTCAAAGGCTTTGAGCGACTTCGCGCGTCGGCATTTTCCAAGTCTGACTTGTCCATTGTTCTCTTGGAAGGGGAAGCTCGAACCAAAGAAGAGCTGTTCGCTGCTGCTAAAAATGGAGGCCCAAGTGTTGCGATGGACCTTACGGGGGAGGCAGTCACTAATGAAACTATTGCCGAACTGGAGAGCCGCTTTTCTCTCCGTAAGGGAAAAACGATCGCTGTGATTGGTCATTATGAGCGGGGAGAAGATGCGTTTCATATTCGCTCTCCCTTAGGAGCAACTATAGGAAAAATTCCTAGAACGACGCTGCTTGATTGGGGGAAAAAGTATGACGTGAGCGTACTGCTCATGGGATGTAAGACGACAGATTTTAAAAATCTGACCGGACTGGCTTCAACCGCCACAAACGTCAACTCTCTGAGTGTCGTTAGGGCTCTCGCCACTGCTTCAAATAGCGCGAGAACCTGGTTAGATTTTTTTGCTTCGATGTCGTCGCCAGAAATGCCCATTGTGCTTGGCGTGCAGCCAAGTGAATCTGATTTCGGAACTGCATCTATTGTCAAAAGACTACCCAACGGAAGACTTCGGACCATTGCCGAAGTGAGCTACTACCTCCGCTGCCGTTTGTGGCAGTCATGCTAGGTTTGAAGCCCGCTCGAGCGCTGAGCGACCGCCATTTGGCAATGGCTGCCGCCATTTCTGGTGATTGTGCGGCAGCATAGCTTGGCTACGAACGAATGCCCGTCGAACGCCTGGTAGCGAGTGAAGCGGATGCTTGGACCGTTCGACCCGAGCGACTCAGATCAGCCTATCGCGGTTTGGCCTGATAGCCGACGGCCTCTTGGCCCCAGCCGTTGGTCGATCATCGTGTTTACTTCTGCGGGCTGCCCGTAGCACTACCAGCATGTCGGCAGGTTGTCGAAAGGCATTCGCTTGATGTTGCGATGCTGCGCCCGCAGTCGCCTCCCTTAGAGACGAGGGGGCGAATGCGCTTCTAGCCGTTGCTCCAACTTCTCGATGAAGTCCGGAAGGGCAACACCCATTGCGCTAACCCAGTGGCGTAGCTCAAGCACGTCCAGGCGGCGAACACCGCGTTCGACTCTGCTTATGTGTGTCTGCTCCCACTGAAGTCGGGCAGCCAATGTTGCCTGGGTAATGCCTGCTGCATTGCGATATTCAATCAGCAGCTCGCGAAGCAGTAGTTGGTCTTGGGTGTGAAGGTTCTTTTGCATCGGCCAGCTTGGTGCGGGCTGTACCTTGCTGCCTTTGAAGAAATAGACGAAAATCGTCTAAGTTGCCGCACTCGGTTGCAGAAGCGATCTCGATCGCTCGGTTTCAGGCCCCGCTAAAGGGAGTTCGCCATGAAGAAGCATCTACCTCCGGTCTTCGCACGTATCCGAGATGCCCTGCGGCGGCGAGGCAGCTCGACTCAGGATGCGGAAGACATCGTCCAGGAAGCCTGGGTGCGGCTGGCCCGCTACGAGCGCGAGCAGGTCGTCCAGAACTCGGATGCCTTCCTGATGCAGACCGCGCTGAACCTGGCCATCGATGAGCACCGGGGCCGGGTCACCCACGGCGAGCAGGTGGTGCTCGACGAGGTGATCCTGGTCGACGACTCGCCGCCCGTCGAGGCCGTGGTGCTGGGGCGTGAACGCCTGGCGCGGCTGCACTATTGCTTGGGGCGGTTGACCGAGAAGAGCCGAGACATCTTCCTGGCCCACCGCCTGGACGGTCTGACCTACCGGGAGATCGCCGATCAGCACGGCTTGAGCATCAGCACGGTGGAGAAGCACATCGCCAAGGCTACGATGCAGCTCATCACCGGGATGCAGGACTGGCGAACGTGATTGGCGCAGAGGGGCGGGACGGGCAGCGGGACGGGCAGAAGGAAGGGCAGGGGACCGAGCCCGTCGTGACGCGAGAGATCGCGGCCGAGGCGGCGGTCTGGATCGCCCGGCTGCATGGGCCGGATCGATCGAATCACATGGAACGTGAATGCCGAGCCTGGCAGGCCCGCTCGTCGGCACACCGGCTGGCCTTCGAGCGCGGGACGGATCTGTGGATGGAGGCGGCGGGCGTCGATCGAGCCGCCGTGGCTCGCGCGGCGGCTGCCAGCCGGTCTGAGAGCCAAGGTGGGGAAGGGCAGGGCGCCAGCCCCGCGAATGCCGGCGCAAGGGGATGGGGCTGGCTTCGCCCCTGGTCGCTCACCGCGACGGTCATCGTGGTCGCTGTGCTGATAGGCCAGCCCTGGCGCGACATCGACAGCTATGACACCGGCATCGGCGAGCAACGCTTGATGATCCTAAAGGATGGGACCCGCATGTCGCTGAACACCTCGACCCGGGTGAGCGTAGAACTCGACCGGGCTCAGCGCCGCGTGCGCGTAGAAGGCGGAGAGGCGTTCTTCGAGGTCGCCAAAGATACGAGCCGGCCCTTTGTCGTGCAGGCCGCCGGGACGGAAGTCACGGCCACCGGGACGGCCTTCGTGGTGCGGCTGACACCGTCTGCTGCCGGCGCGAGTGAGGCGCTAGATGTCACGCTGGTCGAGGGTAGGGTGGTGGTGCGCGGCGCGAACGAGGTCGGCGCACCAGCTAAGTCTGCGGACGGCGTCGAGATGACGCCGGGCCAGCGCTTGCGAGTCGCCAGCCGGCCGCGTGGCCAGGCGGCTGGCGCGCTGAAGCCGCAGGTCGACCGACCTCATGTGGACCAGGTGCTGGCCTGGAAACGCGGCGAGGCCGTCTTCGACAATGTGACGCTGCCTCAGGCCGTGGCCGAGATGAATCGCTACAGCGCAATGCCGATCAGTGTGGCTGATGCGGGGGCGCTCGCAAGCCTGCGGGTCAGCGGCGTATTCAAGACGGGTGACAACCTGGGCTTTGCGCGTGCGTTGGCCAAGCTGCACGGCTTGCTGGTCCGAGAACTGCCCAATCGATTGGAACTGGTGCCGGCTTAGCGCCAGCGCAAGAGGCCGGACTGTGTGAAGCGATGGCTTAGCGGTGCTTCTGCTGCGACTTCCTGGTCTTTGCGTAGACCGCCGAGACAAGCATCAGCGGCCAGAAGCCCGCACACATTGCAAACCACAGCAGTGAGTCCGAACCGTCATCATGGGGCCTGGCGGGCAGTCCGCCCAGCACTTCGCGATGGCTGCTGAATGCGAAGGCCAGCACGATCCCGACCGAGAGGTAGATGCTCATGAGTAGGTTGTCCATGCGACCAGTCTAGGATCATGCGCTGCGGTTTGAAATGGCCTGACACCCCCGGATTCGGGGCATCAGGCAGCGCGCAGCGGTAGGACGTCACGCGGCGGGATGTGGATGACCCAACCCCGCTGAATCCAGGAAGGGAAGCGGCCCGTTCCCGTGCCAGCGGATGGGGGCTTTGTGCCTTCATGCTGGCATGAACGCGCCCCCTTGCCGAACAGGCCTGCGGCCAGATCGGCACCGCTGGCACCCGCCACGCCCGAGGCCGGGCCGCCTGGGACCTCAAGCCCTCTTGAACTTCAGCGGGTCCACAGCCAGGCGCTCACCAGGATCAATGTGACCGAGGAGGCCACTGCGGCCGTCATCGCATGCGTCAGCCAGCGCTCCCAGCGTTCCCGGGCACTCTCGCGTTGACTGGCCTGGTATGCCAGGCGGTGCAGCGGTGCGATCAGCTCTTGCAAGGTCGGACGGATCTCGGCACCCATCGCCTTGCGCGCCGCTTCGTGGATCTCCACAACCTGCGTCTGCACCGACTTGCGCGTCATCTCGCGGGTGTGCTGCGCGACGTGGTTCATTGCTACGAGCTTTGCGTGCTCGGTGATTTCATGCATGTGATCTTCGAACTGGCGGAGCTGGTTGGACAACTGGGTGTTCGCATCGATCAGCGACTGCCGGGTGTCTTGCAACTTGGGCACCAGGGCCTCGACCCGTTTCACCACGGCGGCCATCTCGCCGATGGCCTCGATGATCAGCGCCTCGCGGGCGGTGGACGTTCCCATCATGCCCTCCGTCTTGCTGCAGCGGACGTGGCGTCCGAGCGAGGCCGGCGAGAGGCGAACAGGTCCACCTGGTCGCTCGGTGCCTGTTGTCCCAACTCCATGAGTTCCAGCGCAGCGAAGCAGGCGTCAAGCTCCGGGACGACGCCCTGGGCGAGTCGCTGGGTGGCGAGCTTTTGCACGAGCGCCATCTGCTCTGCCGGGCTGCCAGCACTGACGATGGCGGCTTTGTAGTCGGTGGGGTCGGCTGCCAGCTCGATCAAGGAGCAGTCGGTGCCCCGCACCCGCGCATACACCTCGTTATAGGGCAGGCAGGCGGCCAGGCGTGGCTGCACGACACCTGAGGCGGCGCAGTAGGCTAGCAGGGTCTCGAAGACCCGCTCGACCGGCTCGTCTTCCTCCAGCCGGTTGAAGACCAGCCGCAGCCGCTCAGGGGGCACGCCGATGCGGGCCAGCTCCGCCAGCGTCGCAGCGGTGTCCTGCTGCTGCTTGCGGTCGGGCACAGTGGGCACGATGAAGGCGTCGAAGTCGGTGTGGCTGCCGTGGTAGCGGCGCATCACGCCCAACAGTTCCTCGACATTGCTGGCGCCGACATCGACGACCAGGTCGGGCACCGTCAGCAGGGCGTCCTGCAGTTGGGCGAACTCACGGCCCCGGATCGTGATCGAGGGGCTGTCCTGGGCGTTGATGCTCTCGACGGCGATGACCTGGCAGCCAGGGATGCGGGCGGCCAGGAGGTGGCGGGCGACGGTGCTCTTGCCGACGTTGCCCGAGAAGTTGATGACAGCGAGTTTCATGGGATGTCCTTGTGGGGATGCAGCAGGCGGCTGGGGTGGGTGGTGAAGAAGGCTTCGGCGGCGGCGCGGGTGTGCTTGATGAGCGGTGCAGCCGGCTTGCCTTCATCGGGCGGTGGGATCTGAGGAGGTGCGCGTGGGAGCGGGGCGACCTGAGAAGGCCGCAGGGGCGAGGCGGCCGCTGATGGCGAGGGCACCGCGTCGGCGGGCGTCACCGGCGTGCGCTGCTGGGGCACGGGGATCTGGGCAGGGCGTTGGCGCAGCCGGCGCACCTCACGCCGCAGGGCGCTGGTGCTTACCGTGATGCCCACATCGGCCAGCGCTTCCCGGATCGCCTCATAGGTGTAGCCCGCGCTGCGCAGCCGGGCAATGTCGGCGCTGTAGCGGGCGGCTTTGCGGTCGGTGCGACCGGGTGGGCGTTTGGGTTGCAGTTCCACGGCAGGGCCTCGCGGTGGTGGTGCAACAAACTTAGGCGCGGTGGGGGCGCGCTCGCGTGCTGATTTTTGCGATTAATCAGCGGCTTTGCGGCGGCTGTGCGTCCGCTGTGAGGCGGGTCAGCGGCGAAGGCGTCGGCTTTGCGGCGGATGGGCGTCGGGTCCCCGTCGGCTCGGTCGCCTTGCGGGCGCCTAGGGGGCGGCTGTGCGTCGCTTTTGCGGCGGAACATGGGCCTAAATCCGAATCAATGTATTTCGAATGACACCTAGTGCAGGATAGGCGGGGCGCCAGCAACTGGATGCAGAGCGGGGACCGGCCCAGGCACGAAGAGATCTGTTCTGTTAGAGCTACTTGCGTGTCCGCGATGACTTCAATGACGAACTGCGAGGACGAAGGTGTAGCAATGTTGCGGCTGGCGTTGCACCAGCAGCGGCGTGACGATCGAGGCGCGAAGGTCAAGCAATTCTCCGGAATGCTGACCGAGGCGAGCACCTAAGCCGTCACCCCAGTTTGTTCACCTGGCTTGAGCAACCAGGCCGTCCACACGATAGGCCTCGCCCAAGGTGTCTTCCCATTCGGCCCATGTGGACTCGCGCACTTCGAGGCCATCCAGGGAGGCGATTGCATCCTCGTCAGGTGCGGGGTTGAGCTTGGCGCCCAGCTGCAGCAGTAGTGACCCGATCAGACCTCGGATAGGTTGCCCCTCGGTGCCAGCGCCCGGATGGTGCAGATGCATGGCTTCGATCTCGCTGATGTCTTGGATGGCCCAAAGGATCGGCGAAGAGGCTGCCAGTTTTTATCCGACTGGTGGGGGTGTCGGTTCGGGGTGATCCCTCTTTGGGAGGGAGGGGACGGCTTAGACCGCGAACTCTTCCAGCTTCTTCCCGGCGTCAATCTTTGCGGCCAGCCATTTCGGCTTGAGCCCTCGGCCGCTCCATGTGGCGCCTGTCTCGGGATCGCGGTACTTGGCTGCGACCGTAGAGCCGGTCTTCGGACCTTTAACTGTCTTGGCGGTGAGATCCGCGATCGTCAATCCATGTTCAGCCATCACCGAGCGCACCTGCTGGATGGCATTCGCGCGTTCGCTGGATTGGGCAACCGCGATTTGCGCTTCCAGGGCGGCGCGCTGGGCGAGAAGGTCTTGGAGGGAAGAGGTTGGCATATTTTTCAGGTGCCGGAGGCTAGTTTGAATTGCTGCGCACGACGGAACTTGTCATACGATGCTTAGGGGCGGTTACTTCAGAATTTTATTTAAATATACGAGAATCGATTTCAAATTCTCCAAGGTCTCTTTCGAGAGCGCGCTCTTTGCCATTTCATCATTGGCGCACGCTTCGGCTAAATACCAGCCGATCTGTTTCTTGGAGGGGGCGCCTTCTAGACTAAGGTGCGTCTTAATGATGGAGAGCGTTTCGCTGTCCAAGAGTGCCTCCAAGCTTTTGCCTTTGTACTTCGGGTCGATGGTTGCCAATGTGAAGGCTGATTCGGGCTTTAGGTACCAGTCGGAATGATATCTTTCTGCCTCTTTTATTCCTGCTTTATCGTCGTCCAGCAAAATGACGAAACGCTCGCCTCGCCCTAGCATTTGGCTTATCAAGGGGCCAGATGCCCCAGAGCCTACGCCCGGCATAAGTCTGAAGACTGTCTTCAGCTTACTTATTTTCTGAGCCAGCCGGAGCGCGTAGTAGTCGGACACGCCTTCAACAACGGCAAAAGGCTCTTCGCCTATGATCTCCGGTGAAACATACTCGAGCTTCTCTATTACTGGCTGAAAATAGCTCGATCTTGTTGGGTACTTTGAAAGGAAGTCGCGGTACCTAGTTGCCTTTATGTTGGTTGGTTTGGTTGCCAAGCCAAAGCTGTCCGCGGTATCGTAGTCGAGGGCCGCATTTTCAACTATGTATGCTCCACTCAGCCATCGCGGGTCAATCATGTGATGGCTGTGGGTGGAGTATATAACTCGGCTCCCCTCTGAAGCAATTTTGGAAAAGCTTGTTAGTAGTTCCGCCTGTGCTTTTGCATGGAGGTTGGCTGCGGGTTCGTCAAAAATGAAAATGGTAGAGCGCTTCTTGGTTTGTTTAAACGCAGTGAAAAGCAGGAAGGAGAAAAACCAGCGAAAACCGAGGGAGCGTTCGCTTATTGCGTAGCGAGATTCTCCATCAGAGACGTAGAATGAGGCGTAGGGAATGTCGCCTTTCTCGGTGTCAATGTTCCATTCAACGAATATGCTCTTTGCAGAGATCGCTCGCTGAAAAACTCGCTGCCAGCTTCCAAGTACCTCCCTCGTCACCGCATTGGAAATTTTCTGAAAAACCGAGTCAATAGGTGACTTGCTGGGGCTTCCGAAGAAAACTGAGAACCAGTTTGCGGAATTTTGGGACGTTTTGAATTCCGAGATTCTGTTTGAAACATGACGATCAAGATCCAAGCCCTCGTTTAGGCTATCCAGTATGTCCTGGAATACATATCTGTAATGCCTGTTAACCGGCCGCTCGTTTTCATGTTCTTGGAGGTATATCCGACTGGGCATATCAACCAGGAATGTTGGGAAATAGGAGACGTGCGGGAGGCGGTCTTCCAGAAGTTTTACTATCGCTAGCCAGAAGTCTTGATCTTTGTCTTGGTCAGTGGGTCTTTTGTATTCTTTGAACTGGTTGCCCTTTGCTGATTTTGTGAAGAGTTTAAAGCTCCAGTAGTTGGTTGTCTTCTTGAGTGAGCTATCTACAAAGGTGAAATTCTTGGAAACCAAGAACGGTTGCAGAAGTGGTGGCTTATCCACCTGAAGTTTGTTTGATTTTGCGAGTGCCTCAATCTCTTTGATGTCGTTTTCGTCCAGTTGAACCAGTGCGGAAATTTCTATATTGGAAGAAAATGCCGCCTTTTTATGGACTGGTATAAGGCCCGCACCAGATGCCTTTGAGTGCATTCCTTCGAAGAGGCCTGAAACTGATCTGTCCCCACTTACGAAGTGCGAAATTCCCTCAAGAATTGTGGTTTTTCCACTTTCGTTGAGTCCAATCAAGGTTAAGACCGGGCAGTTCGACCTGTCCTCTAGGTCGATATGAACCTCTTCTATCCCCTTGAAGTTCTTTAGGGTGAATTTTTTGAGGGTTGGCATTCGTTTCCCTGGCTTTAATCGTTTGAGTTGGAGTGGCGCTCCCGGTTGGGCGCGCAATCATGCTATCGAGCTTCGGCGTCGGAGGGGTTAACAACTTGCTGTGCGTGTATGCCCTCGGGGCGGCCATTTAGCGCGACGGTCCAGTTGCCCCCATGTTCCTGGCGGAGATGTAGCAGGTCGTAGGTCTTCAACATGCTGATCAAGCCTGAGTGGCCGGACGTTTGAGGGGAGAAGGCCGGGTCAGTGCGACGCAGATACGACCCTAAAGTTCCGACATGAACGCGTCCATCAGGCGTATCTGCCGCCAGCAGCCTCACCGCGCTCACTACTGATTTCGGACGCAGCTTGGGTTTGGGCGTCACTACGGTCTTGGCGGGCGATGGTACGAAATCTGCTGTCTGTGCCGGTTCAGCGGGCGTCCACTCGAAGAACTGATCGCTGGCATTGCGCAGGGCATCAGGCGACTTGGCCTCGCCGACGATGTGCACGGTCGCTCCGCGCTCTCGGAGCTTGCGACAGAGATAAGCGAAGTCAGAGTCGCTTGTGACGAGGCAGAAGGTGTCAGCCCGTTGATCGAAGAGGGCTTCGACGGCGTCAAGCGCTAGGGCAATGTCCGAGGTGTTCTTTCCGGCGGCGTACTGGAACTGAAGGCACGGGGTGAAGGCGAGGCGGACCAGTGCCTCCTGCCACTTGTTCGCCAGCGTGGCGTGATTGCCGTAGCCGCGACGGAGGACTACCCGACCGAACTGAGCCACCATGCGAAGAGCGTATTCAAGAATCTCCGGCGAGGTGTTGTCGCAGTCAACGAGGACCGCGACTCTGGAATCTGTCCCCGAGTCGATTGCCGCCATCTTGTTCTCCCTTATCGGCCCATGATAGGCAGGCCTTGGCAGATGTGGCGGCCCAGAAGGATTAGGAGAAGTACTGACCGGTGATGGTGTCGTGAAAGCCGTCCACCAATCCACCGGAGCCACAGGACAGATCGATCACCAGTACCCCATGAGCTTGGTGGCGGTTAGCAAGGTGGCAGGACCGCTCGCCAACAGGATCGCTGGCAACTTGTTGATGAAGTTGGACGATGAGCCTGGTGATTGGCCCGTCCCGGCTGAAGTGCTTAAGCGGATCAGCGTAATCAGGCGTGGGTGTTTTGCGGCGAGCGGTCTTCATGCGCCTAATTTGCCACCCTTGGAACGTACGTAATGTGGGCGGTGGCTGATCGAAATTTCGACCGTTACCCGAACGCCGCCCAAAGAAAAGGCCCCGACACATCGTTGCATCAGGGTTTCTTGAATGGCTCCTCGACCTGGGCTCGAACCAGGGACCTGCATCTTTGTGCCCCCATTCATTGAGGCCGTTCGGCGAACAGAGAGGCGTAACGAGCTAGGGCTACATCCCTATTCGCATAAATGAAGTCGTAGAACTGTCGGTAGGTCTGGATACTCAGTTCTCCCACTACCTTCAGGTCATCGCTCAAGATCGGAAGCGTCATGGGAAGCAGATGGTCCAGCGAGTATCCGCAATGGGCAACGGTTGGCCCGAGATCAAGAAATGGGGCGTATGCGTCATTGAGCAAGTGCAGTTGCTCGCGCTCTGCATCTCCCCAATGCGACGGTGGGCGCTTGCCACCCATCGGATCCCAGTAGGGGAATAGGCGATCGGCGAAGGGCATGTGCAGCGCGCCGATCGACGCCTTCCATCTGTCAAACAGCAACTGTTGCAGTTGGTCAAACGTAACCAAGTCGACATTGGTCCTTTGAGCGGCTTCGTAAGCGCCGGACTGGAAGCCCGAACTTGAGACGATGTAGCCTCGATGGGCGCCGCAATCGGCGACAACTGTTCGGAATGCGTGGACAGTTTCCTGGCTGACCCGCGACTTCCAAAGCTTGCATTCCACTAGGTAGCGATGCGGTGGCGCTGCGGCGGGGTCTTCGACGAAGACATCAATCTCCTTATTGCCCCGCACTAGCGAGACTTTTACGCCCACTTCGGCTGTGCAACCCATCTCGGCAAACATCTGAGCCACTAGGTTCTGGAGATCTCGCCAATCGGTTGGATCCTGGTCAAAAATTTTCATCGTGTTGGTGCAGGAGGGTGTTCGTAGCTTGGACAGCCTGCCGGAGTATCTGCTACGACCTGCGTCAGTTCACGCCGTCGCTGTCGGAGGCAGAAGCTCTGAGTTGCACGTCATCCGTGCTGAGGCGAGCGGTGGATGCAGCGGAGGGCCGTCCCATAGTCTTCCAGGGGGTCGAGCGAGATCCGCGCTATTGGTTTCACCGTGCGACCTTGTACCAGCGGCTCGCGCCGCTGATTCCGCCCGAGTTGTTGCCAACTCTCCGGGCGGTGATCCCTAGTGATTTGCGTCTGGCTCGTCGGATCGCACGTGATCAGGCGCGTGATCGTGTCGCTGAGGGGCGGTATTCAAGGCATCACTGCGGAGCAACCGCCAGAGACCATGCTTGCCAACTCAGACTTGATGGCGCCAGCGTCGTTGAGATTGCCGGTCGTTTTGGTGTCACTGAGCGCACGGTTCGAAACTGGCTGAACGCCAGCGGAAAAATCGCCCGTCTTAAATAGTGGGCGAAGCCCTCCAGCGGGGCCGCCACGCTGCCAGTGGAGCGGAAGAGTCCAGCCGGTTGATGCCACGAAGTGCTGCATATGGCAGTACATTGGCGGCACACCGTTTACGAGACACCCACCATGTCACGTCTGAAGGACGAAACCCTCTCCATACGCACGTCTTCCGAGATCAAGCAATTGCTGCGCATGGCTGCCGACAGCGAACGGCGGTCCGTTGCGTCCATGATCGAAATTCTTGTACTGGAGTACGCGCGAGCGCATGCGTTGGTGCCAGGCAGGCAGAGTGGACCAACCACAATCAAGTCCACCAAGTCGCTGCATCGCTGAAACCTCGATCCGCGACCAGAAATGAATCTATGACCACTACCGAAAACCAGATTGAGCTGGACTTGATCGCCAAGCTCGGCGACCTCAAGTACAACTACCGTTCCGACATCCGCGACCGCGCTGCGCTAGAGGCCAATTTTCGTGCGAAGTTCGAGGCGCTCAACCGTGTCAACCTGACCGACAGCGAGTTCCAGCGTCTGATCGACAGCGTTATCACTCCCGACGTATACAACGCAGCCCAAACGCTCCGCACCATCAATAGCTTCGAGCGTGACGATGGCACGCCGCTGAACTACACCCTCGTCAATATCCGCGACTGGTGCAAGAACGACTTCGAGGTCGTCAATCAGCTGCGCATGAACACAGACAACAGCCATCACCGCTATGACGTGATGTTGCTCATAAACGGCGTGCCGGTGGTACAGATCGAGCTGAAGGCATTGGCCGTCAGTCCGCGTCGCGCCATGCAGCAGATCGTCGACTACAAGAGCGACCCTGGCAATGGCTACGGTAGGACGCTGCTGTGTTTTGTCCAGCTCTTCATCGTTAGCAATCGCACCGACACCTGGTACTTCGCCAATAACAATGCGCGCCACTTCAGCTTCAACGCCGACGAGCGCTTCCTGCCCGTCTACCAGTTCGCCGGCGAAGACAACAGGAAGATCACGCATTTGGACAGCTTTGCCGAGAAGTTTCTGGCCAAGTGCACCCTGGGTCAGATGGTCAGCCGTTACATGGTTCTGGTCGCCAGCGAGCAAAAACTGCTCATGATGCGGCCCTATCAGATCTACGCCGTCAAAGCCATCGTGGACAGCATCCACCAGAACTGCGGCAACGGCTACATCTGGCACACCACGGGTAGCGGCAAGACGTTAACGTCGTTCAAGGCTTCCACCTTGCTCAAGGACAACCCGGACATCGACAAATGCCTGTTCGTGGTGGACCGCAAAGACCTAGATCGCCAGACCCGCGAGGAGTTCAACCGCTTCCAGGAAGGCTGCGTCGAAGAAAACACCAACACCGAGTCGTTGGTACGTCGCCTGTTGTCGGATGACTATGCCGATAAGGTGATCGTCACCACCATCCAGAAGTTGGGGCTTGCCTTAGATGAAAACAGCAAGCGCAACAAGCAACAGGAAAAGCAGGGGAAAGAGACTTACAAGCAGCGCTTGGAGCCATTGCGCGACCAGCGTGTGGTGTTCATCTTCGACGAGTGCCACCGATCACAGTTTGGCGAGAACCACAAGGCCATCAAGGATTTCTTCCCCAAGGCCCAGTTGTTTGGTTTCACCGGCACGCCGATCTTTGAGAAGAACGCCAGCTCCCAGCAGATTGAGGGCCAGCAGGCCAGCCTCCGCACTACGGATGACCTGTTCCAACGTTGCCTGCATCAGTACACCATCACTCATGCTATTGACGACCGGAACGTTCTCAAGTTCCACATCGACTATTTCAAGCCTGAGGGCAAGAACCCGCCCAAGCCTGGCGAAGGTCTAGCCAAGGCTAAAGTCATCGAAACCATCCTTGCTAAGCACGACTCCGCGACCAATGGGCGCAAGTTCAACGCTGTGATGGCTACCGCCAGCATCAATGACGCCATCGAATACTTCGATGCCTTCAAGACTCTTCAGGCCCAGAAACAGGAAGAAGACGACTCCTACCTTCCATTGAACGTGGCCTGCGTGTTCTCGCCACCGACGTTGGAGTTGGCTAAGGACGGCGACGGCCAAGGCCAGAAGAACGCTGCCGACGTCAAGCAACTGCAGGAAGACCTGCCGCAAGAAAAGCTCGACAACCAGCAAGACCCGGAGGGCAAGAAAGCGGCACTCAAGGCCATCATCGAGGACTACAACGCCCGATACGGTACCAGCCATCGCATCGGTGAGTTCGACCTGTACTACCAAGACGTGCAAAAGCGCATCAAGGACCAGCAATACCCCAACGCCGATCTGCCGCACAACCAGAAGATCGACATCACCCTCGTCGTGGACATGCTGCTCACCGGCTTCGACTCCAAGTACCTGAACACCTTGTACGTGGACAAGAAACTCAAGCACCATGGCTTGATCCAGGCCTTCTCGCGCACCAACCGTGTGCTCAACGATAGCAAGCCGTACGGCAACATTCTCGATTTCCGCCAGCAGCAAGACCCTGTGAACGAGGCCATCACGCTGTTCTCCGGCGAAAAGATCGACAACCCGCGCGAAATCTGGTTGGTGGACCCGGCGCCCAAGGTGATCGACAACCTGCAAACAGCCACTCAGAAGCTGGCCACTTTCATGCATTCTCAGGGCCTAGCTCATGCCCCGGAAGACGTGACCAACCTCAAGGGCGATGCCGCTCGCAGCCAGTTTGTCAACTTGTTCAAGGATGTGCAGCGCCTCAAGACCCAGCTTGATCAGTACACCGACCTAAGCGAAGAACAAAAAACGCAGATCACCCAGATCGTGCCGCCCGACCAGATGCAGGGGTTTAAAGGCGTTTACCTGGAAACGGCAAAGCGGCTGAAGGAGCTGCAGGACAAGCCAGGCGACACGACCCCGTCAGAAGTGCAGCAACTCGATTTCGAGTTTGTACTGTTTGCGTCCGCTGTCATCGACTACGACTACATCATGGGGCTCATTGCCCGTATGACGCAGCAAAAGCCCGGCAAACTCACTATGAACCGCGAGCAACTTATTGGCCTGATCCAGTCCGACGCAAAGTTCATCGACGAGCGCGAGGACATTGCCGAGTACATCCGTGGTCTGCCCGTGGGTGAGGCTTTGGAAGACAAGGAAATCCGTATAGGTTATGAACGCTTCAAGGCCGAGAAGAAGGCCTGTGAGCTCGCCAATATTGCCGCGAAGCACGGGCTGGCTTCCGAGGCGTTGCAAGTCTTTGTGGACGAGATACTGCGCCGACGCATCTTCGATGGCGATGCCTTGACCGAATTGATGGCACCCCTCGGGTTGGGTTGGAAGGCGCGCACGCAAAAGGAACTGGCGCTTGTGGAAGACCTGACGCCAATTTTGCACAAGCTCGCCCAGGGGCGAGAGATCTCCGGCTTAAGCGCTTATGAGCAGTAAGAATATGACCTCGATGAGCGGAAAGCGCAATAAAGAGAATCGGTCGTTGGTGCCGCGGCTGCGGTTCCCCGAGTTTCAGAGCATTGGAGAGTGGAAAGTCGAACCGCTTCGAAAATTTGCTGTGAGGTCCACTGAAAAGAATACCAATGGCGAACACACGCGTGTGCTAACTAATTCCGCCGAGTATGGAGTTGTTGATCAGCGAGACTATTTCGAAAAGGACATTGCCAATCAAGGAAATCTTGAGGGTTATTACATTGTTGAAAAAGGTGACTATGTTTATAACCCCCGCGTCTCAATGACAGCACCAGTTGGGCCGATTTCTAAGAACAACGTTGGTACAGGGGTAATGTCTCCCTTGTATACCGTATTCAGGTTTGCCAACAGCGATAATAATTTTTTTGCTCACTATTTCAAATCGACGCATTGGCATCATTACATGCGTAAGTCGTCGAGCACAGGAGCAAGACATGATCGCATGAGTATTGCGAACGATGTCTTCATGGGCCTGCCTGTACCAGTCACTGCGCCGAAGGAACAAGAAAAAATAACCGATTTCTTGTCGTCTCTTAATGAGCTGATCGCAGCAGAAGTCCAGAGGCTGGACGCACTTAAGGTTCACAAGCAGGGGCTCATACAGCAGCTTTTCCCACAAAAAGGGGAAACCGTACCCTACCTGCGTTTTCCAGAGTTTCGGAAGGCTGGCGCTTGGGCCAAGGTCGCTGCCGGGAAGTTCTTCCTAAATAGAACTGAGCGAGGCAATTCCGCCCTGCCAATTTACTCGGTGACTATGACCGACGGGTTAGTGCCTCGTGCCTCCCTCGATCGTCGAATTGATGATCTTGCGAAGAGCAGCGCGAACAAAGCTGTCCGCAAAGGCGATATTGCCTACAACATGATGCGCATGTGGCAGGGTGCTTTGGGAGTCGCACCTGAAGATTGCATGGTCAGCCCTGCATACATCGTGCTCGAACCTCAAGGCGTGAATCCATACTTCTTCTATTTCCTACTGAAGCTGCCACAAACGCTTCAAGTTCTTACTGCACATTCGAGAGGTTTGACTGAGGACAGACTGCGCCTTTACTACGACGACTTCGCCAAAGTGATGTTGTTGTGTCCCTCTCTTCCAGAGCAGGAGCGAATCGCCGATTGCCTGACCTCCATCGACAAACTGCTCACTATCCAAGGGCAAAAAGTTGAGCGTCTCAAGGCCCATAAGATGGGCTTGATGCAACAGCTTTTCCCAGTGTTGGATGAGGTGCACGCATGACGCTAGGCCAATCTTTCGCCAACCTGCCTACGCTGGCGACGCATCTTCGGAGCGAATTGGAGAACAAGAAAACCATCCTGCTCTACGCCTACAACGGCACAGGCAAGACTCGGCTGTCTATGGCTTTCAAGGACATCGGCAAGGAGGGCGAAGGTAACGATGCGAATCGGGACACTCTCTACTTCAACGCCTTTACCGAAGACCTTTTTCATTGGGACAACGACCTGCAAACCGACAGTGATCGCAGGCTCTTGCTGAACACAGAGTCACGTTTTTTCCAAGGTTTGTTCGAGTTGGAGATGGATAACCGTATTCGCCCGCTATTGCAGCGATATGCGGACTTCGATTTTCGGATCGACGTTGAAAACGGGGCTGTGCGTTTTTGGCCCAAGGGTGCCGCCGACGATGACCCTAACATCAAGGTCTCGCGCGGCGAGGAGAACATATTTGTCTGGTGTTTCTTTTTGGCCGTTGTGCAGTTGGCGATGGATCCGGAAATTGATGCATACCGGTGGGTGAAGTACCTCTACATTGACGATCCGATTTCATCGCTGGACGAGCACAACGCTATCTCGGTGGGCAACCATCTAGCGCAGTTGTTGAACAAGCCGGGCAATCCACTGAAGGTAGTGATTTCGTCGCACCACCCACTGTTCTTCAACGTGATGCACAACGAACTGGATGCACGTAAGTCGAAGAGGGTTTCTGCGTACTTTATATCGCGCTCAAAGGCGGATGGGTCTTACGCGCTCAGGCCAACTGGCGCGACGCCGTTCTTTCATCATGTGGCCGTGTTGACTGAGCTTTACAAGGCTGATCAGTCAGGCGAGCTGTACACCTATCACTTCAACATGCTG
Organism: Paucibacter sp. M5-1; assembly: GCF_027498415.2. Classification (NCBI taxonomy): domain Bacteria; kingdom Pseudomonadati; phylum Pseudomonadota; class Betaproteobacteria; order Burkholderiales; family Sphaerotilaceae; genus Roseateles; species Paucibacter sp. M5-1. The sequence goes on from NZ_JAPZLM020000001.1 coordinate 5,270,884, forward strand.
CGATCAGTGTTGGAGAAGTCGGCGAGCTTTCATGGGTTTTCGAATTTTTCAGCATGTATCAGCCAAGGTCCCGACGATCCGGACGGCGTTCTGCATGCGCGTCTGATCAACATCATGAGCCATGGCAACTACTCACTATTCGAGCCCCAGCAGATGCTGGAAGAAAACAAGGCTTACTTCCGGCAGATCTTGACCAGCTTTCTGAATCGCTATCCCTATAATCCCGATCTACTTCCGAACGCCGCTGAGGCTGCAGGCACGCCATGACCGACCTCGAAAAACAAAAATTGGGCAAAACCCTTTGGGCCATTGCGGACCAACTGCGCGGCTCCATGAATGCGGACGATTTTCGCGATTACATGCTGGCCTTTCTTTTTCTTCGCTACTTGTCGGACAACTACGAGGCGGCTGCAAAGAAGGAACTCGGGTCGGACTACCCCAAGCAGCTTGATGGTGCCGTGTCCACACCGCTGCAGCTTTGGTACGAGAGCAATCAAGGGGACGTGGCCGAGTTTGAAAAACAGATGCGCCGGAAGGTGCACTATGTGATCGAGCCGCAATTCCTTTGGGACAACATCGCCGAGATGGCGCGCATGCAAGATGCACTGCTTCTGAGCACCCTCCAAAGCGGTTTCAGTTACATCGAAACGGAATCCTTCGCCAGCACTTTCCGAGGCTTGTTCTCGGAAATAAATCTGGCCTCCGACAAGCTCGGCAAGACCTACTCTGAACGGAATGCGCGCCTGTGCAAAATCATTGCAGAGATCGCCAAGGGCTTGACGCAGTTCAGTACCGATAGCGACACCTTGGGTGATGCATACGAATACTTGATCGGCCAGTTTGCTTCGGGTTCGGGCAAGAAGGCGGGTGAGTTCTACACCCCTCAGCGAATCTCAGACATCCTATCGGCCATCGTGATACTCGACAGTCAGGAGCCAACGACAGGCAAGCGCTCCCATCTCGACAGCGTGATGGATCTGGCGTGCGGGTCGGGATCACTGTTGCTCAATGTGCGCCACCGCATGGGGTCAAACGGCATCGGCAAGATCCATGGCCAAGAGAAGAACATCACCACCTACAACCTGGCACGCATGAACATGCTGCTACACGGGGTGAAGGATTCCGAATTCGAAATATTCCATGGCGACACCCTGCTCAACGAGTGGGACATGCTGCGCGAGACCAACCCGGCCAAGACACCGAAATTTGACGCGGTGGTGGCCAACCCGCCCTTCAGTTATCGCTGGGAGCCCTCGGAAGCACTGGGCGAGGATGTGCGCTTCAAGAACCACGGCCTAGCGCCCAAGTCGGCTGCCGACTTCGCCTTCCTGCTGCACGGTTTCCACTTCTTGAAGCAAGACGGCGTGATGGCCATCATCCTTCCGCATGGTGTGCTGTTCCGTGGCGGAGCCGAAGCGCGCATCCGCACCAAGCTGCTCAAGGATGGTCACATCGACACGGTGATCGGTCTGCCCGCCAACCTGTTCTTCTCCACTGGCATTCCTGTCTGCATCCTGGTGTTGAAGAAATGCAAGAAGCCTGACGACGTGCTGTTCATCAATGCCGTTGAATACTTCGAGAAGGGCAAACGACAGAACCAGCTTACCGAGGAACACATCGACAAGATCGTCGACACCTACCAGTTTCGCAAGGAAGAGACGCGCTACTCTCGGAGGGTACGCATGGAAGAAATCGAGAAGCACGATTTCAACCTGAACATCTCGCGCTACGTGAGTACTGCGGTCGGCGAAGACGAGGTTGATTTAAAAGCCGAACACGAGAAACTGATTTCGCTGGATCAAACAATTGAGTCGGCAAGGAAGAAGCACAACGCATTCCTGAAGGAACTCGGCCTCCCGCCTCTGCCTTGACAAATGTGAATTATCGACAAATTTTATTGAAAATCGATAGGGGATTTTTAGTGGCGTCGATGGATTACATTCACTTGCGGCCTTTGAGGTGGGCCTGTGAGAAATAGAAGTGCATTTCAACGAGTTCAGGCAATTTTTAACGGTTACAAATGGCGAATTTCCGACTTCGCATGGCGTCGTTATAGCCACGTGCTGCATTTATTTCGCCTTTTGAGGGCTGATCCGACCTTGCGCACTGAACATGGCCCCAGATTTCTGGAGTTGCAATCACTACTCACTGAGTTTCTTGTTCAGCGCATCGAGGGCGACAAAGATGCAAAGGCCATAGTTGGTCAAATTCTAAACGTCCTTCGAAAATGTGATGAAATAACCTACGAAGAGGAGGGCACAGCAGAGGCGTATGCACTCCTGCACTTTCTCGATAGATTCCATCGGTTTCAATTGATCTTTGACCAACTCCATGCTGCCAGGCTCATGCCTGTGAGAGGAGTTAAACATGTAGACATTCTCGACGTAGGTACAGGCCCTGGGCCATCTATGTTCGCGATATCCGATTTTTTCCGGAAGCATCTACCGAAGTCGTTAGAGTCGTCATCGTCTAATCGCTTCCATAAGGATCATAGATTCTCGATCGATTATGTCGAACGGAGTTCGCAGTTTAGGAACTGGCTCCATCACTTTACTGAATTCGTCAACTACCATTCGCCTAGCGGGCGAAGTTGGCAAGTCCCCTTCCATCATGGAACGTTCTGGGATTTCGAAGCGCTGGAATTTAATCGGCCAGAACAGACTTGGTCTTATGATGAAGAAGGTGATCAAGTTTCCAGTACTAGGGTTAAGAGACATCGATTTGAGGTTGTGGTTTTTAGTAATTTTTTAACAACAAAAGATCAAGCGCGGGCATATGCACGTCAAATAGAGAATTGTGCAAAATATTTGAGAAACAACGGCATCCTAATTGTGGTGGGAGCTAAAGCGTCAAGTCCAAAGTACCGTGCTGTGTATGAGGAGATCTCGAAGATTGTCCTCTCCGGTCGTTACGGCAATCGCCGTCTGCTCGCCAGTTGTGAGCTCGTTGATCTAAAGACGCCCGTCATGAGTTACTCGTGGGCGGACTCTTACGGTACTCGACTCAAGCAGCTGATCTCCACCGTGCATGCGTCCTTGCAAGCGAAACTTGGGGAAGCTCTACCGGCTGAAGTAGACGATTTGTTGAAGAACGCAATGCGGCCCGAGTACTCAAAGCCAATCGAATGGGAGTTGCTTGTGTTCCGGAAACGAGCTCGCCCACGGCACCCGCCGAGTACGCGATTGGCCGGGCATTCCTAAGTTGCTCTTGCCAGCCTTCTAGGCTCCACTGGATGGCGGAATGCCAGTCTTCAGTTGTGGCAGCTTTGTGGCAAAAGCCAAAAACTCTGGCTTTTCTGCAAAGAAAAAAGGCCTGCACTTTCGTGCAAGCCTTTGATTGTCAACAGTTAATGTTGGCTCCTCGACCTGGGCTCGAACCAGGGACCTACGGATTAACAGTTCTATGGGTGGATTCAGAGAGTCCGGGTTTTGATCGCCTGGACTTGGCAGCCCCACCAGTTGTGTAGAGCTACGCGACCAGAGTGATTAGTGATCACTTCGGGTGCTTGCAGAGGGCTACGCCGATCATGATCGCCCACAGCAGCCCAACCAGCCCAAAGTAGCCGGATGCTCGCCAGTACCACTGGCGCTTCAGGTGGTCGTAGAGAGGCGGGAACTGATCGGCATTCTTCGGCTGCTCTCGCCACCATCTGCAAAGAGCTTCCTGCTGATCCTCTGATGCGCGTACACCTACTGCCGCTGCGGCCGCGGTGAGAAGTCCAATGCTCGCTAGGACGAGCATGATCGGTGTACTTTTTTCAGTTAATGAGCTGAATGGAGTAGGCCCCAGAACTGCCCCGGCGCCGGTTAGAAGGAGACCCTGGATCACCAGTGCCCAATGCGTCCGTATGTTGGCCAAGTTGTCCTCATGCTGGAGTTGGCTGACCAGCATTTGGTACTTTTCAACTGCGCTGGGGTCATCCATCGAAGAGCCTCCTGAGAAAATCAGCTTCGCCCCTGAATCTCCAGTATTGCTTTGGCAGGGATGGAAACCTTGGCCCACACAAGACTAGCCCCGCCTGCCGAGGCCTCACGCCTGACATCCAGTACTGGGAGCGATGTCCCTGCTCTTACTAGCCGAACAGGCCCAGAACTAGTAGATGGATTGAATTCTGCAATATCTACCTTGGGCGCGTCCGCGTTGTCAACATACGGAGTGTTCTTTGAGACCATAACCTCTTTGAAATTCTCGACAGCTTTCTCGTTGGGTGCTGGGGCTACGCCTTCTGCCGGCGGCGCCCAAACCCTATCGCTGTTCACGCGCCCTACATAGACCCACCCGACCTCTGCTGAGACGACGGAAGTAGCAGGCGTGGCATTGGCTGTGATCACACTATTCGTGCGTTGAAGTTCAATCTTCTTTGCTTCGAGTTGAACCACCTCTGACTTCAACGCAACGAGTTGCTCGGTGACTGGCACCAACTGCCTTGATGCAAAGACAGTTGCTGCGACGGCAACGAGCGCAACGACAATTTGCACATTGACCAAAAAGGAAGTTTTCATCGTTCCGCACCTCGAAGTCCCATGCGTATAACCATCACTACTATCAAGCCAAGGCCAAGAATTCCACCTCCCTTGGCAATCCCAGCAATAGTCCCGATATCAGCTGCCGTGATAGCACCAGTGCATATGGCATAGAAAGTGCCGAACACAATAATCGGAAGGCATAGACATCCAGTTGATACGACGATCAATCCCTGTATGTGTTTCGGTCCCCAAGCCGTAGCCATTGCCTCTCCCGCCGCTGCTGAGACTGCAGAGGCTAGTAGTAAAGCAGGCTGCTGAGTGTTTCTTCATCCTCACTTTTGCTGAGGACGAAACGAGGTGGCACAGCGTGCGCAAGCCGACTGCCGATGTGGATCTACAGACTGGCAGGTGTATGGCGCACCCATCAGTCTGGATGTCGATCGATGCAAGCCTGCGATCACGCCTTCTTCACGAACTCCGACTTCAGCCCTATGGCGCCGACCCCGTCGATCTTGCAGTCGATGTCGTGGTCGCCGTCGGCCAGGCGGATGTTCTTGACCTTGGTGCCGACCTTGACGACCAGGGACGAGCCCTTGATCTTCAGGTCCTTGATCACGGTGACTGTATGCAGAACCCAGCATTCATGCGGCCAGGAAAGCGAAGGCTCGGCATTACGCCTGTCGATGCTTCTGCTGGATCAGGAAGGCTTTGTTCAACGCTGTGCTGGCCGCTTCGGCATGCTCGGCAGACTCGTAGCTCCTGCTGGCAAACCAGTCGGAAAACGAAATGCCCGAATTTCGAGCCACCCAACCGGCCATGACCAAATCAATCGTCGGCTGGCTGCGATCCGTATGGCCGGTGAGGGTCAGGCAGCGCACAGCCTCGTCGGCGTTTGCAGGTACCTTCAGGTTCTGACGCCAGTTCATGCTGTAGGTGATCTGTTTGATCGCATCCGGCAGGCGACTGCGTTCCCGCTCAGCAGCAAGCGCGGCATCGCGCTCTGCTTTCTCGGCTGCTGCCGCGATGGCCTGCGCCTCTGCCTTGGCCTGCGCCTCGCGCATTACCTCCTCTCGCGCTTGCCAAATGCGCTCGCAGTAGCGGTTCGTGCCGAGGTCTTGTTCTAATATCTTCCTCAATTCCGGAAACATGCTTGCCAGGACGGGATCCAAATCGACTTGCCGGACATATGTCGTTGCGCCCGCACTAAGACTGTCGAACACCTGTTGTCGTCGACTGTCGTAGGCGTATTGCTGATCCGGCCTGATAGCAGGGTTGCAGTGGTCCATCGCCTGATGTAGCAATCCCACCCAGGAGTCGCGTTCCCATGGGAGCGAGCTGTCCATCATGGTTACGAGAGTGCTGTAGTCGAGCGGTGCCGCGCCGGCTTGGCTGGCTCGAACGATCTCGGACAACCGTCGCGCTACGCCTCGATCAGAGACTACATCCTTTCCAAGCTCGAAACGGGATATCACGTGTGCGACTGCGGCCTCGAACTCGCCGTCTGCCCAGACCATCCCATTGGCGGTGACCGGCTTTCTGCCTGCCCAGCGGTGCTCAAGCAGCAATCGCAACTCTCTGAGAGCTGCGTATCTGCTCAGGCCACCGGCCCAAGCTTGACGCCCCTCTGCCTCAGCCTGAGCCTGGCGAGCGCGTTTGCGGCCCTCCTGCGCCTTCGCCAGCGCGTGCGCTGCTGCGGCTTCCTTTCGAGCAACTGCAGCGTCGCGCGCTGCATTGGCCTTGAGTTGAGCTTCGGCCAACATCTGACTGATCCGAGCGTGGTGCAGCCAAGCCTTGCATTGGAGGTCCTCGGCGACGAGCTGGCGAAGCTGAGAAAGGCTCACCTGACCGCCTTGCCCAAATCGCATGACATCGAGTTCAATGCAGGCAACGTCATCGCGCTTGATCAAGTCGAGCTTGGTCAAGGTCACCTTGTGAGTGACCGCCACTTCAACCAGCAATCTGAACTGCCCCAGGATGCTGTGTTCCGCATGCCCCACACAGACGATATCCGGCCGATAGCCATCGAAAAGCACCTCGTCGGCCACATCGGCGATGGACAGCCATGTGGAGGGCACGAACACCTCGACGGTGTGCAACTCGCCGCCATCCTCTGCGGCGCTGACGTTCTGCCTGAACTCGGGGGTTCTCAGACGACCGAGGCTGAGCAGCGCGTCCTTGATCGCCCAATGGATTAGCGATTCGGAGGCCTGCTTCCTGGTCGCGCCGACAGGCAAGCCGAGCTCATCGGGCCTGATGTCGAGCTGCTCCAGGGCTTGATTTCGAGCCTCATCTTCCGCCATGCGGGTCAAGCGCGCATCGTCCTGATGATGGACGATGCGCAGCCACTCCGAGTCCAGTGAGGATCGGGCGACGATCTCTTCCGGTGACATCCACGCAACTTCGGGGTCGTTGACTTGCACTTCAATGACCGCAAAGACGGAGCCGAGTTCGCCGACCTCCTGATGGCCGCGCAGCATCAAAACCACCTGGCGTCCGCTCTCAAGCGTCAGAATTGCCCTGACCGAGCTCACAAGGCGATGTTCGATGATGGCTTCTTTAATCGCTTCTCCGATCTGCTCAACCTCGTACCGCCGTCCGCTCTCGCCAACATACGTCGATGTCCTGCGCGGAGGCGGAATCTCAATCAAGCCGCGCTCCGATAGGAGCTTGAGCGCAGCCAGTTCCGCAACCCGAAACTTGCAACCGGGACCTTGCTGAGCCTTGTGATGGCGGAAGAAAGGGAAGCGCCTGCTGTTTGCATCATTGCCGGCGCTCACGGCTTGCAGGCGCGCATTGCACGCCGGGCAGATACATCCGCAACGGAGTCCTGTCTGCTCACGCCTCAATTTGCCGATATACGTTGGGCGGCCAGACGCAGCATCGACCGCCCAAGCCATACCGCCTGCGGGGCGCTCTCGGACAGGATTTCTTGTTGCGAAGATCATGTGCCTTCCTTGTCAACCTGGTTCGATTTTTCCACCCCGCTAGCTCATGGGATGATCCAGCCGCCTTACGAAGAACCAAAAAATGGCGCGGGAAACGATCGCTGCAATGATCGCAGGCGATGCCTAGTTTTAGGGACTGAACTCTCTGGAAATGCTCGCCTCAATAATCGTGCAAGAAGCGTCATAGATTTGACTGAGTCGATAGCTTGGGTCTCTGGGAAGGGGGCGTGGCAGCGTGGACTTCTACATCGACGAAAGTGGCAGCAGCGGAGACTTGATTCACGCGGCGCATATCTGGGCTTCACCAGCCAGCCGGTGTTCCCGTTGGCTGCGGTGGGCTTCGATGACGTCAAGGTAGTGGGCGATATGGTTGCGGCCCGGATTTCGGCACCCGCGCCGCATGACCACGGGGTGCAGCCGGCCCACCAATACAAAGCGGCCCGAGGGGCCGCCGTGTTCTGGGTGAAGCGTCAGGCCGCTTACTGCTCCTGCGCCAGAGCTAGAAGCGGATGCCGGCGTTTGCGCCTTTCACGCCTGCCGCCTCGGCCAACGCTTGCGCGAAGTTCAGCGCGAGGGCTCCGACACCTACGCCATCAAACAGGGGGTCAAGCTGCTGGGTGATGTTGGGTGCCCTGGCGGCGTGCTGGTTGTGGCTCTAGCCATGTCGGGCTCCTTCGGCTTGCGATTGCTAGAGAAGCTATTGCAACTTCGTCGAAGGGCGGCCTCCGACGAATCGACATGCTGTTTGGCCTACCGGAAACGAAAAAGGCCACCTATGGCGGCCTAAGTCTTTGATTCATATGGTGCGCCCGGTTGGGATCGAACCAACAACCCCTGCCTTCGGAGGGCCGCAGGTGATGTGGAGCGTAGCTTGAGCCTGGATGCCCCGCCTTCTTGTTCACGAAGAGGCGACCCTGAAGTCGATGACCTTCGCACCGATTCGCAACTGGTCCAGGTAGTCCGCCCAGGTTTGCATCAGCGCCTTGCGCTTGGTCATGTACTCGGCGCGATCATAGGCCGAGCCGAGAGGCCCGGATTTGCCATGCGCCAGCTGAGCCTCAATCACATCAGGTTCGATGCCAGCGATGTTCTCCACCATGATGGTGCGGGCCATCGCTCGGAAGCCGTGGGCGGTCATTTCGTCCTTGCTGTAGCCCATGCCGCGCAGGGCGGCATTCACGGTGTTCTCGCTCATCGGCTTGTCGCCGGTGCGAAGGCTCTGGAATACGAAGCGGCCATGGCCGGTCAACGGCTGGATCTCGCGCAACGCGGCCACGGCTTGGGTGGCCAGGGGTACCAGATGCGGCCGGCCGTTGAGCTTGCCCGCCTTGGCGCGTTTCATGGCCTCGGAGGGAATGGTGAGCATGGCACCGTCCAGGTCAATCCATGACCACTCCAGCGACCGGATGTTGCCGGGGCGCTGGAACAGCAGCGCAGACAGCAGCAGTGCGACCTTGGTCGTGGGCTGGCCCTGGTAGTTGGTCATGGCCCGCATCAGCTCGCCGGCCTTGGCAGGGGTCAGCACCGCTGCCATGTGCTTGACGGTGTGGGTCTTGAAGGCCCCGACCAAGTCGCGGGCCGGATTGCCATCGCACTTGCCGGTGCGAATGCCGTACATGAACACCTGCCCGGCGAACTCGCGCAGATCGCGCACCAGCTGGGTGGCGCCGCGAGCTTCGACCCGGCGCAAGGTGTTCAGCAGAATAGGTGCGTTGATGTCGCGCAAGGGCAGGGCGCCGATCCAAGGGAACAGGTCTTTCTCGCAGCAGCGCAGGAACTGCGCGGCGTGGACCTTGCTCCAGTCGCCGGCCTTCTTCTCGTGATATTCCTCGGTCACGGCCTTGAAGGTGGTGGCCGAGGACACGCGCTTGGCGATCACTTCTGCCTTGCGGGCCTGGACAGGATCGGCGCCCGTTTCGCGAGTCTTGCGTGCGGCGTCCCGGCCGTCGCGGGCGGCCTTCAGCGACACCTCGGGATAGCTGCCTAGCGCGAGGCGCTTCTCTTTGTCGCCGAAGCGGTACTTGGCAAACCAGCGCTTGGAGCCGCTCGGTGCGACCTCCAGATACAGGCCACCTGAATCGGTCAGCCGGAGCCGGGTCTTGCCAGTCGGACAGGTGGCGTTTTTGCAAGCTTTATCGGTGAGCATGGGGGAACAAAGTCCTGAGGAGGTGGGGGAACGGTGCTTTGTTCCCCCAGATGTTCCCCCACCCGACCTGAGCTGTAAAGCAACCCCATGAGCTTCGATGGCATGAAAAAATCCTCTAAGTGATTGATTCACATGGAGGCTTGATCGCTTGCAGGACGCTCTGAAACGCTGTCTTGGTCCCTCCGGCGGGAATCGAACCCACATTTGCCGCTTAGGAGGCGGCCGTTCTATCCATTGAACTACGGAGAGCTATTGCCCCGAAGCCGAGGCGGCGCGAATTGTCGCATGAGCCTGAATGCTGGCGCGCCTTGTCTACTCCCACTTCCACTGCCAGATCAGGTCCACCGCGCTCTCCTCGCCGGCCTGGGCGCGCAGGGTGAAGCGGCGTGCAATGCGGTAGATCAGCTGCCAGCTGCCGGTGGTGGCGTTGAGACTGCGCTCGTAGCCGAGGTACCAGCGCCGTGAGATGTTCTTGCCCAGGCGCACGATGGTGCCGCGCGAGTCGTCCTCGCCCTGGCTCAGCGACAGCTCGTCCAACCCCAGGTTCTTGATCAGCTTGCCCGAGGTGCTTTCGCCCTCGCCGCTGAGCAGGGCCAGCGCGGCGCGCTGCAGCAGGGCCGTGTCGGTGCGGCCCAGGCCATCAGGTGCACGGCCCAGCAGCAGCCAGGAGAGCTTGTCGGTGTCGCCCATATCTGGCTCAGAGAAGAGCTTGATGCGCGGATTCAAGGCCGTGCCGGTCAGCGTCACGCCGACCCGGACATCGGTGTTGGGGCGTACCGCCAGCACGTTCAGGCGCGGATTGTCGACCACGCCCGCAAAAGTGATCTCGCCGCGCTCGATGTCCAGGCGCTGGCCATAGGCGTCATAGGTGCCGCCGAAGGTGCGCAGCACGCCGTTCAGCGTCGGCCCCGCGCCCTGGTGTGCCAGCTTCAGCTCACCGCGCAAGCGGGTGTCCAGGCCGCGTCCCTTGATGCGCAGCTGCCGACCCAGATCCAGGGCCAGCTGCAGATCGATCTTTGGCGCGCGCCCGCTGGCTCGCGTGCGCCCGGCTTCGGGCGGAGCGCGGTCGGGGCGCAGTACCTGCACATCGTCGTCGAGGCTGGGCGCATCGCCACGGCTGAAATCGAACAGGCCTTCGTCGACCGTGAAGCGCCCATCGAGGCTGAAGGCGTCGCGATCGATCTTCAAGCTGGCCTGCCCGCTGGCGCTCAGGCGGCGGTCAACCCGGCTCAGCGCGGCAAAGCGTTCGGCCGTCATGTTCAGCGTGAGCTCGGGCTTGTCGCCGAGCAGGGCGCGGCCCTGGGCGCTGAGATTGCCCTCGCCGCCGCGGGCGCTCAGGCGCTCCAGGGTGGCGGTGCTGCCATCGAGCTTCAGCGAGAACTCGCCGTCGCGCACATCAACGCCCAGCAGCGGGTTGCGCAGCGCGATCTGTGCGCCATTGGCCTGGCCGATGATCTCCGGGGCACCGACCTTGCCGGCCAGCTGGACTCCGGCATTGAAGCTACCGCCCAGGCGCCAGCCCGTCGGCACCCAGCTGCCCCAGGTGCTCAGGTTTTCGACATTGGCCTGCAGCACGCCCTCCAGCGGCGCATCCGGCGCCGGCCACAGGGCTTGCGGCGAGGTGCGACTGGTGATGGCACCGCCCAGCACGCCCAGATTGCTGCCGGCCACCGCCTGGGTGAAGTGCCAGACACCGCCGCTGGCCAGCAAGCCCAGGCGCAGCTCGCTCAGGCCCAGGGCCTGGACGCCGCCGGCCTCGTCGGTCACGGTCAGGTCACCGCCAGCACGGCTGAGCGCGATGTCGACCTCGACCTGCGGCGCGCTGCGCACCCGCGCCCGCCCACCCATCACCAGCTTGCCGCCCCAGCCGAACTCGGGCTGCCAGCGCGCCAGCAGCGGCGCCACCGCGAGGGGTTCCAGTTCGAGCTCGGCGCTCAGCTGCGGCTGCCCGCCAGCGTCACGGGCAGCCAGCCATTGAATCTGGCTCCAGCGCAGCCCGGCACCGGCCAGCTCGATGCGGCCCGGTGCCAGATCGGCCTGTTGCAGCGTGATCGATGTGCCCAGCTGCAGGCTCAGCTTGACGTCGCGCGCCGAGACCCAGTCGGGCTGCTCGCTGCGGGTGGGCCGCAGCAGCAGCCGGCTGGCCTGAACCTGCCAGTTGACTGGATCCTTCGCCTGCTGCCAGGCCAGCCAGGGCGAGGCCGAGAGCTGGCCGTTCAGCGCCAGCAGCAGGCTGCCACTGAGGCCCGCGGGGTCGGCGATGGTGGCGGCCCAGGCCGGTGTGGGTGTGTACCCCTGGCCGTCGAGCTTGAGTTGATGGCGCGCCCAGCTGCCCTGCAGATCGAGCTGGGCCTGGCTGAGCAGGCTGCCGTTGAGACTGAGCTGCTTGAGCTGGGCCTGGGCCCGCAGCGGGGCGTCGATGCGGCTGTCGAGCTGCCAATCCAGGGTGGCGCCGTCCAGGCGCAGGCTGTCCAGCCCGGGCAGGTTCTTCAGCTGCAGCGCCTTGATGTCGAGCCGGCCGCTGGTGCTGCCGCCGCCGTCCTTGCCACCTTCCTTGCCGTTGATTGCCAGCGTGCCCTGCAGGCCGCCGCTGAGCTGGGCCTGCGGGGCCCACAGCGTCAGCAAGGGTGTCAGCGCCGCGAGTTTCGGTGCGGCGATCTCGGCGCGGCCCTGTGGCGCGGCGCCGCCCTGAGCGCTCAGACGCAGCCGGTTGTCGGCACTGCTGAGGTCCAGCTGCAGCTCGGGCTTGGCCTTGCCGCTCGCCTGATAGCTGATCTGGCCGTCCAGGCCTACGCCGGCCAGCAGGCTGGGCTGGAGCTGCAGCTTGGCGGTGCCCAGCGGCCAGGCATCGGCGCCCTGACGCAGCTCGGCCTGCAGCGTGGCATCCAGGCTGTGCTGGCCCTTGGCCCAGCCCGAGCCGGCCTCGCCCGCCCAGAGCAGGCGAGGATCGAAGTCCTGGGTGCTGGCGCTGAGCTTGGCGCTCCAGCCCTGCGCGCCGCTGGCAGGCAAGACCTGGCCCTTGATATCCAGGCGCGAGGCGCCCGATTGCAGCAGGGCCTGCTGCAGCTCGATCTGGCGGCCGTCGCTGTTCGCACGCAGCTGCAGCTCGACCGGCCGGCTCAGCTTGGCAGTCTGCTGCCAGTCGCCGCTGAGCCGCCCATCCAGGTCCAGGCTGGGCCGCTCGCCGAGCTGGCCCTTCAGGTCGACGCGGCCGTTCAGGCGCAGGGCCGGCAAGCGGGCATCGAGGGCGGCGCTGCGCAGCTCGCTGACACGGGCCTGCAGCTGCAGGCCCGTGCCCTGGGCGCTGAGCCGGCCGGCCGGCGCGCCGGCACTGCCCAGCTGGGCCTCCAGCACATCGACCTTCAGGCTGCTGAGGTCCTGCAGGCCCTGCAGATGATCGGGGCGGGCCTGTAGATCGAGCTTGAGGCTGTGCACCGGCAGGCGCTGCTGGTCCCAGCGGCCGGCCGCCCCATTGCGCAGCTCGGCCAGCAGATGGGCCGGCTGGTCCCAGGCGCTGGCCTTGAGCCGCGCATGGCCGCTCAGCACGGTGCTCGGCAGGCCGCTGTGCAGGGCCGCGAGGTCGAATTTGTCGGCGTTCAGCTCGGCGGCCTGCAGCGGCCAGCGCGCGAACGGGCGCAGCGCGGCATTCAGCTGCAGCGCCTGGCCGGCGGTCTCGGCGCTGGCCAGCAGCGCCGGTGCATCCAGCGGGCCCTTGAGCGAGGCCTGGGCCTGCCATTGCTCGCCGGAGCGCAGCAGGGCCTGCAAATCCACATTCATCGCAGCGGTGGTCTGCACACTGGCCTGGCCGCTGAGCGAGAGCTTGTCCCAGGCCAGGTGCTGCAGCTCGATGCGATGGCGCTGGCCCTCTTGTTCGGAAAGCCAGACCCCGGCGCGCAGATCGCGCAAGGGCTGCGCGCCTAGCGGCGGTGCGTGCACCTCGTCCACGCGCAGCTCGGCAATTCGCACCGCCAGCGGCAGGGTCAGGTCTTGCGGTGCGGCGCTTGGCTCGGTCGAGGTCGGGCTGTCGGGCCAGCCCAGCGTCAGGCGCCGCGCCTGCAGGCGCTTGATCTCGAGCCGGCCCCACAGCAGCGGTGTGCGCTCCCAGGCCAGGCTCAGGCCTTGCCAGCGCAGGTCCCGCAGCTCGATGCTGAAAGCGGGGCTCTGGTAGCGCAGCCGGCGCGCCGAGAAGTCGCCCAGCAGCGGGCCCTGCGGCGCCTCGATCTGCAGGCCTGGCGCTTGTTGCAGCAGCCAAGCCGTACCGGTCTCGGTCTTGAGCCCCCAGTACAGCGCCAGCGCAGCGGCGGCAGCCAAGGTCGGCAGGGCCAGGCTGGTGGTAAGCAGCAGGCGGCTGCGCTTCTTGCGAGGCAGCGTGGCCGGTGCCGGCGTGCTTTGCTCTTCGCTCATAGCGCGATCCCGACGCTGTTCGGCGAAGCCGCAGTGTCTGACTTCATAGCGCGATACCTACACTGAAATGCAGCCGCCATTTGCGCAGCTCATGGCCGCGCGCGATGTCGATGCGCAGCGGCCCGACCGGGCTGCGCCAGCGCAGGCCGATGCCGTAGCCCAGGGCCGGTTTCAGGTCGCCCCAGCGGTCGGCCGCATTGCCGGCGTCGATGAAGGCTGCGCCCCAGAGGCTGGGCATGGCTTCGCTGATCGGACGGGCAATCTCGGCGCTGGCCGCGAACAGCATCCGGCCGCCAACGCTCTGGTCGCCCTCGGTGGGGCCCAGGCTGCGGTAGGGGTAGCCGCGCACCGAGTCGTCGCCGCCGGCGCGGAACAGCAGCTTGTCGGGCACGCCGACGTCCTGCTTGACGAAGACCTGGCCCACTTCGAGCCGGGTGTTGGCGTACCAGGTCTGGCTGCTGAGCTTGAAGGGCCGGTACCAGGCGGTCTTCAGATTGACCCGGCCGAAGAAGCCGTTGGCGCCGATCGAGCTGTCGGCGCGACCCAGGCCCAGCTGCAGCGAGGCCGTGTGCCCCTCGGTGGGCAGCAGATTGTTGTCGACCCGCCGGCGTGTCCATTGGCCGTTGATCGACAGCGCGCCGGCGCTGACGCTCAGATCGTCGGCGCGCTCGTGCGAGCGCAGCAGCTCGATGTAGTAGAGCCGCTCGTCGCGGGTGGTCTCGCGCAGCCGGCCGAGCCGGGCCGTCAGGCTGGTCTTGATCTCGCCTTCGCTGCGGTCTTCCTCCAGCGCGATCGAGCCCAGATTGCGCTGCATATCGTTCTGCGGGTGCGAGGTCAGCTCCAGCGAGGCGGCGCGCAGATCGCGGCCCAGATCGAGCTTGCTGAGGCTGCGCATCGGCAGACCGAACGGGATCAGGTGCAGGTGCTCGAGCGTGACGCGCTGGCCGGTGTTGGCGTTGTAGCCGATGCCGGTGGTGGCCTGCTGGCGCGGCGCCTCGCGCAGGCGCACCAGCACCGGCGTGGCCTCGGCCTGCTCGGCCTCGGGCTGGATATCGACGCTGGCGCCATCGAAGAGCTGGGTCTGCAGCAGCCGCTCCTGGAAGTCCAGCAGGCCGCGCTCGCTATAGGGCTGGCCCGGGGTGAAGCCGGCCAGGCGCCGCACGGTCTCCTCGTGCTGGTATTTGAGCCCTTCGATGCGCAGCTCGCCGAGGCGGAACAGCGGGCCGCTGTCGAGCTGCAATTCCAGCTCGGCGCTATTGGTTTCGGCATGTACGCGCGCGGCCGTATGGGCCCAGCGCGCCAGCGGGTAGCCGCCGGCGCGGGCGGTGGCCAGGGCTTCGGTCTTGCCCGAGGACCAGCGGCTTTGCAGGAAATAGCGACCCGGGTCGAGATTCCAGTCCTCGCGCAGCTGGGCCCGCAGGCGCTCGGCCAGCGCCTGGGCATCCTCGCCCTGGGGCTCTTGCAGCGCGCCGGCAAAGCTCAGGTCGACCCGGGTCACCTCGGTGCGGGGCCCGGGCGTGACGGTCAGCCGCACGCGCTGCAGGCCGCGCTCGTCGGCTGCCAGGCGCTCGAAGCGGGCCTCGGCGTTGAAATAGCCCTCGGTCTCCAGCAGCGAGCGGGCTTGGGCCGGTGCGGCGGCGGCCAGGCGGTCGAGCTCGATACGGCTCAGACGCTCGTCCTCGCCGATGCGCTGAAAGCGCGCCAGATCCAGGTGCTCCTGCAAGAGGGGGCGCAGCGCCTCGGGCGCCTCGATCTCGAGTTCGTAGGCGATCTTCTGCGGGTCGGCCGCCGGCGCGCCGACCGGCTTGCCGCCATTGAACAGGCCGCTCAGGCTGGCGCAGCCCGACAGCAGCAGACTCGCCAGCGCGATGCCTGTGCGCAGCGTGCCCCCCCTCATTTGCTCAGCAAACGCATGGCGCCTTCCAGCCCGGCCAGCGAGAGCGGAAACATGCGTTGATGCATGATCTGCTGGACCAGCGCGATGCTCTGGCGGTACTGCCAGACGCCTTGCGGCTCGGGATTGATCCAGGCGTACTTCGGGAAGGCATGGGTGAGCCGCTGCAGCCATTCGGCGCCGGGCTCCTCGTTGTTGTACTCGACGCTGCCACCGGCCTGCAGGATCTCGTAGGGGCTCATCGTCGCGTCGCCGATGAAGATCAGCTTGTAGTCCTTGTTGTACTTGCGGATGATGTCCCAGGTCGGGAACTTCTCGGCGAAGCGGCGGCGGTTGTTCTTCCAGACGAAGTCGTAGACGCAGTTGTGGAAGTAATAGAACTCCAGATGCTTGAACTCGGTCTTGGCGGCCGAGAACAGCTCCTCGACCCGGTGCACATGCTCGTCCATCGTGCCGCCGACATCCATCAAGAGCAGCACCTTCACCTTGTTGTGGCGCTCCGGAATCATGCGGATGTCCAGCATGCCGGCGTTGGCCGCGGTCTTGTGGATGGTGTCGTTCAGGTCGAGCTCGAGATCCGAGCCCTCGCGGGCGAAGCGGCGCAGCCGGCGCAGTGCCACCTTGATATTGCGGGTGCCAAGCTCGAGGTTGTCGTCATAGTCCTTGTAGGCGCGCTGCTCCCAGACCTTGACGGCACTCTTGTTGCCGCCCTGGCCACCGATGCGTATGCCTTGCGGGTTGTAGCCGCTGTTGCCGAAGGGGCTGGTGCCGCCGGTGCCTATCCAGCGGTTGCCGCCCTCATGACGTTCCTTTTGCTCCTCGAAGCGCTTCTTGAGCGTCTCCATCAACTCGTCCCAGCCCATCTTCTCGATGGCCGCCTTCTGCTCGGGCGTCAGTTCCAATTCCAGATGCTTGCGCAGCCACTCCAGCGGCACGTCCTTCGTGAAGTCGGTCAGCAGCTCGACGCCCTTGAAATAAGCGGCGAAGGCGCGGTCGAATTTGTCGAACTGGGCCTCGTCCTTGATCAGCGTGGTGCGGGCCAGGTAGTAGAAGTCGTCTATCGTCGGCACGCCGTCGGCGCCGATCACCCCGGCCTTCAGTCCCTCCAGCAGGGTCAGGAACTCCTTGACCGAGACCGGCAGCTTGGCCGCGCGCAGGGTATAGAAGAACTTGATCAGCATGGGCTCGGGTGGGGCAGGTAGGCTCTTGATTATCCACATCCGATGCTGCACCGCAGCCAAGCCTGGTATCCGCTAGCATCGCGCTGACAAGACCGCCGGATCGGAGCGCCATGGCCACCGAAGTAGAGAGCACCTTGCTGGCCCTGTACGAGGCCATCAGTGAGCAGGACGGCATCTGGCAGGGCCGCCATGGCGACTGTCTGCTGAGCAGCAGCTTCCAGCCCATCTACAGCTTCCCGCACCGCCGCCCGGTCGGCTACGAGGCCCTGGTACGGGTGCAGGACGGGCAGGGGCGGCTGCTGTCGCCGGTCAGCCTGTTCGAGCGGGTCGGCAGCTTCGAGGAGCAGGTGCGCCTGGACCGGCTGTGCCGCCTGCTGCATGTGCACAACTTCGTTGCCCAGCAGGCGCAGGACAGCTGGCTGTTCCTGAATGTGCATGCGGCAGTGTTCGTCAACGTCACCGAGCAGGCCGAGATGCTGGCGCGCGCGGTCGAGGTCGTGCACCAGCTGGGCCTGCCGATGCAGCGCCTGGTGTTCGAGGTGACCGAGGACGTGATGTCGCAGGATCACAAGTTCGAGCTGGCCGTCGAGCAGGCGCGCGCCACCGGCTGCCTGCTGGCGCTGGACGATTTCGGCGTCGGCCATTCCAACTTCGACCGCATCTGGCGCATCCGGCCCGAGATCGTCAAGCTCGACCGCAGCTTGCTGACCCGGGCGATGGACTCCAAGCGCATCGCCCGCGTGCTCAGCCAGATGGTGGCCCTGCTGCACGAGTGCGGTGCCCTGGTGCTGCTGGAGGGCGTCGAGACCCAGGACGAGGCGCATCTGGCGCTGGATGCCGATGTCGACCTGGTGCAGGGCTATGCCTTTGGCCATCCCTCACCGCAGCTGCTGAGCAAGGCCGTCAGCGGCGAGGTCGAGAGCGCGTGGGAGCTGTTTGACCAGCGCCATCTGCATCTGCGTCAGGCCGATGAGGAGCGGGTCGCGCCCTTCCGTACCGCGCTGGCCCTGGCCCTGCAGCCCTTGCAGCAGGGCCGGCCGATGGCCGAGGCGTGCGCGGCCTTTTTGCGGCTGGAGCAGGCACAGCTCTGCTATCTGCTGGACGAGCAGGGCCGCGAGCAGGGCGAGCGGGTGGCGCCCACGGGCCGGGTCGAGGTGGCCGACCCGCGCTATGCGCCGCTGGAGCGGGCTGGCGATGCCCGCTGGGCCCGCCGCCCTTATTTCCGCCGCGCCATCGCCTCAATCGGTGAGGTGCAGCTGACCCGCCCCTACCTCAGCCTGCATGGCGCCCGCGTGTGCGTCACCGTCTCGGTGGCCTTCTGGCGCGACGGCCAGCTGCGGGTGCTGTGCGGCGATATCGACTGGGGCCTGGCCGAAGGCGATTGATCAGGCCTTCTTCGTGCGGCTCGGTGCCGGGTCGTGCTTGGCCAGCCAGCCGAAGAACTCGCCATACCAGAGCTTGCTGTTGCGCGGCTTCAGGATCCAGTGGTTCTCGTCGGGGTACCAGAGCAGGCGCGCGTCGACGCCCTTGGCCTTCAGCGTGTTGTAGTAGGCCAGGCCCTGGGCATCGGGCACGCGGTAGTCGAGCGCGCCATGGATCACCAGGGTCGGCGTGGCCATGTGCCTCGCGAAGGCGTGCGGGCTTTGCGAGGCCACCTTGGCGGCATCGTCCCAGTACCAGGCGCCGAGTTCCTTGGCATGCCAGGTGTAGGCGTCGTCGGCGAACATGGCCTGCCAGTCGTAGCAGCCGGCGTGGCAGACATAGGCCTGGTAGCGGCCCGGTTTCACATGACCGTTCATCCAGGCGACCATATAGCCGCCGTAGCTGCCGCCGGTGGCGAAGACGCGCTTCTTGTCGGCCCAGGGCTTTTTGAGTATCCAGTCGGTGCCGGCCTCGACGTCCTGCAGCTCCAGCTCGCCCCAGCGCTGGGTGATCGAGTCGAGGAACTGGTAGCCAAAGCTCGAGGAGCCGTGATAGTTGACGCAGGCCAGCACATAGCCCTGCGAGGCGAAGACCTGGTGGTTCCAGCGGAAGTGCCAGCTGTCGCCGAAGGCCGTGTGCGGGCCGCCGTGGATCAGGTGCATCACCGGGTATTTCTTCTTCGCATCGAAGCCGGGCGGGTAGACCAGCCACATCTGCACATCGTCGCCCTGGGCGCCCTTGTAGACCACCTCCTCGTGGCGGCAGAAGGTGTAGTCGGCCAGCAGCGTGTCGTTGAAGGACTCGATACGGCTGATGACCTGACCCCGGCCCTCCTCATCACCCTCGCTGACGACCACCGACAGGCGCGGCGGATGCTGGACGCTGTCGTGCTGCACGACCAAGGTGCCGGCTTCCAGCGCGAAGGCCGTCGCGTTGCCGCCCTCGAAGAGCTTGAAGGCCTCGCAAGTCTTGACGTCGAAGCGCCAGAGGTGGCGGCGGCCGCGCTCCTCGGCGCCGAACAGAACGCCCAGATCGTCCTCATCCCAGCGCAGCGGCGCGGTGACCTCGTAGTCCCAGTCCTCGGACAGCACGGCCCAATGGCCCTGCGTGTCCAGCACGGCAAGTTGCGAGGGCATGGTGTGCTTCTTGCCTTGGTGGCTGGCCAGAAAGGCCAGGTGCTGGCCGGCGTGGCTGTAGCGCGGCGCCTGCAGATCCCAGTCCTTGTCCTGCAGCAGCGTGCGGATCGCGCCGCTCTTGAGCTCGACTTCTGCCAGCGCGTAGCGGTTGTCTAGGCGTTTCTCGGCGGCGGGGTCGAAGGCGAACACGATGCGCTTGCCGTCCGGTGCGATATCGAAGCAGTTGGCGTCGGGGTCGGCGCGGGTCAGCTCGAGGTCGGTGCCCTCGAACAGGTCGCGGGTCTTGCCGGTGGCCACGTCCATCACATGCAGATGCGCGACCCGGCCCATCGGCACATGATGGTCCCAGTAGCGGTAGACCGCCTCGCTGGTGACGTAGCCAGTCGCCTTGCGCTCCTTGAACTCCTTGTGCGCCTTGGCCTGGGCGGCCGCGCCCTTCAGCCCGGGCCAGACCCAGGAGATGAAGGCGATTCGCTTGCCGTCCGGAAACCACTTGAAGGCCTCGACGCCGGTGGCGACGCTGCCGACGCGCTGGGCCTCGCCGCCGTCTGGCGCGATCAGGTAGAGCTGGGCTTCCTCGTCCTTGCTGCCTTGCTGCTCGCGGCGCGCGATGAAGGCAATCCGGTCGCCCTGCGGGCTCCATTGCGGCTGGCCATCCTTGTCACCGGCACTGGTCAGTGCGCGGGGCGCCCCGCCCAGCGTCGACAGCAGCCACAGGCCGGACTGGGCCTTGTTGCTCTCCATCGAGTAACGGGTCACGGCGGCCACGGCCTGGGCGCCATCGGGCGATAGGCTGGGGGCGCCGACACGCTCGATCTGCCACAGGGCGTCGACGTCGAAAGTCTTCTTGGGGGTTTTCTTCAGCGGGGTTTTGCGAGTTGCCATTGCAGATGGGTTTTGACGGTGGGCCATTCGGTCGCGGTGATGCTGTAGACGGCGGTGTCGCGCAGCGTGCCGTTGCTGGCGCGCATGTGCGAGCGCAGGATGCCGTCGAGCTGGGCGCCCAGACGCTCGATCGCGCGGCGGCTGGCGCTGTTGAAGCGGTGGGTGCGGAACTCGACCGCGATGCAGGCTAGGGTCTCGAAAGCATGCGTCAGCAGCAGCAGCTTGCACTCGGTGTTCAGCGGGCTGCGCTGCACGCTGTTGCCATACCAGGTGGAGCCGATTTCGACGCGGCGGTTCGCGTTGTCGATATTCATGAAGGTGGTCATGCCGACGATGCGCTGGTCGGCATCGAAGACCGTGAAGGGCAGCATGCTCTGCTTGCTTAGCAGATCAAGCCGGCGCCGGATCTCGGCGGCCATGCCTTCGGGTGTCGGGATCGCGGTGTACCAGAGCTGCCAGAGCTCGCCTTCGCGCACGGCGGCCTGCAGGCCGGCCTCGTGCTCGGGGGCCAGCGGTGCCAGCGTGGCGTGGCGGCCGCTCAGCGTGACCGGTGTGCAGATGGCCGTCGTGTCAGTGCTTGCCATTCAGCCTCTCAGTATCAGTTTGCGCGCCAGCCAGCGGCCCAGGCCGCAGCCCACAAGGATCAGCGCCAGGCCGATCAGCTCGGGAACCCCCCAGGCGGTGCTGGCGATGAAGTCGTAGCCCAGCCAGCGGCCGAGCTGCCAGCCGGCCAGCGCGCCGAGCACGAAGCCGATGGCGTCGGCCAGCCCCTGCCGGAAGGCCTTGCCCAGGTCTTGGCCGCTCATCGGTTGTTCCGCTGCATGAAGACCAGCTTCTCGAACAGGGTCAGGTCTTGCTCGTTCTTCAGCAAGGCGCCCACCAGCGGCGGGATCAGCACCTTGTCATCGCCGCTCTTCAGCGCCTCGGTCGGGATGTCCTCGGCCACCAGCAGCTTCAGCCAGTCCAGCAGCTCGCTCGTCGAGGGCTTCTTCTTCAGGCCCGGCAGATTGCGCACATCGAAGAAGGTCTTCATCGCGGCGGCCAGCATCTCGGACTTGATGTCGGGAAAGTGCACGTCGACGATCTTCTGCATCGTCGGCGCATCGGGGAACTTGATGTAGTGGAAAAAGCAGCGGCGCAGAAAAGCGTCGGGCAGCTCCTTCTCGTTGTTGGAGGTGATGAAGACCAGCGGGCGGTGCTTGGCCTTGATCAGCTGGCGCGTCTCGTAGCAGTAGAACTCCATGCGGTCGAGTTCGCGCAGCAGGTCGTTGGGGAACTCGATATCGGCCTTGTCGATCTCGTCGATCAGCAAGGCCACCGGCGCATCGGCCTCGAAGGCCTGCCACAGCACGCCCTTGACGATGTAGTTCTCGATATTGCGGACCTTGTCCGTGCCCTCGATGCCGGAGAGCTGGCTGTCGCGCAGCCGGCTCACCGCGTCATACTCATACAGGCCCTGCTGGGCCTTGGTCGTGCTCTTCACATGCCATTGCAGCAGCGGCAGGTTCAGGGCCTGGGCGACTTCCTCGGCCAGCATGGTCTTGCCGGTGCCGGGTTCGCCCTTGACGAGCAGGGGGCGCTGCAGCGTGATGGCGGCATTGACCGCCAGCATCAGGTCGGCGGTGGCGACGTATTGGTCCGAGCCTTGAAACTTCATGGTGTAGATCAACGACAGATGGGCAGCGGGCCAGTATACGGGCCCCCTATAATCGCGCCCGGTGTCAGATCCAGACCCAGCACTACAACACTCGGGACCATGAAAAAACTGCTGCAGATTTCGCTCGCTTTGGCCGCTACCGTCGGAGCCCTGACCTCGGTGCAGGCGCAGGATGTGGCCGCCGGGCAGAAGAAGGTGGCCATGTGCATCGGCTGCCATGGCATCCCGGGCTACCAGTCCAGCTTCCCCGAGGTGTACAAGGTGCCGATGATCTCGGGCCAGGGCGCCAAGTACATCGCCGCCTCGCTGAGCGCCTATGCCAAGGGCGAGCGCAAGCACCCGACGATGCGCGGCATCGCGCTGAGCCTCACGGAGCAGGACATCGCCGACATCTCGGCCTATTACGAGCAGCATGGCAAGAGCACGACGACCGTGCCCGAGGCGGCCGTGCCGGCCAGCGCCCAGGTCACCGAGCTGCTGAACAAGGGCGCCTGCGCTTCCTGCCACGGTGCGAACTTCAGCAAGCCGATCGACGGCAGCTACCCCAAGATCGCCGGCCAGCATGCCGACTATCTGTATGCCGCGCTGAAGTCCTACCAGGTCGAGGGCAATGCCGTCGTGGGCCGTGGCAACGCCATCATGGCCGGCCAGGTCAAGCAGTTCAGCCACGCCGAGCTGAAGGCCATGTCCAAGTACCTGGCCTCGCTGCCGGGTGAGCTGAAGGTCGTGCCGCAGCCCAAGCTGCGCTGAAGCCTATTTGTTTGATATTCATCAAGCCGCCTCTTGTAGGCGGCTTTTTTATGCCTGTTCGCCGCATGCAGGGGCGCGGTGCGCACGATACTGAGGCTTGTTGCTTTCGCATACGGCTGCGTCATGCTCAAAAAGATCCCGGTCCAGCAGGTAGAACTCGGCATGTTCATCCAGTCGCTGGAGGGGTCCTGGCTCTCCCACCCGTTCTGGAAGACCAAGTTCGTGCTCAATGAGCCGGCCGAATTGGCGGCTTTGCGCGGCAGCGGGGTGCCGGAGGTTTGGATCGATCTCTCCAAGGGGCTGGCGCCGGCTGCGGTCGCGCCTGTCGCGCTCGCGCCCGCCGCTGTGGCGGCCGTCGCCGCTGCGCCCCAGCCTGTGCCGAGCCCGCTGCCGGCCCCCGCGCCCGTCAGCCTTGGCGAGGAGCTCGCGCGCGCCGGCGAGTTGGTGAATCGGTCCCGTCAGGCGGTGATGGACCTGTTCGGCGAGGCGCGCATGGGTCGTGCCATCGATGCCGAGCAATGCCTGCCCCTGGTCGAGGACGTGACCGCCTCGGTGGAGCGCAACCCCTCGGCCCTGATCAGCCTGGCGCGGCTCAAGACCAAGGACAACTACACCTATATGCACTCGGTGGCGGTGTGCGCGCTGATGGTGGCGCTGGCGCGCCAGCTCGGCCTGTCGACCCAGACCGTCCGCGAGGCCGGCCTGGCCGGGCTCTTGCACGATGTCGGCAAGATGATGATGCCGCTGGAGGTGCTGAACAAGCCGGGCCAGCTCAGCGATGCCGAGTTCTCGACCATGCGCACCCACCCGGTGCAGGGCTACCAGGCCCTGAAGGCCGGCGGCGCGGTGCCGCAGTCGACGCTGGACGTCTGCCTGCACCACCACGAGAAGATGGACGGCAGCGGCTATCCCGAGAAGCTGGTCGGCGAGCAGATCAGCCTGATGGCGCGTATGGGGGCGGTCTGCGATGTCTATGACGCGATCACCTCCAACCGCCCCTACAAGACCGCCTGGGACCCGGCCGGCTCGATCCAGCGCATGGCGCAGTGGCAGGGGCATTTCGACCCGGCGGTGTTCCAGGCCTTCGTCAAGAGCATAGGCATCTTCCCGGTCGGCACGCTGGTCAAGCTGCATTCGGGAAGGCTGGCGGTGGTGATCGAGCAGAACCCGGCCAAGCTGGTGGCGCCTGTTGTGCGGGTGTTCTTCTCGACCAAGTCCAAGCTGCCCATCCCGGTGCAGCTGCTGGACCTGGCTGCACCCGGCTGCAGCGACAAGATCCTGGGCCGCGAACTGGCCCAGGACTGGGGCTTCACCCATCTGGCCGAGCTCTGGGCCAAGCCCGCTGTGCGCGGCTGATCCGGGCTAGCCCCATCAGGTGAATCCCAGGGGCGGCGCGCTGCCGCGCCTGCCTACACTCGCGCCACCGTCCGTTCACAGTTGGGAGTTCCCGAATGAAGAGAAAGCCGTTTTTGCTGCTGGGCCTGGTCACCGCCGCCTGTGCACTGAGCGTGCAGGCGCAAACCCTGCGCTGGGCCAGTCAGGGTGATCCGATGACGATGGATCCGCACTCTCAGAACGAGAGCATGACCAATATGATCAACGGACAGGTCTATGAGCGGCTGACCAAACGCGACAAGAATCTGACCATCGGTCCTGGCCTTGCCACCGAATGGACCCAGGTCTCACCGCTGGTCTGGCGCTTCAAACTGCGCCCGGGTGTCAAGTTCCACGACGGTTCCCCCTTCACCGCCGACGACGTGGTGTTCTCTATCAATAGAGCCAAGGAGCTGGTCTCCCAGTTCTCGGTCTATGCGCAGGCGGTGGGCGTGCCGAAGAAGCTTGATGACCTGACCGTGGAGTTCCAACTCGCCAGCTTCAATCCGATCTTCTTGCAGCATCTGGACACTGTGTTCATCATGAGCAAGAGCTGGTCCGAGAAAAACAAGGTGGTCAAGCCGCAGGACTTCAAGAACAAGGAAGAGACCTATGCGGCGCTGAACGCGAACGGTACCGGCCCCTTCATGCTGGTGTCGCGTCAGCCTGCGATCAAGACCAGCTTCAAGCGCAATCCTGCTTGGTGGGGCAACTGGGAGGGCAATGTGCAGGAGATCGTGTTCTCCCAGATATCCAATGACGCGACCCGTTTGGCCGCGCTGGTCTCCGGCGAGATCGACTTCGTGCTCGACCCGGCGCCGCGCGATGTGCCGCGACTGCGCAGCACCCCTGGCGTCAAGATCATCGACGGACCTGAGAACCGCTTGGTCTTCATCAGCATGGACCAGGCGCGCGACAAACTGCTCTATGGCAATGTGCCGGGAGACAAGAACCCGTTCAAGGATCAGCGCGTGCGCAAGGCCTTGTACCAAGCTGTCGACATCGAGACCATGCGTACCAAGCTGATGAATGGCCTGTCGGTGCCCACCGGCGGCCTGACGCCGTCGCCGCTGGGTTCCTACAACGATCCGGTCATCGAGTCCCGCTACCCCTTCGACATCGCTGCGGCCCGCAAGCTGATGGCCGATGCCGGCTATGCCGACGGCTTCGAAGTCACGCTGGATTGCCCGAACAACCGCTACATCAACGACGAAGAGATCTGCATCGCGCTGGCGACGATGTGGGCGCAACTCAAGGTCAAGGTCAAGGTCAACGCGATGCCGCGCTCCCTGTTCTTCCCCAAGGTCGAGAAGATGGATACCAGCATGTATATGTATGGCTGGGGCGGCGC
Organism: Paucibacter sp. M5-1; assembly: GCF_027498415.2. NCBI lineage: Bacteria > Pseudomonadati > Pseudomonadota > Betaproteobacteria > Burkholderiales > Sphaerotilaceae > Roseateles > Paucibacter sp. M5-1. Next base: position 5,296,495 of record NZ_JAPZLM020000001.1, read on the forward strand.
CATCACCGATGCCGAGACGATGATGACTCCGGTACTGCGCAATCGGGGCGAGAAGGGCGTGGGTTACTACAACTACGGCAATGTGCGCAATGACAAGTTCGACCAACTGGCCGGGCAGAGCACCTTGGAAGCCGATCCCAAGAAGCGCGAGCAACTGATCAAGGCTGCACTGGCGGAGCACAAGGAACAGGTTCACATCATTCCTCTGCATCGCCAGGTCATCCCCTGGGCGGCGCGCAGCAATGTGACGGTTGTGCACCGTGCCGACAATTGGTTTGAAGTGCCCTGGGTCACCATTGGTGCCAAGTGAGCCGGCGACTGACACCTTTCAGAACGGCCTGCGGGCCGTTTTTTATTGGCCGCACTTTCCAGCGCTGATGCGGCATTTGTCCCGGTGCGCCCTGGCCATACTCGCCGCATCTTCCTGCCCGAGTTGTCGTTTGCCATGCGCTTGCCCTCTATTGCCGCCCGCTCGCTGAGCCTGATGGCCGCCCTGTGTCTGCTTGCCTGCGGCGGCGGCGGGGGGGCGGACGGCGACAGCGGCACGACACCGGCCGCCGATCTGGTGCTCAGCGGCGTGGCCGCCGTCGGCGCGCCGCTGGGCGGCGCCCGCATCAGCGTGGTCGATGCCAAGGGCGCCAGCGTCGGCTCGGCCGTGGCCCACCCGGTCGAGGGCACCTACCGCCTGACGCTGTCGACCCAGAGCCCGGCGATGCCGCTGCTGCTGCAGGCGCGCGGCATGGACGCGGCCGGCCAGCCGCAGGTGCTGCACGGCACCGTGCAGACCGCTGCCGCGACGATGACGGCCCAGCTGACCCCGCTGAGCGACGCCGCCGTGGCGCTGGCCCTGGGCACCGACCCGCGGCCGGTGTTCGCCAAGGCCGCCGATAACGCGGCCCTGCTGGCCAGCCTGGGCAAGGCTGGCGCTGCCGCCGATTTCCTGAAGACCATCGTTAAGACCCAGCTGACCGAGCTGAAGATCAGCGATGCGGCCGCCCTGAACCTGCTGGGCGATGCCGGCTTCGCGGCCGTCAAGAGCAACAGCCAGGATCTGCTGATCGAGAGCCTGCGCATCAGCCTGGTCACCAACAGCAAGGGCGTCGAGCAGCTGCAGCTGGGCAACAAGCTGCTGATCAATCAGCCGGTCGAGGTGCTGGTTGATCTGGCCACGGCCAAGACCGAGCTGGCCAAGAGCGCCGATGCGGCGCCGGCCAATGCGATCAGCTCCACCCTGAAGGCCACCACCGGCGCCGCCAAGGTGCTGCCCGAGCTGGCCACGCTGGACGAGCTGGGTGCGGCGCTGAACAAGCTGATCGCCCAGGGCGCCAGCGCCGCCACCTTTGCCGCCTCCGAGCTGCTGGTCGGCTACGAAGGTCACAACGGCCGCACGCTCGCCGAGCTCTCGGCGCTGCTGGCCAGTTACGCACAGAAGAACTGGCAGTTCGGTCGATTCCAGCTTATGGGCTGTGCCGACGATGTGGCGGTGACGGCCGGCTGCAACCGGGTGCTGGTGGCCGCGCCGATCAGCGACAGCAGCGGCAGCACGGTCGCGCTGTTCAGCGATGCGCTGAGTCTCACCAAGCCCAAGTGGCTGCTCAAGGGCAATGGCAAGAAGCTGGAGTTCAGCCTGCTGCCGGTCTCCTGGCTGGGTCTGGAGGCCAGCGGCGCGCTGTCCAGCGCCTTGTCCGGTGTTGTGGCGCCGGCCAGCAATCCAAGCCTGGGCGTGCAGCTGCTGCTGCAGGGGCAGGACAGTGCCGGCACGGCGCTGCTCGACAAGGCCACGGTGCAGACCCCCGGCGGCTTCAGCATCCCGCTGGCCTATTGCGGCCAGCGCTGGCTGTGCATCAGCGCGGCCGCCGGCGCGACATCGGCCGTGGCCAGTGGCGCGCTGTCCGACACCTTGCTGCAACCCACCAGCCTGGGCTGGCTGGGTGGCGCCGACACTTTGCGCGCCGCCCGCTACCTGGCCAGCTACACGCTGGCCGGCACGGCCGAGACCCGCAACAGCTGGCTGCGCGCCGAGCTGCCAGCCAGCGTGCCGGCTGCCGCCCGCCATCCGGCCCTGGACGGCGTCAGCGCGAGCGCCCCGCTGAGCGCCGCCGCCCTGGCCAGCGGCCTGGCACTGAACTGGTCGAGCTGGGCCAGCGCCAACCCCGATCTGCGGCTGAGCGGCGTGCGGGCGCTGATCCGCTACAGCGGCAGCGTGACGATCAGCGACTTCACGCCCGCCTTCCCGCCGGCCAGCACGCTGAGCCTGCCGGCGCTGTCGGCCCAGGCCGGCCAGACGCCGCTGGCCTACGAACTCTGGCTCACGGCCCAGGACGGCGCGGGACGACGACTGGTGACGCGGTACACGCTGCAGCCCTGAGCTGCCTGCGCATCCCACCACTCCTAGGGATGGGCCAGGGCAGGGGTCGCACCTAGCCTGACTCACGACACGGCCGAGCCTTTGGCGACCGCCAAGGCCCTAGCGCCTGTCAGTCAGCAATGGAGGTGCAGCATGCCCACCCGTCAACTCATGGTTACGCAGATCAAGTGCCTGGATGACACCAGCGAGGGCGGCAGCGATGCCCCTTATCTGATGGTTTTCATGGGGCATCGCAATGTGCCCGGCGGCAAGCTGATCCGCGTGCGCGATCCCGACTGGGATGGCGCTTTCCTCGCCGGCAAGACGATGAATATGCGACAGATCGTCAACGAGGCCGAGGCCGGCGGCGCCTTTGTCTTCGCCTGGCTGCTGGAAGAGGACTTTGACCCCGACCTCGGCAGCGGCGGCGTCCTGCAGCTGATGATGCAGTCGGTCTGGAACATCTACGGCGGCAGTGCCTGGGCCAATCTGAACAGCGATCAGCTGCGCTCCATCGTCCGACCGAAGCTGACCGATCTGCTCAAGAGCACGCTGTCCAACGATGAGTACCTGGGCTCGCACAGCTTCGTCGTGCCCCTGGTGACCACCGAGACCTCGCTGTCCCCGCTGAGCTACAGCGGCGATGGCGGCAGCTACAAGATCACGTTCACCGTGCGTATCAAGGGGGGCTGAGCCCGCTTGGCGGAGGCTGTGAGATTCGAACTCACGGACGGTTGCCCGTCGACAGTTTTCAAGACTGTTGGGTTAAACCACTCCCCCAAGCCTCCGGTTTCTGCCTTGCGCAGAGCGCGCATTCTAGCCGCTATGCAAGCCCGGCTTCTGGGCCTGTGCGCAGTCCACCTGGATGATCTCCAGCACCCGGCCGGTCTCGACCCGGGCGGCCGTCAGGCGGCCGCCCCAGACGCAGCCGGTGTCCAGCGCCAGCAGGTCGGCTCGCTGCAGCAGACCCAGGGTCGACCAGTGGCCGAAGGCGATGGGCGTGCCGGCGCTGCGCCGGTCGGGCACATCGAACCAGGGCAGGAAGCCCTCGGGGGCGCCATCGGCATCCTTGGTCTTCAGGTCCAGCCGCCCCTGGGCATCGCAAAAGCGCAGCCGGGTCAGCACATTGACGATGAAGCGCCATCGGGCGGTGCCGGCCAGGGACTCGTCCCAGCTCAGCGGCTCATTGCCATACATCTGTTGCAGAAAGTCCTGCAGATCGGGCCCGCGCAGCAGCGCCTCGACCTCGCCTGCCAGGGCCAGCGTCTGCACCGCGTCCCATTGCGGCACGACGCCGGCATGCACCATCAGCCAGCCCTGCTCGTGCCGGGCCAGGCGCTGCTGGCGCAGCCAGTCCAGCAGGGCCTCGCGGTCGGGCGCGTCCAGGATCTCGCTCAGCGTGTCGCTGCGGTGCGGCTTGCGGGTGCCGGCGGCGGCGGCCAGCAGGTGCAGGTCGTGGTTGCCCAGCAGGCAGCGGGCCGCGTCGCCCAGGCCCTGCAGGCGGCGCAGGGTGGCCAGCGAGGCCGGGCCGCGGTTGACGAGGTCGCCCAGCAGATAGAGCCGGTCGCGCGAGGGCGAGAAGTCCAGCGTGGCCAGCAGGCGCTCCAGCGCGTCGCAGCAGCCTTGCAGATCACCGATCAGATAGTTCATACCGGGATTGTGCGGTGGGTTTGTGTCATGGCCTTCTGCTACGCTTGCGCCCCCGAAAGAACCGATGCGCGACCGGGTTTACCCGAGGCTCGCGCTGCCAATGGATACCGCCCTAGTCATTTTTCTGATTCTGCTCAACGGCCTTTTCGCGATGTCGGAAATGGCGCTCACCGCCGCCCGCAAGGCCCGGCTGCAGGTGATGGTGGAAGGCGGGGAGTCCGGTGCCCAGGCGGCGATGGACCTGCACGAGAACCCGACCAAGTTCCTGTCCACGGTGCAGATCGGCATCACCTCGATCGGCGTGCTCAACGGCATCGTCGGCGAGGCCGCGTTCGCCGGCCCGCTGGCGCTCTGGCTGGGCTCGCTGGGCCTGGCCCAGCACATCGCGCAGTACACGGCCACCGGCCTGGTCGTCGTGATACTGACCGTGGCCACCATCATCTTCGGCGAGCTGGTGCCCAAGCGCCTGGGCCAGATGTTTCCGGAGACGGTGGCTCGCCTGGTGGCGCCGCCGATGGATTTTCTGTCCCTGGTGGCGCGACCGCTGGTGGTGTTTCTGAGCTTTGCGACCAATGCGGTGCTGGGCCTGCTGGGCCTGCGCGGCAGGGCGCAGCGCGGCGTTACCGAAGAAGAGATCGCGGCCAGCCTGGAAGAGGGACTGGACGCCGGCGTGATCGAGGAGCAGGAGCACCAGATGGTGCGCAATGTGTTCCGGCTCGATGAGCGCCAGGTCGGCTCGATGATGATTCCGCGCGCCGAGATCGCCTGGCTCAATATCCATGACGAGGCGCCGCAGGTGCTGGCCATCCTGCAAGCCCATGGCTACAGCCGCTACCCGGTCTGCCGCGAAGGGCTCAATGATGTGATCGGCGTGGTCTCGGCCCAGACCCTGCTGCAGCGCGCGCTGTCGGGCCAGCCGCTGAATCTGGGCGACGATCTGGAGGCGCCGATCTTCGTGCCCGAGACCTTGTCGGGCATGGAGCTGCTGGACCATTTCCGCGGCTCGGATGCGCAGTTGGTCTTTGTCGTCGACGAGTACGGCGAGGTCCAGGGCGTGATCTCGGTGCGTGATGTGTTGGAAGCGATCGCGGGCGAGTTTTCGGCGCCCAGCGATGGCGATGCCTGGGCGGTGCAACGCGAGGACGGGAGCTGGCTGATGGACGGCCTGATTCCCAGCCCCGAGCTGAAGGACCGCCTGGACCTGAAGGAACTGCCCGAAGAGGATCGTGGGCGCTACAACACCCTGGCCGGCATGATCATGCTGCTCTTGGGGCGTTTGCCGCGCACGGCCGATGTGGTGGAGTGGAACGCCTGGAGATTCGAGGTCGTGGACCTCGATGGCAAGCGTGTGGACAAGGTGCTGGTCGAACGACTGGCTCAAGATGGAGATGATGAGAAATGAGCAATCCCCCTTTGTACGGCTCGCTGGTGCCGCTGGACCGTGAACAGCACAAGAACCTGCGCCTGCAGGCCGAGCTGCCGACGCTGGAGCGCGTCGCCGGCCTGAACTCGCTGTTCCTGACGGCGGTCGAGTTCGCCGATGCCTGCAAGGAATTCCCTATCGTGTTCGTGCGCGTCGGCGACAGCGCCCAGCAGCCCGCCGAAGGCGCCAAGCCGGCGGTGGCCCCGCTGGCCGTGTTCGGCCTGAAGCCGGGCAGCAATCTGTTCCTGAAGGACGGCCAGTGGACCGGCAACTACCTGCCCGCCTATCTGCGCCGCTACCCCTTCGCGATGGCCCGCATCAACAACAGCGACGACATCGCCGTCTGCTTTGACGAGCAGTGGAAGGGCTTCTCGCAGACCGAGGGTCAGCTGCTGTTCGCCGCCGACGGCCAGCCCACCGAGTTCACCGTCAACGCGAAGAACTTCCTCGAGAGCTTCGAGCGCGAGGCCGAGCGCACCCGCATGGTCTGCGCCCAGCTGCAGGAGTTCGACCTGCTGCAGGACATGCGCTTCGAGGCCACGCTGCCCAATGGCGAGAAGATCGATGTCGACGGCTTCCTGGCCATCAACGAAGACAAGCTCGCGCAGCTGGAAGACGAGAAGGTGTTGCAGCTGCACCGCAGCGGCCTGCTGGGTCTGATCGAGATGCACCGTGTCTCGATGGGCAATATGAGCCGTCTGGCGCAGGCGCACAGCGCCGCTGCCTGAGTCCGCAGACGACGCCGGGGCAAACCCGCTGCGGGTAAGCCCCGGGCTCGCAGCCCCGCCAGCCCTCGTTAGCATCGCTGCAAAGATCCTCAGGATGGGTTGATGTCAGTGCTGGTATTCGAGGGTTTTTTGTCCACGCCGCAGATGCTGGCGCTCTTCGACGAGAGCGCCATCGTGCAGGCCATGATGGACTTCGAGGCGGCGCTGGCGCGCGCCGAGGCCAAGGCCGGCGTGATCCCGCAATCGGCCGCCCAGGCGATTGCCAGCCTGTGCCGGGCCGAGCTCTACGATGTGGCGGGCCTGGTCGCCGCCAGCGGCCGTGCCGGCAGCCTGGCGATACCGCTGGTCAAGAAGCTCACCGAGACGGTGGCCTTGTTCGACCCGGCCGCCGCCGGCTATGTGCACTGGGGCAGCACCAGCCAGGACGTGATCGACACCGCGATGGTCTTGCAGACCCGCCGTGCGCTGCGCCTGATCGACGACGATCTGCTGAGCCTGTGCGGCCATCTGCTGGACCTGGCCGAGGCCGCCGACGCGACGCCGATGCTGGCCCGCACGCTGATGCAGCCGGCCCTGGTCAGCAGCCTGCGCTGCAAGCTCTTGAACTGGCTGATGCCACTGCTGCGATCCGCTGCGGCGCTGCGCGCCCGGGCCGACGAGGCCTTGCTGCTGCAGCTGGGTGGGGCTGCCGGCACGCTGGCCTCGCTGGGCGACAAGGCCGACGCGGTCGCGAGTCAGGTCGCGGCCGAGCTGCGCCTGCGCGTGCCGGAGCAGTGCTGGCACACCCAGCGCGACCGCTGGGTGCGGCTCGGCGCCGAGCTGGGCGTGATGTGCGGCTCGCTCGGCAAGCTGGCGCGCGACTTGTCGCTGCTGGCCCAGGCCGAGGTCGGCGAGATGATGGAGGGCGCGGTCGGTGGTTCGGGCGGCTCCAGCGCGATGCCGCACAAGCGCAATCCGGTGGCCTGCATGCAGGCGCTGGCGGCGGCCCAGCGCGCGCCGCAGCGGGTCGCCGCGCTGCTGGCCTGCATGGGTCAGGAGCATGAGCGCGGCCTGGGCGGCTGGCAGGCCGAGCTGGCCGAGTGGACCGGCCTGCTGCTGAGCAGCCATGGCGCGCTGCAGGCGCTGGCCGGCGCGTTGGCGGGGCTGCGCGTCGAGCCCGAGCGCATGCGGGCCAATATCGAGCGTCTTGACGATCTGGTCGCCGCCGAGGGCCTGGCCCTGCTGCTGGCGCGAGTCTGCGGCAAGGCGCGCGCGCACCAGCTGGTCGAGGGCCTGTCGCAGCAGGTCGTGGCCCAGGGTCGGCCTTTGCGGGCGCTGGCCCAGGGCCTGTGGCAGGGCGATGCCGAGTTCTCGCGTGGCATCAGCGCGGACGAGCTCGATGCGGTGTTCGATGTGCAGGCCGCCGCCCGCCATGCTGACGCCCGTGTGCACAAGGTGCTGCTGACAGCACGCTCACAATGGCAGTCCTTGATGGACCAACCGCTGGCGCCATGACCATGAACGAGTACCCCGACCAACGCGACGACGATTTCGACCGCGGCCTCGTCAATCGCCGCGCGATGCTGGGCGAGGACTGGGTGCAGCGCTCGACCGCCGGCGCCAGCGCCTTCAACGCCGAGTTCCAGGACTTCATCACCCGCTATGCCTGGCACGAGATCTGGGGCCGGCCGGGCCTGGACAAGCCGACCCGGCGCCTGCTGGTGCTGGGCATGACCATGGGCCTGGCGCGCTGGGAGGAGTTCGAGCTGCACTGCCGCGCCGCCGTCCGTGGCGGTGTGCCCATTGCCAAGATCCAGGAGACCCTGCTGCAGGGTGCGATCTACTGCGGCGTGCCAGCGGCCAACACCGCCTTCAAGATCACCGGCGAGATCCTCAAGGCCGAGGGCCTGGCGCCGCTGCCGGCGCCGCTGACGCGCGCGCTGCGCCCGCGCGCGCAGCACACCTTCAGCCAGCCGCAGCTGCATCTGCTGCTGCAGGGCGAGGGCAGCGGCGTGCCCATCGTGTTCGCCCACGCGCTGGGCCTGGATGCTCATCTCTGGGACGGCCTGGCTGCCGCGCTCGGCGGGCAACACCCGACCCTGCGCTACGACCAGCGCGGCCATGGCGAGTCCGCCCGGCCCGCCGGGCCCTATAGCCTTGACGAGCTGGTCGACGATGCCGCGCGGCTGATACGCGAATGGGGGCGCGGGCCGGTCTGCTTTGTCGGCCTGTCGCTGGGCGGCATGGTGGGGCAGGGCCTGGCCCTGAAGCACCCCGAGCTGCTGCGCGGCCTGGTGCTGGCGCACACGACGGCGCAGTATCCCGAAGCCGCGCGCGCCGCCTGGGCCCAGCGCATCGCGGCGGTCGAGGCCGGCGGCATGGCGGCGGTGGCCGGCATGGTCACCGAGCGCTATCTGCATGCCGATTTCCGTGCTGCCGAGCCCGAGACCACGGCCTTGCTGCACAGCCGCTTGCTGGCCCAGGACCCGGCCACCTATATCGCCGCCTGCCAGGCGGTCAGCGGGGTCGACTATCTGGCGGCCTTGGGCGCGGTGCGCTGCCCGACCCTGGTGATCGCCGGCGCGCTGGACCAGGGGGCGACGCCGGCGATGGCCGAGGCCATCGCGCAGCGCGTCCCGGGCGCGCGGCTGGAGGTGCTGGCCGGCGCCTCGCACCTGAGCCCGCTGGAGCAGCCCGAGGCCTTGCTCGCCCTGCTCAAGTCATTTGCCGCCGGGCTATGAGTTTGCCTCCCCCTGGAATCGGGGTTTCCCCCTTGAGTGGGGCTTGCAGTTGTAAGTTTCTTGTGTCAATTGTTTGGGTGACATGTCTTGCCATGTTTCCGGTACTTCCTCACGCTAGACTGCCCCGCAGCGCGTTGGATCAGCAAAGGAAGTCATGCAGCAAGACGGTTTTGCCATGGGTACACAAGAGGGCCTGCAGCAGTTGGTGGGACTGCAAGCACTGAGGTCCGGAGCTCATGGCGGTAGTTTTGCCATGTTCAGGGAACGCGCCACCCACCCCCATGTCAATGGCTTTGCCATTCATGCGGCGCACTCGAGCCATCACCGTGCGCTGGCCGGTCAACTGGTCCAGCAGCGCTATTCGGAGCGCGGCTATCGTGTCCATCAGGCGGTCGGCGCGGCCCATGCGACGCCGGAGCTGCTGACCTTGAGTGCGACCTCGCCCGAGGATGGCACCCTGGGCACGCTGGGCATACGCTATGACTCGGCGCGTGGCCTGAATGCCGATGCGGTGTTTGAGCAGGAGATGAATGCCTTGCGCAGTCAGGGGCGCAGCCTGTGCGAGTTCACCCAGCTGGCGCTGGACGCGCAGGCCGCGTCCAAGCGCGTGCTGGCCGCCTTGTTCCACAGCGCCTATCTGCACGCCTCGCACCTGCGCGGCGCGGAACTGCTGGTGATCGAGGTCAATCCGCGTCATGTGGCCTATTACCGCCGCATGCTGGGTTTCAAAGTTTGCAGCGAGGCGAGGTTGAACCCTCGCGTGCATGCGCCAGCCGTGCTGATGGTGCTGGAGTTTTCCCATATCGCGCAGCAGATCGCCCGCTATGGCGGCCAGCCGGCGCTGGCTACGGTGGCGCGCACCCTCTATCCCTATGCCTTCGACCCGGCCAAGGCGGCCGAGGTGCTGGCGAGCCTGCGCGACGAGGCTCAGCCGCAGATCTGCTGAGCGGGCTCCTCAGGCCGGGATGATGGTCACCGCCGGCCAGCGTTGCGCGTAGCGCTTTTGCGCGACACGCTGGCGGTAGGTTTCGATGCTGACGCGGCGCGGGTTGCGCCGCACCCGCATCGCGAACAATTCCTCCAGGCCGAGCGGGGCGATCACCGTCAGGCCCTCATCGGCCTCCATCCGCACGCCCACCGCCGTCGCGTACTCGGGCCAGGAAGCCACCGCGTCCTCCAATGAGTTGAGAGGCTCCACCGCGTGGCCGAACACCGATTCGAACCACAGGTGGACGCCGGCCTGGTTGGTGACTTCCCAGGGAATGCCCGGCAGGGCCTGTTGCAGGCGGGCCTGCAGTGCCGCGTCGCGGGCCGGGGACAGGTCTTGCGCATCGAAGAACACCAGATCCAGATCGGCCAGCGGCGAGGGTTCGGTGTGGCCGTGCAAGGCATCCCAGACCAGATTGCGCAGCGCCCCGGCGCCTATGCACCAGGGCGGCAGCTCCAGCGCCCGTGCGGCCCGCAGCGCGGCCATCAGCCAGGGGCTGGCGCGCACCAGCGTGCGCAGCGCCTCCTCCTGCGTGCTCATCAGGGCGTCACGGCGCGCCAGCCAAGCTGACGCGACAGCTCCAGCCCGACCCGCTTGAGCGTCTGCGCCAGTGCGCCGTCCAGGCGCAGGTCGAAGCTGCCGCTGGGGCCGATGGCGGTCAGGCTCAGGACCATGCGGCCCTGGTCATCGAACACCGGCGCGGCCAGCGCGCTGACGCCGGCGACGACGCCGTCATGCGAGTGGGCGATGCCCAGCAGCCGGGCCTGGGCCAGATGGTCGTCCAGCGCGGCATCGAAGACGATGGCCGGGTCGGCCGCCAGCACCTGCTCGCGTGGCAGATGGGCGGCGAACAGCCGGCCCGAGGCGGTGCCGGCCAGGCTCATCACCGTGCCGTGGCGCATGCTGATGTGGACCGGGCTGGAGGCCTCGGCCACCCGCACGATGGTCGGCCCGTGATTGCCCCAGACGGCAATCGCCACCGTGTGGCCCAGCAGCAGGGCCAGCTCCTCGATGCGCGGCGTCGCCAGGCGCACCGGGTCGTACTGCTGCAGGCTGATCAGGCCCAGCTGCAGGGCCAGCGGCCCCAGACCGTAGCGACCGCTGCCGGCCTCCTGCTCGACCAGGCCCAGCTTGATGAAGCTGACCAGATAGGGGTGGGCCTTGGCCGGAGGCATCTCGGCCTGGCGGGCCAGATCCTTCAGCGCCAGCGGCCGGCCATGGTGGGCCAGTGCGATCAGCAGCTGGCCGCCGACCTCCACGCTCTGGATGCCACGCGGGCCGCGTTCGGTCGGGTTCGTCTCTGCGTCGCTGGGCTTCACTAGGGTTTCTACCTAAAACAATCAATTAGACATTAACAAACGCGATGACTAAGATCAAGCCGTTGATTCGTTATAGGCGAATGAATTTGTCAAAGATTAAATTCATTCCTAACCTGCCAGCCACCCGAACCGAGCCGCCGCCACCATGAACACCAAGACTTTTGCGTCCCAAGCCGATCTGGAGGTCAAGAAGGTCAGCTTCGACAAGCTGTCCGACCATGCCTGGGCCTACACGGCCGAGGGCGATCCGAACACCGGCATCGTGATCGGCGATGACGCGGTGATGGTGATCGACACCCAGGCCACGCCGGTGATGGCCCAGGACGTGATACGCCGCATCCGCGAGGTCACCGACAAGCCAATCAAGTATGTGCTCTTGAGCCACTACCACGCGGTGCGGGTGCTGGGCGCCAGCGCCTACCAGCCCGAGCACATCATCGCCAGCCAGGACACGTATGACCTGATCGTCGAGCGCGGCGAGCAGGACAAGGCCAGCGAGATCGGCCGCTTCCCGCGGCTGTTCCAGGCGGTCGAGTCGGTGCCGGATGGCATGACCTGGCCCACCATCACCTTCACCGGCAAGATGACGATGTTCCTCGGCAAGCTCGAGGTGCAGATCCTGCAGCTGGGGCGTGGCCATACCAAGGGGGACACGGTGGTCTGGCTGCCGCAGGACAAGGTCTTGTTCTCCGGCGATCTGGTCGAGTTCGATGCCACGCCCTATGCCGGCGATGCCTACTTCAAGGACTGGCCGCAGACCCTGGACAATATTGCCGCGCTCAAGCCCGAGAAGCTGGTGCCCGGCCGCGGCCGCGCGCTGCAGAACCCGGCCGAGGTGGGGGCCGGCCTGTCGGGCACGCGCGCCTTTGTCTCCGAGCTCTACGAGAGCGTCAAGGCCGGGGCCAGCGCCGGCCGCGATCTGAAGACGGTCTATCGCGAGACCTATGAGCGCCTGGCGCCGAAGTACGGCCAATGGGTGATTTTTGCCCATTGCATGCCTTTCGATGTGACCCGTGCCTACGACGAGGCCACCCAGTACCCGGACCCGCGCATCTGGACCGCCGAGCGCGATATCGCGATGTGGCAGGCGCTGGAAGACATCAAGGCCTGAGGGAGAGCCCGCGATGAAGATCGAACGCATCCACCACGTCGCCTACCGCTGCCTGGACGCCAAGACCACGGTGCAGTGGTACGGCCAGCACCTGGGCATGGACTTTGTGCTGGCCATTGCCGAGGACAAGGTGCCGTCCACCAAGGCCGAGGACCCCTATATGCATCTCTTCCTCGATGCCGGTGGCGGCAATGTGCTGGCCTTCTTCGAGCTGCCGACGGCCAAGCCCATGGGCCGCGACGCCAACACGCCGGAATGGGTGCAGCACATCGCCTTCAAGGTCGGCAGCGTGGCCGAGCTGGAGGCCAAGAAGACCGAGCTGGAAGCGGCCGGCATCGAGGTGATCGGTGTCACCGACCACACCCTCTTCAAGAGCATCTACTTCTTCGACCCCAACGGCCACCGCATCGAGCTGGCGGCCGATGTCGGCACGCCGGCCATGTATGCGCAGCTCGATGCCTGCAAATGGCAGATGCTGGAGGAGTGGAGCCAGACCAAGCGTGCGCCCAAGCATGCGGCCTGGATGCATGACAAGGAATTCCAGGCTTCTACGGCGCACTGAGGCCGGCCCATGTTGAAGACCTATACCTTCCCGGTCTACGACTACCGGCAGAGCCCGGCCCAGCGCGAGGGCCAGGTCTTGCGCCATCCGGTGGTCATTATTGGCGCCGGTCCGGTGGGGCTGACGGCCGCGCTGGACTGCGCCGCGCGCGGCATTCCGGTGCTGCTGCTGGACGACAACAACAGCGTCAGCCAGGGCTCGCGCGCGGTCTGCTATGCCAAGCGCTCGCTGGAGATCTGGGACCGCCTGGGCGTCGGCGCCGCGCTGGCCGGGCAGGGCGTGCGCTGGCAGGTTGGCAAGGTGTTCTTCCGCGACGAGCTGGCCTACCAGTTCGATCTGCTGCCTCAGCCGGCCCACCAGATGCCGGCCATGATCAATCTGCAGCAATACCATCTGGAGGAGCGCCTGGTCGCTGCCTGCGAGGCCCAGCCGCTGATCACGCTGGCGTGGAAGCACAGACTGGTGGCCTTGGAACAGGGCGAGGAGGCCGCGACGCTGACGGTGGAGACCCCCGACGGGCAGTTCCAGCTGCAGGCTCAGTGGCTGCTGGCCTGCGACGGTGCCGGCAGCGACACCCGCCGCATGCTGGGCCTGGACTTCGAGGGTCAGGTCTTTCAGGACCGTTTCCTGATCGCCGATGTCATCATGAAGGCGGACTTCCCCACGGAGCGCTGGTTCTGGTTCGACCCCCCGTTCCACCGCGGCCAGTCGGTGTTGCTGCACAAGCAATGCGACGGTGTCTGGCGCATCGACTTCCAGCTCGGCCGCGATGCCGATCCGGCCGAGGAGAAGAAGCCCGAGAAGGTGATCCCGCGCATCCAGGCCATGCTGGGCCCGGATGTCGAGTTCGAGCTGGAATGGGTGTCGGTCTACCAGTTCGCCTGCCGCCGCGCCAAGACCTTCCGCCAGGGCCGGGTGCTGCTGCTCGGCGATGCGGCGCACCAGGTCTCGCCCTTTGGCGCACGCGGCGCCAACAGCGGCGTGCAGGATGCCGACAATCTGGGCTGGAAGCTCAAGGCCGTGCTGGACGGGGCCGCGCCCGAAAGCCTGCTGGACAGCTACCAGATCGAGCGCGCCGCTGCGGCCGACGAGAACATCCTGAACTCGACCCGCTCGACCGACTTCATCAGCCCCAAGAGCCGCGCCTCGCTGCGCCTGCGCAATGCAGTGCTGGAACTGGCCAAGACCGAGGCCTTTGCCCGGCCCCTGGTCAATAGCGGCCGGCTGTCCATGCCCACCCATTACGCCGGCTCGCCGCTGAACACGCCCGACGAGGATGAGTTTGCCGGCCCGCTGCGCCCCGGCAGCCCCTGTCTCGATGCGCCGCTGGGCGAGGGCTGGCTGCTCCATCAGCTGGGCCAGGGCGTTTTCACGCTGCTGAGCTTCGGCCCGGCCGAGCCGGTCAGCGTCGGCGATACCGTGGCCCTGCCCCTGATCGTGCCGGCCGATGGCCTGCTGGCCGAGCGCTATGACGCGCGGCCCGGCAGCGTCTACCTGATACGCCCCGACCAGCATCTGGCCGCACGCTGGCGCCGCTTCGACGCGGCCAAGATCCAAGCCGCGCTGCGGCGTTGTCTGGGAGTGTTGTCCTCATGAGCCAATTGATACGCAGCCCCCATATCGCTGATCCCGACGGCTTCTACGAAGCCTTGATCGAGGCCCAGCGCGATCTGGGTGACGAGCAGGCCGACATGCTGCTGGCCAAGCTGGTGCTGATACTGGCCAACCACGTTGGCGAGCGCGAGGTGCTCGATGAGGCGCTGGCGCTGGCCCGAGCCAACACGCTGGCGGCTTCCTGATTTCCTTCCTTTTCCAAGCGAGTTCTGATCCATGTCTTATGTGTCCCGCCTCTCCCTGCTCCTGAGTCTGGCCGCCGCTGCCGCCACACCGGCTTTTGCCTATCCCGACAAGCCGGTCGAATGGGTCGTGCCCTATCCGGCCGGTGGTGGTGCCGATGTGGTGGCTCGCACGCTGGCCGAAGCCATGGGCAAGACCCTGGGACAGACCCTCATCATCAATAACAAGCCCGGCGCGGCCACCAATATCGGCGCGGACTATGTGGTCAAGTCCAAGGCCGATGGCCAGGTGCTGCTGACCGCCGACACCGCCACCCTGGCGGCCAATCCCTGGCTCTACAGCAAGCTGCCCTACAAGGCCGAGCAAGACCTGGCCCCGATCGGCCTGGTGGCACGATTCCCGATGCTGCTGGTCGTCAATGCCAGCGTGCCGGTGAAGAACTACAAGGAGTTCCTGGCCTGGGCCAAGACCCAGGACGGGCTGAACTACGCGACCCCCGGTGCCGGCAGCCCCCACCATCTGGCCACCGAGCTGCTGCGTGACCGCGCCAAGCTGAACCTGACCCATATTCCCTACCGCGGTGCGGCGCCGGCGGTGCAGGATGTGATCGGCGGCCAGGTGCCTTTCATGTTCGTTGATACTGCGGCCGGCTACCCGCACATCCTCTCGGGCAAGCTGCGCGCGCTGGCCGTGGCCAGCCCGGCCCGCATCAAGACCTTTGCCGAGGTCCCGACCTTTGCCGAACAGGGCCTGCCCGGATTCGAGGCCTATGCCTGGCAGGGCCTGGTCGTGCCGACCGGCACGCCGGCCCCGGTGATCGCAACGCTGAACAAGGCGCTGCAGGAGGCTCTGGCCAGCACCGCCGTGAAGGCGCGCTTCCAGACCCTGGGCCTGGAGGCGCTGGGCGGCACGCCCGAGCAGATGCGCGCCTATTGGAAGCAGGAACTGGCCAAATGGGGACAGGTGATCAAGGCCGCCAATATCAAACTGGACTGATACGCAGATGAGCGAACTCAAGTACCAATCGGGCTTCGGCAACGAACACGCCAGCGAGGCCCGCGCCGGCAGCCTGCCGATCGGGCGCAACAGCCCGCAGCAAGTGGCCCATGGCCTCTATGCCGAGCTGATCTCGGGCACGGCCTTCACCGCGCCGCGCGCCGAGAACCTGAGGACCTGGATGTACCGGCGCCAGCCCTCGGTGGTGGTCGGCGGCTATGCGCCGCTGGACCATGCCTGGCTGAAGACCGGCGCTGCCCAGGGTCAGGTCGTGCCGCCCGATCCGCTGCGCTGGGCGCCCACGCCGGTTCCCGAGACACCGACCGACTTCATCGAGGGCCTGCGCACCTTGGTCGTCAACGGTGATCCCGATGCCCAGTTCGGCATGGCTGCCCACCTGTATCTGGCCAATCACTCGATGGACCGGCGCGCCTTCGTCAATGCCGACGGCGAGTTCCTGATCGTGCCGCAGCAGGGCGGCCTGCGCATCCGCACCGAGCTGGGCCTGCTGGAGCTGCGGCCTGGAGAGATCGCGCTGATCCCGCGCGGCCTGGCTTTCAAGGTCGAGGTGGACGGGCCCTCGCGCGGCTATGTCTGCGAGAACTATGGCGCGGCGCTGCGCCTGCCCGAGCTGGGGCCTATAGGCTCGAACGGGCTGGCCAATCCGCGCGATTTTCTGGCGCCGGTCGCTGACTATGAGGAGGGCGTCGGGGATTACGAGATCGTCAAGAAGTTCGGCGGCCGGCTGTGGACCGCGCGCCAGGACCATACGCCCTTCAACGTGGTCGCCTGGCATGGCAATCTGGCGCCCTACAAGTACGACACGGCCCACTTCATGACGATAGGTTCGATCAGCTTCGATCATCCGGACCCCAGCATCTTCACGGTGCTGACCTCGCCCTCGGACACCGCCGGCTGGGCCAATCTGGACTTCGTGATCTTCCCGCCGCGCTGGATGGTGGCCGAGGACACCTTCCGTCCGCCCTGGTATCACCGCAATGTGATGAGCGAGTTCATGGGTCTGGTGACCGGCCAGTACGATGCCAAGCCCGGCGGTTTCAAGCCGGGCGCGTCCAGCCTGCACAATGCAATGGTGCCGCACGGCCCCGACACCGAGGCCTTCGCCAAGGCCAGCGGCGCGGATCTGAAACCGCACAAACTGGACAACACCCTGGCCTTTATGTTCGAGACCCGCTGGCGTCTGCTGCCGACCGAGTTCGCCATGAAGGGCGGTGCGCTGGACAGCGGCTATGCCGACTGCTGGCGTGATCTCAAAGACAACTTCCCCGCACAAGCATGAGCTCTTCCATCGACCACACCCATGACGCCGCCGCCCAGAGCTGGGTGGCCTCGGCCAACGCCGCCGCCAGCGAATTCCCGATCCAGAACTTGCCCTATGGCCTGTTCCGCCGTGCCGGCACGAACGAGAGCGCCCGCGTCGGCGTCGCGGTCGGCGATCAGATCCTGGACCTGAGGCTGGCCGCCAGCGCCGGGCGCTGGAGCAGCGCGGTCCAGGTACTGCTGCAGCCGCTGGCCGAAGGTGATCTGAATGCTTTCATGGCTCAGCCTGCCGACAAGCGTCTGCTGCTGCGCCATGCCTTGTTCGAGGCGCTGGCCGCCGACAGCAAGCAGCAGGCCGCGCTGACGCCCTGCCTGCTGGCGCAAAGCGCCGCACAGATGGCCGTGCCCTGCCGCATCGGCGACTACACCGACTTCTATACCGGCATCCACCACGCGACCACGGTGGGCAAGCTGTTCCGCCCGGACAACCCGCTGCTGCCCAATTACAAATGGGTGCCCATCGGTTATCACGGCCGCAGCTCCTCGATCGGTGTCTCGGGCCAGCAGGTGCGTCGCCCGCTGGGCCAGTTGATGCCGCCAGGCGCCACCGTGCCGGAGCGTGCGCCCTGCAAGCGGCTAGACTACGAGCTGGAGCTGGGCGTGTTCGTCGCTGGCGGCAATGCGCTGGGTGAGCCCATTCCCATTGAGCAGGCCGACGCGCATCTGTTCGGCCTGACCCTGCTGAACGACTGGTCGGCCCGCGATATGCAGGCCTGGGAATACCAGCCGCTGGGCCCCTTCCTGGCCAAGAACTTCGCGACCACGATCTCGCCCTGGATCGTCACGATGGAGGCACTGGAGCCTTTCCGCTGCACCTTCGCCCATCCGGCCGAGGATCCGCAGCCGCTGCCTTATCTGGACTCGGCGAAGAACCGCGCCGAGGGTGGCTATGCGATCGAGCTGGAGGTCTGGCTGCAGACCGCGCAAATGCGCGAAGCCGGCCAGGCGCCGACCCGGTTGATGCGTTCCAACTTCGGGCAGTCGGCCTACTGGACCCTGGCCCAGATGCTGACGCACCACGCCAGCAATGGCTGCAATCTGCAGCCCGGCGATCTGCTGGGCACCGGCACGCAGAGCGGACCGGCGGCCGAGGAGGGCGGCTCGCTGCTGGAGCTGTCGCAGGGCGGCAAGCAAGCCCTGACCCTGGCCAATGGCGAGACGCGCACCTTCTTGCAGGACGGCGACACCTTGATACTGCGCGGCTACGCACACAAGGAGGGCGCCCGCCGCATCGGCTTCGGCGACTGCGCGGCCACCGTGTTGCCGGCAGTTACTCGGTAACCTGCACGCCCTTCCAGAACGCGACCCGGCCGGCGACCATCTCGGCGCCCGGCTTGGGGTCGGGGTAGTACCAGACCGCATCGGGGTTCAGCTCGCCCTTGACCATCAGCGACAGATAACTGGCCTGGCCCTTCCATGAGCACATGGTCCGGTGGTTGCTGAAGCTGGTGTACTCGCGCTTGAGGGCGCTGTCGGGGAAGTAGTGGTTGCCTTCGACCATCACGGTGTCATCGCTCTCGGCGATCACGGTGTCGTTCCAGATTGCTTTCATCGTCCGTCCATCCTTTGCTCAGTCGGGCGCTTGCAGCCAGTGCAGACTGAACCAGTCGCGCTCGTCGGTCCAGACTGTAGCGGCTTTGAAACCGGCCTTGCCGGCCAGGGCCTGGAAGCCCTCGATGCTGAATTTGTAGGAGTTCTCGGTGTGCAGGGTCTCGCCGGCCTCGAACTCGTAGACGCGGTGCTCCAGCCGCAGCTGCTGGCGGCGGCGGCTTTGCAGATGCATCTCGATGCGCTGCAGCGGCGCGTTGTAGAAGGCGCTGTGCGCAAATCCTTCCGGATCGATCTGTGCGCCCAGTTCCTGGCGCGCGCGCGCCAGGATGTTGAGGTTGAAGGCGGCTGTCACGCCGGCCGCGTCGTTGTAGGCCGCATGCAGCAGGGCCGGCTCCTTGATCAGGTCCACCCCGATCAGCAGCGCGCCGCCGCGCAGCTGCTGGGCCGCCATGCGCAAAAAGTCCAGCGCCTGCTCGGGCGCGAAATTGCCTATGCTCGAGCCCGGAAAAAAGCCGATGCGCCGCCCCTGCGCCGGACGCGCCGGCAGGTCATGCGGACGGGTGAAATCGGCGATCACCGGCTGCAGTGCCAGCGCCGGGAACTCGGCCTGCAGCGTGCGGCAGGCCCCCAGCAGATGCGGGCCCGAGATGTCCACCGGCACAAAGCTGTGCGGCGCGTTCAGATGCGCCAGCAGCAGCCTGACCTTGCGCAGCGCCCCGGCGCCGTACTCGATCAGCTGGGCGCCGGGCCCGATCAGCGCTGCCATCTCGGGGGCGTGGCGCTGCAGCAGGGCCAGCTCGGTGCGGGTCGGGTAGTACTCCGGCAGCTCGCAGATGCGCTCGAACAGCGCCGAGCCGGCTTCGTCGTAGAAGTATTTGGGCGAGATCGTGCGCGGGCGCTGGCGCAGCGCGCGGTGCAGGTCGGGCGCAAAGCCTTCGTCGTCGGCGACCAGTTGCAGCAGGGGCTTCATCGCGGGGCTCCTTGTTGGGGCTCACGCGCCAGGCGCAGGCCGCTGAACTGCCAGCGCGCGGCCGGCGGAAAGAAATTGCGGTAAGTGGCTCGGGCATGGCCCGGCGGCGTCGCCAGGCTGGCCCCGCGCAACACCAGCTGGCCCACCATGAACTTGCCGTTGTACTCGGCGGCCGGCCCGGCCAGCGGCCTGAAGCCGGGGTAGGGGTGGTAGGCCGAGCGGGTCCATTGCCAGGCACAGTCATAGAGCTGGGCCAGGCCGGGCAGGGCGGTGGCCGCCGCCTCCCACTCGAACTCGCTGGGCAGCCGTGCACCCGCCCAGTCGGCATAGGCGGCGGCCTCGTAAAAACTCAGCTGCAGCACCGGAGCCGCCGGGTCCATCGCCCGGGCGCCGCCGAGACCGAAGACGCGGCCATCGGCCAGCCAGTAGGCCGGCGCCTGCCAGTCCTGGGCGCGGGCCAGGGCCCAGCCGTCCGACAGCCAGAGCTCGGGCCGGCGGTAGCCGCCATCGGCGATGAAGTCGGCAAACTCGCCGCAAGTCACCAGCCGGTTGGCGATCTCGAAGGGCTGCAGCAGGGCTTGATGGCGCGGGCCTTCGTTGTCAAAGGAGAAGCCTGTGCCCGGGTGGCCGATCTCGACCACGCCGCCCGGATGGCTCAGCCACTGCAGCGCCGGCGCGGGCGGCAGCTCCGGCAGCTGGCCATAGGCGGGCCACAACGGGTTGCAGGAGAAGGCATGCAGGATGTCGGTCAGCAGCAGCTCCTGATGCTGCTGCTCATGCTGCAGGCCCAGCTCCAGAATGGCGCTGCCGCGGGCCCAGCTGTCGGCGTCGCAGTGGGCGATCCAGTCCAGCACGGCTGCGTCCACATGGGCGCGATAGGCCCGCACCTCGTCCAGCCCGGGCCGGCTCAGCAGGCCGCGTTGCGGGCGCGGATGGCGCGGGCCGAGGGCCTCGTAATAGGAGTTGAAGAGGTAGAGGAATTGCTCGTTGAAGAGCCGGTAGCCGGGCGCCAGCGGCTTGAGCAGCAGAGCCTCGAAAAACCATGTGGTGTGGGCCTGGTGCCATTTGGCCGGGCTGGCATCGGGCATGGATTGCAGCGCCTGGTCCTCGGCGCTCAGTGGCGCGGCCAGGGCCAGTGTGTGGGCGCGTATCGCCGCATAGCGAGCATGGGCCTGCTGACGGGCTGCGGGGCTGACGGGCGAACTTGCTGCGGGCATCGGTGACTCCCTGTCGCGGTCTGCGCAGCGTAGCGCATCACGCCGTCCGAATCTGTCAGCAGCCCTGCCGGTCGACCCACAGGGCTAATCTCGATGGCGACGCAGTTCGCTGGGCATACGATAAGCTCTCATAACGAACATTTGCGGAGACAAGCGTGAGTGGAAAAAAGATGCCCCAAACCGCGCTGCGCGCCCTGCTGGCCTTGGCCGGCGCCCTCGGTGCCTCGCTGGCGCTGGCGCAAGAGGTGACCCTCAAGGTCCACCACTTCTGGCCTCCCGGTGCGATGCCGCCCAGCAAGATTCTGCAGCCCTGGTGCGACAAGATCGCGGCGGACTCGGGTAACAAGATGAAATGCCAGATCTTCCCGGCCATGCAGCTGGGCGGCACGCCGGCCCAGCTGATCGACCAGGCCAAGGACGGCGTGGTCGACATCGCCTTCACCTTGCCGGGTTACACGGCCGGCCGTTTCCCCATCATGGAGGTGTTCGAGCTGCCCTTCATGAACAACTCGGCCGAGGCCGGCGCGCGCGCCGCCTGGGACTTCTACGGCAAGTACGGCGCGAAGGAGTTCCCCGGCATCAAGCCGCTGATGTTCAGCATCCATGACGAGGGCTATCTGCACAGCCGCGACAAGCCCATCAAGACCCTGGCGGATCTGAAGGGCATGAAGCTGCGCGCGCCGACCCGCCAGACCAACAAGCTGCTGGCCTCCCTCGGCGCCACGCCGGTGGGCATGCCGCTGCCGGCGGTGGCCGATGCGGTCAGCAAGGGCACGATCGATGGTTTCGCACTGCCCTGGGAGGTGATCCCCTCGGTCAAGCTGCATGAGATGGTCAAGTACCACACCGAGACCGATGCCTCGCGCCCGGCGCTGTATTCGGCGCTGTTCATCCTGGCGATGAACCAGGCCAGGTACGACAGCCTGCCGGCCGATCTGAAGGCGGTGATCGACCGCAACAGCGGCGCGGCACTGTCGCAGCAGGCCGGCAAGACCTGGGACGAGAGCCAGGCGGTGGGCCGCAAGCCGGCGGTGGAGCGCGGCAACACCTTCTACACGGTGCCGGCCGCCGAGGTGGACCTGTGGATCAAGGCCAGCCATCCGCTGTATGACGACTGGGTGGCCGATATGGACAAGCGCGGCCTGCCCGGCAAGCAGATGCTGAAGGACGCGCAGGACCTGCTGGCCAAGTACAAGAAGTGAGCGGGATGGGGCTGTTGCGGCGCTTGGCCCTGTGGAGCGCGCTGGCCGGTTGCCTGAGCGCCTGCCTGGTGGCGCTGCTGACGGTGGCCAGCATCGTCGGCCGGTCCTGGCTGTCACGGCCGATTCCCGGCGATGTCGAGCTGAGCCAGTTCGGCATCGCGCTGTGCATCGCGCTGTGCCTGCCCTGGTGCCAGCTGCAGCGCGCCAACATCATCGTCGACTTCTTCACGCAGAAGCTGGGCCCGCGCTCGCGCGGCCTGCTGGACGGCATCGGCGCGCTGCTGCTGGCCCTGATGGTGGGCCTGCTGGCCTGGCGCACCGGCGTCGGCGCGCTGGCCGTGCGCGAGGCCGGCGAAACCACGATGATTCTGGACCTGCCGATGTGGATTAGCTATGCGGTGCTGGGGCCAGGTCTTGCGCTGACGGCACTGATCGCGCTGGTGCAGATGGGGCAGGACCTGCTGGGGCGTCAGGGCGAGGGCTCATGAGCGGCGCCGGTCTGGGCGCCAGCATCTTCGCCGCGATGCTGCTGCTGATGGCGCTGCGCGTGCCGATCGCGGCGGCCATGTTCATCCCGGGCGCCGTCGGCTATGCGCTGATGACCAGCGATATGGCCTTGCTGAACACGCTCAAGGGTAGCGCGGTGGCGCGGCTCTCGGTCTATGACCTGTCAGTGATTCCGCTCTTCCTGCTGATGGGCCAGTTCGCGACCCAGGGGGGCTTGAGCCGGGCGCTGTTCAAGGCGGCGGCGGCTTTTGTCGGCCATGTGCGCGGCGGCCTGGGCATGGCGGCCATCCTGTCGGCGGCAGCCTTCGGCGCGGTCTGCGGTTCGGCCGTGGCCACCTCGGCCACCATCACCCAGGTGGCCTATGGCCAGATGAAGGCCCATGGCTATGCCGGACGACTCTCCACCGCGACGCTGGCCACTGGTGGCACCTTGGGCATCCTGATCCCGCCCTCGGTGCCTCTGGTGGTCTATGCCATCCTGACCGAGCAGAACATCGCCAAGCTGTTTGCCGCCGCCACGCTGCCGGGGCTGCTGGCGGCGCTGGGCTATATCGTCGTGATCTGGCTCTACTGCCGGGCCCGGCCCGAGCTGGCCACGCCCAGCGAGCCGCTGCCATGGCGCCAGCGCTGGCAGGCGCTGTGGGGCGTCTGGCCCATCGTCGTGATCTTCGGCCTGGTGTTCGGCGGCATCTATGGCGGGGTGTTCTCGCCGACCGAGGGGGCGGCGGTCGGCGCCGCCGCGACCCTGCTGCTGGGTCTGTTCAAGCGCGAGCTGGGCTGGGCCGGCATCAAGCGCAGCTTCCTCGGCACGGCCGAGACCACGGCCATGGTGTTCATGATCTTCCTGGGCGCCGACATGATGAACGCGGCGCTGGCGCTGACTCAGATGCCGGCCCATCTGGCGGCCTGGGTCGGCCAGCAAGACGTGGCCCCGCTGCTGATCGTGGCCGGCGTGCTGGCCTTCTACATCGTGCTGGGCTGCGTGATGGACGAGCTGTCGATGCTGCTGCTGACGATTCCGGTGATCTTCCCGACCATCATGGGGCTGGATCTGTGGGGGCTGAGCGCCGAGCACAAGGCGATCTGGTTCGGCATCCTGGTGCTGACGACCGTGGGCATAGGCCTGCTGGCGCCGCCGGTGGGCCTGAACGTCTATGTGGTCAACAGCCTGGCGCGCGAGGTGGCTATGAGCGAGACCTACAAGGGCGTGCTGCCCTTCCTGGCTTGGGACGGGCTGCGCCTGGTCTTGCTGCTGTGCTTCCCGGCGATCACGCTGGCGCTGGTGAAACTGCTGTAGCGGTCGCTGCTTTTCAACAAGCCGTCATCTGCGCCGCCTAAGCTGAGCAATTAGCAGCATGCCCGGCCACCCATGTCAGCCCAGCCCTCGGACGATTTCTACGGATCCACCCTGCTGAACCAGGCGCAGGTGCTGGCCCTGGTGCGCACCACCGAGGCCGCCCTGAGCCTGCGCCATGGCGCGCAGTTCTTTGTCTGGACCCAGGGCAGCTTGCAGCAGTTGCTGCCGCATCAGCTGCTGCTGTGCGGTGCCTATCAGCGCAGCCACCGCGAGCTCGGCTTCGAACTCTTCAACAGCAAGCCGCTGCCGGCCGCGCTGGCCACCTTGCTGAGCGAGCGTGGCGCGGCCTTGCCGGCCCAGCTGCAGGCCTTGTGGTTGCGCGGCGGCTGCCGGCCGCTGCGTGTGCAGTTGCCGGCGGACAGCGGCGAGCCGGTCTGCGGCCTGCTGCGCCAGGCCGGCTATGAGCAGTTGCTGGTGCACGGCGTGTCGCGGCCGCAGCGCCCCAGCGAGATCGAGAGCTTCTTCGTGCTGGCGCGCCAAGACGGCGGCTATAGCGAACACCAGCAGGTGCTGCTGCAGCTGCTGATGCCGCATCTGCACAGCAGCTGGCTGCGTGTCCAGTGCGAGATGCCGGAGCCGGCCGCGGGGCCGCAGGCGGGTGTGAGCCTGACCCAGCGCGAGCAGGAGGTGCTGGAAGGCTTGCGCCAGGGCCTGAGCAACCATGACATCGGCTGCAACCTCGCCATCAGCGCGCTGACCGTCAAGAACCATGTGCAGCGCATTCTGCGCAAACTCGGCGCCAGCAACCGCGCCCATGCGGTAGCGCTGGCACTCAAGCCCTGGGATGGCGGTGTCGAAGCCCGTTGATGCGGCGATCGGCGGTGTCTCGCTCGCCTAGACTGCACGCCGGCAGAGGCGCATCGACGCCTCGCTGACCGTCATTGCGAGGGAGTGTGCGATGTGGAAAACGAGGAGGCTGCTCGGCCTGCTGTGCCTGGCCGTGCTGTCGAAGCCGGCTCTGGCGGTGGGGCCGGCCGAGCCCACCATCACCTGGAATCTGTCCGACTGGCCGCCGTTTCATCTGCTGCCCGGCGGCCAGGCGCCGGCGACGGCCGAGCAGCTCGGCGAGGGCCTGATGGACGGTTTTCTGCGCCTGGTGCTGGGCCAGCTGCCGCAGTACCGGCATCGCTTCGTTGTGCTCAACGGCCCGCGCGCCGAGGTCGAGCGCAAGGCCGGCCTGCAGCTGTGCTCGCCGACCTCGATGCGCACGCCCGAGCGGCTGGCGCAGCGCCTGTTCACGCCGGCCCTGCTGGCCGGCCAGCTTCAGCTGGTGCTGCGACGCGAGCGGCTGCAGCAGATTGCGCAAGGGCGCAGCAGCATCTCGCTGCGCGAACTCTCGGCGCGCACCGAGCTGCAGGGGCTGGTGATGAGCCAGCGCCACTACGGCGCCGATCTGGCGCCCTGGCTGAGGCCGGCCCCCGATGGCAATGTGCAGACCATGGTGGCGCCGCGCGCCGGCAATCTGCTGACCATGCTCAGCGCCGGCCGCATGGACTACACGCTGGAATACCCGATGGTGGTTGGCTATCACCAGCTGGGCCAGCCGGCCGAGCTGGTGAGCCTGCCGATCGAGGAACTGGGCGAGTCGCCGGTCGGCTATTTCTCCTGCAATCGCAGCGACTGGGGCAGGGGGGTGATCAAGGACATCGACCGCGCGCTGCGTGCGGTGGCGGCGCGGCCCGAGCAGGTTTTGCCGCTGTACCGGCGCTGGCTCAGCGAGGATCAGTTCGCTCGCGAGGCGCCCGGGCTGCGGCGCTTTCTGGCGCAGCGCGCGCGCGGCGGGCCGCGCATCGAGTAGGCGTCGGCCGGGTTCAGCCGCGCCGCGCCAGGGCTTGCGCCAGTGCGGCCAGGGCCAGCCCCAGCGCGATGCCCAGCGCATCCGCCAGCACATCGCGCCAATCGGCCGAGCGCGGCGGCAGCTGCGATTGCAGCAACTCGATCAGCACGCCATAGCCCAGCAGCGCCAGCGGGCCCCACAGCCAGCGGGAGCGCATGGTGCTGGCGCCCACAAAGGCGCAAAAGCCCAGCGCGCCGAAGGCCAGCAGGTGGTTGAGCTTGTCCCAGCCGCTGTCCAGCGTCGGTGGCGGGGCGGAGGACAAGGCCAGATAGCTGATCACCAGCAGCAGCACGGCCAGCAGGAGCTGCCAGGCACGGCGGTGTTGCGGCGCAATCAGCCAGGCGGCCAAGGCTTGAGACAAGATCAGAACTCCATAAACAAAAAAGCCACCCCCTCTCGGGAGTGGCTTCTTACGTTTTTTTGGTGCCGGAGAGATGAATCGAACACCCGACCTTCTCATTACGAATGAGCTGCTCTACCGACTGAGCTACACCGGCTATCAAGCCCGCTATTCTAGCAGGAACTATTTTGTCGAATCAAGATGGTAGGCGGTGATGCGCTCGACTTCGTTCTTCGAGCCCAACACCACGGCCACCCGCTCATGCAGCTTGCCCGGCTGCAGCTCCATGATGCGCTGGCGCGCATTGGTGGCCGCGCCGCCGGCCTGCTCGACCAGAAAGGCCATCGGATTGGCCTCGTACATCAGGCGCAGCTTGCCGGCCTTGCCCGGCTCGCGCTTGTCCCAGGGGTAGAGGAAGACGCCGCCGCGGGTCAGGATGCGATGCACATCGGCCACCATCGAGGCGATCCAGCGCATATTGAAGTCCTTGGCGCGCGGGCCGGTGGTGCCGGCCAGGCATTCGTCGATATAGCGGGTCACCGGGGCATCCCAGTGGCGCATATTCGACATATTGATCGCGAACTCCTTGGTGTCTTCGGGGATCTTGATGTCGTCGGCGGTCAGCACCCAGGAGCCCTGCTCGCGGTCCAGCGTGAACATCGCGACGCCATCGCCCACCGTCAGCACCAGCGTGGTCTGCGGGCCGTAGACGCAGTAGCCGGCGGCGACCTGGGCCGTGCCGGGCTGCAGGAAGTCTTCCTCGCTGACGCCCTTGGCGCCCTCGGGCTTGGTCAGCACCGAGAAGATCGTGCCGATCGAGACATTGACGTCGATATTGGACGAGCCGTCCAGCGGGTCGAACATCAAGAGGTACTCGCCCTGCGGGAAGCGGTTGGGCACCACGTAGATGCCCTCCATCTCCTCGCTGGCCATGGCCGCCAGATGGCCGCCCCATTCATTGGCCTCGATCAGCACCTCGTTGGCGATGATGTCGAGCTTCTTCTGCACCTCGCCCTGCACGTTTTCCGAGCCGGCCGTGCCCAGCACATCGCCGAGCGCGCCCTTGTTGACGCTGATGGCGATGCGCTTGCAGGCGCGCGCCACCACCTCGATCAGCAGGCGCAGCTCCTGCGGGATGTGGCCGTGCTGGCGCTGTTGTTCGATCAGGTACTGGGTCAGGCTGATGCGACGGGTCATGGGGTCAATCCTTTGCGAGTCTTCAGGAACCGGAGGCCAGTGCGCGCTCGACGATCTCGCGCACATCGTTGGACAGATCGGGTTTGGCCGCGACGCGGGCGATCGCCTCGCGGGCAGCGCTGCGGTAGGGCTCGGCCAGCGCGGTCCAGCGGTCCATGCCGCGCGCCAGGCGGCTGGCGACCTGCGGGTTGATCGCATCGAGCGCCAGCACCTGCTCGGCCCAGAACACATAGCCGGCCGCGTCGGCCCGGTGGAAGGCCGCCGGGTTGAACAGGCACAGCGAGAAGATCAGGCTGCGTGCGCGGTTGGGGTTCTTCAGGCTGAAGTCGGGGTGCTGCAGCAGCTGGCGCACCTTGGCGAAGGTACGGCCGCCGTGCTCGGCGGCGCGGGCCTGGAGCGCAAACCATTTGTCGATCACCAGCGCATCGTCCTTGAACAGCGCGTGGAACTTGGCCAGCGCCGGTTCGGCCAGCTCGGCATGCCCGTTGACCAGGGCGGCCAGCGCGCCCAGGCGGTCGGTCATATTGCCGGCGTCCTTGAAGCGCTGGTAGGCGCGGCCCAGCCAGACGCCGGCATCGGGTCGGCTCTGCGCTTTCGCATCCAGCACCAGCATGGCCAGCGCCAGATTGGCCAGCGCACGCTTGCCCGAGGACACCGGGTCGGGCGTGTAGCCGCCCTTGATCTGGTTGGCCTCAAAGGCCGCGACCCAGTCCTCGCGCAGCGCGGCGGCGAGCTGGATCTGTGCGGCCTCGACGGCGGCATGGATGGCCTGCGGGTCGACCACCTCCAGCTGCTCGGCGATATAGGCCTCGCCCGGCAGGGTCAGGGCCAGCTCCTTGAAGGCGGCGTCGAGCTCGGCGTGGTTCAGCACCGCGCGCATCGCGGCGATGAAGGCCGTGTCCAGCTGCAAGGGCTGGCCGCTGCGCACCGCGCCAAGGATGCGGTTCAACGCCAGGCGCTGGCCGGCCTCCCAGCGGTTGAAGGCATCGGCGTCATGGGTCAGCAGCACCAGCAGTTCGGCGTCGCTCAGACCGTCGTCCAGCAGCACCGGGGCCGAGAAGCCACGCAGCAAAGAGGGCACCGGCTCGACGGCGATGTCCTGGAAGGTGAAACGCTGCTCGGCCTCATCCAGCACCAGCAGCTGCTCGGCCAGGGCGGTACCGTCACGGCCGAGCAGGCCGGTGACGACCGGGATCACCTGCGGGGGCTGGCCCTTGTTGCTCTGGGTCAGCGTCAGCGTGTAAGTTCGCGCCGCAGCGTCGTAGCTGCCGCGGGCTTGCACGCGCGGCGTGCCGGCCTGGCTGTACCAGCGCTTGAACGCGTCCAGCCGGGTGCTCAGCGCCGAGCCCGGGTTGGCATCGGCGATGGCTTGCGCGAAGTCGTCGCAGGTCACGGCCTGGCCGTCATGGCGCTCGAAGTACAGGCTCATGCCCTTCTCGAAGCCGGCCCGGCCGACCAGGGTCTGGTACATGCGCACGACCTCCGAGCCCTTCTCGTAGACCGTCGCGGTGTAGAAATTATTGATCTCCACATAGCTGTCGGGACGCACCGGGTGCGCCATTGCGCCGGAGTCTTCCGGGAACTGCATCGCGCGCAGGCCGCGCACATCCTGGATGCGGCAGACCGCCCGCGCGCTGGGCGTGGCGGCCATGTCCATCGAGAACTCCTGATCGCGGAACACGGTCAGGCCTTCCTTCAGCGAGAGCTGGAACCAGTCGCGGCAGGTGACGCGGTTGCCGGTCCAGTTGTGGAAGTACTCGTGGGCGACGATGGACTCGATGCGGCCGAAGTCGGCATCGGTGGCCGTGGCCGGAGAGGCCAGCAGGGCGCTGGTGTTGAAGATGTTCAGGCCCTTGTTCTCCATCGCGCCCATATTGAAGTCGGACACGCCGACCACCATGAAGCGCTCCAGGTCCAGCGGCAGCTTGAAGCGCGCCTCGTCCCAGACCATGGACGCGATCAGCGAGTTCATCGCATGCTCGGTCTTCTCCAGATCGCCGCGGCGCACATAGACCTGCAGCAGATGGTCCTTGCCGGCGCGGGTGCGCACGCGCTGTTCGCGCGCCACCAGATCGCCCGCCACCAGCGCGAACAGATAGGAAGGCTTGGGGAAGGGGTCATGCCATTTGGCGAAGTGCTTGCCACCGGCGAGATCACCGGCCTCCAGCAGATTGCCGTTGGACAGCAGCACCGGGTACTTGGCCTTGTCGGCGCGCAGCAGCACCGTGTAGACCGCCATCACATCGGGGCGGTCCAGGAAATAACTGATGCGGCGGAAGCCCTCGGCCTCGCACTGCGTGAAGAAGCCACCGCCCGAGGTGTAGAGGCCGCTGAGCGTGGTGTTCTTGTCCGGCGCGCAGCTGTTGCGGATCTCCAGCGCGAAGTCGGCGTCGGGCACGTTGTCGATGATCAGCTCGCCGCCTTCCTGACGGAAGGACACGCTCTCGCCATTGATCAGCACGCGCAGCAGGTTCAGCTCCTCGCCGTGCAGGCGCAGCGGGCCGTGCGGCACGGCGTGGTTGCGCTCCAGCTGCATCTTGCTGGTGACCAGGGTCTTGGCCGGATCGAGGTCGAAGGTCAGATCGACCGTGCGGATCCAGAAGGTCGGCGCCAGATAGTCTTCGCGGCGGATCAAGGTGGCAGAGCCTTCACGCATGGTGCTTGTTCTCAATGTTGTTGTGTGGCCCGGCGCGCGGCGCCGGGTGTCTCGTCGCTCTCAGACGCCTTGCTTCAGGCTCTCGGAGATGAACTGGTCGAGATCGCCGTCCAGCACTTTCTGCGTGGCCGAGGTCTCGTAGTTGGTGCGCAGATCCTTGATGCGGCTCTGGTCCAGCACATAGCTGCGGATCTGGTGGCCCCAGCCCACATCGGTCTTGGTGTCCTCGAGCTTTTGCTGCTCTTCCATGCGCTTGCGCATCTCATGGTCGTACAGGCGCGAGCGCAGGCGCTTCCAGGCGACATCGCGGTTGCTGTGCTGGCTGCGACCGTCCTGACACTGCACGACGATGCCGGTCGGGATGTGGGTCAGGCGCACCGCCGAGTCGGTCTTGTTGATGTGCTGGCCGCCGGCGCCGGAGGCACGGAAGGTGTCGGTGCGCACATCGGCCGGGTTGATGTCGATCTCGATCGAGTCATCGACCTCGGGGTAGACGAACAGCGAGGCAAAGCTGGTGTGGCGGCCGCCCGAGCTGTCGAAGGGGCTCTTGCGCACCAGGCGGTGCACACCGGTCTCGGTGCGCAGCAGGCCGAAGGCGTACTCGCCCTCGACCTTGATCGTGGCGCTCTTGATGCCGGCCACGTCGCCGTCGGTCTGGTCTTCCAGTGTCGTCTTGAAGCCCTTGCGCTCGGCGTACTTCAGGTACTGGCGCAAGAGCATGCCGGCCCAGTCGCAGGCCTCGGTGCCACCGGCGCCGGCCTGGATGTCGATGAAGCAGTTCAGCGGATCGGCCGGGTTGTTGAACATGCGGCGGAATTCCAGCTGCTCGACGATTTCGGCCAGCTTGGCCGCATCGGCCGCTATGCCTTCGAGGCCGGCGAAATCGTCCTCGGCCTTGCTCATCTCGTAGAGCTCGAGGTTGTCGGCCAGATTGCTCGTGAGGTGGTCGATGGTCTGGACCACGTTTTCCAGCGTGCGCTTTTCCTTGCCCAGTTCCTGGGCGCGCTTGGGCTCGTTCCAGACGCTGGGGTTCTCCAGCGCGGCGTTGACCTCGTTCAGCCGCAGTGCTTTGCGGTCGTAGTCAAAGATACCCCCTTAGCGCGTCAGTACGCGCTGTCAGGTCGGCCAGGCTGGCGCCGATGGTGTTGATGCGTTCGATGTCCATGGGATTCCGTGGTTGGGTTGCCGGCGCGGGAGCGCTCGCAAGCGCGCTATTTTTACATGGCCGACCGCACGGGATTTCCCGGTATGCCGAGGCCGCCGCCACCGCTTTGAGGGTTATCGATAGTGGGGCTGCCCCAGGGTGGGGCGTGTTTGTCAGAAATCTGTAAGCGCTGCGGTCGCACAGTGCGGTCAGCGCCCGCGAGACCCACCATGCTTTTGCTGACATCATCCTTAAAGCTGATCGCCGAGATCGCCTTACTGGCGATGGCCGGTCAATGGCTGCTAGGCCTGCTGGCCGGCCAGAAGCGCGAAGGCAATTTCTTCTACCGCTTGCTGCAGGTGCTGACCCAGCCCTTTGTGAAGCTGACCCGAGCGATCAGCCCGCGCGTCGTGCTGGACCGCCACATCCCGCTGGCCGCCTTCCTGCTGATGCTGAGCCTGTGGCTGGTGGTGACGGTGGTCAAGATCAATCTCTGCCTGCAGATCGGAGTGGCGCAATGTCAGTGAACACCCAGCAATCCGGCAAGACCTGGCCCTATCGCCTGCTGAAGCTGCGCGCCATCACCGCCCTGGTGTTCGGTCGCCGTGAGCAGGCCGAGCGGATCTTCGACGAGATGCTGCGGCGTTGGCCGCAGGACAGCTATGCCCTGGCCAGCCGTGCCCATCTGCGCTCGCAGCGCGGCGCGCGCGGCGAGGCGATTGCCGATCTGCAGGCCCTGGTGGCGCTGGCGCCGCAGCGCAGCGCCGGCGACTGGTTCAACCTCGCCTATCTGCTGGAGGCCGAGAGCCGGCTGGAAGAGGCCGAGGCCGCCTTCCGCCAGGCCGTGGTGCTGGATACCAAGCTGGACCGGGCCTGGTATGGCCTGGGCCTGTGCCTGATACGCATGCAACGCTTCGAGGAGGCGCTCGCTGCCCTCAAGCGCAACACCGAACTGCAACCCATGAGCCCTTACGGCTGGTATCAGCTGGCCCGGGTGCATGTGGACCGTCAGGAGCCCGACGAGGCACGGCGCATCATCGCCCACCTCAAGGGCTTCGAGCCCAAGGTCGCCGCGCAACTGGAGCGCGAGACCGGCCTGCTCGCCTGACGGGCGTTCCCACGCAGGCTGCGCGCTGTTGGCGCAGGGGGACGCATCGGTGCCCGGACCGCCGCCAGGCGGGTCGGCCTTGCTTACAACGCGATGGAGACGACAGCGATGCAGTTATCCGAAAGACATCACCAGTACTGGCGAAAGAACCTGCGCATCACCGGGGTTCTGCTGGCGATCTGGTTCGTGGTGACCTTCGTCGTGGGCTTTTACGCCCGCGAACTGAACTTCACCTTTTTTGGCTGGCCGTTCAGCTTCTGGGTTGCATCCCAGGGCGCGCTGATCGTCTACTGCCTGATCATCTGGTACTACGCGCGGACTATGAACCGGCTGGACCAGGAACACGGCGTTGCCGAGGACGAATGACATGGCAGGCTCAACACCCTCAAGCGCAGGCGGCACCTTCAGTGCCAATTCCAACGCTGCTTTCAAAAAGCAGCTCAACAAGGTCTACACCTGGTACACGGGCGGCTTCATCGTCTTCATCATCGCGCTGGCGATCCTGGAGCAGATGGGCCTGCCGCGCCAGTACATCGGTTTCATCTTCCTGATCGCCACCGTGCTGCTGTATGCGGGCATCGGCTTCATGAGCCGCACCTCGGATGCCAGCGAGTACTACGTGGCCGGCCGGCGGGTGCCGGCGATCTACAACGGCATGGCCACCGGCGCCGACTGGATGAGCGCCGCGTCCTTCATCGGCATGGCCGGCACGCTCTACCTGACCGGCTACGGCGGGCTGGCCTTCATCATGGGCTGGACCGGCGGCTACTGCCTGGTGGCGCTGTTCCTGGCGCCCTATCTGCGCAAGTTCGGCCAGTTCACGATTCCCGACTTCCTGGGCGCGCGCTATGAGGGCAATCTGCCGCGCATCCTGGGTGTGGCGGCGGCGATCCTGTGCTCCTTCACCTATGTGGTGGCGCAGATCTACGGCGTGGGCCTGATCACCGCGCGGCTCTCGGGTCTGGCCTTCGAGATCGGGGTCTTCGTCGGCCTGGCCGGCATCCTGGTCTGCTCCTTCCTGGGCGGCATGCGCGCCGTCACCTGGACCCAGGTGGCCCAGTACATCATCCTGATCATTGCCTACCTGATCCCGGTGATCTGGCTGTCGGTCAAGCAGACCAATATCCCGGTGCCGCAGGCCATCTACGGCTACCAGCTGCAGAAGGTCAGCGAAGCCGAGAAGAAGATCAAGGCCGATCCGAAGGAGCAGGAGGTCATCGAGATCTTCAAGGCCCGCGCGGCCGAGTTCGATGCCAAGCTCAAGGATGTGCCGGCCGCGATGGCCGCCGACAAGGCTGCGGCCGAGAGCAAGCTGGCCGCGCTGAAGGCGGCCAATGCCCCGGCGGCCGAGGTCGAGGCGGCGCAAAAGGCGTTGGCGGCCGTGCCGGCCAACGAGGCCGACGCCAAGAAGGCCTGGACGGCCGGCAAGACCGCCAACGAGGCGCGCGCCAAGCCGCTGGCCGGCATGCCGACCCACGGCCAGCAGTTTGCCGGCGATCCGAATGGCGACGAGAAGGCGAAAAAGACCTTCGACGAATCGCGCCGCAACTTCCTGGCCCTGGTGTTCTGCCTGATGGTGGGGACGGCCGCGCTGCCGCACATCCTGATGCGCTACTACACCACGCCCTCGGTCAAGGAGGCGCGCGAGTCGGTGACCTGGAGCCTGTTCTTCATCTTCCTGCTCTACTTCACCGCGCCGGCCCTGGCCGTGCTGGTCAAGTACGAGGTCTTCACCGTGCTGGTGGGCACGCCGTTTGATCAGTTGCCGGCCTGGATCAACAACTGGGCCAAGGTCGACCCGGCCCTGCTGGCGGTGGCCGATATCAACAAGGACGGCATCTTCCAGCTCGGCGAGATGAGAATCGGCGGCGACATCATCGTGCTGGCCACGCCGGAGATCGGTGGCCTGCCCTATGTGATCTCGGGCATGGTCGCGGCCGGCGGTCTGGCGGCGGCGCTGTCCACCGCCGACGGTCTGCTGCTGACCATCGCCAACGCGCTGAGCCACGATGTCTACTACAAGATGATCGACCCGAACGCCTCGACCGCCCGCCGCGTCACCATCTCCAAGGTGCTGCTGCTGGTGGTGGCGCTGGCTGCGGCCTATGTCGCGGCGCAGAAGCCGGCCGACATCCTGTTCCTGGTCTCCGCTGCGTTCTCGTTCGCGGCCGCTGCCTTCTTCCCGGCCCTGGTGCTGGGGGTGTTCTGGAAACGCGCCAACAAATGGGGTGCGTCGCTGGGTATCGCGGCCGGTCTGGGCATCACCTTCTACTACATGGTGACGACCCAGCCCTGGCTGCGCGGCGTGTTCGGCGTGACCTCGCCGATCGAGCTGTGGTGGGGGATCCTGCCGATCTCGGCCGGCCTGTTCGGCGTGCCGCTGGGCTTTGCGGTGATCATCATCGTCAGCCTGCTGACGCCGGCACCGAGCCAGGACACGCAGCGACTGGTCGAGCATGTGCGCTACCCCGACCTGCGTCTGGGCAAGGCCTGATGCTTCTTTGATCAAGTCTTGATCTGAATCGGCCCCGCAGCTTGCTGCGGGGCTTTTTTCATGAATGATCGCTGCATGACTGATGCCTCCCACGTCACGCCGTCCGCCAGTCTGCTGGGTCACTTGCGCAGCGAACTGAGCGCGCATGCCCCGTTTGCCCAGATGGAGCCCGCCCATGTGGAGCGCTTTCTGGCTGCCGCCAGCCAGGCCTACTACGGACCCGGCGAGCTGTTGCTGTCACCCGAGCAGGGGCCGGTCGAGCATCTGCTGTTCGTTCGCCAGGGGGCGGTGACGGCCCAGCGCGGCATCGCCGAGGCCACCGGCGGCTTTCATTTCGAACCGGGCGATTTCTTCCCGGTCGGCGCGCTGATGGGCGCGCGCGCCGTCACCGCCACCTACACCTCGCAGGGCGATACCTTCTGCCTGCTGCTGCCGGCGGCCGAAGTGCATGGACTGGCCCGGGTGAGCGCGCCTTTTGCCGATTTCCTGAACCGCCGCGTCGCGCAGTTTCTGGCGCTATCGCGCCGTGCGCTGCAGGTGGCCTACTCCTCGCAGACTCTGTCCGAGCAGTCGATGGAGACGCCGCTGGCCCAGCTGGCCCGCAAATCACCGACCGGCGTCGCGCCCGAGACCCCGCTGGCGCAGGCCCTCTTGCTGATGCACCAGCAACACATCGGCTCGGTGCTGGTGCTGGACGCCGCCGGCGCGCCGCTGGGCATCCTGACCCGCCACGATGTGCTGGCGCGCATCACCCTGCCGCAGTTGCCGCTGAGCCGGCCGATTTCGGAAGTCATGAGTACGCCGGTGCTGTGCCTGCGCGGCGATGACACGGCCCAGGACGCGGCGCTGCTGATGTCGCGCCACGGCCTGCGCCATGTGCCGGTGCTCGGCGAGGGAGGGGCGGTCGTGGGCATCGTCTCGGAGCGCGATTTGTTCGCGATGCAGCGCCTGTCGCTCAAGCAGGTCAGCACGGCGATACGCAATGCCCAGGATGTGGACACGCTGCGCGTGGTGGCCCAGGACATCCGCCGCTTCGCCCGCAATCTGCTCGGCCAGGGCGTGGCCGCGCGGCAGCTGACCGAGCTGATCTCCCATCTCAATGATGTGCTGACCCAGCGCCTGCTGCAGCTGCTGGCCGAAGCCCATGGGCTGGACATGGGCCGGGCCTGCTGGCTGGCTTTTGGCTCCGAGGGGCGCGGCGAGCAGACCATTGCCACCGACCAGGACAACGGCCTGATATTCGAGAGCAGCGACCCTGCCGCTGACCGGCCGCGCTGGCTGGCGTTTGCGCGGGCGGCCAACGAGGCTCTCGATGCCTGCGGCTACCCGCTGTGCAAGGGCCAGGTCATGGCCAGCAATCCGGCCTGCTGCCTGAGCCCGCAGGAGTGGCTGGAAGCCTTCAGCGCCTGGATGGAACACGGCGCGCCGGAGGATTTGCTGAAGGCCAACATCTATTTCGACTTTCGGCCGATCTGGGGGGAGGCCAGGCTGGCGCGGCCGCTGCGCGCCCTGGTCAGCGACCATGCGGCGCGGCTGCCGCGCTTCATGCGGCAGATGGCCGAGAACGCGCTGCGCAACCGTACCCCGCTGAACTGGCTGGGTGCCGTCGAGGCCCAGCAGATCGGCGGCCGCGAGGGTGTGGACCTGAAGCTCGGCGGCACGGCCCTGTTTGTCGATGTGGCCCGGCTCTACGCGCTGGCCCATGGCGTGGCCGAGACCGGCACCCGGGCCCGTTTCGAGGCCCTGGGACGGGTGCTGCAGGCGCCCGCGCACGAGCGCGAGGGCTGGGTCGGCGCCTTCGAGTTCCTGCAGATGCTCAGGCTGCGGGTGCAGATGGAGGGCAATACCACTCATCCCAACTGGATCGCGCTGGACGAACTCAATGACATCGACCGGCGTGTGCTCAAGGAGAGCTACAAGGTGGCGCGTCGCCTGCAGCAGCGCCTGGAACTGGACTATCTGCGATGAGCGGCTGGTGGCAGCGCCTGACAGGCCGCGGCAGCGTCGATGCACAGCAGCGCTGGGTGGTGCTCGATGTCGAGACCACCGGGCTGGACCTGGAACGCGACCGACTGCTGGCGATCGCGGCCATCGCGGTGGAGCTCAGGCCCGAGCCCCGCATCCTGCTGGGAGATAGTTTCGAGATCCTGCTGCGCCAGGACGAGGCCCGGCCCGTGCCGGCCGACTACAAGGCCAATATCCTGCTGCACGGCATCGGCCTGGCGGCCCAGCGCGGCGGCGTCGAGCCGGCGACGGCGCTGCGGGCCTTCGAGCAGTGGGTCGGCGCGGCGCCGCTGCTGGCCTTCCATGCGGCGTTTGACGAGGGCATGATCCAGCGCGAGATGGGCCGGCTGCTGGGCCGCCGCCTGCCCAACCGCTGGCTGGACCTGGAGCCGGTGGCCGCCGTGTTGCATGCCCAGGGGCGGCGGCGCTCGCTGGACGAGTGGATGGCGCACTTCGGCATTCGCTGCGCACAGCGCCATCAGGCGGCCGCCGACACCCTGGCCACGGCCGAGTTGCTGCTGCGGCTGTGGCCGGCCTTGCGCGAGCGGGGCGAGACCCGCTTCAGCGATCTGCGCCGCATCGCCGGCCAGCGGCGCTGGCTGGCCGCCTGAGCCCTGGGTGCCGACCCCGCCCCACCCCTGTGGCACACTCGCGCGCTTCAAGATTTAGCCTTGGCTTTCGCTGTTTTGGACAAGATCCTGCTTCAAATTGCCGCCGAACTGAAGGTTCGCCCGGCCCAGATCAACGCGGCGGTGGAGCTGCTCGATGGCGGCGCCACCGTGCCCTTTATCGCCCGCTACCGCAAGGAAGTCACCGACGGCCTGGACGACATCCAGCTGCGCGAGCTGGAGTCGCGCCTGGGCTATCTGCGCGAGCTGGAGGACCGCCGCGCCGCCGTGCTCAAGAGCATCGCGGAGCAGGGCAAGCTGACGCCGGAGCTGCAGGCCTCCATCCTGGCCGTGCCGACCAAGCAGGAGCTCGAAGACCTCTACCTGCCCTATAAGCAAAAGCGCCGCACCAAGGGCATGATCGCCCGCGAGGCCGGCCTGGAGCCGCTGGCCGACAAGCTGTTTGCCGACCCGACGCTGGATCCGCAGACCGAGGCGTCGGCCTTCGTCAACGCGGAACTGGGCTTTGCCGATGCTTTCGCCGTGCTGGACGGCGTGCGCGACCTGCTCAGCGAGCGCTGGGCCGAAGACGCCTTGCTGATCGGCAAGCTGCGCGAATGGTTGTGGGCCGAGGGCCTGTTCAAGTCCAAGCTGATGGACGGCAAGGACGAGAACAACCCGGACATCTCCAAGTTCCGCGACTATTTCGACTACGCCGAGCCCATCCGTACCGTGCCCTCGCACCGCGCGCTGGCGGTGTTTCGCGGCCGCACGCAGGAGTTTCTCGATGCCAAGTTGGTGCTGGACGAGGAGATCGTGGCCGGCCAGCCCGGCTTGGCCGAGGGTCGCATCGCCCGCCACCTGGGCTGGAGCCCCGCCGGCCGGGCCGGCGACACCCTGATCCGCAAGACCGTGGCCTGGACCTGGAAGGTCAAGCTCAGCATGAGTCTGGAACGCGATCTGTTCTCGCGCCTGCGCGAGGAGGCCGAGAAGGTGGCGATCAAGGTGTTCGCCGAGAACCTGCGCGATCTGCTCTTGGCCGCACCAGCCGGCAAGCGCGTCGTGATGGGGCTGGACCCGGGCATACGCACCGGCGTCAAGGTGGCCGTGGTGTCGGACACCGGCCGCGTGCTGGACACACATACCGTCTACCCGCACGAGCCACGCAAGGACTGGGAGGGCTCGCTGCACACGCTGGGTCGCCTGGTGGCCACGCACGGCGTCAATCTGATCGCGATCGGCAACGGCACGGCCAGCCGCGAGACCGACAAACTGGCCGCCGACCTGATCAAGCGCATCCAGCAGCTTGCGCCCGGCACCATCATCGAGAAGGTGGTCGTCAGCGAGGCTGGCGCCTCGGTCTACTCGGCCTCCGAGTTCGCCTCCAAGGAGCTGCTGGACCTGGATGTGTCGCTGCGCGGCGCCGTGTCGATCGCGCGCCGCCTGCAGGATCCGCTGGCCGAGTTGGTCAAGATCGATCCGAAGAGCATAGGCGTCGGCCAGTACCAGCACGATGTCAACCAGAGCGAGCTGGCCAAGACCCTGGACGCCGTCGTCGAGGACTGCGTGAACTCGGTGGGTGTGGATCTGAACACCGCTTCGGCACCGCTGCTGGCGCGGGTCTCGGGCCTGTCGGGCACCGTGGCCGCGTCCATCGTGCGCTGGCGCGATGCCAACGGAGCCTTCAAAGATCGCCAGCAGCTGCTGGCCGTCACGGGCCTGGGCCCCAAGACCTTCGAGCAGTCGGCCGGCTTCTTGCGCATCCGCGATGGCGAGAACCCGCTGGACCTGACCGGCGTCCACCCCGAAACCTACCCGGTGGTGCAGAAGATCATGGCGGCGGTGCAGCGCCCGGTGGCCGACATCATGGGCAAGAGTGATGTGATCCGCGCGCTGAAGCCGGAGGCCTTTGCCGACGACAAGTTCGGTGCGATCACGGTCAAGGACATCCTGACCGAGCTGGAGAAACCGGGTCGCGACCCGCGTCCGGACTTCAAGGTGGCGCGCTTCAATGACGGCGTCGAGGACATCAAGGATCTGACCGAGGGCATGGTGCTGGAGGGCACGGTGTCCAATGTCGCGCAGTTCGGCGCCTTCATCGATCTGGGCGTGCACCAGGACGGCCTGGTCCATGTCAGCCAACTGGCCAACAAGTTCGTCAGCGATGCGCGCGAGGTCGTCAAGACCGGCGACATCGTCAAGGTGAGGGTGCTGGAGGTCGACCTGGCCCGCAAGCGCATCTCGCTGACGATGAAGCTCGATGCCGCGCCGGCCCCCCGCGGCGCCGCCAAGGCCGACAACAGCTACCGCCCGGCCGCACGCCATGAGCGCCCGGCCCCTGGCCGCGCACCCGCTGCGGCGCCCAGTGGCGGCAATGCGATGGCCGCAGCCTTTGCCAAGCTGCAGACCAAGCGCTGAACCCACTGACAGGACCGATCGATGCACTCTCTTCGTCATGCCCGCGTGCCGGGTCTTGCCAGCCTTGCGCTTTGTCTCGGCGTGCCGCTGGCGCAGGCGCAGGAGGGCATGCCGGAGAACGGGCCGCCGCGTGCGGCGCCTGCCGAGACCAACCGGCTGGACCGGGTCGAGATCCAGTCGCGCCCGCAGAGTGACACCGATCTGCGCCGCCGCGCGTCGGTGGCCAAGCAGATCTACGGGCGCGAGGAACTGGACAAGTACGGCGATAGCAACCTCTCCGATGTGCTGAAACGCTTGCC
The DNA here is from genome assembly GCF_027498415.2 of Paucibacter sp. M5-1. NCBI lineage: Bacteria > Pseudomonadati > Pseudomonadota > Betaproteobacteria > Burkholderiales > Sphaerotilaceae > Roseateles > Paucibacter sp. M5-1. Next base: position 5,336,386 of record NZ_JAPZLM020000001.1, read on the forward strand.
TGGCGTCAATGTGCAGGGTGGGGCGCCGCGCATGCGCGGCCTGGGTGCGGGCTACACCCAGATCCTGATCAACGGCGAGCCGGCCCCGCCCGGCTTTTCGATGGACAACCTGAACCCCGCCCAGGTCGAGCGCATCGAGGTCAGCAAGGGGCCGACCGCCGACCAGAGCGCCCAGGCCATCGCCGGCACGATCAACATCATCCTGAAGGACGCGCCGCGCCAGACCCAACGCGATCTGCGTCTGGGCATGGGCTACAACTACGACAAGCCCCGGCCTTCGTTCACCGCCACCTATGGCGAGCGCTTCGGCGATCTGTCCGTCGTGCTGCCGCTTTCGGGCTTCCAGTGGCGCGTCCGCAATGCCAGCGAGGGCGAGCGTGACACGCTGGACGAGAACAAGCAGCGCCTGCATGTCCGCTCGCAAAGCGCCGAGACCGGCTGGGGCCACGGCTTCAACTTCGGCCCGCGCCTGAACTGGAAGCTGGGTGACGACGAGACGCTGGCCTGGCAGAGCTTCATGCAGCGCAACGAGTGGAACAACCAGGGCCGCACCGTCACCGAGGTGCTGGAAGGCAAGGCGCCACCCAGCGTCGACGATAGCTATCTGAACACCGGCTCCTGGCAGATGCTGCGCAGCAATGTGACCTGGGTCAAGCGCTTCGAGGACGGGCAGCGCCTGGAGCTGAAGGCTGGCGGCCAGACCTCGCGGGCGCGCTACACCACCGATGTCGACGGGCTGAACAAGGACGAGGTGCAGACAATCTCGCGCCACACCGACGGCGAGACCAAGGACCGCAGCCTGACGCAAAGCGGCAAGTATTCGCAGAGCCTGGGCGACGCCCATGGCCTGACCGTGGGCTGGGACCTGGAGTTCCGCCGCCGCACCGAGGTGCGCAGCGTCACGCAGAACGGCTTCGACCTGCTGCCCGGCTTCGAGGGCCTGCCCTTCGAGGCCGAGGTCAAGCGCCAGGCCTTCTTCGTGCAGGACGAGTGGGAGATCAACCCACAGTGGTCGACCTACTTTGGCCTGCGCAGCGAGCGCATCGTCACCACCAGCCAGCTCAGCCAGGACGGCATCAGCAGCGATCTGCGCAACAAGAGCGATGTGCTGACCCCGCTCTGGCACTTGAACTACAAGCTTGATCCTAAGGGTCGCGACATGATCCGCGCCAGCCTGACGCGCAGCTACAAGGCGCCCGAGCTGCAGGCGTTGATGGCTCGGCCCACGGTCAACACGACCTACCCGGTCGGCAAACCCAATCCGCAGACCGCCCCGGACCGCATCGGCAACCCCTACCTGAGACCCGAGTTGGCAACCGGCCTGGACATCGCCTACGAGAAATATTTCACCGGTGGCGGGCTCTTCAGCGCCAGCCTGTTCTACCGCCAGATCAAGGACCTGATCCGCAATTCGGTGGCCCTGGAAGATGTCAGCTGGTCCGCAGAGCAGCGCTATGTCTCGCGCCCGATCAACCTGAGCCGGGCTAAGACCGGTGGCCTCGAGCTGGAGCTGAAGGGCCGCGCCGGCGAACTGCTGCCGAGCGTATTCGACCCTTCGCTGAACCTCAATCTGCGTGGTTCGCTGAGCTTTTACCGCTCCAAGGTCGATGATCTGCCGGGACCGGACAACCGGCTGGATTCGCAGCACCCCTATGCGGTCAATCTGGGCTTCGACTACCGGCTGAAGTCGCTGCCGCTGACCGTGGGCGCCGGCCTCGTCTATATGCCGGGCTATGGCACGCAGCAGACCGAGACCCAGCTGCAGGAGGTGTCGCGCTCCCGCACCGTCGACATCTTTGCGCAGTATGTGTTCAGTCCCCAGCTCTCGCTGCGCCTGTCGGCCAATAATGTGTCTCCGCTGGACCCGGTCACCCATGTCTATTTCGAAGACGGTCAGCAGACCTATAACAAGCGCTTCGCGCGCACCTGGTTTGGCGCCAATCTCGAAATGAAGTTCTGACCACAAAGCCCGTCATGCAAGCCCTGCACATCCACGCCGGACCGCGCGCCCGCGCCAGGCTGGCCGAGCGCGGTTTGCGGCCCGGCGATGTGCAGGTGATCCCGGCCGCCGCCGGCGGTCCCAAGGGCCTGATCCTCGGGCCGCTGGACCAGTACATCTTCGGCCCCTGGTTGGGCCAGAGTGCTCAACCGGTGCATCTGCTGGGCGCCTCGATCGGCGCCTGGCGCATGGCGACGGCCTGCCTCGGGGAGCCGCAGACCGAGTTTGATCGCCTGACCGAGGCTTATGTGCAGCAGCGCTACGACAGCCTGCCGGGCCAGCGACCGAGTGCTGCCAGCGTCAGCCGCGGTTTTGCCGCGACGCTCAAGGACTGCTTCGGCGGGCGTGAGGGCCAGGTCTTGAGTCACCCACGCTACCGCCTGCATGTCTTCACCTCGCGCGGCCGCCATATCCTGGGCCGCGAGGGCCGGCTGCGCACGCCGCTGGGCTATGCCGGCGCTTTTGCCGCGAACTTGCTGGCGCGCCGCGCGATGGGCGGCTGGCTGGACCGGGTGGTGTTTTCCGACCCGCGTGCGCCGCTGCCGATGCCGCTGCATGATTTCCGCAGCCATCAGGCTCTGCTTGGCGAGCGCAATCTGCTGCAGGCCATCCTCGCCAGCTGCTCGATCCCGTTCTGGCTGCAGGCGGTGCAGGACATCCCCGGTGGGCCGCCCGGCGCGTACTGGGACGGCGGCATCACCGACTACCACCTGCATCTGAACTATGCGGCCATGGTCGGCGATGGCCTGGTGCTGTATCCGCATTTTCAGCGTCAGGTGGTGCCGGGCTGGCTGGACAAGGGACTCAAACGCCGTCATGGCGCCAGCGCCTTTCTCGACAATGTCGTGCTGCTGGCGCCGAACCCGGCCTGGGTCGCCGGCCTGCCGCGCGCCAAGCTGCCGGACCGCGATGACTTCAAGCACTACGGCGACGATGTGGCCGGCCGCGCCAAGGTCTGGCGGCGGGCCGTGGCCGAGAGCCAGCGTCTGCGCGACGAATTTGCCGCCGCCTGTGCAAAGCCCGAGATCCTGGCGCTGCCGCTTTGATTACAATCGGCCATCCTCAGACAACAAGGGCGAGAAAGGCATCATGGTTATGACACCGCGAACTACGACCACCTCTCAAGGTAAATAGTCGGCCGCGGCTCGTCACGTCTTTCCATCTCTCCCTCAAAAGCGCGGCAGCAGGCCGCGCTTTTTTGTTTTTGCATTCGGAGCATTCCAATGATCTCTATCCAACTTCCCGACGGCTCCAAGCGTGAGTTCCCGCAAGCCGTCACCGTCTTTGATGTGGCGGCCTCGATCGGCGCCGGCCTGGCCAAGGCGGCGCTGGCCGGCAAGGTGGACGGCAAGGTGGTCGACACCAGCTTCCTGATCGAAGCCGATGCCCAGCTGGCCATCATCACCGACAAGGATGCCGACGGCCTGGAGGTGATCCGCCACTCGACCGCCCACCTGCTGGCCTATGCGGTCAAGGAGCTGTTCCCCGAGGCCCAGGTCACGATAGGCCCGGTGATCGAGAACGGTTTCTTCTACGACTTCTCCTACAAGCGCCCGTTCACGCCCGAGGATCTGGTCGCCATCGAGGCCAAGATGAGCGAGCTGGCCAAGAAGGACGAGAAGGTCCAGCGCCGCGTGCTGCCGCGCGACGAGGCCGTGGCCTATTTCAAGGGCATCGGCGAGGACTACAAGGCCGAGATCATCTCCAGCATCCCGGCCGGTGAGGATGTGTCGCTGTACCGCGAAGGCGCGTTCGAGGATCTGTGCCGCGGCCCGCATGTGCCGTCGACCGGCAAGCTCAAGCACTTCAAGCTGATGAAGGTGGCCGGCGCCTACTGGCGCGGCGATCATCGCAACGAGATGCTGCAGCGCATCTACGGCACGGCCTGGGCCAGCAAGGATGATCTGCAGAAGTACCTGCTGATGCTGGAGGAGGCCGAGAAGCGCGACCACCGCAAGCTCGGCAAGGAACTCGACCTGTTCCACATCGACGAGCATGCGCCGGGTGTGGTGTTCTGGCACCCCAAGGGCTGGACGGTCTGGCAAGAAGTCGAGCAGTACATGCGCCGCGTCTATCGTGACAACGGCTACCAGGAGGTCAAAGGCCCGCAGCTGCTAGACAAGACGCTGTGGGAGGCCACGGGCCACTGGGACAAGTACCGCGACAATATGTTCACGACCGAGTCGGAGAAGCGCGACTACGCGCTCAAGCCGATGAACTGCCCCGGCCACATCCTGATCTTCAAGCACGGCATCAAGAGCTACCGCGATCTGCCACTTCGCTTCGGCGAGTTCGGCCAGTGCCACCGCAACGAACCGACCGGTGGCCTGCACGGCATCATGCGCGTGCGCGGTTTCACGCAGGACGACGGCCATATCTTCTGCACCGAGGACCAGATCCTGCAGGAGTGCGTCAACTACACGGTGCTGCTGCAGAAGGTCTACAAGGACTTCGGCTTCACCGACATCATCTACAAGGTGGCGACGCGACCCGAGGCTCGCATCGGCTCGGACGAGGTCTGGGACAAGGCCGAGTTCGCATTGATGGAATCGCTGCGCGCTTCCGGCGTCGAGTTTGTCATCGCCCCGGGCGACGGCGCCTTCTACGGCCCGAAGATCGAGTACACGTTGAAGGATGCGCTGGGCCGCCAGTGGCAGTGCGGCACGATGCAGGTGGACTTCTCGATGCCGGGCCGTCTGGGCGCCGAATACGTGGACGAGCACGGCGAGCGTCGCGAGCCGGTGATGCTGCACCGGGCCATCGTCGGCAGCCTGGAGCGCTTCATTGGCATCCTGATCGAGCAGCATGCCGGCGCCTTGCCGGCCTGGCTGGCGCCGGAGCAGGTGGTGGTGGCCAATATCACCGATGCGCAGGCTGATTACGTCGCCGAAATCGTGAAATCACTGCAAAAACAAGGAGTTAGGGTCAAGGCCGATTTGCGGAACGAGAAAATCACGTATAAAATCCGCGAGCATTCTTTGCAGAAGGTTCCGTTCATCCTCGTCGTTGGCGACAAGGAAAAGGCAAATGGAGCCGTTGCGGTGCGCGCCCGTGGCAACCAAGACCTGGGTGTGATGCCCCTGGAGAGCTTCCTGGAGAAGCTTTCGGGTGATATCACGCAGAAGGTCTAGCTCTGGGCGCGCTTTTGCTTGTGTTTGGGCCTCTATGCCTTGGAGGCCTGTTGAAAGGTATGCACCATCGCTACTTTTGCTGATCGTCGTGCGATTCCCGAGCGTAAGCATCGGCTGAACCGTGAAATCCTGGCTCCCGAAGTCCGCCTGAACGGCCCCGAGAACGAGCCCCTGGGTATCGTGAGCATCATGGAAGCCCTGCGCATGGCGGGCGAGCTGGATGTGGATCTGGTCGAAATTTCCGCGACGGCGACACCCCCGGTGTGCCGCCTGATGGACTACGGCAAGTTCAAGTACATCGAGCAGAAGCGGGCGGCCGAGGCGAAGTCCAAGCAAAAGGTCATCGAGATCAAGGAAGTCAAGTTCCGCCCGGGTACGGACGAAGGCGATTACCAGATCAAGATGCGCAATCTGCGTCGCTTCATCGCCGAAGACGGTGACAAAGGCAAGGTGACCCTGCGCTACCGTGGTCGCGAGATCACGCACCAGGACATCGGCATGCGGCTGCTGGAGCGCATTCGCGACGAGTTGTCGGATGTGGCCGTGGTGGAGAACATGCCCAAGCTGGAAGGCCGGCAGATGATCATGGTGCTTGCACCGAAAAAGCGCTAAAGCGCTTTGCAGTTTCAGCCCGCCGATCTGGTCGTCGGCGGGCTTATTAGTCTCCAGAGGCTGAACAAGTGCAGCGAGGAATCGCTGACGCCCCTGGGACATCTTAGAAGGAGCAATAACATGCCCAAAATGAAGACCAAGAGCAGCGCGAAAAAGCGTTTTCGCGTTCGTCCGGGTGGTACCGTCAAGCGCGGTCAAGCGTTCAAGCGCCACATCCTGACCAAGAAGACCACGAAGAACAAGCGCCACCTGCGTGGCACGACGACCGTGCACGAAACCAACATGGGTCACATCGCTCAGATGCTGCCCTTTGCTGGCCTGTAATTCCACCATTTAACTAAAGGAGATTTAATATGCCTCGCGTTAAACGTGGTGTTACCGCTCGTGCCCGTCACAAGAAGGTCCTGGCTCTGGCCAAGGGCTTCCGTGGTCGCCGTAAGAATGTCTTCCGCATCGCCAAACAGGCGGTGATGAAGGCAGGTCAGTACGCCTACCGTGACCGTCGCGCCAAGAAGCGTGTGTTCCGTGCGCTGTGGATTGCTCGTATCAACGCAGCAAGCCGTGGCCTGGGTCTGACCTACAGCAAGTTCGTGGCCGGCCTGAAGAAGGCCCAGATCGACATCGACCGCAAGGTTCTGGCCGACCTGGCCGTGAACGATCCGGCCGGTTTCGCTTCGATCTTCGCCAAGGTGAAGGCCGCTCTCGCTTAATTGCCAGGGCCGCAGCAATGCGGCCGTGGTGGCCCTGGCGCAAGCCGGGGCGCGACCTTTAGGGGCCGACACCCAGGTGTTCGGCCCTTTTTCATTTCTGATACGAACTCGCCCCGCGATGAACGATCTCGATCAACTGCTACAGAGCGCGCAGGCAGACTTTGCCGCCGCAGCCACGCCCGCCGACTTGGAAAATGCCAAGGCCCGATTTCTGGGCAAGTCCGGTCGCGTGACCGAGCTGATGAAGGGCCTGGCCGCACTGACCATCGACGAGAAGAAGACCCGCGGGGCCGAGATCAACGTCCTCAAGGTTGGTATCGAAGCCGCGCTCAGCGAGCGTCGCCAGGCCCTGGCTGATGCCGAGCTCGAGATCCAGCTGAAGGCCGAGGCTCTGGATGTCAGCCTGCCCGGCCGCCAGCGCGGCACCGGCGGCCTGCATCCGATCACGCGGGCGATGGAGCGGATCGAGGCGATCTTCGGATCGATGGGGTTCGACGTGGCCGACGGCCCCGAGATCGAGAACGACTGGTTCAACTTCACCGCGCTGAACACGCCGGCTGATCACCCGGCCCGCTCGATGCATGACACCTTCTACGTCGAAGGGGGTCATGTCTTGCGCACCCACACCAGCCCGATGCAGATCCGCTATGCGGTCCAGCATGTCAAGCGCCACCAGGCCTTGATAGCCGCGGGTCAGCCGATGCCGGAGATCCGCGTGATCGCGCCGGGCCGCACCTACCGCGTCGACAGCGATGCGACCCATTCGCCGATGTTCCACCAGGTCGAGGGCCTGTGGGTTGGCGAGAACATCTCGTTCAAGGATCTGAAGTCGGTCTATGTGAATTTTCTGCAGCAGTTCTTCGAGACGACGGACATGCAGATCCGTTTCCGCCCCAGCTACTTCCCCTTCACCGAGCCCAGCGCCGAGATCGACATGATGTTCGGCACCGGTCCGCTGAAGGGCCGCTGGCTGGAGGTGTCGGGCTCCGGCCAGGTGCATCCGCAAGTCATTCGCAATATGGGCCTGGACCCGGAGCGCTATATCGGCTTTGCCTTTGGCTCTGGCATCGACCGCCTGGCGATGCTGCGTTATGGCGTCAACGATCTGCGCCTGTTCTTTGATGGCGATCTGCGTTTCTTGTCGCAGTTCAAGTAAGCAGCCGCCCGCCATCCAAGACGAGATCAAACATCATGCAATTCCCTGAATCCTGGCTGCGGTCATTCTGCAACCCCGCGCTGAACACCCAAGAACTGGCCGAGCTGCTGACGATGAGCGGCCTCGAGGTCGAAGAGCTGCGCCCGGTGGCGCCGCCTTTTCACGGCATCGTTGTTGCCGAGATCCTGACTGCCGAGCAGCACCCGAATGCTGACAAGCTGCGCGTCTGTACGGTCAATGCCGGCGGTGCGGAGCCGCTGCAGATCGTCTGCGGCGCGCCGAATGCGCGGGCCGGCATCAAGGTGCCGCTGGCCATGGTCGGCGCCGAGCTGCCCCCGGGCGAAGATGGCAAGCCCTTCGGCATCAAGGTTGGCAAGCTGCGCGGCGTCGAGAGCTTCGGCATGCTGTGCTCGGCTCGCGAACTCAAGCTCAGCGAGGACCATGGCGGCCTGCTGGAGCTGGCCCCCGATGCGCCCATCGGCCAGAACATCCGTGAGCATCTGAAGCTCGACGACACGCTGTTCACCCTGAAGCTGACGCCGAATCTGGCTCACGCGCTGAGCGTCTACGGCATCGCCCGCGAAGTGTCGGCACTGACCGGCGCGCCGCTGCAGGCGCCGGCGTTCACGCCCGCCGAGGTCAAGCACCAGGACAAGCTGCCGGTGCGCATCGAGGCTTCCGATCTGTGCGGGCGTTTCTCGGGCCGCATCGTGCGTGGCGTCAACACCCAGGCGCAAACGCCCGCATGGATGGTGGACCGCCTGGCCCGTTGCGGCCAGCGCTCGGTCTCGCCGCTGGTCGATATCTCGAACTATGTGATGTTCGAGCTGGGTCGCCCCAGCCACATCTTCGACCTCGACAAGATCGATGGCGAACTGGTCGTGCGCTGGGGGCGCCAGGGTGAACAGCTCAAGCTGTTGAACGGCAACACCATCGAAGTCGACGAGAGCGTCGGCGTGATCGCCGACAACAAGGCGGTCGAATCGCTGGCCGGCATCATGGGCGGTGACCACACGGCGGTCTCCGATGACACGAAGAATGTCTATGTCGAAGCCGCCTTCTGGTGGCCCAAGGCGGTGATGGGGCGTTCGCGCCGCTACAACTTCTCGACCGATGCCGGCCACCGCTTCGAGCGTGGCGTGGATCCGGCGCAGACCGTCGAGCACATCGAGCGCATCACCCAGCTGATCCTCGAGGTCTGCGGCGGCGAGGCCGCAGCGATGGACGACCAGATCACGGCGCTGCCTGAACGCAAGCCGGTGACACTGCGGGTGGCGCGCGCCGCCAAGGTGATCGGCATGCCGCTCACGCAGGCGCAATGCGCCGGCGTGTTCAAGCGCCTGGGCCTCGAGTTCGCAGAGGGCGAGGGCACGCTGACCGTGACGCCGCCCAGCTTCCGCTTCGACATCCAGATCGAGGAAGACCTGATCGAGGAAGTGATACGCGTGCTGGGCTATCCGAATCTGCCCGACACGCCGCCGCTGGCGCCGGTGGTCGGCAAGGTGGCCTCGGAATCGCGCCGGGCCGTTCATGCGCTGCGCCACGCCCTGGCCGGCCGCGACTATTACGAGACCATCAATTTCAGCTTCGTCGAGGCGCGCTGGGAGAAGGAGCTGGCCGGCAATGACAGCCCGATCCAGCTGCTGAACCCGATCGCCGCACCGCTGGCCGTGATGCGCTCCAGCCTGATCGGCAGCCTGATCAATGCGCTGCGCTACAACCTGAGCCGCAAGGCGCCGCGGGTGCGCCTGTTCGAGATCGGGCGGGTATTCCTGCGCGACGCCACCGTCGTCGAGAGCGACACGACGATCACCGGTGTTCGCCAGCCGATGCGGGTGGCAGGTCTTGCCTTCGGCCCGGCCGATCAGCCGCAATGGAGTCAGCGTGACCGGGGCATCGATTTCTTCGATGTGAAGGGGGATCTGGAGGCCTTGTTCGCGCCCCGCCAGCTGCGCTTTGTCGCGGCCGAGCATCCCGCGCTGCATCCGGGCCGCAGCGCCCGTGTCGAGCTGGATGGCGAGGACATCGGCGTGATCGGTGAGTTGCATCCGAAATGGCGCCAGGGCTATGAGCTGCCCAGCGCGCCCATCGTGTTCGAGCTGGCACTGGACGCCGTGCTGGCGCGCCGCCTGCCACAAGGCCAGGGCGTGCCGCGTCAACAGTCGGTGCAGCGCGATATCGCGGTCGTGGTCGGTGAGAGCGTCACGCATGAAGCCCTGATGACGACGATTGCCGGTGCCCATGACGGACTGATACGCTCGGCGCGGCTGTTCGACGTCTTCAAGCCGACCCAGGCCGGCGGTGATCTGAAGGAGGGTGAGCGCAGCATGGCCGTCCGTCTGGAGTTGCTGGACGACGAGGCCACCCTGACCGACGAGCGCATCGAGCAGGCGGTGGCTGCCGTGCTCGCGGCGCTGGCTCAGCACCTGGGCGCGCGTTTGCGCGGCTAAGCGAACAAGAAGGCGGGGAGGGTTTTGATGAGCGATGACGACAACAAAAACGAGACCGGGCCGGCGCGCGTGCTGCTGCCCAGCCTGGAAACGCCGACCTTGACCAAGGCCGAGCTGGCCGAACTGCTGTTCGACAAGCTGGGCCTGAACAAGCGCGAGTCCAAGGACATGGTCGAGGCCTTCTTCGACATCATCCATGGTCAGCTGGTGCAGGGGCGGGACGTCAAGCTGTCGGGCTTCGGCAACTTCAATATCCGGCGCAAGGCCTCGCGCCCCGGGCGCAATCCGCGCACCGGCGAGGCGATCCCGATCAAGGCCCGCAATGTCGTCACCTTCCACGCCAGTCACAAACTCAAGGGACTGGTGCAAGGTGATACACCCGGCGAGGATGACTTCGAGTAGAGTCTGACCTCCCGACCTGAAGCCCTTGATTTGAATGGAAAAAGTGCTTCCTTCGATACCTGCCAAACGCTATTTCACCATCGGTGAGGTCAGCGATTTGTGTGGCGTGAAGCCCTATGTGCTGCGTTATTGGGAGCAGGAGTTCACGCAACTCAAGCCCATGAAGCGGCGTGGCAACCGCCGCTACTACCAGCACCATGAGGTGCTGCTGATCCGCCGCATCCGTGACCTGCTCTATGACCAGGGCTTCACGATCTCGGGTGCCCGCAACCAGCTTGCCGACGCGCCGGGTCTGCGCCTTGACGCGCTGCAGGCCTTCCGGGAGGAAGCCGCTGAGGCTGAGCGCCTGGAGGCCGATGAGCTCGACACGCTGCCGTCCTTTGAGGTGAGCGGCGACGAAAAGCTCTCGCTCGAACAGGTGCGTCAAGAATTGCTGTCGATTCGCGAGACATTGCTTGCGTTCTAGTTTTAAATCCGCCTATAATCTGAGGCTCAGTCGGGGCGTAGCGCAGCCTGGTAGCGCACTTGCATGGGGTGCAAGGGGTCGTGAGTTCGAATCCCACCGTCCCGACCAACAAAAAGAAGAGATCGATGGACCGGATGTGAAAGCATCCGGTCCATTTTTCCTTGTGCCTTGCCTTCTTATTCTTAGACGACAGTCCCGGCCAAATCGCGGGCTGCCGTCGGTTAGCATGCCCGCCCATGAATTGGCCTTATGAGTTGCAGATTGGTTGGCGCTATACCCGCGCCGGCCGCGGCGGGCGGCGCAACCGCTTCATCTCCTTCATCTCCGGCGTCTCGATGCTGGGTATTGCCTTGGGGGTGGCGGCGCTGATCATTGTCTTGTCGGTGATGAACGGCTTCCAAAAAGAGGTGCGCGACCGCATGCTGTCGGTGATCGCGCATGTGGAGCTGATGTCCTATTCCGGCGAGGCCCTGGCCGACTGGCAGGCCACCGCCGCGAAGGCGCGCGCGAACCCGGCCGTTGTCGGTGCCGCCCCCTTTGTCGCGGCTCAGGTGCTGATCGCGCGCGGCGAGGACATGCGCGGCGCCATCGTCCGCGGCATCGATCCCGCGCTGGAGGCGACGGTCACGCCGCTGGCGGCTCAGCTCAAGGACGGCCCGCTGTCGCGGCTGAAAGCCGGTGACTGGGGCATCGTGCTGGGCGGCGAGCTGGCGCGCTCGCTCGGTGTGCGCGAGGGCGACAAGATCACACTGGTCGCGCCCAGCGGTCAGGTCACGCCGGCCGGCGTCGTGCCGCGGCTCAAGACCTTCACCCTGGTCGGCACCTTCAATGCCGGCCATTACGAGTACGACAGCGGCCTGGCCCTGATCCATGTGGACGATGCGGCCCGGCTGTTCCGCGTCGGCGGCCCCACCGGCGTGCAGCTGAAGCTGGCCGATGTGCATCAGGCCCGCCAGGTCGGCGACCAACTGGCGCAAAGCCTGGGTCCCGAACTGCGCGTGCGCGACTGGACCCGCGCCAATGCCAACTGGTTCGATGCGGTCCAGGTCGAGAAGCGCTTGATGAGCATCATCCTGACCCTGATCGTCGCGGTCGCGGCCTTCAATCTGGTCTCGACACTGGTGATGACGGTGACCGACAAGCAGGCCGACATCGCGATCTTGCGCACCCTGGGTGCCAGCCCGCGCTCCATCATGGGCATCTTCATGGTGCAGGGCGCAGCCTCGGGCGTGATCGGCACGATCTCGGGCGTGGGCCTGGGTCTGCTGGTGGCCTTCAATATCGATGTGATCGTGCCGGCCATCGAGCGGCTGCTCAATGTCAGCTTCCTGCCCGGCAGCATTTACCTGATCAGCCGCATGCCCAGTGAGCCGCAGAGCGCCGACATCATCCCGATCGCGATCACCTCGCTGATCCTGGCCTTCCTGGCCACCCTCTATCCGAGCTGGCGCGCCAGCCGCGTGCAACCGGCCGAGGCGCTGCGCTATGAGTGATGTTGTTCTGCAAGGCCAGGGCCTGGAGCGGCGCTTCCGCGAGGGCGGGCTGGATGTGAAAGTGCTGTCCGGCGTGGACATCCTGGTCAAACGCGGCCAGACCCTGGCCGTTGTCGGCGCCTCGGGTTCGGGCAAGTCGACCTTGCTGCATCTGCTGGGTGGGCTGGACAAGCCGAGCAGCGGCACGGTCACGCTGATGGGGCAAGACCTGGCACGGCTGGGCGAACCCGCCAAGGGCCAGTGGCGCAACCAGCACCTGGGCTTTGTCTACCAGTTCCATCATCTGCTGCCCGAGTTCAGCGCGCTGGACAATGTGGCCATGCCGCTGCGGATACGGCGCCTGCCGGTCGAGGCCGCGCGCGCGACGGCGGCCGAGATGCTGGCCAAGGTGGGGCTGGGCGCACGGGTCAAGCACCGGCCCGGCGAGCTCTCGGGCGGCGAGCGCCAGCGCGTCGCGATCGCCCGGGCGCTGGTGACCAAGCCGGCCTGCGTGCTGGCCGACGAGCCGACCGGCAACCTGGACCGCGGCACGGCCCAGGCGGTGTTCGAGCTGATGCTTCAGACGGCCCGCGAGCAGGGCACGGCCTTTGTGCTGGTGACCCATGACCAGGGCCTCGCCGCGCAGTGCGAAGCGCGGCTGAGTCTGGTCGGCGGCGAGCTGCAGTAGGATCTCGGGCCCCGTAAAGACAGCCATATGACCACGACCTCGCGCTTCATCCTCAAACTCAGCTGCCCCGATCAGTCCGGCATCGTCCATGCCGTGACCGGCTATCTGCTGGAGCAGGGCGGCAACATCCTCACATCGGCCCAGCATGGCGATGCCGATCACCGCCGCTTCTTCATGCGCATCGAGTTTGAAGCGCCCGGCGAGGTGGGGGCGATGCGCGCGGCTTTCGAGCCGCTGGCGCAGCGCCTGCAGATGGACTGGGAGCTGGTGGCACGCGCGACCAAGACCCGGGTGCTGCTGCTGGTCTCCAAGCTGGGCCATTGCCTGAATGATCTGCTGTTCCGCGTCCAGACCGGCCATCTGCCGATCGAGATTCCGGCCATCGTCTCGAACCATCGCGACTTCTACCAGCTGGCCGCCTCGCACAATATTCCCTTCCATCATTTCCCGCTGCTGAACGCCAGCGAGGAACAGAAGGCGGCCCAAGAGCGCAAGATCCGCGAGGTCGTCGAGGACAACCAGATCGATCTGGTCGTGCTGGCCCGCTATATGCAAATCCTCAGCCCCGAGTTGTGCCAATACCTCAGCGGCCGGGCGATCAATATCCATCACAGCTTCCTGCCCAGCTTCAAGGGCGCCAAGCCCTATCACCAGGCCTATGAGCGCGGCGTCAAGCTGATCGGTGCCACCGCCCACTATGTGACCTCGGACCTGGACGAGGGCCCGATCATCGAGCAGGAGGTGGCCCGCATCGACCACAGCCTGCCGCCCGAGCAGCTGGTGGCGATGGGCCGCGACGTCGAGTGCGTAACCCTGGCGCGCGCGATCCAGTGGCATGCCGAGCACCGGGTGCTGATGAACGGCAACCGGACCGTCGTCTTCCGCTAGCCGCCGATGTGGATAGACAGCCACTGCCACCTGGACGCGCCGGAGTTCGATGCGGACCGCGAGGCGGTGGTGGCACGGGCCCGGGCGGCCGGCGTCGATCAGATCGTGATCCCGGCCGTGGGGGCCTTCGATTTCGAGGCGGCGCGCGAACTGGCCCATGCGCATGGCTATGCCTATGCGCTGGGCATCCATCCGCTGTATGTGATGCGCGCCCAGGAGCAAGACCTGGCCCTGCTGGCCGCCTTGCTGGAGCAGCATCGCGATGATCCGCGTCTGGTGGCGATCGGCGAGATCGGGCTGGATTTCTTTGTGCCGGGTCTCGACGCGGCGCGGCAGGACTTCTTCTACACCGAGCAGCTGAAACTGGCCAGGCGCTTCGCGCTGCCGGTGATACTGCATGTGCGCAAGAGCGCCGATCAGCTGCTGCGCGGCTTGCGCCGCATCGCGGTGCCTGGGGGCATCGCCCATGCCTTCAACGGCAGCGCGCAGCAGGCGCAGAGTTTTGTCGAGCTGGGCTTCAGGCTGGGTTTCGGCGGCACGCTGACCTTTGATCGCTCGCTGCAGATCCGTCGCCTGGCGGCTCAGCTGCCCGAGTCGACCCTGGTGCTTGAGACAGATGCGCCCGACATCCCGCCGCACTGGCTCTACAGGACGGCCGAGGAACGCGCCGCCGGGCTCGCCAGCGCGCGCAACGAGCCGGCCGAGCTGCCCCGCATTGCCGAGAGCCTGGCGGCGCTGCGCGGCTGGACGCTGGCGCAGACCGCCGCCATCACCAGCGCCAATGTGCGCGCGGCCTTGCCGCGGCTGCCGTGAGCGAGGCGCTGCTGCAAGGCCTGGCACCGGTCTGGTCGCCGCAGGCCCGGTTGCTGCTGCTGGGCAGTTTTCCCGGTGTCGCCTCGCTGCAGGCCCAGCAGTACTACGGCCATCCGCGCAACCACTTCTGGCCCATCCTGTCGGCGCTGTGGGGGCTGGATCTGCACGCCCTCGCTTACGACAAGCGCCTGGAGGCAGCGACGGCGCGCGGACTGGCGATCTGGGATGTCTATGCGACCTGCGAGCGCGAGGGCAGCCTGGACAGCGCGATCCGCTCCGCGCAACCCAATGATCTGGCGGGTTCTGGTGGCGCGCATGCCGGCCTTGCAGGCGGTGGCGCACAACGGCGGCGAGTCGGCGCGCAGCATCAAGATCACCGGCGCGCTGGGCCTGCCCGCCTACCGCCTGCCGTCGACCAGCCCGGCCAATGCCTCGTGGTCCTTCGAGCGCAAGCTGCTCGCCTGGCGGGAGGTGTTTGCGCGCCATGGTCTACTTGATAAATGAGCAAGAACAAGGCAAAGAAAACTGATTGGATCCCGGCCACGCTGAGCGAGTACGACGGCGTGCGCTTTCTGCACCTGGACTCGATCTGGGTGCAGGGGGCGATGCGCATTCGCAAGCCCCAGCAGCTGGAGCTGGAGTATGTGCAGCGCATGATGGCCTGGATGCTGTGGCGTGACAGCGAGACCTTGCGCGAGGGCAGGGCGGTGCAGCTGGGACTGGGAGCGGCCGCGATCACGCGCTTTTGCCACAAGGTCTTGCGCATGCCCCACACGACGGCGGTGGAGATCAATCCGACCGTGATCGCGGCTTGCCGCGCCTGGTTTCATCTGCCCGAGGACGAGGCCAGACTGACGGTGCTGAACCAGGACGCGGCGACCTGGGTCGCTGACGCCGCGCATTGGCAGACGGCGGCGGTGCTGAACGTCGATCTCTACGATCACGACGCGGCCTCGCCGGTGCTCGATGACGAGCTCTTTTATGCCAACTGCCGCCAGGTGCTGGCCGAGGGCGGGTTGATGACGGTCAATCTGTTCGGCCGCGACGCCAGCTTTGCGCGCAGCGCCGCCCGCATCGCCAGCGTGTTCGGCAGCGACCAGGTCTGGAGCCTGGCGCCCACCAAGGAGGGCAATACCGTGGTGGTGGCGGCGCGCGGCGTGCAGGTGCCGGACCGCGAGGAACTGGAGCGCCGTGCGGCTAATATCGAGTCGCGGTATGAGCTGCCCGCGCGCAAATGGCTGCGCCTGGTGCGGCCGCTGCCGCTGTCCATCATCAACCAGCTGCGTGCCGAGCCCCAGACATGAGCGTCAAGCCCAAGACTTCCGCGCCCAAGACCGAAGGTCGTCTCGAATGGCGCACCCTGCTGCGCTGGATGATGGAGGATGAGCTGATCGACGCCGAGCAGGTGCAGCGCACCGAGGCGCGTTTCGCGGCCGGCGACAGCTCGCTGCACCCGCTGGTGCGTCTCGGCCATGCCGGCCTGACCCGCATCGCCAATGGCAAGACGCTGGACCCGGAACAGCTGACCGAGTGGCTGGCCGCGCGGGTCAAGCTGCCCTATCTGCGCATAGACCCGCTGAAGGTCGATGTGGGCCGGGTCTCCGACATCATGTCGGTGGGCTATGCCGAAGCCAAGCGCTGCCTGCCGGTGTCGGTCGGGCTGACCGAAGTCACCATCGCCACCTCGGAGCCCTTCGATACCGCCTGGATGGCGCAGATCGAATCGCACACCCGCAAGTCCATCAAGCTGGTGGTGGCCAACCCGCTGGAAATTGCGCGCTTCACGACCGAGTTCTTCACCCTGGCACGCTCGGTGCGCAATGCGGCCAAGGCCGGCGAAGTGACCCAGATTGCCAGCTTCGAGCAACTGGTGGAACTGGGCAAGAACACCAAGCAGCTCGATGCCAACGACCAGGGGGTGGTCCAGGTGGTCGACTGGCTGTGGCAGTACGCCTTTGACCAGCGCGCCAGCGATATCCATCTGGAGCCGCGCCGCGATATGGGCGTGATCCGCTTCCGCATCGACGGCGTGCTGCACACGGTCTATCAGCTACCGCCCTCGGTAATGAGCGCGATGACCTCGCGCATCAAGCTGCTGGGCCGCATGGATGTGGTGGAGCGCCGTCGGCCGCTGGACGGCCGCATCAAGACCCGCAACCCGGCCGGCGACGAGGTGGAAATGCGCCTGTCGACCCTGCCCACCGCCTTCGGTGAGAAGATGGTGATGCGCATCTTCGACCCCGACAACGCGGTCAAGGAGCTCAATCAGCTGGGCTTCTCCGGCCACGATGCCGAGCGCTGGAACAAGCTGGTGGCCCAGCCGCACGGCATCATCCTGGTGACCGGCCCGACCGGCAGCGGCAAGACCACGACGCTGTACTCGACGCTCAAGCGCCTGGCCACCGACGAGGTCAATGTCTGCTCGATCGAGGACCCGATCGAGATGATCGAGCCGGCCTTCAACCAGACCCAGGTGCAGGCCGCGCTGGACCTGGGATTTGCCGAAGGCCTGCGGGCGCTGATGCGGCAGGATCCGGACATCATCATGGTCGGTGAAATCCGCGATCTGGAGACTGCCGAGATGGCCATCCAGGCGGCGCTGACCGGCCATCTGGTGTTTTCGACCCTGCACACCAATGATGCGGCTTCGGCGATCACTCGCCTGACCGATCTGGGCGTGCCGCCCTATCTGATCAGCGCCACCGTGATCGGCGTGCTGGCGCAGCGTCTGGTGCGCACCCTGTGCGACCACTGCAAGGTGCCCGATCCGGCGGTGACGCGCGACACCTTGAACGAGATGCTCAAGCCCTGGCGCATGAATGGCGGTGTCAAGCCCTACAAGCCGGTGGGTTGCCTCGATTGCCGCAATACCGGCTATCGCGGTCGTGCCGGTCTGTATGAACTGCTGACCGTCAGCGAGGCGGTCAAGGCGACCTTACATCCCAGTCCGGACATCTCGGCGCTGCGCCGCCAAGCCATGCAGGAGGGTCTACGCCCGCTGCGACTGGCCGGTGCGATGAAGGTGGCGGAGGGTATGACCACCCTCGAAGAGGTGCTGCGCAGCACGCCGCAGTGGGAGACCTGAGCCCTGCGCTTCTCGCTTCGGCTCCAGGTCTACCGGTAGATACCCGCGAGAGGCTTGTCGCGAGTGCGACGCCCGGCCGGTGTTTACGTGGAAACCACACAGCAGAGCCTGGATAGCCCTGCCTAGAATGCAGCCGGTCTAACAAGCTTGAGAGTAGGTCTGCAATGAAGATCAAGAGTCAAAAAGACTTCTGGTCCGGACTGATGTTCCTCGTCGTCGGCATAGGCTTTGCCTGGGGCGCCACCGAATACAGTTTTGGATCTTCCGCACGTCCCGGCCCTGGTTACTTCCCCTTCGGCCTCGGCGTTCTGCTGGCCATCCTGGGCGGCGCGGTGCTGTTCAAGGCGCTGACGATCGAATCGGAGGGCGGTGACCCGATTGGCGGCGTGGCTTGGAAGCCGCTGCTGATCATCGTCGCTGCGGTGGTGCTGTTCGGCCTGATGCTGCCGCGCCTGGGTGTGGCGATCACGCTGCCGGTGCTGATCGTGTTCTCCGCCATGGCCGGCGACGAGTTCCGCTGGCGCGGCGCCCTGCTCAGCGCGGCGGTGCTGACCGTGGGCAGCTGGTTCATCTTTGTGTGGGGTCTGAACCTGGTTCTGCCGGTCTGGCCCACTATTTTCGGCGGCTGAGGAGTAGCGCATGGACTTGCTGAACAATCTTGCGCTCGGTTTCAGTACCGCACTGACGCTGACGAATCTGGCCTACGCTTTCGGCGGGGCCCTGCTGGGCACCCTGATCGGCGTGTTGCCTGGCCTCGGTCCGGTGGCGACCATCGCCATGTTGCTGCCCTCGATCTACGCGCTGGACGCCACGCCCGCGCTGATCATGCTGGCCGGCATCTACTACGGCGCCCAGTACGGCGGCTCGACAACCGCCATCCTGATCAATGTGCCTGGCGAATCCAGCTCGGTGGTGACCGCGATCGACGGCTACCAGATGGCGCGCAAAGGGCGAGCCGGGGCCGCGTTGGCGGCCGCTGGCCTGGGGTCCTTCTTTGCCGGCTGTGTCGGCACCATCGTGATCGCGGCCTTCGCGCCGCCGCTGACCGAGCTGGCCTTCAAGTTCGGCCCGGCCGAGTATTTCTCGCTGATGGTGCTGGGCCTGATCGGTGCCGTGGTGCTGGCCTCAGGCTCGCTGCTGAAGGCCATCGCGATGATCGTGCTGGGCCTGCTGCTGGGCCAGATCAACACCGATGTGATCTCCGGTGCGCCGCGCTATTCCTTTGACATCCCCGAGCTGACCGACGGTATCAACTTCGTCGTGATCGCGATGGGCGTGTTCGGCTTTGGCGAGATCATCGCCAACCTGGGCAAGCCGGCCGAGCACCGCGAGGTCTTCACCAAGCATGTGAAGGGCTTGTGGCCGACCAAGCAGGACTTCCACGATGCCTGGCCCTCGGTGCTGCGCGGCACGACGCTGGGTTCTATCCTGGGCGTGCTGCCCGGCGGCGGTGCCTTGCTGTCCTCGTTTGCGGCTTACACGCTGGAAAAGAAGATCGTCAAGAACCCCAGCGTGCCTTTCGGCCAGGGGGCGATCCAGGGTGTGGCCGGTCCCGAGGCTGCCAACAATGCCGGCGCGCAGACCTCCTTCATCCCGATGCTGACCCTGGGCATTCCGCCCAATGCGGTGATGGCGCTGATGGTGGGGGCGATGACGATCAAGGGCATCCAGCCCGGCCCGCAGGTGATGACCAGCAACCCCGAGCTGTTCTGGGGCCTGATTGCGTCGATGTGGATCGGCAACCTGATGCTGGTGATCCTGAACCTGCCGCTGATCGGCATCTGGATCAAGCTGCTGACTGTGCCTTACCGCTTCCTGTTCCCGGCCATCGTGACCTTCTGCTGCATTGGCAGCTACACGCTGAACAACAACAGCTTCGATGTCTACATGACGGCCATTTTCGCGGTGATCGGCTATCTGTTCTACAAGCTCAGCTGCGAACCTGCGCCGCTGCTCTTGGGTTTCATCCTCGGCCCGATGATGGAAGAGAACCTGCGCCGCGCACTGCTGCTGTCGCGCGGTGACTGGACGACCTTCATGACCCGTCCGCTGTCCGCCGGTCTGCTGATCGCGGCGGCCTTGATGGTGGTGGTGGTGATGCTGCCGTCGATCAAGAACAAGCGCGAAGAGGCGTTCAAGGAAGAAGACTGATGAAGGGCTGACGCCGCGATGCGGCGTTCGTGACCTGGAACCCGCAACCCGCAAGGTCTGCGGGTTTTTTCTTGATGGCCCCGCCGTGCCGGCATCTGCCAGGGGAGGACCTGCGGAAGGCGCTCGGCCAACACCTGCGGCGCACACCGCAACAGAAAATTGTGACGCCCTACTTGCAAGCCTCAAAAAACCTGTGCTACAGTCGAGGGCTTCGCTGCTAGCAAATTTGTTTGAGACGAAAGTCTGAAGCAAAGCGGGTAGGCGGTGAAGAAAGCAAGATTGCTGAAAACAAAATGTTTGAAAGCACTTGACGAGTTTGAGGAAAACAAGTCATAATCTCGCTTCTGTGCTGATCACTGATCGGTGCCAGACAAGGGAAAGAAGCCCGGTGGGTTTTGAGTAGGTTGTTTGAAGTTCTTTAATAATTCACAGCCGATAAGCGTGGGCGTTTGAAGGTGAGTTTTGATGCTCGGTGACGAGTATCAAGTCTCTTAGACTTTAAACGCTCACGGAAAATAGATTTGAACTATGCAAATGGTTTAAGTCGATTCCGTTGAGTAAATCAAGATCGAACTGTAGAGTTTGATCCTGGCTCAGATTGAACGCTGGCGGCATGCCTTACACATGCAAGTCGAACGGTAACAGGTTAAGCTGACGAGTGGCGAACGGGTGAGTAATATATCGGAACGTGCCCAGTTGTGGGGGATAACTGCTCGAAAGAGCAGCTAATACCGCATACGACCTGAGGGTGAAAGCGGGGGATCGCAAGACCTCGCGCAATTGGAGCGGCCGATATCAGATTAGCTAGTTGGCGGGGTAAAAGCCCACCAAGGCGACGATCTGTAGCTGGTCTGAGAGGACGACCAGCCACACTGGGACTGAGACACGGCCCAGACTCCTACGGGAGGCAGCAGTGGGGAATTTTGGACAATGGACGCAAGTCTGATCCAGCCATGCCGCGTGCGGGAAGAAGGCCTTCGGGTTGTAAACCGCTTTTGTCAGGGAAGAAACGCTCTGGGCTAATACCCTGGGGTAATGACGGTACCTGAAGAATAAGCACCGGCTAACTACGTGCCAGCAGCCGCGGTAATACGTAGGGTGCAAGCGTTAATCGGAATTACTGGGCGTAAAGCGTGCGCAGGCGGTTATGCAAGACAGATGTGAAATCCCCGGGCTCAACCTGGGAACTGCATTTGTGACTGCATGGCTAGAGTACGGTAGAGGGGGATGGAATTCCGCGTGTAGCAGTGAAATGCGTAGATATGCGGAGGAACACCGATGGCGAAGGCAATCCCCTGGACCTGTACTGACGCTCATGCACGAAAGCGTGGGGAGCAAACAGGATTAGATACCCTGGTAGTCCACGCCCTAAACGATGTCAACTGGTTGTTGGGAGGGTTTCTTCTCAGTAACGTAGCTAACGCGTGAAGTTGACCGCCTGGGGAGTACGGCCGCAAGGTTGAAACTCAAAGGAATTGACGGGGACCCGCACAAGCGGTGGATGATGTGGTTTAATTCGATGCAACGCGAAAAACCTTACCTACCCTTGACATGTCTGAGATCCTGAAGAGATTTGGGAGTGCTCGAAAGAGAATCAGAACACAGGTGCTGCATGGCCGTCGTCAGCTCGTGTCGTGAGATGTTGGGTTAAGTCCCGCAACGAGCGCAACCCTTGTCATTAGTTGCTACGAAAGGGCACTCTAATGAGACTGCCGGTGACAAACCGGAGGAAGGTGGGGATGACGTCAGGTCATCATGGCCCTTATGGGTAGGGCTACACACGTCATACAATGGCCGGTACAGAGGGCTGCCAACCCGCGAGGGGGAGCTAATCCCAGAAAACCGGTCGTAGTCCGGATCGTAGTCTGCAACTCGACTGCGTGAAGTCGGAATCGCTAGTAATCGCGGATCAGCTTGCCGCGGTGAATACGTTCCCGGGTCTTGTACACACCGCCCGTCACACCATGGGAGCGGGTTCTGCCAGAAGTAGTTAGCCTAACCGCAAGGAGGGCGATTACCACGGCAGGGTTCGTGACTGGGGTGAAGTCGTAACAAGGTAGCCGTATCGGAAGGTGCGGCTGGATCACCTCCTTTCTAGAAGAGATCGAGCCACGGTTGAGTCACTTGTGACTGAGCATGAGCGAGATCCACATGACTCATTTTTAAGCGCCCACACTTATCGGCTGTAATTCAACTGCAAGAGTGAATAAAGCGTGAGCCTGCCGAGCTGGCCTGGTCAGTGAGAGACGGGGCAAGCGAGACTGAGACGGGCCATGCGAAATAACGCGTGGGTCTGTAGCTCAGTCGGTTAGAGCACCGTCTTGATAAGGCGGGGGTCGCTGGTTCGAATCCAGCCAGACCCACCACGGATTTGAAAAGATCCCGGGGGATTAGCTCAGCTGGGAGAGCACCTGCTTTGCAAGCAGGGGGTCGTCGGTTCGATCCCGTCATCCTCCACCATTCACTCTGAACGATCTGGTTGACAAACCAAAGCATCCAAGTTGCCGCAAGGCGAGGGGGTTGTTGTGGTTTGTCAGTCAATATTGGCTGTTGTTCTTTAACAATTTGTAGAGTCGAATCAGCGCTGCTAGCGGAAAGCGAGATCTCGTAAAGGGGATTGAGCACCGTGCCGCTAGTAGCATTTTGATTGCGTCAACATAGACTTCAACTGAGCAAGAAATTGTTTAGGTATGAAGAACGGCGTAACGCGTGAATACTCAATAACGTATGGACCGATGAAACGGGTCTGTACGAGTTCTTGACCGACAGTGCAGTCAGCGCTGTCAAAGTTATAGGGTCAAGTGACTAAGTGCATGTGGTGGATGCCTAGGCGATTACAGGCGACGAAGGACGTGATAGCCTGCGATAAGCTTCGGGGAGCTGGCAAATTAGCTTTGATCCGGAGATTTCCGAATGGGGAAACCCACCCCGCGAGGGGTAACGCATACTGAATACATAGGTATGCGTGGCGAACCGGGTGAACTGAAACATCTCAGTAGCTCGAGGAAAAGACATCAACCGAGATTCCGAAAGTAGTGGCGAGCGAAATCGGAGTAGCCCTTGCGTTTTAGCAGTTGGCATATCAGAACGGAATGGAAAGTCCGGCCATAGCGGGTGATAGCCCCGTATGAAAAATGTTGATTGTGGAACTAAGCGCAAATAGAGTAGGGCGGGACACGTGAAATCCTGTCTGAATATGGGGGGACCATCCTCCAAGGCTAAATACTCGTAATCGACCGATAGTGAACTAGTACCGTGAGGGAAAGGCGAAAAGAACCCCGGGAGGGGAGTGAAATAGATCCTGAAACCGCATGCATACAAAAAGTAGGAGCCCGCAAGGGTGACTGCGTACCTTTTGTATAATGGGTCAGCGACTTACATTCAGTGGCGAGGTTAACCGAATAGGGAAGCCGTAGAGAAATCGAGTCCGAATAGGGCGAATTAGTCGCTGGGTGTAGACCCGAAACCAAGTGATCTATCCATGGCCAGGATGAAGGTACCGTAACAGGTGCTGGAGGTCCGAACCGACTAATGTTGCAAAATTAGCGGATGAGCTGTGGATAGGGGTGAAAGGCTAAACAAACTTGGAAATAGCTGGTTCTCTCCGAAAACTATTTAGGTAGTGCCTCAAGTATTACCATCGGGGGTAGAGCACTGTTATGGCTAGGGGGTCATGGCGACTTACCAAACCATTGCAAACTCCGAATACCGATGAGTACAGCTTGGGAGACAGAGCACCGGGTGCTAACGTCCGGACTCAAGAGGGAAACAACCCAGACCGCCAGCTAAGGTCCCCAAAATTGGCTAAGTGGGAAACGAAGTGGGAAGGCTAAAACAGTCAGGATGTTGGCTTAGAAGCAGCCATCATTTAAAGAAAGCGTAATAGCTCACTGATCGAGTCGTCCTGCGCGGAAGATGTAACGGGGCTAAGCCAGTTACCGAAGCTGCGGATGTGCAATTTATTGCACGTGGTAGGAGAGCGTTCTGTAAGCCTGTGAAGGTGGGTTGTGAAGCCTGCTGGAGGTATCAGAAGTGCGAATGCTGACATGAGTAGCGTTAAAGGGGGTGAAAAGCCCCCTCGCCGAAAGCGCAAGGTTTCCTACGCAACGTTCATCGGCGTAGGGTGAGTCGGCCCCTAAGGCGAGGCAGAGATGCGTAGCTGATGGGAAACAGGTAAATATTCCTGTACCGATCTGTAATGCGATGTGGGGACGGAGAAGGTTAGCTCAGCCGGGTGTTGGATGTCCCGGTTCAAGCGTGTAGTCGTGCTCTTTAGGCAAATCCGGAGAGCTTAGATGAGGCGTGATAACGAGTCTGCTTGCAGACGAAGTGAGTGATACCCTGCTTCCAGGAAAAGCCACTAAGCTTCAGTTACAGATTGACCGTACCGCAAACCGACACTGGTGCGCGAGATGAGTATTCTAAGGCGCTTGAGAGAACTCTGGAGAAGGAACTCGGCAAATTGACACCGTAACTTCGGAAGAAGGTGTGCCTCTAGTCAGTGAACCATTTACTTGGGGAGCTAAATGAGGCCGCAGAGAATCGGTGGCTGCGACTGTTTATTAAAAACACAGCACTCTGCAAAGACGAAAGTCGACGTATAGGGTGTGACGCCTGCCCGGTGCTGGAAGATTAAATGATGGGGTGCAAGCTCTTGACTGAAGTCCCAGTAAACGGCGGCCGTAACTATAACGGTCCTAAGGTAGCGAAATTCCTTGTCGGGTAAGTTCCGACCTGCACGAATGGCGTAACGATGGCCACACTGTCTCCTCCAGAGACTCAGCGAAGTTGAAATGTTTGTGATGATGCAATCTCCCCGCGGAAAGACGGAAAGACCCCATGAACCTTTACTGTAGCTTTACATTGGACTTTGAACAGATCTGTGTAGGATAGGTGGGAGGCTTTGAAGTAGGGACGCTAGTTTCTATGGAGCCAACGTTGAAATACCACCCTGGTGTGTTTGAGGTTCTAACCTTGTCCCGTTATCCGGGATGGGGACAGTGTATGGTGGGCAGTTTGACTGGGGCGGTCTCCTCCCAAAGTGTAACGGAGGAGTTCGAAGGTACGCTAAATACGGTCGGAAATCGTGTTGATAGTGCATTGGCATAAGCGTGCTTGACTGCGAGACTGACAAGTCGAGCAGGTACGAAAGTAGGACAAAGTGATCCGGTGGTTCTGTATGGAAGGGCCATCGCTCAACGGATAAAAGGTACTCTGGGGATAACAGGCTGATACCGCCCAAGAGTTCATATCGACGGCGGTGTTTGGCACCTCGATGTCGGCTCATCTCATCCTGGGGCTGTAGCCGGTCCCAAGGGTATGGCTGTTCGCCATTTAAAGAGGTACGTGAGCTGGGTTTAAAACGTCGTGAGACAGTTTGGTCCCTATCTTCCGTGGGCGCTGCAAGATTGAGAGAGCCTGCTCCTAGTACGAGAGGACCGGAGTGGACGCACCTCTGGTGTATCGGTTGTCACGCCAGTGGCATCGCCGAGTAGCTAAGTGCGGAAGAGATAACCGCTGAAAGCATCTAAGCGGGAAACTCGTCTCAAGATGAGTCTTGCCGGGGCCTTGAGCCCCCTGAAGGGTCGTTCGAGACCAGGACGTTGATAGGCTGGGTGTGGAAGCGCAGTAATGCGTTAAGCTAACCAGTACTAATTGCCCGTGAGGCTTGACCCTATAACTTTGATTGTGCTTGAGCTTTTAAAAGCTTGGCTGTCAAAGAGAACAGGTTGAGTAAACACAAGTTATGCTGTTCTTCAGAAGTCTGAATTGAACGCAATCAAAATCAAAGCTGATTCGACGCGCAGTACACCAAATCTTGGTATACTGCGCAGCTCTACAAATTGGGCCTGTTGTTCACCAAAGAACAGCAAGCCAACCAGTTAAGCCTGATGACCATAGCGAGTTGGTCCCACTCCTTCCCATCCCGAACAGGACAGTGAAATGACTCAGCGCCGATGATAGTGCGGATTCCCGTGTGAAAGTAGGTCATCGTCAGGCTAATATTCGAGGCGCCCAGTCACCCGACTGGGCGTTTCTATCTGCGTCGGCAGATACAAGCATTGAGTGCAGTGCTTGTATTTGCGGATGCCGCCAGCAAAGTCGGCGCGCTGCGAAGCGAAGCAAATAGGTGTTGACACTAGTAAGAAAAGCGTCAATAATCTCGCTTCTGTGCTGATCACTGATCGGTGCCAGACAAGGGAAAGAAGCCCGGTGGGTTTTGAGTAGATTGTTTGAAGTTCTTTAATAATTCACAGCCGATAAGCGTGGGCGTTTGAAGGTGAGTTTTGATGCTCGGTGACGAGTATCAAGTCTCTTAGACTTTAAACGCTCACGGAAAATAGATTTGAACTATGCAAATGGTTTAAGTCGATTCCGTTGAGTAAATCAAGATCGAACTGTAGAGTTTGATCCTGGCTCAGATTGAACGCTGGCGGCATGCCTTACACATGCAAGTCGAACGGTAACAGGTTAAGCTGACGAGTGGCGAACGGGTGAGTAATATATCGGAACGTGCCCAGTTGTGGGGGATAACTGCTCGAAAGAGCAGCTAATACCGCATACGACCTGAGGGTGAAAGCGGGGGATCGCAAGACCTCGCGCAATTGGAGCGGCCGATATCAGATTAGCTAGTTGGCGGGGTAAAAGCCCACCAAGGCGACGATCTGTAGCTGGTCTGAGAGGACGACCAGCCACACTGGGACTGAGACACGGCCCAGACTCCTACGGGAGGCAGCAGTGGGGAATTTTGGACAATGGACGCAAGTCTGATCCAGCCATGCCGCGTGCGGGAAGAAGGCCTTCGGGTTGTAAACCGCTTTTGTCAGGGAAGAAACGCTCTGGGCTAATACCCTGGGGTAATGACGGTACCTGAAGAATAAGCACCGGCTAACTACGTGCCAGCAGCCGCGGTAATACGTAGGGTGCAAGCGTTAATCGGAATTACTGGGCGTAAAGCGTGCGCAGGCGGTTATGCAAGACAGATGTGAAATCCCCGGGCTCAACCTGGGAACTGCATTTGTGACTGCATGGCTAGAGTACGGTAGAGGGGGATGGAATTCCGCGTGTAGCAGTGAAATGCGTAGATATGCGGAGGAACACCGATGGCGAAGGCAATCCCCTGGACCTGTACTGACGCTCATGCACGAAAGCGTGGGGAGCAAACAGGATTAGATACCCTGGTAGTCCACGCCCTAAACGATGTCAACTGGTTGTTGGGAGGGTTTCTTCTCAGTAACGTAGCTAACGCGTGAAGTTGACCGCCTGGGGAGTACGGCCGCAAGGTTGAAACTCAAAGGAATTGACGGGGACCCGCACAAGCGGTGGATGATGTGGTTTAATTCGATGCAACGCGAAAAACCTTACCTACCCTTGACATGTCTGAGATCCTGAAGAGATTTGGGAGTGCTCGAAAGAGAATCAGAACACAGGTGCTGCATGGCCGTCGTCAGCTCGTGTCGTGAGATGTTGGGTTAAGTCCCGCAACGAGCGCAACCCTTGTCATTAGTTGCTACGAAAGGGCACTCTAATGAGACTGCCGGTGACAAACCGGAGGAAGGTGGGGATGACGTCAGGTCATCATGGCCCTTATGGGTAGGGCTACACACGTCATACAATGGCCGGTACAGAGGGCTGCCAACCCGCGAGGGGGAGCTAATCCCAGAAAACCGGTCGTAGTCCGGATCGTAGTCTGCAACTCGACTGCGTGAAGTCGGAATCGCTAGTAATCGCGGATCAGCTTGCCGCGGTGAATACGTTCCCGGGTCTTGTACACACCGCCCGTCACACCATGGGAGCGGGTTCTGCCAGAAGTAGTTAGCCTAACCGCAAGGAGGGCGATTACCACGGCAGGGTTCGTGACTGGGGTGAAGTCGTAACAAGGTAGCCGTATCGGAAGGTGCGGCTGGATCACCTCCTTTCTAGAAGAGATCGAGCCACGGTTGAGTCACTTGTGACTGAGCATGAGCGAGATCCACATGACTCATTTTTAAGCGCCCACACTTATCGGCTGTAATTCAACTGCAAGAGTGAATAAAGCGTGAGCCTGCCGAGCTGGCCTGGTCAGTGAGAGACGGGGCAAGCGAGACTGAGACGGGCCATGCGAAATAACGCGTGGGTCTGTAGCTCAGTCGGTTAGAGCACCGTCTTGATAAGGCGGGGGTCGCTGGTTCGAATCCAGCCAGACCCACCACGGATTTGAAAAGATCCCGGGGGATTAGCTCAGCTGGGAGAGCACCTGCTTTGCAAGCAGGGGGTCGTCGGTTCGATCCCGTCATCCTCCACCATTCACTCTGAACGATCTGGTTGACAAACCAAAGCATCCAAGTTGCCGCAAGGCGAGGGGGTTGTTGTGGTTTGTCAGTCAATATTGGCTGTTGTTCTTTAACAATTTGTAGAGTCGAATCAGCGCTGCTAGCGGAAAGCGAGATCTCGTAAAGGGGATTGAGCACCGTGCCGCTAGTAGCATTTTGATTGCGTCAACATAGACTTCAACTGAGCAAGAAATTGTTTAGGTATGAAGAACGGCGTAACGCGTGAATACTCAATAACGTATGGACCGATGAAACGGGTCTGTACGAGTTCTTGACCGACAGTGCAGTCAGCGCTGTCAAAGTTATAGGGTCAAGTGACTAAGTGCATGTGGTGGATGCCTAGGCGATTACAGGCGACGAAGGACGTGATAGCCTGCGATAAGCTTCGGGGAGCTGGCAAATTAGCTTTGATCCGGAGATTTCCGAATGGGGAAACCCACCCCGCGAGGGGTAACGCATACTGAATACATAGGTATGCGTGGCGAACCGGGTGAACTGAAACATCTCAGTAGCTCGAGGAAAAGACATCAACCGAGATTCCGAAAGTAGTGGCGAGCGAAATCGGAGTAGCCCTTGCGTTTTAGCAGTTGGCATATCAGAACGGAATGGAAAGTCCGGCCATAGCGGGTGATAGCCCCGTATGAAAAATGTTGATTGTGGAACTAAGCGCAAATAGAGTAGGGCGGGACACGTGAAATCCTGTCTGAATATGGGGGGACCATCCTCCAAGGCTAAATACTCGTAATCGACCGATAGTGAACTAGTACCGTGAGGGAAAGGCGAAAAGAACCCCGGGAGGGGAGTGAAATAGATCCTGAAACCGCATGCATACAAAAAGTAGGAGCCCGCAAGGGTGACTGCGTACCTTTTGTATAATGGGTCAGCGACTTACATTCAGTGGCGAGGTTAACCGAATAGGGAAGCCGTAGAGAAATCGAGTCCGAATAGGGCGAATTAGTCGCTGGGTGTAGACCCGAAACCAAGTGATCTATCCATGGCCAGGATGAAGGTACCGTAACAGGTGCTGGAGGTCCGAACCGACTAATGTTGCAAAATTAGCGGATGAGCTGTGGATAGGGGTGAAAGGCTAAACAAACTTGGAAATAGCTGGTTCTCTCCGAAAACTATTTAGGTAGTGCCTCAAGTATTACCATCGGGGGTAGAGCACTGTTATGGCTAGGGGGTCATGGCGACTTACCAAACCATTGCAAACTCCGAATACCGATGAGTACAGCTTGGGAGACAGAGCACCGGGTGCTAACGTCCGGACTCAAGAGGGAAACAACCCAGACCGCCAGCTAAGGTCCCCAAAATTGGCTAAGTGGGAAACGAAGTGGGAAGGCTAAAACAGTCAGGATGTTGGCTTAGAAGCAGCCATCATTTAAAGAAAGCGTAATAGCTCACTGATCGAGTCGTCCTGCGCGGAAGATGTAACGGGGCTAAGCCAGTTACCGAAGCTGCGGATGTGCAATTTATTGCACGTGGTAGGAGAGCGTTCTGTAAGCCTGTGAAGGTGGGTTGTGAAGCCTGCTGGAGGTATCAGAAGTGCGAATGCTGACATGAGTAGCGTTAAAGGGGGTGAAAAGCCCCCTCGCCGAAAGCGCAAGGTTTCCTACGCAACGTTCATCGGCGTAGGGTGAGTCGGCCCCTAAGGCGAGGCAGAGATGCGTAGCTGATGGGAAACAGGTAAATATTCCTGTACCGATCTGTAATGCGATGTGGGGACGGAGAAGGTTAGCTCAGCCGGGTGTTGGATGTCCCGGTTCAAGCGTGTAGTCGTGCTCTTTAGGCAAATCCGGAGAGCTTAGATGAGGCGTGATAACGAGTCTGCTTGCAGACGAAGTGAGTGATACCCTGCTTCCAGGAAAAGCCACTAAGCTTCAGTTACAGATTGACCGTACCGCAAACCGACACTGGTGCGCGAGATGAGTATTCTAAGGCGCTTGAGAGAACTCTGGAGAAGGAACTCGGCAAATTGACACCGTAACTTCGGAAGAAGGTGTGCCTCTAGTCAGTGAACCATTTACTTGGGGAGCTAAATGAGGCCGCAGAGAATCGGTGGCTGCGACTGTTTATTAAAAACACAGCACTCTGCAAAGACGAAAGTCGACGTATAGGGTGTGACGCCTGCCCGGTGCTGGAAGATTAAATGATGGGGTGCAAGCTCTTGACTGAAGTCCCAGTAAACGGCGGCCGTAACTATAACGGTCCTAAGGTAGCGAAATTCCTTGTCGGGTAAGTTCCGACCTGCACGAATGGCGTAACGATGGCCACACTGTCTCCTCCAGAGACTCAGCGAAGTTGAAATGTTTGTGATGATGCAATCTCCCCGCGGAAAGACGGAAAGACCCCATGAACCTTTACTGTAGCTTTACATTGGACTTTGAACAGATCTGTGTAGGATAGGTGGGAGGCTTTGAAGTAGGGACGCTAGTTTCTATGGAGCCAACGTTGAAATACCACCCTGGTGTGTTTGAGGTTCTAACCTTGTCCCGTTATCCGGGATGGGGACAGTGTATGGTGGGCAGTTTGACTGGGGCGGTCTCCTCCCAAAGTGTAACGGAGGAGTTCGAAGGTACGCTAAATACGGTCGGAAATCGTGTTGATAGTGCATTGGCATAAGCGTGCTTGACTGCGAGACTGACAAGTCGAGCAGGTACGAAAGTAGGACAAAGTGATCCGGTGGTTCTGTATGGAAGGGCCATCGCTCAACGGATAAAAGGTACTCTGGGGATAACAGGCTGATACCGCCCAAGAGTTCATATCGACGGCGGTGTTTGGCACCTCGATGTCGGCTCATCTCATCCTGGGGCTGTAGCCGGTCCCAAGGGTATGGCTGTTCGCCATTTAAAGAGGTACGTGAGCTGGGTTTAAAACGTCGTGAGACAGTTTGGTCCCTATCTTCCGTGGGCGCTGCAAGATTGAGAGAGCCTGCTCCTAGTACGAGAGGACCGGAGTGGACGCACCTCTGGTGTATCGGTTGTCACGCCAGTGGCATCGCCGAGTAGCTAAGTGCGGAAGAGATAACCGCTGAAAGCATCTAAGCGGGAAACTCGTCTCAAGATGAGTCTTGCCGGGGCCTTGAGCCCCCTGAAGGGTCGTTCGAGACCAGGACGTTGATAGGCTGGGTGTGGAAGCGCAGTAATGCGTTAAGCTAACCAGTACTAATTGCCCGTGAGGCTTGACCCTATAACTTTGATTGTGCTTGAGCTTTTAAAAGCTTGGCTGTCAAAGAGAACAGGTTGAGTAAACACAAGTTATGCTGTTCTTCAGAAGTCTGAATTGAACGCAATCAAAATCAAAGCTGATTCGACGCGCAGTACACCAAATCTTGGTATACTGCGCAGCTCTACAAATTGGGCCTGTTGTTCACCAAAGAACAGCAAGCCAACCAGTTAAGCCTGATGACCATAGCGAGTTGGTCCCACTCCTTCCCATCCCGAACAGGACAGTGAAATGACTCAGCGCCGATGATAGTGCGGATTCCCGTGTGAAAGTAGGTCATCGTCAGGCTAATATCCCCAGAAACCCCCGCCTCGCAAGAGGCGGG
Organism: Paucibacter sp. M5-1; assembly: GCF_027498415.2. NCBI lineage: Bacteria > Pseudomonadati > Pseudomonadota > Betaproteobacteria > Burkholderiales > Sphaerotilaceae > Roseateles > Paucibacter sp. M5-1. The sequence continues at coordinate 5,368,271 of NZ_JAPZLM020000001.1, forward strand.
GGTTTTTGCTTTGGGGGGCTCGCCGGCGCGCTATATTCGCGCTGTCGACATCAACCGAGTCCGAGAGGTGCGAATCATGAGCGCATTGGATTTCCCGGCCTTCTCACGCGCGGACTTGCTCGATGTGCTGCGGCGTGCGCCCAAAGCCGAGTTGCACATGCATATCGAGGGCTCGCTGGAGCCCGATTTGATGTTCAAGCTGGCGCAGCGCAATGGCATCGCCCTGCGCCATGGGAGTGTCGAGGCCTTGCGGGCGGCCTACCGGTTCGAGGATCTGCAGAGCTTTCTCGACATCTACTACGCTGGCGCTGCGGTGCTGCTGACCGAAGCCGATTTCTTCGACATGGCCTGGGCCTATTTCGAACGCGCAGCAGCTGACAACATTGTTCACGCCGAGCTGTTCTTCGATCCTCAGACCCATACATCGCGTGGCGTCAGCATGCAGGATTTGATGCAAGGGCTGCATCGTGCCGGCGTGAAAGCGGGTCAGGAACTCGGGATCAATGTGCAATGGATACTCTGCTTCCTGCGGCACCTCAGCGAAGCCGATGCGCTCGCGACCTTGCGCCAGGCGCTGCCCTACCGTGAGCTGATCAGCGGTGTCGGGCTGGACAGCAGCGAACGTGACAACCCACCGGACAAGTTCATCCGCGTGTTTCAGCAAGCCGCCGAGTTAGGGCTGCATCGCGTCGCTCACGCCGGTGAAGAGGGACCGCCATCCTATATCTGGAGCGCTTTGCGGGATCTGGACGCGGAGCGTCTGGACCATGGCGTGCGTGCCGCCGAGGATGCAGAGCTGATGAGCTATCTGGCCCATGAGCGCGTGCCCTTGACGGTCTGCCCCTTGTCCAATGTGAAGCTGCGAGTGTTCGACAGCCTGGCCGATCACAATCTACCGGCCTTGCTCGACGCTGGCCTGTGCGTGACCATCAACTCCGATGATCCGGCCTATTTCGGCGGGTATCTGAATGACAACCTGCTGCAGACCTTTGAGGCCCTGCCGCAGCTGGGTGTCCATCATGCTTATCAGCTGATCCGCAACAGTTTCGAAGCGAGCTTTATCGACGAGGCGCTGCGGCGGCGCTGGATGGGCGAGCTCGATCGCGCGTTCGGTTTGGCGTCTTGAGCTGCGTCGGCCTGTGCGTGGCCCGCTGCCGCCATTCGGTGGGCGACACACCGGTCTGCCGCTGATAGAAGCGGGTGAAGTAGGCCGCATCGGCAAAACCCAGGCCGTGAGCGATCTGCTTGACGCTCATGCTGGTGTAGGCCAGTTCGCGCTGCGCCTCCAGCAGCACGCGGCCCTGCATCAGGCGTGAGGCCGAACAAGCCAGCACCTGCTGGCAGACCCTGTTGAGCTGCGTGGCACTGATGCCCAGCAGGGCCGCGCAGCTGCCGAGCACGGGCTGCTGCCGGAACTGCTGCTCGATCAGGGCGCGAAAGCGCTGCACATGCTCCAGCGCACGCCCGGCGGGTCGGCGCGAATCGGGCAGCTGGTGCAGCGCGAGCAGGCGTCCGCAATGCAGCAGCAATTGCATCAAGGCCAGGTCGATGCCCAGCGAACGCCAGGCCGCCGTGCCCAGGAACTCTTCGCGCAGATGTCTGGCTGCGCGGGCCAGTGGGGCAGCCGCTGCGGCCGTCAGGCTCAGAACATCGGCCCTGCGCAGCAGCTTCTCCAAGCGCGGTTCCGCGCTCAGCAGCTTGTTGGTGTGCTGGTCCAGCACCGTGATCACCAGGCCCTGCACAGTTGGCTCGAAGCGGAATCCGTGCACGGTACGGGGCGGCAGAATGAAGATGCAGGGTCCCTGGATGCTGCGCTCCACACCGTCCAGACTCAGCTCGCAGCCGCCTTGCTCTATCCAGAACAGCTGGAACAGTGATTCATGCCGATGCGGCCGGATCTCCCAGTCGTGCAGCCGGCTGCGCTCGGCGATCGACTCGCAATGAAGCCAGTCCACATCGAGGGTCAGGTCTTGTTCGCCGTGACGGGTATAGGTGGGCAGGGGCGATTCCACGTCGAGTCAATCCTGTGCTGCTGTGGCCGGTGCTTGCTGGCCGCAAGTATGCGGCCCCGCGCCTCGGTTTTGTCCGCCCCAGCGACGACAATGGTGACCGGTCAGGCCTTGCCCTGGCCACTCACCACTGGAGCCATGATGAAGAGCGTCACTTCTAAAATACGCAGGCTAGCCACGGCCTTGCCCTGTACTTTGTTCGCGCTTGTCCCGCTGCTGGCTGTGCCCGGCGCGGCGGCCGATGCGCCAAAAGTAGGCTTTGTCTACGTCAGCCCCATCGGCGATGCCGGCTGGACCTATCAGCATGAGCAGGGACGCCGCGCGCTCGAGAAGGACTTGGGAATCAAGACCACGGCTGTCGAAGGCGTGGCCGAGGGCGCCGACGCCGAGCGCGTGATGCGCGATCTCGCCACCCAGGGCCATACGCTGATTTTCGCGACCAGCTTCGGCTATCTGGAGCCGGCGCTGCGTGTCGCGGCGGACTTCCCGGCGCTGAAGATCGAGCATGCGGGCGGCTACAAGACGGCCGCCAATCTCAACACCTACAACGCGCGGTTTTATGAAGGCCGCTATCTCGCCGGCCTGCTGGCGGGCAAGAGCAGCCGCAGCGGTGTGGCGGGCTATGTGGCTGGCTTTCCCCTGCCCGAGGTCGTGCAGGGCATCAATGCCTTCACCCTGGGCATGCGGGCCGTCAATCCGAAAGCGCGGGTCGTGGTGATCTGGTTGAACGCCTGGTACGACCCACCGCGTGAACGCGAGGCCGCACTGACGCTGATCAACCAGGGCGCCGATGTGCTGACCAACCACAGCGGTTCGCCCGCCGTGCCCCAGGCGGCCGAGGAGAAGGGCGTCAAGCTGATCGCCTACACCAGCGATATGCGCCGCTTCGCACCGACCGCGCAGCTGGCGGCCGTGACCCATCATTGGGGTGGCTACTACACCAGGGTCACCCAGGCGGTCGGGGCCGGCCGCTGGCAGCCGCAACCGGTCTGGGGCGGCCTCAAGGACGGCATGGTGCAACTCACAGCCGTCCATCCCTCGGTCGACAAGCGCACGCGGGCGCTGCTGGAGCAGCGCCGCCACGACATCGTGCAAGGCCGCTTTCAGCCATTCTCGGGCAGGCTGGTCGACAACGAAGGCCAGGTCCGCCAGGCCAGCGGGGCGATGAGCGACCCAGCCATCGCGACGATGAACTGGTTTGTCGACGGCGTGCAGGGCAAGCTCAGCAAATAGCACGCCTTGGCGACATCGCCTGTCCTAGACTCCCGTGCAATTGCTTGAATTGCATGGCCTGGGAGGGCAGATGAATCGCATTGTGTTGAAGCCGTGGCTGGCGCTGGGCCTGTTGGCGTTTGTATCGATGGCGGCCGAGGCCGCCAGCGTCACGGCGGTCAGTCCGCAGGGTGAGGTGGCCCAGGCCCGTCAGCTGCGGCTGAAGTTCTCGGAGGCTGTGGTCCAGCAGGGCGATCCGCGTTTGCCGGACCCGGCACGGCTGGTCTGCGAAGGCCTGGGCGCCTTGCCCGGCAGCGGCCGCTGGTCCAGCGCCAGCGAATGGTTGTTCGACCTGAACGAGCCGCTGCCGGCAGGCGCGCGCTGCAAGATCCAGCTGCGCGCCGAGTTCAAAACGCTCAGCGGCGAGCTGAGCGGCCCGCGCGAGTTCGGCTTCAACACCGGCGCGCCCAGCATCGTGCAGACCGAGCCCTGGACCGGCAGCCAGATCGAGGAAGAGCAACACTTTCTGCTGCAGCTGACCGGCCCGGTCACCGAGGCCAGCGTGAATCGCCAGGCCTGGTGCGAGGCCGAGGGCATCGGCGAGCGCCTGCCGGTCAAGGTGGTTGGCGGCGCGCCGCGCGAGGCCCTGCTCAAGGCCCGGCGCATTGCGGCCAAGGCAGCGGAGCGCTGGCTGCTGCTGGCCTGCCAGCGACCGCTGCCGCCCGGCGCCAAGGTGCAACTGGTCTGGGGGCCAGGTATTGCCTCGGCGCTGAACTCGCAGCTGCTGACCCGTGCCGAGCAACGCTTCGACTACCGCGTGCGCGAGCCGCTGACGGCCGAGTTCAGCTGCGAGCGCGAGCGTGCCGGTGCGCCCTGCCTGCCGATTCGGCCGCTGTCGCTGCGCTTCTCCGAGCCGGTGCCGCGCGCGCTGGCGATGCAGGCCCGGCTCAAGCCCGCCAGCGGTGCGGCCATTGCGCCGCAGCCCGACAAGGACGACAAATCGCCCGAGACCAGCGAGGTCCGTTTCCCGACCCCGCTGGCAGAGAATGCCAGCTTCACATTGGAGTTGCCCGCCGGACTGAAAGACGCCAGCGGCCGCAGCCTCAGCAATGCGGCCAGCTTTCCGCTCAAGGTCGCCACCGGTGGCGCGCCGCCGATCGCCAAGTTCGCGGCCGCGCCCTTTGGCGTGATCGAACGCGAGGCCGAGGGGCCGGCCCTGCTGCCGATCACGATGCGCCATGTGCAGCAAGACCTGGCCCCGGGGCAGGCGGCCGGCACAACGGCTGGCGCAACGGCCGGCCAGGTCCGCATCAAGCGCCTCACCAGCGACGCCGAGGTGCTGGCCGCCTATTTGCGCGTCAAGCGCTGGCATGAGAACCAACTGCCTGCGCGCGAGCTGGGCCTGCCGTCCTCGCAATGGACCGAGACGCACAGCGAGACCAATAGCCGGGGCCAGACCATCAGTCGCAAGGTTGATCGCTATGTCGCCACCCGCGAGGTCGCGATGCTGGACAAGGATGCCAGCGCCCAGCGTCTGGACCTGCCGGTGCTGGCGCAGGGCGAACGCCCTTTCGAGGTGATCGCACTGCCGATCCGCACGGCCGGCTATCACCTGGTGGAGCTGAGCTCACCGCGCCTGGGCCGGGCCTTGCTCGACAAGGCCGCGCCCATGTATGTGCGCACCGGCGTGCTGGTGACCAATCTGGGCGTGCATTTCAAGTGGGGCCGTGAGAACAGCCTGGTCTGGGTCACCAGCCTGGACCGCGGCCGCCCGGTCGCCGGCGCCGAGGTGGCCGTGAATGACTGCCGTGGCCAGCGCCTGTGGGCGGGCAAGACCGATGAGCAAGGCCTGGCCACAGTGCCGCAGGCGCTGGAGATGCCGCGCGGGCAGCAGCGCTGCGAGGGTGAGTACGGCTTCTTCGTCACGGCCCGCAAGGCCGAGGACATGGCTTTTGTGTTCAGCAACTGGAACCGTGGCATCGAGTCCTGGCGCTTCAATGTACCGACCGCGCGCGGTGCTGTGGCCGATGCCCGTGCCCATACGGTGCTGGACCGCAGCCTGCTGCGTGCCGGAGAAACCGTGTCGATGAAGCATTTCTTCCGCATCGAGACCGGGCTGGGTCTGAGCCTGGCCAAACCCGAGCAACTGCCCACCCGCCTGAAGATCACGCACGAAGGTAGCGGCCAGGAGTTCGTCCAGCCGCTCCAATGGGAGGGCAGCCGCAGCGCGGCCTCCAGCTGGAACATCCCGCCCGCCGCCAAGCTCGGCGTCTACCGGCTGGAGCTGGAGCGCGAGGGCGCGGACAGCAGCCAGCGGCGCCGCTGGCCGGCCGGGGACTTCCGCGTCGAGGAGTTCCGCGTGCCCCTGGTCGAGGCACGTCTGTCTGCGCCGAAAGGTGTGCTGGTGGCGCCTGCGGAGCTGCAGATCGGCGCGCAGCTGAACTATCTCTCGGGCGGTGCCATGGCGGCCACGCCGCTGCGCGTGAGCGCGATGCTGAGGCCGCGTGGCGTCGCGTTCGCGGGCTATGAGGACTTCAACTTCCAGCCGCCCGGCGACCCCTCGCAGCCCGATGCCGACGAGGACGCCGAAGCCTCGGCCCAGCGCGGCGCCAAGCTGGTGGCCGACAAGCTGGCCTTCACGACCGACCGCCAGGGCGCCGCCAGCATCGTGCTGAAGGCCCTGCCCAAGCTGGAGCAGCCCAGTGAGCTGCTGACCGAAGTGAGCTTCAACGACCCCAACGGCGAGTTGCAAACCGCCGCGCAGCTGCTGCCGCTGTGGCCATCCAAGCTGGTGCTGGGCCTGAAAGCGAGCTCCTGGGCCAGCAACCGCGGCAAGGTGGCCTTCAAGGTGCTCGCGCTCGACACGGCCGGCAAGCCGGTCGCGGGCCAGAAAGTCACGGTGCGCGCACGCCTGACGCAGACCATCAGCAGCCGCAAGCGCATGGTCGGCGGCTTCTATGCCTATGACAACCGAAATGAGGTGAAGGACCTGGGCGAGGTCTGCAGCGGCACCAGCGATGCCAAGGGCCTGCTGCAGTGCGAAGCCACACTGGATACGGCCGGTCAGATCGATCTGATCGCCGCCGCCAAGGACGGCGACGGTCGCCCCGCCCAGGCCGCCACCGGCGTCTGGATCACCGGCCAAGGCGAGCTCTGGTTTGCGCAGGACAACGACGACCGCATCGATGTGCTGCCCGAGAAGCGCGCCTACGCCCCCGGCGAGACCGCGCGGCTGCAGGTGCGCATGCCCTTCCGCGAGGCGACGGCCCTGGTGGCCATCGAGCGCGAGGGCATTCTCGACACCCAGGTGGTGCAGCTGCGCGGCGACGATCCGACGGTCGAGGTCAAGATCAGCAAGGCCTGGGCACCCAACGTCTACGTCTCGGTGCTGGCGTTGCGCGGCCGCATCCGCGATGTGCCCTGGTACTCCTTCTTCAGCTGGGGCTGGAAGGCGCCGCGCGACTGGTGGCGCGACTGGCGCGCCAGCCGCGACTACCAGGCGCCCACGGCCATGGTCGATCTGTCCAAGCCGGCCTTCAAGCTCGGCGTCGCCAGCCTGCAGGTGGGCCTGGCCGAGCACCAGCTGCAGGTCGCGGTGACGACCGACAAGCCGCAGTACGGCGTGCGCCAGACCGTGCACGCCCGTATCAAGGTCAGCCAGGACGGCAAGCCCCTGGCCGGTGCCGAGCTGGCCTTTGCCGCTGTGGACGAAGGCCTGCTGGCGCTGCGCCCCAACAGCAGCTGGGATCTGCTGAGCGCGATGCTGCAGCAGCGCAGCTGGGGCGTGGAGACCGCCAGTGCGCAGAGCGAGATCATCGGCCGGCGCCACTATGGCCGCAAGGCCGTGGCGGCCGGCGGTGGCGGCGGGCGTGGTGGCACGCGCGAGCTGTTCGATACCTTGCTGCTATGGCAGCCCCGGGTCCAGCTCGATGCCAAGGGCGAGGCCTTGATCGAAGTGCCGCTGAACGACTCGCTGAGCAGCTTCCGCCTGGTGGCGATTGCCGACGCCGGCGCGCAGAAGTTCGGTAGCGGCGCGGCGACGGTGCGGGTCACGCAGGACCTGCAGCTCCTGTCCGGCCTGCCGCCGCTGGTGCGCGAGGGCGACCAGTTCCAGGCCATGCTGACGGTGCGCAACACCACCGGTCGGGAGATGAAGCTGCGTGCCAGCCTGGCTGGCACGGCCAACAGCGGCGCGGAGGCGATCACGCGCACGCCGCTGGCCCTGCAGCCGCAAGACCTGACCCTCGCGGCCGGCGCCGCGCGCGAGCTGCAGTGGACGGTGACCGTACCCGCCGGTGCTTTCAGCCTGGGCTGGGAGGCTGAGGTGCTGGAGCAGGGCGGCGGCACAGCCCGCGACCGCATGAAGTTCACCCAGGCGGTGGTGCCGGCCGTGCCCGTGCGGGTGTTGCAGGCCAGTCTGGCGCAGCTGGAGGGGCGCTTCAGCCTGCCGGTGGCCGCGCCGGGCGATGCCTTGCCGGCAAGCGGCATCAAGCAGGGCGGTCTCAATATCGCGCTGCAGCCACGCCTGACCGGCGCCCTGCCGGGCCTGCGCCGCTTCTTCGAGAGCTATCCCTACACCTGCCTTGAGCAGCTCGGCTCCAAGGCCTTGGGCCTGCAGGATGACAAGCAGTGGCAGGCGCTGATGGCGCGGCTGCCGACCTATCTGGACGCCGAGGGCCTGGCCAGCTACTTCCCTCCCAGTGCTGACGCGGCGCCGCGTGGCAGTGACCGGCTGACGGCCTATCTGCTGTCGGCCAGCCATGAGGCGGGTCAGGTCTTGCCCGAGCCGGCGCGCACGGCGATGCTGGACGGGCTGACGGCCTTCGTCGAAGGCCGCATCACGCGCCAGACCTGGTCGCCCAAGCCGGATCTGGAGTTGCGCCGGCTGGCCGCGCTGGAGGCCTTGTCGCGCCACGGCCGCGCCCATGCGCGCATGCTGGCCACGGTGGACGCACGCAATGTGTCGACCTGGCCGACCGCCGCGCTGATCGACTGGCTGTTGATTCACCAGCGCCTCAGCGCCGCACCCGAGCGCGACAAGCGCCAGGCCGAGGCCCAGGCGCAGCTGCGCGGCCGCCTCAGCTATGCCGGCAGCACGCTGAAGTTCAGCAACGAGGAAAGCGATGCCTGGTGGTTGATGGACAGCGCGGACGGCAATGCGTCCCGGCTGATCCTGGCTGTGCTCAATGAGCCGGGCTGGAAGGAGGAGCTGCCGCGCCTGCTGCAGGGCGCGCTGGGCCGCCAGCAGCGCGGCGCCTGGTCCACCACCACGGCCAATCTCTGGGGCGTGCTGGCGCTGGAGAAATTCGCCGCACGCTTCGAGGCAAGCAAACCTTCCGGCAAGACAGTGGCCAGCCTGGGCGGCAAGAGCCTGAGCCTGGACTGGGCGTCGCGTGCCGAGGGCGGGGCGCTGCTGCTGCCCTGGCCGGCCGAACCGGCCGCCACGCTGAACGTCGAGCAGCAGGGCAGCGGCAAGCCCTGGATGACGGTGCAAAGCCTGGCCGCGATTCCCTTGAAGGCGGCGCTGAACTCGGGCTACCGCGTCAGCCGCTCGCTGCAGACCGTCGAGCAGAAGACCAAGGGCCAGTGGAGCCGGGGTGATGTCGTGCGGGTGCGGCTGGAGCTGGAGGCCCAGGCCGATATGAGCTGGGTGGTGCTGTCCGACCCGGTACCTGGTGGCGCGACGATTCTCGGCTCGGGCCTGGGCGGACAGTCGGGCATCGCGGTCCAGGGCGAGCGGCGCGAAGGCACGGCCTGGACCGCCTACGAGGAGCGCGGCTTCGAGGCTTGGCGCGGCTATTACGAGTTTCTGCCGCGCGGCAAGCATGTGATCGAGTACACGCTCAGGCTCAATAACGCCGGGCGCTTCCAGCTGCCGCCGACCCGGGTCGAGGCCATGTACGCGCCCGACAGCTTTGGCGAGTTGCCCAATGCCGCGCTGGAGGTCGGACCTTGAAACCGAGCTGGCTGCTCGCAGCGTTGCTGGCCTGCGGCTCGGCGGCCCAGGCCCTGCCCGGCTTTGCCGAGTTTCGCAGCGCGCACAAGGTCTCGGACTATCTCTTGCTGGACCGCCACGGCGAGCCGCTGCAGAGCCTGCGCCTGGACAAGACCCGGCGCGCGCTGCCCTGGGTGCCGCTGGCGCAGATGTCGCCGGCGCTGTTGCAGGCCCTGCTGCTCAGCGAGGACCGGCGCTTCTACGAGCACAGCGGTGTGGACTGGGGCGCGGTGGCCGCCAGCGCCTGGGGCAATCTGTGGAACGAGCGCACGCGTGGCGCCTCGACCCTGACGATGCAGCTGGCCGGGCTGATGGATGCGGACCTGGCCCGGCCGGCTGCGGGCCGCAGCGCGACCCAGAAACTGGGCCAGGCCTTCAGCGCCAAGCGCCTGGAAGCGCGCTGGAGCAAGGCGCAGATTCTCGAGGCCTATCTGAACAGCGCGCCCTTTCGCGGCGAGCTGGTCGGCATCGCGGCGCTGTCGCAAACCCTGTTCGGCAAGCAGCCGGCCGGGCTGGACGCGCAGGAGGGCGCGATCGCCGCCGCCCTGCTGCGCGCGCCGAACGCCAAGCCGGCCGCCGTGGCCCAGCGCGCCTGCGCGGTACTGAAGGAGCAGGGTCTGAGCTGTGCCGGTGTCGAGGGGCAGCTGACGGCCGCGCTGCAACGCCGCGCCGGCATGCCGCTGGGCGAGCAGCTGGCGCCGCACTACGCGCGCCAGGTCTTGCGTGCCGACGGCCCGGCCGCGCAGCGCAGCAGCCTGGACGGCCGCCTGCAGCGACTGGCCGTCGCGACCCTGAAGCGCCAGCTGGCCGAGCTGGGCGGGCGCAATGTCGAGGACGGCGCGGTGCTGGTGCTGGACAACGCCAGCGGCGCGGTGCTGGCCTGGGTCGGTTCCAGCGGCGGCAGCCTGTCGGCAGCGCACGAGCTGGACTTCGTGCTGGCCCGGCGCCAGCCCGGCTCGACCCTGAAGCCCTTTGTCTACCAGCTTGCGCTGGAGAAGCGCCTGATCACCGCCGCCAGCCTGCTGGACGATTCACCGGCCCAGCTCAGCACCGGCCATGGCTTGTATCTGCCGCAGAACTACGACCGCAGTTTTCGCGGCTGGGTCAGCGCCCGCGCGGCGCTGGGCAACAGCCTGAACGTGCCGGCCGTGCGCCTGGGCGCGATGCTGGGCGCCGACGCCCTGTTCGAGCGTCTCAACAGCTGGGGCCTGGCCCTGCCCGAGAGCGGCGGCTATTACGGCGATTCGCTGGCCCTGGGCAGCCCCGATGTGAGCCTGCTGGCCCTGAGCAATGCCTACCGCGCGCTGGCCAATGGCGGGCGCTGGGGCCCGGTGCCCGGCCGCCCTCAGCGCCGCGTCGCCGATGCCGCCAGCGCCTTCATCGTCGCCGACATGCTGGCCGACAACAGCGCGCGGGCGCTGAGCTTCGGCCTGGACAGCGAGCTGGCCACGCGGGGTTTCGCAGCCGTCAAGACCGGCACCAGCAAGGATCTGCGCGACAACTGGTGTGTCGGCTTCAGCGAGCGCTACACGGTGGGCGTCTGGGTCGGCAATGCCGGCGGCGAACCGATGCACGGCGTCAGCGGTATCAGCGGGGCCGCACCGGTCTGGCAGGCGCTGATGGCTTATCTGCACCGCGACCAGCTCTCGAAGCCGCCGGCCGCACCGCCGGGCCTGCTGCGCCAGACCGTGGCCTTCGAGCCCGGCGGCGAGCCCGCCCGCCCGGAGTGGTTTGTGCGCGGCACCGAGCAGGCCCGCATGCGCGCCAGCGCCCAGCAGGCCACCCAGCAGATGGCCGGCATCGCCAACCCGCGCGACGGCGCGATCTATGCGCTGGACCCCGACATCCCGCCGGCCGCGCAGAAGATCCGCTTCGAGGGCGAGTCCGGTGTCTGGGTGCTGGACGGCAAGCGCCTGGGGCGCGGCGCCCGCCTGGCCTGGGCGCCTTGGCCGGGCCGGCATGAGCTGAAGCTGCTGGGCTCGCGGGGTCAGGTCTTGCAGGAGATCAAGTTCGAGGTGCGCGGGGCGACGCTGAAGACCGCCAGCGCCGCGACCGCTCAGCGGTAGAGCGTCTGCGGATAGTCGTTGCGAACGGCCTCGGCGCGCTCGCCACCCAGCGCCTGCCGCACCGGAGTCCAGGTCGCGTCATAGGGCAGCGGGTCGGTCGGGTCCAGGCTGGTATGCGGCCAGTCCGAACCCCAGACCATGCGGGTGTCGAAGAGCGTTGCCACCCGTGTGATCAGCGGCTGCATCGCGACATAGGGTTGCCGGGCATTGAGCCGGTACCAGCCCGAGAGCTTGATCCAGGCGCCACCCCGTGCCAGAGCTTCCAGTGCGGACCAGGCCGGATCGCTGTCGGGTGTGCCGGCCATCAGCCCGGCCAGATGGTCGAGCACAAAGACCAGGCCGGTCTCGGCCTGCAGCCGGGCCAGCTGCGGCAGCTCGGCCCGGTCCACATACCATTGCACATGCCAGCCGCGCTCGCGCAGCCGGGGCGCCAGGCTCAGCAAGGCTTCGGCGGGATCGGCGCTGTGCCCCACCGGCGAGACCCTGTTGAAGCGGATGCCGCGCACGCCGGCGGCGTGCAGCAGGTCCAGCTCGGCATCGCCGACCTCGGGCGCGACGACGGCAATGCCGCGGTGCCTCCCCGGTGCGGCCTGCAGCGCCTGCAGCATCACCGCGTTGTCGCAACCGTAGACGCTGGGCTGCACCAGCACCAGATGGCCGACACCGGCCGGTGCCGCATGGATTTCTATCTCGGCCAGATCGCGGGTGGCGGGGCGGTAGTGCCCCGCGAGTGTGGCCGCCGCGGCCGAGAACACATGGACATGGCAGTCCCAGCCGCCGTCAAGCCTGTTCTTATTCACGGGTGATGCCACGCTCTTTGACCACGCGGCCCCACAAGATTTGCTGCTGCTTCAGGAAGGCCGCAGCCTGCTGATCATTGCCGGCGAAGACATCGCCGCCCAGCGCGCGGATGCGGCCCAGCACCTCGGGGTCGGACTTGGCTTTCTGCAGCGCCGCGATCAAGGTCGCGCGCAGCTCGCTCGGCAGGCCGGCCGGCGCCAGCACCGGGTTCCATTCCAGCACCTCATGACCCTTGACGCCAGCCTCGGCCATCGTCGGCACCTCGGGCAGGCTGCGCGAGCGTACGCTTGCGGTGACCGCCAGTGCGCGCAGCTTGCCCGACTGGATATGACCCAGCGAGGACGCCACATTGGCGAAGAACAACGGCACCTGGCCGCCCATCACATCGGTCAGGGCCGGGCCGCCGCCACGGTAGGGCACATGGATCAGCTTGACCTTGGCCAGGTCCTCGAACAGCGCGCCGGCCAGATGCTGGGCCGAGCCATTGCCCGAGGAGGCATAGGCGATATGGCCCGGCTTGGCGCGCGCCAGACGCAGCACATCGGCCACGCTCTTGGCTTCGAAACTGGGCGTGCAGACCAGCACATTGGGGAACTGCGCGATCAGGCCCAGCGGGGTGAAGGCGGTCGCGGTGTCATACGGCAGCTTGGGGAACAGCGCAGGGTTGACCGCGAAGGACGAGGCGTCGACCAGCAAGCTCGTACCGTCCGCCGTTGCGCGTGCCACCTGGTTGGCGGCAATCGTGCCGCTGGCGCCGGGCTTGTTCTCGACCACAACGGGCTGGCCCAGTGCCTCGGCCAGCTTTGGCGCGATCAGGCGGGCGATGATGTCGGCGCCGCCGCCGGGCGGGTAGCTGACGACCAGGGTCACCGGTTTGCCGCCGGCGATGGCCGCCGCAGCGGGCCTGATGGCCCAGGGGGCCAGCATGGACGCGCCGGCGGCACCGAGCAGCCGGCGGCGGGTCTTGGAAGAGGGGAAGTAGCTCACGGCGGGGCCTTTCGGTCGGGGGTCAGGAGATGGAGACGGTGTAGTGGAAGGCGTGGGCATCGCCGCGCGAGCTGCGCCACTCGATGCAGCGCCCGCTGATGTCGAAGGCCTGGCGCTGCACGATGGCGCAGGGATGAGCCGTGGGCAGCTGCAGGGCTTTCGCATCGGCGGCGCCGAGCTGGCCGAAGCTGATCTGGTCGACCGCGCGGTGCACATGGACGCCGCAGGCCGCCGCCAGATGCGGATAGAGCAGGTCGCCCCAGCCGGCGGTATCGCTGTGCTGCAGCGCCGCGCACAGCGGCAGGGGCAGCCAGATCTCCTCGGCCAGCCGCGGCAGCCCGTCCAGCAGCCGCAGCCGCCGCAGCCGCAGCACCGCATCGCCCGCCGTGAGGCCCAGCATATGGGCGACGGCCGCCGGCGCCGCCAGCGTCTGGCGCGAGACGATGCGGGACTTCGGTGTCTCGGTGCCGTCGCCGAAGCGGAAGAAACGCAGCATCGGCGCGCCGCTCAGGCCGGCGCGCACAAAAGTGCCGCGGCCATGGATGCGTTCGATCAAGCCCTGCTCGACCAGCAGGGCCAGCGCTTGGCGCATCGTGCCCAGCGCGACGCCATGCTGGCCTGCCAGCGTCTGCTCTGCCGGCAGTGCGCTGCCGGGCGGCCATTCGCCCGCCACGATGCGGCTGCGCAGCGCTGCCGCCAGCGCGCCATAGCGGCTCAGGCCGGGTGGCTGCTCGATGGGCGCGGCGGTATGGGCTGGCATGTTGATCTAGTCCTATAGAGGTGTAGATCAATGTAGCGCGTCTCGGCAGGCGCCGTCAAGCGCGAGGCACGCCCACAGGAAAGCGATCATTGCCCGCCCCCGGCGGCGCTGGGCATACTCCCCCACCATCAACAACAGGGGATGCCGGATGCAATGCAATGCGATGCGATGGATGGCCGCCGTCGGCCTGGCCGCTTTGGCCCTGCTGCCGGGGCTGTCCTCGGCCCAGCCCAAGCTGCTGCGCTACGCCAGCGCCTTCGATCCGCAGACCATGGACCCCCATGCGCTGACCCTGCAATACCACTCGCGGGTGGTGACACAGATCTACGAGGGCCTGGTCAACCGCGATCAGCAGTTCCGGCTCGAACCCTCGCTGGCCCTGTCCTGGGCCCCGCTCGATGCCAAGACCTGGCGCTTCAAGCTGCGCCCCGGCGTCAAGTTCCATGATGGCAGCGCCTTCAGCGCCGACGATGTGGTGTTCTCGATCGCGCGAGCGCTGGCGCCGACCTCGCAGCGCGCCGCCCAGCTGCGCGGTGTGCTCGGCGCGCGCAAGGTCGACGCGCTGACGGTCGACTTGCAGCTCTCCGAGCCCGATGCCATCCTGCCCGAGAAGCTCTGGCTGATCGCGATGATGAGCCAGTCCTGGAGCGAGAAGCATCAGGTGACGAAGCCGCAGGACTACAACGCCAAGCAGGAGACCCATGCGGTCCGCCATGCGATGGGCACCGGCCCCTTCATGCTCAAGCAGTACGAGGCCGATGTGCGCACCACCCTGGTCGCCCACCCGGCCTGGTGGGGCCGGGCGACGCAGCAGGGCAATCTGGACGAGGCCCAGTACCAGGTGATCCAGTCCGACGCGACGCGGCTGGCCGCGTTGCGCTCGGGCCAGGTCGACTTCGTCATCGACCCGCCCTTCCAGGACGTGGCCCGGTTGCGCCAGGACCCGGGGCTGAAGCTGCTGGAGACCGCCGATATCGGCACGCAATACCTCGCCTTCGACCAGCACCGCGAAGAACTGGCCGGCAGCAATATCAAGGGGCGCAATCCCTTCAAGGACCTGCGGGTGCGCCGTGCCGTCTACCTGGCCATTGATATGGACCTGATCGCGCGCCAGGTCTTGCGCGGCCAGGCGGTGTCCACCGGCAGCCCCGTCTCCAGCCTGGTCGATGGCTATCTGCCGGCGCTGGAGCGGCGCCCGGCACCTGACCCGGCGGCGGCCCGCGCGCTGCTGAAGGAGGCTGGCTACCCGCAGGGCTTCTCGACCAGCATGGACTGCGTCAACGTCTCCTACCGCCAGGCGGTCTGTCAGGCCATCACCGCGATGCTGGAGAAGGTGGGCATCAAGGCCAACCTGATCGCCTCGCCCAGCAGCCTGTTCTTCCCCAAGTTGAGCCAGGCCACCGGCAGCCTGATCGAATATGGCTGGACGCCCGGCGGCGACGCCTGGAATGTGCTGAACTCGCTGGTGCGCAGCCACGGCCCGTCGGCCGGCGCCTTCAATGCCGGCCGCTACAGCAACAGCCGGCTGGACGCCTTGATCGACGCGATTGCCACCGAGCCCGATCTGGCGCTGCGCCGCCAGCGGGTCGGCGAGGCGCTGAACCTGATGCGCGCCGATCTGCCCCTGCTGCCGCTCTACCGCATCAAGCACAGCTGGGTGATGCGGCCCCAGGTGCAGGCGGCGCAGTGGCCCAATAGCGTGCTGGAGCTGCGCTGGGTCAGAATCGACTGATCCGTCATCCCCAGCCGAGGAGGGCCGCATGTCATCAGTCCCCGTCAGCGACACGCGCCGCCGCGCGCTGAGCCGCCTGGCCCTGCCGGCCGCGCTATCGCTGCTGCCCGGCCTGGCGCGCGCCCAACCGCTGCGCCCGACCCCGGCCCAGACCGAGGGGCCTTTCTACCCAACCGAGCTGCCCGCCGATACCGACTTCGATCTGCTGCGCCAGGGAACGGCCCGCTATGCGCGCGGCCAGGCGGCCTGGCTCGAAGGCCAGGTGCGCGACACCGCGGGGCGGCCGCTGGCCGGCGCCCTGGTCGAGATCTGGCAGTGCGATGCCGACGGCCACTACCGCCATCCGCGTGATGGCGGCCGCGCCGATCCGGCCTTCCAGGCCTTCGGCCGTGTCGCCACCGATGCCGAGGGCCGCTACCGCTTCCGCACGCTGCGCCCGGTGGCCTACGAGGGGCGCACGCCGCATATCCATCTGAAGCTCAAACGCGGCGCGCGAACGCTGCTGACCACCCAGCTCTATGTCGAGGGCGATCCGGGCAATGAGCGCGACTTCCTGTGGCGCAGCCTGCGCGACGCCCGCGACCGCGCGGCGCTGACCCGGCCCTTCGAGGGCGCGGACGGCGGCGAGCTGCGGGCGCAGTTCCCGCTGGTCGTGGCGCTGAGCTGATCAGTCCTCGGCCAGATGGCCGCGCGCGATCGCCTGGGCCTCGTTCTCGAAGATGGCCATCGCGGTCAGCAGGCGCCGAAAGCCCAGCTTGCGGTAGAAGGGCTCCTTGCCCGGCACCGAGTACAGGATGATCTTCTTGTGGCCCTGGGACAGGCGGACCAGGTGCTGCACGATCTCGCGCCCCAGCCCCAGGCCCTGATGGCTGGGCAGCAGCGCGACATCGCAGACATAGGCGCAGTCGACCCCGTCGGCCAGCACCCGGCCGGCGCCAACCAGGCGGCCCTGCTCGCGCACCAGGCAGCGATAGCGGCTGTTGCTGAACGCCGTCTTCAGATCGGCGGCGTTCTTCGTGCCCAGCGGCGCGGCGCGGTACAGCGCCGCCAGTTCTTCCCAGTCCAGCTCGTCGATGTTGTCCGACCATTGCAGTGACACGGCATTTCCTTCTTGGGTATCAGGTCGGCCGCCAGCATAAAGCCTGCTGGTTTCCTGTCCTGTATCAAGCTGCGCCCTGCGCATCGGCCTCACAGTGAGCTCCAGGGGAGGGCGTCGTGCCCATGGCCCCGCAAGGAGAGATGGATGAACACCAATGTCGGCGGCATCGATCGCGTGCTGCGCATCACTCTTGGGCTGGCTCTGATCGGCGCCACGCTCTATGGCGCCATCGGTCCCTGGGGCTGGATCGGCTTGCTGCCGCTGGCCACCGGCCTGGTCCGGATCTGTCCGGCCTATCTGCCTTTCGGCCTGTCGACCTGTGCCCTGAAGAGCGGCAGCGGCAGCAACAACAACAACAAGCGCTGAGGAGCTTGACATGTCCACTGCAGCAAATGGCTACCGCCATCTGACCCAGCATGTCTCCACGCAGCTGGCGGGCTTGAGGCAGAGCACGCCGGGCGTGATGCAGGCCTTCGGCGAGCTGGGTCGTGCGGCCATGGCCGAGGGCACACTGGACAAGAAAACCAAGGAGCTGATCGCGCTGGCCTTGAGCGTGGCGGTGCGCTGCGATCCCTGCATTGGCTATCACACCCAGGCTCTGGTCAAGCTGGGCGCGACGCGCCAGGAGCTCGACGAGACCCTGGGCGTAGCCACCTATATGGGCGGTGGCCCCTCGCTGATGTATGCGGCCAGCGCGATCACCGCCTTCGAGGAATTCAGCGCCAAGGGATAGGCCTGCTCAGGCCGCCAGAGCCTGCGCCTCCAGCTCGGTCTTCAAGCCGGCCGGCAGCTTCAGCTGCTTGGCCAGCTCGTCCAGATAGGCGCGCTCCATGAACGTGGTCTCGTCGACCACCAGCAGGCTGGCCAGATACATCTCGGCGGCCAATTCGGGCGTGGCGGCGGCCTGGGCCACCTCGGCCGGGTCCAGCGGGCGGCGCAGCTCGGCCTCGAACCAATGGCGCAGCGTGGGGTCGGCCTCCAGCCGGTTCAGCTCGGCCTCGACCAGGCCGCGCTCGCGCTCGTCCAGATGGCCGTCGGACTTGGCTGCGGCAATCATCGCTTTCAGCATCGCGCGGCTGTGCTGCTCCTGCTCGGGCGCGGGCAGGCGATCGACGGTGCGCGCCGGAGCGGGTGTGGCCGGCTGACCCGCTGGCTGGCTCTGCTGCGCCTGCCAATTGCTGTAGGCCTTGTAGGCCATCAGGCCCAGCGCTGCGATGCTGCCGTACTTCAAGGCCTTGCCGCCGTAGCTGCGGCCGCGCTTGCTGCCCAGCAGCAGGCCCAGGGCCCCGCCCGCCGCCGCGCCCAGCCCCAGCTGGCCCAGACCTTTGCCGCCGCCACCGAGGCTGCTGCCCAGATTGCCCAGCCCGCCGCCGGCCTTGCCGTCCAGCATCGCCAGACCGGATTTCAGCAGTTGTTCCAATGTCGACTGTGCGCTCATCGCTCGTCCTTGGTGAGTGGAAGAAGAAGTGGCTGGGCTCAGACCAGCAGCGCCACGATGAAGATGCCCACCATCATGAAGGCCAGCACAACCTTGGCCAGCAGCCCGGCCATCAGGCCCAGCCAGGTGGACAGGCCGACCGAGACGGCGCGCTGCTGGTCGCGGCGCGCCAGGTATTCGCCGACGGCGGCGCCGACCAGGGGCATGAAGAGCACGCCGATCAGGCCCATGAACAGGCCCGCGACGGTGCCCAGCGCCGCGCCGACCAGGGCCTGGCGGCTGGCACCGGCGCGCCGCGCGCCCATCAGACCGGCCACATACTCCAGCACCCAGGCCAGCACGGCCAGCAGGCTGATCAGCGTCAGGCTGGGCCAGCCGACATGGGCGAAGTTGTCGATCCAGGCACCCAGCACGATGCCGGCCAGCACCAGGGCCGTGCCGGGCAGGGCCGGCAAGATGGTGCCGGCCAGACCGACGACGATCAACACGACACTCAAGATCCACAACAGGGTGGGACTCACGCTGGCCTGCTACGCAGTGTTTGAATTCCGGCAGTTGGGGGCTTGGCGGCGGATTTCAAGCCGGGGCCAGGTCTTGTCAGCCGCCGCCCAGCGCCCGGTACAGCGCGATGCGGTTGAGCTGCTCGCTCAGTCGCACCGAGACCAGGCCCTGGCGGGCCGTGTAGAGCGAGCGCTGCGCATCGAGCACCTCCAGATAGCTGCTGGCGCCGCGCTGGTAGAGCGTGTCCGACAGCGCGAAGCGGCGCTCATTGGCGGCGGTCAGCGCCTGCTGAGCGTCGAGCTGCTCGGCCAGGCTGCCGCGCTCGGCCAGTGCATCGGCCACCTCGCGGAAGGCGGTCTGCACGGTCTTCTCGTAGCCGGCCACCGCGAGGTCGCGGTCGGCCTCGCTGAGCTGCAGCGCCGCGCGGCGCCGGCCGGCGTCGAAGAGGGGCAGATTGATCTGCGGCACAAAGCTCCAGACCCCGCTGCCGCCGTTGAACAAACCGCCCAGGCTGGCGCTCTGCGTGCCGGCCGAGGCCGTCAGCGAGATGCTGGGGAAGAAGGCGGCGCGGGCCGCGCCGATATCGGCCTCGGCCGCGCGCAGCCGATGCTCGGCGGCGCGCACATCGGGGCGGCGCTGCAAGACCTCCGAGGGCAGGCCCGCCGGCAGCGCCAGCAGCAGGCTGGTCGGCCCCTGCAGGCTGCCCTCGGCCGGCAGCAGCTCGGGCGCCAGCGGGCCACCGACCAGCAGCTCCAGCGCGTTGCGGTCCTGGGCCAGCTGGCTGGTGTAGCGCGCCACCTCGCCACGGGCGCTCTCCACCGTGGCGCGGGCCTGGGCCAGGCCCAGCTCGGAGACGGCGCCCAGCGCCAGCGCGCGCTCGGTCAGGCGCAGCGAGGCCTGCTGGCTTTGCAAGGTCTCGCGGGCCACCTTCAGGCGCTCGGCATCGGCCGCCAGGTTCAGCCAGGCGTTGGCCACCTCGGCGACCAGGCTGATCTGGCTGCTGCGGCGGTTCTCCTCGACCGCGAAGAAGCTTTGCAGCGCGGCCTCGCTCAGATTGCGCAGACGGCCGAAGAAGTCCAGCTCATAGCTGGCCAGGCCCAGGCGCACGCTGTACTGGCCGCTGGCCGGCTCGCCCTGGCGGGTGTTGGCGGCCGTCGCGTTGACGGTCGGCCACTGGCCGGCGCGCTCGATGCGGTAGAGCGCGCGAGCCCGTTCGATATTGAGCACCGCGATGCGCAGATCGCGGTTGTTGGAGAGGCTTTGGTCTATGGTCTGGCGCAGCCGCGGCTCGGTGATGAACTCGCGCCAGTCGATCGCGGCCGAAGCGCCGGTGCCGAGGCTGGGCCAGTCGGGCAGCGGTGGCACGGGGTGCTGCGGCTCGGGCGCCAGGCTGGCGCAGCCGGCCAGCAGCAGGGCCGCCGTCATCAGACTCAGCTGCGCCTTCATGCCTGTGCTCCCTGACGCGCAGCCGCGCGGCGCGCGAAGAAGCCGCGTATCAGCACATAGAAGATGGGCACGAAGAAGATACCCAGCACGGTGGCGCTGGCCATGCCGCCCAGCACGCCAAAGCCGATCGAGCGCTGGCTGCCCGATCCCGCGCCGCTGGCCAGGGCCAGCGGCAGCACGCCGAACATAAAGGCCAGCGAGGTCATCAGAATGGGGCGCAGGCGCTGGCGCGCCGCCTTCAGCGTCGCCTCGATCAGGCCCATGCCCTGCTCCTGCAGCGTCTTCGCGAACTCGACGATCAGGATCGCGTTCTTGGCCGACAGGCCCACGGTGGTCAGCAGCCCGACCTGGAAATAGACGTCATTGCTCTGCCCGCCCAGGGTGCTGGCGATTAGCGCGCCCAGAATGCCCAGCGGCACGACCAGCATCACCGAGAAGGGCACCGACCAGCTCTCGTACAAGGCGGCCAGGCACAGGAACACGAACAGGATGGAGATCGCGTACAGGGCCGGCGCCTGCGAGCCCGACAGCCGCTCCTGGTAGGAACGGCCGGCCCATTCGAAGCCTATGCCCTTGGGCATCTCGGCCATGATCTCCTCGATGATGGCCATCGCGGTGCCGGAGCTGACGCCTGGCGCCGCATCGCCAATCAGCTCGTAGGCCGACATGCCGTTGTAGCGCTTGAGCTGGCGCGGCCCGGACTGCCAGGACGCGCTGGCGAAGGCCGAGAAGGGCACCATCTCGCCGGCGTTGTTGCGCACATACCAGTGCTTGATGCTCTCCGGCTCCATGCGGAACGCGGCGTCGCCCTGGATGTAGACGCGCTTGACACGGCCGCGGTCGATGAAGTCATTGACATAGGCGCCGCCCATCGCGCTGGCCAGGGTGTCGTTGATGCTGGCGGTGGACAGGCCCAGCGCGCCGGCCTTGCGGTCGTCGATCTGGATATTGAACTGCGGCGTGTCGCCCAGATTGTTGTTGCGCACCCGCGAGAGCTCAGGCCGGG
This sequence comes from Paucibacter sp. M5-1, assembly GCF_027498415.2. NCBI lineage: Bacteria > Pseudomonadati > Pseudomonadota > Betaproteobacteria > Burkholderiales > Sphaerotilaceae > Roseateles > Paucibacter sp. M5-1. Next base: position 5,389,323 of record NZ_JAPZLM020000001.1, read on the forward strand.
CATTGGCCAGCTCCAGGAAGCGGTCGCGCGCCTCGGCCAGCGCCTGGGGCCCGAGGCCGCCGACATCCTGCAGCTGCACCGCGAAGCCGGCGTTCGCACCCAGGCCGCGCACCGCCGGCGGCAGCAGGATGAAGACCTGGGCATCACGCACCTGGGCTTGCAGCTCGCGGCCGAAGCGGCGCGCCAGCTCGGCCGCGCCCTGGCCGGCGCCGGCGCGCAGCGACCAGTCCTTGAGCCGGATGAAGCCCTGGCCGCTGCCCTGGTCGCCGCCCTGGCCGGTGACCAGGTTGTAGAACAGCACATCGTCCTGCTGGGCCAGATAGGCCTCGACGATGTCCATCGAGGCGCGCAGCCTTTCGTTGGTCGCGCCCGGCGGCATGCGCACCTGGATCTGCAAGGTGCCCTGGTCCTCCTCGGGCAGGAAGGAAGTCGGCAGATTACGGTAGAGCAGGGCGGCCGCGCCCAGCAGCAGGGCATAGATCAGCAGGCTGCGCCCGCTGCGCTTGAACAGGCCGGCGACGCCGCTGCGGTAGCGATCGGCATTGCGGTCGAACAGGCGGTTGAAGCCGTCGAAGAAGCGGCCCAGCACAGGGCCGAGCAGGCCGCCCGGGTGATGATGCTCGCCCTTGGCGACCGGCTTCAGCAGGGTCGCGCACAGCGCCGGCGTCAGGGTCACGGCCACCAGCACCGACAGCAGCATCGCCGAGACGATGGTGATCGAGAACTGGCGGTAGATCACGCCGGTCGAGCCACCGAAGAAGGCCATCGGGATGAATACCGCCGACAGCACCAGCGCGATGCCCACCAGCGCGCCGGTGATCTCGCCCATCGACTGGCGGGTCGCCTCCAGCGGGCTCAGGCCTTCCTCGCTCATCAGCCGCTCGACGTTTTCGACCACGACGATGGCGTCGTCGACCAGCAGGCCGATCGCCAGCACCAGGCCGAACATCGTCAAGGTGTTGATCGAGTAGCCGAAGGCCGCCAGGATGCCGAAGGTGCCCAGCAGCACCACCGGCACCGCGATCGCCGGGATCAGCGTCGCGCGCAGGTTCTGCATGAACAGATACATGATGGCCACGACCAGCACCATGGCCTCGATCAGGGTCTCGACGACGCCCTCGATCGAGACCTTGACGAAGGGCGTGGTGTCGAAGCTGACGACCGCCTTGATGCCGCTGGGGAAGAACGGTGCCAGCTCATCGAGCTTCTTGCGCACCGCCTCGGCCGTGCCCAGCGCATTGGCGCCGGTGGCCAGAAAGATCTGCATGCCGGCGGCATTCTGTCCGGCCAGCCGGGCGCGGGTGTTGTAGCTGTCGCTGCCCAGCTCTACCCGGGCCACATCGCCCAGCCGCACCACCGCGCCGTCGCCGCTGGCCTTCAGCACGACATTGCGGAACTGTTCCACCGTCTGCAGCTTGCTGCGCGCCGTGATCGTCGCATTGAGCTGCTGGCCGGGCGGGGCCGGCAGCGCACCGATCTGGCCGGCCGAAACCTCGGTGTTCTGCGCGATCAGCGCGGCGCGAACATCCGAGGGCATCAGCGCGTACTGGTTCAGCTTGCCCGGGTCCAGCCAGACCCGCATCGCATAGCCGGTGCCCTGGATATTGACGTCGCCGACGCCGTCGACCCGGCTGATCACGTCCTGCAGGCTGGAGGCGATGTAGTCGCCCAGATCGGTGGCCGTCAGCCGGCCGTCTTCCGAGATCAGTGACACCACCATCAGCAGATCGGTGCCGGCCTTGGTGACCGAGACGCCGCGGTCCTGCACCGCCTGCGGCAGCTGCGACAGCGCCTGCTGCAGCTTGTTCTGCACCTGCATCTGGGCCACATCGGGATCGGTGCCGGCTTCGAAGCTCAGCTGCACATTGGCCGAGCCGGAGCTGCTGCTGGTCGATTCCATCGACACCAGCCGGTCCAGCCCCTTCAGGCGCTGTTCGATGATCTGGGTGACCGAGTCCTCGATGGTCTGGGCCGAGGCGCCGTTGTAGCTGGCGTTGATGGAGACGCGGGTCGGCGCGATGTCGGGGTATTGTTCCAGCGGCAGCAGGTGGATGGACAGCGCCCCGGCCAGCATGATGACGATGGCGATGACCCAGGCGAAGATGGGCCGGTCGATGAAGAAGCGGGCCATGGCTCAGCGGCCCGACGCCGGGGCCGAGGCCGCCGATGCTGCCTTGCCCGTGCCCCGGGCCGGCTTGCTGCCGGCCGGCACCGGCCGCACCGGCGCGCCGACCTTGGCGTTTTGCAGGCCCTCGACAATGAGCTGGTCGCCGGCCTTCAATCCTGCGGTGACCTGCCAGCGGTTGCCCACCGCGCGGTCCACCGTGACAGCGCGGCGCTCGACCTTGTTGTCAGCGCCCACCACCAGGGCCGAGGCCTCGCCATTGGGCGCACGGGCAATGCCTTGCTGCGGCACCAGAATCGCCTGTTCATTGATACCGGTCTGCAGCAGCGCGCGCACATACATGCCGGGCATCAGCAAGCCCTCGGGATTGGGCACCAGCGCGCGCAGTGTCACCGCGCCGGTGCTGCGGTTGACCGTGACGCCGCTGAACTGCAGGCGGCCGGCATGCGGATAGGTGCTGCCGTCCTCCAGCAGCAGCCGGATCGGTGCCTCGCCGGCCTTGCCTGCGGCCTGCTGGCTGCCGTCGGCCAGCTCGCGCTTCAGGCGCAGCAGCTCGGCGCTGGACTGGACGATGTCGACATAGAGCGGATCGAGCTGCTGAACCGTGGTCAGCGCCTCGGCCTGGTTGGCGGTCAGCAGCGAGCCGGGCGTCACGCTGGAGAGCTCGACACGGCCGGCGATCGGCGCGGTGATGCGGGTGCGCTCGAGATTGATGCGAGCGCTCTGCAGCGTAGCGCGGGCCACGGCCAGTTCGGCCTCGGCCTGCTGCAGCGCGGCCTGGCTGTCGTCGCTGAGCTGCTGGCTCAGGGCGCCGAGCTTGGCCAGCTCGCTATTGCGCTGGGCGGTCACGCGGGCCGAGTTCAGGCTGGCCTCGGCCTTGGCCTGCGTGGCCTGGGCACTGGCGACGGCGGCCTGGTAGCTGGCCGGGTCGATCTGGTAGAGCGGCTGGCCGGCCTTGACCGTCGCCCCTTCCTCGAACAGGCGGCGCTGCAAAAGGCCGCCGACCTGGGGCCGGATCTCGGCGGTCTGGCGGGCGCTGGTGCGCCCCGGCAGCTCGGTGCTGAAGACATGGCGCTGGGCCTGGACCTGGTGCACGCCGACCTGGGGCGGCGGCGCGGTGGTGGCGGGCTTGTCGTTCTTGCCGCAGCCGGCGGCCAGTAACAGGGTGGCGAGGGCTGCGCCGGCGGCGCGAAGCTTGAAGGTCATGAGCGTCCAGCAATAGCGGTTGCGCCGATGATGCACTGCAAATGTGGAGAGAGCTTGAAGACCGCCGTGGCGAGACTGGCATCTCCCGCCGCAGCGCCCCTGAGGCGCTAAGCTTGGCGCTCCCGAGCCGCTTCTCCATGTCCCTGAGCATCACCGCCAAGCTGTTTGCCGCCGTGCTGACGACGGCCGTCGCCGTCGCGATCGCGATGGGCGTGGCCGCGCACATCAATCTGAACCGCGGCTTTCTGGGCTATCTGAACGAGCAGGCGCTGCTGCGCCTGGACCAGGCCGTGCCCAGTGTCGCGGCCGGCTACCGGACCCACGGCAGCTGGGACTTCCTGATCAAGCAGCCCGATCTCTGGCATCGGTTGCTGCGGCCCTTGCCGGGCGATGACGGCACGCGGCCGGCCCAGGGCAAGCCGCCGCCGACCGTCTCCGACCTGACCGGCGCGACGCGCCGCTTCACGCTGTATGACGCCCAGCGCCGGCGCCTGGCCGGCTTTCCCGGGCCGGCCATCAATGCGGTGGAGCGCGCCATCGTGGTCGACGGTGCCACCGTGGGCTGGCTGGCGATGGCGCCGTTCGAGAATGCCAGCTCGGCGGCCGAGCGGCGTTTCGAGGATGGTCAGACCCGCGCCAGCTGGGCCGTGGGCCTGGGCGCCACGCTGATGGCCGCCGCGATCGCGGCCTGGGCCTCGCGCCGGCTGCTGACGCCGGTCAAGCGCGTCGCCGCCGCCACCCACCGGCTGGCGGCCGGCGACTACGAGACCCGGGTCGATGTGCGCTCGCGCGACGAGGTCGGCCAGTTGGCGGCCGACTTCAACCGCCTGGCCCATACGCTGCAGCGCAATGAGCAGATGCGGCGCGAGTTCATGGCCGATGTCTCGCATGAGCTGCGCACGCCGCTGGGCGTGCTGCACGGCGAGCTGGAGGCGCTGGAGGACGGCGTTCGCACGCTGGACCAGGCCTCGCTGCGCTCGCTGCAGGCCGAGGTCGCGACGCTGAACAAGCTGGTCAACGATCTCTACGAGCTCTCGCTGGCCGATGTCGGCGCGCTGGCCTACCGCAAGGCCGATGTCGACCTGGCCGGGCCGCTGCAGCAGACGGCCGGCGCCTTCGGCGAGCGCCTGGCGGCCAGCGGCCTGAAGCTGCAGCTGGAGCTGCCCGAAGCGCCGCTGACGGTGTTTGCCGACGAGCGCCGGCTGCAGCAGCTGTTCAACAATCTGCTGGAGAACAGCTGCCGCTACACCGAGGCCGGTGGCCTGCTGCGCATCGCGGCGCGCGCCGAAGAGGGTCAGGTCTTGATCGATGTGATGGATTCGGCGCCGGGTGTCGGGGCCGAGCATCTGACGCGCATCTTCGACCGCTTCTTCCGTGTCGATCCCTCGCGCAACCGCAACAGCGGCGGCGCCGGCCTGGGCCTGACCATCTGCCGGCGCATCGTCGAAGCCCATGACGGCCGCATCGACGCGAAGCCCTCGCCACTGGGCGGCTTGTGGATGACGATACGCCTGCCGCAGGCCACGGCCGGATGACGGTGATGGACAACAAGCCCTGGCTGCCTGCCGACGCCGCCCGCATCTTGGTGGTCGAGGACGAGCCCAAAATGGCGGCCCTGCTCAGCGACTATCTGCGCGCCGCCGGCCATCTGCCCGAGTGCCTGGCCGACGGCCGCGAGGCGGTGCCGGCCTACCAGGCGCGGCGCCACGATCTGATCCTGCTCGACCTGATGCTGCCGGGCCGCGACGGGCTGGACATCTGCCGCGAACTGCGCACGTTCAGCGATGTGCCCATCGTGATGCTGACTGCGCGGGTCGAGGAGGCGGATCGCCTGCTGGGCCTGGAGCTGGGCGCCGACGACTACATCAGCAAGACCCCGTTCAGCCCGCGCGAGATCGTCGCCCGTGTCAAGGCCATCCTGCGCCGCAGCCGCGTCCGCAGCCATCCCGGCGACGCCGGGCCGGCGGCCGCGCTGCAGATCGACGACGAGGGCTACCGCGCCTGGTTCAAGGGCCGCTCGCTGGACCTGACGCCTATCGAGTTTCGCCTGCTGAAGACCCTGTCCAGCGCGCCGGGCCGGGTGTTCACGCGCGAGCTGCTGCTGGACCGCCTGCATGACGAGCAGCGCGCGGTCACCGACCGCGCGGTCGACAGCCACATCAAGAACCTGCGCCGCAAGCTGGAGCAGGCCGACGCCGAGCCCGACTGCATCCGGGCGATCTACGGCGTCGGCTACCGCTACGACGGTTGAGCGACGGCCGTTGACGGCCGCCGAGCTCAGGCGATCGGCTGGAAGGCATAGCCCTTGCCGCTGGCGGCCATGCGGCCCAGCGCGGGGAAGGGGAAGTGGAAGCCGCCCAGCAGGGCCTGGTTGTCGACAATGCGCTGGAACATCTCGCGGCGCACCTTGCGGGCGGCCTCGGCGTCCATATCGAAGGTGACGGCCCAGTCCGGGTTGCGGGCGAACAGCGCCGGCACATTGGTCAGGTCGGCCACATAGAAGAAGCTCTGGCCGGCGGACTGCAGCTGAAACAGCGTGTGGCCGGGCGTGTGGCCGTAGGCGGCGATCGAGCGTATGCCCGGCGCGACCTCAGCGCCGGCCTCGAAGCGCTGCAGCATCTCGGCGGGCATCTGGGCGAAGGTGCGGCGCACATTGTTGAACGCTCCCTTCATGCCCTCGGGGGCGGCGGCCATCTTGGCATCGTCCATCCAGAAGGCATGCTCGGCGGCCGGCACCAGCACCTTGGCCTTGGGGAAGACGTAGTCACCGGCCTTGTTGCGCAGGCCATTGATATGGTCGCCGTGGTAGTGCGAGATCAGCACCGTGTCGATATCGCCGGGCTGGAAGCCGGCGGCGCGCAGCTGCTCCAGCAGCTTGCCGGTGGTCGGCCCGCCGAATTCGCCCAGGCCGGTGTCCATCAGGATGCGGCGGCCGCCGGCCACGATCAGGAAGGGCGTGTAGGGCACGTCGATGTAGTCGGTGCCCAGGCCTTGCGAGGCCAGCAGGGCGCGCACCTCGGCCAGCGGCGCGTTCTTGACGAACTCTTCGCCCAGCGGGCGGCGGGTCACGCCGTCCAGCAGCGCGATCACCTCGACATCGCCGACCTTGGTCTTCAGAAAGCCGGGATTGGCGATGCTGGGCATGCCGAGGTTCGGCGCGTTCTGGGCCCAGACGGGGATGAACGAGCCGGCGCTGTAGACCGCCGTGGTGGCCAGGCCTGCCCCGAGAAAAGATCGCCGATTCAGCATGAAAACTCTCCAGTCTGGTTGGTGAACGAAACGGTCGCCATGATCGCGGCGGGCCTGGATGCGCGCCCGCTGCCGCGCCTTAAGCAGTGCAAAGCCTGGGGTTATTGGTGGCCGCGGGCGGATCAGGCCAGCTGGCGCGGGCGCACCTGCGGCATCAACCGCTCGATGGCCTCCAGCGGGACGCGCCGCCCGTCGGGCAGCAACTCGGACAGCGCATTCAGGAGCTCGGGGCTGAGTCGCCCGACCACCTGTGGCAGCTCTGCGAAGCGCAGGCCCTGGCGCACGATGAAGGCGATATAGCTGTGGCGCAGGCAGTCTGCCGTGACGGTCTGCGGTCGCGCCAGCTGTGCGTCATGGGCGGCGGCGATGGCTGCAGCCTCGATGGCGGCAGCACCCAGCGGCCAGCCCTCGGGTGTCATGAACAAGGCCTCGTGGCCGGCCGCGCTCGGCGCGTCGGCGGCCGCGCGGCGCTCTTGCGCGAACTGCCGCAGCTGGGTCGGCAGCGGCAGGCTGCGGCCCTGCTCGCCGGGCACATGCAGCAGGTCGGCATCGAGATCAATATGGACCCGCTGCAGCGCGGCCGTCTCGGCGCTGCTGAGGCCGGTCAGCAGCGCGCTGAGCAGGGCGCGCTGCTCGGTCGAGGCATTCTCCAGCAGGCCGGCGACCTCGTGCGGCGCGAGTTCGCGAGGCAGGGGTGTGCTGCCGGCCTCCAGCGCCAGCGGCTGGGCCGCCGCGCTCAGCGTCGGTGGATGCTCGGCGGCGGACAGGCCCATCCAGGGTTGATTCAGCACCACGGTCGGCGAGGCCGCCGGCATCGGTGGCGCGCGGTTGAAGAACTCGACGAACCAGACCGCCAGAAAGCTCAGCAGCAGGGCCGCGCCCAACGCGATGCCGGCGTCGCGGCCGTAGTGCGGCAGCCAGGGCTTGATGGGCAAGGCGGCGGGCTCCAGCACCAGCAGGCGGGGTTGGCGGGCCGTCTGGCTGGCCTGCAGAGCGAGCAATTGCTGCTGCGCCTCCTGCTGCATGCGCTGCAGGCCGTTCAGCTCGGCCGTCATCGACTGCGCGGTCTCGAGCTGGACGTTCAGGGTCTGCACCTGACGCTGGTCGCTGGCCAGTTGCTGGCGCAGGCGTTCGACCATCGCAGCGCTGCTGGACTGCTCTTCGCGCGCCTCGGCCAGCGCGGTCTGCTGCGCCCGCGCGCTCTCGGTCTCGAGCTGCTGTTGCAGATCGGCGATGCGGGTCTTCAGCGCCCGGGCGCCCGGGTCCATCGCCAGGAACTGCGGCGTGAACTGGCGCTCCAGCGCGCGCAGATTCTCCTGCTGCTGCGACAGGCGCTGCTCGATGGCCGCTATGGCGGCGCCGTTGCGACCCAGCGGCAGACGCTGGCCCTCGGCAAGGGCGCGCTCGATCGCCCGCAAGCGGCCGGCCGCGCTGGCCTCGCGCTCGGTGGCGCTGCTCAGTGACTGGTTCAGTCCCTTGAGCCGCGACAGCGTCGGGCTCTCGTCGCGCGCGCCCGAGCTGATCTGGCTGCGCTGCCGGTAGGCCTCCAGCGCCCGCCGTTTTTCTTCGACCCGCTCGCTGATCACACGCAGCGCCTCGCGTGCATCGCTCAGCTGGGCGGCCGACACCGCCTGGCCGATCTGGCCCTGCTCCTCGCGATAGACCTCGACCAAGGTGTTGACCAGGCGCGCCGCCAGCACCGCATCGCCAGCCTGGGCCTGGACCTGCAGCAGTTGCGAGCCGGGCTGCTCGGTGATCGTCAGCATCTCGCGCATCGCGCTCAGCGCCGCCTCGGGCGTGGTCTGCGTGAAGAAGCCCTGCGGCAGCAAGCGGGTCAGTGCTTTCTCCAGCAGCGGGCGGCTGGCGAGCAACTCGCCCTCGCGCAACATCGCCTGCCTGGCGTTGTCGGCCGGTACAGCGGTGGCGGCGGGCGCGCCGGCCGGCGTGATCTGCAGCAGCGCCTGGGCGCGGTAGACCGGCGCGCGCAGCCAGTTGGCGCACTGGCCGATCAGCAGGGCCAGCAGGAACACGCCGAAAAAGACCTTGATGCGGCGGCGCATCGCCGGGCTGCGGCCGTGCAGCTCGGCGCCCGGGCCCAGGCTATAGGTCTGGGCCGGCCCGAACTGTGGCGGGTAGACGCCCGGCGGCGCAGAAGAACGATCAAACATGGGCCGGCCTCCGGTTGGTCGATGGGTTGACTATAGACATAGCACCGCAGCCAAGCGCCGCACGCAGCGGCTACTATTCGTTCAACAGCCTGAAACTGGTTTCAGCTGCTGTTCTCAACATCTCTTACTCACCTGCTATCGCCCATGCCGTCCCGTCCCGCCAAGCCGGCCGCCGCCCAGCCGCCCAGCAGCCGCGCCACGATTGCCGATGTGGCGGCCGCCGCCGGCGTTTCCAAGGCCACGGTCTCGCGCTTTCTGAACCAGGCCGAGCTGCTGACCCGCGACATCGCCGCCAAGGTCGAGGCCGCCATCGCCCAGCTGGGCTACAGCCCCAGCCCGATGGCGCAGGCGCTCAAGCGCGGGCGCTCGCGCCTGATCGGCCTGGTGGTCGCCGATGTCACCAACCCCTTCTCGGTGGCGGTGCTGCGCGGCGCCGAGCGCGCCTGCCAGCAGGCCGGCTATCTGGTGATGCTGTTCAATCTCGGCAATGACGGCTCGCGCGAGCGTGAGGCCATCGAGGCGCTGTCCTCCTACCAGGTCGAGGGCTTCATCCTGAACACGCTGGGCAGCGACCCGCAGGCCCTGGCCGCCGCGGCGCGTCTGCACAAGCCGGTGGTGCTGGTGGACCGGCGTCATGCCGGCATGCAGTCGGACTTTGTCTCGCTGGACAATGCCGGCGCGGTGCAGCTGGCGGCCCAGCATCTGCTGGAGCAGGGCTGGCGCGAGCTGCTCTTTGTCTCCGAGCCCAGTGCCGGCGTCAGCTCGCGGCTGGAGCGGCTGCAGGCCTTCAACAACTTCATCGCCGCCCATGCCGGCCTGGGCAGCGAGGGGCTGGTTGGCAGCGCCTTCGAGAGCCGGGAGGCGCAGGGCGAGGACCTCGACCAGGCCTTGCGTGCGCTGCGCAAGCGTGCCGGCAAGAAGCCTGTGGCCCTGCTGTCCAGCAATGCGGTCGTGACCCTGCGGGTGTCGGCGGCGCTGGCCCGGCTGGGCTGGCGCTTTGGCAGCGATATCGGTTTCATCGGCTTCGATGACACCGCCTGGGCGCCCCATGTGGGCCCGGGCCTGAGCGCGATCGCCCAGCCCACCGACGACCTCGGCCATATCGCCGCGCGCTGCCTGCTGGAGCGGCTCGAAGGCCAGGCACTGCCACCCCGGCAGATCCTGTTGCCCGGCCAGCTCGTGGTGCGCGGCTCCTCCCAAAGGTCTTGAGCGAAGTGTTTGAAATTTACGGGTAAACCCGTGTATTCAGCCTGAAACCGGTTTCATAAACTGCGTTCACGGTGGTGCCGAGCGGGCATGCCACCCCGACAAGAACGACAAGCGAGACAAGCAAGCGTGAACTACGAGTTTCAGTTCGGTGCGGTGTTCGCCGCCTGGCCGCTGCTCTTGCAGGGCACCTGGACGACCATCGAGTTGTCCTTTCTGGCGATGGTGCTGGGTCTGCTTGTCGCGATCGCCTGTGCCTGGGGCAAGACGGCCGGCCCGGCGCCGCTGCGCTTCGCGATCAACAGCTATATCGAGCTGATCCGCAACACCCCCTTCCTGGTCCAGCTGTTTTTCTTCTTCTTCGCACTGCCGGCCCTGGGCCTGCGCTGGAGCGCCCACACGGCGGCACTGACGGCCATGGTCGTCAACCTCGGCGCCTATGCGACCGAGATCATCCGCGCCGGCATCGAGGCGATCCCGAAGGGCCAGATCGAGGCCGGCCTGGCGCTGAATCTGAAGCGCCACGAGATCTTCCGTTTCGTGATCCTGAAGCCGGCGCTGAAGGCCATCTATCCGGCGCTGACCAGCCAGTTCATCCTCTTGATGCTCAGCTCCAGCGTGGTCTCGGTGATCTCGGCCGATGACCTGACCTCGGTGGCCGCGAACCTGCAGTCACAGACCTTCCGCAGCTTCGAGATCTATATCGTCGTCGCGCTGATCTATCTGGCGCTGGCGATGAGCTTCTCGCTGCTGTTCCGGCTGATCTACCGCCGCACGCTCAACTACCCCGACCGCCGCTGAGCGACGAAGGCGGACACCCATCATGCGCACCTTCGGATTTGCCGAGTTCCTATTCATTCTTGAAGCCGCGAAGTGGACCATCGCGCTGTCGCTGATCGCCTTTGCCGGCGGCGCGGTCGGCGGCCTGCTGGTGGCGCTGGGCCGCACGGCCGAGAGCCGCTGGGCGCAGCGCGCCGCCGGCCTCTTCATCCAGATCTTCCAGGGCACGCCGCTGCTGCTGCAGCTGTTCCTGATCTTCTTCGGCGCGCCGGTGATAGGCCTGGACATCAACCCCTGGGTCGCGGCCGGTGCCGCGCTGATACTGAACAGCAGCGCCTTTCTCGGCGAGATCTGGCGTGGCTGCATCCAGGCGATCCCGCGCGGTCAGTGGGAGGCGGCCGAGGCCTTGAGCCTCAGCTATGTGTCGCGCATGCGCGATGTGGTGCTGCCACAGGCCTTCAAGATCGCGTTGCCGCCCACCGTCGGCTATATGGTGCAGATCATCAAGGGCACCTCGCTGGCCGCCATCATCGGCTTCACCGAGCTCACACGCGCCGGCCAGATCATCAATAACGCGACCTTCCAGCCGCTGCTGGTGTTCAGCGTCGTGGCCGCCGTCTACTTCGCGCTGTGCTGGCCGCTGTCGCTGCTGGCGGCCCGCATGGAGCGCCGCCAGGCCCGAGCGCTGGCGCGCTGATTGATTCTTTCGACCCACCCCTGGAGACAAGACCGATGAACAAAGCTATCCAAACCCGCCGCCTCCTGCTGGCCGCTGTTGCGGTGCTGAGCCTGGGCGCCTCGCTGTCGGCCTCGGCCCAGAGCGTCGCCGATGTGAAGAAGAAGGGCGAGCTGACCGTGGGCATGCTGGTGGACTTTCCGCCCTACGGCACGCTCAACAGCGCCAATCAGCCCGACGGCTATGACGCCGATGTCGCCAAGCTGCTGGCCAAGGAGCTCGGGGTCAAGGTCAATATCGTGCCGGTCACCGGCCCGAACCGCATTCCCTTCCTGCTGACCAACAAGGTCGATCTGCTGGTGGCCTCGCTGGCGGTGACGCCGGAGCGCGCCAAGCAGGTGCAGTTCTCCAAGCCCTATGCGGCTGCCACCATCGTGGTCTACGGCAGTACCAAGGCCGCGATCAAGTCGGCCGCCGATCTGAAGAACTTTCGCATCGGCGTGGCCCGCGCCAGCACCCAGGACATCTCGCTGACCGCCGCCGCGCCGGCCGGCACCGAGATCCGTCGCTTCGACGACGACGCCTCGGCGATGCAGGCGCTGATGTCGGGCCAGGTCGACGCGATCGGCTGCTCCACCACGGTGGCCGCCCAGATCGCCCAGCGTGCCGGTGCCGCGTTCGAGAACAAGTTCGTGCTGCGTCAGCAGCAGATGGCCGTCGCGATGCGGCCGGGCCAGGAGGAGTTGCTGAAGACCGTCGACGCCTTCATCGACAAGCACCGCGCCGGCGAGCTGAACACGCTCTACAAGAAGTGGCTGGGTACGGATTTCCCGGCGATGACGGCCAACTGAGCAGCGAGCAGCACCTCATGAGCATCGAGCCCATCATCCGCATCGAAGGCGTCAACAAGTGGTACGGCCAGTTCCAGGTCTTGACCGACATTGATCTGAGCGTGGCGCCGGGTGAGCGCATCGTCGTCTGCGGGCCTTCGGGCTCGGGCAAATCCACGCTGATCCGCTGCATCAACCGGCTGGAGGCGGTGCAGCAGGGCCGCATCACGGTGGACGGGATCGAGCTCACGGCGGGCGGCAAGCAGGTCGAGGCGGTGCGCCAGGAAGTGGGCATGGTGTTCCAGCAGTTCAATCTGTTCCCGCACATGACGGTGCTGCAGAACTGCACGCTGGCACCGATGCGCTCGCGCGGCCTCTCGCAGGCCGAGGCCGAGGAGATCGCGATGAAGTACCTGAAGCGCGTGCGCATCCCCGAGCAGGCGCTGAAGTACCCGAGCCAGCTGTCCGGCGGCCAGCAGCAGCGCGTCGCGATCGCGCGGGCGCTGTGCATGACGCCCAAGATCATGCTGTTCGACGAGCCCACCTCGGCGCTCGATCCCGAGATGGTCAAGGAGGTGCTGGACACGATGATCAGCTTGGCCGAAGACGGCATGACCATGCTGTGCGTCACCCACGAGATGGGCTTTGCGCGCAGCGTGGCGGACCGGGTGATCTTCATGGCCGATGGCAAGATCATCGAGCAGGCCCCGCCCGCCGAGTTCTTCGCCGCGCCCAGGCATGAGAAGACCCGGCAGTTCCTCGGCCAGATCCTGAGCTCGGCGCACTGATGACTGCAGCACCGATACTGATCTCGCTGTCGTCCTTCGGCGCCAGCGAGGTGCTCCGGCACGGCCAGCTGCACTACACGCGGCTGGCCCAGGCGGCCGGTGCCGATGGCGTCGAGGTGCGTGGCGAGCTGCTGGCCAGCGAGGCCGAGCTGCCGGCGCTGGCCGCGACCGGCATGGTCAAGGTATTCTCCAGCCCGACCGGGCTGTGGACCGATGAGGGTCGGCTCGATCTGGCGGCGCTGGAGCAGGGCCTGGCCACGGCACATCAACTCGGCGCCTCCCGGCTGAAGATGGCCATCGGGGGCTTCGCTGGCGCCGACGAACTGCCGGCCCTGCGCGAGCACCTGGCACACGGCGAGATCGAACTGGTGATCGAGAACGACCAGACGCCGTCGGCCGGCACGGTCGTCGCGCTGCAGCGCTTCTTCGCCGCCGCTGACGCGGCGGGACTGGATCTGGGCATGGTCTTCGACATGGGCAACTGGCACTGGCTGGGCGAATGCCCGCAGCAGGCCGCCGCCGCGCTCGGCGCCCGCGTGCGCTATGTGCATTGCAAGGGGGTGCAGCGCGAGCGCTCGCGCTGGATCGCCGTGCCGATGGCCGACTCGGCCGCGCCCTGGCGCGCCGTGTTGCGGGCCTTGCCGCGCGCGCTGCCCTGGGCGATCGAATATCCGCTGCAGGGCGCAGACCTGCAGGCCACCACCCGCAGCGAGCTGGGCTTGCTGCAAGACGCAAGAGAGCAACAAGCATGAGCAGTCTGGATGTGATCACCTTCGGCGAGGCCATGATGATGCTGGTCGCCGACCGGCCGGGGCCGCTGGAACTGGCCGAGACCTTCTCCAAGCGCACCGCCGGTGCCGAGACCAATGTTGCGATCGGCCTGGCCCGGCTGGGTCTGCGGGTCGGCTGGGCCAGCCGCCTGGGCGCCGACTCGATGGCGCGCTATCTGCTGGGTGCGATGCAGGCCGAGGGCATCGATTGCTCCCATGTAGTTTGCGACCCGACCCAGCGTACCGGCTTCCTGATCAAGGGCCGGGTCAGCGACGGCAGCGATCCACCGATTGAGTACCACCGCAAGGGCTCGGCCGCCAGCCTGATAGGCCCCGGCGATATCGACGCCGCCTGGCTCACCTCGGCCCGCCATCTGCATGCCACCGGCGTGTTCCCGGCGCTGAACGCCAACACCTATGCCGCCGCCGAACGCACGCTGGCCCTGATGCGCGCGGCCGGCCGCACAATCTCCTTCGATCCGAATCTGCGGCCCACGCTGTGGTCCAGCCGCGAGGCGATGGTCGCCGGCATCAATGCCTTGGCCGCCAAGGCCGACTGGGTGCTGCCCGGCATCGAGGAGGGCAAGATACTGATGGGCTCGGACGACCCCGTGGCGATCGCGCGCTTCTACCGCGGCCTCGGCGCCAAGCTGGTGATCGTCAAGCTGGGCGCGGATGGCGCCTACTACGACAGCGACACCGCAGGCAGCGGCCATGTGGCCGGCTTCCCGGTCGCAACCGTGGTCGACACGGTCGGCGCCGGCGACGGCTTCGCGGCCGGCGTCATCAGCGCCTTGCTGGCCGGTCGCAGCGTGCCCGAGGCGGTCAAGCGCGGCTGCTGGATCGGCGCGCGTGCGGTGCAGGTGCTGGGTGATACCGAGGGCTTGCCGACCCAGGCCGAACTCGAAGCGGCGGGCCTGTGAGCCGAGTCCTCGTTTTCCGGGAGTTGCCGGTCGACCAGCTGGCGCGCTTGCAGGCGGTCCATGAGGTCACCGTCGCCGACCCGCGCAAGCCGGATCAGCGCGCCGCCTATGACGCGGCGCTGGCCGAGGTCGAGGGACTGATCGGCTCCAGCTTCAAGATCGATATCGCGCAGGCGCCCCGGCTCAAGGTGGTGTCCAGCATCTCGGTAGGCGTCGACAACTACGATCTGGCGGCCTTGAAGGCGCGCGGCATCCTGCTCTGCCACACGCCCGGCGTGCTGACCGAGACCACGGCCGATACGATCTTCGCGCTGATCATGGCCGCGAGCCGCCGTCTGGTGGAATTGGCCCAGCATGTGCGCGAAGGCCACTGGGACAAGAACATCGGTGAGGATCTGTTCGGCTGGGACGTGCACGGCAAGACCTTGGGCGTCCTGGGCTTCGGCCGCATCGGCCAGGCCGTGGCGCGCCGCGCGGCGCTGGGCTTTGGCATGCCGGTGCGCTACTACAGCCGCCGGGCGGTCGAAGTGCCAGGTCTTGAGGGCAAGGCTCAACACGGCAGTCTCGACGAGGTGCTGGCCGGCTCCGACATCATCGCGCTGACCCTGCCGCTGTCCGAGGACACCCGCGGCCTGATCGGCGCGCGCGAGTTCGCGCTGATGAGGCCAGGTGCGATCTTCGTCAATGGCGCGCGCGGAGCCATCGTGCAGGAGGACGCGCTGCTGGCGGCGCTGGACAGCGGCCATCTGCGCGCTGCAGGCCTGGATGTGTTCGCCACCGAGCCGCTGCCGCTGGACTCGCCGCTGCGCAGCCACCCCAAGCTCACGGCGCTGCCCCATATCGGCTCGGCCACGCACGAGACCCGGCACCGCATGGCGGTGCTGGCCACGGACAATCTGCTGGCAGCGCTGGCCGGGCGCACGCCGCCGGCGGTCTACTCCCTGTGAGACCTCAGGGTGCCAGGTCTTGCGCCCACGCCGGATTCAGCAGCGCATACACCTCATGGTCGCGCCACTGGCCGTCTATGAAGAGATAGCGCCGGCTGAGGCCCTCCTGGGCAAAGCCCAGGGCTTGCAGCACGGCGCGGCTGCGCTGGTTCTCGGGACGCACGGCGGCCTGGATGCGGTGCAGGCGGACCTGGGCGCCGAACATCTCGGCGATCACGGCGCGCAGCGCTTCCTGCATCAGGCCCTGGCCCTGGGCCTGCTCGTCGAGGCTGTAGCCGAGGATGGCGTTCTGAAAAGCGCCTCGGGCGACCTGGGACAGATGGACCTGGCCAACGAGCCGGGCCGGGTCCTCGCGCAGGCTGAACCAGTAGCGATAGGCGCTGCCGGCAGCGAAGGCCTGCTCGCCCTGGGCGAGGCGTTCGGCCACCGTCTCGGGTGCGAAGAAGTCGGCCGGGTAGGGCGGGTCCCAGCGTGCGAAATGGGCGGTGTTGCGCTGCTGGTAGTCGCAGACGGCGGCGGTCAGCGCCACCGAGGGCGCGCGCAGCAGCAGGCGCTCGGTGTGTAGCGCGAAGGCGGCCATGCCTTTACTCATGCGGCGGGGCGTAGCGGCGGCGCGAAGCGCAGTGCCATCGCGATGCGGTTCCAGGCATTGATGCCGGCCACGGCGGCGGTCAGAAAGCTCAAGGTGGCGGCGCCGAACTCGGCCAGTGCGCGCTCGTACAGCGCGTCGTCGGCGCCACCCTGGGGCGCCAGGGTCAGCGCTTCGGTCCAGGCCAGCGCGAGGCGCTCGCGCTCGCTATAGACCGGTGCCTCGCGCCAGGTGGCCAGCAGGTCCAGCTTGGCCGCCGGCACTTGCAGATCGCGGGCCACGTTCAGATGGAACTGCAGGCAGAAGGCGCAGCCATTGAGCTGCGACGCGCGGATCTTGATCAGCTCCTGCAGGTCCTTGGGCAGGCCCGAGGCGTTGACGGCCTTGCCCAGCGCGATCAGGGCTTCGCTGACGCCGGGCGTCAGGGCGGCGAATTCGGGACGGTCGATACGGGCTGCGGTCATGGGGTGAGGGCGGTTCAACAAGGATGGCGGGATTATCGGCGGCGGGGCTGGGGCAATTTGTCCAAAGGCAATTTGTCCAATCGCGCGCGGCCGGCATAACCCGAAGAATGGTC
Organism: Paucibacter sp. M5-1; assembly: GCF_027498415.2. NCBI lineage: Bacteria > Pseudomonadati > Pseudomonadota > Betaproteobacteria > Burkholderiales > Sphaerotilaceae > Roseateles > Paucibacter sp. M5-1. The sequence goes on from NZ_JAPZLM020000001.1 coordinate 5,406,157, forward strand.
CTCTGTTGAGCCAGCGCAAGCCCGCAATCCCGTGGGCTTGCGCGGCCGCAAGGACTTCCATGGATGCTTTCATGCTGGCCCGCATGCAGTTCGCGGCCAATATCACCTTCCACATCCTGTTCCCGACCATCAGCATCGCGCTGGGCTGGGTGCTCCTGTTCTTCCGCTGGCGCTGGCTCAAGAGCGGTGCGCTCGCCTGGCTGACGGCCTACCGTTTCTGGACCAAGGTGTTCGCGCTGACCTTTGCGCTGGGTGTGGTGTCCGGCATCACGATGAGCTTCCAGTTCGGCACCAACTGGCCCGGCTTCATGGAGCGGGCCGGCAATATCGCCGGGCCGCTGCTGGGCTACGAGGTGCTGACGGCCTTCTTCCTCGAAGCCGGTTTCCTGGGCGTGATGCTGTTCGGCCATGGCCGGGTCAGCGAGCGCGTGCACCTGGGCGCCACCTTGATGGTGGCCTTCGGCACCACGCTCAGCGCCTTCTGGATCCTGAGCCTGAACTCCTGGATGCAGACGCCGCAGGGCTTCGAGATCATCAATGGCGAGTTCCATGCGCTGAGCTGGATGGAGGTGATCTTCAATCCCTCATTCCCCTATCGCCTGGCGCACAAGCTGCTGGCCTCGGGCCTGACGGTTGCCTTCATCCTGGCCGGCGTCAGCGCCTGGCAGCTGCTGAAGGGCAAGGTCCAGCCCCATACCGCGCGGGTGCTGCGGGTCGGACTGAGCCTCGCGGCCCTGCTGATCCCGCTGCAGATCCTGGTCGGCGATCTGCATGGCCTGAACACCTTGAAGCACCAACCGGCCAAGATCGCCGCGATGGAGGGCGTCTGGCAGACCGAGCGGGGCGCGCCGCTGCTGCTGTTCGCCTGGCCCAACGAGAAGACCCGCAGCAACGACTTTGCGATTGGCATCCCGAACGGCGCCAGCCTGGTGCTGACCCACCGCGCCGACGGCGAGATCCGCGGCCTGGACGAGTTCAAGGGCGCACATCCGCCGGTGGCGCCGCTGTTCTTCGGCTTTCGCATCATGGTGGGTCTGGGCCTGCTGATGCTGGCGGCCAGCTGGCTGGGACTGTGGCTCTACAAGCGCCGCGGCTGGCAGGCCGAGCGCCTGCCGCGGCCGCTGCTGCGCCTGCTGGTGCTGATGAGTTTTTCCGGCTGGATCGCGACGGTGGCCGGCTGGTATGTGACCGAGATCGGCCGCCAGCCCTTCATCGTCTACGGCCTGCTGCGCACCGCCGAGGTCGTCTCGGCGACGCCGGCGCCTTTGATTGCCGTCACGCTGGCCGGCTATCTGAGCCTGTACCTGGCATTGCTGGTGGCCTATGTGGCGGTGATCAAGACCATGGCCGAGAAGCCGGTCGACGCCACCCTGCCCGGGAAGGGCGCCATCCATCTGAGGACTGCCGCATGAACGCCGATATCTGGATGCCCCTGGTCTTCATGGGCCTGATGGGCCTGGCCCTGCTGATCTATGTGGTGCTGGACGGCTATGACCTGGGCGTGGGCCTCTTGATGGCCGGCGCCCCGGATGCGCACAAGGACCGCATGGTGGCCTCGATAGGCCCGTTCTGGGATGCCAACGAGACCTGGCTGGTGCTGGGCGTGGGCATCCTGCTGATCGCCTTCCCCAAGGCCCATGGCCCGATTCTGCAGGCGCTTTACCTGCCGGTGGCCGTGATGCTCTTGGGCCTGATGCTGCGCGGTGTGGCCTTCGACTTCCGCGTCAAGGTGCAGGCGCAGTGGAAGCCGCTGTGGAACCGCGCCTTCATCGCGGGCTCGCTCTTGGCCTCGCTGGCCCAGGGCTGGATGCTGGGCCGCTATATCAGCGGCTTTGCCGAGGGGCCTGCTTACACGCTGTTTGCCGCCGTGATCGCGCTGGCGCTGTCGGCCGCCTATGCGCTGCTGGGTGCCGGCTGGCTGCTGATGAAGACCGAGGGCGAGTTGCAGGCCCGCGCGCTGCGCAGCGCCAAGCGCGCCTGGCCGGCCGTGGTGCTGGGCCTGGCGCTGATCTCGCTGGCCACGCCCTGGATCAGCCCGACAGTGCGCGCGCGCTGGTTTGCCATGCCCGAGCTGATCGCGCTGCTGCCGATCCCGCTGATCAGCGTCCTGGCCCTGCTGGCCTTGCGGGCGCTGCTGAACTCGCACCGGGTGCTGGGCAAGCTGTGCTGGCTGCCGTTCGCGCTGATGGTGCTGGTGATGCTGCTGGGCTTTTTCGGCCTGGCCTACAGCCTCTATCCCTTCGTGATGATGGACAGGATGACGATCTGGCAGGCGGCCGCCGCGCCGAAGTCGCTGCAATTCATCTTGCTTGGCTGCGCGATCACCGTGCCGGTGATCCTGGCCTACACGGTGTTCGCCTACCGGGTGTTCTGGGGCAAGGCCGGCGATCTGCGTTATGGATGAGGGCTGAGCTCATCCGCCGCTGCCGCAAGTCATGCCGAGCAGATCGCAATTCGTCGCCTGGCGCTGGTGGCGGGGGGCCTGACTTTCGATACTCCCTCCATCGCGAATCTGGCGGTGAAGGGGAGACAATGAACAAGAATGTGGCGTCCACCAACTACCATGCCCTGCTGGCGCCTCTGGTCCTGGTGGCCCTGCTGGCGCCGGCTGCGCCGGTGCAGGCCAGCGAGCTGGTCAAACTGGCGCGGCTGGTCGTCACCGGCAAGCGCCTGGGCCCCGAGCCCACCGCCGCCGAGCGGGCCCGCATTCAGCAACTGCCACCCGTGCTGATCGAGGGTCGGCGCAGCACCGACGGCCTGCAAGTGGCGGCCCAGCCGCGCGGCTTGCCCAAGGCCTTGTGATGCACCAGGGTGGTGTGTTGAGCCCGCTTTCATCCCCACGGCCGGGCGCCGGCGCACCGTCTGCTGGCGCCACCGTCAATCGCTGTGCGCCAGTCGCGCAGGCCCCGCAGCGGCACTGATTTACCCCCTCCCGCGCCGCCGCGTTTGCGCTCACACTGCGCGGCTTTGCGGGCCCCTGGTCTTCCAGGGCGGCAACAAGCCCGCCAGCGATCGAGGACCAGAGATGAGCAGCAAGCAGTGGCGCAAGGGCGTGCCCTTTCATGCCGATGTGGCGCCCTGGGTGCGCCATATGCCCCAGGTCGACGAGTACCGTGAGAACCTGCTGCGCCTGCAAGCCGCCTGGGACAGCCTGGCCCTGCTGGGCCAGATGAGCGGGGCGGCCGCCGATATTGCCCACACCCGGACGGCTTTCGAGTCGCTGACCGCCCGGCTGCTGGACAGCCTGGCGCGGCGTCTGCTGGACAACGCGCGCCAGCGCCTGCAGGGGCAGGCCCAGGTGGCGATCGACATCCTGGTGCGCAATCTGTTCGAGCGCACGGCCGACGTCGGCTTTTTGGCCGCCGATGCGCCCTTGCGCGCGCTGGCCGCCGGCGGTGACGACAAGGCGGTCGAGGCTCGGGCCGCGCTGGAGGCGCGCTTCCGGGCCTATGTGGCCAAGTACTCGGTCTACGACGATATCGTCCTGCTTTCGCCCCAGGGCCTGGTGCTGGCGCGGCTGGACCGCAGCGTCGCGGCCACGCACAGCGCCGACCCGCTGATTGCGCAGGCCCTGCGGCCCGGCGTGCCCTATGTGCAGCGCCATGGCGCCACCGATCTGCTGGACGGGCGCACGGGTCTGATCTTCGCCAGCGCGGTCCGGGGTGAGGAGGGCGAGGCCTGCGGGGTGTTGTGCCTGTCTTTCCGCCTGGCCGACGAGATGCGCGGCGTGTTCGCCCAACTGCTGCCGGCCGGCGAGCGCACGGTGCTGGCCCTGGTCGACGCCCAGGGTCAGGTCTTGCAGAGTTCGGATGCCTGGCAGATCCCGCCCGGCGCCCGGCTGCCGGCCGTGTCGCGGCAGCGCCTGGTGTTCGCCGGGCGCGACTATCTGGCCGTCGCGGCGCCGGCCAATGCCTACGAGGGCTATGCCGGGCCGGGCTGGTCGGCCGTGGCGCTGCTGCCGGTCGAGCAGGCTTTCGATATGGATCAGGCGGCGCAGCCGAGCTCCGGCGACGCGCTGACGGCCGGGCTGGACACCCGCGATCTGTTCGATGCCGAGCTGCACGGCATTCCGCTGGAGGCCTCGCGCATCCAGCGCGATCTGTCGCGCGCGCTGTGGAACGGCAGCCTGCGCAGCCGTGCGCACAGCGAGGCGGCCGGCTTTGCAATCACCTTGCTGGGCGAGGTCGAGCGCACCGGCCAGCGCCTGCGCCTGGTGTTCGAGCAGGCCATCGCCAATCTGCAGCATTCGGCGCTGGCGGCGGTATTCGACAGCGCGGTCTTCCATGCCCGGCTGGCCATCGACATCATGGACCGCAATCTCTACGAGCGCGCCAACGACTGCCGCTGGTGGGCGCTGGACGCCGAGCTGCAGCGGCTGCCGAGCGGCGAGATCACGGTAGCCCAGGCCGGCGAGCGCCTGCGCCATATCAACAGCCTCTACACGGTCTATGCACTGCTGCTGGTGTTTGACGCCGAGGGCCGGGTGCTCACGGTGTCCGACCCCGCCCAGGCCCATCAGCAGGGGCGGCTGCTGGACGCGCCCTGGGTGGCCGCCACCTTGGCGCTGCGCGATCGCGAGCGCTACGCGGTCTCGCCGCACGCGGCCTGCGGGCTCTACGGCCAGCATGGCGAGCGGCCCACCTATGTCTATGCCGCCGCGCTGCCGGCGCCCGACGATGGCAGCCGGGTGCTCGGCGGCATCGCGGTGGTGTTCGATGGCGAGCCGCAGTTCGCTGCGATGCTGCGCGATGCGCGGCCGCCCGGCGCCAGCGCCCTGCTGCTGAGCCGCGATGGCCGTGTCGTGTCCTCGACCGACCCGCGCTGGCCGGTCGGCGGCGGCGGGCCGCTGGCCAGCGCCGATCTGGCGCTAGCCGCCGGCGAGACCCGCCGCTGCGAGTTGGAGATTGACGGCCTGGTGTATGCGGTGGGTATCGCGATGTCGGGCGGCTACCGCGAGTACCGGCGCGGCGCCGCGCCCGGCGAGCAGGATGTGGCGGCGGTGATGCTGATGCCGCTGGGCCAGCGCCTGGCGCCGGCCCCCGGGCTGCCGCCCGCGTTCGAGCCCGAGGCATTCCGGGCCGAGCTCGGCGCTCCGATGCTGGATGTGGCCAGCTTCCTGGTCGACGGCCAGTGGCTGGGCCTGCCGGCCCGGCAGACCTTGGAGGCGCTGGAGCGTCCCCGTCTCACCGGCATGCCGAATGCGCCGGCGGCCCTGCTCGGCATGCTGAGCCATCAGGAACAGATGCTGCCGGTGCTGGATCTGGGGCGCCTGCTCTATGGCCGGCCCAGCGCGGCGAGCGAGGCGCCGGTGCTGGTCTGCCAGCGCGAGGGCGGGCAGCGCCTGGCGCTGTGCGTGCAGGAGCTGGGCCAGGTCTTCAGCATCGCCGCCGAGGCCGCGCGACCCAGCCCGACGCGCGGTGGCCGCGAGCGCCTGCTGCGCGGCGCGGCCGGCGGCCCGATGCTGACCCTGCTCGATGTCGAGGACCTGTGGCGCCAGCTCGCCGGTGGTGAGCTGGCGGGCGGGCTGGCGGGTGGCCTGGACCTGATCGAGGGTTGATCAGCCCCAGCCCGGCGGGTTCGGGTGCAGTCGCGCCATCGCATAGCTGTCGACATAGCGGCCGGCACGCAGTGCGTAGGCGCGCTGGCGGCCCTCGATCTCGAAGCCGAAGCGCTGGTAGAGCTTCAGCGCGCGCTCGTTGTCGACAAAGACGCCCAGCTCGATGCGCAAGACCTGGCCCCAGTTGTCGGCATAGTCGATCAGCGCGGCCATCAAGGCCTTGCCGACGCCGCGCCCCTGGGCCTGCGGGGCGACCGCCAGGCCCAGATGCATCACATGGCGGCGGCGCAGCGCCGGACCGGCCGCGTGCAGGCCGGCGCTGCCGACGACCTCGCCGCCGGTCACGGCCACCAGGGGCAGGTCGGTGCCACCGGGCGTCAGATTGTTCTTCAACCGCTGCTCCCATTGCTCGGTCGAGGCGTGGGGCAGTTGCAGCAGGCCCGGCAGCACCTCGGGGTGACTCATCAGCTGGGCCATGGCGGCGGCGTCGGCGGTCTGGCTGCGTCGTATCGTGATGTCCATGGTTTCCTCCTTGTGGGATGGCAGGGCGAAAAAAAGCCCGCTGGGTCTCAGCGGGCTCGGGGGGGATTCGGTGGGGTGTTAGCGTGGGGGCCTGCCGCTGTACCGGCCCCGGCGCGTATCGTCAAAGACGAAGCGATGCATCTGCTGGGAGCAGATGGCTAGGGTCAGGTGTTGAGGGCGGCAAGGGCGCGACATGGGCCCAGTATGCGGGGCCTGGCGCGACAAGGTCAACTGGGCGCGCGTCGCATCGCGGCGACAATACGGCGATGCCTCGCCTGTCCGCCATCGTCCCGCCCAGCCCCGTCATCGAAGCAGTAGCGCCACGCCCGCGCGGCCAGCCGCAGCCGGCGCTGCGCTATGCGCTGCGGGCCGGGCCCAGCGCGATCGACGGCCTGGGGGTGTTCGCCGAGGAGGCGATCCCGGCGCGGCGCAAGATCGGCGAGATGCGCGGCGAGTCGATCTCGGTGCGCGAGGCGCGCCGCCGCGCCAAGGGGCGCGAGCGCATCCACATCGTCGAGGTGTCGGAAACCCGCGCGGTGGACGCGACCGACTCTCCCGAGCCGATGCGCAATATCAACCATTGCTGCGCGCCCAACGCGGTGCTGCGCATCCGCCAGGGCCGGGTCGAGTTCTATGCGCTGCGCGATATCGAGCCCGGCGAGGAGATCACCTGCCACTACGGCGACAGCCACCACGAGGGGCGGCTGCGCTGCCGCTGCGGCGCGCCGAACTGCAGCGGCAGGCTCTGAGCCGAGCGGTGCTGCTCAGTGCAGCGGTGCTTCCGGTGCCGGGTGCTGCAGCCAGAACAGGCGCAGGTCCTGCACCGAGAACAGCGCATCGTCGATCAGCACGTCCTGGTCCACCTCTTCGCCCTCGTCATAGGCCTCGACGATATAGGCCTCGCGCTGCTCGCCGGCCGGCATCGCGACGGCGGCCACCGACATCAGCATCGCGTCCAGCATCTGGCCGGCCTCGCTGTCGGTGTCGTGCACATACCAGTGCTGCTGGTTGTCTTCCACCGCCTGCATAAAGCCCTCGACCCACATGACACCGGTGGGCGGCAGCTCGGCCAGCTGCTCGGCGCGCAGCACGCCTTGCGACAGCAGCTCGGCCTTGGTGGCCTCGTCGAACTCGGTGATCAGCGGGCTCAGCTGCATCGCGTCGGGCTGCTCGGCCAGCGGCTCGGGCGCCAGGTTCTCGGCGATCTCGTTCCAGCGCTCGTGCAGCGCGTCGGTGAAGGCCTCCAGCTGGTCCTGCGCCTGCAGCGGCTCGGGCCAGTTCTCGCCGAACAAGGCGTCCATGGCCTGCAGCGGCGAGGCGACGACGGGGCCGCAGATCAGCGCCGTCATATAGCCGTCCAAGGTGTCGATCGGCACCGCCTCTTCGTCCTCGCTCGATTGCGCGGCAAGAATATTCAGCAGGGCGGCCAGGCGCTCGGCGTTGTCATGGTCCAGGGTGTCGCTCACAAGCGCCTCCTCAAAAAGCAGAAAAGAACAGGGGCCCCGCGGGGCCCCCGTGTGTGGAATATCGTAGCCGGGATCAGAGCAGGCGTTCGCCGACCCAGGCCTGCACGCCCGCCAGGGCCGCAGGCAGGGCTTTCGCATCGGTGCCGCCGGCCATCGCCAGATCGGGCTTGCCGCCACCCTTGCCGCCGACCTGCAGCGCGACGAAGTTGACCAGGTCGCCGGCCTTGATCCTGGCCGTGCTGTCGGCCGTCACGCCGGCGGCCAGCTGGACCTTGTCGCCGTCGACGGCGGCCAGCACGATGGCGGCGGTCTTCAGCTTGTCCTTGAGCTTGTCCATGGTTTCGCGCAGGGTTTTCGCGTCGGCGCCGGGCAGCAGGGCGGCCAGCACCTTCAGGCCCTTGACGTCCACCGCCTGGGCCAGCAGCTCGTCGCCCTGGGCCGAGGCCAGCTTGCTCTTGGCGGCGGCCAGTTCCTTCTCCAGCGACCGGACCTGGTCCAGCACCGCATGGATGCGTTGCTCCAGCTCGGCGGGCGCCGTCTTCAGGCTGCCGGCGACGGCCTGCACCGTGGCTTCCAGCGACTGCAGATAGGCCAGCGCGTTGTCGCCGGTGACGGCTTCGACGCGGCGCACGCCGGCGGCCACGCCGCCCTCGGCGACGATCTTGAACAGGCCGATATCACCGGTGGCCCTGACATGGGTGCCGCCGCACAGCTCCTTGGAGCTGCCGATGCTCAGCACGCGCACCGTCTCGCCGTACTTCTCGCCGAACAACATCATCGCGCCGCTCTTCTGCGCATCGTCCAGCGCCATGACCTCGGCCTTAGCCCCGGCGTTGGCCAGGATCTCGGCGTTGACGATGGCCTCGACCTTGGCGATCTGCTCGGCCGTCATCGGCGCGTTGTGCGCGAAGTCGAAACGGGTGCGCTCGGCGTTGACCAGCGAGCCCTTCTGCTGCACATGGGCGCCCAGCACCTCGCGCAAGGCCTTGTGCATCAGGTGGGTGGCGCTGTGGTTGCGCACGGTCTTGGCACGAGCCTCGGCGTTGACCTTGGCGACGAACTGGTCGCCGACCTTGATCGCGCCTTCCAGCACGCGGCCATGGTGGCCGAACACATCGGCCTGGATCTTGATCGTGTCCTCGACGGCAAAGCGGCTGCTGTTGTTGCGCAGCTCGCCGGCATCGCCCGCCTGGCCGCCGCTCTCGGCGTAGAAGGGCGTGTGGTCCAGCACGATCACGGCATCGTCGCCGGCCTTGGCTTCCTCGACCGCAATGCCGTCCACATAGACGGCCGTGACCTTGGAGGTTTCACAGACCAGGTGCTCATAGCCATGGAAGGCCGTCGGCGCGCCCTTGTACTCGAGGCCGGCGGCCATCTTGAACTTGCCGGCCGCACGGGCCTGCTCGCGCTGGCGCGTCATCGCGGCGTCGAAACCGGCCTGATCCACCGTGACGCCGCGCTCGCGGCAGACATCGGCGGTCAGGTCGACCGGGAAGCCATAGGTGTCGTGCAGCTTGAAGGCGGTCTCGCCATCGAACACGGTTTCACCCTTGGCCAGCGCGGCCTCGAGGATTTCCATGCCGTTGGCGATGGTCTGGAAGAAGCGCTCCTCTTCCTGCTTCAGCACCTCGGTCACGCGGGCCTGGGCCTGGCGCAGCTCGGGGTAGGCATCGCCCATCTGGTTCACCAGCTCGGCGACGATTCTGTGGAAGAAGGGGGTGCGCGCACCCAGCTTGTAGCCATGGCGGATCGCGCGGCGGGCGATGCGGCGCAGCACATAGCCACGACCCTCGTTGCCGGGGATCACGCCGTCGACGATGGTGAAGGAGCAGGCGCGGATGTGATCGGCGATGACCTTCAGCGAGGCGCTGTCCTTGTCGCAATCACCGGCGCCGGCACCGTCGACGGCGGCCTTGGCGGCGGCCAGCAGGCCGACAAAGGTGTCGATCTCGTAGTTCGAGTGCACATGCTGCAGCACGGCCGCCAGGCGCTCCAGGCCCATGCCGGTGTCGACCGAGGGCTTGGGCAGCTTGTGCATCACACCGTCTTCGGTGCGGTTAAACTGCATGAAGACGTTGTTCCAGATCTCGATATAGCGGTCGCCGTCCTCATCCGGGCTGCCCGGGGGGCCGCCGGCGATCTCGGGGCCGTGGTCGTAGAAGATCTCGGTGCAGGGGCCGCAGGGGCCGGTATCGCCCATCATCCAGAAGTTGTCGGACATATAGCGGCCGCCCTTGTTGTCGCCGATGCGCACAATGCGCTCGGCGGGCACACCCACCACCTTGTTCCAGATCTCGTAGGCCTCGTCGTCCTCGGCATAGACCGTGACCCACAGCTTCTCGGCCGGCAGCATGAACTTGGTCGTCAGCAGCTCCCAGGCGTACTGAATCGCATCGTGCTTAAAGTAGTCGCCGAACGAGAAGTTGCCCAGCATCTCGAAGAAGGTGTGGTGGCGCGCGGTGTAGCCGACGTTGTCCAGGTCGTTGTGCTTGCCGCCGGCACGGATGCACTTCTGGCTGGTGGTCGCGCGGCTGTAAGCCCGCTTGTCGAAGCCCAGGAACACGTCTTTGAACTGGTTCATGCCGGCATTGGTGAACAGCAGCGTCGGGTCATCGCCGGGCACGACCGGGCTGGAGGAGACGATCTGATGCCCTTTGGACTCAAAGAACTTCAGAAAGGTTTGGCGAATCTCAGCTGCTTTCATTCCGGGGCTTTCCTAGCGCACCACCGGCATGAGTCCGGCGGTAAATGCTTGATTTTTCGGGGATTTCGATTATAGGGCGGGCCTCGCCCGGCGGCGCCGCGCCAGCGGTTAGAGTTGCGCCATCACCGCGTCGATGGAGAGATTCAAGATGGACCACGTGTCACCGCTGAGCGCGCTGGACGATGCCAGCCTGCTGAAGACCCAGGCCCTGATCAATGGCGAATGGGTGTCCGGCAAGAGCACCTTCGCCGTCCATGACCCGGCCACCGGTGCCCATCTGGCCGATGTCGCCAATCTGGGCCAGGCCGAGACCGAGGCCGCCATCGCCGCCGCCAACAATGCCTGGGTGGTCTGGCGCGGCAAGACCGCCAAGGAACGCGCCGCCATCCTGATGCGCTGGCAGCAACTGCTGGTCAAGCATGCCGACGACCTGGCCCGCATCATGACGGCCGAGCAGGGCAAGCCGCTGGCCGAGGCCAAGGGCGAGGTGGTGTACGGCGCCAGCTTCATCGACTGGTTCGCCGAGGAGGGCAAGCGCGTCTATGGCGAGACCATCCCGACCACCGACAACAACAAGCGCTACCTGGTGCTGAAGCAATCGATGGGCGTCTGCGCCGCGATCACGCCCTGGAATTTCCCGATCGCGATGATCACCCGCAAGGTTGCGCCGGCCCTGGCCGCCGGCTGCACCGTCATCATCAAGCCGGCCGAGCAGACCCCGCTGTCGGCGCTGGCCGTGGCCGAACTGGCCCAGCGCGCCGGCATGCCCTCGGGCGTGCTGAACGTGCTGACGGCCGATGGCGAGGGCTCGATCGCGATCGGCAAGCTGCTGTGCGAAAGCGATGTGATACGCCACCTCTCCTTCACCGGCTCGACCGAGGTCGGCCGCATCCTGATGCGGCAATGCGCGCCGACGATCAAGAAGCTGTCGCTGGAGCTGGGCGGCAACGCGCCCTTTATCGTCTTCGACGATGCCGATATCGACAGCGCCGTCGAAGGCGCGATGGCCAGCAAGTACCGCAACGCCGGCCAGACCTGCGTCTGCGCGAACCGGCTCTATGTGCAGGAGTCGGTCTACGAACAGTTCGTCGAGAAGCTGGCCGCCAAGGTAGCCGGTATCAAGGTGGGCAACGGCTTCGAGCCCGGCGTCAGCCAGGGCCCGCTGATCGACGACCTGGCTGTGGCCAAGGTCGAGACCCATGTGGCTGATGCGCTGGCGCTGGGCGCTCGCCTGGTGGCCGGCGGCAGGAAGCGGCCCGATCTGGGCGAGCGCTTCTTCGAGCCGACCCTGCTGGCCGATGCCAGCGCGCAGATGCTGTGCTCGCGCGAGGAGACCTTCGGCCCGGTGGCGCCGGTCTTCAAGTTCAAGACCGAGGCCGAGGTCGTGGCCTTGGCCAACAACACCGAGTTCGGCCTGGCCAGCTATTTCTACAGCCGCGATATCGGCCGCATCTTCCGGGTCGGCGAGGCCTTGGAGTACGGCATGGTGGGTGTCAACACCGGCCTGATCTCGGTGGCCGAGGTGCCGTTCGGCGGCGTCAAGCAAAGCGGCCTGGGCCGCGAGGGCTCGCGCCACGGCATCGAGGACTATGTCGAGATGAAGTACCTCTGCCTGGGCGACATCCTGAAGTGATCAGGGACTCGGCGGTTCGTCATTGGCCGCCTTCTTGTGCACGCGCGGCGGTGCCGGCGCGCCGGCATGGGCGGCGGCGTTGGTGGCTTGGCGCAAGAGCGTCTCCGCGTCCTGGGCGCCGCCCGGGTAGAGGCTCAGCCCCACGCGTGCGCCGACGCTCAGCGACTGCCCGGCCAGATGCAGCGGCTTTTGCAGCGCCGCCGCCAGCTTCAGCGCGACGCGTTCGGCATCCTCGGGCTGCTCGGTCGAGGCCAGCAGCACGCCATAGCTGTCGCTGCCCAGGCTGACCACCACATCGCTGGCCCGCACACCGGCGCGCAGCCGCACCGCCAGGCGCCGGCGCAGCACATTGACGCTCTCGCGGCCCAGGCGCTCGCGTACCTTGCTCAGGCCGGAGATGCGCAGCACCAGCAGGGCCATCGGCGAGGGTTCGCGCTGGCGCAGCGCCAGCAGATGGTGGATATGGTCCAGCAGCTGGGCGCGGGTCGGCAGGCCGGTGTCCAGATCGGTGGCATAGGCCTTGCGCGCGCTGCGGTCCAGGCGGTGGCGCTCGATGGCCCAGCGCAGGCTGCGCGCCAGCCCATGCTGCCCCCATTGGGTCTGCAGCACGACATCCTGCACGCCGCGCTGCAGCAGCTCCAGCGCGACCGGCGCCGGGCAGGCGGGGCTCAGCACCAGCACCGCCGTCTCCTGCACCGCATGCGACAGCGCCGCCCAGGCCGTCAGGCCGGCCGCCCGCTCGCTGGGCAGGGCCGCCAGCAGCGCGTCGTGCGGATGCTCGCCCAGCAGCAGGGCCGCTTCCTCCAGGCTGGCGCAGCGCTGCAGCTTGAAGCGCCCCCACTCGGTCGCTCCCAACTCGGCCGCCAGAATGGCCGGACTGTATTCGTCGACCCATAAAACCTTGAAGGCTGTGCTCTGGCTCAAGACCTGGCTCCGCTGCTCTTTATGAATTCCCGCCGACCATTAGACGCGATGGCGCTCGCAGATGCTGCTGGGGATTCCACCGCCGGGATAGACTGGCTTGCAACGCAGGAACGAGATGGCGAGGTGGGGCATGCAGGAGCAAGAGGCGCCGTCACGCTGGCGCCGCAGGCCGCAAGGCGGCTGGTCGGCCCGAGCGCTGGCCATGGGGGTGTTGCTGACCGGGCTGCTGCTGACCCTGGCCGCCACGGCCTGGCTCCGCGCCGAGGAGCGCAGCCAGGCCGGCCGCGAGTTCGAGCTGCTGGGCGAGCGGGTCCAGCGCGAGCTGCAGCGCCGGCTCAATCTGCCCATCTACGGCCTGCATGGCGGGCGCGGCCTGTTTGCCGCCAGCCGCGATGTGCAACTCAATGAGTTTCGTGCCTATGTGGAGTCGCGCCGGATGGTGCGCGAGTTTCCGGGCGTGCGCGGTTTCGGCTTCATCGAGCCGGTCCAGGCCGCGGCGCTGCCGGCGCTGGCGGCCGAGCTGCAGGGCGAGGGTGCGTTCGATTTCGACGTCAAGCGCCTGGGGCCGGTGCAGCCGCACTACATCATCAAATACATCGAGCCCTTGCGCGACAACCGCAATGCCTGGGGCCTGGATCTGGGCAGCGAGGAGGTCCGGCGCGAGGCGATCGAGCGTGCCATCGTCAGCGGCGATTTCGCGCTGACCGGCCGCGTCACGCTGGTGCAGGACGAGCAGCAGACCCCGGGCTTTCTGCTGATGCTGCCGATCTACCGCAAGGGCACCGACCCGCAGACGCCGCAGCAGCGCCGCGACACCTTGCGCGGCCTGGTCTATGCGCCGCTGGTGGCGCGCGAGCTGTTCGCCGATCTGGCCGCGGCCGGCGACGGCCGCCTGGCGCTGCGCATCTATGAGGGCGCGGCGGCGCAGGCGGACCATCTGGTGTTCGGCAGCGGGGTGGCGGGCGAGCCGCGCTTCAGCGCGCTGCGCGCGCTGGAGTTCGGCGGCCGCCGCTTCTGGCTGCGCTTGGACAGCCTGCCCGGTCTGGAGCGTGGCCAGGCTCGCAACGAGCCGGTCTGGGTCGGTGCCGGCGGGCTGCTGCTCAGCGCGGCGCTGGCCGGGGTGGTCTATCTGCTGGCCTCGGGCCGCGCCCGGGCCCAGGCGCTGGCCGAGGCGATGACCGGCGATCTGGAACGGCTGGCCGTCGTCGCGCGGGGCACGACCAATAGCGTGCTGGCCACCGATGCGCAGCTGCGCATCAGCTGGGTCAACGAGGGCTTTGGCCGGGTCACCGGCTACAGCAGCGCCGAGGCGCTGGGCCGCACGCCCGGCGAACTGCTGGGCAGCGGCCTGGCCGATCCGGCCGTGCTGCAGACGCTGGCTCAGGCGGCGGCAGAGGGCCAGGGCTGCCGGGTCGAGATCCTGAACCGGCGCAAGGACGGCAGCCTCTACTGGGTCGACACCGAGGTGCAGCCGGTGCGCGACGAGCAGGGGCGGCTGAGCGGTTTCATCGAGATCGCGCTGGACATTACCGAGCGCAAGCAGGCTGCCCAGGCGCTGGCGCTGGAGCGCGAGCGCCTGGCCAATATCATCGCCGGCACCCATGCCGGCACCTGGGAGCTGGACCTGATCGACGGCGAGCTGCGCATCAACGAGCGCTGGGCCGGCATGCTGGGCCTCACGCGCGAGCAGCTGCAGCCGCTGGGCATGCAGACCTGGTCCGGCCTGGTTCATCCCGAGGACCTGCCCGGCGCCGAGCTGGCCCTGCATGCCCATCTGCAGGGCGACACACCCGACTACCAGGCCGAGTTCCGCATGCGCCACCGCGAGGGCCACTGGGTCTGGGTGCAGTCGCGCGGCCGGGTGATCGCGCGCGCCGCCGACGGCCGGCCGCACTGGATGGCCGGCATGCATATCGATGTCAGCGAGCGCCGCGCGCTGGAGGAATCGACCCAGCGCAGCCATGCCTTGCTGCGCAGCGTGCTGGACAGTCTGCCCTGCGGCCTGAGCGTGTTCGATGCCGAGTTTCGACTGGTGGCTCATAACGAGGCCTTCTTGCGCCTGCTGGATTTCCCGCCCGCGTTCGGCCAGCCTGGCGACACCCGCTTCGAGGACTTCATCCGCTACAACATCGAGCGCGGCGAGTACCAGGCCGAGGCTGATGAGGACCCGTCCGAGCAGCTGGAGCGCATCGTCGCGCGCGCCCGCCAGGGCGGGCCGCACCAGTTCGAACGCATCCGGCCGGACGGCACGACGCTGGAAATCCGCGGCGCGCCCATGCCCGACGGCGGCCTGGTGACCACCTATGTGGATGTCAGCGAGCGCAAGCGCCTGGAGGCCGAGCAGCGCCGCAGCGCCGAGCTGCTCCGCGTGGTGCTGGAGCACCTGCCCTGCGGGCTGACGGTGATCGACCCGCGCGGCCGGCTGTTGCTGCGCAACAGCATGTATGAGCAGCTCTACCAGTTCGGCCCCGGCTTCTTCGACGCCGGCACGGTGACGGTGGAGGACACGGTGCGCTCGCGCTGGCCGCATGGCGACTATGGTGATGTCTCGCTGGAGCAGGCGCTGGCCCAGACCTGGGCCCGCGTCGAGGCGGCGTTGCGCGAGCCGCATTACTGGGAGCGCTGGCGGCGCGATGGCCTGTGCCTGGAGATCCGCAGTGCGCCGGTGCCGGGCCTGGGTTTTGTGTCCACCTATGCCGATGTCAGCGAGCAGCGCCGCGCCGCGCAGGAGCAGGCGCGCACCGTGGCCCTGCTCAATGCGGTGCTGGATTCCAGCACCAAGGTGGGCCTGGTGGCCACCGGCGAGGACCGCGTGATCACGCTGTTCAACCGTGGCGCCGAGCAGATGCTGGGCTGGCCGGCCGAGGATGTGGTCGGGCGCTGCACGGCCGCCGACTTCAGCTCGGCATCGGATCTGATCGAGGCCAGCGAGCGCGTGTTCCGCCAGACCGGCGAGCGTATCGGCGGCTTCGAGGCCCTGGTCCACCCCACCGAGCTGAACCGCGAGATCGAGAGCTGCTATCTGCGCCGTGATGGCCAGCCTATGGAGGCCTTGCGCGTGGTCACCGAGTTGCGCGGCCGCGACGGCAGCCGCTACGGTTATCTGGGCGTGTTCATCGACATCACCGAGCGCAAGCGCCTGCAGGCGCGCCAGCAGGAGGCCCAGGCCGAGGCGCAGCGCGCCACCGAGGTGGCCGAGCAGGCCAGCCTGGCCAAGAGCCAGTTCCTGGCCAATATGAGCCATGAGATCCGCACGCCGATGAATGCGGTGCTGGGGATGCTCAGGTTGCTGCAGCGCACGCCGCTGGACGAGCGCCAGCGCGACTATCTGGGCAAGAGCGAGGGCGCGGCGCGCTCGCTCTTGCGCCTGCTCAACGACATCCTGGACTTCTCCAAGGTCGAGGCCGGCAAACTGGACCTGGACCCGTTTGCCTTCAGCCCCCGGGTGCTGGTCGATGAGCTGGCGGTGATACTGCGGGCCAATATCGGCGACAAGGCACTGGCCCTGGTCTTCGAGCTCGACCCGGCCCTGCCGCCATGGCTGTGGGGTGATGCGCTGCGGCTGCAGCAGGTGCTGATCAATCTGGGCGGCAACGCGGTCAAGTTCACCGAGCGCGGCGAGGTGCGGGTCGCGCTGCGCTGCCGCCAGCTGCTTCGGCAGGGGCAGGGGCAGCAGGTCGAGATCGAATTCGAGGTGCAGGACAGCGGCATCGGCATCGCCGCCGATCAGCAAAGCCATATCTTCAGCGGCTTCAGCCAGGCCGAGGCCTCGACGACGCGGCGCTTTGGCGGCAGCGGGCTGGGCCTGGCGATCAGCCAGCGCCTGGTGCGGCTGATGGGCGGCGAGCTGGGCCTGAACAGCGCGCCGGGACAGGGCAGTCGCTTCTTCTTCACCTTGAGCCTGCCGCTGGCTCAGGCGCCGGCCGCCGTGGACGCCTCGGACGCTCGGCCGGTGCAGCGCCGGCTTGACGGCATGCGGCTGCTGGTGGTCGAGGACAACCCTAACAACCAGCAGATCGCGCAGGAGCTGCTGCAGGACGAGGGCGCCAGTGTCACGCTGGCCGGCAACGGCCGGCTCGCGCTGGACCTGCTGGCGGTCGATCCCCACTGGGACGCAGTGCTGATGGATGTGCAGATGCCGGTCCTGGACGGGCTGAGCGCCACCCGGCTGATCCGCAGCGAGCTGGGCTTGAGCGAGTTGCCCATCATCGCGATGACGGCCAATGCCATGCCCGAGGACCGGCTGGCCTGTCTGGAGGCGGGCATGAATGCCCATGTCGGCAAGCCTTTTGATCTGGACGCGCTGGTTGCCCTGCTGCACGGCGGCACCGCCTGGCGCGCCGCGCCGGCCAGCACCGCGCCGGGCCTGGACCCGCAGGGCGCACTGCAGCGCATGATGGGCAAGACGGCCTTGTACCGGCGCATGCTGCGCTCCTTCAGCGGCCAGGCCGAGGCCCTGCCGGCGCAGCTGCGGGCCCATCTGGTGGATCAGCTGTGGGCCGAGGCGGCAGCTGCGTTGCATGGCTTCAAGGGTCTGGCCGCAACCCTGGGCGCGAACGCGCTGGCGTCACGTGCCGGCGCGCTGGAGCAGGGGCTCAAGAGCGGGGGGGGGCTGATGCCGGCGGCCGTCGCGGCGCTGGAGCAGCAGATCGCTACCGATCTGCAGGCCTTGTCGGACCTGGTCCAGGCACTGGACGAAGCGCCTGCCGTGTCTGCGGGTGCGGCGCCGGTCGATGCATCTCAGCGCCAGCAAGCGCTGGGCCTGCTGGCCCAGCTGCTCGGCCGCTCGGACATGGCGGCGCTCGATGCGCTGGAGCGTCTGCGCCGTGAGCACGGGGCCAGCCTGCCGCCGGAGCACTTCGAGGCGCTGGACGAGGCGATGGCGCAGCTGGACTTCGGCCGCGCTCTGCAATACTGCGAAGCCATGATGTCGGAGACCCATCCATGACCGAGCGAGACAGCCCGGACCCGCACGGCCTGCACCAGTTGCTCGGCCGGCGCCCGCGTCTGCTGCTGGTGGACGACCAACCCATCAATATCCAGGTGCTGCACCAGGTGTTTGCCGCCGATTGCCAGGTGCTGATGGCCACCAGCGGCGCCCAGGCCCTGCAGCTGTGCCGCGAGCAGCTGCCTGATCTGCTGCTGCTCGATGTGCAGATGCCTGAGATGGATGGCTACGAACTATGCCGCCGGCTCAAGGCGGACGAGCTGCTGCGCGATATGCCGGTGATCTTCGTGACCGCCCACCAAGAGGCCGAGGCCGAGACCCGCGGCCTGGAATGCGGGGCGGTGGACTTCATCACCAAGCCCTTCAATCCAGCCGTGGTGCGGGCGCGCGTGCGCACCCATCTGACGCTGAAGCTGCAGTCCGACCTGCTGCGCCAGCTGGCCTTTGTCGACGGGCTGACCGGGCTGCACAACCGGCGTTTCTTCGACGAGCGCCTGGAGGCCGAGTTTCAGCGCGCGCAGCGCAATGCCAGCAGCCTGGCCTTGCTGATGATCGATGTGGACTTCTTCAAGCGCTACAACGACCACTACGGCCATCTGGCCGGCGACGACGCCTTGCGCGGTGTCGCGGTGGCGCTGCGCGGCGCACTCAAGCGTCCCGGCGACCTGCTGTGCCGCTACGGCGGCGAGGAATTCGCGGTGCTGCTGCCCGAGACCGAGATGGAGGGGGCGCTGCGTGTGGCCGAGGCGCTGGAGGCGGCGGTGCGCGGGCTGCGCAGCCCGCATGCGGGCTCCGAGGTGGCCGAGGTCGTCACGATCAGCCTGGGTCTGGTCTGCGGAGTGCCGGGTGCGAGCCACAGCGTCGCCGCGATGCTGCAAGCGGCCGATCGCCAGCTCTACCAGGCCAAGGCCCAGGGCCGCGCACGGGTCAGCGCGGCTGCGCTTCAGGCCGCGATCACATAAGCATCACGGCCCTGTGATTTGGCGCGGTACATCGCGGCGTCGGCCCGCTCCACCAGCGCGGTGGCGCGATCGCCGGGCTCGGCCAACGCCAAGCCCAGGCTGCTGCGCACCGCCAGCTGCAGGCCGCCGTCCAGCTCGAACAGCGGGCGGATCGCGGCGAGGATCTTCTGCGCCAGCGGCTCCAGCTCATGGGCCTGCTGCACATCCTCCAGCAGCACGGTGAACTCATCGCCGGCCAGGCGGGCGACAAAATCGGTCTGCCTGACGCTGGCGCGCAGGCGTCGGCCGAACTCCTTGAGCACCGCATCCCCGACGGCATGGCCGTGCTGATCGTTGATCTTCTTGAAGCCGTCCAGATCCATGAAGCCCAGCGCCAGGCGGGTGCCATGGCGCTGCGCACGCAGCAGGCCCTGGTCTAGCTGCTCGTGGAAATGGCGCCGGTTCGGCAGGCCGGTCAGCGCATCGAAACGGGCCTCCGAGGCCAGCTGGATCTCCAGGTTCTTCATCACCGTCAGATCGCTGGCCAGCACGAAGAATCCCTGCACCGTGCCCTTGTCGCAGCAGTCGGGCACATAGCCGAACTGCAGAAAGCGCGGCTCGCCCGGCTTGGCGCTCCACAGCCCGAACTCGCGCCGCTGCCCGGCCAGCGCGGCCAGCACGTGCTCACGGTGGCTGGCGTACTCGGTGGCGCCCAGCAAGGACTCGAGCGGCCGGCCCAGCACCTGCTCGGCCGGGAGCTGGCCCCAGTCCAGCGCGACGCGGTTGCAGAACTGCAATCGCTGCTCACTGTCCACATAGGCGATCAGGGCCGGCACATTGTCGGTAATGCCGCGCAGCCGCGCCTCGCTGGCGCGCAGTGAGGCCTGCTGCTGCTCCAGCTGCGCGCGCTTGCGGCGCAGCTCGATCAGCACGCCGACCTGGCGGGCCAGCACGGTCAGCGCGCGCCGCTGCGAGTCGGTCAGCTCGCGCGGTTTCGTATCGATCACGCACAGCGCGCCCAGCGCATGGCCCTCGCCGGTGACCAGCGGCGCGCCGGCATAAAAACGCACCCCCAGCTCGCCGGTGACCAGCGGGTTGTTGACGAAGCGTGGGTCCAGCAGCGCGTTGGGCACCTGCATCAGCTCATCGGGTTTCAGGATGGCATGGGTGCAGAAGGACTGCTCGCGCGGTGTCTCGCTGGTGTCCAGCCCGCAGCGGGCCTTGAACCACTGCCGGTTCGCATCGATCAGGCTGATCGCTGCAATCGGCACCTCGCACCACTCCGCCGCCAGGCTCACCAGATCATCGAAGGCCGGATCCCGCGGGCTGTCCAGCAAGGCCAGCGCCTGCAAGTCCTTCAGCCGTTCGAGTTCTTGGGCGGGCAGGGGCAGGGACATGGAAGCGCTCCGCGCGGGTCGGGATGGGAGCGATATTAAGCGGGCTTGAGGAAGCCGCCGTGCTGGAATGCGTGCTTTCTCGCTGAGTGGATTTATTAAAGAATGCTTTAATAGACCGCTTGCTAACTCAAGCTAGCTTTCATACCAGCTCACGATGCGCAGCACAGGCACCTACGCGAGTTCCACCACACTGGGCGAAACCGTCCGGGCCTTTGTGCCGCATGCCCTGCCGCCCAGCGGTCCGGCCTTGGCGGCGGACTCGTGCGCGGCCTTGAATCATGCGGCCGAGCTGGCGCTGGCCCGGCTGTCGGGCGTATCGGGGCTGGTGCCCTCGGTCGACTGGCTGCTTTACAGCGCCATCCGCAAGGAAGCGCTGCTGACCTCCCAGATCGAGGGCACACAGGCCACGCTGACCGATCTGTTCGACGGTGAAGCAGGCTTTGCGGTCAGCAACACCGAAGATGTGGAAGAGGTCACCAACTACCTGCGGGCCTTCAAGCTCGTGCAGGAGAACCTGCGAGCGCGGCGAGGCCTGCCCATCAGCGTGCGCCTGCTGTGCGATGCCCATCGGCTGCTGCTGGACGGCGTGCGCGGCGCCGGCAAGCAGCCGGGAGAGTTGCGCCGATCCCAGAACTGGATCGGCGGCACACGGCCCGGCAATGCCGCCTTCGTGCCGCCACCGCCCGAGCAGGTGAGCGGCTTGCTCGGTGATCTGGAGCGCTTCATCCATGAGTCCGCGCCTACCTTGCCCCCCCTGGTGAGGATCGCTCTGGCCCACGCACAGTTCGAGACCATCCACCCATTTCTGGATGGCAATGGCCGTATTGGCCGTCTGCTGATCGCCGCCTTGCTGGAGCACTGGGCCCTGCTGCCCGAGCCGCTGATGTATGTCAGCGGCTACCTGAAACAGCACCAGGCCGAGTACTACCGCCGTTTGTCGGCTGTGCGCACGGACGGGGATTGGGAGGGCTGGGTGGCTTTCTTCCTGCAGGGGGTGGAGGCCGCTGCCACACAGGCCGAGCGTGGCATTGTGGCGATCGCCAGCCTCGTGGCCGCCGATCGACGCCGCCTGCTCGCATCGCCCAAGGCAGGCCCTGCCAGCTACCGCTTGTTCGAGATGCTGCCGATGATGCCGCGCTTCACCGTCGAGCACGTCCGTCGTCGCCTTGAAACCAGCTTCCCGACGGCCAACGCGGCGGTCCAGGTGCTACAGGGCTTGGGCATCGTGATCGAACTGACCGGCCAGAAGAAGAACCGCAGCTACAGCTATCAGCCCTACATCACGCTGCTGGCACTCTGACGGCGGCCATGCCCTGCATGGTCGGCAGCCTCAGTACTGACTTCGTTCAGGAAACAGTCACTTGCGCAGATGTGGAGCGGGTGATGGGAATCGAACCCACGCTATCTGCTTGGGAAGCAGAAGTTCTACCATTGAACTACACCCGCACTGGCGCGCATTCTAGCGTCTCAATGCATGGGCGGCTGGTTGCTCAGCACCGTCAGCATGACGCCGGTGGTTTGTGCCAGCACCGGTGCATCGGTGACGACCAGGGTTGTGCCTTCATGCAGCATCGGCTGGATCTGGGCCAGGAACTCGGCGGGCAGCTGGGCGGCGGCCAGGGTCTGCGCATCGATGACGCTGCCGGCCGCGTCGGCATGGCCGGGGACGGCCAGGCCGACCCAGCGCAGCGAGGGCTCCGCGGCGTCGCGCAGGGCCACATAGGCGTGGGTGCCGGCCACCTTGGGCAGCGCTGTCGTGGCGATGCGGGAGCGGGCGATCTCGACACCGGCGCGCAGCACCAGCAAGCGGGCATCGGCCAGACTGACGACCAGGGCCAAAGGCGCTTGCGGCTCGGAGGGGCCGGGCATGACGCGATAGGCGTCGCCGGCGGGCAGGCGCGGCTGCGCCAGCGGCTCGCCGGTCTTGGCGTCCAGCGTCGTCAACAAGGGCACCACAGGGCCGGACGGCGGTATGCCCGCGCCCTTGGCGACCACCACCGTCATGCCCATCGGGCTGGCCTCGAATAGCTGCTCGGCAAAGGCCGAGGGCAGGTGCACGCAGCCATGGGACGAGGGGTAGCCCGGCAGCCCGCCGGCATGCAGGGCGATGCCGCCCCAGGTCAGGCGCTGGGTGTAGGGCATGGGCGCGCTGTTGTAGATCGAGGAGCGGTGATGCCTGTCCTTCTGCAGGGTATGGAACACGCCGGTCGGCGTCTCGAAGCCTTTTCTGCCGCTGCTGATGGTGCTGTAGCCGATCAGCAGCGCGTTGCGATAGACATAGGCGAGCTGCGCCTGCAGATCGACGAAGACCAGCACCGGCCCGCTGGGCGCCAGCTGCGGGCTCCAGACCCATTGCCCGTGCGCGAGCTGGTCGGGCGCCAGATCGACGGCCTGGGTCTTGCGTTCGCCCCAGAACGGCACCTCCGCGCCGGCCGCCAGCGCCATGCCCAGCAGCAAGGCGGCGGCGGTGCTGCGCAGCCGGCACCGAGCCGTCGGACGCCTCGGTTCAAGTTTCGGATCGGGTTTCGGTTCAGCAATCATGCACATGCACGCCCTCGGTCGGATCGACCGCTGCGGTCCAGGGCCGGGCCGCGATGGCGGCTCGGGTATCGGCCAGGCCGGCCGCGCGGCGCGCCTCGATGCTGGCGCGGCTGAAGTCCATGTCCTTGGTCTGGTCCTCGCCGGCCAGGCGTGGCGCCAGCAGGCGCAGCACATGCATCTGCGTACCACAGCCCCAGGCCGTCAGCTCGCGCACGGCGGGGCTGCGGCGCTGCTCGGCCGGCAGCTGGCGGCCCAGCTCGCGGATGATGTGGCGCAGGTGGTGGATCTGCTGCTGGCGGGCCAGCGCCGCGTCGATGCGGCTGGCGTACTGGATGTCTTTCTGGCGGTTGCCGACCTCCCAGATGCTCTCGGGCTCGGGACCTTCGGGATTCCAGAGGTGGATGGAGAAGATCGTCGAATCGCGCCGCGGGTTGTCGTCGAGCACGCATTCCAGCGGCGTGTTGGAGTAGATGCCGCCATCCCAGAAGGGCTCATCGTCATCGATGCGCACCGCCGGGAAGGCCGGCGGCAGCGCGCCGGAGGCCATGATGTGGCGGGCATCCAGCGCCTGGTTGCGGCTGTCGAAATAATGCATCTGGCCGCTGCGGGCGCTGACGCAGCCCACCGTCAGCCGGGTCGGCGCGGCTTGCTGCAGGCGCTCGAAGTCCAGCAGCCGGGCCAGGGTCTGCTGCAGCGGCGAGGTGCTGTAGTAGGCGGCGCGCTCCAGCCCGAGCCGGGTCTGCGGGCCGTAAAGGCTGCCGGGGCCGGGCTCGAAGAAGCCCGGGATGCCCCGGCTTACGGTCGCCAGATTGTTCCAGGCCGGCCCCCAGGGCGCCGGCTGGCCGACCAGGTCCCAGAACTCGCACAGACGCTGCAGCCGCAGCTCGGGCGCATTGCCGGCGATCAGCGCGCCGTTGATCGCGCCTATCGAGGTGCCCACCACCCAGTCGGGCTCCAGCCCGGCCTCATGCAAGGCCTCGTAGACGCCCAGCTGATAGGCGCCCAGCGCACCGCCGCCTTGCAGGACCAGCACCAACTGACCAGGAGGGCGGGGGATGCTTGCTGCGCTTGCCGGTTTGCTCATGGGGTGAGGATAGCCGCCGAGATCGCCTTGTCTTGTGCCAAGGTCGCCAGGGTCATTTGCGCAACCATGCGAACGTACCGCCTACCGCAAGTAAGGCGGCCAAGCCCAGCCATGCGATGCCGGGACCTGTCGAACCAAACGTTGCATAGGCCCACGCGTATACCCAGCTCCACTTGCCGGTGAAGGGCGGGCTGTTGGGACTGTCAAGACTGGACAAGCCCATGGCCAAAGCAACCGCACTCATGCCCCACAAGAAGTAAGCACGCTCCTTCAGGGTAGTAGGCTTGCGCCAATGGTCATGATCGGGCTGGCCGCGCCAAAGCTTCATAGCAATTCAACTGAGAGATTGGAGTTGAATTGTGCGGCATGACCTCGGGGCTGGCCTTGATGTGTCGCTTCCATTGCCATCACCGTCATGCGCTGAGCCGCCGCTTCCGCGCAGCTACTCAGCCAACTTCTCCGCCAACGCAACAAGTCCTCGATCACTGCCCGGCGGGCCGAGCAGCGACAGCCCCAGCGGCGCACCGTCGCGCTTGAGCAGGGGCAGGCTCAGCTGCGGCAAGCCGGACAGGCCGGCGATGCACAGCATCTGGATGCTGCGGTTGCGGTAGTCCTCCAGCGTGCTCTCGGCGGCGTTGCGCAGCGGTGCGATGTCCGGCATGGTCGGCATCAGCAGCACGCCGTCGCTGCCCAGCAGGGCGGCCATGTGGGCACGGAAGGCGTCGCGGAAGGCGCGGGCGCCGGCGACCTGGGCATCGCTCACTTGGCGAGACCAGGCAAAGCGCTCGGCCACGCCCGGGCCCAGCGGCGGCGCATAGCGCTCGATCAGCGGGCCATCCACCAGCCAGGCCTCGCGGCCCTGGATGTAGCGGAACTGCCAGTACATGGTCTCCAGGCTGTCCAGCACGACGGCCACCGGCGCGGCCTCGCCCAGCCGGGCCTGGACCTGGGCCGAGGCGCCGGCGGTGGCCTCGGCCACCTCGGTGGACAGCAGGCCCCAGAGCTCGTGCGGCCACAGCAGGCGCGTCGGTGTGGGGGCCATGTCTTGCCCCAGCAGCACATCGGCGACCCGGCTCATCACAGCGGCGTCGCGTGCGAAGAAGCCGCAGGTGTCGAGGCTGGGCGCCAGGTCCAGCGCGCCTTCGAGGCTGATACGGCCGTGGCTGGGGCGCAGGCCGTAGAGGCCGCAGTGGCTGGCCGGCGCGCGCACCGAGCCGCCGGTGTCGGTGCCCAGCGCGAAATCGCACAAGCCGTTCGAGACCGCCGAGGCCGAGCCGGAGGAGGAGCCGCCGCTGATGCGCTCGGGCGCCGCGCCGTTGATCGGTGCGCCGAAATGGGCGTTGTTGCCGTTCATCGAGAAGGCCAACTCGTCGGTGACGGTCTTGCCGACAAAGCGGGCGCCGGCGTCCAGCAGCTTCTGCACGGTGGGCGCGGTGCGGCTCTTGATGCCGGAGCGGGCCAGCACGATGGGGTTGCCGCCGCCGGTCGGGTAGCCGGCCACGTCGAACAGATCCTTGACCGCGAAGGTCAGGCCGGCCAGAGGGCCGGTGGCGGCGTGGGGAACGGGGGCGTCGGGGTAGGGAACGAAAGCGTGGGCCGGGTCGTGAACAGTCGTCATCAGGCGAGCGCGGTGGTGGCGGTTTCGATATGGTGGCAGCGGGCCAGATGGCCGACCGAGAACACCACCGGCTCGGGTTGCAGGCGCCGGCAGGTCTCGTTGGCACGAGCGCAGCGGTCGGCGAAGGCACAGCCGGGCGGCAGATTCGCCAAGTCTGGCGGGCTGCCGGCGATAGTGTCAAGTCTTGCGCGGTCATTGCCAACACGGGCCAGCGCACCATGCGCACGGCTCTTCAGCAGCGCCAGCGTGTAGGGATGGCGCGGCGCACGCATGATCTCGCGCACCGTGCCTTCCTCGACGATGCAGCCGGCATACATCACCGCGATGCGGTCCGCCACCTCGACCGCCGCGCCGATATCGTGGGTGACGAAGAGCACCGACAGGCCCAGCTCGCGCTGCAGCTCGCGCAGCAGCAGCAACACCTGGATCTGCACCGTGGCGTCCAGCGCGGTGGTCGGCTCGTCGGCCAGCAGCAACTGGGGCCGGCAGGCCAGCGCCAGCGCGATCATCGCGCGTTGGCGCATGCCGCCGGACATCTCGTGCGCGTAAGCGTCCAGACGCCGCTCGGGGCTAGGGATGCGCACTCGCTCGAACAGTGCCAGCGCGCGGGCCTGGGCCTCGGCCTCGCCGACGCCGCTCTCATGGCGGCGGATCGCCTCCTTGATCTGCGCGCCCACCGTGTAGACCGGGTCCAGCGCCAGCAGCGGCTCCTGGAAGATCATCGAGGCGACCTTGCCGCGGTAGTCGGCCAGCTCGCGCGCCGACATCGCCAACACATCGCGCCCGCCGACCTGCATCTGGCCCTCGATGCGGCTGCGCTTCTCGGGGTGCAGACGCAGCAGGCTGCGCATCGTGACGCTCTTGCCCGAGCCCGACTCGCCGATCAGCGCCAGCACCTCGCCGCGCTGCAGCTCCAGGCTGACGCCGCTGACCGCTTTCACCGGCTTCTTGCCGCCGGTGAAGGTGACGCTGAGGTTCTTCAGCAGCACCATAGGCTCTTGCTTGCCTGCCTTCATGCGGCGGCCTCCGGATGGCCGCTGCCGCGCTCGTGCATCAGGCAGGCGACGATGTGATCGGTGCCGGCGGCCGTGGGCAAGGGCACACGCTGGGAACAGATGGGCGCGGCCTGGGCGCAGCGCGGATGAAAGCGGCAGCCGCTGGGCGGGTTGATCGGGTTGGGCGGGTCGCCAGCCAGCGGCGCCTCTTCGGTGCGCATGTCCGGGTCCATCGCCGGCATCGAGGACAGCAGGGCTTTGGTGTAGGGATGGGCCGGTGTCTCGAACAAGGCCTCGGAGGGCCCGATCTCGGCCACCTGGCCCAGATACATCACCATCACCCTATCGCTGATGAAGCGCACGACGCCCAGGTCGTGGCTGATGAAGACATAGGTCAGGCCGAACTCGGCCTTCAGGTCCAGCAGCAGGTTCAGCACCTGGGCCTCGACCGATTTGTCCAGCGCCGAGACGGCCTCGTCCAGTATCACCAGGCGCGGCTGCAGCGCCAGCGCACGCGCGATATTGACGCGCTGACGCTGGCCGCCGGACAGCTCATGCGGATAGCGGCCGGCGAAGCGGGCCGGCTCCAGACCGACGCGGGCCAGCAGGTCATGCGAGCGCGCACGCGCCTCGCGCTTGGGCACGCCGTGCACCTGGGGTGCGAAGGCGATCGAGTCCTCGATCGTCAGCCGCGGGTTCAGCGAGGCATAGCTGTCCTGGAACACCATCTGCACCTGGCGGCGGAACTCCTTCAGCGGCAGCGCGCGGCTGCCGACGCTGCGGCCGTCGAAGACCACCTCGCCGGCGCTCGGGTTGATCAGCTGCATCAGCAGCCGTGCGGTCGTGCTCTTGCCGCAGCCCGATTCGCCGACCACGCCCAAGGTCTCGCCCTTGAGCACGCTGAAGTCGACGCCGTCGACCGCACGAACCACGCCGCCGCCGCGGCCCAGCGGATCCTTTTTTAGCGGGAAGTGCTTGCTCAGTCCCTTGATCGTCAACAGCGGCTGGGCCGGGCCGCCGACATCTTCAAGCGGGGAGAAAAGCTCTTCGAGTACCGCACTCATTGCTTGATCTCCATCGCGCTGCGCAAGCCGTCGGACAGCAGGTTGAAGGCGATCGAGGTGATGAAGATCATCACGCCGGGCAGGGCGGCGATCCAGGGCTGGACATAGATGGCAGTGCGCAAGGTGTTCAGCATCAGGCCCCACTCGGGCTCGGGCGGCTTCACGCCCAGGCCCAGGAAGGACAGACCGGAGGCCAGGATCATCGAGACCGCGATCAGGCCAGTGGCGTAGACGAAGATCGGCGACAGCACATTGCCCAGCACATGCACGCGCACGATGGTGAAGGCGCCGGCGCCGGAGGCGCGCGCCGCCTCCACATAGTCGCGCCCACGCACCTGGGTGGTGACGCTCTCGGCCACCCGCACGATCTGCGGGATGAAGACGATGGTCAGCGAGATCAGCGAGTTGGTGATGCCGGCGCCCAGGGCGCCGGACAGCGCGATCGCCAGCAGCACCGAGGGGAAGGCGTAGAACACATCGACCGTGCGCATGATCAACGTGTTGGTCAGCCCGCCCGCATAGCCGGCGACGATGCCGATCACGGTGCCGATCACAAAGGCGAACAGCACAGGCGTCAGGCCCATGAACAGCGACAGCCGGGCGCCGACGATCAGCCGCGACAGCATGTCGCGGCCCAGCTCGTCGCTGCCCAGCGGCAGGCCCTCGGTGCCAATGGGCTTCAGGCGCTTCATCATCGAGGCGGCATAGGGATCGGCAGGCGCTAGCCAGGGGCCGAAGACCGCCAGCGCCAGCAGCGCCAGCACGACCAGGCCGGCACCGACGGCCACCGGATCGCGCAGCAGGCGCGCGAGCACGCCCTGCCAGTAGCCGGGCGAGCGCAGCGGCGCGGGCTCAGCGAGAGGGCTAGTCATCACGGCTGCCATGTCAGGATCTCGCGATGCGGGGGTCGAGCATCGTCTGCATGACATCGACCACCAGATTGAGCAGCACGAAGAACAGCGCCAGCACCAGGATCGTGCCCTGCAGCAGCGGCAGGTCGCGCTGGAAAATGGCGGAGTTCAAGAGAAAGCCGGTGCCGGGCCAGGAGAACACCGTCTCGATCAGGATGGAGCCGCCCAGCAGATAGCCCAACTGCAGGCCCATCACGGCCAGCGCGGTCGGCGCGGCGTTCTTGACCACGTGGCGGAAGATGCCCAGATCGGTCAGGCCCTTGGCGCGCAGGCCGACGACGAACTCCTGCGACAGGATGTCGGCCACCAGGGCCCGCACCGTGCGGGCGATGATGCCCATCGGGATCACCGACATCGTCAGCGCCGGCAGCAGCATGTACTGGAAGTGGGCCCAGTCCCAGGCCCAGGTGCCCGAGCCATCGGGGCCGGCACCGGTCGCGGGCAGCCAGTTCAAGGTGGCGGCGAACACGATCACCATCACCATGCCCAGCCAGTAGTGCGGCACGCTGACGCCCAGCACGCTGAGCATCGATGCCAGCCGGTCCAGCCAGCTGCCGCGGAAGTAGCCGGCGACGAAACCGAAGAAGGCGCCGAGGACGAAGCCGATCAGCGTCGCCAGCACCGCCAGCCGCAGCGTGTTGCCGACCGCCTTGATCACCTCGGCGGCCACCGGCCGGCCGCTGGCGATGCTGGTGCCCAGATCGCCCTGCAGCGCCCGCCAGACCCAGGCAAAGAACTGCTCGGGATAGCTGCGGTTGAAGCCGTAGAGCTCGCGCAGCTGTTCCTGCAGATCGGCCGAGGCGTCCGGCGGCAGGATGGACACCAGCGGATCGCCGGGCGACAGATGCACGAGCATGAAGCACACCAGGGCCACGCCCGCCATGATGGGCAGGGCGTAGACGATGCGCCGCAGCAGGTAGAGCAGCATCGCGTGGCGCTCAGTCGATGCTCATCGGCGCGATGTCGATGAACCAGCTGCGCGGCTGCACGACGCCCTTGACCTTGGCGCTCATCGCTCGCGGGCCGACATCATGGGCGATCCACACAAAGGCGGCGTCCTCGACGATGCGGGCATGCAGCTTGGCCAGCGCGGCGTCGCGGGCCTTGTCGTCGAAGGCGGTGCGGGCGTCGGCGATCAGCTTGTCGACCTCGGCATTGCCGTAATAGCCCCAGTTGTTGGAGACCGGCGGGAAGGTCTTGGTGCTAGAGAAACGCACCATTGCGAAGAAGGGGTCCATCGCGGCGAAGCTGACATTGGTGGCGTGCGCGCCATTGGCCGAGGGGTCCTTGGCGCCCTTGCGCCAGTTGGTGAACAGCGTGTTCCATTCGATCACGTCGAAGTCGACATCGAAAAAGCACTGTTTCAGCGACTGCTGGACGAACTCGTTCATCGGCAGCGGCTGCATCTGGCCCGAGCCCGAGGCCGAGATCTGCACCTTGACCTTGACCGGCTTGGCGGCGGAGAAGCCGGCCTGCGCCATCAGCGCCTGGGCGGCCTTGACGTCGTACTTGATGTCGAACTTCGGATTGCCCCACCAAGGGTGGCCCGGCGGCACCGTGCCCTTGGGGATGGCCATCATGCCGCCCAGAAAGGTCTTCAGGCCCTCGCGGTCGACGCAGAGATTGGCGGCCTGGCGCACGCGCTTGTCCAGCCAGGGCGAGCCCTCGGCGAAGGACAGCTGCCAGGGCCAGACATGGGGCTGGGCATTGCTGTAGATCTTGTGGCCGCGCTGGGTGATCTGGGCCATTGCGTCGGGCGAGGGGGCCTCGATCCAGTCGACCTGGCCCGACAGCAGCGCGGCGGTGCGCGCATTGGCCTCGGGCATAGGCAGCATCACGACCTTGTCGATCTTGGGCACGCGCTTGGCATCCCAGTAGCCCTTGTTCGCCACCATCTCCAGGCGCTCGCGGGCGACGAAGCGGCTCATCTTGAAGGGGCCGGAGCCCGAGGCGTCGGCGGCAAACGCGGTCCAGGCCTGCTTGCTGCGCTCGGCGGCATCGGTCACGCCGGCCGGCACGGCCTTCAGCTTGGCCTCCCAGTGCGCGGGCGAGGCCATGAAGAGATTGGTCAGGTTCAGCGGCAGGAAGGAGTCGGGCTCGCTGGTCGTCAGCTCGACCGTCAGCTCATCGATCTTGCGGGCGCTACGCAGCGTGGGCATGCGCGAGGCGGTGACGCCGACCTGGCTGGCGTCGAAATGCGGCGCGTCCTTGTCCAGCACCTTGCGGACATTCCAGACCACCGCGTCGGCATTGAAGGCCGAGCCGTCATGGAACTTGACGCCCGGGCGCAGCTTGAACACCCATTTGGTCTTGTCCTTGGCGTCGACCGTCCAACTGGTGGCCAGGCCCGGGATCAGTACGCTGGCGGCATCGGCCTTGGACAGGTCCCAGTGGGTCAGCGCGTCATACATCGGGATGCCGGTGAAGCGGTTGCCCTCGAAGCCCTGGTCGGGCTGGCCCAAGGTGCGCGGGATGTCGGCCGCGGTCATTGCGATGCGCAAGGTTTTTTCCTGGGCCAAGGCGCTGCTGGCGAGGGCCAGGGCGGCCAGCGCAAAAACGAGATGGGGACGCTTCATCGGGGCTCCTCGTGGGTTGTTTGCAGGCTCAGACGCAAGTCATGTGCCAGGCGCTGCGCAATCCGCAGTCGACGCTGTCCAGCAGCGGCAGCGCAATTTCCGGCTGCAGCCGCGCGGCCCAGCCGGCCAGCGCCGCACCGCCGACGATGATGCTGGCCACCCCGGGCAGTGCGGCCGCCTGCTGGCAGGCCTCGCGCAGCACGCGGCCGGCCATTTCGGGATCGGCGGCCAGCTCGGCGCCGGTCGGCGCGACGCTGACGATGCCGGCCAGCGGATCGAGCAGATCCAGGCTCCAGGCCAGCCGCCTGAGCATGGGCACCCAGGCGGCGCCGCCGGTGACGATGGCGTAGCGGCCACGTGCGGCGGCCTCACGCATCGAGGCCTCGGCCAATGCACAGACCGGCACGCGGGCGCGCTCGCGCAGCGCCAGCAGCCCCGGGTCACCGAAACAGCCGAGCAGCACCACATTGGGGCTCGCTCCCTCCGATAGTGCGGTGTCGTAGGCGTCCAGCACCGCATGGCTGGCCAGGGCCAGGCCGTACTCGCTGCTGATATAGCGCAGGCCGAAGCGGGCGGTGCGCGTCAACACCTGGCCCCCGATGGGCGTCAGCGGGGCGGCGGCCTGCGCCAGTTGGCGGGTCACCGCCTCGCTGGTGTTGGGGTTGATCAGCAGCAGCAGGCTCATGGCCTTGGCCGCTGCAACTCCTGTGCCCGCCTCGGAGCGTCAGCGTGGCGGCAGGTCGACGAAGGCCGAGGGAGCGAACTCGGCCGCCCCCGCCGGCCGCTGGCCGGCCGCCCAGTCCTGCAGGGCCGCCGCCGACATCGGGCGGGCGAAGAAATAGCCCTGCAGCTCATCGCAGCCCAGCGCCAGCAGCACATCGCGCTGGCCGGCGGTCTCGACGCCCTCAGCCACCACGCTGAGGTCCAGCGCATGGGCCAGCTTGACCACCGCGTCGACCACGGCGCGCGCATCGGCGCTGGTTTCCAGGTCCTGGATGAAGCCGCGGTCGATCTTCAGCTGGCGAGCCGGTAATTGGCGCAGATAGCTGAGGCTGGAGTAGCCGGTGCCGAAGTCGTCGATGGACA
This sequence comes from Paucibacter sp. M5-1, assembly GCF_027498415.2. Lineage (NCBI taxonomy): Bacteria > Pseudomonadati > Pseudomonadota > Betaproteobacteria > Burkholderiales > Sphaerotilaceae > Roseateles > Paucibacter sp. M5-1. The sequence goes on from NZ_JAPZLM020000001.1 coordinate 5,438,124, forward strand.
GGAACACGCCGATGCGTGACAGACCCTCGAAGGCGGCCTGGGTGGCGCTGATGTCTTCCATCGCCACCGATTCGGTGATCTCGCAGAGCAGGCGCTCCGGCGCGACCCGGTGGCGGCTCAGCGCCTGCTCGATGCGCGCGACCAGGTCGCCCTGGCGCAGCTGGTGGACCGAGAGATTGATCGCGACGCGGATGCGCAGGCCATCCTGCTCCCAGGCCTGCATCTGGCGGCAGGCCTCGTTGATGACCCAGCCACCGAGCTCGTTGATCAGGCCGAAGCGCTCGGCAATCGGGATGAAGACATCGGGCGGGATCATGCCGCGCTCCGGGTGCTGCCAGCGCAGCAAGGCCTCGACGCCGCGCAGCAGGCCGCGCTGGCCGTCGAACTTGGGCTGGTAGTGCAGGCTGATCTGGCCCTCGGCCAGGGCCTGGCGCAGCGCGTGCTGCAGGCTCAGCTGCTCGGCCGCGCCGGCATCCATATGGCTCTCGAACACCGCATAGGTGTTGCCGCCATTGCGTTTGGCCGCATACATCGCGGCGTCGGCATGGCCCATCAGCTTGTCGCCCGGGCCATGCTCGGGGTAGACGGCGATGCCCACCGAGGCCGCCACATGCAGCTTGCGCCCGCCTATCGTGAAGGCCTGGGTCAGCGACTGCACCAGGCGGTGCGCCAGCGCCGCGCTGTCGGCCACGTCGGCCACGTCTTCGAGCAGCAGCACGAACTCGTCGCCGCCCAGCCGCGCCACGGTGTCGCTGTCGCGCGCCACGGCCAGCAGGCGCTGCGCCACCTCCTGCAGCAGCGCGTCGCCGGCGGCGTGGCCATAGGAGTCGTTGACCGGCTTGAAGCCGTCCAGATCGACGAAGAGCACGGCCAGGCGCTTGATCTGGCGGCTGCTGCGCTCACCGCCGCGCTCCAGCATCGCCAGCGCATGGCCGAGCCGGTCCTCGAACAGCAGGCGGTTCGGCAGCCCGGTCAGCGGGTCGAGGAAGGCGCGCTTTTGCAGCTCCTGGTTGGCCGATTGCAGCTGGCTGTTGGCGTCCTGCAGCGAGGCAGCCAGCGCGGCGGTCTTGCCTTGCATGCGCGCGTCCAGGCTGGAGGTCAGCAAGGTCATCGCCAGCAGGGCCAGCGAGGCCAGCATGATCAGCTCGCCGAGCTCGGTGCCGTCCAGCTGGTCGGCGCTGAGGCAGACGCTGCCCTCGGGAAAGCCTGCGGCGGCCATGCCGGTGTAGTGCATGCCGCTGATCGCCAGCCCCATCACCAGCGCGGCCAGGGCCTGGTAGCGCCGGCCATGCTGGGGCTTGACGCCGCGCAGCCAGAAGAAGATCAGCAGGGCCACGGCCGAGGCACCCACCGCGATCGCGGCCGAGGCGGCCACCAGCAGCGGGTTCCAGACGATGCCCGGTGCCATGTCCAGCGCGGCCATGCCGGTGTAGTGCATCGCGCAGATGCCCACGCCCATCACCAGGGCGCCGCCGCCCAGCCGGCCGGCCGTCAGCGAACCCTGGCTGGCCAGGCCCAGCGCCACCGCCGAGGCCGCCACGGCAGCCACCCAGGACAGCAGGGTCAGCAGGCCGGTATAGCCCAGCGCGATCGGCAGCGTGTAGGCCTGCATGCCGATGAAGTGCATGGACCAAATGCCCGAGCCCATTGCGACCGAGCCGCCCAGCCACCAGATGCGGGCGACCGCAGCGTCGGTGCTGCGCACCCGTTTGGCCAGATCCAGGGTCACATAGGACGCGAAGCAGGCGATCAGCACGGAGGCAAGGACGATGCCTGGATCGTAAAGCGGTGTCAGCAAGGGCATGGGGGAGGGGACCGGTGGCGGCCACGCTGGCCGCCTGGTCTGAATATAAGTCAAGGCCGGGACGGTATGGGCGAGTGCCGGTTAGAGTCGCGAGCATGAACAAGCCCGCGCTCACCCCTCCGACCGTTCTGACCCTGGCCTGGCGCCAGCTGTGGCGCGATTGGCGTGCCGGCGAGCTGCGCCTGCTGGTGCTGGCTGTCGCGCTGGCGGTGGCGGCGCTGTGCGCGGTGGGCTTTCTGGCCGACCGGATGGAGCAGGGGCTCAAGCGCGACGCGGCCCAGCTGCTGGGTGGCGACGCAGTGGTCAGCAGCGACCAGGTGACGCCGGCGCCGCTGCGCGAACTGGCCGAACGTCTCGGGCTGGCGCGGGTCGGCACGGTCAGCTTCCCCAGCATGGCGCGGGCGCCGGACGAGCAGGGCGGCGCCAGCCGGCTGGTGGCGGTCAAGGCGGTCGGCGAAGCCTATCCGCTGCGCGGCAAGGTCAGCCTGGCCGACGGCCGCAAGCTCGGCGCGCCGGCGCGCGGCGAGGTCTGGGTCGATGCCGGCGTGCTGGACGCGCTGGGACTGAAGCTCGGTGACCCTTTGCTGCTCGGCGAGTCCCGCCTGAAGCTGGCCGGCGTGATCGCCAACGAGCCCGACCGGGGGGCCGGCTTCCTGAGCTTTGCGCCGCGGGTGATGCTGGCCGAGGCCGATCTGGCCGCCACCGGCCTGGTGCAGCCGGCCAGCCGGCTGAACTACCGCTTCGCGGTGATCGCGCCGGCCGGGCGGGCGGTCGCCGCACGCGAGTTCGAGCAGCAGGCGGCGGCGCTGATCGAGGCCCAGGGCTTGCGCGGCGTGCGCCTGGAGTCACTGGAGGGCGGCCGGCCCGAGATGCGCCAGACCATGGACCGGGCCAGCAAGTTTCTGAATCTGGTGGCGATGCTGTCGGCCCTGCTGGCGGCGGTGGCGGTGGCGCTGGCGGCGCGCGACTTTGCGGCCCGCCATCTGGACGACTGCGCGATGCTGCGGGTGCTGGGCCAGCCGCAGCGCCGCATCGCCTGGGCCTATGGTCTGGAGTTCGGCGTCGTCGGCCTGCTGGCCAGCCTGGTCGGCGTGGCCCTGGGCTTTGCGCTGCACTATGTGTTCGTCAGCCTGCTGGCCGGGCTGATCGCGGTCGATCTGCCGGCCGCCGGCCTGTGGCCGGTGGGCCTGGGCGTCGGGCTGGGCATGAGCCTGCTGCTGGGCTTCGGGCTGCCGCCGGTGCTGCAGCTGGCGGCGGTGCCGGCGCTGCGGGTGATGCGGCGCGATTTGGGCGCTATCAAGGCCGGCTCGCTGCTGGTGCTGGGTGCCGGGGTGCTGGGCTTTGGCGCCATCCTGGTGGCGCTGTCGGGCGATATCAAGCTGGGCCTGATCGCGGCCGGCGGCTTCGCGGCGGCGCTGGCCGTGTTTGCGCTGCTGGCCTGGGGCGCGGTGCTGCTGCTGCGCCGTCTGGTGCCCGGCGCGGGCGCGCCGCGCTGGCTGCTGCTGGCGACCCGCCAGGTGGCGGCGCGGCCGGCCTTCGCGGTGGTGCAGGTCTCGGCGCTGGCGGTGGGTCTGCTGGCGCTGGCCCTGCTGGTGCTGCTGCGCACCGACCTGATCGCCAGCTGGCGTGCGGCCAGCCCGGCCGATGCGCCGAACCGCTTCGTCATCAATATCCAGCCCGATCAGGGCGAGGCCTTCCGGCAGCAGTTGAAGACGGCCGGCGTCAGCGGTTATGACTGGTATCCGATGATCCGCGGCCGGCTGGTGGCGATCAATGGCAAGACGGTGGCACCCAAGCAGTTCAGCGAGGAGCGCTCGCAACGCCTGGTCGAGCGCGAGTTCAATCTGAGCCATGGCGCCGAGCTGCCTACCCACAACCAGCTGGTCGGCGGGCGCTGGACCGCCGACGAGGCCGAGGGCCTGAGCGTCGAGGCCGGCCTGGCCAAGCAGCTGGGGCTCAAGCTTGGCGACAGCCTGAGCTTCGATATCGCCGGCAGCATCGTCAGCGGCCGTATCAGCAGCCTGCGCAAAGTGGACTGGAGCTCGATGCGGGTCAACTTCTTCGTGCTGTTCCCGCGCGCAGCCATGCCCGAACTGCCCAGCACCTATATCGCGGCCTTCCGTGCGCCCCAGGGCGGCGAGCTGGATAGGCAGCTCAGCCATGACTTTCCCAACATCACCAATGTCGATGTCTCGGCCCAGATCCAGCAGGTGCAGCAGGTGCTGGACCAGGTGATACAGGCGGTGCAGTTCCTGTTCGCGTTCACCTTGGCGACCGGCCTGGTGGTGCTGCTCAGCGCGGTCAGCAGCACGCGCGAGTCGCGCATCCGCGAGTTCGGCCTGATGCGGGCGCTGGGCGCCAGCAAGCAGTTGCTGGCCCAGGTGCAACGCGCCGAGTTGCTGGGCGTGGGCGCGCTGGCCGGCGCGCTGGCCGGTCTGGTCGCGCTGGCGCTGGGCAGCCTGCTGGCCCGCTATGTGTTCGAGTTCGACTGGGGTGGCAGCCCCTGGGTGCCGCTGGCCAGCGCCGCGCTGGGCGCGCTGCTGGCCCAGGCGGCCGGCTGGTGGAGCCTGCGCGGCGTGCTGCAGCGGCCGGTGATGGTGACCTTGCGCGAGGCGGACACCAACTGAACGGCCGCTTCAGCGCGGCGTCGGGCTGCCCGGATCAGAAGGTCTCCCAGTCGCTGTCATTGCCCTGCGGCTTGGGCGCCGGCTTCGGCGCGGCGGCCGCCGGGCGAGGGGCCTCGGTCTTGGCAGCCGGCTTGGGCGCGGCGGGCTTGGCGGCCACCGGCCGGTGTGCGGCCGGCGCTGACGCTGGCTTGGGCTTGGACACAGCGGACGCCTGGTAGGCCGGTGCCGCATCGTTATTGGAGAGCCGGAACACCGATACCACCTCGGTCAGCTTGTGGGCCTGGTCCTTCAGGCTCTCGGCCGCCGCCGCCGACTCCTCGACCAGGGCGGCGTTCTGCTGGGTCATCTGGTCCAGGTGGACGACGGCATCATTGACCAGGGCGATGCCGCTGCTCTGCTCGGTCGAGGCGGCAGTGATCTCGCCGATGATGTCGGTGACGCGCTGCACGCTGGAGACGATGTCGTTCATCGAGCTGCCGGCTTCCTGCACCAGGCGGCTGCCGGCCTCGACGCTGTCGACACTGGCGCCGATCAGGCCCTTGATCTCCTTGGCCGCATCGGCGCTGCGCTGGGCCAGCGAGCGCACCTCCGAGGCCACCACCGCGAAGCCGCGGCCCTGCTCGCCGGCGCGGGCCGCCTCGACGGCGGCGTTCAGCGCCAGGATGTTGGTCTGGAAGGCGATGCCGTCGATCACGCCGATGATGTCGCTGATCTTCTTCGAGCTGGTCGTGATCGCGTCCATCGTCGAGACCACCTGGCCGACCACGGTGCCGCCCTTGGCCGCGGCCGAGGAGGCCGAGGAGGCCAGCTGGTTGGCGGTCAGCGCGGCATCGGCGGTCTGGCGCACGGTGGCGGTCAGCTCTTCCATCGACGAGGCGGCCTGTTCCAGATTGGCCGCCGTCTGCTCGGTGCGCTGTGACAGGTCTTGCGCGCCGACTGCGATCTCGCTGGACGCGGTGGTGATGGAATTGCTGGCGGCCCGCACATCGAGCAGGATGTGCTGGATCTTTTCGGCAAAGGTGTTGAAGGAGCCAGCGATGCGGGCGATCTCGTCCTTGCCGGCCACCGGCAGGCGCTGGGTCAGGTCGCCGCCGCCGGCGCTGATCTCGTCGAGCGCGGCGCGCACCTTGTCCAGCCCGCCCAGCATCGCGGTCACCAGACCCGCGACCAGCAGGCCCGCCAGCACCATCACGACAACCAGCGCGATCACCGAGGTGTTGACCAGGGAGCTCAGCGAGGCCAGGGCTTCGCCCTTGTCGGCGGCCGTGACCAGCACCCAGTCGGTCTCGGCGATCGGCGCGGCACGCATCAGCACGGTCTGATCGCCGACCTTGGCCTCGACCCAGCCACTGCCGGACTTGAAACTCTCTTCCAGCGCCTTGGTGTCGAACTGCGGACTCAGTTCGGTGCTGGGCTTCATCGCCAGCGCGGTGTTCGGATGCGCCAGGATCTTGCCTTGACGGGTGATCAGAAAGGCCCAGCCGGCGGGCGTCGGCTTGATCGATTTGATGGTCTCGACGACGCCGTCCAGAAACACATCGGTGGCCACCACGGCGGTATTGCTGCCGCCCTCCTTGACGCCCAGGGCGAAGGTCACGACCAGACGCTTGGTGGCGGCATCGGCATAGGGTTCGGTGATGATGGCGGCGCTGGCCCCGGCCGCCTGCTGATACCAGGGGCGCGAGGTCGGGTCGTAGCCGGGGGGCAGGTCTTGCTTGGTCGAAAACTCGATGCGCTTGTCGGCATGGGCCACATAGGCGGTGTCGAGCCGGCCGGACTTCGCCGCCTGCAAGAGCATCGGCACCGGCTCGGTGGCCTTGGCTACCGGCACCAGGGCAGAGACGATGTCGCGCTGGCTGCGCACCCATTGGGCGATGGCGCCGCCATGGGCCGCCGCCAGCGCATCCAGGCTGGCGTTGACCTGGGCATGGGTGTGCTTGCGCACGATCAGGTAGTCGGCGACGGTGACGATGCTCAGAGTCACCACCACCACCCCGACGCACAGACTGATCAGCTTGGTCTTGATCGAATCAAACATTGTTGTGCTCCTCGAAAAACAAAAAGGGGGCCAGGCCCTGCGGCCCGATCCCCCCTGAATTCGTTCGCCGGCGATCTGCTTCTGCGAGCATGTCCGACGGCATCATGGATCGACTTAGAAGGTCTCCCAGTCACCGTCATCCTTGGCCGCCTTGGGCGGGCTCAGGGCAGCGGCAGGCTTGCTCGATTGAGCCGCCTTGGCCAGCACCTTCTGCGCGACCTGCTTGGAGCCGGGGCTGGCCGGGCTGCTCTTGGCGGGGGCGGGCCTGGCGGCGACCGTGCTCGCTTTCGTGGCGGGGGCGGGCTTGTTGGGCAGCGGCGCGGCGGCCGACTGGCCCGGCGCGACCCGGAACACCGAGACCGCCTCGACCAGGCGATGGGCCTGCTCCTTGAGGCTCTCGGCGGCCGCTGCGGACTGTTCGACCAGCGCGGCGTTCTGCTGCGTCATCTGGTCGAGCTGCACGACCGACTGGTTGACATTCCCGATGCCGTCGCTCTGCTCGGCCGAGGCGGCGGTGATCTCGCCGATGATGTCGGAGACCCGGGCCACGCTGGCGACGATGTCCTGCATCGAGCTGCCGGCCTCCTGCACCAGGCGGCTGCCGACTTCGACCCGGTCGACGCTGGCGCCGATCAGGCCTTTGATCTCCTTGGCGGCCGCCGCCGAACGCTGGGCCAGCGAGCGCACCTCGGCGGCCACAACCGCGAAGCCGCGGCCCTGCTCGCCGGCGCGGGCCGCTTCGACGGCGGCGTTCAAGGCCAGGATATTGGTCTGGAAGGCGATGCCGTCGATCACGCCGATGATGTCGTTGATCTTCTTCGAGCTGGTGTTGATTTCGTCCATCGTCGAGACCACCTGGCTGACCACCTCGCCGCCCTTGGCGGCGGCGCTGGAGGCCGTCGACACCAGCTGGTTGGCGGTGCGGGCCGAATCGGCGGTCTGCTTGACGGTGCCGGTCAGCTCCACCATCGAGGAGGCGGTGATCTGCAGATTCGAGGCGGTCTGCTCGGTGCGCTGGCTCAGGTCCTGGTTGCCGGTGGCGATCTCGGCGCTGGCCGTGCCTATCGAGTCGACCGAGTTGCGCACCGTGCCGATGATGTCGGCCAGGCGCTGGCGCATGCCCTCGGTATCGCGCATCAGCGCGCCGATCTCGTCCTGCCGGTCGCTGCGCACCGGCACGCTCAGATCGCCCTGGGCGATGGCGCGCACGCCCTCGCTGAGCGAGGCCAGCGGCTTGGCGACCCAGTTGCGCATCATCCAGAACAGGCCGAAGCCCAACGCCACTGTGGTGCCACCCAGCATCAACCAGAAGGGCACCAGCGTGGCCCAGTGCGAGGCCATCGCCTCGCCGCGCGAGACCTGGGCGACGACCCACAGCCCGGCCTTGTCGTTCTTGCGAACGACGGCGAAGTTGTCGCTGTGGCCATTGCCCAGCACATCGGGCGAATCGCCCAGGTAGCCGTCCTGGCCGACCTCGCCGAGCTGCTTGATCAGCTCGGGCGCGACCTCGCTGACCAGCTTGCCCTTGGCCGTCGGATGCGAGGCGAAGCGGGCCTGGGCCGGGTCCTTGCCGACGCTGACCATATAGGTGCCGCCGCTGTCGAAGAACTTGGCGTCATTGGCCATCTTGCTCATCGCGGCCTCGAAGGCATCGAGGTCGAAACCGATGAAGAGCAGGCCGACCTGCTTGCCGGCATCGTTCTTGACCGGCTCGTAATAGGTCATATAGGCGCGGCCGAACAGATTGGCGCGGCCCGCATAGGGCTTGCCGGCCGTCAGCGTGGCATAGGCCGGGTGCTGCTTGCCCAGCAGCGTGCCCATCGCGCGCTCTCCCTTGTCGTTCTTCAGCGAGGTGGTGATGCGCAGGAAGTCGTCGCCCTTGGCGGCGAACACCGTGGCGACGCCGCCGCTGGTGGCCGCGAACTTGTCGACCTGGGTGAAGTTGCCATTCAGGGTCGGGCCCCAGTCGCGCAGCTCGCCGGTGGCCTCGTCCAGCGTGAAGCTGGGACCGAACTCCTGGCGGAAGGTGCCGAAGCTGCGCTCCACCAGGGTGCGCGAGGTGTCGTCCATCGCGTGCATGGTGTCGATCAGCGACTGGGTCTTGTCGCCGACCCAGCTGACCACACGTTCATGAGCGACCTTGGTCAGCATCACGCTGACGATCCCGCTGGTGGCCAGCAGGATCACGGAGAGGGAAACGACGCCGACCAGAGAGACGCGGCGTGCGATCGAAGTAATTCCGGTAGCCATATGGGGCAACTCCTTGGACCCAGAGTCCGTCCCTGTCAAAAGAAGGCCCGCTACGCTGGCGGGCCTGGGTGCTGTCAGCCGATCACAGAGTCCATCAGACCCATGTCGGCGCTGCTCATCAGCCCTTCGATGTCCATCAGGATCAGCATGCGGTCGTTGACCGCGCCGATGCCGGTGATGAAGCTGGTGTCGACCGCGCTGGCATTCAGTTCGGGAGCAGGGCGGATGGCGTCGCGGCTCAGCTCCAGCACATCGGACACCGAGTCGACCACCGCACCGACCACGCGGTTGCGCACATTCAGCACGATCACGACGGTGAAGCTGTTGTACTCGGCAGTGGGGCAGCCCAGCTTCAGGCGCAGGTCGACGATGGGCACGATGACGCCGCGCAGATTGACCACGCCCTTGATGAAGTCGGGGGCGTTGGCGATGCGGGTGGGCGGCTCGTAGCTGCGGATTTCCTGCACCTTCAGGATGTCGATGCCGTATTCCTCGCCGCCGAGGCGGAAGGTCAGGTATTCGCCGCTGGCCGGGCCATGGGCTTTGACGGCCAGATTGCCGGCGGATTCACGGCGGACCAGCTGGGTCGTTTCGCTGATGGTTTCCATGGCTTACCTCGTTGTGGTGTGGGCTTGATGATCAAAAGGTGGGCGGGCGATGCCGGCGGGCATCAAAAGGTTTCCCAGTCGCCATCGGCGGCGGCCATCGCGGGCTTGGGGCTGGGCGCCGGCGGCTTGGGCGACGGGCGCGGCGCGGCGGCCGGCTTTGCGGCAGCGGCAGTTCGAGGCGCCGCGATCTTGGCCGGCGCCGGCTTGGCCGGGCTGAACGCCTTGACCGCTGGGGCCGCCGGCGCCAGCATCGCGCTGGCCTGCTTGCTGATGCGGAACTTGTCGACCGCCAGGGCCAGGCGCTCGGCCTGGTCCTTCAGGCTCTCGGCGGCGGCAGCGGATTCCTCCACCAGCGCGGCGTTCTGCTGCGTCATCTGGTCGAGTTGCACCACCGACTGGTTGACCTGGCCGATGCCGTCGCTCTGCTCGGCCGAGGCGGCGGTGATCTCGCCGATGATGTCGGAGACGCGCTGCACGCTGGAGACGATGTCGCTCATCGAGCTGCCGGCTTCCTGCACCAGGCGCGCACCGGTCTCGACCCGCTCGACGCTGGCGCCGATCAGGGTCTTGATCTCGCGGGCGGCCTCGGCACTGCGCTGCGCCAGCGAGCGGACCTCGCCGGCCACGACCGCGAAGCCGCGGCCCTGCTCGCCGGCGCGGGCTGCTTCGACCGCGGCGTTCAAGGCCAGGATATTGGTCTGGAAGGCGATGCCATCGATCACGCCGATGATGTCGCTGATCTTCTTCGAGCTGGTGTTGATCTCGTCCATCGTCGAGACCACCTGGCTGACCACCTGGCCGCCCTTGGCGGCGGCGTTCGAGGCCGAAGACACCAGCTGGTTGGCGGTGCGGGCCGAATCGGCGGTCTGCTTGACGGTGCCGGTCAGCTGCACCATCGACGAGGCGGCCTGCTGAAGATTGGAGGCGGTCTGCTCGGTGCGGCCCGACAGATCCTGGTTGCCGGTGGCGATCTCGACCGAGGCGGTGCGGATGCTGTCGGCCGAGGTGCGCAGCTGGCCCACCAGGTTCTGCAGTGAGGCCTGCATATTCTGCAGCGAGCGCATCAGATGCGAGGCCTCGTCCTGACCCTCGACCACGGCGGCGCTGCTGGTCAGGTCGCCCTTGGCGATCGCTTCGGCCAGCAGTTCGGCCTCGGCCAGCGGCTTGCAGATGCTCTGCATATTCAAGAGGGTCAGCGGCACCACCACGGCGGCGGCCAGGGCCAGCACGACGATGAAGGCGGTCAAGACCTGGCCCTGGGTGGCCTGGGCACGCTGCTGCGTGTCGGTGGCTTCCTGCTGCAGCGCGGCGCGCAGCTCATCGATCTGCTTCTCGGCCAGGGCCACATCGTCCTTGGCGCGGCCCAGCAGCTTGTCGGCCACGGCGGCGTTGTCGTAGCCGCCAGCCTCCAGCTGGGTCAGCACCGGCTGGGCCTTGGTGGCGTAGGCGTCCAGCAGGCTCAGCACCTTGGCCATGCTGGCCTTGTCGCCGGCGCTTTCACCGCTGCGCATGGCCTTGGCGATCTCGGCGATGGACTTGCGCGAGTCGTCCCACTTGGCGCGCATCGCCTTGACGACCTCGGGCTTCTCGTAGTTGATGATCATGTCCTTCTCGAAGCGCCGCATCTCCCCCATGGCGTGAACCAGGCGGGTGACTTGATTGGCTTCGCCGACGGACACTTCGGCGAACTGCTTGGTCTGGTCGCGCATCGAGTTCATGCCAAGCAGACCGACGCTGCCCACGGCCAGCAGCAGCACCAGCACCATGGCGATCGCGCCAATCATGCGGGTGCGTATGCTGAAGCGGCGGAGCATTGCACTCATACTCATTCGGATACCTCTGTAGCTTCGACTTCAGTGACGCGAGCGCCTGACCAGGCTGCCCACATCGAGAATCAGCGCGACGCGGCCGTCGCCCATGATGGTGGCGCCCGAGACATCGGGCACCTTGCGGTAGTTGGCTTCCAGGTTCTTCACGACCACCTGCTGCTGGCCGAGCAACTCGTCCACCAGCATGGCCACGCGGCCCCCCTCGGCTTCCACCACCACCATGATGGAGCTGACATGCTCGAAATCGAAACGTGGAACATTGAAAACCTGCTCCAATTCCACGACCGGCATGTATTCGTCGCGCACCTCGACCACGCGGCCCGAGCCGCCGACGGTCTTGATGGTGTCGGCCTGGACCTGGAAGGATTCGACCACCGAGGCCAGCGGCAGGATGTAGACCTCGTCGCCGACGCCCACACTCATGCCGTCCATGATGGCCAGGGTCAGCGGCAGACGCACCGAGACCTTCATGCCATAGCCCTCGGCCGAGTCGATCTCGACCGTGCCGCCCAGCTGGGTGATATTGCGCTTGACCACGTCCATGCCGACGCCGCGTCCCGAGACATCGGTGACTTGGTCGGCGGTGGAGAAGCCGGGCGCGAAGATCAGGCCCCAGACCTCGGCGTCGCTCATCGAGTCGGGTGCATCGATGCCTTTCTCGCGCGCCTTCTTGATCAGCTTGTCGCGGTTCAGGCCGCGGCCATCGTCGCGCACCTCGATCACGATGGAGCCGCCCTGGTGCGAAGCGACCAGGGTGATCGTGCCCTGCTCGGGCTTGCCCTTGGCGATGCGCTCGGCCGGCAGTTCGATGCCGTGGTCGCAGCTGTTGCGCACCAGATGGGTCAGCGGGTCGGTGATCTTCTCGACCAGGCCTTTGTCCAGCTCGGTGGCTTCGCCCTGCGTGACCAGCTCGACCTTCTTGCCCAGCTTGGCGGCCAGGTCGCGCAGCATGCGCGGGAAGCGGTTGAACACGCCCGACATCGGAATCATGCGGATCGACATCACCGATTCCTGCAGATCCCGGGTGTTGCGTTCCAGATCGGCCAGGCCGGAGGCCAGCTGCTGATACAGGGCCGGGTCCAGCTGGCTGCTGTTCTGCGCCAGCATGGCCTGGGTGATGACCAGCTCGCCGACCAGATTGATCAGCTGGTCGACCTTCTCGACCGAGACGCGCAGCGTGGACTGGTCCATGCCGCCGGCCGGCGGCCGGGCCTCGGTCTTGGCGGCCGGCTTGGCGACCACGGCCTTCGGTGCCTCGGCGGGCAGCTGGGCCTGGGCTTCGAGCTCGGTGCTGCCGCTGGGCAGGCCCGGGGCATCGTCAAAGAAGCCGTAGCCCGGATCCTTGCTCGGCGCCTCGGCCGGCGGCGCGCCGGGCGCGCCCTCGTGGAAGCCGAAGCCCGGGCCCAGCGGCAGCAGCTTGACCTGCTCGCGGGCCACATGGAAGGTGAAGAGATCCAGCAGATCGTTGTCGGTGCTGCCGGTCAGGATCTTGTAGCGGCGCATGCCGTCGGAGGAGACACCGCCGTCCAGCGGCTCTATCGTGCCGAGATCGGTGATTTCCTTGAACAGCTCGACCAGGTTGTCGGCCAGGCTCAGATCGGACAGCGGCCCAACCTGCAGTTCCAGCTCGCGTGCGGTCGGCTTGGCCGGCGCTGCTGCGGCCGGCTTCGGTGCAGGCGCCGGCGCGGCGCTTTGCGCCACCGGAGCCGCCACCTCCTTGCCCTCGACCAGCGCACGGATGCTGGTCAGCAGGTCGGTGGTGTCGACCGCGTCGGCGCCGGAGCCCTGGTGGCGGCCCAGCTGCGCGCGCAGCGCATCGCCGGACTGCAGCAGGATGTCCACCATCGCGGCATTCGGTGCCAGCTCGTGGCGGCGCAGCTTGTCCAGCAGCGTCTCCATCTGGTGGGTCAGCTCGGCCACATCGCCGAAGCCGAAGGTTGCCGCACCACCCTTGATCGAGTGCGCGCAGCGAAAGATCGCGTTCAGCTCTTCATCGTCGGCGGTCTCGATATTCAGGTTCAGCAGCAGCTGTTCCATATTGTCGAGGTTCTCGCCGGCTTCCTCGAAGAAGACCTGGTAGAACTGACTCAGGTCAATGCCGGCACTCAGGCTTGCGCCTTCGGAGGTCATTTCTCCCATGCTTTACTCCTTGTTGTGGCGCCAGGCCTCAGCGAATCACTTTGCCGATCACCTCGATCAGCTTGGCCGGATCAAAAGGCTTGACCAGCCAGCCGGTGGCGCCAGCGGCACGGCCGGCCTGCTTCATCTGGTCGCTGGACTCGGTGGTCAGGATCAGGATGGGGGTGGTTTTGAACTTGGGGTTGTCGCGCAGTTTCTTGGTCAGGCTGATGCCGTCCATGCGCGGCATGTTCTGATCGGTCAGCACCAGATCGAAATCGCGCGAGCTGGACTTTTCCCAGGCATCCTGGCCATCGACCGCCTCAACCACATTGAAACCTGCGTTCTTGAGGGTGAAGGAGACCATCTGGCGCATCGAGGCCGAATCGTCCACAGCAAGAATTGAATGCATCGCTTTCTCTCCGGATAACAAGCTGATATCGGTTGAACTTGAGAACTCTTTAGAACAGTTCGATGGACCCTGCGTCCATTTCGTCCTGAGTCACGGGATTCGGGCGCAGCGGCGCGATCTCGACGACCGCCTCGCCGTCTTCGTCGTCGCCAAAGGTGTCGCGCGCCAGCTGGTCGGCGCAGTTGCGCAGGCGCTGGCTGGTATGGGCGATCAACTGGGTGGCCATGTCCTGGAACTGCAGCGCCGTGATGGCCCCGGCAATATCTTCCATCACATGGTGCAGCGCGCCGCTGTCGGTGCCGGGGTTTTCGGCGGCCTGGCGCAGCAGGGTCTGGACCTGGCTGGAGGCGCTGTAGAAATGGCCGGACAAGGCCTCGCCGGCATCGTCGAGCAGGCGCTGCAGGCGCTCCAGATCGTTGGTCACCGTCATCAGGTGGTCCTGCAGTTCGGCGGCGGCCAGCAAAGGGAGCATGCCCGGCTCTTCATCAGGGGTGGAGTTTTCGTTCATCGGCTTCGTCGCTCCATGCTTGTTATGTGCTGACCTGGCTCAGACGACCGGATGGTCCGGTCATATCCGGGATCTTCGGCATTTCTTGTGGGCATGTCGACAGGACAATCGGCCCGAACTGGGCCTATTTCTTGGAATCGACCCGAATCCAACAAACCTGATGCGGGTTAACGCCGGATTGTGGGCTGGGCGGCGCTGCCGTTCATGGATAGCGGCAGGGCTGCCGTGAGTTGTTGCACATTCTTGGCATACTCCCGCCCCATGACTGTTTCTAGCGCCGAGCGCCGCCTGCGTGTACTCCATGTTGAGGATTCGGAACTCGATCACCAACTGATCGTGGCCCAGTTGCGCCGCGCCGGCCTGGACCTGGAGGTGCACCGGGTCGATACCCTGGCCGAGGTCGCCCAGGCGCTGACCGAAGCCTGGGATGCCATCGTGTCCGACTACAACCTGCCCGGTTTCTCCGGCCTGGTGGTGCTGGACATGCTCAAGGAGAGCAAGCGTCTGATTCCCTTCGTGCTGGTCTCCGGCGAGATCGGCGAAGACACGGCCGTGGCGGCGATGCGCACCGGCGCCTCCGACTATCTGCTGAAGAACAATCTGGCGCGGCTGGCGCCGGCCCTGCTGCACGCCATCGAGGCCAATGACATGCAGTGCGCCCGGCTGGAGGCCGACCGCGAACTGCGCAAGAGCAAGCAGCGCCTGCACGAGCTGGCCGGTCATCTGCAGACCAGCGTCGAGATGGAACGCGCGGCAATCGCGCGCGAGATCCACGACGATGTCGGCGGCTCGCTGACGGCGCTGAAGTTCGACCTGGCCTGGATCGCCCGCCATGCGCAGGATGCGGCGGTGCGCCAGCGCGTGCAGTCGGCGCTGGAGACGGTCAGCTACGCGATCGAGGCCAGCCAGCGCATCATGCACAACCTGCGGCCGGCCATCCTGGAGCAGGGCCTGGTCGCGGCGGTGCAGTGGATGAGCATGCGTTTCGAGCGCCGCACCGGCATCACGACGACCATGCGCACCAGCCATGAGCAGATCCAGCTGCCGGCCGGCGTGCCGCTGGTGGCCTACCGCACCGCGCAGGAAGCCTTGACCAATGTCAGCAAGCATGCAAATGCCAGCCGGGTCGATATCGAGCTGAGCGTCGACTCGGGCGTGCTGACCCTGGAGGTCAGCGACAATGGTCAGGGTGTGGCGCCCGGCGATCTTGCCAAGGCGCGATCATTCGGCATCCGTGGTCTGCATGAACGGGCCGCAACCGTTGGGGGATGGGTCGATTTGAGCAGCAATAGCAGAGGGACCAGCCTGATCCTGTCGGTGCCGCTCGAAGCGCCCGACGACAGCCTGGCCGACGACGAGGCCGGCCGCGCCGCCACCCATGATCCTTCGGCCTGGGGCAGCGCATGATCAAGGTGATTCTGTGTGACGACCATGCGCTGATACGTCGCGGCATCCGCGACACCCTGTCCGATGCGGCCGATATCGAGGTCATCGGCGAGGCCGGCGACTATGGCGAGCTGCGCACGCTGATGCGCCAGCCCGACAAGGACTGCGATGTGCTCGTGCTGGACATCAATATGCCGGGCCGCAGCGGCCTCGATGTGCTGCATGTGCTCAAGGACGAGGGCAACCCGGTGCGGGTGCTGATCGTCTCGATGTATCCGGAAGATCAGTACGCGATCCGCGCGCTGAAGGCCGGCGCCTTCGGCTATGTCAACAAGGGCGGCGACCCGCAGCTGCTGGTGGCGGCGGTGCGCACCGTGGCCCAGGGCCGCAAGTATGTGACGCCCGAGATCGCCCAGATGCTGGTCGAGAGCCTGACCGCGCCGTCCACGGAGCAGGCCCACCAGAAGCTCTCCGACCGCGAGCTGCAGACCCTGGTGATGATTGCCTCGGGCAAACGCCTGTCCGACATCGCCGAGGAGCTGACGCTGAGCCCCAAGACCGTCAGCGTCTACCGCGCCCGCGTGCTGGAAAAGCTGGCCCTGTCGAACAACTCCGAGCTGACGGTCTACGCGATCCGCAACGGTCTGGTCGAGAGCTAAAGCCGGCCGGCAGCGCGCCGATAAAGCGCTGATGGCTGATCAAGAACCGAGCGGCGCGTCGGCTCGGGCGCGGCCGCCCGAGCGCTCGCTGGTGCGCCGCCTGACGGCGCTCAATCTGACGGTGCTGGCCGCGACCCTGCTGCTGACCCTGGGACTGATCGCCGGGCTGTCCTGGCTGGGCGCGCGCGAGCGCCAGGCCCAGGCCGCCGAGCAGGCCGCCCAGCTGCTGGCCCATGGCCTGGCCGCGATGCTGGTGTTCGAAGACCGCGCCGCCGCGGCCGCCGAGCTGGCCGCATTCGCGCGCCGCGCCGAGCTGCTGGAGCTGCAGCTGCTGGACGCGCGGGGCCGGCTGTTCGCGCGCTGGCCGGCCGAGGGCGCCACGCCGGCCGTCGTGCCGGCCTGGACCGGCCGTGTCATCGAGGGCGGCGAAATCCAGGTCCATGCGCCAGTGCTGCAGCAGGGCGAAGCGGTCGGTCATCTGCTGCTGCGCGAGAGCCTGGCCGGCCTGGAGCAGGGCCTGCTGCGGCTGGCCGCGCTGACGGGTGTGCTGGCGCTGCTGGCCATCGTGCTGGCCGCGCGGGTGCTGCGGGCCGTGCAGCGGCGGGCGCTGGCCCCCATCGTCGAGCTGGCCGCGCTGGCCGAACAGGTGGCCCATGACCATGACTATCGCCGGCGCGCGCCGGTGCGGCGCGCCGACGAGGTGGGGCGCCTCAGCGAGCGCTTCAACGAGATGCTCAGCCGCATCGAGGCCGCCCAGCAGGGCCTGAACCAGCGCCTGCGCCAGGAGCAGGCCGCCGGCCAGCAGCTGCAGCAGCTGGCGCATCACGACAGCCTGACCGGCCTGCCCAACCGCCTGGCCTTCGAGCGCGAGCTGGCCGAGCTGATGGACCGGAGCCTGCAGCGCGATGAGCTGATGGCCCTGGTCTTCATCGACCTGGACAACTTCAAGCTCGTCAACGACGGCCATGGCCATGAGGCCGGTGACAGCGTGCTGCGCGAGGTGGCGCGGCGCATGGGCGCGGTGCTGCGCGGCCATGACCGGCTGTGCCGCCTGGGCGGCGACGAGTTCGCGCTGCTGCTGCCCCAATTGCCCGATGCCGCCGCCGCCGAAGCGCTGGCCCAGCGCCTGATCGCCGCGGTGCGCGAGCCGCTGTGGGTGGCCGGCGCGCTGATGCCGGTGGGGGCGACCCTGGGCCTGGCCTTCTGCCCCGGCGACGCCGACACGCCGGCTGCCCTGCTGGCACGCGCCGATGCCGCGATGTATGCGGCCAAGCGGGCCGGCAAGAACTGCTTCAGGCGGGCCGGCCATGCCTAGGGCTCTGAGCGCCATGCTGTGTCTGCTGGCCGCCACCGCTGCGGCCGGTGCCGACGATCCGCCGAGCCTGGAGGAGCTGCTCAAGCAGGGCCTGGACCAGCCCTCGCGCGGGGTCGAAGTCAGCACCGCCTCGCGCTTCGCCCAGAGCGAGGCCCAGGCGCCGGCCGTCACCTATGTGCTGACCGCCCAGGACATTGCCCGGCTCGGTCTGCGCAGCCTGGCCGATGTGCTGCGCAGCCTGCCGGGGCTTTATGTCAGCAGCAACAGCATCTTCAGCTTTGTCTCGGCGCGCGGCCTGGGCCGGGCCGGCGAGTACAACTCGCGCCTGCTGGTGCTGCTGGACGGCATGCGGCTCAATGACAACATCCTCGACGCGGCCCAGGTCGGGCGCGACGCGGCGGTCGATATCGCGCTGATCGAGCGGGTCGAGTTCGCGCCCGGCCCCGGCGCCTCGGTCTATGGCAACAATGCCTTCTTCGGCGTGATCAATATCGTCACCCAGCGTGCCGACCGCTTGCAGGGCCTGCGCCTGGGGTTCAGCCAGGCCTCTAGCTCGGAACGCCAGGCCTCGGTCTCGCTGGGCCGGCGCGGCGACAACGGGGCCGAGGCCTGGGTCGGGCTGTCGAGCTTCGAGCAGGACCGCATGCCCGACGCGGTGTTGTCGCCGCCGCCGGCGCTGGCGGCGCGCCACCGCGCGCTGGACCGCGACCGCGGCAGCCGGCTGCAGGCAGGCTTTTCCTATCGCGGCCTGAACCTGCGCCTGGGCAGCAGCGAGCGGCGTCGCCAGCTGCCGGTGTTCGTGTCACCGCTGCAGCCCGAGCGCCTGGAGCCCTCGCTGGACCTGACCCGCAATCACTTCGCCCAGCTGACCCTGGAGCGTGCCTTGAACGAAGACTGGGAGCTGTATGCCGCACTCGCGCTGCAGCGCGCGCTCTATCGCAACAGCGCGCCCTATGTCGCGGACGAAGACGAAGGCTCGCTGGCACTGTACCGCAATCAGTTCCTCGGCCGCTGGGGCCAGCTGGACCTGCGCCTGGGCTATCAGGGGATCGCCCGACACTTCCTCAGCCTGGGTCTGGAGTACCAGCACGATGCGGCCCAGCAGGTCTGGGCCGGCACCCTGGGCGTGCCGCCCTGGGTGGAACGGGACGGCAGCGACCGGCGCCTGGGCTTGTTCGTGCAGGACGAGTGGCGGCTGGCGCCACGCCACACCCTGGTGCTGGGGCTGCGCCATGACCGCAGCCGCACGGCGGGCGCCAGCCTCAACCCGCGCCTGGCCTGGGTCTGGAGCCCGGCCGCGCAGACCGGGGTCAAGCTGCTGTACGGCAGCGCCTTCCGCGGCGCCAACCGCGTCGAGGCCGGCAATAACGAGGAACTGGGCGCACCGGCCTTGCGTGCCGAGCGGGTGCGCAGCCTGGAGCTGGCCCTGGACCAGGGCCTGAGTGCGCAGTGGCGCTTGCGCGCCTCGCTGCATCTGAGCCGCATCAGCGGTCTGATACGGCTGAGCCCCGAGTTTCCGGTCTACGAGAACAGCGCCCGGCCGCTCAGCCGCGGCATCGAGCTGGGGCTGGAAGGGCGCTGGGCCGGCGGCGGCGAGCTGTCGGCCAGCTTGAGCCTGAACCGGCAGCGCAGCGACGCCGCCACCGATGCGCTCAACACCCAGCCGAGCAGCCTGCTGAAGCTGCAGGCCAGCCAGCCGCTGGGGCCGCTGCGGCTGTCGGCCCAGTGGCTGGCGGCCGGCGCGCGGCGTGTGCTGGATCAGCGCCAGGGGGCTTACGGCATCGTCAATCTGCAGCTGCTGTGGCCCGTCGAGGCGCGCAGCGAGCTGGCACTGGGGCTCTACAACCTGGCCGACAAGCGCTACGCCGAGTTCACCGAGCCCGGCAGCCTGCTGCCGCTGCGCCAGGAGGGTCGGGTCTTGCGCCTGAGTCTGAGCCGGCGCTTCGGGCCATGAGCAAGCTCTGGCTGCCGCTGGCCTGGCTGCTGCTGGCGGCACCGGCCGCCGCGAACGAGCCGGTGCCCGAGGATGCGCGGCTGAAGGCGGCCTTCATCTACCGCTTTGCCCAGTTCACCGGCTGGCCGCCACCGCCGCTGCGCAGCTTCACGCTATGCCTGGCCGGCACGTCGCCGGAGCTGGCGGCGGCGCTGCGCGAGCAGGTGCGCAGGCCCTGGGGCGGGCTGTTGCCGGAACTGGCGCTGCCGGAGCGGCCCGAGCAGGCACGCCACTGCCAATTGCTGGTGCTGGGCGAGCTCGGGCGCGCCGAGCTGCGGCGCTGGATGCTGGCGCTGGAGGCCAGCCCGGTGCTGCTGGTGGCCGACAGCCCCGAGGCCTTTCGCGCGGGCGCCGACATCGGACTGATCCAGGAGCCCAACAGCCTGGCGTTTCGTGTCAACCTCAGCGAAAGCCGGCGCCGTGGTCTGGTGTTGAGCGCGCAAATGCTGAAGCTGGCGCGCGAGGTGCGGTAGTGGCCCCCTAGGCTTAGGGGGAGGTGTCCTGCATCCATCCGGGCCGGGCTGCGTACAGAGCCTGCAGCGCCGGTTCGAGAGCCTCGGGCCGGTGTGTCTGCGCATACGCACAGGAGTTCTTCCATGCCATTCTTCGCTCGTACCGGAGCCGCCTTGCTCGCCTTGAGCGCCGGCGCCGCCCAGGCCGTCACCCTGGTGGGCATCAACAGCCAGAACCAGCTCACCCGCTTCGACACCGCCAATATCGGCGCGGCCGTCAACAAGGACATCAGCGGCCTGGATGCCGGTGATCGCTTCGTCGGCATCGACACGCGGCCCTCGGACGGCAAGATCTATGGCGTGACCTTGTCCAACCGTCTCTACACACTGGACGAGATGACCGGCGCGACCAGCTTTGTCGCCAATCTGAGCAGCGCCGTGGTCCAGGGCAATCTCGCCTATGGCCTGGACTTCAATCCGGTCGCCGATGCCGGCACCGGCGCCTCGCTGCGGCTGATCAGCTCGGCCGGCGGCAATTTCGCCGTCAATGCGCTGACCGGCGCGGTCGGCAATGCCGCCAACACCGTGGCGCCGGGCTATACCGCCGTCGCCTATACCAATTCGATGCCGGGGCAGGCCGGCGCGCCGGCCGGCGGCACCGCGCTGTACTACATCGACAGTGCCAATGACACGCTGGCCTTTGCCTCCTCGGCCTTCAACACGCCCACGATCACGACCATCGGTTCGCTGGGTGTCGATGTGCTGCGGGCCAATGGCTTCGAGATTCTCGGCAACGGCCAGGCCTGGGCGGCGCTGAATGTCGATGCCGGCCCGGCGCTGACCACGGCGCTCTACAGCATCGATCTGAGCACCGGGCAGGCCAGCTTGGCCGGCGCCTACAACGGCACCTTGTCGGGCCTGACGGTCAGCGCGGTGCCCGAGCCGCAGACCTATGCGATGTTGCTGCTGGGCCTGCTGGCGGTCGGTGGGGTGGCGCGCAGGCGGGCGCGCGTCTGAGCCAGTGCCAGGCTCTGGCCGCCTTCAGCCGAAGGCGGCCAGCATGCGTTCCAGCGCCACCATAAAAGGCATCTGCATCAGCGGCAGCGTGGCCAGCATGCCCACCAGGCCGATGCTGACGGTCAGCGGAAAACCGACCGCGAAGACGGTGATCTGCGGCGCGACGCGGGCAATCACGCCCAGTACCAGATTGACGAACATCAGCATCGTGATCAGCGGCAGTGCGATCCACAGGCCGATATGAAAGATCTGCGCGCCCCAGACCTGGGGCTGGGCCACGCGCAGGAAACGGAAGGGCTCGTCGCCGACCGGAAAGGCCGTGAAGCTCTGGATCAGCGCATTGATCAGCAGCAGATGGCCGTTGATCGCGATGAACAGAAAGGCCACCATCGCGCCGAAGAAGCGCGCGCTGGCCGTACCCTGGCTGCCGGTGGCGGGGTCGAAGAAGCCGGCGAAGTTCAGGCCCATCTGCAGGCCCACCAACTCGCCGGCAAATTCCAGCGCCGCGAACACGATGCGCACCGCAAAGCCCAGCGACAGGCCGATCAGCAGCTGCTGGGCGATCAGCATCAGCAGCAGCGGTGGCGAGTCCAGTGGCACCACCGGCATCGGCGGCAGCGAGGGCTGGGCCGCCAGCGAGACGAACAGGGCCAGGCCCACGCGCACCCGCATCGGCACATTGCGCTGGCTGAAGATGGGCATGCCGGCAAACAACGCCAAGGTGCGGATGAAGGGCCACAGCAGCGGCGTCAGCCACTGCAGCAGTTGGGCCTCGGTGAAAGAAAACATCGACGCCGTGTCAGCCGACGACCTGCGGAATCGTCTGCAAGGTGCGCTGGATGTACTCGACCAGGGTGGTCACCATCCAGGGGCCGGCCACCGCCATCACCAGCACGGCGGCGACCACCTTGGGCACAAAGCTCAGGGTCGCCTCGTTGATCTGGGTGGCGGCCTGGAACACGCTGACCAGCACGCCCACCGCCAGCACGGTCAGCAAAATCGGCGCGGCCACCAGCAGCAGCATGTAGAGGCCTTCCTGGCCGAAGGTGAAGACTTGTTGTGCATCCATGGGCTTGTCTCGGGGCTCAGGTCACGAAGGAGGCGGCCAGCGAACCCAGCAGCAGGTTCCAGCCATCGGCCAGCACGAACAGCATCAGCTTGAAGGGCAGGGCCACCAGCACCGGGCTCAGCATCATCATGCCCAGGCTCATCAGCACGCTGGAGACGATCATGTCGATCACCAGAAAGGGAATGAAGATCAGAAAGGCGATCTGGAAGGCCGACTTCAGCTCGCTGGTGACGAAAGCCGGCACCAGCACCTTGAAGGGCACATCCTCGGGCTTGATCTCGCCCTCCAGCTTGGCCAGGCGCGAGAACAGCGCGACATCGGCCTGGCGGGTCTGCTTCAGCATGAATCCGCGCATTGGCACCTCGGCGCGCTGCAGGGCCACGTCGAAGCCTATGGTGCCGGCCGAGTAGGGCTGCCAGGCCTCGGCATAGACCTTGTCCAAGGTGGGACTCATCACGAAAAAGGTCAGGAACAGCGACAGGCCGACGATCACCTGATTCGGCGGTGCCGCCTGGGTACCCAGGGCCTGGCGCATCAGCGATAGCACGATGACGATGCGGGTGAAGCCGGTCATCATCAGCAGCACGGCCGGCAGAAAGCCCAGGGCGGTGAAGAACAGCAGGGTCTGGATGGGCACCGAGTAGCTGCTGCCGCCGGCACCCTGGCCGATGATCAGCGGCAAGGTCGCGGGCGCGCCGCCGGTCTGGGCCAGCGCGCTGGCCGAGACGGCCGACAGGAGAATGAGGGTCAGGCCTTGCCTGAGCCGGGCGAGAGGGCGGGAATCAGGGCGCACGCTGGTCTCCGCTGCCATCTTTCTTGAGCCGCGCCATCAGCATCTGCGCGAACGGGGCTGAGGTGGCCGGGCCTGCCGCACCCTCGGGCTGCGGCGGCAGCACATGCAGGGTGCTGATCTGCTGCGCGGTGACGCCCAGCACCAGCCAGCGGCGATCCTCGCCCTGGCCGACCTCGACCGTCACCAGGCGCTGGCTCGGCGAGAGCTGCAGCACCGCGACGGTGCGCATCTGGCCATGGGTGCCGGCTGCGCCGCCCAGCGGCGTGCGCTTGAGCAGCCACAGCAGGGCCGGTATCAGCGCCAGGATGGCGAAGAACCAGAAGATAGGCAGGAGGTTGTTGCTCATGCCGCCGATTGTGGGCCGGGCCCGGCCCGGTCAATCGCGCTTGGAAGCGGGGCTTTCGGCCCGAGTTCGGGCCTTGGGCGCGGGTTCTGGGGGTCAGGCCTTGCTGAGGCGTCGCATGCGTTCCGAGGGCGTGACGATATCGGTCAGCCGGATGCCGAACTTATCGTTCACCACCACGACCTCGCCCTGGGCGATCAGATAGCCGTTGACCAGCACATCCATCGGCTCGCCGGCCAGCGCGTCGAGTTCGACCACCGAGCCCTGGGCCAGCTGCAGGATATTCTTGATCGGGATGCGGGTGCGCCCCAGCTCCACGGTCAGCTGGACCGGGATGTCCAGAATCATATTGATGTCGCTGCCCGGCATATTGCTGGGCGTCGGCGTGAAGTTCGCGAAGCTGGCCGGCGCCACCTGTTCGGCGGCGGCCTGCACCTCGTCCGCCACTTCGGCCGGCTTGGCTTCGGCCAGCGCGGCGGCCCATTCGGCCGCCATCGCGTCCTGTTCGTCTTGAGAGGGGCTATCAGGTGGCATCGCGGGCTCCCAGCCAACCCGCATCCGGGGCGGTCAGCATCTTGTCTACTTTCAGGGCGTACTTGCCGTTCGAGGTGCCGTAGTGGCAGTCGAACACCGGCACGCCATCGATCTTGGTCTTGATGATGGGGTCCAGGTCCAGCTCGATGAAGTCGCCGGGCTTGAAGGCCAGCAACTGCTCGACGGTGGCCGGGGCATGGCCCAGCTCGGCCACCAGCTCGACCTCGGCCGCCTGGATCTGGTGCTTCAGCAAATTGACCCAGCGCCGGTCGGGCTCGGAGGAGTCGCCCTGCGTGGTGCTGTAGAGCACATCGCGTATCGGCTCCAGCGTCGAGTAGGGAATGCAGAAATAGACGGTGCCGCTGGTCTCGCCGATCTCCAGTGTGAAGGAGGTCGAGACCACGATCTCGCTGGGCGTGGCGATATTGGCGAACTGCGGCTGCATCTCCGAGCGCTGGTAGTCCAGCTCCAGCGGGTAGATGCCCATCCAGGCCTTTTTGTACTCGGCCGTGATGACCTCGACCAGACGCAGGATCACGCGCTGCTCGGTGGCCGAGAAATCGCGGCCCTCGATGCGGGCGTGGAACTTGCCGATGCCGCCGAACAGCGAGTCGATCACCGCGAACACCAGCGTGGGGTCGCAGACGATCAGGCCATTGCCGCGCAGCGGCTTGACGGAGACGATGTTGAAGTTGGTCGGCACCACGATCTCGCGCAAGAAGGCGCTGTACTTCTGCACCTTGATGCCGCCGATCGCGACCTCGGGGCTTTTGCGGATGAAGTTGAACAGGCCGATGCGGATATTGCGGGCGAAACGCTCGTTGATGATTTCCATCGTGGGCATGCGCCCACGCACGATGCGTTCCTGGCTGGCCAGGTTGTAGTCGCGTATGCCGCCGACCTGCTCCTCTTCCGCTTCGAGCTTCTGGCTCTCGCCGGTAATGCCTTGCAGCAGGGCATCGACTTCGTCTTGCGACAGGATTTGCTGATTCATGATGGTGAATCGCTATTGGACGATGAAGCTGGAGAACAGCACATTGCTGATCGGGCTGACGACCGCGCGCTTCTTCTTGCGTTTCTTCGTCGTCGTGCCCTCGTCGTCCTCGTCGTCGATCTCGATGCCCATCGGGCGCAGCGATTCGCGCATGATGTCGCGTGCCAGCTTTTCCTTGCCCTCCAGGGTCAGCAGCTCGACCGAGGTCTTGTGCGACAGCACCATCAGCACATTGCTGCGGATCGCCGGCATATAGAGCTTGAGCTGCTCGGCGAACTTGGCGTCGGCCACTTCCAGCGTGATGCCGATCTGGGCAAAGCGGTCCACTTCCTTGTCGGCCAGATTGACGGTGAAGGGCTCCAGCGGCACGAACACCGGCGGCGTGCCGGGCTTGACCTCGGCGTGATGGGCGGCCGCCGGGGCGGCGGACTCGCCGTCTTCGTCCTCGGCCGGCTTTTTCTTCAGCAGCAGCAGCGCGGCAACACCCACCAAGGCCAGCACCAGCACGGCCACCACGATGATGACGAGCTTCTTCTTGCCCCCGCCTGCGGGGGCCGCATCGCCGGCGGCGGCTGTAGCCATATCAACTCCTTGTCAACGCGGCCCGTGCAGGCCGCCGATAACTCGCATTATTCGGCCATATGGGCCGGGCCAAGCGCCGAAAAGCCAGGTTTTGCCGATCATGTTCACGCCCGCTCAGGCATAAAGGTCCAACACGCCCCGGCTGGCCGTCGTGCGGGCCGGCGTGCTGACGGGCACGGCGCTGTCCTCGGCGCTGGCGCGCACAGCGCTGCGGCCATCACCTGATGGCTGCGCCTGCTCTTCAGGATTGCGGGCCTGCTGGAAGACGCCACCGCCGCTCAAGGTCAGCCCGCTCTCGCGCAAGGCTGCCGCCAGTTCCGGCAGGCTGTTCTCCAGCACTGCACGGGTGTCGGCCTGGTCGCTGTGGAAGGAAATCTGTGCCTGCTGGCCCTCGACGACGATCTGCACCGAGACCGGGCCCATCTCGGCCGGGTTCAGATGCAGCTGGGCCTGCTGCACGCCCTCGGCCGCCAGCAGGCTCAGGCGCGCCGCCATCTCCGGCCCGAAGGCCGGGCTGTGCAGCGGCTGGGCCAGCTCCAGCCTGGCGGCCGGCGCGCTCGCGGCCGAGGGGCCGCTGGCGTCGACGCCGCCCTGGGCCAGCTGGGCCTGGGCGGCATTCATCACGGCCTCGAACGACGGGGCGGCGCTGCCGGCACTCGCCGGCGCGGCCGGCTTGGCGGCGCTGGCCTGCAGGCCCTCGAGCGCGATGCCGGCGGCCGGTGTCGTGTCCCGCATGCTGGCGCCAGCTGTTGCACCGGTGGCTGCGGCAGTTGCTGCGTTGCCGCCGATGTCGGCGAGCTGGGTCTTGCCGCTCTTGGCTGTGGCGGCACCGCTGCGGGCCTCGGTCTTGCCTTCCTCGTTCGCGCCAGCCTTGATGGCCTTGGCGTCTATCGGCAGCGG
This sequence comes from Paucibacter sp. M5-1, assembly GCF_027498415.2. Classification (NCBI taxonomy): domain Bacteria; kingdom Pseudomonadati; phylum Pseudomonadota; class Betaproteobacteria; order Burkholderiales; family Sphaerotilaceae; genus Roseateles; species Paucibacter sp. M5-1. Next base: position 5,464,355 of record NZ_JAPZLM020000001.1, read on the forward strand.
TGTCAGCGTGGCGGCGAGCGCCGGTTCACCCGGCTGTGCGGTCTTCTGTTCGGTTTCGATCTCGACCGTGGTCTCGGAGGAGGTCGGGCCGTCGATCGTGTTCTTGTCTTCGGCGGCTACCTTGCCGTCCTTGACACCGGCTGTCTCGGGCTTGGCCGCACGCTCGGCGTTGCGGCCGGCCGCGGCCTCGCTGCGCGCCTGGGCACTGCGGGCCTGGCTTTGGCGGGCCAGGGCCTCGCGTTCCTGGCTGTTGGCGCGGTCGGTCTTGGCCTGCGCTTGAGCCTGGGTCGGGCCGGCGTCGGCCTTGGGCGGCGGCGCCGGCTGGCTGGGCTGGGCCTGCTGGGTGGGAGAGGGCCGCACCGGCTCGACCGGCTGGGGCATCGCCGCAGGCTTGGCGCCGCTGCCGCGCAGCAGCTCCGAGAAGCTGGCCGCGACATCGTTGGCCGAGGCCGAGAGCAGGGGGCTGTTGCCGGACGCGGCGGGTGGCTTGCCGCCCAGGCCCAGGAACGGTGTGCTGGTGGAATGAAGGCTGTTCATCGCGGGTCCCCGGTCGCTCAGGCGCTCAGGCGCATCATCGGATTGAAGGCGGCCAGCGCCGCACGGGCGGCCTGCTCGTCGGTGGCCTTCTGATCCTGGCGGTTCAGCATGCGGGCGCGTTCCGCGCCGCGCCGCTCCAGCAGCTTGCGCACCGAGGCCACGCGCATCTCCAGCTCGCGCAGGGTCTCGCGGGCGCGCTCGACGCGCTGCTCGGCGTAGCGGCTGACCGAACCCTGCTGGTCGATCGCCTGGTCCAGGCGCAGACCGAAGTTCTGGTAGCAGCCGACGATGTCGATGGTGGTCTTGCGCGCGAAGGTCTGGGTCCAGCGCTGCTGGTACTCGCTGCGGTACTGGCCCAGCTGGTCGGCTTGGCTGCGCGCGGCCTCGGCCTGGCGCATCAGCGCCTGCAGCTGCGACAAGGCGTCGTCGCGCTCGGCTTCGGCGCGCTCCAGCAGGATGGTGAGGGCTTGGGTGCTCATGAATAGCTCTCCGTATATCGCTTATCGGCCGGTTTCAGGCTTGGTTAACCACTGCTTCGAGCTGGCCCACGCTGGCTTGCAGCTGGGCGGGGCTGTGCATGTCTTGCTGCAGCAGGCGGTTCATATCGGTGTGCAGGCGCACGGCCAGATCGAGCTCATGGTCGTGGCCGGGGGCATAGGCCCCCAGCTGTATCAGATCGCGCGCCTTGTTGTACTTGGCCAGCAGCTGTCGGAATCGCCGTGCGGCCTCCAGATGGGGCTTCTCGGCGACATTGCTCATCACCCGCGAGATCGAACGTTCGATGTCGATGGCCGGGTAGTGGCCGGCCTCGGCCAGCTCGCGGCTCAGCACGATGTGGCCGTCCAGGATGCCGCGCGCCGCGTCGGCAATCGGATCCTGCTGGTCGTCGCCCTCGGACAGCACGGTGTAGAAGGCGGTGATCGAACCCTCGCCCGGCTGGCCGTTGCCGCTGCGCTCGACCAGCTGCGGCAGCTTGGCAAAGCAGGAGGGCGGATAGCCCTTGGTGGCCGGCGGCTCGCCGATGGCCAGCGCGATCTCGCGCTGCGCCATCGCATAGCGCGTCAGCGAGTCCATCAGCAGCAGCACATGCTGGCCTTGGTCGCGGAAATGCTCGGCGATGGCCGTCGCGTAGGTTGCGCCCTGCATGCGCACCAGCGGCGGCGCGTCGGCCGGCGCGGCGACGACGACCGAGCGCTTGATGCCGTCCTCGCCGAGGATGTCCTCTATGAATTCCTTGACCTCGCGGCCGCGCTCGCCGATCAGGCCGACCACGATCACATCGGCCTGGGTGTAGCGCGCCATCATGCCCAAGAGCACCGATTTGCCGACGCCGGTGCCGGCGAACAGGCCCAGGCGCTGGCCGCGGCCCACGGTCAGCATCGCGTTGATCGAGCGCACGCCGGTGTCCAGCGGGGTACGCACCGGGTCGCGGTCCATCGCATTGATCGGGCGGCGAATCATCGGCCGGTCCTGCACCCGCTCCAGTGGGCCCTTGCGATCCAGCGGATGGCCGTGCGAGTCGACCACGCGGCCCAAGAGGCCCTCGCCCATCGGCAGGTGCAGGCCGCGGTCCTCGTCGCGGCGCCAGGGGTGTTGCGGCTTGCCCAGCTTGGGCGCGCTGGGCGGCGACAGGCGCGGCAGCACCATCGCGCCGCTGGACAGGCCCTGCACCTCGTCGGTGGGCATCAGATAGGCGCGGTCGCCCGAGAAGCCGACCACCTCGGCCTTGACCGGCGGGCTGCCGCGGCGCGAGTTGGCCGAGCGCGGCAGATGGATCTCGCAGACCGAGCCGACCGGCACGCGCACGCCGGTCGCTTCCAGCACCATGCCGGCCACGCGCACCAGCTTGCCCTGCGGCTCCAGCGCCACCGGGGTGGCGGCAAAGGACTGCAGATCCTCCAGATAGCGGTTCCAGCGATCGCGACGGCTTTCCTGCAGGTCCTGGCTCATTCCTTGGCCTCCGCTTCGGCGTCTGTCTGGCGACGGTCTTCCCACAGCGTGCTCTGGCCCATCGCGCCGGTCACCTGCAGCCAGCGCGCGGCCAGGGTCGCATCGACGCTGCCGATGTCCGACTCGACCTTGCAGCCGCCGCGCGGCACTTCGGGGTCGGGCAGCACCTGGGCCTCGCGGGCCTTCATTTCCTCTCCGGCCCCTTCCAGCACCAGCGGCAGATCGTCCGGATGGACGCGCACACGCACATGGCGGGCCGACATCTGCAAGGCCTCGACCGCGTCATGTGCGACCTGGGCAATGTGTTCGGGGCGTTGCTGGATCTCGCTGCGCAAGACCTGGCGCGCCAGCTCGACGGCCATTGCCGCCAGCGCCTCGGCCATCTGGTCTTCGAGCGCTCGGAATTCGCCGTCGAAGCTCTTCACCAGCGTGCCCAGCTGGGCACTCATCTGCTGGGCGAAGCTTTTCTTGAAGGCATCCAGCGCGGCCATGCCATCGCGGTAGCCGTCCTGGTAGCCGGACTGGCGGGCCGCATGCAGCAGCTCATCGAGCTGCGGCTCGGGTGCCGGCGGCGGGGCGGGCGCGGCGGCCGGGGCGGGCGGTGGCGCCGGCGCATAGATAGGCGGGCGCCGGGCCTCCGGGCCGCCTTGCAGCGCGTCGGGGTTCCAGGCGGCGAAGCCGGACAGCTCCTCGCGCGGGATGAAGCGGCTGTAGCTGCTGCGGCGCTCCTCGCCGTCGCGGCGTTCGGGCGGCGGCACCTGGCGGGGCGGTTGTCTGGTGGCCATCGCGGGTCAGCCTCAGAGGAACTGGTCGTCGCCGCCGCCGGCCAGCATGATCTGACCCTCGTCGACCAGGCGGCGCACGATCTTGAGCATTTCCTTCTGCTCGCTCTCGACCTCGGAGAGCCGCACCGGGCCGCGCGATTCGAGATCTTCGCGCAGGGTCTCGGCCGCGCGGGTGGACATATTGCGGAAGATCTTCTCGCGCAGCTCGGGCGCCGCGCCCTTGAGCGCCACCACCAGGGATTCGCTCTGCACTTCCTTGAGCACGGCCTGGATGCCCTTGTCGTCGATCTTGTCCAGATCTTCGAAGGTGAACATATTGTCCATGATCTTCTGGGCCAGATCGGCATCGGCCTCGCGGATGTAGTCCAGCACCGAGGCCTCGACCGAGGAGCCCAGCATATTGATGATCTCGGCCGCGGTCTTGACGCCGCCCAGCGAGCTCTTCTTCATGCGCTCGCCGCCGGCCAGCACCTGGCTCATCACCTCGTTGAGGTCCTTCAAAGCCATCGGCTGGATGCCGTCCAGCGTGGCAATGCGCACCAGCACCTCGTTGCGCTGGCGCTCGGTGAAGACGCGCAGCACCGAGCTGGTCTGGTCATAGTCCAGATGGGCCAGTATGGCGGCAATGATCTGCGGATGCTCGTTGCGCAGCAGCTCGGCGACCGAGGCGGCGTCCATCCACTTCAGGCTCTCGATGCTGGAGACATCGCCGCCTTGCAGGATGCGGTCCAGCAGCAGATTGGCCTTGTCGTCGCCCAGTGCCTTGCGCAGCACATTGCGCACGTACTCATCGGTGTCGTTGACCAGGGTGCTCTGGGTCTCGGCAACGGCGTCGAAACGGTCCAGCACCTCCTCGACCTTGCTGCGCGGGATCACCTTGAGCTTGGCGATGGTCTCGCCGAGCTTTTGCACTTCCTTGGGTTGCAGATGCTTGAAGACCTCGGAGGCTTCTTCCTCACCGAGGGACATCAGCAGGATGGCTGCGTCTTCTACGCCTTGATCGTCCATGAGGGTTCTCGTTCGTCAAGTCGTGGCGAGTTCTTCGCCGTTGATCCAGGAGCGCATGATGTTGGCCACCGCCACCGGGTTGTCGCGGGCGAGCTGGCGGGCGCGCTCCAGCTTGTCATTCGAGATCGGGGCTTCCAGGGCCGGCAGGCCGCCCATGCCGGGCAGTTCATGCTGGTCATCGACCATCGCGTTGAGCTGGCCGGCCTCATCGGTCTTGGCTTCGGCCGGGGCTGGGTTGGCGGCGCGGATCGCCGGGCGCACCAGGCCGAACACCGCGATCAGCGCCACCAGCACCAGGGCCAGCGGCACGGCGGCCGTGCGCAGCAGCTCCAGCAGCCAGGGCTGCTTCCACAGCGGCACGTCGACGATCTCGGGCTTGCTGTCCATGAAGGGGGCGCTGACCACCTTGATCGAATCGCCGCGCTCCTGGCTGAAGCCCATGGCCTCGCGCACCAGTTCGTTGAGCTTGGTCAGCTCTTCGGCCGGCACCGGCTGGCTGCTGGTCTTGCCCCTGGCGTCGGTGACCTGGCGGTGGTTGATCACGACGGCGGCGTTCAGGCGCCGCACCGTGCCGGTGGCGTTGCGGGTCACGCGCACGGTCTTGTCGAGTTCGTAGTTGGTGACGGCCTCGCGGCGCGTGCTCTGCTGGCCGTTGCCCGCTCCCTGGGCGGTCTGCAGCGGGGCGGCCTGGCCGTTGATCGGCGCTGTGGCCGGCACCGGCGGCTGGTTGGTGGCCGCGCCCGGCACGCCGGTGGGCAGGGCGGGCGTGGCGTTGATCGATTCCTGGGTCTGGTTGCTGCGCACCGAGGCCTGGGTGTTGGCGCCCTGGTTGGGCTTGTATTCCTCGGCGGTCGATTCGACCTGCGAGAAATCGACATCGGCGGTGATGGTGGCACGCAGGTTTTCGCGGCCCACCACCGGTTCCAGCAGCTCGTAGATGCGCTTGTTGTAGTTCGCCTCGATCTGCTGCTTGTATTGCAGCTGCTGGCTGTCCAGACCCGAGCCGTTGTCGCCGGCGTTGGACAGCAGGGCGCCGGTATGGTCGAGCACGCTGACGGCCTTGGGGCTCAGCTCGGGCACCGAGGCCGAGACCAGGTGGACGATGCCGGCCACCTGGGCGCGGTCCAAGGTGCGGCCGCCGCGCAGCGTCAGCATCACCGAGGCGCTGGGCTTTTGCTGCTCGCGGAAGAAGCCGTTTTGCTGCGGCATCGCCAGATGCACGCGGGCGTCGGCCACATCATTGAGCGCGGTGATGGTGCGGGTCAGCTCGCCTTCGAGAGCGCGCTGGAAGTTCAGTCGTTCATTGAACTGGGTCTGGCCGATCGAGGTCTTGTCCATCAGCTCGAAGCCGACGGTGCTGCCCTTGGGCAGGCCGGCCGAGGCCAGCTTCATGCGCACGTCATAGACCTGGTTGGCCGGCACCAGAATCGTGCCGCCGGGCTCGTGGCGATAAGGCACGTTGAGGGTGGCGAGCTGGGCGATCACCGCACCACCGTCCTTGTCGGACAGGCCGGTGAAGACCGGGCGATAGTCGCCCTGGCCGCTCCACAAGGTCATCGCCAGCACCACGCCGGCCAGCGCCGCCAGGCCCACGCCCAGGCTCAGCTTGCTGCGCATCGGCAGGGCCGCCATGCGGGCCGCGAAGCCCGCCGGCGCGGCCGGCTGCGCCGGTTCGGCCAGGGCGGTGGGAGCGGGTGAGGCGAGGGCGTTGTCCATGGGGTGCTGGGTTCTCTGTGCAGTTCTTCACGGTCCGCCGACAGCTGAACCGTTGCCTGCAATTATTCGGATTTGGCCCCTCAAGAAAGCCGCGAACAGGCCGATGAACCGAGCGCAGTTCCCTCCTTATGAAGGCGCGGGCTTGCGTAGCATTCGCTGCCATGGACCTCAAGCTCAAGCCCTTTGATTTCGCCCAGGCCGCCGCACGCGCCGGCATGGCTGTCAATGGCCAGCCGCTGGCCAAGCCCAAGGCGGTCGGCGGAGCCAGCTTCGGCGACGCGATGGCCCAGGCGATGAAGGGGGTCAGCCAGCAGCAGGCCGAAGCGACGCGGCTGCAGCGCGAGGTCCAGCTGGACAATCCCAATGTCAGCCTGGAAGAGACGATGGTGGCGATGCAGAAGGCCCAGATCGGCTTTCAGGCCACCTTGCAGGTGCGCAACCGCCTGGTCTCGGCCTATTCCGAAGTGATGAATATGCAGGTATGAGGCCGGCGCAGCGCCCGCCCCGGGCTCAGCAGTCGGCAGGCTTGGGCGCGTCGGGTCCGCACAGATGGGCGCGGCCCAGCGCATTGAGCTGGACCTGCAGGCTGTGCTTCTTGCGCGTCTTCAGCTCGATGCTGCCGGCGCGCAGCGCCCGGCCCAGGCCGGGCTGCAATTCCAGCGTATCGGCTCGGCCCAGTTCCACCAGCGGATAGTCTCTGGCCTCGCCGCGGCCGACGCTGCAGGCCGGCGCGCCGCCGCGGCCCTCTTTCTGAGCCTCGCTCTGACAATCGCAGGGCGCGTCGCGGCTGACGCCCCAGCACCAGGCAGGGCCACTGCCACGGCTGCTGACGAAGACGCTGCGCCCGCTGCGCAAGGCCTCCTCGCGCGCGGTGCGCAGATCCAGCGCCAGATGGGCGCCGGCGGCGCGCAGCTGCTGGCGCGCCAGCATGCTGCCGTAGCTGGGCACGGCCACGGCTGCGATGATGCCCAGCACCGCGATCACGATGGCCGCCTCCAGCAGCGTGAAGCCATGACAGCGGCGGTGGACTTGCATGAGGCGCAGCTCAGGGCTTTTTCAGCAGCCGCTGGCGTTTCTGGGTCTGATCGATATAGAGCTGCAGCGCGCGTTCGGCGCCGCTGGGCAGGGTGCCGAAGGCGCAGCCCAGGCGCAGGCCGTGGCTGATGCCCTGGGCGTCGGGGCTGCAGGGGCCGACATGCTGCAGGTGCAGCGTGGTCTCGAAATGGACATCGCCATCGAGTTCGACGCGGGCGGCGTTCAGGCTGAGGCCGGCCTGCAGCGGCGGCACATCGGCCGGCAGCAGCAGGGCCAGGCCGCTGACGCTGAGGTCCAGCACGCGCAGGCGCAGCGCCATCTCGGGCTCATGCGGATGTGGCACCAGCACCCGCGGGTAGCTGTGGCCCAGCGGCTCGACGCGAAAGGCCTGGCGGCGCTGGAAGCGGTAGAGCTCGGCCGGCCAGGGCGCGCGCAAGGTGCTCAGCGCGGCGCCTTGCACCAGCACCAGGGCATCGAGTTCGAACTCGAGCCGGATATTGTCCAGATAGGCCACCGCGACCAGCTCGGCGCTGTCGAGCAGGGCCTGCAGCTGCTGCAGCGGGCCGGGCTCGACCTCGAAGCCCAGGCTGTGGTGCTCGACATCGACGCTGCACAGTTGGGTCAGCAGGCTGGCGCCGGCCGGCGTGCTCAGCTGCAGGCGCACCTGGCGGTCCAGCAAACGGCGCAGCCAGGCCTCGATCTCGGGCCTGGCTGCGATGCGAAAGTCGTCCAGTGGTCGGGTCGTCATGCGAAGCAGGATTCAAGGCCCGCAAGCCTCGGGCTTGTTCAGTGCACCATCTTGCTCTTGCCGCTGAGCACCAGGTCCAGGTCTTCCAGCCAGGGTTCGGCCAGGTGCCGGATCTCGGCATCGTTGAGCAGGATGCGCTGCATGATGCGGGTCTTCAGCTGGCTCTCCTCGGGCGGCAGCTGCTCCTGCGAGGCGGCGCGCTTGAGTTGCGAGATCAGCAGCACGCAAGCGCCTTCGAGCTTGACGACCTGGTCCCAATTGCCCGAGCGGGCGGCCGACAGCATGTCGGCACTGGCTTGCTCAATGGCTTCGTAATAGCTCAGCAGGTGGGTGTTCATGGTGATACCTATCATTCGCGGGCTGTGAGGTGGCGGCGGCTCAGCGGCTGTCGGCCTGGGGGGCGATGGCCAGCCATGCTTCGCGCAGGGGTTCGATGACTTTTCGGCAGTCCTCCAGCGCATCGACATCGGAGTGCAGATTGGCTTCGGTCAGGCGGTGGATCACATAGCCATAGAGGTCGGACAGATCGGCCGCCAGGCTGCCACCTTGCTGCAGGTCCAGCGCGCTCTTCAGGCCCTCGTCGACGATGCGCACCGCGCGCCCGATGGCACGGCACTTCAGCTCGACATTGCCCGAGGCGATCGCACCGCGGGCCTGGGCCATCGCTTCCATCAGACCGTCAAACAGCATCACCACCAGGCGGTGCGGCGAGGCGGCTTCCAGGCCCGTCTGCACGCCGGTCTGGCGGTAGAAGTTGCTCGCCATGGCGTTGTGCGTGCGGGCCGGTTCGAAGAAGGTGGCGATGGCGTTCATGATGTGATGAGGGCCGGTTGGATGCTGCTATGTAGTCCTTATCGGCCATCCCCGGCGCCGACTTGAGCCTCAGGATGTGACAGATTCGCCTTGTTACACCGGGATTGCAGAGCCCAGAACGACGCATGCCCGCGGGCGGCGGGCATGGGCGGGCGGAGCAGGGGGCTCTCAGGAGGATTTGTTCCAGTTCGCGACCTGCTGGTTGATGTAGTTCTGCAGCGAGCTCAGGCCGGCCATGCGGTTGTCCAGCGCCTGGTACTGCTTGTTGAGCCGGTCGGTCAGCCGGGCGATGCGATCCTCGGCCTTGTCCTGGTCTTTCTCGTTGAGCTTGAGCTTCTGGTTCAGGCCCTCGGTGCGGCTGCTCAGCGAGCCCTTGCTGCCGGTCAGCCCGGTCGTGAAATCGGCCAGGCGCTTGGCCATGCCGGTGATATTGGCCGAGGCGTCGCCGGCGAAGAGCTTGGCCAGCTTGCCGGGGTCGGCAATGGCCTTGTCCAGCGCGCCGATGTCCAGCGTGATCGTGCCGTCGGTCGGTGCGTCGGCATCCTTGCTGGTCATGCTGAGGAAATTGAACTGGCCGGCGCCGGTCTCGCGCAGGATGTTGCGCATCTGGTTGCGCAGGTTCAGCACCGTGCTGTCGCCCTGCAGCGCGCCGCCGATCTTGGCCTTCTCGTCGTACTTGGTCTGCTCGACCAGAAAGCTGTTCAGCGCGTTGTAGGCGGTGACGAAGTCCTGCACCACCTTCTTCTGCGCCGCGCCGTCATTGGCGACATTGATCGTGGCCGGCGTCGTCGTCAGCGCCGAGACGGTGAAGCTGACATTCTCGATCGCGCCGCTGAAGGTATTGGATTCGGACACCACATCCAGGCCGTTGACGGTGGCCAGCGCGTTCTTGGCCGCCACCGTTTGCTGCATCGTCGTGTTGCCGCTGTCGGGGCTGTAGCCCAGGGCCCCGAGGCCGGTGGCCAGCGGGGCGTCGGCCAGGTCGGTGGCGCTGATGCGCAGCGCGCTCAGCTCGCCGGTGGTGTCGCTGCGTATCGTCAGGCGCGCGCCGCTGGCATCCTTGACGATGCTGGCGGTGACGCCGGACTTGGCGTCGTTGATGGCCTTGCGCACATCTTCCAGCGTCGTGCCCTCCGCGCTGAACTCGAGGTTGATGGTTTTGGCGCCGTCCTTGGGCGTGAAGCTCGGGTTCGCGGGCGCGGCCTGCTCGGTGTACTTGCCCAGCTCGATCTTCAGCTTGCCGCTGCCCAGTACCGCAGCGCCGGAGGCATAGGCGCCCGAGGCCAGGCTGTGGGCGCTGGCCAGCTGGGTGACGTTGACGCTGTAGTTGCCCGCGCTGGCGCCGGCGCTGGCAGTGGCGGACAGGGCGGTCGGATTGCTGCTGCCGGCCGAGGTCTGGCCCCACAGCGAGGCCTTGGCCATCGCATTGGCGGCCGAGGTCACGCCGGACAGCAGGCTTTGCACCTTGCCATAGGTCGAGATCTGGGTCTGGATGAAGGTGGCCGAGGTCTGCAGGCTCTGCAGCGGTTTCTTCTCCAGCGCGACCAGCTTGTCGATGATTTCGGCGACCGGCAGATTGCTGCCAATGCCTGTCGATGAAATGCCCATGTCCGTATCCTTGGAGCCGTGATCTGTTGTCGGTCCCTTGAGCCAATAACTGAAGGCCCGTTACGTTTGCATGCAACGGGCCTCGCCAGCGGGGAAGGGAGGGCGCTTAGCCTTGCAGCAGCTGCAGCACCTGCTGCGGCAGCTGGTTGGCCTGGGCCACCATCGCGGTGCCGGCCTGCTGCAGGATCTGGGCGCGCGACAGGTTGGCGGTTTCCTGCGCAAAGTCGGCGTCCATGATGCGACCGCGGGCGGCCGACACGTTCTCGCTCTGGATCTGGATATTGGCGACCGCCGTCTCGAAGCGGCTTTGCACCGCGCCGAGCTGGGCGCGCGCGCCATTGACCTGGTCCAGCGCGCTGTCGATCTTCATGATGGCCTTCCACACGCCGACCTCGGTCTCGATGCTCAGGCTGTCGATGCCAATCTCGGGGTTGACCGCCGGCGGCACGATCAGGGCGCCGTCGCCGGCGTCCACACCGGTGGTGGCCGTCGTGAAGCCCGCCAGCGTGACCGCGCCGGGCAGGCCGGTGGTCGAGTCGATGCGGGAGGACATCATCGTGATCTTAAAGGCACCAGCCACGGCCGGGTCTTCCACCAGATAGGCCGAGATGCCGGTGTCGGTGGTCTTGCGGTTGATCGCCTCGATGACCTCGCCCAGGCGCTCCTTCTCGGAGCTGGATGCCGGGATCGTGCCGATATCGATGGGCGTGACGCTGGGCGCCACCGTGATGGTCAGCGGGCCGGGATTGGCGGCGCCGGGGATGGCCGCCAGATTGGTGCCGGTGATCTGCGTGCCATCGAAGGAGGCGGCGGTATTGCCTTCCGCGTACTGGACCGTCGAGATGGCGGCGGTGGTCGTGTTGGCCAGGCTGCCGATCGTGATGCCGTCACCCGAGTTGGCGCCGATCTGGAAAGTCGCGGCGGTGAAGGACCCGTCCAGCAGACGCTTGCCGTTGAACGAGGTCTGCTTGGAGACGCGGTCGATTTCGTCGCGCAGCTGCACCACTTCGGCATGCAGGGCCTTGCGATCGTCCGGACTGTTGGTCGCGTTGGCCGATTGCACGGCCAGCTCGCGCATGCGCTGCAGCATGTCGCCGACCTTGCCGAGCGCGCCCTCACCGGTCTGCGCCAGCGAGATGCCGTCATTGGCATTGCGGGCCGCGACATTGAGGCCGCGCACCTGGGTGTTCATGCGCTCGGCGATCGCCAGACCGGCCGCATCGTCCTTGGCACTGTTAACACGCAGGCCCGAGGACAGGCGCTGCATCGAGGTGGCCAGAGAACTCTGGCTGTTGTTCAGGTTTCGTTGCGCGTTCAGCGAAACGATATTGGTATTGATGGTTTGAGGCATCGCGGCTCTCCTACTGAAATCGATGATTCCGGCTTGGAGCCGGCGTACCTACTCGGTAGCTGCATTCTTCGGCAGAACTTAAATGCCGGAAGACTCGATAAGCAGGGTGTTCGATGCCTTATTCGATGCCGTCAATGAAGAGCCCCGGCGCAGGGCCGGGGCTTGGTTGGAGGACTCAACCGAGCGCTTGCGCGCCCGGTGTCTGGCCGATCAGCGCAGCAGCGACAGCACTTGCTGCGGCAGCTGGTTGGCCTGGGCCACCATTGCCGTGCCGGCCTGCTGCAGGATCTGCGTGCGCGACAGATTGGAGGTTTCCGTCGCGAAGTCGGCGTCCATGATGCGGCCGCGGGCCGCCGAGGTGTTCTCGCTCTGGATCATGATGTTGCCGACCGCGCTCTCGAAGCGGCTCTGCACGGCGCCCAGCTTGGCACGGGCGCTGTTGACCTGGTTCAGCGCGCTGTCGAGCTGCTTCATCGCAACCCAGGAGTCCTTCTCGGTTTCCACCGAGATATCGTCGATGCCGACCTCGTTCTGCTTGGCGGTCTGGGCCATATCGGCCACGGCCATGCCGGTGTCGGCGGCGGTGAAGCCGGCGAAGGTGATGGTCTCGGGCACCGGCGGGGTGGCGGAGTCCAGCTTGGAGCTGACCACTTCCAGGCGCATCGTGCCGTCGGCATTGGCGGTCGCGAAGGCCGAGACGCCGGTGTCGGCCGTCTTGCGGTTGATCGCCTCGATGACCTGGCCGAAACGCTCCTTGCCCGAGCCGGCGGCCTCGATCTTGCCGAGGTCGATCGCGGTGCCGGTGCCGACCTGGATGGTCAGCGTGCCGGCCGCGATCTCGGCGTTGTAGCCGGTCACGACGGCGTCAGTCACGACCACCGCACCGGTGTCGCCAGCGGCCGACAGCGTCGAGTTGTCGCCATAGGTGATGTTGGACAGACCGGCGGTGGTGGTGTCGGTCAGGCTGCCGACCGTGATGTTCTGGCCCGAGTCGGAGCCGACCTGGAAGTTGGCCGAACCGAAGGAGCCGTCGAGCAGCTTGCGGCCGTTGAACGAGGTGTTCTTGGCGACGCGGTCGATTTCATCACGCAGCTGCGTGACTTCGGCCTGCAGGGCCTTGCGGTCATCGGAGCTGTTGGTCGCGTTGGCCGACTGCACGGCCAGTTCACGCATACGCTGCATCATGTCGCCGACCTTGCCCAGCGCGCCTTCAGCGGTCTGGGCCAGCGAGATGCCGTCGTTGGCATTGCGGGCCGCGACGTTCAGGCCGCGGGTCTGGGCGCTCATGCGCTCGGCGATCGCCAGGCCGGCGGCATCGTCCTTGGCGCTGTTGACGCGCAGACCGGACGACAGACGCTGCATCGAGGTGGCCAGCGAGTTTTGCGAAGAGGACAGATTGCGCTGGGCGTTCAGCGAAACCGAGTTGGTGTTGACAGACATTGACATGATCGATCTCCAAAGTGTTACAGGTGCTCCCGGCAGACGCCGGCTCTTGCCTCGGGGCTCGCCATCGGGTGATGGCGCTCCCCGCGTCTGCGGCAAGCCGCAGACTGCGTCCGGCGGCAGCTAGTCGATGAAGACTTGAGAGGTCGTCTGAGTTGATCCACTCAAAATCCACCGGTCGGCTGTTCCGGACCACGGAGCCGAAGCTTCGATTCCGTTGGGATGTTTATCGATCTGGCCTGACAGAACTTTAGGCATGTTTCACACGCTGTTACGTGGGGCAGGCGCTCGCCGGAACAAAACGGTAATTCTTGGTCTGCAGCAGGCTTGTAGGAATTTGCCTGACACGGCCCTGCTCGGAAGAGAGACGCAACGCGCGGATTTGGCCTGATGTTGGGGTCCTGTTCCGGTCTTCACAATCCGTTTCACGTTGGAACCAAACCGAAACAACAGGAGCGCCAGATGAACGCAGACCAAATCCTCGCCGAGATCCGTGAAGCGAATCTGTCCTACCTGATGCTGGCGCAAAGCCTGATCCGTAGCGACCGTGAGCAGGCCCTGTACCGCCTGGGCATCTCGGAAGAGACCGCCACCCTGATCGGCACGCTGAGCCCGGCTCAGATGATGAAGATCGCCTCGGGCAATACCTTGCTGTGCCGCTTCCGCATGGACGACGACATGGTCTGGGGTCTGCTGACCAGCCACGGCAAGACCGCCGCCAACGACCAGGTCTCCCGCCTGCATGCCAGCATCCTGATGGCAGGCCGCCACCAAGAAGCCGCCTGACTGTTGAACCCCGGTCATGCGGGGCCGCTTGGGAGCGGCCCGGCGCTGGCCCCGCGAAATACTGAACACCGATCGAGAGTGACCATCATGCGCCAGAAAAGCATCCTGACCGAAGCCCGCCAGATCGAACGTGCGGTGACCCTGATCAACCTGGGCGCGCGCCTGCAGGTGCTGGAGTCGGAGACCGATCTGAGCTATGAGCGTCTGCTGCGCCTGTACAAGGAAGTCTCGGGCAAGTCGCCGTCCAAGGGCCAGCTGCCGTTCTCGACCGACTGGTTCATGACCTGGCAGCCCAATATCCACGCCTCGCTCTTCCTCAACATCCACGAGTACCTGAACAAGGTCGCCGAGATGGATGAGATCGACACCGTCATCAAGGCCTTCCAGCTCTACCGCGAGCAGACCCAGGCCCAGGGCCTGGAGGAGCAGCTCTCGGTGACGCGCGCCTGGCGCCTGGTGAAGTTCATCGACAACGGCATGCTGACGATGACCAAATGCAGCAAGTGCGGCGGCCACTTCGTGACCCACCCGCACGAGATCGCCCGTCACTATGTCTGCGGCCTGTGCAACCCACCGGCCCGCGCCGGCAAGGGCAAGGCGCAGGGCGGCATCCATATGCATTGAGACCTGTGGTGCCCGCCTCGGCCATGCCTTTCCCTATGGCCGCGCTGCACCGCGCCTGGCCCTTGCCGGCCCTGCTGAGCTGGGGCGGCGCCTGGCTGCTGTTTCTCGCACTGGTTCGCCTCGGCCTGGGGCCGCTGCCCGCCGCGCTGGGGGCAGGTCTTGCCGGCCTGCTGCTGGCGCTGACACAGCCCAGTCGCTGGCGTCGCGTGATGGTGGCGCTGGGCTTTCCTCTTTCTCTATTGATCAGCGGCGCGGCGTCCGGCCTGCCCGCCTGGGCCTGGTTGCTTCCGCTGCTCCTGCTGGCCCTGGCCTATCCGCAGCGGCTCTGGCGCGATGCGCCGCTCTATCCCACGCCGCCGGGCGCCCTGCAAGCCCTGGCCGAGATCGCGCCGCTGCACCCGGGTGCGCGCGTGCTGGACGCCGGTTGCGGCCTGGGTCACGGTCTGCGCGAGCTGCACCGGGTCTACCCGCTGGCCCGCATCGAAGGGGTGGAGTGGAGCGCTTTGCTGGCCCGTCTGGCGGCCTGGCGTTGCCCCTGGGCACGGGTGCGGCGCGGCGATATGTGGGCCGATGACTGGCGCGCCTACGATCTGATCTATCTGTTCCAGCGCCCCGAGTCGATGCCGCAGGCGCTGACCAAGATGCGCGAGCAGCTGCGCCCCGAGGCCTGGCTGGTCAGTCTTGATTTCGAGCTGCCGGCGCTGCCGGCGCGGGCCTGCATCGAGCTGGGCGGGCGGCACCGCTTGTGGGTCTATGCGAGCAGCATCGCTCAAGAGCGCGCCGCCGACGCCGATATGACTGGCAACTGAGGGCCGGGCCGACAAGCTCGAACCCGCCGCAAGCGAATACAAAACGGAATCCATCCATGTTTGTCATCATTGGCTGGGTGCTGGCCATGGCCTGCATCTTCGGGGTCTTCATTGCTCACGGTGGCAATATCGGCGTGGTGCTGAAGGCCCTGCCGTTCGAGATGACGACCATCTTCGGTGCGGCCATCGGCGCGATGCTGGCGACCAATCCGCCCAAGGTCATGAAGGCCACGATGAAGGGCCTGGGTGCCTGCTTCAAGGGCAGCAAGTACACCAAGGCCCGCTATATGGAGCTGCTGGCCCTGCTCTACGACATCCTGCAGAAGGCCCGCAAGGAGGGCCTGATGTCGATCGAGAAGGATGTCGAAGATCCGCACAGCTCGCCGCTGTTCCAGAAATACCCGGTGGTCGGCAACGATCACCATGTGGCCGAGTTCATCACCGACTATCTGCGCATGATGGTTTCGGGCAATCTGAACGCCCATGAGATCGAGTCGCTGATGGACAACGAGATCGACACCCACCATCACGAGGCCTTCATGGCCGTGCAGGCCATCCAGCGCCTGGCCGGCGGCCTGCCGGCTTTCGGCATCGTCGCGGCCGTGCTGGGCGTGGTCAACACCATGGGCTCTGTCGGCCAGCCGCCGGCGGTGCTGGGCGGCATGATCGGCTCGGCCCTGGTCGGCACCTTCCTCGGGATTCTGCTGGCCTATGCCTTTGCCGAGCCGCTGGCCGGTCTGCTGGAGAACAAGGTCGACGAGGACGGCAAGGAGCTGCAGTGCATCAAGACCACCTTGCTGGCCTCGATGCAGGGCTACGCGCCCCAGGTTGCTATCGAATTCGGACGCAAGGTGCTGTACTCTACGGAACGCCCAACCTTTGCCGAACTCGAAGGCCATGTGAAGAAGAAGTGAGGGTAGACGGTCATGGCAGGTGACGCCAAAAAGCTCCAGCCCATCATCATCAAGCGCGTCAAGAAGGGCGGTCACGCCTCGCATGGCGGCGCCTGGAAGATCGCCTACGCCGACTTCGTGACGGCCATGATGGCCTTCTTCCTCCTGATGTGGCTGCTGGGCTCGACCACCGAGGGCGACAAAAAGGGCATCTCCGACTACTTCTCGTCGCCGCTGAAGGTGGCGATGCTGGGCGGCTCGGGCTCGGGGGACTCCTCCCATGTGATACGTGGCGGCGGCCAGGACCTGACGCGCCAGACCGGCCAGGTCAAGGCCGGCGAGGTCGAGGCCCAGCGCCGGGCCGTCAATCTGCGCGCGCTCAAGGAAGAGCAGCGCAAGGCCGAGCGCACCCGGCTGCAGCAGCTCAAGGCCAAGGTCGAGGAGGTGCTGGCCGACAACCCGCGCCTGGCCGCGCTGGGCGGCCAGATCCGCCTGGACATGACCCGCGAAGGCCTGCGCATCCAGATCGTCGACGAGGGCAACCGCCCGATGTTCGACAGCGGCAGCGCGATCGTGAAGCCCTATATGCGTGAACTCCTGCGCGAACTCGGTGAGGTTCTGACCGAAGTGCCGAATCGCCTGACGCTGGAGGGCCATACTGACGCCCAGCCATTTTCTTCCGGGGATCGCGGCTACAGCAACTGGGAGCTTTCCAGCGACCGCGCCAACGCCTCGCGCCGCGAGCTGGTGGCCGGTGGTCTGCCCGAGGCACGCATGCTGAGGGTGCAGGGCCTGGCCTCCAGCAAGCTGCTCGATGCCAAGGACCCCGCCAGCCCCGCGAATCGCCGCATCAGCATCATCGTGATGAACCGTGACGCCGAGGATGCGGTGCTGAAGAATTTGCCCGAGATTGAAGATGAGGAGCCGGTGGCAGCGTCCGAAAACGCGGCGAGCCAGCCCTCAAGTCCTGCCCCCACAAGCCGATAAGACCCTCTAGACCTGCGAGGAAAGCCATGAGCACTGACATGAAATTCTTGGTTGTTGACGATTTCTCCACCATGCGCCGCATCGTGCGCGGGCTGCTGAAGGAGATCGGCTACAACAATTGTGAGGAAGCCGAGGACGGGGTCGAGGCCCTGAACATGCTCAAGCAGGCCAAGTACGACTTTGTTGTCAGCGACATCAATATGCCCAATATGACGGGCTTCGAGCTGCTGAAGGCCATCAAGGAAGATCCGAATCTGAAGCATCTGCCGGTGCTGATGGTGACGGCCGAGGCCCGCAAGGAAGACATCGTGCTGGCCGCCCAGACCGGTGCGGCCGGCTATATCGTCAAGCCCTTCACCAAGGCCACGCTGGAAGAAAAAGTCCAGAAGATCATGCAGAAACTGGCCGCTGCGGCCTGAGGCGGGAGATCACCATGAAGATGGAAGAACTCGCCAAACTGGGCAGTGGCACCGACCCGCTGATGGTCTCGCCCGAGGTGTTCCAGCAGCTCGGCACCATCACCCGGGTGCTGCACGACACCATGCAGCAGCTGGGCGTGATGCCCAAGCTGCAGACCGCCACCGACGGCCTGCCCGATGCGCGCAGCCGCCTGACCTATATCGCCAGCAAGACCGCCGAGGCCGCCAACAAGGTGCTGAACTCGGTCGACCAGGCCAAGGCCGAACATGCCCGCATCACCGAGGCCGCCAATGAAATGGCCAGGGCCATCACGGCCGACCCGGTCAAGGCCGTGGCCAGCGGCGCGGTGTTCAATTTCGTCAAGCAGGTCGAGGCCTCGACCGGCCAGATCGACCAGCACCTGACCGACATCATGATGGCCCAGGACTTCCATGACCTGACCGGCCAGGTGGTCGCCAAGGTCGTGACCCTGGCCAATGATCTGGAAGACAGCTTGGTCAAGCTGCTGGTGCAGGTGGTGCCGCCGGAGCAGCGCGAGAAGGTCGACGCCAGCATCCTGCAAGGCCCGGTCGTGAACCCGGAAGGCCGCACCGATGTGGTGACCAACCAGGGCGAGGTCGACGACTTGCTGGCCAGCCTGGGCTTCTAGTCCGCAGCCGGCCCCCTCCGCCCCGAACCCGCCCGAACCCGCCTTCAGAGGCGGGTTTGTCGTTTCTCGGGGCCGGATCACCGCCGGTTTCCCCCCCTTTATCCGGCTTAAGTTCGCGGCCTTGGCGGCCAACAATGGCGCAGCGCTCATCGGAGCGCCTCATCCGCCATGGCCGACCAAGACGCACAAGACAAGAACTTACCGGCCTCAGCCAAGAAGATCCAGCGATCTCGGGCCGAGGGCCAGGTGCCGCGTTCGCGCGATCTGGGCCATTTCGCCGTCATCCTGACCGGCGGCGCGCTGCTGGCGGCCGGCGGGCCCGAGGGCGTGGCCTGGCTGCAGCAGCTGATGGACTTCAGCCTGCGCTTCGACGCCGAGCTGCTGGCCAAGCCCGGCATGATGACCGAGCGCTTTCTCGACATCGGCCTGCGCGGCCTGCTGCTGAGCCTGGGCGTGGGCCTGCTGCTGAGCCTGGTCGCGGTGCTCAGCAGCGTGGCGCTGGGCGGCTGGAACTTCACGATGAAGGCGGTCGCGCCGAAGTTCTCCAATCTCAATCCGCTCACCGGCATTGCCCGGCTGTTCCAGTGGCAGGGCCTGGGCCAGGCGCTGAAGGCCTGCGCGCTGGCCCTGGTGCTGGCGCTGATCGCCGGCCTGGTGATGAAGAACCGCATCGCCAACTACGTCGGCATCATGTCGGTGCCGCTGCCGGCCGCGCTGGCCTATGCCGGCGATCAGCTGATGGGCGGCCTGGCCTTTCTGGGCCTGGGCCTGGCGCTGTTCGCCGTCATCGATGTGCCGCTGCAGTACCAGCTCTATATGAAGCGGCTGAAGATGTCGCGCGAAGAGGTCAAGCAGGAGTTCAAGGAGCTCGAAGGCAATCAGGAAGTGAAGTCGCGCATGCGCGCCAAGATGCGAGAGATGGCCAAGCGCCGCATGCTGGCCGCCGTGCCGACCGCCGACTTGGTCGTGATGAACCCGACCCACTATGCGGTCGCGCTGAAGTACGAAGAGGGCAGGATGGCCGCCCCCCAGGTGGTGGCCAAGGGCGCCGATCTGCTGGCGATGAAGATCCGCGACCTGGCCAAAGACGCCAAGGTGCCGGTGCTGCAGTCGCCGATGCTGGCCCGCGCCCTCTATGCCCATGCCGAGCTGGACCGCGAGATCCCGGCCGCGCTGTTCGCCGCCGTGGCCCAGGTGCTGGCCTATGTCTACCAGCTGCGCGCGGCCCTGGCCGGGCGCGGCGTGGCACCGGCCCTGCCCGATCCGGTCGTGCCGCCCGAGCTGGACCCCCACAACAAGCCTGCCGCCCAGCGCAGCGGCGCCCCTGAGGACGACGAGCAATGAACGCGCTGATGGCCCGACTGCAAACCCTGCTAGGCCCGCGGGCCGGCATCGTCGCGGCGCTGGGCGCGCCGATGGCGGTGCTGCTGATCCTGTCGATGATGGTGCTGCCGCTGCCGCCCTTCATCCTGGACCTGCTGTTCACCTTCAATATCGCGATGGCCGTGATGGTGATGATGGTGGCCGCCAATATGGTCAAGCCGCTGGACTTCGCGGCCTTTCCGACCGTGCTGCTGCTGACCACCTTGCTGCGCCTGTCGCTGAACGTGGCCTCGACCCGGGTCGTGCTGCTGGAGGGCCATACCGGCCCGGGCGCGGCCGGCAAGGTGATCGAATCCTTCGGCCACTTCCTGATCGGCGGCAACTTCGCGGTCGGCTTGATCGTGTTCGCGATCCTGGTGGTGATCAACTTCATCGTCGTGACCAAGGGCGCGGAGCGCATTGCCGAGGTCGGCGCGCGCTTCACGCTGGATGCGATGCCCGGCAAGCAGATGGCGGTGGACGCCGACCTGAACGCCGGCCTGATCAACGAGGCCGAGGCCAAGCGCCGGCGCGCCGAGCTGGGCGACGAGGCCGACTTCTTCGGCTCGATGGACGGTGCCAGCAAATTCGTGCGCGGCGATGCGATCGCCGGCATCCTGATCCTGTTCATCAACATCATCGGCGGCTTCATCATCGGCGTGGCCCAGCACGGCCTGTCGGCCGGCCAGGCGGCCGATTCCTATGTGCTGCTGGCGGTCGGCGATGCGCTGGTGGCCCAGATCCCGGCGCTGCTGATCTCGGTGGCCGCGGCCATGGTGGTGTCACGGGTCGGCTCGGAGAAGGACATCGGCAGCCAGATCGGCCGCCAGGTCTTCGGCTCGGCCAAGTCGCTGGCGGTCACGGCCGGCGTGATCGGCGCGCTGGGCCTGATCCCCGGCATGCCGCATCTGGTGTTTCTGCTGATCGCCAGCGGCCTGGGCTATCTGGCCTGGTGGCTGCGCACGCGCGATCAGGCCCAGGCCAAGACCGCAGCGGCCGCTGCCGCCAAGCCGGCTGCCTCGGCCGCCGCTGCCGAGCCGAATGCCGAGGCCAGCTGGGACGATCTGGTGCCCATCGACACGCTGGGCCTGGAGGTCGGCTACCGGTTGATCACGCTGGTGGACAAGAACCGCGAGGGCGATCTGCTCAGCCGCATCAAGGGCGTGCGGCGCAAGTTTGCCCAGGATGTGGGCTTTCTGCCGCCGCCGGTGCATATCCGCGACAACCTGGAGCTGCGCCCCAGCCAGTACCGGCTGACCCTGCGCGGCGCCGTGGTCGGCGAGGCCGAGGCCTTCCCGGGCATGTGGCTGGCGATCAACCCGGGGCATGCCAGCCAGAAGCTGATCGGCACCCAGACCACCGATCCGGCCTTCGGCCTGCCGGCCACCTGGATCGAGGACCGCCAGCGCGAAATGGCCCAAATGGCGGGATTTACCGTGGTTGATTGCTCGACCGTGATTGCCACCCATCTTTCACACTTGATGCAAGTCCACGCGGCCAAGCTGCTGGGCCGAGTGGAGACCCAGCAACTGGTGGATCACCTCACCAAGCAAGCCCCGCAACTGATCGAAGACGTGATACCCAAGATGGTCGGCATCTCATCCCTGCAACGAGTCCTCCAGCTGCTGCTGGAGGAGGGCGTGCACATCCGCGATATGCGCTCCATCGTCGAGTCGATCGCCGAGAACGCCGCCACCGTTGCCGACCCGGCCGAGCTGGCCCGCCGCATCCGCACCCATATCGCCCCGGCCATCGTGCAGCAGATCTACGGCCCGGTGAAGGAGCTGGACGTGATCGCGCTGGAGCCCGAGCTGGAGCGCCTGGTCACGCAAGCCCTGAATTCCCCCCACGGCGCCGCGCTGGACCCCGGTGTCGCCGACACCCTGGCCCGCAGCGCCGCCGAGACCGCCCAGGCCCAGGAGGACCGTGGCGTGCCGGCCTGCCTGCTGGTGCCCGACCTGATCCGCGCCCCGATGGCACGCCTGCTGCGCCGCGCCGCGCCGCGCCTGAAGGTGCTGGGCCATAGCGAAATTCCTGAAACTCATTCGATCCGGATCGGTTCGGTCATTGGAGGCACAGCATGAATGTGAAACGCTTCACCGCCCGTTCCGCCCGCGAGGCCATGGCCCTGGTGCGCCAGGCCTTTGGCGATGACGCCGTCGTGCTCTCCAACAAGCCTTGCAAGGAAGGCGTCGAGGTGCTGGCGATGGCCCCCGAGGGCATGTCGCAGATCGAGAAGGTGGCCGCCACGGCACCCAAGGTCAGCGCGCCCAGCCGTGTGCAGGCCCGCCCCAAGGAGGCTCCGCTGAGCGAGCGCGCCGCGCGCCAGGCGCCGGTGCTGTTCGGCGACGCCGGCGTCAATGCCGATGTGCAGGCGCTGGCGATGAGCACGCTGTCCTTCCAGGACTATGTGCGCGAGCGCATGCTCAAGCGCCGCCATGCCGAGCTCAACGGCGGCCGCACCGAACCCAGCATGGACATGATGCCGGCCGAGCCGGAGCTGCCCCCCGAGGGTGTGGCCTCGCTGGTGGCCGCCCGCCAGCAGCGCGCCCAGGCAGCGCTGCAAGCGATGGCGCCGCGCCAGCCCGAGCCCGCGCCGCCGGCCCCGGCCCCGGCCCCGCGTCGCAGCCCGCCGGTGCTGCGCGACGAGATCCGCGTCAGCGCCCCGGCCGTGCCCGATCTGGCGGCCAGCGCCGGCGCCAGCCGCCGCGACCAGCAAGACATGATGAACGAGCTGCGCTCGATGAAGGGCCTGATCGAGGAGCGCTTCGGCGCGCTGGCCTTCATGGAGAAGCTGCAGCGCCAGCCGGCCCAGGCCCGGCTGACGCAGAAGCTGCTGGACGCCGGCTTCTCGCCCGCGCTGACCCGCAAGCTGGTCGAAGGCCTGCCGGCCGACTTCAAGCAGCAGACCGCCGACGAGAGCAGCTGGGCCGCCAATGTGCTGTCGCGCAATCTGCAGACTGACGAGCAGAACCCGGCGCTGGAAGAGCAGGGCGGCGTGTTCGCGCTGATCGGCTCCACCGGTGTCGGCAAGACCACCACCACGGCCAAGATCGCCGCCGCCTTCGCGACCCGCCACGGCGCCGGCCAGTTGGGCCTGATCACCCTGGACGCCTACCGCGTCGGTGCCCACGAGCAGCTGCGCGCCTATGGCCGCATCCTCGGCGTGCCGGTGCACACCGCCCATGACCGCACCTCGCTGGAAGACCTGTTGGAGCTGCTGTCGGGCAAGAAGATGGTGCTGATCGACACGGCCGGCATGGCCCAGCGCGACAGTCGCACCACCGAGCTGCTGGACATGCTGTCGCACCCCAGCCTGCGCAAGATCCTGGTGCTCAACGCCGCCCAGCAGGGCGAGACCATCGAGGACGTGGCCCAGGCCTGGCGCGCCAGCGAGTGCATGGGCGTGGTGCTGTCCAAGATCGACGAGGCCGTCAAGCTGGCCCCGGCGCTGGACACGCTGATACGCCACAAGCTCAAGGTGCTGGGCGTGACCAACGGCCAGCGCGTGCCCGAGGACTGGCACCGCCTGTCGGCCCCGGCCCTGGTGCAGCGCGCGCTGCGCAATGCCGCCGCCCCGGCCTGGCGTGTCGACAGCGCCGATGTGAACCTGATCTTCGCCGGAGGCCCCGCGCTGGCCGCCGCCAATAACGCCCAGGCCGCCCGTCCGGCCGCCTTCGGCGCTTACTGAGCCCCACCCATCATGATGCGCAACTCCTATCGCCACACCGCCCCGCAAGACCAGGCCGACGGCTTGCGCCGCCTGTTCGCGGCCTCGCGCGTGCGCTTCATCCCGGTGCTGAGCAACCCCCATGTGGTCAACGGCGGCGCGCTGCTGGAAGGCCTGTGCGCCGCCTTCGCCGAGCTGGGCCTGCACACGCTGGTGGTCGATGCCGGCGAGCTGTCGCCGCAGCCGGCCGAGCTGGCGGCGGTGGATCTGGCCGCCTGTGTCGAGCGCCTGTCCGATCAGGTCTCCTATCTGGCCGCGCGTGGCCTGCCGCTGCGCCATATCAACGCCCATGGCTCGGCCGCCCAGTTTCTCGAAGCGGTCACCGACGCGGCGCCTTTTGCCGATGTCGTGATCCTGCACGCCAGCGCGGCCGAGCTGGCCCGCATGGTGGCCCAGCGCGAGCTGCGCCCGGTGCTGCTGGCCGATACCGATTCGCAAAGCGTCACCCATGCCTATGCCGGCATGAAGTGGCTGACCCAGCGGGCCGGCCTGATGGTCTACAGCCTGCTGCTGGCCTGCCCGCCGCAGCTGCGTCTGGCCGACCGCATCGCCCAGCAGATCAGCAGCTGCGCCGACGGTTTCCTCGGCGCGGTGCTGCGCGACTGGGCCTGCCTGGACCCGCGCCAGCCGGCCAGCGCGCCGATGGCCCCCGAGCTGCGCCATCTGGCGCGCGAGCTGCTGATGGCCGCGCCGCCCGGCGCCTTGCTGGAATCCGCCGCCGACACCTTGCCGCTGCGGCCGATGCTGCGCGGCGCACGTGCCGCCATGGCCGCCGTTTGAACAGTCGCTGGAGCCAATGATGTACACCGCCAAAGGTCGACTCGATAACTCCTCTCTGATCAAGCAGTACAGCCCGCTGGTGCGGCGGCTGGCGCATCAGATGATTGCCAAGCTGCCGGCCAATGTGGAGCTGGATGACCTGATCCAGGTCGGCCTGATCGGCCTGACCGACGCGCTGAGCCGCTTCGACACCGGCCAGGGCGTGCAGTTCGAAACCTTTGCCACCCAGCGCATCCGCGGCGCCATGCTCGACGAGCTGCGCGGCGGCGACTGGATGAGCCGCGGCACGCGCCGCCAGCAGCGCTCGATCGAGAGCGCCGTCCACAAGCTGGAGCAAAAGCTCGGCCGGGCGCCGCAGGAAAGCGAGATCGCGGTCGAGATGGGCATCAGCCTGCTCGAATACCAGGAGCTGCTCGGCAAGGTGCGCGGCACCCAGCTGGTGTTTCTGGAGGACATGAGCGGCGACGAAGGCGACGAAGACTATCTGGACCGCCATGTCGTCGACGACAGCAACAACCCGGTGGCCCTGCTGCAGGACCACCGCATGCGCGAAGCCCTGGTGGCGGCCATCAAGAACCTGCCCGAGCGCGAGCAGTTCGTGATGAGCATGTACTACGAGCACGACATGAATCTCAAGGAGATCGCGGCCGTGCTCAAGGTCACGGAGTCGCGCGTTTGCCAGCTGCACAGCCAGTCGATCGCCCGTTTGCGCGTTAAGCTGCGCGACTGGTAAGACAAAACGACGCCGCCGCGAGCGGCACCGACGGCAGGCCGCCACACGATGCGGCCGGAGGGGACTCAGCATGTTCGACTGGTTGCGTCGGCACCCCGACGCTGCAATGCCCGAGCCTGGCCCGGTCGCGCCCGGCGCCGGCCTGGAGGTGGTCAAGCGTCTGTCGCGCTCGGTCTCGACCCTGGGCCGCGATGCCGCCGAGGTGCGTGGCGTGCTCGAAGACACCCAGAAGATCGTCGAGGCCCAGGGCCAGGCCATGCAGGCCCTGGCCGGCCAGCTCGGCCAGGTCCAGCAATCCCAGCAAGCCATCGGTGACTCGACCCGGCTGACCCGCGAGGCGGTCGGTCGCGCCCGCAGCGCGCTGGCCGGTGTCGGCGCCGAGGTCGGCGGCATCGTCCAGACCCTGCGCGATGTCTCGGACGCCGCCGGCCAGATCACCCAGATCGCGCTGCAGACCCGTCTCGTCGCCTTCAATGCCTCGGTCGAGGCCAAGCGCGCCGGCGAGGCCGGGCGTGGTTTCGGCGTCGTGGCCGATGCGGTCAAGGACCTGGCGGGCCGGGTCGAGGCGTCCTCCAAGTCCATCATCGGTTCGATCGCGGCGCTCGATGCGCGCATCGACGCCTTCAGCCGCGAGCTGGCCAGCGACGGTGCCCACGCCGGTAAGAGCAGCATCCATGCGGCCTTCGGCGATGTCGAGAAGGATGTCGGCCTGATCTCGAGCTCGGCCGAGCAGAGCCGCCTCACCACGGCCAGCCTGAACGAGCGCGCCGCCGTGCTGGAGGGCGAGGTCAAGCAGGCCGTGGCCGGCCTGAGCAAGGCCTATGCCTGCAGCGAGCGTTTTCTGCGCCTGTCGGAAGAGCTGATCGAGCAGATCGCCGAGTCCGGCGTCGAGGTCGAGGACTCACCGCTGATCCGCGGCGCCCAGCAGGCCGCTGCCGAGATCGCCGCGCTGCTGGAGCAGGCGGTGGCTTCCGGCGCGATCCGCATCGAGCAGCTGTTCGACGAGCACTACCGCCCGATCAACGGCAGCAACCCGCCGCAACACCTGACCCCCTTCACCGAGCTGGCCGACCGCCTGTTCCCGGCGGTGCAGGAGCGACTGCTGAGCCTGAGCGACAAGGTGGTGTATTGCATCGCGGTGGACCGCAACGGCTACGTGGCCACCCACAACAAGAAGTACAACCAGCCGCAGCGCAGTGGCGATGTGGTCTGGAACACCGCCAACAGCCGCTACCGCCGCATCTTCAACGACCGCACCGGCCTGGCCTCCGCCCGCAACCAGCGCCCCTTCCTGCTACAGACCTACCGCCGCGACATGGGTGGCGGCCGCTTCGTCCTCCTCAAGGAAGTCGCCGCACCGATCATGGTGGCCGGGCGGCATTGGGGGGGATTGAGGTTGGCGTTTAATTTCTGAGTTGGAGTTGTGGGGCAGCGGAACGAATTGATGGTCCGCTCTGCAGCGTTAGGAGCCGGTCGCAGTCGGCGCGCGTACGCACGGTGGTCACCACCAAGCCGACATTCATGACGGCAATCGGTGCCGCCATGATCGGCAGAAAGGCGACGGACAGCAGCCGTCCACACACCCGCTCGGCGGTAACGCCTGATCTGCGACCGGTCCTGGTCGGCGCGACGGGCTCGACTCGACCCGTCGCAGCCATCCGCCGCGCATGATTGGGCGCAGCAAAGCTGACCTTCGAGCAGCGAGTCGATGGATGTCGCTGAACGACCCTGAATCGCCAGCTACTGAACAAACCGAATCGCTCAAAGGGAGCCGGAATGGTATTCGCTGAGCAGCACGGCTGGAACCTGCGCAACGTCAATGTGCGCCTCGATGAGCCGCCACAATTCAGGCGGGTCCTCACGGGAGAGCATGTCCAGCGCCGCCGAGGCGATGTCCGCACGATTTCTCCTTTCCATCGAGACGGCCAGGCGGGCGAGATTTGGCAACCAATCCGCGCTCAAGCGTGCAAGCCATAGCACCATGGCCGCACCGGCGTCGCGACGCTCCCAGGAAGGGTATCGGCCGCGCGTTGAGCATCACCTGGCGCTGGCGCCCCCATATCGACCGATGCACGATCGCCAGCACATCACCGGTCTCCGCGAGGCGATCGGATGCGAAGCGGTTTGCCTTGAATGAAGCTAAGCTTTGAGGTCAGAACAGAGGCGAGCCTGGGCTGGTCGAACGCGCTGTTCAGCCAGCATGCCGGGTTGAGTGCTCGGTCTCTCTGGGCCCGCTCGGGGTGGTAAACGGCAACAAGGCGCCTGGCCGCCACGTCAGCGTCAGCGACACGGCGAAGGCTGCTGCAAAGCAGAGGAAGCTCCATAGGAGGGTTCCCATGCCGCCGCCTGCGGTGAACCAGCACAGCGGCAGCGTCGCGGTGATGCAGGTGGAGGCAATCCCGCGGTGCCAACCACGGCGCACAGGCGTGGGCCCCGGTCTTTCTGCTACTGCCTCCCAGTGCCGATCCTGGGACAGTGCAAGCAGCGCGAAGGCGGCCACCAGCAGCAAGCCTGCGGCAAGCATGCACAGTGACTCAAGCATGGCCAGCCTCGATGCGGCGTGCCCCATATACGCCCACGGGGCCGGCGCTCTGTCGCAAGTGGAAGGCGGTGCGAGTTGCTCCGGCCGCGAGCACCATCAGCAGCAGATCCATGCCAGCCACGCTCCATAGACCGTCACCAATCGTGCGGCCCAGGTGATCGCCGGTCGTTGCCCAGTTCAGCAGCACCGCCGCAACGGCCAGCGCCGCGACCAGGGCGGACTGGTCCCGCCAGGCGGCGCGGTCCCTGAATGCCGCGTGCAGCAGCGTGGCGAGCCAGACGGCATAGAAGGCGAGCATCTCCAGCCCCTGCCGCTGTAGTCCGAAGGCCGAGGCTTCCAGCGGCAGCAACCGGTTGGCGCAAAAGAAGGCACAGGTCGCGGCGAGCATGCCTGGCACGCTCGCGACCGTCAGTGCCTCGACCACACGAACGCCGGCCAGGCCCCTCTTGGCGTGGCTGGCGCGGCGCGCCTCCAGCCAGAAAAGGAAGCCGGTGGCGATGAGCACACAGCCTGCGAGGCCGGCAGCGAAATAGAGCCAGCGCAGCGTCCAATGGCGGAACTGCACAAAGTGCATGCCGCTGATGAAGCGCTGCACGGCCATCACAGGCGAGGTCTGCTTGACAGACAGTTCCGCGCCCGTCGTGGCGTCGAAGTGAACGTTGTCCACCAGCATGGTGACGCGGTCGCCTGCGCTGCGGCGCACCTCGACATGGGCATTGGCATCCCCGGGATGCCACACGCGAACGAAGTGGGCCGGCCCGCCGAAGTGCTGCTCTGCGCGCGCGCGCAGTTCATCCAGGGAGACGGCTGGCTGCGTGGCAGGCACATTGGCCTTGGGCCGGCGGAAGCTGCCGTAGGCCTCGGCCTGGAAGGCTTCCTTGGGCTTGGCTTGCTGGCCGAAGGCGCCCCAAGGCGCCGTTGGCCAATAGATGTTCATGAAGATGACGAGCCCCGACAGCGCGATCAGGAAGTGAAACGGTAGGGCCAGCACGCCGCTGAGGTTGTGTGCGTCGAGGCTGGCGCGCTGCAGGTGCTTTCTGGGGCGGAACAGGAAGAAGTCGGCAAAGATCTTGCGGTGGATGACGACGCCCGACACCACCAGCAGCAGCATCGCCATGCCAGCGATGCCGACCAGCCAGTAGCCGAGATCCATCCACTTGAGGTGCAGGTTGTAGTGGAAGGGGAAGATGAAGCCGGTGCCGGCCAGCGTATCGGTGTGGGGCAGCACGGCGCCACTCACGGGATGGAGATAGCGGCGCTCGAAGGTCTCAGCGCCAGGCGAGCGCCAGCGCACTTCGACAACGGGCATGCGGTCGGTGGGCAGGCGGATGAAGTACTGCGTGCTGCCAGCGCCCAGGCGTGCGGCGGTTTCGGCCACCGGGCCGTCAAGGCGGATTGGCAGTTCACCGCTGGGGAGTGGCGCCGCGATGGGCGTGAGGCGCGCGGCCGGATTCATCCAGCGGTCGATCTCACGGTCGAACACGCTGAGCGTGCCCATCCAGAAGATGGCGAACAGCAGGCTGCCGATGACGACGCCGGCCCAGGTGTGCAACCAGGCCATCGACTTGCGGAATGTCGGTTGGTACATCGGAGCTCCTCGGTCAGCTCAGCACATAGAGCGGCAGGCCGCACAGCATGGCGCTGCCGAGCAGGCCGGCCAGCAGACGCGGCAGGCGAACGCTGAAAGCCCAGATCAGCAGCAACAGGTAGGCGATGAACCCCAGCATCATTGCCAGCACGGTGGCCTCGCTGCGGATCATGCCGAGCGCTGCAAGTGCGATACCTGCGAGTGGCACAGCCAGCGCGATGACGGCCCAGCCGCCAGCCACGGCCAGCACGAGGTGCAAGGTGACGAGGGCGCGGTGGCACCAGATGGAGGCCGGGGTCATCGGGGTTTCGCTCAGAACGGCACGGACAGCGATGCCGACAGCGTGCGCGGCATGCCCGGGTAGAGGTTGGTGAAGCCCGCCGCGCTGCTGCCGCCGCCTTCATAGTGGCGGGTGTCGAACAGGTTGCGCAGGTTGAGCTGTACACGGGCACCGGGCAGGCCGGTGCGGAAACGGTAGGCTGCCATCACGTCCACCAGCGTGTGCGCAGGAATGGCGACGAGGTTGTTGGTCGCGACGAACTTGGCGCCGGTGTGGAAGACACCGCCCCCCAGCGACCAGCCGTGACCCAGCTGGTAGGTGCTCCAGAGGCTGGCGGTGTGGCGCGGCGTCCAGGCGGCGGTCTTGCCGACGTTGGCAGCGACGTTGTCGCGGGTGATGACGGAATCGGTGTAGCCGTATCCGGCGCTGACGTTCCAGTCGTGCGTCAGCTGGCCCTGCAGCTCAAACTCAGCGCCCCGCGAGCGCTGCTCCCCGCTGACCTCACTGAACAGCGGGTTCAGCGGTGACGGCGTCGGTACGTTGCTCTTGGTCAGCTCGTAGATCGAGGCGCTGGTGCGCAGCCGGCCGCCCAGCCAGTCGGCCTTGGCGCCGAGCTCCGCCTGCTTGCCACGCGACGGCGGCGCGTAGACGTTGGCCGCAAGCAGCGTGCCGGCGTTTGGCGAGAACGAGCGAGCGAGTGAGGCGTAGATGCTGATGGTCGGCTGCGGCTTGAAGATCACGCCGAGCGTGGGGTCGGTGCTGCGGCCGGTCTGGTCAGGGGTGCCGGGATTGACCTCGCGCGAGCTGGAGCGGCGCACACCTGCCAGCAGGTTCCAGTGGGGCAACAGCTCGATGTAGTCCTGCAGCGCGACGCCGATGTCGCGCACTTCACCAGTGGTGACCGGTCCGTAGCTGAATGTTGCACCAGTGGGCTGCGGGTTCCGCAGCGTCGTAGCAGCGACGGTGCCGACGTTGTTGCTGCTGCCCTCACGGTCATAGCCCGAGCGGTCCAGCGTCAGGGTGATGCGGTGACGCATGCCTGCC
This sequence comes from Paucibacter sp. M5-1, assembly GCF_027498415.2. Taxonomy (NCBI): domain Bacteria; kingdom Pseudomonadati; phylum Pseudomonadota; class Betaproteobacteria; order Burkholderiales; family Sphaerotilaceae; genus Roseateles; species Paucibacter sp. M5-1. The sequence goes on from NZ_JAPZLM020000001.1 coordinate 5,494,576, forward strand.
AGCTGCAGGTCGCCCTTGAGTTCGGCCTGAAGGGTCTGCACGTTCCACTGCTGGGCGAAGGGGTTGGCGGCGCGGTTGACGACATTGCCCGTGGTGCCGGTCAGGCGGATCTGCTTCACGTCGCGGCGGGTCTTGTTGTCAGAGAAGCCAAGATTGGCCGACCACTGGGCATTGAAGCGATGCTGCAGCTTGGCCGTCAGAAGCTTGTGCCAACCGTCGAAGCGGCCCGCCGCCTCACCATAGAAATTGTCGATGGGGACCGCGTCGGCGCTGTCAGCATTGCGAGGATCGGGCACGGGCAGGCCAGGGTAAATGGCCTGGCTTCGGTCGGTCCATTCAAAGTCGAGGTCCAGCCGGGTGTCCGTCGAGAGCTTGAAGGCCAGCGCGCCGGCGAGGTCGTGCTGGCGCGGTTTGACCGCATTGGTGACGAAGGCCTGCCGTCCGGTGCCGCCGTTCAGCCGGTAAAGCACGGTACGGTCAGCATCGAGCGGGCCGGAAAGGTCAAACCCGGTGTCCCAGCCGTCGCCTTCGCTGACCGACAGCGTGACTTCGCGCCAAGCGGTTTCCAGCGGCCGCTTGGTGACGATGTTCATCAGCGCGCCGGGTTCGACGCGACCATAGTCCAGGCCGGCCGGGCCTTTGATGAGCTCATAGCTTTCGACGTTGCGCTTGGCCGGTTGGCTGAGGTGGACCCAGCGGTAGCCATTGCGCAGGTAGTTGCTGGTCGTGGTCATCCAGAAGCCGCGCGTGTAGACCGACTCGTAGGTGCCGAAATAGTTGGACGGCCGCGCGCTGGCGCTGTTGCGCACCACGTCGCCGATGGTCTGGGCACCCTGCAGCTGGGCTGTTTCGGCCGAGATGACGTTGATGGTCTGCGGCGTGTCCAACACGGCAGCGCCCGAGCGCGTTACCTCAACCTGTGCGGGCGGACGCTCGCCAGCGCTGGCCGCTACGCGAATCTTCACGACTGGCAGGGTGTTGTCCGCCGCGGTGGCGGGCGCCTCGGTTTGTGCGGTCGCCCGCGGGGTGGCCAGCGACAAGGTAGCGATCAAAGCGAGTGCCGCCCGGGCGGACGGCGTGAGGACTGGATGCACTGAGATTCTCTCTAAGGTTGTGGTTATCTGGTGATTCGTGGCCGGCAGGCTTGGCAGCTAAAGATCCGCTTGGGCTGGAGTTGCGACCTCGCGCCGCGGCGAAGGCAAGGAGGACGTTGGAAGCGATGCTGGGCCCCGCCGGGACACCATGAAGCTCCATAGCGCGAGCAATCCCAGCGTCGCGGCGACCCAGCCGGCGAGGAAGGCAAGGACGGAGAACGGCAGTTCGGGGAAGGTCGGATGACCGCTCACGACCGGGCCGAAGCGGCGGGCTTCCGCCAGCCCGCCCTGCACCGTCCACCCCAGCAGCACCAGCGTAGCGAGTGTGGCCGGCCCCACGGCGCGCCAGCGGGCCTTGTCGGCACCGGCCGCAGCGAGGCGCGCGGCATGCAGATAGGCGCCCGTGAGGCAAAGGCCAGACAGCGCGAGCCCGAAAAAGAACCAGAGCAGCTTGGTCGGCAGGCCGGCAAGCGTGCCGAAGTGCAACAGGTCGACAGCCTCGACCCAGCGGCCCGCCAGGCCCTGGTCGCCGGCCTGCCGCGCTTCCACGATGCGGGCGGTCGTCGGCTCGAAGAACAGGGTCGTGGCGCGGTCGCGCACCAGCAGGTCACCGGCCTGGCCGTTGACGTAGACGAGGCCATTACCGGCGCGACCGATTGTGCGTATGTCGAGCGCCGGGGCAGCCGCTTGCGCTGCTTGCACGAAGGTCGCCAAGGGCAGCCGGGGTTCAGCGGGTCCGGAGAAGGCCGGCGGCGGCGGATAGATGAACTTCGCGTCGGCGACGTCGATCAGCAACTGCTCGGCCATGTACCAGATGCCGGTCACCGCAATCAGCAGCACGAACCACAGGCTCCACAGGCCGGCGAGCTTGTGGGCCTCGCTGGTGACGGCGCGGGCGCCGCCCCTCGGATGGAAGCGCAAGAACTTCGTCCACCAGCGCTTGAAGAATACGAGCGGCGTGACAGCCGAGAGCAGCAGCACGACGCCCGCGGCGCCGACGATGTAGATGCCGATGCCGAACTTCAGGAACAGCGACATGTGCAGGCTGCGGAAGAAGCGCTGCACGTTGAAGTAGGTGTTGCCGCCCTGAGGCTGCAAGCTGGCCGGGTCCACATAGGCACGCCACATCGGCGAAGACGGTGTCTTCAGCACCACGTCGACGGCGAAGCCGGCGTGGAGCGGCCAAGCCATCCACAGCAACTTGCCGGCTGGCTGCGCCTGCAGCGCGGCGCGCTCGGCGGCGTCCGGGTCGAAGCTCGCTGCCGGTTCAGCGCGCACGGCCGGAGTGAGCAACCAATCGATCTCGTGAGAGACGGTCGCGAACGTGCCCGTCCAGCAGACGATGAACAGCAGCAGCCCCGTCACCACGCCGGCAAAGCTGTGGACGCGGAACCAGGGTCGGGTGCGCATGGCGCGTCAGTTCCTCAGTGGCGCCAGGCTAGGCGCAGCTCCCAGGAGCGCGGTGCGCGCGGCTGAAAGGTGGAGATGTAGCCGTCGTAGATGCGCTCGTTGGTGAGGTTGCGGCCGATCAGGCGGCCTTCGAAGGCCCCGTACTCATAGACAAGTCCTGCGTCCACCTTGGTGTAGGCCGGCAGTTCGACGTCGGCCGCGGTGAGAGGGCCGGCCGGATCATTGGGAATGCCCGAGGGACGAGCGCTAGCGTGGCTCAGGCCCAGCGTTGCAGACAGGCCGCGCACGCCGAGGTCGACGCGGTTGAACAGGCCGACCGTGTGGCGTGGCGCGCCGGTCAGCTGGTCGCCCACAGGCAACACGTTGTCGCGGGTAATGCTGGCGTCGAGATAGCCGTAGGATGCAATGACGCGCCAGCCGGGCAGCAGCTGGCCCGCAGCTTCCAACTCCAGGCCGCGGCTGCGCTGCCTGCCGACGGTGATGCGGCGCTCCGGGTTGCTCGGATCCGTGGTCAGCACGTTCTCTCGCTGGTATTCGAAGACTGCCACCGTCGTTTGCAGGCGATCGACGGGCTCGCCCTTCCAGCCCAGCTCCATCTGGCGACCATGCTGTGGCTTGAACGCCGCGCCGCCGGCATCAAGACCGAGGTTCGGGCGGAATGAGCGGTTCCAGCTCAAATAGAAGGCGTCGCGCGGTGACGTCTCGTAGATGAGGCCGAGCCGCGGCGACAACTCGGTGTCCGTCTGCGGCTTGGGCGAGGTGCCGCGGTCTCCGCTGGTCGATTCGAGCCGGTCCCAGCGGGCGCCGACCATGGCCTTGAAGCCGCCACCGAGGGTCATCAGGTCCTGCACATAGAGCGCCTCGGTCTTGGCCTTGCTGTCGGAGGCCGGGAAGGGCACGGTCAACGGCCCCTGACGTTCGCCGGGCTGCGGGTTGAAGATGTTGACCGGCGAGAACGGCGCTACGGTGAAGGCGTAGCCAGTTTCCTGCCGGCCGAGCTCCAGACCGACCAGCCATTTGTGGCGGATCGGCCCCGTGCGACCTTCGCCGGATAGCTCGGTTTGCGAGTAGCGCTCGCGCTGGTACTCGTCGACGGCGCGCACGCGACGGCTGAGCACGCCCGTGCTGGCGTTGTAGCTGGTCGGCTGGATCGTGGAGTCGTCGCTGTGCACCTTGTTGGCGTAGACAGCCTGGCGCAGTTGCAGACCGGATGCGAAACGGTGCCGGAGTTCCGCGCGGCCGCTGTAGCGCGTCAGCGAGCCGCCGTCGCCGTCGGGATGCGCGGGGTCGCCGAGTTGAGTGGTGACGGGGATGCGCAGAAAGTCGGGAAAGCGCATGAAGTAAGGCTCGCGGCCCGGTCGGTCGACGTCCTGTGCGATGAGCTCGACATCCAGCGTGGTGGCCGTGCCGACGTCGAACGAGAAGACGGGGCTGAGGAAGCGGCTTCTCTGCGAGGTGTTGTCGACAAAGTTGCCGTCCTGCTCCACTGCGGCGGTGAGGCGATATCGCACGCGCGCCGCTTGGTCGACCGGGCCGGTGCTGTCAAGGGTGAGGTTTCGATAGCCAAAGCTGCCGGCGGCGGCTTCGATCCGGTGCTGGGCTGTCGTCAGCGGTTGCTTGGTGACGATGTTGACCAGTCCCGACAGCGCCCCGCCGCCACCGTAGAGTACGGACGCCGGCCCCTTCAGAAACTCGATGCGCTCGATGTTCACGGCATTCTGCGGGGTGTTGAAGCCGTAGTCGCGGAAGCCGTTGATCGTCGTCGCGTTGCCGGCCGTGTTGAAACCGCGGATGTAGAAGCTGATGCCGTAGGGGTTGCCCTGGACCGCCTCACGGTCGACACCAGCCACATAGTCGGCCACCTCATCCAGCACACGCGGCGCGATGTCACGCAGGGTCGACTCATCAATGACGGAGATGGCCTGGGGAATTTCTTGCACCGCCAGTTCCATGCGACTACCCGCCGTCGCCTTGCGCGAGCGCGTCCCGCTAACCTCCACCCGGGGGGCGGTGTTCACTGCGGCGCGTGAACCGTCCTCAGCAGCAATAGACGGAGCTTCAGCCGCGGTGATCTCTGGGCAGATGGCAGCGAATGCTGCGAGGACGATGAGGTTGCGACTGAAGGCGGCCATGTTTCTGGTTTGTTTCTGCAAAACCAGGAATATAAACGCGAATCATTGCTATTAGCAATACCGATGAGACTTGCTCCCGGCCTGCTGCAAACCACCCACCACCAGATCGGTGAGCAGGCGCTGAGGTTCTTCGGACAGCTTTACGGGGTCGACCGGATGGGCTTGCGCAGCGGATGTCGCTGATGGGTCGGGTTCTGCCCGACGCCCTGGGCAATAGGACTCACTCGCGGGCCACAACCCTGACGAGGCGCTATGAGTGACCGGTCAGGGATGTGCAACGGCCATCGGGCTCGCTCACCTCCGAAAGGCCAGTACCAGACCCGGCTGACGTTCACCTGCCGATCCTGACCAGACGCAATCAGCCTTGAACTGCCGTTGCTACAACGACCGGCGGTTCCGCAGCGGTTGCGGCCTTCCGCGGCAGATCGCCAAGTTCACGGTCATGGACAGGAAGCCGTCATCGGGTTGCGTGGCCTCGTACCGGCAGCGATGACCGCTGCCGGGGGTGGAGCAGCTGTCCAAAAGGCCTGGCTGCCGATCACCGCCTCAAACTTCCGCGAATGTCTGCTGCTCAGAAGGTCGAACAGGTGCTCTCGACCCAGAGGAGCCGCTGGCGCTTTCGTCGTCGATGGCTGCTTCGTGCCCATTGCGGACATTCACCCTCTCGCCTGCGAAAGCCCACAGAACTTGCGAGCGCACGCCTGTGAACGCTCAAGAACAGACGATAGATCCCGATCCCGTTCGTGCTCCCTCGTAGACGCTTGCGAGACGGAGGCTCGCTAACCCCTCAAATGGGGGGAGGCTTTCGTTGTGGCGACAGCTACGCTCCGGCCGCCGCCGGTGCTTGCTAGGCGTTCTGGTGAAGCAAGCACACGGCGCCTTCAATGCCATTCATCCAGGGAGAAGACGTTGCGTAAATTGACGACGAAGACCTTCAAGACGGCCGCGCTGCTAGGCGCATTGACTCTTGTGGGCGCGGCGCATGCCGCTGGCGTGCCGGGCCAAGGTAGCTGGCAAACCACGCTGCAAGCGCGCGACATCGACAAAGATGGCACGACAGATGCCTTCTACGATACCGCCCTCAACATCACCTGGTTGCGTGCCGGTAGCACCAACACCATGAACTGGGGTACGGCCGATGCCTGGGCCAAGCAGGACCGCTTCGGCCTGAGCGGCTGGCGTTTGCCGACGACTGTCGACAAGGGGAGCGACGGCTGCAACTTTAGCTTCCGCGGTGGCACCGATTGCGGCCTCAACCCCGACAGCAGCGTAGCCACCGGCAGTGAGATGGCGCACCTGTTTTTCCAGAGCCTGGGGAACAAGAGCTTCGTCGCACCGGGCACAGGCACCCCCCAAGAGGGCTCGGGCCTGAGCAATACCGGTGATTTCCAGAATCTGCAGGCCTACGACTACTGGTCCGGTACGGAGTACGCGCCGAATTACGATGTCGCGTGGTACTTCAGTACCTACGGCGGCAGCCAGAACCTAGGCGATATGTACAAAGATTTTTATGCCCTGGCTGTACGCCCCGGAGATGTGTCCGCTGCGGTGCCGGAGCCACAAACCTGGGCTTTGACACTGCTGGGCTTGACCGGCGTCCTGTTGGCACGTCGTCGGCGGGCACTTTGACGCTCCGAGCCCTTCGGGTCTTTTGAGGGGTTTGGGGCGACAGGCAAAATCCTCACCTAGATTCTGAGCTGCATTTCTAGCTGAATTGCTTAGTGGAAAACCACTTCGGGGCGGCATTGGGCATTGGAGAGGCACAAGCGTGATCCGTCTGTCGCACCAGAGGGGGAAGTCAGCCGCATGGCGCTTAGCTTAGAACTTGGTTGGCTGAACCTGGCTGCGTTGAAGTCGCCGCAGCTTTTGGATCAGCTTCGTCAAACGCATCCGTTTTCCGGGCTGAAAGCGGACGCTGGCCAATTGACCGCTTGCAGATGAGGATCAGGGCTGCAGGAACTCTGTCGGGGCGACTGCTATGGACAGAAGCGGTCGCCCAGGCACCGGACCGCGAAAGACTGAGATCAGCCTGGTGCTGAGATTCGATGAACTTCGGCTTTGGGCACTTTGCTGACGCCTCCGACGCGCGGGCCGGTGGCCTCAACGGGGCGTGATGCGCCTGTCGCAACGGGCGAGAGCAGTCGTTCGTGCCTGCACGAGTACTCGAGCCGCGTCGAGCGACCGTTTCCGGGAGTGAAGCAGCCGGTGAGAGCCAGCGACCATCAATGACCGGTCGGCGTGGGCGCTGTCGTTTAACCACTGGGCCGCGAATGACTCAGACCAGCCTTGAACCGCCATCCGTACCCCACTCTGACCATCACCTCATGGCGCCACACACGCCTTGTTCTTCCCCGTGTGCTTGGCCTCGTACAGCGCACATCGGCGCAGTCGAGCGCGGCTTTCAGGGTTTCTCCGAGGCGCTATACGACGGGTGGTGTGACCTTTGGCAAGCAGATGAGAGCAGGGTAACTTTGGCGGGCTAGGAAGAAAAAAGAGGGTCGCCTGCCTTGTCGATTTCTGTCCTTCCAGCTTGTCGTCTCATCAGAAGCCGATCAAGGCTTCGTCCTCTAGGAGAAAAACAATGTCGAAGATGATCTATATGAGTCTGCCGGTGAAGGATCTGGCCGCCGCGACCAAGTTCTATCAGGCCATCGGCTGCGAGAAGAATGAACAGTTCAGCGATGACAAGGCGTCCGCGATGGTCTGGTCGGAGGGCCTGACCTTCCAGTTGCTGACGCATGAGCGCTTTGCCGCCTTCGCGACCAAGCCGATTGCCGACGCGCAGAAGACCAGCGGCGTGCTGATCGCCCTGCCGTATGGCAGCCGCGAAGAGGTCGATGGCATCACCGAGGCGGCAGCGGCCGCCGGCGGCAAGGCCGATGTCCGCGAGCGCCAGGACCTGGGCTTCATCTACACCCGTACCTTCGAGGACCTCGATGGCCATGTGTTCGAACCGATGTGGATGAACGTCGAGGCGGCTTGCGAGGCCTGAGCCTGAACTCAAGCCGAGCTGCTGCGCGCCTCGGCTTGATTCAGATGGAGATATCAGAAGCTTCTGTGCGGACCGACTTCGGGTCCACCGTCGCGCCTCACGGCGCCACACACGCCTTGTTCTTCCCCGTGTGCTTGGCCTCATACAGCGCCACATCGGCGCGGTCGAGCGCGGCTTCCAGGGTTTCGCCGGGGCGGTAGGGGGTGACGCCGGCGGAGAAGGTGACGAAGACGTCCTTGCCTTCGTGCATGAAGAGCGCCATCGACAGCGCGCGCTGCAGCCGGGTCAGCACCTGCTGGGCCTCGTCCAGCGGGGTGTTGGGCAGCATCAGCACGAACTCCTCGCCGCCGTAGCGGGCCACCATATCGCCGGGGCGCAGCGAGGCCGAGACGCGCTCGGCCAGTGACTTCAGCGCCATATCGCCGGCGGCGTGGCCCAGCGAGTCGTTGAGCTTCTTGAAGTTGTCGATGTCCAGCAGGGCCAGGGCCAGCTGGCTGGGTTCCTGATCGGACTGGCGCTCCAGCTTGGCCTGCTCGATGCCGAAGGCGGCGATCAGGCCGCGGCGGTTGGCGATCTGGGTCAGCTGGTCGGTCTGCACCTCGTCGGACAGGCGCTTGAGCTCGCTCTCCAGCTCGTTGACCCGCTTGCTGAGACTGCTGGCCTTGTCGTGCTCGGCGCTCAGCCGCGCCTGGGTCTGCTGCACCAGCGACTGCACACTGCGGCTTTCCTCCACCATCTCGCGCACCACGCCGGCCAGGCTTTCCAGGCTGTCGGCCTTCTCGATCACATCGGCATAGCGGCCCACGCTGTGCTGGAAGCGGTCGGTGTGCTCACCCAGCTCGCCGAGCTCGGCCAGCATCTTGTGGATCAGCGACTTCAGCGAATCGCGGGCCCGGCCGCGCTCCTCGCGCAGCGCGCGCTGGCGCTCGCGCGTGCCGCTGAGCATCTCGGCCACCGAGCGCACGCCGCGCGCCGACAAACCCAGCTCCAGGGTGTTGTTCATCGCCTCGCACTGGCCATGGGCCCAGGAGTCGTCCTCGGCCAGCTCCACCAGGCTGGCGCTGAGCTCGCGGCACAGGCCGCCAAGCGCGCCGAACACATGGTGGCGGTGGTCCAGCAGGCGGCGCGCACGCACGCACAAGGCCTCCATCGCTTCGGCGCGCGAGGCATCGGCACCATGGATGCTGAGCTCCAGCTGGGCGGCCTGCAGCTGGCCCAGCAGCTCGCCGATCATCGCGTCATCGGATTCGGGCAGGCGCAGCGCATGCTCGACCGTGCCCTGCAGGCTGCCGCCGATCGCGCCCCAGGCCTGCAGCGCGGCGCTGTTGTTGGCGGCGGGCGCGGCAGGCGCGGGCGCTGCGGCGTCCAGATCGGTGCCGAACTCGCTGTCGGTGAAGAACTGGCTGGGCGTGCCGCCCGGTTCTTCCTCGTCCCCGGCATCGAACTGGGTGTCTATGCTGGCGTCGGCGACATCGGAGTCCCAGCTGCGCACCAGCTGCTGCAGGCGCGCCAGCAGGCGCTGCGGGTCGCTGCGGTTGCTGGCCAGCACGCGCTGCAGCCCGTCCTTCTTGCGCGCCACCGTCCACTGCCGGCCGCCGCGCTCCAGGCCGCGCACCATGCGCTCCATCAGCGCGGCCATGGCCTCGGCCTGGGCGCCGGGCCCCTCGCTTTGCTGCAGCTTCTCGAGCCGGCGCAAGGCCTCGTCCCAGCGCGACTCGCGCAAGAGCTTGTTGATGTCCAGCCGGCTCTGCGCGTCGGCCACGCCGATGGCCATCAGCTTGTTCATCAAGGCCTGGACCCGCTCGGGCAGGGCCTCGGCCGCAGCCGGCGGCGCGGCGCCCGACTCGGCGGCATAGGCGGCCGCGTAGTTCTCCGGCGTCGGTTCCTGCTTGGACAGCGCCAGCCGGTGCAGCGCCGCCTTGGCCACCTGGGCCGGAGGCAGGGTGGCGCTGGCCGCGCGCGGTGGGCTAGGGCGTCGCTCGTCCATGGCGGGCGACTCGCTCAGCGCAGCAGGCCGCCGGTGGGCCGCGCGGCGGCCTGGGCCTCGGCGCCGAACTCGGCGCTGGCCTGGGCGATCCACGGTGCCTTGCGCGGCAGCACGGTCTGGGCCAGCCAGCGCTCCAGATCATCGGGCGGCAGCGGCTTGCTGAACAGAAAGCCCTGCATCACCGAGCAGCCCAGGCGATGCAGCACCTCCATCTGGCGCAGGGTCTCGACGCCCTCGGCGATCACCCGCAGGCCCAGCGAGCGGGCCAGCGCGATGATGGCGGTGACCACGGCCGAGCTCTGCGGCGTGATGCCCAGATCGCGCACAAAGCTGCGGTCGATCTTGACCTCGGAGATCGGCAAGGTGGTCAGATAGGCCAGCGAGGAATAGCCGGTGCCGAAGTCATCGATCGAAATCTCGACGCCGACCTCGTTGAGCCGGTGCAGGGCCGGGATCACGTTCTGCAGATCCTTCATCAGCCCGGTCTCGGTGATCTCCAGCTGGATCGCGCGGTGCGGGATGCCGTAGGCGCTGACGCACTGGTGGATGTGCTCGACCAGGTCCGAGCGCTCGAACAGCCGGTTCGGCAGGTTCACCGCGATCGAGTCCGAGAAGCCGAAATTCAGCTGCCAGACCTTGGCCTGGCGGGCCGCCTCGCGCAGCGCCCATTCGGACAGCGGCACGATCAGCCCGGTCTCCTCGGCCAGCGGGATGAAGTCGCCCGGCGGCACCAGCACATTGCCGCGCTGCCAGCGCATCAGCGCCTCGGCGCCGACCATGCGGGCTGCGCGCACATCGATCTTGGGCTGGTAGTGCAGCACCAGTTCGCCGCGCTCGATGGCCTTGTGCAGCGCGCTCTCCAGCTCCAGGTTCTCGCGGCCGCGGCCCGAGAGCTGGGGCGTGTACAGCGCCGAGGCATTGCGGCCCTGGCTCTTGACCGCATACATCGCGACGTCCGAGTTGCGCAGCAGATCGGCCATCGTCAGGCCGTCGCGCGGGTAGATCGCGATGCCGACGCTGGCGGTGACAAAACATTCCTGGCCGGCGATGAAGATGGGCTCGCGCAAGGCCTCCAGCACCCGCTGCGCAACCCGCTCGGCATCGCGCTCGTCGACCACCTCGGGCAGCAGCGCGACGAACTCGTCGCCGCCCAGGCGGCCGACGGCCTCCAGCGTGCGGTGCGAGCGCCCGCCGACCGACTCCAGCATGCCCTCGATGACCTGGTCGGAGTGCCGCACGCAGCCGCGCAGGCGCCGGCCCACCTCGATCAGCAGCTCGTCGCCGGCGGCGTGTCCGAGGGTGTCGTTGATGACCTTGAAGCGGTCCAGATCGATCAGCAGCAGACCCACCTCATGGCCCATGCGGCGCGCCTGCTCGATCGCGCGTTCGGTGCGCCAGATCAGCTGGCGGCGGTTCGGCAGGCCGGTCAGTGCGTCGAAATTGGCCAGCTGGCGGATCCGGTCCTCGGCCATGCGGCGGTCGGTCACGTCCTGCAGCACGCCGGTATAGCCGCTGGCATTGCCATGCTCGTTGAACTCGGGCTCGGCCTCGATATGGATGACGCGCTGGCGCCCGTCCAGCAGCGTCACCGACAGATCGGTCACCAGCACCGAGTTGTGCGCGATCACATCGCGCAGCAGGTGCAGGAAGAGCTTGCGCTCCTCGCGCGGCACCATGCGCATCGCGCCGATGAAGTCAAGCGCCTCGTGATTGCCCAGGCCGAACACCCGCAGCGCCTCGGCCGCCAGCACAAAGCCGCCCGAGCCGCGGTGCCACTCGAAGCTGCCCATGCGTGCCAGGTCTTGCGCGCGCGCCAGCCGCGCCTTGCTGCGCTCCAGCTCGATGCGGGTGCGGGAGCTGCGCAGGAGATAGCGCAGCCGCCCGGCCAGCAGGCTCCACTGCGGCGACTTGACGAAGAAATCGGTGGCGCCGACCTGGTAGGCGCGGTTGATCGAGGCCTCGTCGTCCAGGCCGGTCAGCATCAGCACCGGGGTCGACTCGAAGCCCGGCATCTCGCGCAGGCGGCGGCAGGTGTCGAAACCGTCGAGCTCGGGCATCATCGCGTCGAGCACGATCACGTCGGGGCTCCACTCGGCCATCATGCGCAGCGCCTGCTCGCCGCCGGTGGCCTCGGTGATGTCAAAGCCGCGCTCGCGCAGAGCGATGGCGGTCAGCAAGAGATTGACCTCGTCGTCGTCCACCAGCAGCACGCGCGGCTGCTCGGGCAGGTCATCATCCAGGTTTTGACTCACGGCATTCATCAAGGGTTCGCCAATAACTCGTTCAAAGCCCCACGCACACGCGCCACTTCATCATGCATGCCGTCCAGCAAGATGTCCAAACCTTCTGTTTGACCGTTGCGCGCCATGGTTTCGATATCGGCACAGAGCTTGGAGAGCTTGAGCGCCCCGAGACTGGCCGAGGATGATTTTAGGGTGTGGGTGACATGGCGCACCGCCGCCAGGTCCAGGCCCTTCTCGGGGTGCGCGCGCGCCTGGCCGAGTTCGGGCAGCAGCCGCTCCAGCGACTTCAGGAAGGCGGCGATGACACGCTCCAGCAGCTTGTTGCCGCCGCCCGGGTCGAGCTCGCGCAGCCGGGCGATGGCCTGCGGGTCGAGGATGGGCGTGGCGGGAGTGGCGGGGCTCTGAGTTGACATGGTGCTTCCATCGCGCGGCATCAGTGGGTCCTTGGGCTCGGTCGGCGCGGCGTCCTGCTGGACCCTATTGTCATTCGGGAGACGACGGACCAGCATGTCCTGCAACTGGCCGAGTCGGAAGGGTTTGGGCAAATAGTCATCAAAACCATGGTGGCGCAGCTTCTGCTCATCGCCCTCGAGCGCATTGGCGGTGACCGCGACCACCGGGGTGGAGGGCGGACTGACGAAAGCGTGATTCTCGCTGGCACCGCGCCGAAACAGGCTCAGCGCCTGCATGCCGTCCATGCCCGGCATGTGGATGTCCATCATCACCAGATCGAATCGCTGTTCGCACAAGGCTTGCAGGCCGCTGGCCGCGTCGGCGCAGACCTGCACCCGGCAGCCCAGCCGGGCCAGCATCTCGGCGCTGACCTGCTGGTTGACCGGGTTGTCCTCGACCACCAGCACCAGCGCGCCGGGCTGGCCGCTGCTGTCCGGCGGCAGCCGCAGCGGCAGGCTCAGCGTGAAGCGCGAGCCCAGGCCGGGGCTGCTGTCGGCCAGCAGCTCGGCCCCCATCAGCCGGGCCAGCTCGGCGGCCATCGCCAGGCCCAGGCCGGTGCCGCCATGCGGGCGGGCCAGGCTGGCATCGGCCTGGGTGAAGGGCTTGAGCATGGCCGGCAGCGCGGCCGCGCTCATGCCGACGCCGGAGTCGCTGACGCTCCAGCACAGCCGCCCGTCCCGCAGCGCCAGACCCAGCCTGACCCAGCCGCTGCCGGTGAACTTGAGCGCGTTGATCAAGAGCTCGTCGAGCACCTGGCGGATCCGGCCGGCATCGCCCAGCACCAGGGCGGGCAGCCCGACCGGCTCTTTCAGGCTGTCGTCCAGGCTCAGCTGCAGACCCTTGGCACTGGCCTGCGCCTCGAAGGGCAGCAGGCAGTCGCGCGCCAGCTGCGCCGGGTCGAAGGGCAGGCTGTCGATGTCGAGCCGGCCGGCCTGGGCGCTGGCGAAGTCCAGCACGCCGTCGACCAGGCGCAGCAGGTCCTGGCCCGAGCGCAGCGCCGCATCGGCATAGACACGCTGGGCCGGCTTGAGTTCGGTGCCCAGCAGCAGCTCGGTCATGCCCAGCATGCCGTTGAGCGGCGTGCGGATCTCGTGGCTCATATTGGCCATGAACTCGCTCTTGGCCAGGCTGGCGGCCTCGGCCTGATCGCGCGCCTGGGCCAGCTCGCGATGGCGCTGGTGCTCGTCGCTGATGTCGGCCAGGATGCCGTAGACCAGGTCCTGGCCGTTGGGGTGGCGCTGCGGGCGGCAGCGCAGCCGCAGCCAGCGCAGGCCCTTGGCCGGATGCTGGATGCGCAGCACCATATCGCTGGCCTCGCCCTGGGCCTGGGCCGGCAGGCGGCGCGCATACAAGGCCCGGTCCTCGGGATGGATGCGCTGCTCGAACAGCCGCGGGCCCTGGCTCAGGTCCACCGTGCTGAGCCCCAAGAGGTCCAGCAGCAGCGGCGAGCTGAAGTGCAGCCGGTCCCAGTCCGGTGTCGTGACGAACAGGCATTCGCTGACGGCCTCGGTGACCTCGCGAAAGCGCGTGTCGCTCTCCTGCAGCGCGCGCTCGAGCTGGCGCTGCTGGCTGCCGTCCTGCAGGCTCAGCACGCCGGCCGGCCGGCGCAGCCCCGACCAGGCGATCAGGCTGCGCTGCAACTGCAGCCAGCGCGGGCCCAGTGGCGTGTTCAGGCGCAGGCCCTCGCGCGGTGCATGGTGGCCGTTCTCCAGCGCGCGCCAGCGCGCGGCCTGGCACAGCTCGGCCAGCGCGGCCGGCAGCGCCTGTGCGGCGGGCCGGCCCAGCACCTGGCCACGGCGCAGCCCCAGCAGGCGCTCGGCCTCGCGATTGATGTGCAGCAGCCGGCCCTGGCCGGTCTCCAGCACCAGCAGGCCGATCGGCAGCTGGTCGGTCAGGGCCTGGACATCGCCCGCTGGCAGCAGCGCGGGCCAGCCCGGTTGGGCGTCGACGTCGTCGGTGTCGGCCTCAAGCAAGCTCATGGTGGGGCGGCGGCGGTTTCATGCTGGCTGTCATTGGTGGCGCGCTGATTGCAGGGCCGGCGCGGGGCAGGGCTCGACGGATCCTGCGTCGGTTATCGACCTCGGACGGGCGGACTTGAGTGTTGTTTGGTGGCGATCTTGCCCCTCGGGCGCCTACATACAATGCAGCGCATGAACAGCCTCAGTGACGCTCGCTCCGCCTCGCGCCGCTGGCCATGGATGGGTGCCGCCGCACTGGCGGCCTTGCTGCTGCTGGCCTGGCTGGCCTGGCCCGATGCGCCCAGCCAGGGCCAGTCCTGGCTGCTGCTCGGTGGCGCGCTGGCGCTGGGCCTGCTGCTGCTCACGGTGGCGGCCCTGGGCTGGCATATCGGGGTGCGGCTGACCCGCCAGCGCCTGGGCGAGGCGCTGCGCGAGGCGCGCAGCCAGGCCCAGCTGCTCTCGCAGCTGCAGAGCGACTGGCAGTGGCAGACCGATGCGCAGCACCATCTGGTGCGCTGGCGCGCGCCGCAGGCGGCGCCGGCCTCCAGCTGGGTGGGCGCGGCCGCGACCGAAACCCTGTGGGAGCGTTTCGTGCTGACCGAAGGCGAGGGCCATGCCAGCCTGCTGCAGCGCCTGCAGGAAGAGGCGCCGTTCAACGATGTCGAGGTCTGCGCGCGGCTGGAGAGCGGCGCGGCCGCGCAGTTCTCGGGCCGCTGGCTCTTGCGGGCCCAGGTCTGCCTGGACGGGCAGGGCCGCTTTGCCGGGCATATCGGCACGGCGCGGCCGCTGAGTTCGCCGCAGAACTCGCCGCGAAGTTCACCGGTACTGCAGGACCAGCAGGCCGCCGGCCTGCTGGCCGCGCCGGCGCCGCGCGAGGTCTTCGACACCGGCTGGATTCAATCGCTGCCGGGCCCGGCCTGGCTGCTGCGCGGACCGGCCGGCCAGAGCCCGCAGCTGGCGGATCTGAATGGTGCGGCGGCGCAGCTGATGGGGCGGCCGGCCGAGCAACTGCGCGGCCAGCCCTGGCTGGCCTGTCTGGACGGTCTGCCGGCCGAAATCCGCGAGACCGCGCTGGCGCCCGGCGCGGCCACCGGCCTGGCCTGCGGGCCCTGGTGGCTGTGCCTGTCGCCGGTGCCAGGTCATGCCGGCATGAGCCTGCTGAGCCTGTGGCCGCAGGGCGCGCTGGACACCGTGCCGGCCACCCTGGCGGTCGAGGCGGCCGAGGTCGCACGGGCCGAGCATGAATCGTTCAGCTACACGGTCTCGCATGATCTGCGTGCGCCCTTGCGGGTGGTCGAGGGCTTCGCCCGCATCCTGAAGGAGGACTACGGCCGCCTGCTGGACCGCATCGGCAACGACCATCTGGACCGCGTGATGGGCGCGGCCACGCGCATGAACAGCATGATCGATGCGTTGCTGTCGCTGACCCAGCTGGCGGCCCAGCCGCTGCAGCGCCAGCCGGTCAATCTGTCGCAGCTGGCTGCGCTGGTGGTCGAGGAGCTGCGCCGGGCGGCGCCGGAGCGCCGCGCGCTGGTGCGCATCCAGCCCGATCTGCTGGTGCAGGGCGATCCGACCCTGCTGCGCATGGTGCTGGAGAACCTGCTCAGCAATGCCTGGAAGTACAGCGGCAAATGTGAGCACACCGAGATCAGCTTCGAGCGCCAGCAGCAGGGCGGCGAGCTGGTCTATATGGTGGCCGACAACGGCGCCGGCTTCGATATGCGTTTCGCCGAGCGCCTGTTCGGCGTGTTCCAGCGCCTGCACAGCGCCAGCGATTTCCAGGGCACCGGCGTCGGCCTGGCCTCGGTGCGCCGCATCGTGCACCGCCATGGCGGCGAGATCTGGGCCGAGTCCGAGGTCGGCCAGGGCGCGCGCTTCTACTTCACGCTGGCGCGGTAAGCGTTCAGCGGCCGGGCAAGGCCAGCAGCTCGACCGCCTCGATCAGGCGCAGCGCCGAATCGGCCAGCGCGCGGCCTTCCGAGTCGGCCAGCTTCTGCAGGCGCACCAGCGCCTCCTGGCGCGACAGCGAGTAGCGGTGCATCAGCACGCCCACCGCCAGCGGCACGACCTGCTCCAGCACCGATTCAAGCGGCAGCAGCGGACGCGGCGGCGCGGCGCTGCGCTCGGGCCGGTTCGCGAATGCGGCCTCGACGGCCGGCACGATCTGATGGATGTCCAGCGGCTTGACCAGATAGGCCACCGCGCCCAGCGCCTTGACCTTGGCCACCGTCTCCTCGTCGGCAAAGGCCGACAGGAACATGAAGGGCAGCTGCAGGTATTCGCGCAGATAGGCGGCGACATCGAAGCCGCTCATGCCTTCCATGCGGATGTCCAGCAGGGCCAGGTCGGGGCGGTGCTCGCGGGCCAGCAGGATGGCGTCGTCACCGTTGTCGGCGTCGATGACCTCGTAGCCGGCCTGCGCCAGGCCATGGGTCAGCGTGGCCAGCACCAGCCGGTCATCGTCGACCACAAGAATCTTGCCCTTCGAACTCACCAGGAAGTCCCCCCGCCCGCGCACCGCGCTGTTTGACGCATTGTCACTCAACTCACAAAGGCGCCATCAGGTTGACACTGGGCGGCAGCAGATCGACCTGACAGACCACCTGATCGCCCGCCTGCTCCAGGCTCAGCTTGGCGCTGCGCCGCGGCAGCAGGGCCCGCACCAGGCCCAGGCCGGACACGCCGCCGGGCACATTGGCCAGCTTGAAGCCCTCGGGCAGGCGGCCTTCGTTGACGATGCGCAGGCTGACCCGCTCGGCCTGGCAGACCAGCGCGCAATGTAGGGCCTGCTGGCTGCCGTGCTTGATCGCATTGCTGAGCAGCTCGTTGAGGGTCAAGGCGATCGGGATGGACTCGGCCTCGGGCAGGGCCCAGCGATGCACCTCCTCGGCCAGCGGCCCTTCGATGCTGAGCGCGATCGTGCGCCCCGACATGCGCTGCACCGAGCCGATGATGGCCTCGACCACCTTGCGCACGCGCAAGGGTCCGGTCGAACCGACCTGCAGGCCGTAGACCTGGGCAATCGCCTGCACCTGGCCGACCGCCTCGCTGATCACGCCGGCCACCTCGGGGCGGCGCGAGGCGATCTGCTGCAGCAGGCCGGCCACGCCTTGCAGATTGTTCTTGATGCGGTGATGCACCTCGCGCACCAGCAGCTCGCGCTGCGCGATCGCGGCGGCCAGACGCGCCTCCTCGGCCGCGCGGTGCTCGGTCACGTCGCTGGCTACCAGCAGCAGCTGCTCGGGCTCGCTGAGGCCACCGGCATCGGCCACATCGGCCAGGTGCAGATAGCGGGCGTCCCAGACGCGCGACTCGCCGCGCAGGCTGATGCGGTACTCGCGCTGCGTCACATCGTCGACGCGCAGCGCCGCCTCCATATCGCTGCGGATGATGGCTCCCTGATCGGCGCCGAACATCATCTCGGGACTGGCGCCGATCAGCTCGGCCTCACTGCGGCCGGCCAGCGCGGCGGCCGCCTGGTTGATCTGCTCGACCGCCAGGGTCTTGGCGTCGTGCAGGCTGATGGCCAGCGGCGCGGCCTCGATGATGCGGCGCAGCGAGACCTGGGCCTGCAGGGTCTGGGCCTCGGCCTGGCGGCGTCGCTCGATGTCCAGCAGCGCATAGGTCAGCTGGCGGCCGCTGTGCTCGGCGCCGGTCACGACCGCATTGCCGACCACCCAGAACTCGCGCCCGTCGCGTGCCTTCAGCCGGCACTCGAAGGTCTCGGCCTGGCCCTCGGTCAGCTCGTCGAGGTAGTGCGTCTGGCGGAAGGGGTGATCGGGGTCAGGGGTTGCCACCATGCTCATCGGCTGTCCGGCGAAGGCGATCAGGTCGCCGCCGAACATGCGCCGCGCCGAGCGGTTCATCCACTCGATCCCGCCGCGGCCGACGGTGACGATGCCCACCAGCACCGAGTCCAGCACCGCGCGCTCGCGCTCGGTCTGCAGCATCAGCGACTGCTGGGCGCGCCAGCGGTCGTCGACGTTGACATAGGTCGCGATCAGACCCTCGTCCGGCGCGCCGGGCCGCATCACCCGCTTGCTGACCTGCATCCACAGGCCCGCGCCGTCGCGCCGGCGCAGGCGCCGCTCGCCGCGCCACTGGCCGCTGCTGGCCAGCGCCTGGCGCATCGCCTGGTTCTGGCGCTCGTAGTCGAATTCGGAGTCGAACAGCTCGCGGTGGTCCAGGCCGTTGAGCTCGCCGATGCGGTAGCCGCTCATGCTGGCCAGCGCCTCGTTGGCGCGGGCGATCTTGCCCTGGCGCAGGATGGCCATGCCGACATCGGACAGGCTGAACATCAGCTCGCGGTCCTGCACCAGGGTTTCCAGCTGGGCCTGCTGGGCCTTGAGCCGGCTGATGTCGCTGATCACGGCCACCGCCTCGTCGGCCGGGCCCTGCACCTTGCGCAGGCTCAGCGACAGCCAGCGGTCCGAACCGACCTGGACGAACTCGGCCTCGAAGCTCTGGCTGGCGTCCAGCGCCGACAGCGCGTCCTGCACCTGCTCGGCCAGGCTGGGCAGGGCCGCGAACAGGCGCGCCACCGGTGTGCCCGGCGCGGTGCCGCTGTCCAGGCCCAGCATCTGCTCGAAGCCGCCATTGCAGCGCAGCAGCTGGGCGCCGCGCAGATAGGCCATGCCGACGCCCGAGCTGTCCATGATGGTGGAGAGCTCGCGCAGCAGCTGTTCGTTGCGTCGCTCGGCTTGCTGCTGGGCCGTCACGTCCAGGGTCACGACCGAGGTGGTGCGCTGACCCGAGGCCAGTTTGCCGGGCTCGACCCGGGTCAGCAGCCAGCGCCGGCCCAGCTCGGGATGGCGCACCGCATAGCGCACCTCGACCCGGTCGCCGGTCTTCAGCGCGCGTTGCAGGCGCTCGAACTCGGGCAGCGAATCGGGCTCGACGATGTCGCGGCCCACGCCCTGCAGGCCGGCCAGGCTGTTGCGCTTGCTGCCTTCGCCGCTGCTGCTGCTGCTGCCGCTGCGCGGGCGCAGCCAGCCGGCGTCCTGCTGGAAGGTGGCCAGGCCGACGCCGGCGGTGTCCATCAAGGCGTCGAGCTGCTGGTGGGCCAGGTCGCGCTCCTGCTCCAGGCTGCGGTCTTCCAGCACCGCCATGAAGCGGCGCTGCGTCTGCGTGGCCGAGCCGCTCAGCGGCCGCAGCCGGCCCTGCATCCAGCGGGTGCGGCCCGAGGGGTCGATCAGCATGGCCTGGGTCTGCAGGGTCTGCTGGGCCTGCAGCAGCTCGGGCAGTGGGCGGCCGGCGCTCCAGGCCAGCAGCTGCTGCAGCGCCGGCGCGGCCTCGTGCAGGCTGGCCGGATTGGCCAGGCTCAGCTCGGCAAAGGCGCTGTTGGTGCGCAGCAGCAGGCCGCTCTCGTCGAACAGCACCATGGGCAGCGGGCTCAGCTCGAACCACTGCTCCATCTCGGTCTGGGCACGCTCGGCCTGCTCGCGGGCGGCCTGCTCGGCGGTGCGGTCCTGCAGCACATTCAGGCTCAGCTCGGGCGCGTCGGCGGCGCTGAGCCGGTGCCGGGTGCAGCGCATCCAGCGCTCGCGGCCGCTGCCGTCTATCAATCGGAATTCGTCGGGCATGGCCACCGCGCGCGCCAGCGAGCGGGCCAGGGCCCGGTTCGGACGCGCCGGGCGCAGGCCGGCGCGCTCGCCCGGCGCCAGCAGCTCGGCCAGCGCCAGGCCCTGCAGGGCCGAGGGCTCGCGGCCGCACAGCTCGGCGAAGGCCGCATTGGCGGCCTGCAGGCGTTGCTGGCCGTCGAGCAGATAGGCCGGGAAGGGCGAGGACCAGAAGATGTGCACCAGCTCGCGGGCCCAGGTCGCGCCGATCTCGGTGCCTGGTGGATCGGCCGCCGGCGCGGCCGCCGCCGGGCGTTTCAGCGCCTTGACCGGTGGACTGAGCGGCACCACGGCCTGCTGCACCCGGGCGTGCAGCAGCCAGCGGGCCGGATCTTCCTCTTCGGCCAGCAAGGCCAGCAGGCTCAGATGGGCGCGGCCGCCGCCGTTCAGGGCCAGGGCCGGGGTCGGCGGAGCGCGCCGGCCCTGCGCCTGGGCCGCGCTGGCCAGCCGCAGCCAGTCGTGCAGACGGCCCCCCAGGCTGGCCTGCAGGCCGTGGCCGATCACGACATCGAGGTGTTGCTGGGCCGGCGTGTTGGCCTCCAGCACGCGCAGCTCGGCGTCCAGCACCAGCACCGGGTCGCTGAGCAGGCCCATCAGGCCGCGCAAGGCGGCCAGGTCCTGGGGCAGGAGCGAGAGCTGGGCGGGCGAGGTGGGCATGGCGCCCGCAGTGTAGCGAGGCCTGCCGCTCACTCCAGCTGGCGGGCCTTGGCCAGCGCGCGCAGCAGCGCGTGATTGATCTCCTCGGCGCCCAGCATCAGCTGCTCGGCGGCGTGGCGGTAGTCGAACACCGACTCGGACTCGATCGCCTGCACCAGATCCAGATAGGGCTTGTAGGGGCCGGTCTGCTCGACCAGGGCCTGGCGCACGCGCTCGGGCACCGGGATCGACTGCAACAGGCGCGAGAAGGGCTGCTTGAGCATATGGTCCAGCAGTGAGAACAGGCCGCAGATGAACATCTCGTCGCGCGCCTCGGCGTCGCCCATGCCCTTGGACAGCTCCTCCAGCAGCAGGCCGCGACGCAGCGCGCCATACATCACCGGGCGCATGCTGTGGTCCTTGCTGGCCGTCGTCAGCAACAGAGCCAGCCAGCGCTTCAGGCGGGCAAAGCCCAGCAGCATGATGGCGTGGCGGAACGAGGACACCTCGACCGGCAGGCCGAAGGCCGCCGAGTTCATATAGCGCAAGAGCTTGAAGGCCAGGCTGGGGTCGCGCTTGAGCGTGGCTTCCATCTTGTCGATGTCCTCGCCCTGGTCGACCTGGCTCATCAGCTGGACGATGACCTGCAGATCGGCCTGGATCTCGGTCTTGGCGCTGCCGGCCGGTGCGTCATAGGCGCCGTCCAGCGGCCAGCCCAGCACGCCGACCGCGCCGCTGGCGAAGCCGGCTTCGACATCCTCGGCGCCGCGCAGGCCCGAGATCAGCTTGGGCAGGGCGCCGACCGGGGCCGGATTGGCGCGCTGGTCCTCCAGATCGAGCGCGACGTACTTGAAGCAGGCCTGCAGCTCGGTGGCCAGCTCGTTGAGCGGCCGGCCCTTGAGCAGCAGGGTGTTGCCGTTTTTCTTCAGCGCCAGCAAGGCCTCGGCGTTGGCCGGGTCGGTGGCCATGAAGGCCGGCAGCTCCAGCATCAGGTTGGCGCTGGGCGGGCTGGCCAGCAGGCCTTGCAAGAGGCTTTCGCTGAGCACGTTCAGCACGGCCGGGCCGCCATCGGCGGGCCAGGCCTCGGCGACTGCGGCGAGCAGCTCGCCGGCATCGAGTCGGGCATCGGGGCGCAGCGGGAAGACGGTCAGCCGGGTCGCGGTGACCATGCGCTGCCGGTCGATCATGGGGGCGTAGCCGAGGGCCAGGCTGCCGAGAATGCTGTGGGAGTTGGTGGTCATCGAGGCTCAGAGATTGAGGTACTGGAACAGCGACATGCGCTGCACCGAGGCATAGGTCTTCAGGGCCGCATCGTAGCCGGCTTGCTGGTTCTGGAAATCGGAAATGCCCTGGATCATGTCCAGGTCCTCGGCGGCCGATTGCTCGGTCTGGTTGTAGAGCTTCAGCGAGCTCATGCGCGACTGGCTGCCGTCCAGATTGTTCAGGCGCTCACCGACTTCGGTGCGCATGTTCTGCATATTGCCGATCACCGAGTCGAGGTCGCGCAGCCGCATCGCATTCGTCTGGGCGATCTGCGTATCGCCGCGCAGCGGCGTGCGCAGCTCGGCGATGGTGCCGTCCAGCACATCGAAGACGCCCAGGCCCACCGTGGACGGCTCGATGCTGAACATATCGCCGTCGGCGGCCTGGCCGGTCAGCGTCACGCTGATGCCGTCGAAGTCTATGGTCTTGCCCGATGCGAAGGGGCCGGTGGCGACGGTCGTGCCATTGGTGATATCCAGCACCGAGTAGGTGGCCGTGGCGCCGCTGCCGCTGACCTGGACCTGGTAGCTCGAACCCGTCAGCAGGGCCGGGTTGCTGACGCGGCCGGCATCGATCCAGCTCTTGGCTGGCGGGTTGGTGGGGTCAATGGTGTTGGGCTGCACGGCAGTGACGAAGCTGCCATTGCCGCTGCGGGCCTGCTCCCAGGCCATGCGGCCGTCGATGCTCATCGCGTACTGTTCCAGATTGCCGCTTTGCACCGAGCCAGGCGTGCCGATGTAAGTCACGCCACCGGGCGCATCGATGAAGGGTGCGCCTTCGGCGCCCTGGCCGGCGAACACGAAACCGCCCGAGCCGTCGGGGCGGTTGGCAATCGACAGCAGCTGGTCGCGCAGCCCGGTGATCTTCTTGGCCAGGCCTTCGCGCTCGGGATCGCTGTAGGTGGCATTGCCGGCGGCCACCATGGCCTCGCGGATCTGCTGCAAGATCTCGTTGGCATCGCCCAGCGCCGATTCGCCCAACGACATATTGTTGCGGCTGGCCTCCAGCGCCCGCTGGTTGGCATCGACCCGCTCGATCGAGGACAGCGCGCGCTCGGCGCGGGCCGCGCCGGTGGGGTCGTCGCTGGCGTACTCGATGCGCTTGCCCGAGGTCAGCTTCTGCTGGCTCTCCTGCATGCTTTGCTGGCGCCGCTGCAGCGTCGAGATGCTGCTGTCGAACATATTGGCGGTACTGACGCGCATGCTGGATTCTCCGAAAGGGACGGCTAGAGGGGGCGGGGCGCGTTTCAGCGCGCCGCGATCCTGAGCAACTCGTCAAAAATGGTCTGGCCGGCCTGCAGCACCTTGGCGGCGGCCTGGTAGCCCTGCTGGTATTGCATCAGCCGCGCGGCTTCCTCATCGAGGTTGACGCCGGCCTGGCTGCTGCGCACCGACTCGGCATTGCTGGCCACGCTGGTGGAGACCTCGGACAGATAGGCCGCGCCCTGCACGCGCGAGCCGATATCGGACATCGCGGTGGCATAGGCGTCGGTCAGCGTCGCGCCGACGCCGTTCTGGCCGCGGCCGATGAAGGCTTCCTTCTGCAGGCCGAGGAAGGCCTGGGCATTGCCGTTGTTGGTGGCGACCGACTTGGTGGGGTCGATATTGACGGTGTCGCCGGCCTTGGGCACACCGTTGAGCGCGAGACGGAAGCCGAAGTCGCCGGCCGGCAGTGGGTAGTTGCCCATCGCCTCGCCCGGATACCAGGTGCCGTTGACGATGGTGCCGTCGTTCATCGTCATCACATAGTCGACGCCCGGCGGCTTGCTCGGGTCCGTGTTGTTGACGCCCTGGAACACGATGGCCACCGGGTACTGGGCCGGCGCGAAATTGCTGTTGGCCACCGACAGCGAGGCGATGGTGGCGGTGCCGGTATTGGCGGTGCCGGTCACGGCGGTGATCGGCGAGGCGGCGGCGATGCCGCTGGGGGCATCGAGTTCGCGCTTCATCGTGACGGCGGCCTGGGCCACCGGCTCCAGCAGGAAGCTGTCGTTCGGGCCCATCGGCGCGCCGCCGGCGGTGATCGTGAAGCCGTACTGCTGCTCAATCTGGGTGTCGCTGAGGCTGACGCTGGTGCCGCCAGGCCGGGTCGTCATCACATACTGGCCGGGCGCGCCACTGGGGTCGGCCTTCAGCACATAGGACTCGGCGCGCAGCAGGGTCGCGTCCTTGATGGTCAGGCTCAGGGTTGACGCGAAGCTGCCGTCCGGATTGCGCGCATTGGTGTTCGAGGGCAGCGCGCGCGGCTGGGCATAGGAGAAGATATTGGAGCCGGCCGTACCGGACAGATCCAGGCCTAGCTTCTGCTGGCCGTTGACGCGCTCGGCCATCGCGACGGCCATCTGGCCGACTAGGTTGCGGGCGTCCTGCAAATCCTTGTTCTGGTATTTCAGCAAGGCGCTCAGCGAGCCGCCGGTCAGGCTGCTCTCATCCAGCACGCGGGCGCCGTTGGCTTCGTCGATGCTCAGCTGCACGCGCGAGCCGTCATAGGGATCGGGCGTCAACGACAGATCCTGGGCCTGCGAGCCCAGCACCAGGCGCTGGCCGCCACCGATGAAGACGCCGACCGTGCCGTCGCTGGAGGGCAGGGTGCTGACCTTGACATACTGGCTCAGCTCGGAGATCAGCTGGTCGCGCTTGTCGAGCAGGTCGTTGGAGGTGTGGCCCGAGCCGTTGGCACGGGCGATCTGGTCATTGGCCGCCGCGATCTGCTTGCTGAGCTGGTTGACGACATCGACATTGGCGCGCAGATCGCTGACCACGCCGGCCTGCAGATCGGCCAGCTGCTGGCCGGTGCTGGCGAAGCGCGAGGCCAGCTCATTGGCCCGGCCCAGCACCACCTGGCGGGCCGACAGATCGGAGGGCCGGCTGGAGACGTCGACCATCGCATTGAGGAACTGGTTGGCCGCCTGGCCCAGACCGCGCTCGCCCGGAGGGAAGAGCTTCTCCAGCTGGATCAGCTGGGTGGCATGAGTGGCGTCCATGAAGGCCACCGACTTGCTGCCGGCCGCTTCCTTGCTGAGGAACTCGTTGTGGGCGCGCGTGACGGTCTGGACATTGACGCCCTTGCCGAAGTAGCCCGAGCCGGTGAACTGGCCCTCGGGCGTGGTCAGCGTGACGCTCTGGCGCGAGTAGCCGGGCGTGTTGGCATTGGCGATGTTCTGGCCAATGGTCTGCAGCGCGGCCTGGTTGGCGAACATGGCGCGCATGCCCAGCGATAACAGTGCGGAGGTTCCCATGGCTTGGCTCTCTTCTTACGCTGGTCTGCGCATCAGGCCAGCGCGCGCTGCACGCGCACGGTGGTGTTGATGACACGGGCCAGCTTGCTGGCGTAGTCGGGATCGGTGGCGTAGCCGGCCTTCTGCAGGCCGCGAGCGAAACCTTCGGCGGTGTCGGCCTTGGCCACCACGTCCTTGTAGCGGGCGTTGGTGCCGATCAGGCGTGCATAGTCCTTGAACGAGTCCTCGTAGCTGTCGTAGGCGCGGAACTTGGCCATCACCTTCTGCGGCTTGCCGTTGATGTACTCGGTAGTTTGCACCTCGGCGACCTTGCCGGTCCAGCCGGCGGTGGCCTTGATGCCGAAGACGTTGAAGGAGGGCGTGCCGTCCTTGCCGGTGATCTCGCGCTTGCCCCAACCCGACTCGTGGGCGGCCTGGGCGATCATGAAGCTGGCCGGGATGCCGGTCTGCTGCTCGGCGGCCTTGGCGGCGTCGTCGTGCTTCTGGATGAAGCCCTGCACATGGGGGGCGATGTTCTTCTTGGCCAGCGCCGGCAGCGGCTGCAGCGGCTTGGCGGGTTCGGCGGCCACGCCCATCTGGCGCTGCAGCTGGCGCGTGATCGCGTCGGTCAGGCCGCCGGGCAGGCCGGTCATCTTGCCGGCGAACTGGGTGTCCAGCATCTCGGTGCCCAGCTGGGTGGCCGAGTTCTCCAGCATGCCGGAGGACAGCGTGGAGGCGCGCATGCTCTTCATGACCTCCTGCATGAACAGCGATTCGAACTGCTTGGCGGTCTCGCGGATGCTGGCCTTGGGGTCGCGCGCGGCGGCCGCGCGCAGCGACTCGATGCTGCGGTTGTCGCTGACCGAGCCGGCGCTGCTGCGGGTGCTCAGGGGTAGAGGATTGAAGGACATCTCAGCGCCCGCCCGGCCGCCCGAAGGGCACTGAACGCCCCCTCAGGGGGCAGAGAACGAAGTGAACGTGGGGGTACAACATTTAAATCACCTCCAGCTCGGCGGTGATCGCGCCGGCGCTCTTCATCGCTTGCAAAATCGCCAGCAGATCCTGGGGCGTGGCGCCCAGCGCGTTCAGCGCTTTCACCACCTCGGACAGCTGGGCCCCGGCCGGCAGCTGAATCAGCGCGCCGGGGGCCTGGTTGATCGCGATATCGGTCTTCTGGGCCACCACGGTCTGGCCGCCCGACAGGGCGTTGGGCTGGCTGATCACCGGGGTCGAGCTGATCGTGACCGACAGATTGCCATGGGCGACCGCACAGGCGGCCAGCGTGACGGCCTGATTCATCACGACCGAACCGGTGCGGGCATTGATGACGACGCGAGCGGCCGGCACGGCCAGATCCAGCGGCAGGTTTTCCATATCGGCCAGGAAGCTGACGCGCTCGTCCGGGTTGCTCGGTGCGCGCACGCGCACGACCCGGCCGTCCAGGGCCTGGGCGGTGCCCGGGCCCTTGGCGCGGTTGATCGCGGCGGCCACCGCGCGGGCGGTGGTGTAGTCGATCGAATTCAGGTCGAGCTGGATGAAGTCGCCGGTCTGCAGCGCGGTTGGCACAGCACGCTCAACCAGCGCGCCGCCCGGGATGCGGCCGGCACTCAGATGATTGATCTGCACCTTGGAGCCGCCGGCCGAGGCGCCGGCGCCGCCGACCACCAGATTGCCCTGGGCTATCGCGTAGACCTGGCCATCGGCGCCGCGCAAGGGCGTCGCGATCAGCGTGCCGCCGCGCAGGCTCTTGGCATTGCCGATCGAGGAGACCGCGATGTCCAGCGGCTGGCCCGGCTGGGCAAAGGCCGGAAGCTGGGTGGTGACCATCACGGCGGCGATATTGCGGGGCTGCATGGTCACGCCCGGCGGCAGCATCACGCCGAACTGCTGCAGCATCGCGGCCAGGCTCTGACCGGTGAAGGGGGCTTGGGTGGTCTGGTCGCCGGTGCCGTCCAGACCGACGACAAGCCCGTAGCCACTCAATGGATTGCTGCGCACGCCGGCCACGGCGGCCACTTCCTTGATGCGGGCCGCCTCGGCCGGGCCGCTCAGCAGCGCAGCCATCAGCAATGGCAGCAGCGCGAGCAGCGGCTTGAAGGGGTTCAGGAGGAGGGTTTGCATGGCGGTCGCATCAAAGACTTATGCGACCGATTCTGGGCAAACTTAAGTCGGTGAAAGGCTTAAAAAGAAGCGTGACAACCAGCCTATTCCGTGCGCTTGATCGGTCGCGCCCCGGCCGCGCTGCTCGATGCGCACATTGGCCACCGCCGCCGAGGACACGCTATTGCCCTGCTGGATGGCGCGCGGGTCGACCTGGCCGGAAAAACGCAGCACGTCGACGTTGTTGTTGACGCCGATCTGCTTCTCGCCGGTGATCATCAGGTGGCCGTTGGGCAGTACGCCGGTGACCACGGCCGTGATGCTGCCGCTGAATTCATTGGTGTTCTGGTTGCTGCCTTTGCCGGCCGAGGTGTTGGCCGAGCTGGCGCCGACCGAGGCGCGACCGAAGGAGCTCGGGCTGACGCCGGGCAGGGCGGTGACGCTGCCGGCCAGGCTGCCGCTCTTGTCCAACGCGCTGCTGGAGCTCTGGCTGGCGCTGATGCGCTCGACGATCTGTATCGTGACCGTGTCGCCGACCAGGCGGGCGCGGTGGTCCTCGAACAGCGGGCGGTAGCTGGCCGACTGGTAGATCGCGCCATTGGCCGCCGCAGCGGGCGGCAGCAGCGGCAGCTGCACCACCGGGGTGCTTTGCAGCTCGACGCGGGGTTGTTGCAGGTTGGCACAACCGCCCAGCAGCACGGCGATGGCCAGCGAAGAGATCGGCGGGATCAATGGCATGCGCATGATGGATCTCCCGGGCCTTAGATTTGGGTGAGCTTTTGCAGCATCTGATCCGAGGTCTGCACCGCCTTGGAGTTCAGCTCGTAGGCGCGCTGGGTCTGGATCATCTGCACCAGCTCCTCCACCACATTGACATTGGAGGTTTCAACAAAACCCTGTTGCAGCGCGCCCAGGCCGTTGGCATTGGGGGCGCCGGCATTGGGCGTGCCGGAGGAGGCGGTTTCGGCGAACAGGTTCTGGCCCTTGGGGTCCAGGCCGGCAGGATTGACGAAATTGGCCACCTGGATCTGCCCCAGGGTTTGCGGCAGCGGATTGCCCGGCACCGTGACGCTGACGGTGCCGTCCTGGCCTATGGTCAGGGTCTGGGCGTTGTTGGGCACGGTGATGCCGGGCAGCACCGTGTAGCCGTTGTTGGTGACGATCTGGCCGTTGGCGTCGAGCTGGAAGCTGCCGTCGCGGGTGTAGTTGGTCGTGCCGTCGGGCATCTGGATCTGGAAGAAGCCGTTGCCCTTGATCGCCAGGTCCAGGTTGTTGCTGGTCTGCTGCAGATTGCCCTGGCTGAAATTGCGCGAGGTGGCCACCGGGCGTACGCCCAGGCCCACCTGCAGGCCGGTCGGCAGCACCGTCTGCTCGGTGGTGTTGGCGCCGGTCTGGCGCAGGTTCTGATAGATCAGATCCTCGAACACCGCATGCGAGCGCTTGAAGCCGTTGGTGGCGACGTTGGAGAGGTTGTGCGAGATGGTGTCCAGCTGCATTTGCTGGGCTTCCATCCCGGTCTTGGCAATCCAGAGTGAGCGGATCATGGCGCGCGTCCTTATTGAGTCGTGCCAAGCAGCTTGGCGGATTGCTGGCCCTGGGTCTGGGCGATCTGCAAGAGCTTCATCTGCTGCTCGAACTGGCGGGCCGCGGCGATCATGCTGACCATGGTCTCGACCGGGCTGACATTGCTGCCCTCCAGCGCGCCGTCTTGCAGCCGGGCATTCGGGTCGGCCGGCAGGTCGCCGTCGGCGGCGCGGAACAGGCCGTCGCTGCCGCGCGTCAGCGGCGCCTCGGGCGTGACCAGCTTGAGCCGGCCGATATTGATCGGGTTGCCGGTCGGCAGCTTGGCGGTGACGGTGCCGTCGCCGCCCACATGGACCTCGCTGTCGGGCGGCACCGTGATGGGCCCGCCGTCGCCGAGCACCTGCAGGCCGTTGCGCAGCACCAGCAGGCCTTCGGCATTGACATCGATGGCGCCGGCCCGGGTGTAGGCCTCGGTGCCGTCTAGGCCCTGCACGGCCAGCCAGGCATTGCCCTGCATCGCCACGTCCAGATTGCGGCCGGTGGTGTTGATGACGCCGGGCTGGTCGCTGTGGCCTATCGTGGTTTCCAGCGCGTAGGCGCGGGTGCTGGCGCCGTCGCCGCGCACCGGCACGGCGCGGAAGGCCTGCAGCTCGGCGCGAAAGCCATTGGTCGAGACATTGGCCAGATTGTTGGCCAGCACATCCTGGCGCTGCATCGACGCCTTCGCGCCGGCCATCGACAGGTAAATCATGCGGTCCATGGTCGGGCCTCAGTCGGGGGGGATCGGGGATTAGCGCAGGTTCACCAGGGTCTGCAGCACCTGGTCCTGGGTCTTGATGGTCTGGGCATTGGCCTGGTAGGTGCGCTGCGCGGTCACCATATTCACCAGCTCGGCGGTCAGGTCCACATTCGACTCCTCCAGCGCGCCGGGCTGCAGCGCGCCCATATTGCCGTCGCCGGGCGTGCCCACCACCGGGTCGCCCGAGGTGTTGGTACGGGCCCAGATATTGCCGCCCAGCGGCTGCAGGCCCTGCATATTGCGGAAGTTGGCCAGCTCCAGCTGGCCGGCCGGCTTGGATTCGCCGTTCGAGTAGCGGGCCGTGACGACGCCGGTTTCCTCGACCACGATGCCGGTCAGCTGGCCCGGCGCATAGCCGTCCTGGGTCAGATCGGTGACGGCGAAGCTGGAGCCGTTCTCGGTGGCGCCCAGCACATCGAAGCGGATCGCCGGACCGGCGGGGTCGAAGGGGATGGGCAGGGTCGGCGCGCCGGCCGAGTTGGTTCCGGCCGGAATGCGCAGATCTAGCAGGGTGCCGGGCGGCGGGAACACCGGGCTGCCGCCGGTCGGCGGGAAGGTCAGCTGGGTGTAGGGCAGCGGCGGCTCGTTCTTGTTGGGCGCGGTGATGTCGGAGCCGTCGGCGGCGACGCTGACCGGCTCGCCATTGGCCGTCACGTAGACGTTCCAGACCGTGTTGCCGCTGGCGTCGGGGTTGTGGGCGCGCTGGTAGTACAGCGTCACCGCGACCGGTTGGCCCTTCTGGTCATAGACGGTCAGCGAGGTGGCGTTGTTGTAGGTGGTCGGGTCCTTGAGCTTGATGCCCAGGCCGTCGACCTTGGAGTTCGGGTCGGCCGGGTCGGACAGGGTGTAGGGCGCGGTCGGCTTGGCGCGCGAGTCCAGGTTGAACTCCATCTTGATATTGGCCGTGGTCTGTGGCTCGATGCCCTTGGTGGGCAGCTGCAGCGGCTGGGCCAGGCCCGGCTGGATCACGCCGGTGCCGTCGGCCGGATAGCCGAGCAGCTTGAGCTTGTCGTTGTTGACGATGAAGCCTTCGCGGTCGACCTTGAACTGGCCGTTGCGGCTGTAGACCACCGGGCTCTTGCCGTCGCTGAGCTGGAAGAAGCCGCCGCCGTTGATCGCCAGGTCCATCGGGTTCTCGGTGATCGAGATATTGCCCTGGGTGAACTGCTGGGCCACAGCCGCCAACTGCACGCCGATGCCCACATTGTTGGCGCCGGCACCGTTGAGCGCGGTGGCATACATATCGGAGAACTCGGCCCGCGAGGACTTGGTGCCATAGGTGTTGGCATTGGCGATGTTGTTGCCGATGACATCGAGGTTCTTGCTCGAGGCATTCAGACCGGAGAGACCTTGTTGGAAGCCCATGATGCTTGTCCTTGAAACTGTGCGGTATCGGTATCGGGAGGGGGCGGTCGTCAGTCGACCATCTTGATCAGGCTGTAGTCGACGATGCCCATGCCTTCGAGCTTGACCTGCAGCTTGGTGCCATTGGTGCTGACGGCGACCACCTTGTCGGTGGCGTAGGGCGTCGAGGCGACCTGGGCCGTGCCGCGGCTTGCGGTGATGCGGAAATTCAGGCTGTCGTAACCCACCGCCTTGTCGGCCGGCCAGCTGAATTTGTGCAGGCCGGCGCTCTGGGCGCCGAGCTCCACCGTGTCGACCACCAGGCCGGCCGGGCTCAGCACCTCGAGCTTGACCTTGTCGGCGGCGCCGGTCAGGTCGTAGGAGCCCTTGCCGGTGGCGACGCCGTCGGCGGATTTGTTGATCACCAGATTGTTGCTGGCCAGCGCCACATCGTGGCCGACCAGGGCCACCGATTGCAGCGCCTGCAGCTGGGTGAACTGCGAGCTCAGGCCCTGGATCGTGGTGTTCAGGCCCTGCACGCCGGTGACCGTCTGGATCTGCGCCATCTGGCTGGTCACCTGGGCATTGTCCATCGGGTTCATCGGGTCCTGGTTCTGCATCTGCGCGACCAGCAGCTTCAGGAAGCGGTCCTGGGTATCGGCCGCGTTCTTGGTGGCCGAGGCGGTGCCGCTGCCACCGTTGAGCTTGTTGAGCGTTGCGACGTCCATCAGGAGTCCTCCCGGCCCGGGCTCAGCCCTGGCCCAGTTGCAAGGTCTTGAGCAGCAGGCTCTTGGCCGTGCTCATCACCTCGATATTGTTTTGATAGGAACGCGAGGCCGAGATCATGTTGACCATCTCTTCCACCGTGTTGACATTGCTGTAGGTCACATAGCCCTCGGCGTCGGCCTTGGGGTGCTTGGGGTCGTGCACGCGCCGGCCCTCGGTCTGGTCTTCGCTGATCTGGGCCACCCGCACGCCGGCGGCGCCGAGGTTCTCGCCGGCACCCATCAGCGCGGTCTGGAACACCACCTGGCGCGCCTTGTAGGCCTGGCCGTCGGGGCCGGCCACGGTGTCGGCATTGGCCAGATTGCTGGCGACGATGTTGAGGCGCTGGCTTTGCGCGCTGACCGCGCTGCCCGAGACGCTGAAGATCTGGAACATCGACATGGGCTTCTCCTGCGGATCAGGCCGCGTTGTGCGACTTCATCGCGTCCATCGTGGTGCGCACGCTGCCATTGATGAAGCGCAGCGTGGCCTCGTACTTCACCGCGTTGTCGGCGAAGTTGGCGCGTTCGCGGTCCATGTCGACCGTGTTGCTGTCCAGATTGGTCTGGGCAGCGGTGGAGTAGAGCTTGTTGCTGTCGGCGCGGGCGCCGGCCAGCGGCGCCATATGACTCTTGCTGGTGGTCGCCATCGCGCCGGGCACCGCGCTGGAGCCGGTCGCTTCGCGCAGCGCCCGCGCAAAGTCCATGTCCCGGGCCTGGTAGCCCGGGGTGTCGGCATTGGCGATATTGCTGGCGAGCTGGCGCTGGCGCTCCGAGCGCAGGCTCAGGGCCTGGGTCTGGAAGTTCAGCGTGTCGGTCAGTCGGTTGATCATGATGGGGACCTCGGTGGCAGTCCGGGCAGTTGAGATGGATTGTGTTGGGCAGGTCGAAAAACATTAGCGGGAATAGAACGGGCTTTGCTGCGCATTTCGACCCTCAGGAGTCGGCGGCTCGGGCCTACAGTCGCTCCATGCTCCAACAAGCCTGCCTTCCCGCTGCCCTCGTGGCCAGCCGCACCCGCGCCCTTGGCGCCGGGCTTGCGCTGTGCCTGGCGGCGACGGGCGGGGCGGCGCAGACGCCGTCCAGCCTGAGCCCCGAGCTGCTGAGCCGGGTCCAGGCGCTGGCGCTGGCCGGTGCCCAGGCCGGCGCGCCGCCCGAGGCGCGCATCGAGGTGCAACTGGGCCAGCTCGACGCGCGGCTGCGGCTGGCGCCCTGCGCCCAGGTCCAGCCCTATCTGCCCAGCGGCATGAAGATGTGGGGACGCAGCCGCATCGGCCTGCGCTGCGTCGATGGCCAGGCGCGCTGGAATGTCAGCCTGCCGGTGCAGGTGCAGGTCTATGCCCGGGTGCTGGTGGCCACCACCGCCTTGCCGGCCGGCACCGTCTTGTCTCAAGCCCAGCTGCAAGTGGCCGACATTGATATAGCTGCCGAGTCCGGCCAGGTCTTCACCGACGCCAGCCTGCTCGACGGGCGCAGCCTGCAACGACCCCTGGTGGTCGGTGAGGCGGTGCGCAGCACGGATCTGAAACAGCGGCGCTGGTTTGCCGCCGGCGAGCGCGTGCAGGTGCTGGCCAGCGGTACCGGCTATGCGATTGCCAGCGAAGGCCAGGCCATGGAGCCGGGCCTGGAAGGCCAGGATGTCAGGATCCGTTTCGAGAATGGCCGTACCGTGACCGGCCGCGCCGTCGGTGAGCGTCGTGTGGAGGTGCTGCTATGAGGCAGGCACAGGGGGGCGTTTGGCCCCGCAGTTTCGCGATAGTCCTAAAGTCCCGCCGGGAAGGGTCGATACACCGAAAAACCTGGACAGCTTCGGGCAATGCCCTGAGCTATGGAGAGCAGCATGAAAATCGGTAACAGCCCAGAAACGATGGCGCCAGTGACGGCCGGGACGGACAGGCCCGCCGGCGCTGACGCCGGCCGCGCCAAGACGGCCGAAGCCGCCGGCGGCAAGACGCCGGAGGCCAGCGCCAAGATCGCCTTGTCTAGCAATGCCAGCGCCTTGCTCGCCGGTGTGTCCGAGGAAGGCAGCTTCGACGCCGAGAAGGTCGGGCGGATTTCCCAGGCCATCACCGAAGGCAAGTTCGGCATCAATGCCGAGGCGGTGGCCGACAAATTGATTGCCAATGCCCAGGAAATGCTGAGCCGAGCGACGCCTCACTGAGCGGTGTCCGGCGCGAGCCGGCGCTGTTTGACTGTTTTTGCTGACCGAATATCAACGCCTTGCGGCGGGTACCGCTATGCACGCCTTGCCCACTTCTGAAATGACGAGCTTGCCAGACGCGGCCTTGGGCCAGGCGCTGGAGCAGCCGCTGCTGGCCGTCGAAGGCTGCCTGAATCTGCTGGGCGAGGCCTTGCTGCGGCGCGACAGCCAGGCGATCGAGCTGCATGCCAGCGCGCTGCACCAGGCCCTGGCCGAGGCGATCGCGATGTTCAGCGAAGCCGCCCGCAGCGGCCAGGTGCCGCCCAATCTGCGTCATCGTCTGGTGCAGGCCGGCGGCCGGGTCGCCGCGCAGCGCGAGTCGCTGGCACGCGCCACCGCCGCACTGGACCGCGCGATCGATGTGCTGATGCCCGGCGAGGCCAGCGGCCTGTACTCGGCGCTGGGCAAGAACGAGCGCAAGTCGCTAGGCGGCGGGTCCTACCAGGCCTGATCCGAGCTCATCCTGTCTACCAAAGCCACCTCAAGAGGTGGCTTTCTTGCGTACGCATTCCAGATAGGCATGGCCATCGGGCGGCAGGCCGCTGCGCTGCGAGGCCCAGATCATCTCGCCCAGGCAGTCCATCGCGGCATGCTGTGCCTCGTGCATCGATTGGCGCTTGGCCGCCAGCAAAGCGATGGCCTGACGGATGCCAGTGGGCTGGTCGATCGACTGCTGCTCGGTGATGGTCAGATGCATCGAGAGATGCAAAAAGGGGTTGGTGCGCCCCTCTTCCACCGTGTAGACGGTGTTGACTGCGGCCTCCTCGTCCGCCAGTTCGGCGTGGTACTCGGGGTGCTCGTCAATCCATTGCGCGGCAATGGCTTCCATCGGGATCAGCGGCGCGCCTTCGCGCAGCTTGCGGTAGGTGGCGCAGAAAAAGCGGCGCACCTCGATTTGGGAGGGGGCAAACATCGCGCTATTGTCGCTGTTCACCCGCATTGCGGTGCGCGGTGGGACGCGGCTACGATGGTTTCCCCGTGATTGCACAGGAGACTTCATGCCCGTGATCCTGGTCGCCAACCCCAAGGGCGGCGTTGGAAAAAGCACGCTGGCCAGCAATATTGCCGGCTACTACGCCCGCCAAGGGCATGCGGTGATGCTGGGCGATGTCGACAGCCAGCAGTCGGCGCGCCAATGGCTGGCCTTGCGGGCGGCGCAGCTGCCGCTCATCCAGAGCTGGGATGTCGAATCCAAGGGCCTGCTTAAGCCGCCCAAGGGCGTCAGCCATGTGGTGCTGGACACGCCGGCCGGCCTGCATGGCAAGAAGCTTGCTTCGCTCTACGCACTGGCCGACAAGCTGCTGATTCCGCTGCAACCCAGTCTTTTTGACATCCAGGCGACATACGGATTCCTGCAGACCCTGCAAGATCTGCGGGCGCAGTCGGGCGGCAAGAGCCCGCAGCTCGCCTTGGTGGGCATGCGCGCGCGTGAAGGTACGCTGTCGGCCCAGCAACTGCAGCAGTTTGTGCAGGGGCTGGCGCTGCCGGTGCTGGGCATGCTGCGCGACACCCAGAACTATGTGCAACTGGCGGCCCGCGGTCTGACCCTGTGGGACGTCGCTCCCAGCCGGGTCGAGCGCGATCTGGCGCAATGGCAGGCGCTGGGAGACTGGCTGGACCACTAGACGATGCGGACTTTCGAACGCCTGGCCGATCTGGCCGGCCTGCAGGGGCAGGAAATCGGCCTGAGCGACTGGATCGAGGTCGACCAGGCCCGGATCCAGCGCTTTGCCGATGCCACCGACGACCAGCAATGGATACATACCGAACCCGCCCGGGCGGCGGCCGGGCCGTTCGGCGGGCTCATTGCCCATGGTTTCCTGACGCTGAGCCTGCTGCCGGCCTTTTTCGACAGCGGTTTTCAGGTGGCGGACAGCCGCATGGGCATCAACTACGGCCTCAACAAGGTGCGTTTTCCGGCGCCGGTGCCGGTGGGCAGCCGCTTGCGGGCGCGTTTCACGCTGCTGTCCTACGAACCCATCGAGGGTGGGGCCCAGCTGGCGGTGCAGGTCAGCGTCGAGGGCGAGGGATTGGCCAAGCCGGTCTGCGTGGCGGAGTCGCTGACGCGACGCTATCGCTGATTTGTCCGCATTGCGAACTGATGCGGCCGCGATATCCCCCATGAGGGTTGTGCCCAAGCCCGGGGCACTTGCCTATGATCCAGCCCCAACACCATGCATACCGCTAAGCATTTCGCCAATTTTGATGAAGGGGCCGAGCATGAAAGTACTGCTCATTGATGATCACCCGCTGATCCTGTCGGCCCTGCAGACCGTCATCGAAGGCCTGGGTGACGATGTCCAGGTGGTCGGAGCCGACAGCGCCGCCGCTGCCCGGTCGACGCTGAAGCAGCAGGATGATTTCGATCTGGTGCTGCTGGACCTGCAACTGGGCGATGCCAGCGGCTTCGATCTGCTGGAGGAATTCCGCGCCGCCTACCCGGCTCTGCCGGTGGTGGTGATCTCGGCCTCGGACCGTGCCAGCGATGTGATCCGTTCGATCGACCAGGGCGCGATGGGTTTTGTGCCCAAGCGCAGCAGCACCGAGATGCTGTCGCAGGCGCTGCGTCTGGTGATGTCGGGTGGCATCTATGTGCCGCCGATGAGCCTGGGCAATGAGGTGTCGTCCGCTCCCGAGCCGGCGCCGGCCCAGCAGCGTATGCAGCAGATCCAGCAGGCCGCCAGCGAGTCGGCCTACCAGACCACCGGCGGGCTTGAAGGCTTGTCGCTGACGCCGCGCCAGACCGATGTGCTGGCCCTGCTGCTGCTGCAAGGCAAGCCCAACAAGATCATCGCCCGCGAGCTGGGCGTCTCGGTCGAAACGATCAAGGACCATGTGGCCGCCGTGCTGAAGGCCCTGGGCGTCAGCTCACGCACCCAGGCGGTGCTGGCGGTGGGGCAGATGATGCAGCGCCAGCCCGAGACTCATTTCTCGACTTGGCGCGCCGCTCAGGCCTGATCGGTCTCGAACAGCGGCTCGGGCAGCGCTTCGGCCACGCTCGGTGAGTAGGCCAGGCGCACATAGATGGGCGCGAAGGCCTCGGCCTGTGTGATCTCCAGCAGGCGCTCGCGCGCCAGCTCCAGCAGCGCGATAAAGGTCACGACCAGCACCTGCGGCCCGCGGCTGACTTCAAACAGCTGCTCGAACTCGACGAAGCGCTGCCCCTGCAGCCGGCGCAGCACGATGCTCATATGCTCGCGCACCGACAGCTGTTCGCGGGTGATGCGGTGGTGCTGGTTCAGCTTGGCGCGCTTGAGGATGTCCAGCCAGGCCTCGCGCAGATCATTGGCCTCGACATCGGGAAAGCGCGGCTGCAGCGACTGTTCGATATGCACCTGCGCACGCAGAAAGTCGCGTCCCAGCACCGGCAGTGCGTCCAACTGGGCGGCGGCCAGCTTGATGCGCTCGTACTCCAGCAGGCGCCGCACCAACTCGGCGCGCGGGTCTTCGGGCTCGGCGCCGTCCTCGGTCTTCTTGGGCGGCAGCAGCATGCGCGACTTGATCTCGATCAGCATCGCCGCCATCAGCAGGTATTCGCTGGCCAGCTCCAGATTGCTCTTGCGCAGCTGGTCGACATAGCTCAGGTACTGGCGCGTCACATCGGCCAGCGGGATGTCGAGGATATTGAAGTTCTGCCGCCTGATCAGATAGAGCAGCAGGTCCAGCGGACCCTGGAAGGCCTCCAGAAACACCTCCAGCGCATCCGGCGGGATGTAGAGGTCCAGCGGCATCTGGAACAGCGGCTCTCCGTAGAGGCGGGCCACGGCGACGCCGTCCACCGTCAGCGGCGGCGCGGCGGCGGCCGGCTCGGCCGGCAGGGGGGGCAGCGGCGTGTCGCTCAAGCCGGCGCTCCTTGACGGGCGGGGTCTTCTCAGTCGCCCTTGGTCTGGTAGACGTAAGGCTGCTGAGCGATCTTGGCGGCGCGGAAATCGGCCTGGGCCTGACGGTCCACCGGCTTGTCCCACAGCAGGGCACGGCCGGCGCGCTGTTCTTGTTCCAGCGTCGGCTTCTTGGCCTTCAGCTCATCGATGAAGCTGCTGACTTCGGACTTGTAAGGCTTCCAGAACAGGGGCATGGCGGGGCGCTATCGGCTGCAAAAAAGGTGATTTTACAGGCCCGCTTGCCGGCAGGCGCCGCGCCAGGCGGTCAAATCGGCATGAATGCCGTCCGGCCCCAGCGCCTCGGCCAGCCCGCCGCGTGCAATCAGGCTGGCCGGCTGCTCGTTGAGGCCGCACAGCACCAGGCGTTGGCCCTGCCGTGCCAGCGTGCGCTGCAGCTGGACCAGCGCGTCCAGCCCCGAGGTGTCGATCGAGATCAGCTGATGCAGGTCCAGCACCAGGGTGTGGCAGCCGGCCGGCAGGGACTCGGCCAGGCCCTCGACCTTGCCGACCGCGCCGAAGAACAGCGCGCCATAGACCCGCATCAGCTGGGTGCCGGCGATCTCGCTGGGCAGTGGCTCGACGCGAAACAGCGTGCTCATCCGGTAGATGAAGAACAGGCAGGCCAGCACCAGGCCGACCTCGACCGCCACCGTCAGATCGAACACCACGGTCAGCACAAAGGTGCCGAGCAGGATGGTGCGATAGGGCAGGCTGAAGCGGCGCAGCCGCGCGAACTCATGCCACTCGCCCATATTCCAGGCCACCACCAGCAGGATGCCGGCCAGCGCCGCCAGCGGCACGTACTCGGCCAGCGGCGCGGCCAGCAGCACGATCAGCAGCAGGGTGGCAGCGTGCACCATGCCGGAGACCGGGCTGTTGCCGCCGGCGCGCACATTGGTGACGGTGCGGGCGATCGTGCCGGTGGCCGGGATGCCGCCGAAAAAGGGCACGACCATATTGGCCACACCCTGGGCCATCAGCTCCTGGTTCGGGTCGTGGCGGGGCAATGCGGTCATATTGTCGGCCACCCGGGCGCACAGCAGCGACTCGATCGCGCCGAGCAGGGCGATCGTCACGGTGGGGATGAAGAGCTGCTTGGCACTGCTCCAGCTGAACTCGGGCAGGGCAAAGCCGGGCAGGCTTTGCGGGATGCCGCCAAAGCGGCTGCCTATGGTCTCCAGCGGCAGACTCAGGCCCTGGGCCAGCAGCGTCGCGCCGACCAGCGCGATCACCGTGCCCGGCAGCTGGGCCATCAGCCGGTGTGTGCGCTGGCGCCAGGGGCCATGGCCGCGCTGCATCTGGTAGGTCTTGGGCCACAGCAGCACCACGCCCATGCAGCCCAGGCCCAGCAGCAGGGCCCAGGGGTTGACGCTGTGCAGATGGCGGCTCAGCGCGGCGAGCTGGCCGAAGAAGTCGGCCGGCATCTGCGCGATGTCCAGGCCCAGCAGATCCTTCAGCTGCGACAGCGCGATCAGCACCGCGATACCGTTGGTGAAGCCGATCACGATGGACACCGGGATGTAGCGCACCAAGACGCCCAGGCGCAGCAGGCCCATCAGCACCAGCAGGCCGCCGGCCAGCACGGTGGCGATCAGCAGATTGGCCAGGCCGTAGCGCTGCACGATGCCGTAGACGATCACGATGAAGGCGCCGGCCGGCCCGCCAATCTGCACATTCGAGCCGCCCAGGGCCGATATGAGAAAGCCCGCGATGATGGCGGTGACCAGGCCCTGCTCGGGCTTGACGCCCGAGGCGATCGCGAAGGCAATGGCCAGCGGCAGCGCGACGATGCCCACCGTGATGCCGGCGCCGAGGTCGGCGATGAAGCGCTGGCGGCTGTAGCCGCGCAGCGCGCTCAGTGCGCGCGGGTGAAAGCGGTGCAGCGGCGGCATCGTGTGATGTCGGCCGCCCGGGGGGTCAGCGCACCCGCATGCCGGGTTGGGCGCCGGGGAAGGGCTCCAGCACAAAGATGCCGGGTTTGGCCTTCTCGTCGGCGTGGCTGGCGGCCAGCACCATGCCTTCGCTGATGCCGAACTTCATCTTGCGCGGGGCCAGGTTGGCGACCATCACGGTCAGCTTGCCTTCGAGATCTTCCGGCTTGTAAGCGCTCTTGATGCCGGAGAAGACATTGCGCAGGCGGCCCTCGCCGACATCCAGCGTCAGGCGCAAGAGCTTGTCCGAACCCTCGACATGCTCGGCCTTGACGATTTTGGCGATGCGCAGATCGACCTTGGTGAAGTCATCGATCTTGATCTCGGGGGCCAGGTCTTCACCGCCGGGCACGACCTTCGGTGCGGCGGGGGGCTCGAACAGGGCTTCCAGCAGCTTGGGGTCGACACGCTGCATCAGGTGTTCGTAGACGCCGATCTGGTGGGCACCGAGCGCGCGGGCGCTGTCGGCGAACTGCATCGGCTCGACACGCAAGAAGGTCTCGACCTTGGCTGCCAGCGCCGGCAGCACCGGCTTCAGATAGATGGTCAGCAGGCGGAAGGCCTCAATGCAGACGCTGCAGACATCCTGCAGCACCGCGTCGGCGCCTTCCTTCTTGGCCAGCTCCCAGGGCTTGTTCTGGTCCACATACTCGTTGACCTTGTCGGCCAGCAGCATGATCTCGCGCAGCGCCTTGCCGAGCTCGCGCTCCTCATAGAGCTCGGCGATGGTGTCGGCATGGGCGCGCAGCGTGTCCAGCAGCGCGCGGCCCTCGACGCCCAGGTCGGCCGACAGCCGCCCATCGAAGCGCTTGGCCAGGAAGCCGGCCGCGCGGCTGGCGATATTGATGTACTTGCCGACCAGATCACTGTTGACGCGGGCGACGAAGTCCTCGGGATTGAAGTCCACATCCTCGACCTTGGCGTTGAGCTTGGCGGCCAGGTAGTAGCGCAGCCATTCGGCATTCAGCCCCAAGCTCAGGTACTTCAGCGGATCCAGGCCGGTGCCGCGGCTCTTGCTCATCTTCTCGCCGTTGTTGACGGTCAGGAAGCCATGCACGTAAACATGGTTCGGGGTCTTGCGGCCGCTGAAATGCAGCATCGCCGGCCAGAACAGCGTGTGGAAATAGGTGATGTCCTTGCCGATGAAATGGATCTGCTCCACCGACTCGTCGGCCATGAAGGCGTCGAAGTCGCGGCCCAGCTTGCCGAAGTAGTTTTTCAGCGAGGCCAGATAGCCGATCGGCGCGTCCAGCCAGACATAGAAATACTTGCCCGGCGCATCGGGAATCTCGATGCCGAAGTAGGGCGCGTCGCGGCTGATGTCCCAATCACCCAGGCCGCCCTTGCCCTCGTCGTCCTTGGTGAACCATTCCTTGATCTTGTTCAGCACCTCGCTCTGCAGGCGCCCCGGGGTCTGGGTCCATTGCTCCAGGAACTCGATGCAGCGCGGATCGCTGAGCTTGAAGAAGTAGTGCTCCGAGCTCTTCATCACCGGCGTTGCGCCGGTCAGCACCGAGAACGGGTTCTTCAGCTCGGTGGGCGTGTAGACCGCGCCGCAGACCTCGCAGGAGTCGCCGTACTGGTCCTTGGCGCCGCACTTCGGGCACTCGCCCTTGATGAAGCGGTCCGGCAGGAACATGGACTTCTCGGGGTCGAAGAACTGCTCGATGGTCTTCACCGAGATCAGCTCATTGGCACGCAAGGCCTTGTAGATTTCCTTGGAGAGCTCGTGGTTCTCCGGGCCATCGGTCGAGTGCCAGTTGTCGAAGCTGATGTGGAAGCCGTCCAGATAGGTCTTGCGGCCCGCCGCGATGTCGGCCACGAACTGCTGCGGCGTCTTACCGGCCTTCTCGGCTGCAATCATGATGGGCGCGCCATGGGCGTCGTCCGCGCCGACGAAATGCACCTCCTGCCCGCGCATGCGCTGGAAGCGCACCCAGATATCGGCCTGGGTGTATTCCATGATGTGGCCAATATGGAAGTTGGCGTTCGCGTAGGGCAGGGCGGTGGTGACGAAGAGCTTGCGGGTCATGGCGGGCGAGTACGGGCAAAAACGGGCAGAGGGAAACAGGGCCGGCGTCGCATGGCGGTCGCCATGCGGGAGCGAGATTTTAGGTGCCGGCGCCGCGCGGCTGGGCGCGGCCTGCGGCCAGTACCAGGTCAGCCCTTGTTGGGCTCGGCGGCGGCCTCGCCGTCGGCCGGGGCTGCCGGGGCATCTGCGCCGCCGGCATCGGGCTCATCCTGGCCGCCTTGAGCACCACCGCTGAGCTTGCGCTGACGCTTTTCTTCGTTCTTGCGTTTCTTTGCCAGCTCGCGTTGCCGTTTTTCGTATGAGTAATTGGGTGTTGCCAAGGCCGACTCCTTCGGTGGCTTGCGACATGCAAGCCCAGTCGCCACTGTAACCGCAGCGCCGATCCCCATCGCACCCGCTACGCCGGGCTCGCGCCGGCCATGTGGATAACTTTGTGGGCAAGCGGGGCTGTTTTCGCTAAGTGCTTGAATTTGCTGGTACTGCCTTGGCGCTGCTGTCGATTGCTGCGGCGCGGCATCGTATGCAAATCAAGCACTTGGCCCGCTTTTCGGCATCGCTTCGGCGGGTGCATGCTGCCGGCATCCGGTCGTCACGCAATCGCAACAATTGGGGATAAGTCAAGGCTTGGCGATTAAATTTCTTGTCTGGTTCGTCTGGAGTGGCGCCTGGCGCAAGATCGTCGCCCTGACTCGCCGTTGCCGACGATTTTCACTTGACCAGTTAGCACCAGAAGCTCAACTCGACATCAAAGATCACGCTTAAGGTCTTGATTTGTAAGGCGTGGTGAAGCTATCCACTTCTTCTGTGGATAACTTTGTGGAGAACATCGGTGCAGCGGCGCTAAACCCTTGATATGCCGCGCTTGCGCTTGGCTTGCCGATTTTTTGAGCAGGCGATACGGCTCTATATGAATCAATGACTTAGCGCGCTTTCGGGGAAACGTGCAGATGCAGTGCAGCATGAGCGCCAGCATCCGGCAGCGACTCGGGAGGTGCTGGCTGTTTGGGGATAAGTCAAGCCCTGATGTTGAAATAGCTCATGCGCTGTCCACCGCTGATGTGGACAAGTTTGTGAACACCGCTTCGATAGCCGGGCTAAGTGCTTGATTTGCCAGTCTTGTTCTTGCTCTGCCTGCTTTTTAAGCAGGCTGCGGGTGCGCCCCGAAAGAGGCCTGCCTCGCCTCCCGCTAAAATCACCGCTTTGCACAAGATAAGCCACTGCTCATGGTCCAGGCACTAGAGGGAAACAACAAAGCCGGCAAACCTGCGTGCAGGGCCCATGAGGTGTTTGAACTCAAGAGCGCGTCACTGAGTCTGCTCACGCTGGTGCTGAAGACGGGCGATCTGACGCAGCTGTCGGCCGAGTTGCGCCAGCGCCTGGGCGGCACGCCCGAGGTGTTCAACCATGACCCGCTGCTGATCGATTTCTCGCAGCTGCCCCAGACCGAGCCCGGCAACGAGCCGGGCCAGGCCCAGCTAAGCCTGGACGCCGAGCCGCCTATCGATCTGCCCGCCCTGCTGGCCTTGCTGCGCGAGTACCGCATGCAGCCGGTGGCCGTGGTCGGCGCCGGCCCGGGCCTGCTGGCGCGCGCCCTCGCTCTGGGGCTGGCCGAGGCCCCGGAGCCAGAGCCGGTGGCGCCGCGCGCCGAAGCGCGGGTCGAGACCGTGGTGCAGGAAGTGGTGCGCGAGGTCGTGCACGAGGTGGTGCGCGAGGTGCCCGGCGATGCGGTCAAGACCCTGGTGATCGACAAGCCGCTGCGCTCCGGTCAGCAGGTCTATGCCAAGGGCGGCGATCTGGTCGTGCTGGCCCTGGTCAACCATGGCGCCGAGGTGATCGCCGACGGTCATATCCATGTCTATGCGCCGCTGCGCGGCAAGGCCATCGCCGGCGCGCGCGGCAACACCGATGCGCGCATCTTCGCCACCAGCATGGAGGCCGAGCTGATCGCGATTGCCGGCATCTACCGCACCACCGAGAACCCGCTGCCCGACACCGTGTTCGCCAAGCCGGCGCAGATCCGGCTGGAGGGCGAGAAGCTGGTGATGGAGCCGCTGAAGCTGTGATGGATGTTGAAAATCTTCCGGGCCAGGCAAGACCTGACCCTTTACTGAAAAGGACTTGAATCGATGAGCAAGATCGTCGTAGTGACTTCCGGCAAGGGTGGGGTCGGCAAGACCACCACCAGCGCCAGCTTTGCAACCGGCCTGGCCCTGCGCGGCTACAAGACGGTGGTGATCGATTTCGACGTGGGCCTGCGCAATCTCGACCTGATCATGGGTTGCGAGCGCCGCGTGGTCTATGACCTGATCAATGTCATCAATGACGAGATCAAGCTGAGCCAGGCCCTGATCAAGGACAAGCAGCTCGACAAGCTCTTCATCCTGGCCGCCTCGCAGACCCGTGACAAGGACGCGCTGAAGCAGGAGGGCGTCGAGCGCGTGCTCGAAGAGCTCAAGGCGATGGAGTTCGACTACATCATCTGCGACTCGCCGGCCGGCATCGAGACTGGCGCGCTGATGGCCATGCACTTCGCCGATGAGGCCCTGGTCGTGACCAATCCCGAGGTCTCCTCGGTGCGCGATTCCGACCGCATCCTGGGCATGCTCAACAGCAAGACCAAGCGCGCGATCGAGGGCAAGGAGCCGATCAAGGAGCATCTGCTGATCACGCGCTACAACCCCAGCCGGGTCGAGGGCGGCCAGATGCTGTCGCTGGAAGACATACACGAGATCCTGCGCACGCCGCTGATCGGCGTGATCCCCGAGTCCGAGGTGGTGCTGCAGGCCTCCAACCAGGGCCTGCCCGCCATCCATATGAAGGGCAGCGAGGTGGCCGAGGCCTATGCCGATGTGGTGGCGCGCTTCCTGGGCGAGGACAAGCCGATGCG
This sequence comes from Paucibacter sp. M5-1, assembly GCF_027498415.2. Classification (NCBI taxonomy): domain Bacteria; kingdom Pseudomonadati; phylum Pseudomonadota; class Betaproteobacteria; order Burkholderiales; family Sphaerotilaceae; genus Roseateles; species Paucibacter sp. M5-1. The sequence goes on from NZ_JAPZLM020000001.1 coordinate 5,539,041, forward strand.
CTTCATCGAGGCGGTCAAGCCCGGCTTCTTCAAACGCCTGTTCGGCAGCAAGTGAGGGAGGCCACGATGGGATTCCTGTCCTTCTTCCTCGGTGAGAAAAAGAACACCGCCAGCGTCGCCAAGGAGCGGCTGCAGCTGATCCTGGCGCACGAGCGCAACGGCCGCAGCACCAGCCCCGACTACCTGCCCCAGCTGCAGCGCGAGCTGGTGGCGGTGATCTCGAAGTACGTCTCCATCAACCCGGACGACATCAAGGTGCATATGGAGCGCGAGGGCAACTTCGAGGTGCTCGAAGTCAAGATCGAGCTGCCCGAGCCGAATCGAGCTTGAATCCAGGCCGCCGAAGCGGCCTCAGGCCTGCCGGTGGCGGGCCTGCTCGCGCAGCATGAAGAGGTAGAGGCTCTCGACCTTGGCGCGCGCCCAGGGCGTCTTGCGCAGGAACTTCAGGCTGGAGGCCACGCTGGGATCGCTCTGGAAGCAGCGGATCGCGATGCGCTCACCGAGCTCCTGCCAGCCGAAATAGTCGGCCAGCGCGGTGACGATCATCTCCAGGGTCTTGCCTTGCAGCGGATCCTTGTTGGGCGCGTCACTCATGGTCGAATTGCTGCCAGTTCTTGCCCTTGAACTGGGCGTAGTAGGTCTTGATCTTGCGCATATCGGCCTCGACATCGCCGCTGGGCGTGAATACCGGCCCGAGGCCGCTGAGCTTGCGCGGGTAGTCCATATAAGCCATCACGATGGGCACCTGGGCCTGGTGGGCGATCCAGTAGAAGCCGGTCTTCCAGTAGCGCGTCTTGCTGCGCGTGCCCTCGGGCGGCACGATCAGCTGAACCGGCCCATCGGCCCGGCGCAGCGCCTCGGCCGAGGCGGCCACCAGATTGCTGGACTGCTCGCGGTTCACCGCGATGCCGCCCAGCCAGCGCATCAGGCCGCCGAACGGCCAGCGAAAAATCTGCTGCTTGCCCATCCAGTAGATGTTCAGACGCAGCGCGAACGCCACCATCAGCGTGTAGGGCAGGTCCCAGTTGCTGGTGTGCGGTGCGGCAATCAGCACGCATTTGGGCTGCTCGGCCGGCAGCGCGCCGGCAAGCTTCCAGCCGCGCAGCTTCAGCCATGCCAGAGACAGGGCGCGCAGCGCGGTGTTGACGACAGGCGTGGTGAAGATCGTGCGGTGCATGAGGAGCCGTGATCCCGGCAAAGCCAGCGATTGTCCTACGCCTGTGCACTTTTATTGAGCAGCCTAGCGCAAAGCCTGTGAAATCAATCACTTGGCGCCGGCGTGCGCAGGCTGTGCACGGACTTGTCCACAGTTCGCAGGGACAGTTCAGGCGCGCAGCCGGAAACTGGCCACGGCATCCACCAGCTGCGCGGCCTGGTCCTTCAGGCTCTCGGCCGCCGAGGCCGACTGCTCGACCAGCGCGGCGTTCTGCTGCGTCATCTGGTCCAGCTGATGCACGGCCTGGCCGATCTCGGACAGGGTCAGGGCCTGGTTGGCGCTGGAGCTGGAGATCTCGCCGATGATGTCGGTCACGCGCTTGACGCTGTCGACCACCTCGCGCATGGTGCTGCCGGTTTCGCCGACCAGGCGGCTGCCGCCCTCGACGCGCTCGACCGAGGCCGAGATCAGGGTCTTGATCTCGCGCGCCGCCTGGGCGCTGCGCTGTGCCAGCGCGCGCACCTCGCTGGCCACCACCGCGAAGCCGCGGCCCTGCTCGCCGGCGCGGGCGGCTTCCACCGCCGCGTTCAGCGCCAGGATATTGGTCTGGAAGGCGATGCCGTCGATCACGCCGATGATGTCGGCGATCTTGCTCGACGATTGCTGGATCTCGCTCATCGTGCTGATGACCTGCTCGACCATCGCACCGCCGCGGCCGGCTACGTCCGAGGCTGTCTTGGCCAGGCCGTCGGCCTGGCGCGCCGCCTCGGCATTGAGCTTGACGCCTTCGCCCAGCTGGGCCATCGCGGCGCCGGTCTGCTCCAGGCTGCTGGCGGCCTGCTCGGTGCGGTTGGACAGGTCCAGATTGCCGCTGGCGATCTCGGTGGAGGCCAGCCGTACCTGCTCGGCCGCGCGGCGCACGCCGGTGATGGTCGTCGACAGGCTGCCCTGCATATGGAGTAGCGCGCCATTGAGCTCGGCCAGCTCGTCACGGCCCTCGGCGCGTGTGGTCGCGGTCAGGTCGCCCTCGGCGATGGCCCGGGTCAGGCTCTGCGCCCGGGCCAGCGGCGCGGTCACCGAGCGGGTGATGGCCACCGCCACGCCCAGGCCCAGCAGCACGGCCAGCAGCATCAGGCCGGTCACCAGCTGTCGGGTGGTCTGGGCCTCTGCCTCGGCCTCGCGGCGCGCGGTCTGCAGCACCTCGCGGGTGTAGTCGGCATAGCTGTTGATGGCCGCCAGATAAGTCTCCATCGCCGGGATCAGCTCGGCCGCGACGCGGGCCTGGATGTTCTCACCGGCCTTCTTCAGCTTCATCAGGTCCTCGCGCGAGGCCTGGTATTTCTTGCGCGTCTCGGCGATCACATCGGTCAAACGGTCGGCCTCGGGGGTCTTGCTGATCTTGTCGAGCTCGGCCTGGACCTTGTCGATGCGCTCGGACACTTCCTTGGAGCGACGCGTCAGCGCCTTGACGAAGACCTCGTCATCGACCGCCATCGAGACGATGCGACGCTGGATGCTGCCCTCGCTCATACCGGCCCATTGGCGCGACAGGTCCAGCGCCTGCATATCGACCTCGACCAGGCGCTCGATGCGCTGGTTCAGCATCGCGACCCGCACGATGCCGACGGTGGAGGCCACCATCATCAGCAGGATGACCAGGGCAAAGCCGGCCAGCACGCGGGTGCGCAGGCGCCAATTATTGAGTTTGAGCATGGGAGGGGCAGGGGCGGGGTTTGAATACCGCGATGCTGACCCAGCCGCCGCCGCTTCGATCGGCGGAACAAAGGGTTAACCAGAGGGTAGTCCGGCGCTACAGCGGGGCATCGAACAGATTGACGGTGGCCGGCGCCTCCAGCGTCAGCGCGCTGCGCGCGCAGGCCACACAAGGCAGTATCCAGCCTTCGGCCTTCTCCTCGCGGCTCAGCCCGGGCCATTCGATGCGGTAGTCGATCTGCCCGTCCAGCAGGCGGGCGATGCAGGCCCGGCAGGTGCCGTTGCGGCAGGAATGGGGCATGCGCAGGCCCATCTCCAGCGCGGCCAGCAGCAGGGTTTGTTCGGGCGCGGCATCGAATTGCCAGCCCTGCGGCCGGATCTCGACCGGGAATGCAGCAGTCATGCTGGCATGATGCCTGCTCCCCGACCGTCAGAGCGCCATGAACGAAACCCCGAAGACCTTTTTTGCCACCGAAGCGCGCCGCCATGTGCTGCGCACCTTTGTCACCGGCTTCCTGACCGTGCTGCCGCTGCTGGCCACCTTGGCCCTGATCGGCTGGGTGGGATCGATGCTGCTGAGCTTCATCGGCCCGGACAGCTGGCTGGGTCATGGCATCGGCCTGCTGACCCTGGGTCTGATCGAATCGCAGGGCATGGCCTATCTGCTGGGGCTGGCGCTGGCGATGGGGCTGATCTATCTGCTGGGCCTCGTGGTCGAGACCCAGTTGCAGCGCCGGCTGAAGACCGGCATCGAGGCGCTGATCGCGCGCATCCCGGTCATCAGCACGGTCTACGACCTGCTCAAGCGCATGATAGAGATGCTGTCCAAGCGCGACGAGGCCGGCGTGCGCTCGATGGCGCCGGTGTGGTGCCATTTCGGCGGGGTCAAGCCCGAGGGCGGGGCCCTGGTGCTGGGCCTGCTGTCCAATCCCGAGCCGGTGCTGATCGACGGGGTCGCCTATGTCGCGGTGATCGTGCCGACCGCGCCGGTGCCGGTCGGCGGCGGCCTGCTGTTCCTGCCCACCGAGTGGGTGCGGCCGGCCGAGATCGGCATGGACGGGCTGACCAGCCTCTATGTCTCGATGGGCGTCACCAGCTCCGAGGTGCTGGGCGCGAAGGTAGCGGCCAAGCCCGTGGCCGATGCCTGAGACAATACGGGGCTGTCTCCACAAGAGCCTCCCATGATGCAAGCCCAAGAGTTTTTCGACGCGCTCAACCGCGACTACCTCCAGGTCCACAAGACCAAGGAAGACCTGTTCTGGTCCACCTATATGGCCACCAGCGAGGACCACGCCGGCTTCGCGGCCGCCGAGGCGCGTTACAAGGACTTCATCTCCGACCCGGCGCGGCTCGCCGCAACGCGCACCCATCTGGCCGCCGTGCAGGCCGAGCCGGCCGGGCCCGCGCGCGATGCGCTGTTGCATGGCTTGCAGGGCTGGCTGGCGCTGTTCGAGGCCCATATTGTCGACAAGCCCGAGGGCCAGGCCTTGATGCGCGAGCTGATCGTGGCCGAGGCCGCGCTGTTCGCGCAGAAGAAAGAGCTCGCGCCCACCCATCTGAACGAGCGCGGCGAGCGCGAGGTGGCCACGCTGAGCATGCTGGCGACCAATATGGCCAGCAACCCCAGCGAGGCCGCGCGCCGCAGTTCCTACGAGGCCTATGGCGAGATCGAGCGCTGGGTGCTGGGCAAGGGCTTCCTGGACCTGGTGCGGCTGCGCAACCGCTTCGCGCGCTCGCTCGGCTTTGCCAACTACTTCGAGCTGAAGCTGCGCAAGAACGAGCGCATGACGCCAGCGGCGCTGTTCGCCATCCTTGACGATTTCGTGGCCCGCACGCAGGCCGCCAGCGACCGGGCCCTGGCGGCCCTGGTCGCCGCGCATGGCGAAGCGGCGCTGCGGCCCTGGAACCTGCGCTACTTCAGCGGCGGCGATGTGGCGCGGCGCATGGACGAGTACATGCCCTTCGGCCCGGCACTGCGCCGCTGGGTGCAGAGCTTCCGGCGCCTGGGCATCAGCTATCGCGGCGCCACGATGCAGCTGGACCTGCTGGCGCGCGAGGGCAAGTACCAGAACGGCTTCTGCCATGGCCCGATCCCGGCCTACGTCGACGAGGCGGGACGCTGGGTGGCCGGCCAGATCAATTTCACCGCCGAGGCCAAGCCCGACCAGGTCGGCAGCGGCCTGCGCGCGATCAACACCTTGTTCCACGAAGGCGGCCATGCCGCGCACTTCGCCAATGTGGTGCAGAACTCGCCCTGCTTCTCGCAGGAGTTCGCGCCGACCTCGATGGCCTATGCCGAGACGCAGTCGATGTTCTGCGACAGCCTCCTGAACGACGCCGACTGGCTCAAGCGCTATGCCCGCAATGCCGCCGGCGAGGCCATCCCCGATGCGCTGATCCGCGAGCGCATCGCCAGCCAGCAGCCGATGCGGGCCTTTGATGAGCGCGCGATCGCCGTCGTGCCTTATTTCGAGGCCGCGCTCTATGCGATGGACGATGCGGCGCTGACGGCCGAGGCAGTGCTGGCGCTGGCCCGCGCGACCGAGCTGCGCATCCAGGGCGTGGCCGCCGGCCCGCGGCCGCTGCTGGCGATTCCGCATCTGCTCAACCAGGAATCGGCCGCCTCCTACCAGGGCTATCTGCTGGCCCATATGGCGGTCTACCAGACCCGCGCCCACTTCCTGCGCAAGCATGGTTATCTGGCCGACAACCCGGCCATCGGCCCGGCGCTGGCCGAGCACTACTGGGCGCCCGGCAACAGCATCGACCACGACGCCACGCTGCGCCGCCTGACCGGCGAGGGCTTCTCGGCCCGCTATCTGGCCGAGGCCTGCAACGAGTCGGTTGACGAGGCCTGGGAGCGGGCGCAGCAGGCGATGGCTGCGGCCAGCGCGCGTGGCGAACCGGCGGCCGGCCTGCCGGCACTGGACGCGACGATACGCATCGTTCACGGCGCCGAACTGTTGGCCGACAGCAGCGAGGGTGAGGACGCGATGTGCGAGCGCTTCGAGCGCTGGGTCGGCGAGCACTACGCGAGGCCCGCGCTGCAGTGAACCCGCCGTTGAAGTACCTGGCCGGCTACCCGGCCGAGCTGCAGGCCCAGGTGCAGGGCATGATAGCCGCCGGCAAGCTCGGCGAGTATCTGCAGCGCCGCTATGCCGACACGCACGAGGTGCGCAGCGACAAGGCCTTGTTCGACTACACCCAGGACTTGAAGCAACGCTTCATGCGCAATGCCGAGCCGCTGAACAAGGTCTGCTATGACGCCAAGCTCAAGATCATCCAGCACGCGCTGGGCACCCATACCCGCGCGCAGAACGTGCAGGGCGCCAAGCTGAAGACGCGCCGCGAGATCCGCATCGCCACGCTGTTCCGCGAGGCCCCGGCCGACTTCCTGCGCATGATCGTCGTCCACGAGCTGGCCCATATCAAGGAGCTCGATCACAACAAGGCTTTCTATTCGCTGTGCCAGCATATGGAGCCGAACTACGGGCAGCTGGAGTTTGATCTGCGGCTGTGGTTGACGCAGCAGGAGCTGCCGCAATGATTCTGCTGGCGCCCATGGAGGGCTTGCTTGATCACATGCTCCGCGACGCGCTGACCCGCGTCGGTGGCATCGACCGCTGCGTCTCCGAGTTCATCCGCATCACCGACATGCTGATGCCCAATCGCGTCTTCACCCGCATCGTGCCCGAGCTGCTCAATGGCAGCCGGACCGCCGCCGGTGTGCCGGTGCGGCCGCAACTGCTGGGCTCCGATCCGGTCTGCATGGCCGAGAACGCCGCCAAGCTGGCAGCGCTGGGCCCCGAGGGCATCGATCTGAACTTCGGCTGCCCGGCCAAATGCGTGAACCGCCATCGCGGCGGCGCGGTGCTGCTGGACGAGCCCGAGCTGATCGCCCGTATCGTCGGTGCGGTGCGCCGCGCCGTGCCGGCCCATCTGCCGGTCTCGGCCAAGATGCGACTGGGCTATCTGGACGACTCGAAGACGCTGGATTGCGCGCTGGCCATGGTCGAGTCCGGTGCCGAGGAGCTGGTGATCCATGCCCGCACCAAGGCCGATGGCTACAAGCCGCCGGCCTACTGGGACCGCATCGCGGCGGTGCGTGCCGCGGTCCAGGTGCCGGTGATCGCCAATGGCGAGATCTGGACCGCCGCTGATGCCGAGAATTGCCGCGCCCAGTCGCAGTGCGAGGACTTGATGGTGGGCCGGGGCATGGTGGCCGATCCGGGGCTGGCGCTGGCGATACGCAGCGCTGCAGCGCTGCCGCTGCCCTGGGCTCAGCTGCTGCCGCTGATGGAGGTCTTCTGGGGCCAGGTGCGCCGCCATGTCGAGACCCGCCATCAAGCCGGCCGGCTCAAGCAATGGCTGAACTATCTGAAGCGCCGCTACCCCGAGGCCGAGCAGGCCTACTGGCGGGTGCGCACGATCAACGAGCCCGGGCAGCTGGAGCTAGAGTTCTTCGGCTGGGCGCCGATCAAAGAGGCCGCATGAGATTCGCCCTGCACAAACTGCTGCTGGTCTGGCTGCTGCTGATCACGGCCGCCGCCTGGGCCCAGGATCCGGTCGACACCACCCTGGACAGCGCGCGCACCCAGCTGGAGCAGATCCGCAAGCGACTGGGTGGCGATGTCCGTGACGGCAAGCCGCTGGGCGATGCCGAGCTGGCCGACTTTCGTCGTCAGCTGCTGGCGCTGCAGCAGCGCGCCGAGGCGATTGCCCTGGAGCAGGCGCCGCAGTTCGACAGCGCGCAGGCGCGTCTGGCCGAGCTCGGCCCGGTGCCGGCCGAGGGCAGCGAGGCCGGCGATGTGGCCGAGCAGCGCCGTGCGCTGAAGAAAAGCAGCGAGCTGCTGGACACCCGGATGAAGTTGGCGCGGCTGCTGGCGCTGGAGAGCGAACAGTTGTCCGACGAGGTGGGCGGGCAGCGCCGGGCGCGCTTTCGGGCCGAGCTGTTCGAGCGCACCGACTCGGTCCTGGCGCCGAGTTTTTGGAACGATTTGCGCAGCGGGCTGACGCGCGACACCGCGCGGCTGCAGCAGTTCAAGCAGCGCCTGAGCGACGCAATCGCGGGCAGCTCGGGGGCGCGCTGGCTGGCTCTGGCGGGCATGCTGCTGGCGGCGCTGGCACTGCGTGTCTGGCTGGGCCGCTGGCTGACCGAACTGGCCTCGCAGCGCACGCCGCCGGGCCGCGTGCGGCGCTCGCTTTACGCGGTGCTGCAGACCCTGCTGGCCATGCTGGTGCCAGGTGTGGCCGCCTATGCGCTGGCCTTGGGGCTGAGCGAGAACCTGGCTGACGGCGACCCGCTGCGCCCGCTCTTGGCCAGCAGTGTCGGCGCGGTATGTTTTGCCGCCTATATCGCCGGCCTGGGCCACGCGCTGCTGACGCCGCGTCGGCCCTCCTGGCGCCTGTTGCCGCTGCCCGACTCGGTGGCCTTGGGCCTGCGCTGGTACCCGACCCTGATCGGTGCGGTCACCTTCGTCGGCTGGTTCATGCAGCGCCTGAGCGGCGGCCTGTCGCTGAGCCTGGCCATCGAGGTGGCGGTCAATGGCGCGTATGCGCTGGCCCTGGGTGCGGTGCTGGTGCGCACCGTGCATCGCGGCGAGCAGCTGCGCCGTCGCGCGATGGCCGAAGCCGACGCCGAGCAGGCGACCGATGACGCGCGCCCGACCTGGCTGACGCTGAGCCTGGTGGCTGTCTGGGGCATTCTGGTGCTGGCCTTGCTGGGCATCGTGGTGGGCTATGTCGCGCTGGGCAGCTTCGTCGTGCGCCAGATCACCTGGATTGCGGTGCTGGCGCTGAGTGCCTATCTGCTGAACCTGCTGATCGACGATGCCGCCACCACCTGGCTGATTGACGATGACGAGTTCTTGGGCGAGACCCGGCCCCGGCCCGGCCGCGCGCTGCGCAACCAGGCGGTCGTGCTGGGCTCCGGTGCGCTGCGGCTGACGATCTGGCTGCTGGTGCTGGTGCTGATCCTCGCGCCGTTCGGCGAGAGCCCGGCCGATCTCTTGCAACGCACAGACCAGCTGCGCGAGGGCATCGCCGTCGGGGAGCTGCAGCTCAAGCCCACCGCGTTGCTGCAGTCGCTGCTGGTCTTCCTGCTGGCCTTGCTGGCGCTGCGGGCGCTGAAGTCCTGGCTCAGCGAGCGCTTCCTGCCGACCACCTCGCTGGATGCCGGCATGCGCAGCTCGGTCACCACCTTGCTGAGCTTTCTGGGCACCGTGGTGGCCATCGGTCTGGGGCTGTCTGCCATCGGCCTGGAGCTGGAGAAGGTGGCCTGGATCGCCAGCGCGCTGTCGGTGGGCATAGGCTTCGGCCTGCAGGCCGTGGTGTCGAACTTCGTCTCCGGGTTGATCCTCCTGGCCGAGCGGCCGGTCAAGGTTGGCGATTGGGTCGTGCTGGGCGGACCGGGGCCCGGCTTCGAGGGCGACATCCGCCGCATCAATGTGCGCGCCACCGAGATCCAGATGGGCGACCGTTCCACCGTGATCGTGCCCAACTCCGAGTTCATCACCAAGATCGTGCGCAATGTGACGCATCAGAACCCGGTCGGCCTGGTGCAGATCAAGCTGCCGATGCCGCTGGACTGCGACACCGCCAAGGTCAGCGAGATCCTGCGCCGCGCCTTCGAAGAACACGATGATGTGATGGACACGCCGGCACCCAATGTCCAACTCGACGGCATCGACAAGGGCCAGCTGGTCTTCAACGCCACCGGCTTCGTCGCCTCGCCGCGCCAGAGCTATGGCGTGCGCAGCGCCCTGCTGTTCCGGGTGCTGCAAGACCTGCGCGAGGCCGATGTGCCGCTGTGGCAGGCGCCGAGCCTGGTGCTGCGCGAGGCCCCGCCACCCGAACCCCCGCCTTCCGAACTGCCTCCCAAGCAAGAGCCATGAGCACCTCTTCGAGCAACAGCCGCCTGGTCTATTCCACCGACAGCGGCCGCACCTGCCCCAGCTGCCGGCAGGCCGCCGCCGACTGCCGTTGCAGCAAGACCAAGCCCATCCCCGCCGGTGACGGCATCGTGCGCGTCTCGCGCGAGACCAAGGGCCGCAAGGGCAAGGGCGTGACCCTGATCAAGGGCCTGGCGCTGGACGAGGCCGCGCTGAGCGCGCTGGCCAAGCAGCTCAAGGCCAGCTGCGGCTCCGGCGGCACGGTCAAGGACGGCGTCATCGAGATCCAGGGCGACCATCTGGAGACCGTGATGGCCCGGCTCACGCAGGCCGGCCACAAGGTCAAGAAGGCCGGCGGCTGAGGGCTATCTGCCCCTGAAGATGCGCGCCGCCAGCACGCTGGCCGCCAGCACCAGCAGCGCGCCGGCCATCGCGCTGAGCTGCAGCGATTCGGTGAAGACGGCCCGGGCCGCGCCCAGCAGCTGCTCGCCGGCCTGGCCGCCGTGCTGGCTGGATAGGGCCTCGGCCGCCGCGATGGCGCCGCCCAGCGTGGCCAGGCTGGCCTCGCCCTCGCGGGCCGACAAGCCGGCCGGCAGCGCGCCGGCGAGCTGGGCCCGGTAGTAGAGGCCGCCCAGGCTGCCGAACACCGCCACGCCGAGCGCGGCACTGAACTCCGAAACGGTTTCCGAGATCGCCGAGGCCGCGCCGGCTCGCTCCGGCGGCGCCGAGCTGATGATCATTTCATTGCCTATCGTGAACACCGGTGCCAGCCCCAGGCTCATCACGATGGTGCCCGGTATCAGCCAGAGCAGGCCGCCGCTGGCCAGGCCGACCATGCCGAAGCCCAGCGCCGCGACCACCAAACCCCACACCACCACGGCCACCGGCGGCCAGTGCCGGGCCAGCCGCGGCGCCAGCAGCGAGCCGGCGACGAAGGACAGGGCCCAGGGCAGCGTGGCCAGGCCGGCCTGCAGCGGCGCCAGGCCCAGCACCAGCTGCAGATACTGGGTGATGAAGATATAGACGCCCATCATCGCCAGGCAGGAGAGGCCGTAAGCCGTGATCGCGGCCGAGAAGCGCGGCAGCGCGAACAGCTTCAGGTCCAGCAGCGGATAGCTGAGCCGGCGCTGGCGCCGCACAAAGGCCCAGGCGATGGCCAGCCCGCCCAGCAGCAGCGCGGCCGCCGGCCAGCTGGGGCCATGCTCGGCCGTCCACTTCAGCGCCAGCACCAGGCTCAGCGCGGCCAGCAGCGACTGCGCCGCACTGAGCAGGTCCAGCGGCCCGGCGTCCGGATCGCGATACTCGGGCAGCAGGCTGGGGCCCAGCAGCAGCAGCAACAGCATGACCGGCACCGCGACCAGGAACACCGAGCCCCACCAGAAGAACTGCAGCAGCACGCCGCCGACCAGCGGGCCGATGGCCGCGCCGACCGAGAAGCTGGCGATCCAGATGCCGATCGCGAACTGGCGCTCGTGCGGGTCGTGGAACATATTGCGTATCAGCGACATCGTCGATGGCGCCAAGGTCGCGCCGGCCACGCCCAGCAGGGCCCGCATCGCGATCAGCATCGCGGTGCTGTTCGAGAAGGCCGCGATGATGGAGGCCAGGCCGAAGGCGGCCGCGCCGATCAAGAGCAGCTTGCGCCGGCCGATGCGGTCGCCCAAGGTGCCCATGGTGATCAGAAAGCCCGCCACCATGAAGCCGTAGATGTCGACGATCCACAGCAGCTCGGAGGCCGAGGGTTTGAGCTCGGTGCTCAGCGAGGGCAGGGCCAGATTGAGCACGGTCAGATCCATCGAGTAGACCAGGCAGGGCAGGGCGATCACGGCCAGGCCGGTCCATTCGCGGCGGCCGGCTTTGGGGGGAGCGGTATCGATGGGGTTCATGGCGCTTCTTGTTCGTACACCAGCATCGCGGCGGCCAGGTCTTCCAGCGCGCTGCCGACCGACTTGAACACCGTGCGCTCATTGGCGCTGGTCCGGCCGCTGCGCAGCCGGCACAGCGCGGCCAGGTCGCCGCGTACATCGGTGGCGCCGATGACGCCGCTGGCCAGCGGCTGCAGCAGATCACCGCTCTTGCGCAGCGCCTCGTCGGTGTCCACCCATAGCGAGGCGCCGGCGAAGCAGGCGTCGTCGGCCTCGCGCATGGCCGGGGTGAAGCTGCCGATCAGGTCCAGATGGCTGCCGGGGCGCAGCCATTCGCCGTGTATCAGCGGCTCGGTGGCGAGGGTGGCGCAGCTGACGATGTCGGCCTCGGCCACCGCGCGGGCCAGGTCCGGCACCGCTTCAATGTCGATGCCCGCGCCGAGCTGCCCGGCCAAGGCTGCCGCCGCCTCGGGCCGGCGCGTCCAGACCCGCACCCGCTCGATGCTGGGCAGCACGGCGCGATAGGCCTCGGGCAGCAGTGCGGCCACCCGGCCGGCGCCGACCACCAGCAGGCTGCGCGCATCCGGCCGGGCCAGCCTTGATGCCGCCAGTGCCGAGGCGGCGGCGGTGCGCCGCGAGGTGATCTCGTCGCCAGCCATGCTGGCCAGCGGCCGGCCGGTGCTGGCGTCGTACAGCAGATAGCTGGAGAACAGGCCGGGCAGGCCCAGCGCCGTGTTGCCCGGCGCGATATTGACGGTCTTGATACCCAGGTAGCGGCCCGGCAGCCAGGCCGGCATGATCAGCGTGGTCAGCGAGCCCTGACCCTGCTCACCGGCGATGCTGTGCACATGGCGGGGAGGCACCTCGCAGCCGCTGATGAAGAGGCGCTCCAGCGCGGCGATCAGCGGCGCAAAGGCCAGGGCGCGGCGGGTGGCATGGTCGTCAAAGGTCTGGATCATCATCGTCCTGCGGTTGCCGGCGCATTCTCGCCCCGGCCCCGCCTGAATTTGTCAGCAGCCCGGCCTCAGCGCGAAGCGCCGGGCGCTGGGCGGCACATGGCCCATTCGTCCGGCTCTACACCGCACAGCGCGCCCAGGTCCGCATCGGCGGGCTCGAAGCCCAGGCGCTGCAGCAGGCGCAGCGAGCGGACATTGGGTTTCTTCAGCACGGCCGTCAGCAGTCGCACCCGGTAATGCCCGGCCAGTTCATCGAGCATCAGGCTGACCGCCGCATGGGCCAGGCCACGGCCCCAGAAGCGGCTGGCCATTTCATAGGCGATGGCGGCGCGGCCATCGGAGTAGACGGTGGCCTGCACATAGCCGGCCAGCTCCTCGCTGGGCCGCAGCCGTATCACCCAGTTGAGCCACAGCTGCTGGCCGTCCGCCGACTGCCGACTCTCCAGCCAGGCAAAGCGCTCGCTCAGCCAGGCCAGCGAGCTTGGCGGCGCATTCTCATGCGCGTAGATGGCCGGGTCGCAGAGCAGCGCAAACATCTCGGGCGCATGGGCCCGGACTTGCGGCTCCAGGCGCAGCAGTTCGGTTTCGAGGGTTCGCATCGGCTCAGAACAGCTGCTGACCACGGCCATAGGGGGCCGAGCGGCGCCCCATCACCCAGTCGCCGATCAGGCGGTAATAGCCCTCGGTCACCTGGGTGTAGCGGCGGCTGCCATCGGCAGCCTGCGTGAACTCCCACATGCCGTGGTCGGTGTCGGGGAAGAGATAGAGATGGATGGTCTTACCCTCGCGCTTGAGCCGGCTCAGGCGCTCGCGTGTCACCTCGCCGGGAGCCTCACGGTCGGCCCCGGCCATGATCCACAGCAGCGGCGCCTGCAGCGCACGCAGCTCGCGCATCGCGTCGTAGTGCCAGATCAGGCCCAGATTGTCGTGCAGGGCCGGGCCGAGCCGGCGCAGCGTCGCCTCGTCGCTGGCCAGCAGCGCGCCGGTGAATTCGCCCTTGATCTGGGCCAGCCAGGGCTCCTTCGCATAGCGCCGCTTCAAGGTCGCCAGCCGCTGATAGCCGCTGCTGAAGTGCGAGGCCACCAGCGCCCCGGTGGCCTCGGTCAGCTCGCGCGCCTTGGCCAGCGTGGCCGGGCCATAGCCGGCTTCGCGCAGCTCGGCCATCACCTGGTCGCGGTCCTCCTCCAGCGGCGACAGCATCAGGCCGAAACCCACCACCACATAGTCGGCGCCGCTGCGCCGCGCGGCCAGCGGCGCGACCCAGCCGCCCTGGCTGAAGCCGGCATAGCCGAAGCGGCCATACCGTCCCGCCGCGAGCCGGCGCGCCTCGGCCGCGGCGGCCATCGCGTCCTCGGCCAGCAGCTCGAAGTTCTGCGTGTACTGACCCTCGGAGCTGCCGGTGCCGCGCTTGTCGTAGACGAATACCGACATGCCTTGCGAGGCCAGCAGATAGGGATAGGCCGAGCCTAAAGCGGCCGTCTTCTCCGAGCCATGCACATGGACGGTCAGCGGCGGTCGCGTCGTGGCGGCATCGGGCGGCTCGATCAGCATGCCGGCGAGCTCGCTGCCCTGGCTCTTGAAGCGCAGCGCCGTCTGCCGGTAGTCGATACGCGGCCAGGTCTGCCAGTCCTCGGCGCCGCCGCCGCCGCCACGCACCTGCAACCCCTCGGCCGTGCAGCGCAGCAGCGCGTCCGCCGCACCAACGCCGCCCCTGCGGCCGTCGACAAAGACATAGCGCTGCGCCGTCGCGCCCTGCGGCGTGTCGGTGACGACGACGCGCTCGTGCGTCGCTTCACCATAGATGCCGGCCGGGCAGGCGGCCAGCGCCTTCGTGCTGGATAGGGCGGCGAGGCTGCTCATCAGCAGCAGGGCGGCGGCGGAGGTCGTCATGGCTAAGGCGGTGGTCAATGCGGGAGGCCAGTGTGGCCGGCTCGTGCCGGCCGGTGGGCATCGGTGCGATGAAGTGCGGTGCCCGGTTGATGAACAGCGGGCCTGGCCCTGTCGACCGGCCGGGGCCTCATGTCCGCTGCGCCAGCATGGCCCACAGAAAGCCCTCGCCGAACAGCCCGCTTTCGGCCGGCCGCTGCGGCTTCATCTGGCGCAGCTGGCGGATGCGAAACAATGTGCTGCCGTCCCAGATCTCGCGCAGCGCGGGCTCGCTATAGCCGAGCCCGCCGCCCAGGCTGCGGCGCTCATAGACCTCGGCATCCGACAGGCCACTGCCACCCTCGGGCCGGAAACACACCATGCCGAAGTGCCCGCCCGGCTTCAGGGCTGCGGCGACCAGCTGCAGATAGCTGTCCCGGCGGTGCGGCGGCAGGTGATGGAACAGGCCCGAGTCATAGACCAGGTCGTAGCCACCGGTTGCCAGCGCGAGATCGAAGACCGATGCCTGCTGCAGCCGCAGGCTGACACCGGCTTCGCTTGCGCGCTGCGTGGCCCAGGAAATCGCCGCCTGCGAATAATCGACCGCTGTGACGTCTGCAAAACCCGAGCGCGCCAGCAAGACGGCATTGCGCCCATTGCCGCAACCCAGATCCAGTGCCGTGCCGTGCCGTGCGGCGCGATCAGGCCGTCCGCGAGCCATTCATGCAGACACTCGTCCGGCGCGCTGCCGAAGAAGGGCACCGGCCGGGCCCGGTCGGCGTAGAAGCCGTCCCACCAGGCGCTGTGCCGGTCGGCCAGCAGCGCGTCGAGGGCGGCGAGCTCGGCTGGGGATTGCGGATTCTGAAGGAAGTTCATGGTGTGGCGCTGGGCTTTGACAGGACTTGCAAGAGATCAGCCCGGCTGCTGCGGCATACTCAGCACCACACTCAAGCCCCCATCGCGACGGTTGCTCAGCGCGATGCGCCCGCCGTGGGCCTCGGCGATCTCGCGGGCCAGGGCCAGGCCCAGGCCGGAGCCGCTGCGCTTGGTCGAGTAGAAGGGCAAGAGGGCCTGGCTCAGCACGGTCTCGCTCATGCCGGGGCCGCCATCGGAGACGGTCAGGCGCAAGTCCTGACCCTCGTGGGCAACACCCAGCGTGATGGCCTCGGGCGGGCCGCCGGCCTCGTGGGCGTTCTTCAGCAGGTTGATCAGGGCCTGCTCGATTTGCGCCGCGTCGAAATGGCCGGGGCGCTGCGGCAGCGCACCGTCCAGGCGGAAGCTGTAGTGCGCGCCCAGGCGATCCAGCAGGGTGGCCCAGTCGACCTCGGCGGGCTGCGGCGCCGGCAGCTTGGCGAAGCGGGCATAGCCATCGAGGAACTGGTGCAGATGGCGGGCGCGGTCGCCGATGCTGGCGAACACACCGGGCAGGCGGGCCAGGTGCTCGGTGCCGCCGCGGCGCGCCAGTTCGGCTCCGCTATGGGCCAGCGAGGAGATTGGCGCCAGCGAGTTGTTCAGCTCGTGGCTGATCACCCGTATCACCCGTTTCCAGCTCGCCACCTCCTGGCGCGACAGCTCGCGGGTCATGCGGCGCAGCAGGCGCAGGCGGTGCGGCCGGCCCTGCAGGCGGAACTCGCGCTGCGACAGGTGGAAGCTCTCCTCGGCGCCGTCCAGCTCCAGGCTGAACAGGCCGTCCTGCTGGGTCTGCATGGCCTCGCGCAGCGCGGCCGGCGCCTCGGCCAGCAGCGCGCTGAAGTCCGCGCCCTGGATGCTGCGGCCTTCGGCCAGCAGCTGGCGGGCGGCGATATTGGCATAGACCACGCGCTCGCCGGCATCGCTGAGCACCAGCGCGACGGGGGTGTTCTGCACCACCGTGTCCAGCAGCAGCTCGCGCTGGGCCAGATGCTGGCGCTGCTCGCGCAGCGCGTGGCCCAGTTCCTGGTGCAGGCGCATCAGCGCCTGCATCTCGGCGCTGGCGCCGGGCGCATCGGCGGCGATCGAGCTGCCGAACTCGCCGTCGCGGTAGCTCAGCACCGCGCCCTCGAGCGCTCGCAGCAGGCGCGCCAGCGGCGCGCTGAGCCCATGGGCGATCAACCAGGCCAGCGGCAGCAGCATCAGGCCGGTCAGCGCCAGCGCGGCTGGCGCGCTCAGCGCGGGCTGGCCCAGCAGGGCCAGCAGCTGCGGCAGCGGCCAGACGCTCAGGCCGGCATGCAGGGCCAGCGTGCCCACGCCCGTGGCGACCAGGCCCAGCGTGAGCCGGTTGGCCAGGGTGTTCAGCCGCGTCATTTCAGCCACATCAGGGCGCGTCCATGCCGTAGCGCTCCATGCGCCGGTACAGGGCCTGGCGCGACAGGCCCAGCGCCTGGGCCGCGCGGCTGACCACGCCGCCGGCGCTGTTCAGCGCGGCCTGCACGGCCTCGCGGCTGGGCTCGTCCAGATTGCGGTGCGCCGCGGGCGCCGGTAGGGCCAGCAGCTCCGGCCCTACGGTCTGCCCGTCGGCCAGCAGGGCGGCCCGCTCGATGACATTCTTCAGCTCGCGCACATTGCCGGGCCAGGCATGGGCTAGCAGCGCGGCGCGGGCGCCGTCGCTGAGCGTGGCGCGCCCGGCCAGAAAATGCTCGGCCAGCGGCAGGATGTCATCGCCGCGCTCGGCCAGGGCCGGCAGCGCGATCTCGATGACATTGAGCCGGTAGTACAGATCCTCTCGGAAGCTGCCGGCGCGCACCATCGCGCGCAGATCGGCATTGGTGGCGCTGAGCACGCGCACCTTGACCTCGCGCGTGCGGCTTGATCCGAGGCGCTCGAAGCGGCCGGTCTCGAGCACGCGCAGAAGCTTGACCTGGCCGGCCAGCGGCAGGTTGCCGATCTCGTCGAGAAACAGCGTGCCGCCGTCGGCTGCTTCGAAGCGGCCCTCGCGCGCCCGGGTCGAGCCGGTGAAAGCACCACTCTCGGAGCCGAACAGCTCGGCCTCGATCAGCTCGCCGGGCAGCGCGCCGCAGTTGACCGCGACAAATGGCGCGCCGGTCAGGCCCGAGTTCGCATGCACGATGGCCGCGACCCGCTCCTTGCCGCTGCCATTGGGGCCGGTGATCAGCACCGGCGCCGCCGAGCGGGCCACCTGGCAGGCCAGCTCCAGGCAGCGCAGCATCGCATCGGACGCGAACACCAGGCCGTCGAGCCGGTAGCGCCCGGCCAGCGCCTCGTGCCGGCGGCGCCGCTCACGGCGGCCGCTGTGCAGGGCGCGGCTGCTCTCGGCCAGCTCCAGCAGGTTCTCCACCGTGGCCAAGAGCTTGGCGTCGTCCCAGGGCTTGGCCAGGTAGTCGGCGGCCCCGGCCTTGACCAGGGCCACCGCGCTCTCCAGATGGGTCCAGGCGGTCAGCAATATGACCGGCAGGTCGGGCCGAGCCGCACGCAGCGCCTTGAACAAGACCTGACCCTCGAGCCCGGAGGTGGTGTCGGCCTGGAAATTCATGTCCTGTATCACCAGGTCCACGTCCTCGCGTTCGAGCAGGGCCAGGCCCTGGGCCGGGTCCGGCGCCACCAGCGCGCGGATGTCGTGCAGCGAGAGCAGCAGAGCCAGGGCCTCGCCCACGCCGGGGTGGTCATCGATGATCAAGACGGTTCGCATTGGGGCGGACTTTAATTCAGCCCCCGCATCACCGACATGGGCGGCAGCGCCGCCGCGCGGCGCGCGGGGCCCAGCACGGCCAGCTGACCCAGGGCCCACAGCAGCAGCGCACCGATGGGCAGGTAGAGCAGCGGCAGGCGCGGCAGCTCGTACTGCGTCATCAAGAGCAGATTGATGCCATAGGCCAGCACCATGCCCAGCGTGATGCCTATGCTGGAGAGCAGGAAGTTCTCGGTCTGGAAGTAGCGCAGGATCTGAGTCCGGCTGGCGCCCAAGGCGCGACGCGTGCCTATCATGCGGCTGCGTTGCTGCACCCAGAAGCTGGCCAGACCGACGATGCCGAAGGCCGTCACCACCAGCATGGCCGCGCAGACCGCCAGCAGCAGGCCCACCATGAAGCGGTCCTGGCGGTAGTAGTCGGCGCGCATATCGGCCAGGCTGCGCTGGTTGCGCACGACCCGCTTGGTGCCGACGCTGCCCTTGACCAGGGTATCGACCGCGGTCTTCAGCACCGCGTCGCGCTGCTCGGGGGCGACGCGCAGCACATAGCTGCCGCCGCGGTAGCTGCTGCGTATCGGCAGCATCACCGCGTGCAGGTCCGATTCGTCGCGGCCCCGCAGATAGGGCGAGGGCAACCGCTCCAGCACGCCCACGACGCGCTGCGGCGCATCCGGGCCGTAGAGATAGACCAGTTGCCCCAGCGCCGAGCGACCGGGGAACAACCGCGTGGCCAGGCGCTGGTTGATGATGATGGCCGGCACCTTGGGCTCGGCGTCGTCGCGAAATACCGCCGAGGCATCGGCATACTCGGCCGGCTCGAAGTCGCGGCCCTCGACCAGGCGCAGGCCCAGGGTTTCCAGCCAGCCCTCGCCCGCGTTGTAGGCGCTGACGCTGATGCCGCGTTTGTTGGGATCGGGCGTGGTGCGCAGGCCACTGCCGTAGGAGCTGGCGCCGAAGGGAATCTGGTTGACCAGAACGGCGCTCTTGACGCCGGCCAGGTCGCGCAGCGCGCGCAGATCGCTGCGGGTCTGCACCTCGGCATTGTCGGCGCGCACGACGCCGGCCATGCCGATCACCAGCAGCTCCTGGTCGGCCATGCCGGTGGGCGCGCCGATCAGGTCCAGGCGCTCGTTGATCAGGAACAGCGCGTTGGCGACGATGGCGCAGGTCAGCGCGATCTGCAGCACGATCAGGCCGGCCGCGGTCTTGTGGCGCTTCAGCGTCGAGAGAATCGGCAGGATATCCATCATTGAGCCTTCAGCTGGATTGCGGGAGTGATCTGGCAGGCGCGCCAGGCCGGCAGCAGGCCGGCGATCAGGCTGGCCAGCAGGGCCAGGGCCAGGGTCGTGGCCAGCATGACCGGGTCGAGGCGGGCCAGCTCGGCATGGGCACTGCCGTCCTGGCGCACGGCCCACAGCCCGGCCCAGGTCAGCGCCAGGCCCAGCAGACCGCCGACCAGACCCAGGCTGCCGGCCTCGACCAGGAACTGCGCGAAGATCGCGCGCTTGGACGCCCCCAGCGCGCGCCGCACGCCGATCTCGCCGCTGCGGCGCAGGCATTTGGCCAGCAGCAGGCCGACGGTATTGGTCAGGCAGACCAGCAGGAAACCAAAGGCCAGCCACAGCTGCAGCCGGATGTCGCTGGGCACGGCCTTGCGCACCAGCAGCCAGTCCATCACCGAGAGCAGGCGGGCATTGGCGGGCCGCTCGAAGCGCCCGGCGCTGCGCTGCTGTTCGCTGTAGTGGTTCAGGTGGCTGCGGTAGGCCTCGCGCTGCTCGGCCGTGTCGAGCTGGACCCAGTACTGGACCCAGGCACAGGGGGCGCTCAGCTCGCGCGGGTCGTTGACGCTGCTGTTGCCCCAGCAATTGGTATTGCCCGAGGTGCCGAAGCGCAGCGCCATCGCGGTCTGGAACGGCGCATAGACCTGGGCCGCCTCGCTGTAGGCGCCCAGCGTCAGGTCGAAGAAGTGAGGCGCCGGGCGCCAGCTGTCGAGCACGCCGACGATGGTCAGGTCCTTGTCGCCGATGCGCAGCAGCTTGCCGACGCTCATGCTGCTGCCGAACAGGCGCTCGCTGAGCTCGCGCGAGATCACCGCGACGCGGGCCTGGGCGCTGTCATCGGCGGCGCTCCAGCCCTGGCCCTGCAGAAAGCGCGGCTCGAACATCGCGAAGAAATCGCTGCTGGCCCAGCGCGCGCGCACGTTGAACGGGGTCTGCTCGGGGCGGCCCGAGCCGGCCGGGTCCAGCGCCACATCGCCGCCGCTCATCATCACCTGGTGCACGCCGCGCGCCTCGCGCAGCAGGGCCTCGGCATCGAAGCGGGTCAGCTGCAGGCCGGGCTCTTCGCCGGGTGTGTAGTCGCGCATGCTCTCGGCATCGAGCTGCACATTGAAGAGCCGCGCGCTCTTGTGCGGGATCGGGTCGCCGGCCAGCACGCGGAACACGGTCAAGGTGGTCATGCAGGCGCCGACGCCCAGCGCGATCGCGATCACCATCAGCGCGCTGAGGGCTTTGCTGCGCCTGAAGCTGCGCAGCGCCAGGGAGAGGTAGTAGCTGAACATGGTGTTTTCCTTCACTCCTGCAGCAGCGCGTTGACCGCTGCCAAGTGGGTTTCGTCGATGGCGCCGGCCGCCTGCCGGAGTTGCAGACGGGCCAGCACATACTGGTGGCGGGCCTGGGAGTAAGCGCCCTGGGCGGCGGCCTGGTTCTGGATCGCCAGCAGCAGATCGGTCATGCTGCGGGTGCCCAGCTCCTGGCCGGTCTGGGTGGCGGCCAGGGCCCGGCCGGCGGCCTCGACCGCGCTGCGGGTGCTGTCCAGCTGGGCGGCGCCCAGCTGCACCGCGTCGAACTGCGCCAGCGTCTCGCGCACCACGCGGCGGCGGCGCTGCTCCAGCGCCTCGCGGGCGCCGTCGCGCTGGTAGGCGGCCTGGCGGCGCTGTGCTTCGGTGGCGCCGCCGGCGAACAGCGGCAGGCTCAGGCTCAGGCCCAGCGTGGTGTCGCTTCTGCCCGCACCGGCGCCCGAGCCGGCGCCCGCGGTCGGCGGCCAGTGGCGGCCGCTCTCCAGCGCCAGGCTCAGGGTCGGCAGATGGGCGGCGCGGGCCGCGTCCAGCGCCTGCTCGCTGGCGGACAGGGCCAGTTGCTCGGCGCGCAGCGCCGGGTTGTCGCGCAGCGCCTGCGTCACCCAGGTGTCGCGCTCGGCCGCCTCGGGCGGCAGCGCAGCCAGGTCCTGACTCAGGGGCTTGAGAGAGCCGGTCGGGCTGCCTGTGATCTCGGCCAGGGCTTCGCGGGCGTCGAGCAGGGCCTTGCGCGCGGCCACGGTGTTGGCGCGGGCCAGCGCGTGGTAGGTGCGGGCCTGTTCGATATCGACCTGGGCGCCCAGGCCGGCCGCGAAGCGGGCCTGGGCCTGCTGGACCTGGCGGGCGAAGGCGTCTTCATTGGCCTGCACGGTGGCCAGCGCGTCGCTGGCGCTCAGCACTCCGAAGTAAGCCTGGGCCACCCGCACCAGCAGGGCCTGCCGGGCCGCCTGCAGCAGGGCCTGCTGGCCCTCGTCGCGCGCCTGGGCCGAGCGCAGCCGGGCCATGCGGGAGAAGTCCAGCAGCACCTGGCTGATGCGGTGCTGCAGCTCGCGCGAGCGCTGCTCGCTGCTGCCCGCCAGGCGCTGGTGCTCCTGGGTCCACGCCAGCGTCCATTGCGGCAGCAGCGGCGCGCGCGCCTGGCCGAGCTCCTCGCGGGCGCCGCCGCGCGCGGCCTCGGCGGCGGCCAGCACCGGGTCGCTGGTGCGGGCCTGGGCATAGGCCTGCAGCAGATCCTCGGCCGCCCCGGCAAGACCTGGCAGCAGCGCCAGCATCATCAGCAGTAGCGTTGCTGTCTTAGGCCGCATGACGTTCCAGGGTCGACAGATCGCTCGTGATGTCGACCACCTGGCCGTCGATCACATGCACATTGCGCTGGGCGCGGGCGGCCAGCTGGGGATCGTGGGTGACCATCACGATGGTGGCGCCTTCGCGGTGCAGCTCCTCCAGCAGCTCCATCACGCTGCGCGCCATCTGGCTGTCGAGGTTGCCGGTCGGCTCGTCGGCCAGCAGCAGGCGCGGGCCGCCGGCCAGCGCTCGGGCGATCGCGACGCGCTGCTGCTGGCCGCCCGACAGCTCGGCCGGGTAGTGGCGGGCCCGCGAGGCCAGGCCGACCCGCTCCAGCGAGTCGCGCACCCGCAGGGCCCGCTCGGCGCTGTTGAAGCCGCGGTAGCGCAGCGGCACCTCGATGTTGTCGGCCACATTGAGGTCGCCGATCAGGTTGAAGGCCTGGAAGATGAAGCCGATCTTCTCGTTGCGCAGGCGTGAGCGCTGGGCGTCGCCGAGGCCGCTGACGTCGACGCCGTCGAGCTCGTAGCGGCCGCTGCTGTGCGCTTCCAGCAGGCCGGCAATGGTCAGGAAGGTGGTCTTGCCCGAGCCCGAGGGGCCTGTGACGGCGACGAACTCGCCCTCCTTGACGGTCAGATTGAAGTCGCGCAGCGCATAGGTCTCGACCATTTCGGTGCGGTAGACCTTGGCCAGGCCGGTCATCTTGAGCATTTCTTGTGTCCCTTCAGTTGGCAATCGTCACCCGGTCCGCGCCCTGGAAGGCGTCGGCACCGGCAATCACGACCCGGTCGCCTGCCTTCAGGCCGGCCAGGATCTCGATCTTGTCGAGGCTGCGCGCGCCCAGGCGCACCGCCACCTTCTCGGCCACGCCCTCGCGCAGCACATAGGCATGGGTGCCGCCGGCCTCGTCGGCAAAGCTGCCGCGCGCGACGCCGAGCACCTGCTCGCGCTTGTCCAGCAGCACGCGCACCGACAGGCGCTGGTTCTGGCGCAGCTGCTCCGGCGCCTCGCCGTCAAAGCGCAGCCGCGCCGCGACCTCGCCGTTGACCACCTCGGGCGAGATGCTGTTGACCCGGCCGCGCCAGCTGCGACCATTGCCGCTGATATCGCCGGGCATGCCGATCGCCAGCTCGCGGGCAAAGCTCTCGCCCACCTGCATCTGCAGCTCCAGCGCCGAAAGGTCGACCACGGTCAGCAGCGGCGCGTCGCGCGCCACCTGGGCCCGCTGCGCCACCAGCAGCTGGCCCACCTGGCCGTCCACCGGCGAGCGCAGCTCCAGCTCGGCGAGCTGGCGCCGCAGGTCCTGCACCAGCAGGTTCTGGCGCTCCAGCGCCTGGCGCCTGGCCTGGACATCGAACTTCAGGCTGGCCTCGCTCAGGCCGAGGCCGGACTCGGCCTGGGCCAGCGTGATACGCGCCTTCTCCAGCGCGTCGCGCGCCTGCTCGACCTGCATGCCGGCGGTGGCGCCGGCCTCGAAGGCCTGGGTCTGGCGGGCCAGATGGTTCTGCGCCGTCTGCCGGTCGATCTTGGCGTTCTCCCAGGCGCTTTGCAGCGCGGCGCGCTGCTGGCGGGCCTGGACCTCGGCGCGCAGCAGCTCGGTACGCATCGCGTCGGCATTGCTTTGCTCCTGGGCCAGGCGGGCACTCAGCTCGGGGCTGGCGATGCGGCCGAGCAGCTGGCCGCGCTTGACGCCGTCGCCGGCGCGCACCTCCAGGCTCAGGCTGCCGGCCTGCGGGGCATAGAGCGTCGGGCTGTTGGCCGCGACGACCCGGCCCTCGCCGGCCACATCGCGCACCAGCGGCCCCAAGGTCACGGTGGCCACGGTCAGGCGCGACAGGCTGACCGAGGCCTGGCCGGCGGCCAGGCGCTGCACCGAAGGCCAGACGGCCACGGCCGTCGCCAGGGCGATCAAGGGCAAGGCCAGCATCAGCAGGCGGCGTCGGCCCGAGCGGCTTGGCAGGGGACGGTCTTGGGCGGAGGTGTCGCGGATCATGCCGCTCTTGATTGCAAAGCCCGTGCCTGCCCCCGATGGACGGGAAAATTATTGAAAATCAATGACTTAATGCGCGGGGTGTTGGCCGCTTCGGTGTCCGCGGACAGCTGTCCGGACGGCCGGCGGACAGTCGGGCAGGGGATAATCGGTCGATGAACGCCCCCCAAAACGACAAGCTCTCTTTTGCCCAGCTGCCGCTGAGCCCCGCGATGCAGGCCAATCTGGCCCAGCTCGGCTACACCCAGATGACCCCGATTCAGGCCGCCAGCCTGCCGCTGGCCCTGGCCGGCCAGGACGTGATCGCCCAGGCCCAGACCGGCAGCGGCAAGACCGCCGCCTTCGCGCTGTCGCTGCTGCATCGGCTGGACGCGGCCGACCTGCGCGTGCAGACCCTGGTGCTGTGCCCGACCCGCGAGCTGGCCGATCAGGTGACGCAGGAGATCCGCCGCCTGGCGCGCGCGGCCGACAATATCAAGATCCTGACGTTGTGCGGCGGCTCGCCGATGAAGCCCCAGATGGACAGCCTGGGCTTTGGCTGCCATATCGCGGTGGGCACGCCGGGCCGGGTGATGGACCATCTGGAGCGCGGCAGCCTGAGCCTGGGCAAGCTGAACACCCTGGTGCTCGACGAGGCCGACCGCATGCTGGACATGGGCTTCATCGACGACATCAAGACCATCGCCAAGCAGGCGCCCAAGACCCGCCAGACCCTGCTGTTCTCGGCCACCTATCCGGAAGCCATCGTCGAGCTGAGCCGGCAGTTCATGCGCGAGCCCAAGGAAGTGAAGCTCGGGGCCACCGATGTGACCCGGGCCCCGGCGCAGATCCGCCAGCTGGCCTATGAGGTGGCCGAGAGCGAGCGCCTGCATGCGGTGTCGCTGCTGCTGAACCATTTCCGCCCGGCCAGCACGATCGCCTTCTGCAATACCAAGGCGCAGTGCCGCGACCTGGTCGATGTGCTGCAAGGCCAGGGCTTTGTCGCGATGGCTCTGCACGGCGATCTGGAGCAGCGCGATCGCGACCAGGTGCTGATCCAGTTCGCCAACAAGAGCTGCTCGGTGCTGGTGGCCACTGATGTGGCGGCGCGTGGCCTTGACATTGCCCAGCTGGAATGCGTGATCAATGTCGATACCACGCCCGATGCCGAGGTCCATGTGCACCGCATCGGCCGCACCGGCCGCGCCGGCGCCGAAGGGCTGGCGCTGACCCTGGCCAGCCTGGATGAGATGGGCCGCATCGGCCGCATCGAGCAGATGCTGGGCAAGGAGTCGAGCTGGCAGTCGCTGGATACGCTGACGCCCACGCCCGGCCCTGTGATGCAACCGCCGATGGAGACCCTGCAGATCCTCGGTGGCCGCAAGGACAAGATCCGCCCCGGCGACATCGTCGGCGCGCTGACCGGCGAGGCCGGCTATGCCTTCGAGCAGATTGGCAAGATCAATGTGACCGAGTTCCACAGCTATGTGGCGGTCGAGCGCAGCATCGCCCGCGAGGCGGTCGTGCGCCTGTCCAACGGCAAGCTCAAGGGCCGCAAGGTCAAGGTGCGGCGCATGGCGGACCTGGCCGAGCTGTAAGCGGCGTGAATAGCTGGCGTTTCATCCCCCGATCGCAGGAGTCGGGGCGCTGAAACGAGACCTTTGCACGCGCAGTCCGCGTAGGGCCGCCTAGGCTTGATCCGTGCAACGCCTCAGGAGCCCATCATGGACAGCTCACGCAGCCCCTTCGAACTGCGTTTCCAGTCACTTTTCGACACCGGCAAGGCCTTGGCCTTTCCCTGCGATGAGCGCGGCAATGTGGCGCTGGACCAGCTGAGCCCGCGGGCGCTGACCAACTATCTGTTTGCCCGCACCGTGATCGGGCGGGAGTACGCGACTCCCGCCGTGCTTCTTACTTGCCCCAGCCGTCCCGCAGCCCGGTGACCTTGTTGAAGACCGGCTTGTCGGCTTGGTGGTCGACCGAGTCGGCGATGAAGTAGCCGTGGCGCTCGAACTGGAAGTGGGTGCCGGCCGGCACTGCGGCCAGTGAGGGCTCCAGATAGGCCTGGACGATCTTGCAGCTGTTCGGGTTGATCTCGGTGATGAAGTCGATATCGCCCGCGCCCGGCTGCGGCACGGTGAACAGGCGGTCGTACAGCCGCACCTCGGCCGCAACGGCCTCGTGGGCGCCGACCCAGGTGATCACGCCCTTGACCTTGATCGCATCGGCGCCCGGCGTGCCGCTCTTGGTGTCGGGCACGATGCTGGCCAGCACGGCGGTGATGTTGCCGTCCGCATCCTTCTCGCAGCCCGTGCACTCGACCACATAGCCGTACTTGAGCCGCGTCTTGTTGCCCGGGAACAGGCGGTGGTAGCCCTTGCTGGGCACCTCCATGAAGTCCTCGCGCTCGACCCACAGCTCGGGGCCGAAGCTGAAGTCGCGCTGGCCCAGCTCGGGCAGATGCGGGTGGGCCGGGGCGTGGCAAGGTTCGCGGTGTTCCAGCGAGCCGAAGATCTCGGCGAAGTTGGTCAGCTTCAGCTTGAGCGGCTCCAGCACCACGCTGGCGCGCGCTGCCTTGCCTTCCAGATCGGCGCGCAGATAGCCGTCCAGCACGGAGTAGTCCAGCCAGCTATTGGTCTTGGTGGTGCCGGAGCCGTCCACCATCGCGCGGATGCTCTCGGGCGTGTAGCCGCGTCGGCGCATGCCCACCAGGGTCGGCATGCGCGGGTCGTCCCAGCCGGTCACATGGCCTTCCTCGACCAGCTGGCGCAGCTTGCGCTTGCTTGTGACCACATAGCTGAGGTTCAGGCGGCCGAACTCGTATTGGCGGGGCAGCGGCCGGGCCAAGAGGCCGCCGTCGGCCAGGTGCTCGAGCAGCCAGTCGTAGAAGGGCCGCTGGTCCTCGAACTCCAAGGTGCAGATCGAGTGGGTGATGCGCTCCAGCGCGTCCTCGATCGGGTGGGCGTAGGTGTACATCGGGTAGATGCACCAGGTGTCGCCGGTGTTGTGGTGGGTGGCGCGGCGGATGCGGTACAGCGCCGGGTCGCGCAGATTGATATTGGGCGAGGCCATATCGATCTTGGCGCGTAGCACCATCGCGCCGTCCGGATGCTTGCCGTCGCGCATCTCGCGAAAACGCGCCAGGTTTTCTGCGGGCGAGCGGTCGCGGAAGGGGCTGTTGGTGCCGGGCGTGGTGAAGTCGCCGCGGTTCGCGCGCATCTGCTCCGGCGTCTGCTCATCGACATAGGCGTCGCCGGCCGTGATCAGGTGCTCGGCCGCGCGGTACATGAAGTCAAAGTAATTGCTGGCGTAGAACAGGTGCGAGGTGGTCTTGCCCTCGGACTCGGCATCCCAGCTCCAGCCCAGCCAGGCCACCATCTCCTTGATCGCGTCGACGTATTCCTGCTCTTCCTTCTCCGGGTTGGTGTCGTCGAAGCGCAGATGGCAGATGCCGCCATAGTCGCGCGCCAGACCGAAATTCAGGCAGATGGCCTTGGCATGGCCGACGTGCAGATAGCCGTTGGGCTCGGGCGGGAAGCGGGTGCGGATCTTGGCCGGGTCCAGCGGGCCGGCGCCGTGGTGCTGCGCATCGCCCGGGCTGCCGGCAAAACGGCGCTCACCCTGCATCTGGCCCTGGCCTTCGAGATCGCGCTCGATGATGGCGCGCAGGAAGTTATGGGGTTTCAGAGCTTCGTCGTTCGTCGGCTGGGACATCGGGAGGCAGCGGCTGGCGCTGTCGGGGTTGGTGTGATTGGTTGGCGATTTTATCGGCAGGAAGGAGCGCGATCTGGCGGCGTAACGGCTTCTCGGCGCGGGCGCGCAGCTGCCCGCAGCCCCCGTCGACATCCTGGCCGGCCGAATCGCGCAATTTGGTCAGCACGCCGCGCTGATGCAGGCGCCGGGCGATGTCCCGGGCCTTGTCCCAGCTGGGGCGGGTGAAGGGCAGCTCGGGCACGCTGTTGTAGGGAATCATGTTCAGCAGGCCGAACTTGCCCTTCAGCAGCGCGACGATGCCGTCCAGCTCGTCCTCGCCGTCGTTGATGCCGTCCAGCAGGGTCCACTGGTACTGGATCGGATAGCCGCTGGCGCGGGCATAGGCCTCGCCGGCCTCGACCAGCTGCTGCGGCGTCAGCCGCGGCGCGCGCGGCAGCAGCTGCTCACGCAGCGCGGCTTTGCTGGTGTGCAGGCTCAGCGCCAGCGCCGGCTTGACCGGGCCTTCGAGCAGGCGCTCGAACACGCGCGGGTCGCCGACGGTCGAGAACACCAGGTTCTTGTGGCCGATATTGCCGGCCGTGCCCAGCAGCTCGATCGCCTCGATGACGTTGTCGAGGTTGTGGGCCGGCTCGCCCATGCCCATGAAGACCACCTTCTTGACCGGTCGCAGCGTGCGCGCCAGCGCCACCTGGGCGACGATCTCGCCGCTCGTCACCTGGCGGATTAGGCCGTCGCGCCCGGTCATGCAGAACTGGCAGCCGACCGCGCAGCCGACCTGGGAGGACACACAGAGTCCGTCGCGCGGCAGCAGCACGCTCTCGACCATCTGCCCATCGACGAGATCGACCAGCAGCCGGGCCGAACCGTCCTCGCCGGGGTGGCTGGAGCGCAGCCTGGCCAGGCCCTGCAACTCAGCCATCAGCGCCGGCAGGGCCTCGCGCACCGTCAGCGGCAGGAAGTCCTCGATGGCGCGCCGGCCCTGGTCCAGTGGCAGGGCCTGCACCCAGTGCCGCAGCAGCCGCTGCACATGAGGCGGCTTGGCGCCCAGGGTGTGCAGGCGGTGTTGAATGTCTTGAATGCGCATCGCGAGGATTGCCAGGAAAATCAGTGTTAACCCTGGGATTGGGCTAAGCTGCGCGGCATTGCCGCCGCTGCCCGATTGTCCTCCATGCCTTTGTCTGTCTCTCGTATCCAGAATCCGCTGCTGCTACAGCGCCTGATGTCGGCCGAGGCCGCCGCCGCGCTGATACCGGCCGGTGCCCATGTGGGCATGAGCGGCTTCACCGGTGCCGGCTACCCCAAGGCCGTGCCGCAGGCGCTGGCCGCGCGCATCGCCGCCGAGAACGCGGCCGGGCGGGAGTTCCGCATCGGCCTGTGGACCGGCGCTTCGACCGCGCCCGAGCTCGATGGCGCGCTGGCCAAGGTCAACGGCGTCGAGATGCGCCTGCCCTACCAGTCCGACCCGACCAGCCGCAAGCGCATCAATGCCGGCGAGATGGAGTACACCGACATCCATCTGAGTCATGTGGCCCAGTACGTCTGGTTCGGCTTCTTCGGCAAGCTGGACGTCGCGGTGATCGAGGTGGCCGGCATCCTGCCGGACGGCCGCTTGATCCCGTCCACCTCGGTGGGCAATAACAAGACCTGGCTGGACCAGGCCGACAAGATCATCCTCGAGGTCAACCACCGCCAGCCGGCCGCGCTGGAGGGCATGCACGACATCTATTACGGCACCGAGCGGCCGCCGCACCGGGTGCCGATCCCGCTGACCCAGGTCAGCGACCGCATCGGCGAGCCCTGGTTGCGCTGCGATCTGAGCAAGGTGGTGGCCGTGGTCGAGACCGGGCAGGGCGACCGCAACAGCGTCTTCGCCGAGCCCGATGCGGTCTCGCGCTCGATCGCCGGCCATCTGATCGAGTTCCTGCAGCAGGAGGTCCAGCGCGGGCGGCTGACGCCGGCCCTGCTGCCGCTGCAGTCGGGCGTCGGCAATATCGCCAATGCGGTGCTGGACGGGCTCAACGCGGGGCCGTTCGAGGGACTGACGGCCTATACCGAGGTGCTGCAGGACGGCATGCTGGCAATGCTGCGCTCGGGCAAGCTGAGCTTTGCCTCGGCCACCGCGTTGTCGCTGAGCCCGGCCGCAGCGGCCGAGTTTGAAGCCCATATCGAGTTCTACCGCTCGCGCATCCTCTTGCGTCCGCAGGAGATCAGCAATCACCCCGAGCTGATACGGCGTCTGGGCCTGATCGCGATGAACGCGATGATAGAAGCCGACATCTACGGCAATGTCAACTCCACCCACATCATGGGCAGCAGCATCATGAACGGCATCGGCGGCTCGGGCGACTTTGCCCGCAACGCCTATCTGTCCATCTTTATGACGCCGTCCACCGCCAAGGACGGCGCAATCTCCTGCATCGTGCCCATGGTCTCGCATGTGGACCACACCGAGCACGATGTGCAGATCATCGTCACCGAGCACGGCCTGGCCGATCTGCGCGGCCTGTCGCCCAAGGAGCGGGCGACCCTGGTGATCGAGCGCTGCGCCCATCCCGACTACCGTCCCGCGCTGCGCGACTATGTGGCGCGCGCTCGCGCCGGTGCTCCGGGCCTGCACACACCGCATCTGCTGGATGAGGCCTTTGCCTGGCACACGCGCTATCTGCGCCAGGGCACGATGCGCACCGACGCCCCATGATTGTTCGCGACCGCCCCTCGGGCCTGCGCCTGTTCTTCGTGCTGCGCGGCTCCATCCTGAAGCAGATCCGCGGCCCGCTGCTGGCCAATATCGCGCTGGCGGTGCTGGTGACGGTCACGCACGGCATCTTCTTCGAGCACAAGGTCATCGTCACGACGATCCCGTTCACCTTGATGGGCCTGCCGCTGGCGATCTTCCTGGGCTTTCGCAACAACGCCTGCTACGACCGCTACTGGGAGGCGCGCAAGCTCTGGGGCGACCTGCTGCTGCGCAGCCGCAACCTGGCCCGCCAGGCGCTCAGCCTGATCGATCTGCCGGGTCAGCCGACGCTGGGCCAGCTGGATGATGTGCGGACCCGCTTGATCCTGCGCGCCATCGCCTTTGCCCAGGCGCTGAAGCACCAGCTGCGCGGCACGCAGGACCACGCCGGCGAGGTGCAGGCCTGGCTGCGGCCGGCTGAATGGCAAGCCCTGACCCCGGCGGTCAATAAATCCGCCGCGCTGATGCTGGCCATGGGGGCCGACCTGAAGCAGGCCCGCGAGCAGGGGCTGGTGGACAGCGTGCGGGCGGCCCAACTCGATGCCACGCTGTCGGCGATCACGGCCGCCGGCGCGGCCTGCGAGCGCATCAAGAGCTCGCCGCTGCCTTTTTCCTACAGCCTGCTGCTGCACCGCACCGCCTACCTCTACTGTTTTCTGCTGCCCTTCGGCCTGGTCGACAGCATCGGCCCGATGACGCCCTTCGTCGTCGCCATCGTGGCCTACACCTTCTTCGGCCTGGATGCGCTGGGCGACGAGATCGAGGAACCGTTCGGCCTGCTGTCCAACGACCTGCCGCTGGACGCGATCTGCCGCAGCATCGAGATCGATATGCGCCAGGCCCTGGGCGATACCGCGCCGCCGCCGGCGCTGCAGCCGGTCGATTACTGCTTGATGTGAGCCCCCCGCTTAAAATGCCGCGATGAGCAATTACGCAATAGGACTGCAGCCGCGCTGCTTTGCGCTGGTGCCGGCCGCCGGCGTCGGCGCGCGCTCGGGCGCCGACGGCCCGAAGCAGTATGTGCCGCTGGCGGGGCGGGCGATGATGGCCCATACCTTGGAGGCGCTGGCCAAAGTGTCAGGTCTTGCCGCCACGCTGGTGGTGCTGTCGCCCGAGGATGATCAGTTCGAGGCTGCGGTGCCGGGCTTCGACGGCTGGGTGGCGCGCTGCGGCGGCGCGAGCCGGGCCGAGAGCGTTGCCAACGGTCTGGATGAGCTGCTTGCGCGCGGCGCCCAGGCGCATGACTGGGTGCTGGTGCATGACGCGGCGCGCTGCCTGCTGCGGCCCGAGTGGGTCGAGGCCTTGATCGCGGCCTGTACCGACGACGAGGTCGGAGGCCTGCTGGCGATGCCGCTGGCCGACACTCTGAAGCAGAGCAGCCACGGCCGCGTGATGAACACGGTGGACCGCAGCGCCAAATGGGCCGCGCAGACGCCGCAGATGTTCCGCCTGGGCCTGCTGAAACCGGCGCTGGCCGGCGGCGGCGAGGGCATCACCGATGAGGCCAGTGCCATCGAGGCGCTGGGCCACCAGCCGCTGTTGGTCGAGAGCCCGATGGAGAATTTCAAAGTCACCTGGCCGGCGGATTTCGCCCTGGCCGAACGCCTGTTAAGGACCCGAGCATGACCGTAGAAACCGACGCCGATATCGCCGGCCTGAAGGCCGCCGGCCATGCCGTCTCCAGCGTGCTGAACCGCATGCTCGATGCGATCAAGCCGGGCATCACGACCCGTGAGCTCGACGAGATGGGCGCGCTGTGGCTGGCCGAGTTCGGCGCCAGGTCGGCCCCGGCCACCAGCTACAACTTCCCCGGCGCCACCTGCATCAGCATCAACGAGCAGGCCGCGCACGGCATTCCCGGTGAGCGGGTGATCGCCAAGGGCGATGTCGTCAATATCGATGTCTCGGCCGAGCTGGGCGGCTACTTCGCCGACACCGGCGGCACCCGTGTCGTGCCGCCGACCACGCCGACCAAGACCCAGCTGGTGTTCGCCGCCCGCTATGCGCTGGAGCAGGCGCTGAAGGAGGTGCGCCACGGCGCCAGGCTCAACCGCATCGGCCATGCGATCGAGCGCGTGGCCAAGGCCCACCGCTTCAAGATCATCGAGAACCTGTGCAGCCACGGCGTCGGCCGCTCGCTGCATGAGGAGCCCAAGTACATCCCCGGCTACTTTGACGCCAGCGACACCCGCGTGCTGACCGAGGGCATGGTGATCACGATCGAGCCCTTTCTGTCGACCAAGAGCACGATGGTCGACGAGCAGGCCGATGGCTGGACCCTGTCGGGCATCAAGGGCAATCTGTCGGCCCAGTTCGAGCACACCCTGATCGTGACCCGCGCCGCGCCGCTGGTCGTGACCCGTCACTGACGCTCAGCACACGATGAGAAACGCCCCGCATGCGGGGCGTTTGACTTGCACTCAGCGCAGGCTCAGAACTTGTAGCTCAGGCCCACCGAGAACATATCGGCGTGGGTCTTGACCTTGTTGCTGCCGTACTTGGCCGAGATGCGGTCCCAATCGGCATTCAGCGCGATCTGCTCGGTCAGCGCATAGCTGACGCCGGCGCCGATCAGCGGCTGCATGCTGGATTTCTTGCTCGTGGCACCCGCGTAGGACTTCGCCTGGGTGTAGGCCACGCCCAGACGGCCCTTCAGTGCGAAGGGGCCGGCGTTGTAGGCGGCCACACCGCTGACGCCCAGGCCGCGCAGATTGACCGAGCCGGGCACCAGCACATTGGCCTGGTTCTTCAGGCTGCCGATGCCGCTCTTGATGCCAAAGCCCATCGCCTCGACGCCGAAGGTCTCGTCGAACATATAGCCGCCGAAGATCTTGCCGCCGGTCTTGGCGGTCTTGTCGCACTTGACGCCGGTCTGGCAGCCGATGTCGTACTTGTTGGACAGGCCGAGGCTGGCGCCGGCATACATGCTCGGGCCGGTGTTGCTGGACGACTGGGCCGAGGCGGCGCCGGCGGCCAGCAAGGCGGTGGCTGTGGCGAAGGCGGCGAAAGCATAGCGAACGGGGGATTTCATGGGGCACTACTCCTTGGGTTTGTTCTGCCTGTGACCCGCTGCGGGTTCACGACGGAACGCAGTGTCCTCGGGGCTCCGGGAAACTGCCAGTTGACTCTGGCAAGTGGCATAGTTCGGTCCGCTGTGTGGCGAAAAACGATACTTGTGCCCATGCAAGACCAGGGCGGGGAGGGTGGAGATGAGCAGTCCGGAGCTGTTGTTGCAGGTGCTGCGCAGTGAAATGCGCGCGGCCAATATGACTTATCGCGGCCTGGCCGAGCGGCTCGATCTCAGCGAGTCCAGCATCAAGCGCATGTTCTCGCAAGGCGATATGAGCTTGTCGCGCCTGGCCCAGGTCTGCAAGGTGATCGGCGTGGCGCTGGAGGATGTGTTGCGCCAGGCGGCCGATGCGGCGCCGCAGTCCGACACGCTGACCCTGGCCCAGGAGCGGGCGCTGGTGGCCGATGCCAAGCTGCTGATGGTGGCGACCTGTTGCCTCGGGCATTGGACCCTGGAGCAGATCATCGAGACCTATGCGATCAGCGAGGCCGAGTGCATCGGCTATCTGCTCAAGCTGGACCGGCTCGCGCTGATCGAGCTGAAGCCGCTGAACCGCTACCGGCTGCGCGTCTCGCGCGCGTTCCGCTGGCTGCCCGACGGGCCGGTCCAGCAGCTGATGCGCCAGCATGTGGTCGGCGACTATTTCGCCGGCCGCTTCGACGGGCCCGGAGAGACCATGTTGTGCGTGCACGGCCGGCTGTCCGACCCAAGCGCACAGGAGCTGGTGCAGAAGATCCAGCAGCTGGCCGCCGAGCTGGCGCGCCTGCATCAAGACGACCAGCGCCTGCAGCCGGCGCTGCGCGACGGCTACACCTTGCTGCTGGGGCTGCGCTCCTGGGAGTTCTCGCAGTTCACCGCGATGCGGCGCTGAGCCTGGGGACGCTGGGGCGAGCCGGTGCGCTGTCGGCCTTGCAATGCCAGCTCAGCACGAGCTTGGCGCTGAAGCGGCCCAGCTGCGCTTTCAGACAGGGCAGTTGGCCCGCGCGCTCGGCGCTGCTGCAGGCCATCAGCGTCAGCAAGGCCCCGCTGAGCAGCAGGCCATGGCGGCGGCGCAGCCGCAGTGTGGCCGGCCAGCGGGCGGGGGGGAGGAGCAGCTTGGTCAGTGTCATGGCGGGGCCGAGTGTTGTCGGCCTGACGCCTGAATGCCACAGCGGCAGCCAAGGTGTCGTCTTTTGCTGCCGGCGGTAGCGCCGCCCGAACCCTAGCGGAACACCGGGCCGAGGAAGAGGTAGACCGCGCTGGGGCCTTCGCGGGTATGGCCCAGCGCGAAGTAGAAGGGGCCGAAGCGGGTGTCGACGGCCAGAAAGCCGCTGGCGGCCATCTTCAGGTCGCCGGGGCCGACGATCTGGCCGCGCTGCACGCCCCCACCGGCCTCCAGCGAGAAGCCAGCCCGCACGGCCTGGCCCAGGCCCAGCGGCATCTGGCCGATCCGCTTGGCCATCACCAGCCGGGCCAGCGCGATGTTCTGGCCCTGCAGCGAGGCATCCGGGCTGCCCGACAGGCGCAGAAAACCACCCAGGCTGCGATCGCTGCCATAGCTGCCGTGCGCCAGCTCCAGATAGACATGGCCGGCCCAGGCGCGCCACTGGAAGGCGCTCATCGCCGCCAGGCCCAGCTGCATCGAGCCCCCTTCCACGTCCGAGTGCAGCAGGTCCAGGCGCAGGTCCAGCAGCTGGCCGCGGCTGGGGAAGGCGACCGAGTCCAGGCTGTCGACGCGCAGCTGGCCATAGACGGTGCCAAAGCGCTGGCGCTGCTGGCCCTGCAAGAGATCCTCGGGCACCAGCATGCGCACGCGGTTGCTCAGGCCGCCAAAGCCCAGGCGCACATCGCCCCAGTTGCCCAGGCGCCGGCCCAGCGCCACCTCGTTGCGGCTGCTGCTGTAGGCATAGCGGCCGATGCGCCGGCCCTCCTGGAACAGATCGGCATCGCTGCTCTCGGAGCGCAGGGCGGGCGCGACAAACCAGGGCGAGCCCGCGCCCAGCGGCTGCATCAGCTCGGTGCTCAGCTCGCGGCGCGCGCCCAGGCGCAGCGTGCTGCGCAGCTCGGCGCCCCAGCGGTTGAGCCAGCCGAGGTGGTGCATCGCGACAACGGAAAAGCGGTTGGTGTCATCGAAATTGCTGTAGAGATCCAGGCCCAGGCGCAGGCGGCTGAAGGCCCAGTCGGCCTCGCTGACCCGCAGCGTGATATCGCGCCGCCCCTCGCGCTCGACGCTTTGTGCATCGACGCGCTCGAACTCGCCGCTGCCATAGAGCGCGGTTGCCGCCTGCTCGGCCTGGGCCTGGGTCACCGGTGTGCCCGGCGCCAGGCCCAGCAGATGCTGCAGCTGGCCCTTCAGCGCCGGCACCTGGGTGCGCCGCGTGCCCTCGATGCGCAGCTCGCCCAGCGGCAGCGCGTCGTCGGCCGCCAGCACCGGCGCGGCCTGTTGCAGCCGGGCGCGCCGGTAGTCGGCATAGTCGGCCTCGCTGAGCGCCAGCGCCGCCAGCCGTTCCTGCGTGGCCAGGGTCGAGCGCTCACCGGCCTCCAGCGCCAGCTCGCGGCGGCTGAAGTCCATGAAGCCGATGCCATCAAGCTGGGGGTCGATCAGCACATCGTTGGCCCGCAGCTCTTTCAGCGAGCGCGCGACGTTCTGCTCGGTCAGGATCTGGATCATCTGGTTGGCCACGCCGATGGCGCTGCTCAGCTCGCGCTCCTCCAGCAGCGGCGAGCCGACATTGACCGCGATGATGATGTCGGCGCCCATGCTGCGGGCGATGTCCACGCCCAGATTGCGCACCAGGCCGCCGTCGACCAGGGGCCGGCCCTGGATACGCACCGGGGCGAACACCCCGGGCACCGCCATCGAGGCCCGCAGCGCGAGGAAGAGCGGCGTGTCGGCCATCTGCTGCAGCTCGCCGCTGAGCAGATCGGTGGCCAGCGCGCGAAAGGGCAGGGCCAGGCGGCTGCTGGGCAGCTCGGCACGCGCGCCGGTCACCAGCTGCTCCAGCGCATGCTCCAGCGCGCTATTGCCGGCGGCCGCCGGCGGCAGGCTGGCGCCTTGCAGGCCCACGTTCAGCTCGATGCGCGAGGGCACGGCGAGGTCTTCCTCGCGTCGCGTGAAGCTCAGCGAACGGCGCTGCGGCCGGTCGGCCAGGATGGCATCCCAGTCGGCGCCGTGCACAAAGGCTTCGAGTTCCTCGACGCTGCGGCCCGAGGCATAGGCACCCCCGACCACCGCGCCCATGCTGGTGCCGACGATCAGATCCACCGGCACGCGCAGCCGCTCGAGCGCCCGCAGCACGCCGATATGGGCCATGCCGCGCGCACCGCCGCCGGACAAGACCAGGCCGATGCGCGGCCGTTCGGTCGTTGCAGGTGTGGCCAGGGTCGATACCGGCAACAGCAGCATCAACGCACAGCAGAGCAGAGCCTGGAGGGGCATGGACGTTTGGATTCTTTGTTAGCCGAGGCCGGGGCGCGCGCAAAGCACGCTAAGCTCTCCGTCCTCTTCCTTTGAGAGCCGCCCAAAATGGCCCGCATTATGTTCCGCATCGGTGAAGGCTGGGACACCCACGCCCTCGTCGCCGACCGCCCCTTGATACTCGGCGGCGTCACCATCCCGCACAGCCACGGCCTGCTGGGCCATTCCGACGCCGACGCGCTGGCCCATGCGCTGACCGACGCCTTGCTCGGCGCGGCCGCGCTGGGCGATATCGGCAAGCTTTTCCCCGACACCGCGGCCGAATTCAAGGGCGCCGATTCGATGTTGCTGCTGGCCGAGGCCTACCGCCGCGTGCGCGCGGCCGGCTGGGAGATCGTCAATCTGGACAGCACCATCGTCGCGCAGGCGCCCAAGATGGCGCCGCACATCCCGGCGATGCGGGCTCGCCTGGCCGAGGTGCTGGGCATCGAGATGGACCAGATCAATGTGAAGGCCAAGACGGCCGAGAAGATGGGTCCGGTGGGCGAGGGCCGGGCCATCGAGGCGCGCGCCGTCTGCCTGCTACAGCCTAGTTCGCCCGCTGCAGCCTGATCTGGGTCAGCAGGCCGCCGCCCTGGGCATTGCTCAGCGCCAGCTGGCCGCCGATGCGCTGCAGCGATTTCTCGACGATGGCCAGGCCCAGGCCGGCGCCGGTGGCGGCGGTGCGGGCCGCGTCGCCGCGGAAGAAGGGCGTGGTCAGCCGTGCCAGCTTGTCCGGCGGCACGCCGGGACCGTGGTCGCGCACCTTCAGCAACACCGAGTTGCCCTCCTGCTCGGCGCTGACCTCGACCCAGGCTGCCTCATCGGGACCGTGGCCATAGCGGCGCGCGTTCTCGAAGATGTTCAGCAACACGCGGCCCAGCTCGGTCTCGTCGGCCCAGACCTTCAGCACCGGCGGGATGAAGATGCCGATGCGCAGCTGGGTCGGGTCGCGGAAGGCCTGCGCCTCGCGCTCGACCAGCTCAGCCAGGTTCAGCGGCTGCAGCTGCAGCTCGCTGGGCCGGGCGTAGTCCATGAATTTATTGATGATGGCGTCGAGCTGGTCGATGTCCTGCACCATGTACTGGCGCGCCAGCTCGTCGCTGACGCTCATCTCGGCCTCCAGTCGCAGCCGCGCCAGCGGTGTGCGCAGATCATGCGAGATGCCGGCCAGCATCACGGTGCGGTCCTCCTCCATCTTGGCCAGCTCGCGGGCCATGCGGTTGAAGCCCATATTGACCTCGCGGATCTCGCTGGTGCGGGTGCTCTCATCCAGGCGCGAGTCGTACTCGCCCTCGCGGATGCGGCCGGCCGCGATCGACAGTTCGCGCAGCGGCTGGTTGATCAGCCGCGCGATCGTGGCCGAGCCCAGCACCGTGGCCACCAGCGCGATCACGATCCACCACCAGTTGCTGCTCAGCGTCACCGACAGCGGGGCCGGGCTGGTCTGCAGCCAGTAGCTGTCGCGGTCGATGCTGAAGCGCACCCACAGCCCGTCGTCGCCGTTGACGCTGCGCGCCACCACGGTGTCTATGCCCAGGCGCCCGCGCAGCTCGGCGGCCAGGCGCTTGGCGAAAGGGCTGGTGTCATAGGGCTGCCAGCGGTCGTGCTGCTCGGCCACGCGCACCCGTACCGTCTCGCTGCGCGCGATCGAGCTGATCACCGCGACCCGGTTGATCGCATCGGCATTGGCCAGCGCGGCACGGCTGAGATTGACCAGGCCGGCCAGTTGCTGAGCCGATTCGAGCGCGCGCGGCTCGGCCTCCAGGGCCTTGAAGGTCTGCTGCCAGGCCATCACACCGCCGACCAGCAGCAGGGCCAGCAGCGCAAAAGTGCGCCAGAACAGGTTCAGCGCGAGATGCGGGCGCGACATCGGCGACGCCCGCTCAGCTCACATCATCGGGCACGAAGACATAGCCGACCCCCCAGACGGTCTGGATGTAGCGCGGCTGGGCCGGGTCGGCTTCCAGCAGCTTGCGCAGACGCGAGATCTGAACGTCCAGGCTGCGGTCGAAAGGCTCGAACTCGCGGCCGCGCGCCAGCTGGGCCAGCTTGTCGCGGCTCAGCGGCTGGCGCGGATGGCGCACCAGGGCCTTGAGCATCGAGAACTCGCCGGTGGTCAGCGGCAGGGCCTCGCCATTCTTCGACAGCCGGCGCATCGCCAGATCGAACTCGAAGGGGCCAAAGCTCACCGTCATCGGCTCCTTGGACGGGGCACCGGGCGCCTCCATCGCCGGGCGGCGGCGCAGCACCGCGTTGATGCGGGCCAGCAGCTCGCGCGGGTTGAAGGGCTTGCTCAGATAATCGTCGGCGCCGACCTCGAGGCCGACGATGCGGTCCACTTCCTCGACCTTGGCGGTCAGCATGATGATGGGGGTGTTGTCGTTGGCGGCGCGCAGGCGGCGGCAGATCGACAGGCCGTCCTCGCCGGGCAGCATCAGGTCCAGCACCATCAGGTCCACGGTCTCGCGGGTCAGCTGCTTGTTGAGCGCCTTGCCGTCCTCGGCCAGCAGGACTTCGAAGCCTTCCTGGGTCAGATAACGGCGCAGCAGATCGCGGATGCGCGCGTCATCGTCAACGACCAAAATGCGATTGGGCCGGGTCTGGGCGCTGGTGTTCATGGCCACTCCTGAATTTGTAACAGCGGCATTTTGCAGGGCTTTGGCCCGCTGTTACATCTTTGGCCGCGCGGACTGTGAGCAGATGTTTCCTTGTCAACGGATGGGGGGCACGCACCGCTAAGCTCAGGGTTCACCAACCGATTGAGGGAGATCGATGACACGCAAAACCATGGCCGCACTGGCCTTGATGACCCTGGCGCCCGTGCTGGCCCAGGCCGAGGCGCCGCGCCAGAACGCGCTGAACCTGAGCGCCACCGCAAGCCAGGAAGTGAGCCGTGATGTGCTGGGTGTCAGCTTCACGACCACCAAGGAAGGTACCGACGCTGCCCAGGTGCAGAGTGCGCTGAAGCAGGCGTTGGACGCCGCGCTGGCCGAGGCGCGCAAGATCGCCAAGCCGGGCCAGGTCGAGGTGCAGACCGGCAATTTCGCGCTCTACCCGCGCTATGCGCCCAAGACCGGCCAGATCAACGGCTGGCAGGGCACGGCCGAGCTGCAGGTCGAGGGCAAGGACACGGCGGCGATCGCCCAGCTGAGCGGCCGCATCGCGACGATGAACATCGCCCGGGTCGGCTACAGCCTGTCGCGCGAGGCGCGCGAGAAGGTCGAGGGCGAGGTCGTGGCTCAGGCGATCGCGCGCTACAAGCTGCGCGCGGCCGACTATGCACGCCAGTTCGGCTTCTCCGGCTACCAGATCGGCGAGGTCAGCGTCAACACGGCCGACTCCGGACCGATGCCGATGGCCGCACCCTCGATGATGCGGATGAAGGCCGCCGGCATGGCCGACGAGGCCCTGCCGGTCGAGGCCGGCAAGGCGACCGTCAGCGTCTCGGTCAACGGCGTGGTCGTGATGACCAAATGATGGAGCCCCTCGCTCGACGGGTACGTCGAGCGATCCCCCGAGGGGATGCGGGCCGGCCTGGGGCGGCCCGGCGCTCGGCCCGCTCTGACCGCATGGCTACTGCGCGGTCCAGCCGCCGTCCATGGCCCAGGCCTGGCCGCGCACGTTCGCAGCGGCATCGGAACACATAAAGACGGCCAGTTCGCCCAGTTCCTCCGGGGTGGTGAACTGCAGCGAAGGCTGCTTCTCGGCCAGCAGCCGCTTCTTGGCCTCGTCGATGCTGACGCCATCGGCAGCGGCGCGGGCATCGACCTGCTTTTGCACCAGCGGCGTCAGCACCCAGCCGGGGCAGATCGCGTTGACGGTCACGCCGGTGGTGGCGGTTTCCAGCGCCACGCTCTTCGTGAAGCCGACGATGCCGTGCTTGGCGGCCACATAGGCCGACTTCTGCGCCGAGGCCACCAGGCCGTGGGTGGAGGCGACGTTGATGATGCGGCCCCAGCCCTTGGCCTTCATGCCCGGCAGGGCCAGGCGGGTGGTGTGGAAGGCGGAGCTCAGGTTGATCGCGATGATGGCGTCCCAGCGCTCGACCGGAAACTCCTCGACGGCGGCCACATGCTGGATGCCGGCGTTGTTGACCAGGATGTCGCAGCCCCCGAACTCGGCGTCGATATAGGCCATCATTGCCTCGATCTCGCCGGCCTTGCTCATGTCGGCACCGTGGTACCCGACCTTGACACCGAGTGCGGCCACCTCGGCCTTCGGCCCCTGGGCATCGCCAAAGCCGTTCAGCACGATGTTCACACCCTGGCGCGCCAGGGTCAGCGCGATGCCCAGACCGATGCCGCTGGTGGAGCCGGTGACCAAGGCGGTTTTGCCTTTCAACATGGGGAATTCCTCGGGGGTTGTTAGGATGCCTGCAAAGGATACCGAAACAAATGCCCGAACCGCGCCTGAACCATGTGCAATGCCTGAGCAGCGCCGGCCTGCATCGCATGGCTTACTGGGAATGGGGCGCGCGCGACAACCCCCGTGTGCTGGTCTGCGTCCATGGCCTGAGCCGCCAGGGCCGCGATTTCGATGTGCTGGCCCGCAGCCTGAGCGAGCGCTACCGCGTCATCTGCCCCGATGTGATGGGGCGCGGCGAGTCCGACCGGCGGCCCAACGCGGCGCTCTACCAGGTGCCGGTCTATGTGGCGGATATGGTGACCCTGCTGGCGCGGCTGGATGTGGCCGAGGTCGACTGGGTCGGCACCTCGATGGGCGGCCTGATCGGCCTGGGCCTGGCGGCGCTGCCGGACAGCCCGGTGCGGCGCCTGGTGCTCAATGATGTGGGCCCGGCCATCGAGTATGCGGCGCTGGAGCGCATCGGCAGCTATCTGGGCCAGCGCATGCGCTTTGACAGCCTGGCGCAGGGCGTCGCCCATCTGCGCGAGATTTCGGCCGGCTTCGGGCCGCACAGCGATGACGAGTGGCTGGCGCTGTCGCGGCCGATGTTCCGGCCGGATGCTGAAGGCGACGGCAGCGGCGTGCGCCTGCACTACGACCCGCGCATCGCCGAGCCCTTTGCCGCGTTGACGCCGGCGCTGGCGGCGGCCGGCGAGGCCGCGCTGTGGCAGGCCTATGACGCGCTGCGCTGCCCGACCCTGCTGCTGCGCGGGGCCGAGTCCGATCTCTTGTCGCGCGCGACCGCCCAGGCGATGACGCAGCGCGGCCCCCGTGCGCTCTTGCATGAATTGCCCGGTGTCGGCCATGCGCCGACCCTGGTGGCTGCCGATCAGATCGCCCTGGTGCAGCATTTCCTCAGGTAGTTATGAAGACAGGATTGCCCGCAAGAGCGGAGCAGGCCGCGCCCATCGTCGCGCTGGCCGACACCGGCGAGGGCCAGGCGGCCGTGGTGCGTGCCCGCGCCTTTGCCGAGCCGCTGCTGGCCGGCCAGCCGCTGGACACCGGCGAGGATGCGCTGGCCCATGCCGATGGCGTGGCCGCGATACTGGCCGGCATCGGCGCGGCGCCGGCGATGCAGGCGGCTTCCTATCTGGTCTATGCCGGCGACTATCTGAACAAGCCCGAGGACATCGTCGCCAAGGCCTTTGGCGACAGCTATGCCAGCCTGGTGACGCACACGCGCAAGCTGGTGCAGCTGCAGCGCGCGGCCCGCGAGGCGCAGGGCGCGCTCAAGGGCGAGGAGCAGCGCCAGCAGCAGACCGAGCGGGTGCGCAAGATGCTGCTGGCCTTCTCGCGCGATCTGCGCGTGGTGCTGCTGCGCCTGGCCTCGCGGCTGCAGACCCTGCGCTACTTTGCCGCGACCAAGACCGAGTGCTCGCAGGCCGTGGCGGCCGAGTCGCAGCAGGTGTTTGCGCCGCTGGCCAACCGACTGGGCATCTGGCAGATCAAGTGGGAACTGGAGGACCTGTCCTTCCGCTTTCTGCAGCCCGAGGCCTACAAGGGCCTGGCCCGCGCACTGGACGAGAAGCGCGTCGAGCGCGAGCAGCGCATCGAGGCCGCACGCCTGGCGCTGCAGGCCGATCTGGCGGCCCATGGCCTGCAGGCCGAGGTGCAGGGCCGGCCCAAGCATCTCTACAGCATCTGGAAGAAGATGCAGGGCAAGAGCCTGGAGCTGGACCGGGTCTTCGATCTGCGCGCGCTCCGAGTCATCGTGCCCGATGTCAGCGATTGCTACGCCTGCCTGAGCCTGCTGCACGAGCGCTTTGTGCCGGTGGCCGGCGAGTTCGACGACTACATCGCCAAGCCCAAGCCCAACGGCTATCAAAGCCTGCATACCGTCGTGCTGGGGCCGGACGAGCGGCCGATGGAGGTGCAGATCCGCACGCGCGCGATGCACGAGCATGCCGAACACGGCGTGGCCGCGCACTGGGCCTACAAGGAGGCGGGGGCGCGCGGCTATGCAGGTGTCACGGCGGCTGGCGAGTTCGAGGAACAGGTGGCGGCCGCGCGCAAGGCGGTGCTGCGCCAGCTGCTGGCCTGGGAGCGTGATTTCGTCGAGGGCGATGCGCCCGGCGCGCAGCCGGTGTTCGATGACCGCATCTATGTGTTCACGCCCCAGGCCACCATCGTCGAGCTGGTCAGGGACGCGACGCCGATCGACTTTGCCTATGCGGTCCACACCGATCTGGGCCACCGCTGCCGCGGCGCCAAGATCGATGGCCAGATGGTGCCGCTGAACACCAGGCTGCAAAGCGGGCAGACCGTCGAGATCAGCGCGCTGAAGGAGGGCGGGCCCTCGCTCGACTGGCTCAACCCCGAGCTGGGCTATCTGCAGAGCCAGCGCTCGCGCACCAAGGTGCGGGCCTGGTTCAATGCGCTGGCCCAGGCCCAGACGATTGCCAAGGGGCGTGAGCTGGTCGAGAAGCTGTTGCAGCGCGAGGGCAAGACCGCCACCAAGCTGGAGGATCTGGCCGCGCGCCTGGGCTTCAAGAATGCCGATGCCTTGTTCGAGGTGGTGGGCAAGGACGAGTACTCGCTGCGCAATATCGAGCACCTGCTGCGCCCGCCGGCGCCCGAGCCCGACACCGACGAGATGCTGGTGCAGCGCCGGACCAAGGCGGGCAGCTCGGCACCCAAGGGCGGCGTGCTAGTGGTCGGGGTCGATTCGCTGCTGACCAATCTGGCGCGCTGCTGCCGGCCGGCACCGCCCGATGGCATCGGCGGCTATGTGACGCGCGGCAAGGGCGTGGCCATCCACCGCGCCGACTGCAGCAACTTCCGCCAGATGGCGCAGCGCGCGCCCGAACGCGTGATCGCGGTGGCC
The DNA here is from genome assembly GCF_027498415.2 of Paucibacter sp. M5-1. NCBI lineage: Bacteria > Pseudomonadati > Pseudomonadota > Betaproteobacteria > Burkholderiales > Sphaerotilaceae > Roseateles > Paucibacter sp. M5-1. The sequence goes on from NZ_JAPZLM020000001.1 coordinate 5,583,128, forward strand.
TGGGGCGAGACACCCGAGAAGGGCGCGCTCTACCCGGTCGATGTGATCATCGAGTCGAGCGACCGCCAGGGCCTGCTGCGCGATGTGCTGGAGGTGCTGGCCAAGGAGAAGATGAATGTGATCGCGGTCAACACGCAATCCCTGAAGGTGGCCAAGGGCGAGACCGCCTGGATGAGCCTGACCGTCGAGGTAGCCGATTCCGGCCGCCTGGCCCAGGTGCTGCGCAGCGTGGCCCAGGTCAGCGGCGTGCGCAGCGCGCGGAGAAAATAAGCGCGAAATACGGCGAGAGTTTGAAAGACTCAAAAATCCATGCTATAGTGCGAAGCTCTTCAGGCGCGTAGCTCAGTTGGTTAGAGCACCACCTTGACATGGTGGGGGTCGTTGGTTCGAATCCAATCGCGCCTACCAAATTTGGTAGGTACACCCAAGTACAGCAGATCCCGGTAACTCAGCGAGTTATCGGGATTTTTGCTTTGGGCGGCCCGTGGCCGCCGCGTGTCAAATGGCTTAGCGAGCCGCTGTCAGCGGCAGGCCGCGCAAGGCATGGGCCAGCTCGGACGACTGCCAGATCGCGATGCGCTGCTCGGCCGCGAAGGGGCGGGCGTTGTCGCTGAGCGGGGCCAGGCCGATATAGAGCGCGTCTTCTGCCTCGCTGGTCTCGCGCGCCGTCTGCAGCGCACGCAGCACCTCCAGCCCGGTGCGGGCCGACTTCCAGCGCTTGGCGCAGACCAGCATGCGGCGGCCGCCTCTGGTCAGCTCAAAATCGAAGGCCTCGCCCTTGCCGCGCTGCACCGCATAGCCGTCGCGAACAAAAGCCTGCTCCAGCAGCGCCGAGAAGCTCGGCCAGTTCATCGCCATCACCGCCTGCTCGGTCTGCGCGATGCGCGCGGCGCTGGGCAGATGCCACTGGCGGCGCGCAGCCATCACGCTGATCACGACAAAAGGCAGGCCCGACATGGCGCCGACCACCTTCAGCCCATCGGGCAGCAGGGCCGCGCTGAGCAGCCCCAGCACCAGCGCGATCAGCAGGCTGATCCACCAGGACGAGCGCAGCAGGATCGCGAACAGCGAGTTCTTCGCCATCTTCAGTTTCAAATCAATCTCCGTGAACAGTGAGGGCCGCAGTGTCTACCGAATTCCGGCCGTTTGTGTCGCCGGGTGGTATCGGTAGTTGCGCGCTTGCCTGGCGCGGCGGCGCGAACAAAAATCGAGGCATGCGCTTGTTGCTCCTGCTTTGCTTCCTGCCCATGTGGGCGGCCGCCGCCGATGGCCCGTCGATCTCGCGCATCCGCGACACCGGTGTCATCGTGATGGGCTACCGGCCCGCCTCGCTGCCCTTTTCCTATCTTGACACCAATCTGAAGCCGATCGGCTACTCGATCGAGCTGTGCGAGCGGGTGATCGCGGCCGTCAAGCGCGAGTTGAAGCTGCCCGAGCTGGAGGTCAAGCGGGTCGCGGTCAGCTCGGCCACCCGGCTGCCTATGGTGGCCAACGGCATGCTGGACATGGAGTGCGGCATCACGACCAACAATGCCGAGCGCGCGCGCAACCAGGCCTTCTCGGTCACCACCTTCGTCACCGAGACCAAGCTCTTGTCGCGCAGCGTCGACGGGGTGCGCAGCCTGCGCGATCTGCGCGGCAAGCCGGTGGCCTCCACCATAGGCACGACCAGCATCCAGTACCTGCACAGCATCAACGAGCAGGAGGATCTGGGCTTTCGCATCCTGGCCGGGCTCGATGATCCCGAGGCCTTCCATCTGCTGCGCACCGGGCGGGCGCGCGCCTTCATGATGGACGATGTGCTGTTGCGCAGCATGCTGGCCCAGTTGCCCAGCCCGCAGGGCTACGAGGTGTCCGAGCAGGCGCTGACCGTCGAGCCCTATGGCATCGGCCTGAGCCGCCATGACCCGGCCTTCAAGCAGCTGGTCGACAGTGTGCTGATCGGCCTGTACCGCAGCGGCGAGATCTTCGCGATCTACCGGCGCTGGTTCGAGTCGCCGATACCGCCGCTGGGCATCAATCTGCAGCTGCCGATGAGCGCGGCCTTCAAGCGCGTGATCGCGCAGCCAACCGACACGCCCGATCCCGCGCACTACCGCTGATCACCTGAAGGCATCGAGATTGATCGCGTGCCGGTGCAGCTTGTCGTAGAGCGTCTTCTTCGCGATGCCCAGCAGCTCCATCGCGGCCGGCACCTTGCCCTGGGTGCGGCGCAGCGCCTGCTCGATCAAGGTCTTCTCGACCAGGTCCATCTGGCGCGCCAGATTCAGCGCCGGCACCTGCTGCAGCGCGGCACTGCTGTCCAGATCATCGAGCGCCAGCACGAAGCGGTCGGCCGCATTGCGGATCTCGCGCACATTGCCGGGCCAGTCGTGCGCCATCAGTTCGCGCAGTCGCTCGGGCTTGAGCTCGGGCGCCGGGCGCTCGTAGCGGGCGCAGGCCTGGGCGACGAAATGCTGGAACAGCAGCGGGATGTCCTCGCGCCGCTCGCGCAGCGGCGGCAGATGCAGCAGCGCGACATTGAGCCGGTAATAGAGATCGCTGCGGAACTTGTTCTGCTCGCCGAGCTCGCGCAGATCGGCCTTGCTGGCGGCGACGAAGCGCACGTTGATAGGCAGCTCCTCGTTGGAGCCCAGGCGCTCAATGCGGCGCTCCTGCAGCACCCGCAGCAGCTTGATCTGCAGCGCGATCGGCATGGTCTCGATCTCGTCGAGCAGCAGGGTGCCGCCGTTGGCATGCTCGATCTTGCCGATGCGGCGCTTGGCCGCCGAGGTGAACGAGCCCTGCTCATGTCCGAACAGCTCGCTCTCGAACAAGGCCTCGGGCAGGCCGCCGCAGTTGATCGCGACGAAGTTGCGGTCGCGCCGCGCGCTCTGGTCGTGCAGGCAGCGTGCCACCAGCTCCTTGCCGGTGCCGGTCTCGCCCAGAATCATCACATCGGCCGAGGTGCCGGCCAGATTGAGGATCTGGCGACGCAGCTGCTGCATCACGGCCGAGTTGCCCAGCAGCGCGGCCTCGATGCCGCTGGCGCGCTGCAGCTGGGCGCGCAGTTCGTCGGTGGCGCTGCGCAGCAGGCGCAGATCCAGCGCGCGCCGCGCCGTGTCGACCAGGCGCTCGGGCGCGAAGGGCTTCTCGAAGAAGTCGTAGGCGCCGCTGCGCATCGCCTGCACCGCCATCGCGACGTCGCCATGCGCGGTGATCAGGATTACCGGGATGCTGGCATCGGTGGCCAGCACATGGTCGAGCAGGGCGCGACCGTCCATGCCGGGCAGGCGCACATCGGTGATCACGATGATCTGCGCGCCCGGCGCGATATGCGGCAGCGCCTCCTCGGCCGAGCGGCAGGGCGTGACGGCGAGACCCGCCAGCTCCAGGGTCTGCGTCAGGCTGACCCGCACCGGCAGATCGTCCTCGACAAAGACGACGTGATATCCCTCAAACATGTGCTTCCTTTGCTGCATCCCAGGTGTCAACGGCCAGGTCGAACTCGAAGCTCATGCCCTGATCCAGTCTGACGGCGCGCAGCGTGCCGCCGAACTCATGGATGATTTTCGACGAGATCACCAGGCCCAGGCCCAGGCCCTCGCCGGCCGGCTTGGTGGTGAAGAAGGGCTCGAACAGACGCGGCAGCAGGGCCTCGCTGAGCCCGCTGCCGCTGTCGCTGACGCTCACCAGCACGCGCGCGCCGGCGTCGATGGACACCGCGCTGACGCCCAGCTGCCGCCGGGTCTCGTGTGCCATCGCATCCAGCGCATTGCCGAACAGATTGACCAGCACCTGCTCCAGCCGGTTGCCCTCGCAGCGCACCCGCAGCCCGGCCGGCACCTCCAGGCGCAGCTCCACCGCCCCCTCGCGCAGCCGGTGCTCGACCAGCAGCTGCGCATTGCGCACCGCCTGCAGCAGCGAGACCGGCGCGCTCATCAGCTCGGCCTTGCGCGCGAAGCTCTTGAGCTGGCGGGTGATCAGGCCCATGCGCTCGACCATCGCATCGATGGTGCGCAGGTTCTCGGCCACGGCCTCGTGGCGACCGCTCTCCAGCAGCAGCTGGGAGTTGCGAGCCAGCGCGCGCAGCGCGGTCAGCGGCTGGTTCACCTCGTGCGAGATGCCGGCCGACATCTGGCCCAGCGCCGCCAGCTTGCCGGCCTGCACCAGCTCGTCCTCGACCTGCAGGCGCTGGGCGATCTGGCGCTTCAGCTCGGCATTGCTGCCGCGCAGCTCGGTGGTGCGGATGTCGACGATGCGTTCGAGCTGGCCATGCGCCTCCTGCAGCTCGGCCTTGGCCTGGAACAGCTGGCGCAGCGCGCGCCGTCGCGAGGACAGATACAGGGCCAGCATGCCGGCGCAGGCACCGAAGGCCGCGCCGCTCCAGCCGGCGTAACGGGCCTGGCGCCAGACCTCGCTCGGGTCGGACAGCGCGACCATGCGCAGGCCCAGCGGCACCAGCAAACGCTCCTGGGCCAGCAGCTGCGGGCCTTCGATCACGCGCGGCTTGTCCTCCAGCGGCGGCACGCGCACCAGGCTGGAATTGGTGCTGGCCAGCAGGCGACGCGGGATGCCCACGCTGGTCAGCGGTGACTCTGGATAGCGGCCGCTGGCGCGCAAGGCCGCGCGCCGGTCCTCGTCGGCCTGGCCCAGCACGAAGTACTTCCAGTAGGGCACCGAGCTCATGATGACCACGTCCTGCTCATCGGCCACCAGCAGGCGTTCGCCCTGGCTGCGCAGGCCCAGATCCACCCAGGTAGCCTCCAGCGGCGCCAGGCTCAACCGCACCGCGATCACGCCGAGCAGCCGGCCCTGCTGGCGCACCGGATGCAGCAGATAGAAGTCGGTGCCGCGCGTGGCGGCATCGCTGGCAAAGAAGTGGCGCAGATCGGTGGCGATGGCCTCGCGCAGACGGGCCGGCGCGGGGCTGCGGTCGCTGCTGGCCAGCACCTGGCCGGCGGCATCGGCGATGAAGATCTGCATGGTGCCGGCGCGCACATTGATGCGGGCCAGGGCCTGGTCGGCGCGGCGCCGGCGTGACTCGTCCTGCGGCGAGGCGAGCAGGGCCAGCATCTCGTCGTCGATGGCCAGCAGGTCGGGCAGATAGGCGTGGCGACCGAGTTCGGCCTCCAGATTGGTGGCATAGAGTTCCAGCCGCTCATTGGCCAGCGCGGCCAGATGCGCCATGCCGGCGGTCTCGCTGAGGCGCTGGCCCAGCACCAGGCCGAGCAGCATCAGCCCCCCCGTCACGTAGATGAAGAAGCGGGGTCGGCTCAGTCGGCGTGTCAGCCGCTGCCGCAGCGCTGCGAGTTGGAAGCGGTCGATCATGGGGATGCGTAGTGTGCCCAATCTGATGCGCGCCGTCCCGGCCGCGTGCGGGGCTTTCTGGGTGATGCGAAAACCCGCCCGCTGTTTGACTGGCTTGTGTGGATTTCCGCCCTGTTGCTTCCGGCCGGTCGGCGCCACCTGCCGGCCGAGCGGTGTTTCGGGGTGTTTTGAGGGCCGATCCTTCGGTGATTACCCGCAGTTATTCGGAACTGGCATATGGATTGCAATGAAGACCGGGTCGGGCGGCGCTGGTCGCCTCAAAAAAGCAGAGGGTCTTCAATGGAAACTTTTGTACAGCAAATCATCAACGGGCTGGTGCTCGGAAGCATGTATGCGCTGGTGGCCTTGGGCTACACGATGGTGTACGGGATCATCAACCTGATCAATTTCGCGCACGGCGAGGTGTTGATGGTGGGGGCGCTGGTGAGCTGGACGGTGGTGACCTTTTTGGTCGACAGCGGGCTGCCGGGCTGGGCGCTGATGCTGGTGGCGCTGATCTGCGCGGTGATCGTGTGCACGACGCTGAACTTCGTGATCGAGAAGATTGCGTACCGGCCGCTGCGCAATGCGCCGCGGCTGGCACCGCTGATCACGGCCATGGGCGTGAGCCTGCTGCTGCAGACCTTGGCGATGATCATCTGGAAGCCCAACCCCAAGCCCTTCCCGCTGCTGCTGCCGACCACGCCGTTTGATCTGGGCGGGCCGGTGATCACGGTGACGCAGTGCCTGATTCTGGGCAGCACCGTGATGATCCTGGCGGCGCTGCTGTGGCTGGTCAATCACACCAAGCTGGGCCGCGCGATGCGGGCCACCGCCGAGAACCCGCGCGTGGCGGGGCTGATGGGGGTGAAGCCGGACTTCATCATCTCGGCCACCTTCGTGATCGGTGCGGCGCTGGCCGCGGTGGCCGGCCTGATGTGGGCGGCCAACTACGGCACGGTGCAGCACACCATGGGCTTCATGCCCGGGCTGAAGGCCTTCACGGCGGCGGTGCTGGGCGGCATCGGCAACCTGGCAGGCGCCATGGTGGGCGGTGTGCTGCTGGGCCTGATCGAGGCCATCGGGGCGGGCTATCTGGGTGAGCTGACCGGCGGCGTGCTGGGCAGCCACTACGCCGACATCTTCGCCTTCGTGGCGCTGATCCTGGTGCTGACCCTGCGACCCTCGGGCCTGCTGGGCGAGCGCGTGGCCGATCGGGCCTAAGGAGAGACTTTCATGCAAAAGAACAAACTCATCGTCTTCCTGGCGGCGGCCTTGGCCTTGCTGGTGCTGCCGCTGGTGGCCCAGCAGTTCGGCAACGGGCCGGTGCGCATCCTCGACCTGGCGCTGCTGTACGTGCTGCTGGCGCTGGGCCTGAACATCGTGGTGGGCTATGCGGGTCTGCTGGACCTGGGCTATGTGGCCTTTTACGCGGTGGGCGCCTATATGTTCGCGCTGCTGGCCAGCCCGCACCTGAGCGAGAACTTCGAAGCCTTCCGGGCCATGTTCCCCGACGGGCTGCACTCGCCGCTGTGGATCGTGATCCCGCTGGGCGCGGGGCTGGCCGGCTTCTTCGGCGTGATGCTGGGGGCGCCGACCTTGAAGCTGCGCGGCGACTACCTGGCCATCGTGACGCTGGGCTTTGGCGAGATCATCCGCGTGTTCCTGAACAACCTGGAGCACCCGGCCAACATCACCAACGGCCCGCGCGGCATCGGCCAGATCGACTCGATCCGCTTCTTCGGGCTGGACCTGGGCAAGCCCACCGAGCTCTTCGGCTTTGCCATCCCCTCGGTGACGCTGTACTACTACCTGTTCCTGGCCCTGGTGGTGGCCTCGGTGGTGATCTGCTACCGGCTGGAGAACTCGCGCATCGGGCGGGCCTGGATGGCCATCCGCGAAGACGAGATCGCGGCCAAGGCCATGGGCATCAACACCCGCAACCTCAAGCTCCTGGCCTTCGGCATGGGGGCGACCTTCGGCGGCGTGGCCGGCTCGATGTTCGCGTCCTTCCAGGGCTTTGTGAGCCCCGAGTCCTTCAGCCTGCAGGAGTCGGTGATGATCGTGGCGATGGTGGTGCTGGGCGGCATCGGCCACATCCCCGGCGTGATCCTGGGGGCCTTGCTGCTGGCCATGCTGCCCGAGGTGCTGCGCTATGTGGCCGGCCCGCTGCAGGAGATGACCGGCGGGCGGCTGGACGCCTCCATCCTGCGCCAGCTCTTGGTGGCGCTGGCCATGATCAGCGTGATGCTGCTGCGCCCGCGCGGCCTGTGGCCCTCGCCCGAGCACGGCAAGGCCGCGCCCGCGCCCACCGACAAGAAGTAAGAGCAAGGACAGACTCCCATGACTGACACCGTACTGAGCGTCAAAGGCGTCTCCAAGCGCTTCGGCGGGCTGCAAGCCCTCTCCGAAGTGGGCATCGAGATCAAGAAGGGTCAGGTCTACGGCCTGATCGGCCCCAACGGCGCGGGCAAGACCACCTTCTTCAACGTCATCACCGGGCTCTACACCCCCGATGGTGGGACCTTCATGCTCGGCGGCGAGCCCTACACGCCGCAAGCCGTGCACCAGGTGGCCAAGGCCGGCATCGCGCGCACCTTCCAGAACATCCGGCTGTTCGCCGACATGACGGCGCTGGAGAACGTGATGGTGGGCCGCCACATCCGCACCGGCTCGGGCCTGATGGGCGCGATCTTCCGCACCCCCGGCTTCAAGGCCGAGGAAGCCGCCATCGCGCAGCGCGCGCAGGAGCTGCTGGACTATGTGGGCATCGGCAAGTACGCCGAGTTCAAGGCGCGCACGCTGAGCTACGGCGACCAGCGCCGCCTGGAGATCGCGCGCGCCCTGGCCACCGACCCCAAGCTGATCGCGCTGGACGAGCCGGCCGCGGGCATGAACGCCACCGAGAAGGTGGTGCTCAGAGAGCTGATCGACCGCATCCGCAAGGACGGCCGCACCATCCTCTTGATCGAACACGACGTCAAGCTGGTGATGGGCTTGTGCGACCGCGTCACGGTGCTGGACTACGGCAAGCAGATTGCCGAAGGCACGCCGTACGACGTGCAGCGCAACGAGAAGGTGATCGAAGCCTATCTGGGCGCCGGCCACGCGGCCCACTGAACAGGAAACCACAAGATGTCAGACACACAAACCCTGCTCAAGGTCACGAAGCTGAAGGTGGCCTATGGCGGCATCCAGGCCGTCAAGGGCGTGGACTTCGAAGTCAAGAAGGGCGAACTCGTCAGCCTGATCGGCGCCAACGGCGCGGGCAAGACCACCACGCTCAAGGCCGTCACCGGCATCCAGCCGGTGGCCGACGGCGACGTGCTCTACAAAGGCCAGTCCATCAAGGGCCAGGGCGCCTGGGACCTGGTCAAGCAAGGCCTGGTGATGGTGCCCGAAGGGCGCGGCACCTTCACCCGCATGACCATCACCGAGAACCTGCAGATGGGCGCGTACATCAGGAACGACGCCGAGATCCAGAGCGATATGGAGCGCATCTTCGGCATCTTCCCGCGCCTGAAGGAGCGCCGCAACCAGCTCGCCGGCACGATGAGCGGCGGCGAGCAGCAGATGCTGGCGATGGGGCGTGCGCTGATGGCGCGGCCCGAGGTGCTGCTGCTGGACGAGCCCAGCATGGGCTTGAGCCCCATCATGGTGGACAAGATCTTCGAGGTGGTCAACGACATCCACCAGCAGGGCGTGACGGTGCTGCTGGTGGAGCAGAACGCCAGCCGCGCGCTGCAACTGGCCAACCGCGGCTATGTGATGGAGTCCGGCGAGATCACCATGACCGGCGAGGGCAAGACCTTGCTCAATGATCCCAAGGTCAGGGCTGCCTACCTGGGCGAGTGAGAAATTCCGCGGGCTTGTTGCTAGCGTTGCAGCGAAGGCGTCCGCCCGCACGTCGTCGTCTCGCTGCCCATCCAAATCCTGGAGACTGGTTTGATGAAGATTCAAATGAAGCTGGGCCTGCCCTTGGCCGCCGTGATGTTGAGCGGCACCGCGATGTCGCAAGAGCTGGTCGTCAAGATCGGCCATGTCGGCCCGACCAGCGGCGCGATTGCCCACCTGGGCAAGGACAATGAGCTGGGCGCCCGCATGGCCATCGATGATCTGAACGCCAAGGGCGTGACCATCGGCGGCAAGAAGGCCAAGTTCGAACTGCTGGCCGAAGACGATGCTGGCGATCCGAAGCAGGGCACGGCCGCAGCGCAAAAGCTGATGGACTCCAAGGTCAACGGCGTGATCGGCCATCTGAACTCCGGCACCACCATCCCCGCGTCCAAGGTCTATAGCGATGCCGGCGTGCCGCAGATCAGCCCTTCGGCGACCAACCCCAAGTTCACCCGCAACGGCTACAAGACCGCCTTCCGCGTGGTCGCCGATGACGTGCATCTGGGTGGCACGCTGGGCAAGTACTCGGTGCAGCAGCTCAAGGGCAAGTCGATCGCGGTGATCGACGACCGCACGGCCTACGGCCAGGGCGTGGCCGATGAGTTCGAGAAGGGCGTCAAGTCGGCCGGCGGCAAGGTCGTCGGTCGCGAGTTCACCAATGACAAGGCCACGGACTTCACCGCCATCCTGACCTCCCTGAAGGCCAAGAAGCCCGATGTGGTCTTCTTCGGCGGCATGGACGCGGTGGCCGGTCCGATGCTGCGCCAGATGAAGCAGCTGGGCATCAGCGCCAAGTTCGTCGGCGGCGACGGCATCTGCACCGGCGAGCTGCCCAAGCTCTCGGCCGGCACCATGGCCGATGAGCAGGTGGTCTGCGCCGAAGCCGGTGGCGTCGAGGGCGAGTCCAAGAAGTCGCTGGATGACTTCAAGGTCAAGTTCAAGGCCAAGTACAAGGCCGATGTGCAGATCTACGCCCCCTATGTCTACGACGCCGTCAATGTGATGGTCGACGCGATGGTCAAGGCCGGTTCGGCCGAGCCCGCGAAGTACCTGCCGGTGCTGGCCAAGACCGATGGCTACAAGGGCGTGACCGGCACGATCTCGTTTGACAGCAAGGGCGATATCAAGAACGGCGCGCTGACCTTGTTCACCTACAAGTCGGGTTCGCGCCAGCAGATCGCCGTCGTGCGCTGATCGATGTGCCCGGATCTGCCTTGAGCAGATCCAGGCCGGACCCGGCCCGCCAGGGTCGGGTCTTCAGCGCAACGCCTGCGCGATGCCGCGCAACGCCGGCGACTCCTGTGCCCGTATCAGGTAGACCGGGATGGCTTCCAGAAAGCCCCGAAAGCGCCCCTTGCCGACGAAGCGGTCGTAGAAGGGCGATGCGTCCAGCCGCTCGATCACGCGGGGCAGCACGCCGCCGCCCAGATAGATGCCGCCGCGCGCACCCAGGGTCAGGGCCAGATTGCCGGCCATGGATCCGAGAAAGGCGAACAGCAGGTCCAGGGTCTGCGCGGCGCGGGCATCGCTGCCCGCCAATGCCGCCGCGCTGATGCCCGGGGCGTCCAGGCCGGCGGGCACTGCCACGCCGTCCAGCGCGCACAAGGCCTCGTAGACCCAGACCATGCCCAGGCCCGAGACCGCACGCTCGGCCGAGGCATGGCCGAAACGCCGCTGCAGCTGGGCCAGCACCGCAACTTCCAGCTCGGTGACGCCGCACAAGGTGGCATGGCCGCCTTCGCCCTCCAGCGCGCGGTAGCCCTCGCCGCAGGGCAGCAGGCCGGAGACACCGAGTCCGGTGCCGGGGCCGATCAAGGCCATCGCCGCGCCGGGCACCGGCTGGCCGCCGCAGAGCTGCTGCTTCTCGTCCGGCCGCAGCATCGGCAGCGCCATCGCCAGCGCGGCGAAATCGTTCAGCACCAGCAATCGCCGCAGGTCCAAGGTCTCGCGCAATGCTTCGATCGAGAAGGACCAGTGGTGATTGGTCATCTGCACCCGGTCGCCGGTGATGGGATTCGCGATGCCGATCGCACCCTGGGCCGCGCCAGCGTTGCCGCTGTCGCGCAAATAGGTCTCGATGGCCTGCTGCAGGCTGGGATGCTCGGCGCAGCGGTAGGTCTGCACATCCCGCAGCGGCGCGCCGGCAGCCGGCTGCCAGGCGAAACGGGCATGGGTGCCGCCGACATCGGCCAGCAGCCGGGCGTCCGCCGAGTCCGACCGGCCCGTCCTCATGCCACCCGCCTTTCACTGGCGGCGTCGAAGAGATGCGCGGCCTCGGCCGCCCATTGCAGATGCACGGTCTCGCCGACCTGCATGCGCAGATGGCCGGCGACGCGCGAGGTGAGCTTGCCCAGCGCGGTCTCAACCAGCACATAGGTCTCGGGACCGGTCGGCTCGATCATCAGCAGACGGCCGGGCAGGCCCTGGTCGGCCAGCGTGATGTGCTCAGGCCGCAGGCCGTACAGGCATTGCGCGGAGGCCGCTTCAAGCGCGGCGCCCTGCGTCGTGCTCAGCGGCAAGACCTGACCCTGCGCCGCCAGGCCCTTGGCGCTGCGCTCGGCGCCGACGAAGTTCATGGTCGGCGAGCCGATGAACTCGGCGACAAAACGGGTCGCCGGCCGGCTGTAGATCTCCTCGGGCGTGCCGAACTGCTGGACCACGCCTTCCTTCATTACCGCGATGCGGTCGCCCAGGGTCATGGCCTCGACCTGGTCGTGCGTCACATAGACCGTGGTGGTGCGGGTGCGCTGGTGCAAGAGCTTGATCTCGGCGCGCATCTCGATGCGCAGCTTGGCATCGAGATTGGACAGCGGCTCGTCGAACAGAAAGAGCTTGGGGTCGCGCGCCAGCGCCCGGCCCATCGCGACGCGCTGGCGCTGGCCGCCGGACAGCTGGCCCGGCTTGCGGTCCAGCAGATGGCCGATCTGCAGCATCTTCGCGACGCGCTGCACGGTCTGCTCGCGCTGCGCGCGTGGCACCTTGCGCATCTCCAGGCCGAAGGCGATGTTCTGCGCGACATTCATATTCGGGTAGAGCGCATAGCTCTGGAACACCATCGCGATATCGCGGTCCTTGCTGGGCAGGTAGGTGACATCGCGCTCGCCGATGCTGATGCGGCCCGAGCTCGGGTGCTCGAGGCCGGCAATCATCGACAGCAGGGTCGACTTGCCGCAGCCCGAGGGCCCGACCAGTATCAGGAACTCGCCGGCCTCGATCGCGATGTCGATGCCCTTGAGGATCTCGACGCCGCCATAGCTCTTGCGGACCTGGGAAATATTCAGAGCGCCCATAGTCTTTCTCAACCTTTCACGGCGCCGGCCGTCAGCCCGCGCACGAAGTACTTGCCTGCCACGATGTAGATGAACAAGGTCGGCAGCGCGGCGATCATCGCGGCCGCCATGTCGACGTTGTATTCCTTGACCGAGCTCGAGGTGTTGGCCAGATTGTTCAGGCCCACGGTGATGGGCTTGCTGTCGGCCCCGGAGAACACGACGCCGTAGAGGAAGTCGTTCCAGATCGCGGTGAACTGCCAGATCAGCGTGACGACGATGATGGGCGTGGACAGCGGCACGACGATGCGCCAGAAGATCTGCCAGAAGGAGGCACCATCCAGCGTCGCGGCCTTGATCAGCTCGTCGGGCAGGCCGATGTAGTAGTTGCGGAAGAACAGTGTGGTCGACGGGATGCCGGCCAGCACATGGACCAGGATCAGGCCCCAGACCGAGCTGGCGATGCCCAGCCAGCCCAGCACCTGGCTCATCGGCAACAGCACCACCTGCATCGGCATGAAGACGCCGAACAAGAGCAGCGCGAACATCAGCTCGCTGCCGCGAAAGCGCCACTTGGTCAGCACATAGCCGTTCAGCGCGCCCAGCACGGTCGAGATCAGCACGGCCGGCACCACCATCAGCACCGAGTTCATGAAAAAGGGCCGCAGGCCGCCGCAGTCGGTGCCGGTGCAGGCGCTGCGCCAGGCCTTGCTCCAGGCCTCGAAGCTGGGGCTCATCGGCAGCGCCAGCAGGGTGCTGTTGCGGACCTCGTCCATGCTCTTCAGCGAGGTCGACACCATCACGTACAGCGGCGTCAGGAAGAAGGCGGCGAACAGCAGCAGGCTGCCGACCAGCACCAGGCGGTGTAGGGTCAGGGCGGGCGTGCGCATCAGGATTTCCTCCGCAGCTCGGAGTAGAGATAGGGCACGACGATGGCCGCGATCGTGGCCAGCATGATGGTGGCGCTGGCCGCGCCCAGGCCGATCTGGCCGCGCGAGAAGGCCATCGTGTACATGAAGGTGGCGGGCAGGTCGGTGGCGTAGCCGGGGCCGCCGGCGGTCAGCGCCATCACCAGATCGAAACTCTTGATCGCCAGATGGCTGACCACCATCAGGGTCGAGAAGAACACCGGCCGCAGGCTGGGGATCAGGATGCGCCAGTAGATGCGCGGCAGGCTTGCCCCGTCGACCTGGGCGGCCTTGATGATGGCGTCGTCGATGCCGCGCAGGCCGGCCAGGAACAAGGCCATCACGAAGCCGGCCGACTGCCAGATGCCGGCGATGACGACGCAGTAGATCGCCATATCGGGATCGACCAGCCAGCCGAAGCTGAAGCCCTCGAAGCCCCATTGCTGCAGCAGATGCTCCAGCCCGAGGCCGGGGTTCAGGATCCACTTCCAGGCCGTGCCGGTGACGATGAAGGACAGCGCCATCGGGTAGAGGTAGATGGTGCGCAGCAGGCCCTCGGCGCGCACCTTCTGGTCCAGCAGTATGGCCAGCAGCAGGCCCAGGGCCATGCCGCCGCCGATGAAGAGGCCGCCGAACACGCCCAGATTGCGCAGCGCCAGCCACCAGCGCTCGTTCTCGAACAGCGCCTGGTACTGCTCCAGGCCGACGAACTCGTAGTTGGGCAGCAGGCGCGAGGCCGAGACCGAGAAATAGCCGTTCCAGGCCATCAGGCCATAGATGAAGAAGAAGGAGAGGACGAAGGTGGGCGCGACCACCAGCTTGGGAAGCCAGGGGCTGCGCGCGGCCGAGGGGAGGGCTGTCATGCGCGTAAGACCGGTGAACCTAGGGCGGGGAAGCTGGCGCGGACCGGGCCGCGCCAGCGGACTGCGGGCGCGTGGCCTACCTGGTTTTGGCGGCCGCGGCGATCTTGGCCTGCGCCTCCTTGGCCGTCATCTTGTCGCTGTTCCAGAACTGGCTGACCACGTCCTTGATCGCGCCCTCGGCGGCGGCGCCGACGGCCATGCCGTGCGCGATCGAGGGCACCAGACCGCCGGACTTCGCGGTCGAGACGAAGTCGGCCGAGGAGGTCTTGGCACAGTCGTCGAACTTGTCCATCTTCATGTTCAGCCGAACCGGGATCGAGCCCTTGTTCAGATTGAACAGCTCCTGGAACTCGGGCGACATGATGGCCACGGCCAGGTCCCTCTGCGCCTTGATATTGGCCTCGTTCTTCAGCTTGAAGAGCGCGAAGGAGTCGATGTTGAAGGTGAAGGCTTTGGCACTGCCCGGCGTCGTGGTGCAGATGAAGTCCTTGCCCGGCACCTTGCCGGCCGCCACGAACTCGCCCTTGGCCCAGTCGCCCATGATCTGCATGCCGGCCTCGCCCTTGATGACCATCGCGGTGGCCAGGTTCCAGTCGCGGCCCGGGGCGTTCTTGTCGGTGTAGGTCTTGATGCGCTTGAAGGTGCTCAGCACTTTCTCCATGGTCGGGCCGTTCAGCGTGGCCGGGTCCAGTTGCACCAGAGCCTTCTTGTAGAAGTCCACGCCGCCTTCGCCCAGCGCCACGGCTTCGAAGGTGGTGAAGTCCTGCCAGTTCTGCCCGCCATGGGCGACCGGCACGATGCCGGCCTTCTTCAGCGCTTCGGCGGCGACAAAGAACTCATCCCAGTTGCTCGGCAGCTTGGCGCCCGCCTTCTTCAGCGCCTCGGGGTTGGCCCACAGCCAGTTGACGCGGTGCACATTGACGGGCGCGGCGATGTAGTGGCCCTTGTACTTCATGATGTCGGCGACCGGGCCCGGCAGGATCTCGTCCCATTTGCCGGCCTTGGCCACCTCGTCCATAGGGGTCAGCACGCCCTCGCGGGCCCACTCCTGCAGCGACGGGCCCTTGATCTGCGCGGCGGCCGGCGCATTGCCCGAGACCACGCGCGACTTCAGCACCGTCATCGCCGAATCGCCGCCGCCGCCGGCGACCGCGAAGTCCTTCCAGCTGTGGCCCTGGGCCAGCAGCGTGGCCTTCAGCGCGGTGGCCGCCTTGGCCTCGCCGCCGCTGGTCCACCAGTGCAGCACCTCGACCTCGCCGGCCTGGGCGGCGGCGGCGGTGAACAGCAGGGCAGCCATCGCTGCTTGAGTAGGAATGAATTTTTTCATGATGTCTCCTTCAAGGATTTTGCTGGCGTGACATTGGACTTCAGAACCACCACTCGACCTGGGCGCCAAGGCTGTTGCCCGAGGTCTTGTCGTCGAAAGCGGCTTGGCCGGTCACATTGCCGGCGGCCTTGTTCCACTTGGCCATCGTCGCGTAGAGGCGGAACTCGGGGCGGCTGAAGAAGTCCGAACCGACCGACAGGGTCGGCGCGATCGTCAGCTTGGTCAGGCGCGCGGTCTGGCCACCGTCGGGCTTGTACTGCGAGACCCCCAGTTCGCCGACCATCTTGAAGTGGCGCGACAGCGCATAGGAAGCCCGGCCGCCGACCGAGAAGGACTTGGTGCTGATGCCCAGCTTGTTCTTCTCGCGGGCCAGCAGGATCAGGGCCTGGCCGCCGAACGGGCCTTGCTGCCAGTTGATCGACTCGACGATGCGGTAGGACTTGGCCTTGGACCCGGCCGTCAGGTCGCCGAAGTTGGAGTTCAGTCCGGCCGAGCCCTGGGCATACTGCAGCCACAAGCTGTTGTTCAGGCTGCTGCCCAGCAGCTTCTCCTGGTCATGGCGGATGGCCAGGCCGGCGCCCTTGGTGCCGCCGGCGAACTGGCCCTTGGTGACGGTGGCGAAGACATTGAGCTTGCCGCCCGGGTTGCTGTCTATGCCCACCCATTCGATATTGCCGCGATGGCCCGGCAGCACGGCGCTCGCCTCGGTCTTGTAGTAGGCGACGCCCAGCGCGCCGGGACCGACCTTGAAGCCCTTGGCACCGGCGCCGACGCCCACCATCTCGGTGAAATAGGTGTCGACGATGTGGACATCGCCGCGCCGGCCGCGTTCCTTGCCGATCCAGAAGGTGGCCTCCGGGGCGATGTCGAAACCCTTGGCTTCGGCAAACATCTGCGCGATCTTCAGACCGTCGCCATTGGTGTCGGTGGCGGCCGTGTAGTGGTCGGTCATCAGCGTGACCTTGTAGTCGATGCCGTCCTTCTTGAAGCCTTGGCTGAGCTGGAACTCGCCGTAGAAGTCGCATTCATTGCCGAGCCGGTACTTCATGCCCGAGCTGCCGCCGTTCAGGCCGTAGCAGGCGCGCGAGGTGGCGTTGCTGGTCAGCCCGGGGCCGGCGCGGAAGTAGCCGGTCCAGTCGACGGCGAGGCTGTAGCCGCTGGCGCCCAGCAGGGCCAGGGCCAGAGGGAGGCGCTTGAGCGCCCGGGTGTAGTGCTGCGTCATGGTTGCTTGTCTCTGTGTTGTTTGCCCGACGCCGCTCCGGGTGCGTGGCGTTAAGCAAATGTTCATGTTCTTTGCATGCGGAGCGGATATTAATTTCTTGTTAATGTTTCCGTATCCGTGCTTACCATTAGTGCGCAAGGCGACCCATCGGGCGCCGTCTTGGTGCTCGCTGCGCCCTTTGCGGGCGGGGTGCTGGTGGGCGGGAGGGGGAGCGACGCGCTCAGCGGCGCGGCGCGAGCGGCAGCGTGGCGACGACGCGCAGGCCCTGGGGCTGCAGATTGCCCAGGCTCAGCCGGCCGCCATGGCGCTCGACAATTTCCTTGACGATGGCCAGGCCCAGGCCGCAGCCATTGCCCTGCGGGGTGCCGCGGAAGAAGCGCTCGAAGACGCGTGGCTGCAACTCCGCCGCGATGCCGGGGCCGTTGTCCGAGACGGTCAGCTCGACCTCACCGCTCGCCGCCGGGCGGACCAGCACCGTGACCGCTGCGCCGCTGCCGGCGTAGAGCAGGGCGTTGTCGATCAGATTGACCAGGGCCTCGCGCAGCAGCAGTGCGATGCCCATGACCTCCAGCGCCGGCTGCCGCTCATCGGCCTCGTCACCGCCGGCATCGCCATAGCCCAGGTCGATGCCGCGCTGCAGGGCCCGCGGCACCAGTTCGGCCGTCACCTCGCGCGCCAGCCGGCCCAGGTCCAGGCGCTGCAGCGGCTGGCTGGTGAGCGACTCAGGCTCGGTGCGCGCCAGCGCCAGCAACTGATTGACCAGATGGGCGCTGCGGCCGGCACTCTCCTGCACGCGCAGCAGCCGTGTCATCAGCTGGGCCTGGCGGGACGGATCGTTGGCCTCGGTCAGCGCCAGCTCGGTCTGGCTCTTCAGCCCGGCCAGCGGCGTGCGCAACTGATGGGCGGCGTCGCTGATGAAGCGCCGCTGCGCCTGCACATTGTGCTGGACGGCCTCCAGCAACTCGTTGATCGCGCGCGCCAGCGAGCGCAGCTCCTGTGGCGCCGCATCGAGCTCGATCGGCCGGAGGTCATTGGGAGCCCGGCCCTCGACCAGGTTGCGCAGCCGCGTCAGCGGTGCCAGTCCGGCGCTGACGCCGGCCCAGACGATCATGCTCATCAGCACGATCAGGGCCGATAGCGGCAGCACCGTGTCGATCAGCAGCCGCCGCGCCAGCTCCTCGCGGTTGGCACTGGAGCGGGCCACCTGCACCAGCATGGTCTGCTGGTCGTCGGGGTCTTCGCCGAAATGCAGATAGAGCGCGGCCATGCGGATGCGCGAGCGTCGGCTGGCATCCTCGGCGTCGGCGATCTCGCCGTCGTAGAAATAGGCCCGGCCCAGCTGTGGTTTGGCGCTGTCCAGGCGCGGGCCGGGCAGCTTGCGGTTGCCCAGGATGAACTGGCCCGGCGGCGAGCTGACGGTGTAGAGCAGCTTGTCACTGGGATCGGCCTCCAGCACATCCTGGGCGGCGCGCGGAAAGTCGATCAGCAGGCCGTTGCCCATAGGCTTGACCTGGCGCGCCAGCGAGCGCGTGGCCTGCAACAGGCTGGCGTCGACCGCCTCGTTGGCGTAGCGGGCTGCGAGCTTGTAGGTGAACAAGGCGCCCGCCAGCCACAGCACCAGCTGGGGCAGCAGCAGCCACAAGAGCAACTGGCGCTTCAGCGAGCGCGAGCCCAGGCGGTCGGCCAGCCACAGCCTGGGCATGTCAGGGGCGCTCGGCTTCCAGCAGATAGCCCAGGCCACGCACGGTGCGTATCGCGACCTCGGCACCCTCGAGCTTGCGGCGCAGGCGGTGGATATAGACCTCGACCGCGTTGGTGGCGGCCAGAGGCTCAGCGCCACGCTCGGCGCCGCGCTCGCCGGCCCAGGCCTGGTTGATCTCTTCCTTGGTGATGACGCGGCCGTGGTGCGTCAGCAGCAGGTCCAGCAGCGCCCACTCGCGCGGACTGAGTTCCAGCATCTCGCCCCGTACCAGCGCGCAGCGGGTGTCGCGCTGCACGCTCAGCTGGCCCAGATCGCTGCTGGCCTTGTGGCTGCGGCTGCGGCGCAGCAGCGCGCGCAGCCGGGCTTCCAGCTCGGGAAAATCGAAGGGCTTGGTCAGATAGTCATCGGCCCCGGCATTCAGGCCGGCGACGCGGTCATCCAGGCTGTCCAGCGCGGTCAGTATCAGCACCGGCAGCGAGGGGTTGGACAGGCGCAGCTGTTTCAGCACGGTCAGGCCGTCGACCATCGGCAGGCCCAGGTCCAGCACGACGATGTCGAAGACCTGCTTGGCCAGCAGGTACTGCGCCACCGCCCCATTGGGCGCGTGCTCGACCGCGAAGCCGCAGGCACGCATTTGGTCGCACAAGGCATCGGCCAGGATGGCATCGTCTTCGGCCAGTAGCAGGTTCATGAACGGGAGCTTAACAGTCCGGAAAAGCGTCTTGAATGAGGACTTTTCGGGAGGGCGTGCCCGCCGTTGCGCGAGTGCGCACAGTCATGCTGCAGCGCAGGGGAAAACCCCTCCGGACCCAGGGGGAGTGCCTCCTAGAATCGGGCTCAATCAAACAGGTTTGCAGCAAGGAGTTTTCATGGTCACTGCCCGCAGCGGCAAGACAGGCGGCAAGGCGAGCGACAAGGCAGGCGCGGCCGAGACGGAGGCCGAACAGGTGAATGTCCGGGTGCTCAAGAAGTACCCGAACCGGCGCCTGTACGACACCCAGACCAGCAGCTACATCACGCTGGCCGATGTCAAGAAGATGGTGCTGGGCGGCGAGAGTTTCGAGGTGCGCGACGCCAAGACCGGCGAGGACCTGACCCGTTCCATCCTGCTGCAGATCATTCTGGAAGAGGAAACCGGCGGCGTGCCGATGTTCAGCACCTCTTCGCTGGAGCAGATCATCCGCTTCTACGGCCATGCGATGCAGGGCGTGATGGGGGCTTATCTGGAAAAGAATATGCAGACCTTCACCGATCTGCAGGGCAAGTTCGCCGAGCAGAGCAAGGGCCTGGCCTTCAGCCCCGAGCTCTGGACCCAGTTCATGAGCGCGCAGTCGCCGGTGATGCAGAACTTCATGGGCAGCTATATGGAGCAGTCCAAGAACCTGCTCGAGAAGATGCAGGAGCAGATGAGCCAGGCCGGCGCGCTATTCCCCGGCATGCCTGGTTTCCCGCCCAAAAAGCCCTGAGAAACCGCCGCGCTGGCCGCAGCCGGGCGGCATCTGGGACAATCCGGGCATGAGCGATTCCACCGTCCTGAGCCCGTCCCCAGCCATCACGCCCGGCGCGGCCCCCAAAATCGGTTTTGTATCCCTGGGTTGCCCCAAGGCCCTGACCGACTCCGAACTGATACTGACCCAGCTGCGCGCCGAGGGCTACGAAACCTCCAAGACCTTCGCCGGCGCCGATCTGGTGATCGTCAACACCTGCGGCTTCATTGATGACGCCGTCAAGGAAAGCCTGGACACCATCGGCGAGGCCCTGGCCGAGAACGGCAAGGTCATCGTGACCGGTTGCCTGGGCGCCAAGGGCGGCACGGCCAGCAGCGACGCCGGCAGCCTGGTGCGCGAGATCCACCCCAGCGTGCTGGCCGTGACCGGCCCCCATGCGACCCAGGAGGTGATGGACGCGGTGCATACCCATGTGCCCAAGCCGCACGATCCCTTTGTGGACCTGGTGCCCGCCCAGGGCATCAAGCTGACGCCCAAACACTACGCCTATCTGAAGATCAGCGAGGGCTGCAACCACCGCTGCAGCTTCTGCATCATCCCCAGCATGCGCGGCGATCTGGTGTCGCGGCCGATCGGCGATGTGCTCAATGAAGCGCGCGCGCTGTTCGAGGCCGGCGTCAAGGAGCTGCTGGTGATCAGCCAGGACACCAGCGCCTACGGCGTCGACGTCAAGTACCGCATGGGATTCTGGGACGGCAAACCGGTCAAGACCCGCATGTATGACCTGGTGGCCCAGCTGGGCGAGCTGGCCAAGGCCCACGGCGCCTGGGTGCGCCTGCACTATGTCTACCCCTATCCCCATGTCGACGAGATCCTGCCGCTGATGGCCCAGGGTCTGATCCTGCCCTATCTGGACGTGCCGCTGCAGCATGCGCATCCGGACGTGCTCAAGCGCATGAAGCGCCCGGCCAGCGGCGAGAAGAATATGGAGCGCATCCTGCGCTGGCGCGAGACCTGCCCGGACATCGTGATCCGCTCCACCTTCATCGCCGGCTTTCCCGGCGAGACCGAGGACCAGTTCCAGTATCTGCTGGACTTCATGGCCGAGGCCCGCATCGACCGTGCCGGCTGCTTTGCCTATTCGCCCGTCGAAGGCGCGAGCGCCAATGTGCTGGACGGCGCGCTGCCGCAAGCCCTGCGCGAGGAGCGCCGCGCCCGCTTCATGGAAGTGGCCGAGCGCGTCTCGGCCGACAAGCTGCGCTCGCGCATCGGCGCGACGATGCAGGTGCTGGTCGATTCGGCGCCGGCGCTGGGCCGCAAGGGCGGGGTGGGGCGCTCCTACGCCGACGCGCCCGAGATCGACGGCACGGTGCGTCTGCTGCCGCCCGAGAAGGCCAGCAAGACCTTGAAGGTGGGCGAGTTCACGAAGGCGCGCATCGTTGCAGCCGAGGGGCATGACCTGATCGCGATGCCCATCTGATATGGGCAAGAGCAAACGCGCCCTCTCGACCGAGCAGATCCACCACCCCTACCGCGCGCCCGAGGGCTGGGCGGCCATTCCGGTCGGCGTCTACAAGGCCTCGACGGTGTTGTTCAAGAACACCGCCGACCTGCACACCCCGCGCCCGCGCGATGGCCTGAGCTACCGCTACGGCCTGCATGGCACGCCGACCTCGTACACGCTGGCCGCGCGCATCGCCAGCCTGGAGGGGGCGGAGCACTGCCTGCTGGCGCCCAGCGGCCTGGCGGCCGTGACCCTGGTCTCGCTGGGCCTGCTGCGGCCCGGCGACGAGGTGCTGGTGCCCGACAATGTCTACGGCCAGAACCGCTATCTCAGCGAGTCCTTTTTGCCGCAGTTCGGCATCACGCACCGCTTCTACGATCCGCTCGACGCGGCCGGCTTTGCCGAGCTGCTGGGGCCGCAGACCAAACTGGTCTGGCTGGAGGCGGCCGGCTCTATCACCCTGGAGTTCCCCGACCTGGTCGGCCTGCTGCAGGCCTGCAAGGCGCACGGCGTGATCACCGCGCTGGACAATACCTGGGGCTCGGGCGTGGCCTTCAATCCCTTCGAGATCGCGCCCGGCCTCGGTATGGATATCTCAATGCAGGCGCTGACCAAGTACGCCTCGGGTGGTGCCGACATCCTGATGGGCTCGGTCTGCACCCGCGACCGCGCGCTGCACGAGCGGCTCAACTACGCGCACGAACACCTGGGCTATGGCCTGGGGCAGAACGATGTGGAACTGGTGCTGCGCGGC
The DNA here is from genome assembly GCF_027498415.2 of Paucibacter sp. M5-1. Classification (NCBI taxonomy): domain Bacteria; kingdom Pseudomonadati; phylum Pseudomonadota; class Betaproteobacteria; order Burkholderiales; family Sphaerotilaceae; genus Roseateles; species Paucibacter sp. M5-1. The sequence continues at coordinate 5,605,311 of NZ_JAPZLM020000001.1, forward strand.
CTGCCGACGCTGGAGCTGCGCTACCGCGCCCAGGATGCGACGACGCGGGCGTTGGCCCAGTGGATGGCGGCCCGGCCCGAGGTGGCCCGGGTGCTGCATCCGGCCTTGCCCGGTTCGCCCGGCCACGAATTCTGGGCCCAGACCAGCAGCGCCGGTGCGGCCTGCCTGTTCTCGGCGGTGTTCATGCCCGAGTACAGCGCGGCCCAGGTCGATGCCTTTGTCGATGCCTTGCAGCTGTTCGGCATCGGCTACTCCTGGGCCGGGCCGATGAGCCTGGCCGTGCCCTACGACATGAGCCGCAGCCGTGCACTGGATCTGCCCTACCAGGCGGGCGTCATCGTGCGTTTTGCGATCGGGCTGGAGGCCGAGGCCGACCTCCGCGCGGACATCGAGCAGGCGCTCTCAGTCCTTCGGGCGTAAGGAAGCCTGCCGCATCAGCTGCCCCTTTTAGCGAAAGTGGCAACGAGCCGCTTCGCGTCTCAGTCCTTCGGCCTCAATGAGGCTTGCCTCATCAGTTGCCCCTTTTCGCGCTCCCAGTCGCGCTTCTTCTCGGTGTCGCGCTTGTCGTGCTCGGCCTTGCCCTTCACCAGCGCGATGTCGGCCTTCACATGGCTGCCCTTGTAGTGCAGGTTCAGCGGCACCAGGGTAAAGCCGCGCTGCTCGACCTTGCCGATCAGGCGCTTGATTTCGTCCTTCTTCATCAAGAGCTTGCGGGTGCGGTCGGCCAGCGGGTTGACGTGGGTGGAGGCGGTGCGCAAGGGATTGATGCGGCAGCCGATCAGGAACAGCTCGCCGTTCTTGATCAGCACATAGCCGTCGGTCAGCTGGACCTGGCCGGCGCGTATGGCCTTGACCTCCCAGCCCTCCAGCACGAGGCCGGCCTCGAACTGTTCGGCGATGTGGTAGTCGTAGCGGGCACGGCGGTTCTCGGCAATGGACATGGGACTCAATCTGGAGGCGTGGCTCGCCAATACAATCCGGCCATTGTATGAAGCATGTCAAAAAGTCAGTCTTGCTCTGGTACTCGCCGCACGAGATGTACGAGTTGGTGACCGGTATTGCCCAGTACCCGGAGTTCCTGCCCTGGTGCGAGAAGGCCGAGCTGCTGGCGCAGGACGCCGACAGCGTCACCGCGCGGCTGTCGCTGGCCTATGCCGGTGTGCACCACGCCTTCACGACCCGCAACCGCCATGAGGCCGACCGCAAGGTCGAAATGGAGTTGGTCGATGGGCCGTTCTCGCTGCTGGACGGCGTCTGGCAGTTCCTGCCGCTGGCCAAGCCGGGCTCGCAGCAGGGCGATGCCCAGGCCTGCAAGATCGAGTTCGAGCTGCGCTATGCCTTCTCCAGCCGGGCGCTGGAGGCCGTGGTCAGCCCCGTGTTCGACCGGGTGGCCAATACCTTTGTCGACCGCTTTGTGCAGCGCGCCGAGGCGGTTTATGGCCCCCGCTGAGCCGCTGCGGGTCGAGCTGGTGTGGAGCCCGGCGGCCGGCGATGTGCGGCACCGCTGGCTGCAGCTGCCGGCGGGCACGAGCGTGGAGCAGGCCTTGCGCGGCTGCGCGGATTTCGCCGACCAGCTGCCGCAACTGGCGAGCTTGCGCATCGGCATCTGGGGGCGTATCAAGCCGCTGGATACCGTCTTGCGCGAGCGCGACCGCATCGAGGTCTATCGCCCGCTGACCGTCGATCCCAAGGAGGCGCGGCGCCTGCGCTACCGCGCGGCCGGCGAGCGCATCGTCTCCCGGCACCGACCGCTGGCTGGCAAGACCAGCCGCTAGGGGTTTGCGGCTCAGCGGCAGTCGCTGCTGACGATGGCGCGGGTGCGCGCCACTTCCTCGGCACGCTGTTTTTCGTCCAGATACACGGTCTCGCCCGCATCAGTGCGGCGCGAGATGCGGATGCCTTCTTCCAGCGCGCGCAGATTGTTGCTGGCGCGCTTGCAGTTCTCGGCGCGCTGCTCGGCGACCTTGCGTTCTTCTTCCTTCTGGCGCTTGAGCTGCTGTTCCTGTTCGGCCTTCTGCTTGGCCTGCTGCTCCAGCTCGGCCTTGCTGAGCGGCGCCGAGGCGGGGCTGGCGGCCGGACGCGGTGCGCTGGCGGGCACATCGGTGGAGCGCACGATCACCTGCTGGCGCTGGCTCGGCGGGCGCTGCAGCACATCTTTTTCGGGAATGCCGGCCGGCGGCGGCAGATCGCTGTACAGCACCTTGCCGGTGGCGTCGCGCCATTTCCACTGCGCCATCGCGCTGCCTGCGATGCCCAGCAGCAGCAGGGCCAGCAGGCTGCGACAGGCGAGGGACTTGCGGGAGGAGGGGGTCATCGACACGGCCTTTGTTGCAACTGCCGCAAAGTGTAGTCCTCAGGGCGGTGACAAGATGTAGCCGAGTCGGCTGGCGTGAGCTTTGTCGCGACTTCCGTATAATGCCGCTTTGCGTCTGGAGCTTCTCTCATGCGCCTGCTTGGTAAAGCGCTCACCTTCGACGATGTGTTGTTGGTGCCTGCCTTCTCCCACGTGTTGCCCCGCGACACCAGTCTTGCCACCCGGCTTTCCCGCAACATCCAGCTGAACCTGCCCTTGGTGTCCGCCGCCATGGACACGGTCACGGAAGCCCGCTTGGCCATCGCCATCGCCCAGGAGGGCGGCATTGGCATCGTGCACAAGAACCTGACGGCCCAGCAACAGGCCATCGAGGTCGCACGGGTCAAGCGCTATGAATCCGGCGTGGTGCGCGAGCCCTTCACGATCACGCCCAGCGCCACCGTGCGCGAGGTGGTCGAGCTGCAGCGTCAGCACGGTGTTTCCGGCTTCCCGGTGCTGGACGGCAAGAAGGTGGTGGGCATCGTCACCGGCCGCGATGTGCGCTTCGAGACCCGCATGGATCTGCCGGTGCGCGAGATGATGACGCCGGCCGAAAAGCTGATCACCGTCAAGGAAGGCGCCTCGCTGGAAGAAGCCAAGGCGCTGATGCACAAGCACAAGCTGGAGCGCGTGGTCGTCGTCAATGACGCCTTCGAGCTGCGCGGCCTGATGACCGTCAAGGACATCACCAAGCAGACCAGCTTCCCGAACGCGGCCCGCGATGCGCAGGGCAAGCTGCGCGTCGGCGCGGCGGTCGGCTTCGGCGACGATACCGAAGAGCGCGTCAAGCTGCTGGTCAAGGCCGGCGTCGATGCGCTGATCGTCGACACCGCGCACGGCCACAGCGCCGGCGTGCTGGAGCGGGTGCGCTGGGTCAAGCAGAATTTCCCTGAGGTCGATGTGATCGGCGGCAATATCGCCACCGGCGCGGCGGCCCTGGCCCTGGTCGAGGCTGGCGCCGACGGCGTCAAGGTCGGCATCGGCCCAGGCTCGATCTGCACCACCCGCATCGTCGCCGGTGTCGGTGTGCCGCAAATCACGGCCATCGACAATGTCGCGACCGCCTTGCGCGGCACCGGCGTGCCGGTGATCGCCGATGGCGGCGTGCGCTTCTCGGGCGATCTGGCCAAGGCGATCGCCGCCGGCGCCGATTGCGTGATGATGGGCGGTGCCTTTGCCGGCACCGAGGAAGCGCCGGGCGACCTGATCCTCTACCAGGGCCGCAGCTACAAGAGCTACCGTGGCATGGGCTCGATGGGCGCGATGGCCAAGGGTTCGGCCGACCGCTATTTCCAGGACACCTCGGCCAACAATCCCAACACCTCCAAGCTGGTGCCCGAAGGCATCGAAGGCCAGGTGCCTTACAAGGGTTCGGTGGTGCAGGTGATCTTCCAGATGGCCGGCGGCCTGAAGGCCTCGATGCACTACTGCGGTTGCGCGACCATCGCCGATATGCAGAACCGGGCCGAGTTCGTCGAGATCACCTCGGCGGGCATGCGCGAGAGCCATGTGCACGATGTGCAGATCACCAAGGAAGCACCGAACTACCGTTCGGAGTAAGCATCCGGTGATGACAAGGATGGGGGCCTGCCAGCCCCCATTTCTTCTTTCTAGGGCGAAGGAGCAGGTGTGAGCGATAGTGCAGTCCAGCAGCGGCCAGCGGCCGGCATGGGCTTCATCATGGTGGCGGTGCTGATCGACATGATCTCGATCGGCCTGATCATCCCGGTGCTGCCGCCGCTGGTGGGCCTGTTTGCCAGCACGCCGTCCGAGCACACGCTGGCCTATCTGGCCGTGACCTTTGCCTTCGGCATCGCCAATTTCTTCGGTTCGCCCATTCTCGGCGCGCTGTCCGACCGCTACGGCCGCCGGCCGGTGATGTTGATCGGCTTCTCCGGCCTGGCGCTGAGCTTCTTCGTCACCGCGATGGCCACGGCCCTGTGGATGCTGGTGGTCGTGCGGTTGTTCAGCGGGGCGATGCAGGCCAATGCGGCGGTGGCCAATGCCTATGTGGCCGATATCAGCGCACCGGAAGAGCGCGCCAAGCGCTTCGGCATGCTGGGCGCGGCCTTTGGCATGGGCTTCATCCTCGGTCCGGTGATGGGCGGGCTGCTGGGCGATATCGATCTGCATCTGCCTTTCTATGTGGCCGGCGGCTTGGCGCTGCTGAACTGGGTCTATGGCTATTTCGTGCTGCCCGAATCGCTGGCGCCCGAGCATCGCCGCGCCTTCGAGTGGAGGAGCGCCAACCCGGTCAGCGCGCTGAAGAAACTCTCCGCGCTCAAAGGTGTTGGCGCGCTGGTCTTTGTGATCGCGCTCAGCGGCCTGGCCCAGCTGGTGCTGCACACCAGCTGGGTGCTCTACACCAGCTTCAAGTTCGGCTGGGGCCCGAAGGACAACGGTCTCTCGCTGTTCGCGGTGGGCGTGATGGCGGTGCTGGTGCAGGGCTTCTTGCTGCCGCATCTGCTGAAGGCCTTTGGCGCCAAGCGTCTGGTCGTGCTGGGCCTGGGGTCCAGCGTGATCACCAACTTCGTCTGGGGTGCGGCGACCGCAGGCTGGATGATGTATGCGGTGATCGCCTTCAATGTGCTGGGCTTCGCCGCCACCGCCAGCATGCAAAGCCTGATCTCCAACGCCGCCGATGCGCGCAACCAGGGCCAGACCATGGGCGCGGTGGCCTCGCTGAACAGCGTGATGGCCGTGCTGGCCCCGGTGCTGGGCTCGGGCCTGATCTATTTCGTCTCCGAACTGCCCCGGGGCGACTGGCGCATCGGCGCACCCTTCTACTTCTGCGCCTTGCTGCAGGCGCTGTCCCTCTTCTTTGCCTGGCGCCATTTCGCCCGCAGCGGCGGCACGGCGGCACCCTTGGCACAAGCTTCTTGATGATTGGATTCCACCATGCATGACAAAGTCCTGATCCTCGACTTCGGCTCCCAGGTCACCCAGCTGATTGCGCGCCGCGTGCGCGAGGCGGCCGTGTATTGCGAGATCCATCCCAATGACGTGTCGGATGAGTTCATCCGCAGCTTCGCGCCCAAGGCCATCATCCTGTCTGGCAGCCATGCCTCGACCTATGAGGACCACGAACTGCGTGCGCCGCAGGCGGTCTGGGATCTGGGCGTGCCGGTGCTGGGCATCTGCTACGGCATGCAGACCATGGCCGTGCAGCTGGGCGGCAAGGTGGAGTGGAGTGATCACCGCGAGTTCGGCTATGCCGAGGTGCGCGCCCACGGCCACACCGCGTTGCTGAAGGACATCGCCGACTTCACGACCGCCGAGGGCCACGGCATGCTCAAGGTCTGGATGAGCCATGGCGACAAGGTCACGGCCCTGCCCGAGGGCTTCAAGCTGCTGGCCTCGACCCCCAGCTGCCCGATCGCCGGCATGGCCAATGAGGAGAAAGGCTATTACGCGGTGCAGTTCCATCCCGAGGTCACGCACACGTTGCAGGGCCAGGCGATGCTGACCCGCTTTGTGCGCGATATCGCCGGCTGCAAGGGCGACTGGATCATGGGCGACTACATCGCCGAGGCCGTGGCCAAGATCCGCGAGCAGGTCGGTGACGAAGAGGTGATTCTGGGCCTGTCCGGCGGGGTCGATTCCTCGGTCGCGGCCGCGCTGATCCATCGCGCCATCGGCGACCAGCTGACCTGCGTCTTCGTCGATCACGGCCTGCTGCGCCTGAACGAGGGCGATATGGTGATGGATATGTTCGCCGGCAAGCTGCATGCCAAGGTCATCCGTGTCGATGCCAGCGACATGTTCCTCGGCCAACTGGCCGGCGTGACCGACCCGGAAAAGAAACGCAAGATCATCGGCGGCCTGTTCGTCGACGTCTTCAAGGCCGAGGCGGCCAAGCTCAAGGCCGGCGATGCCGGCCACAAGGGCGCCACCTTCCTGGCCCAGGGCACGATCTACCCCGATGTGGTCGAGAGCGGCGGCACCAAGACCAAGAAGGCTACGACGATCAAGAGCCACCACAATGTCGGCGGCCTGCCCGAGCAGTTGGGCCTGAAACTCTTGGAGCCGCTGCGCGAGCTGTTCAAGGATGAGGTGCGCGAGCTCGGCGTGGCCCTGGGCCTGCCGCCCGAGATGGTCTACCGCCATCCCTTCCCCGGCCCAGGCCTGGGCGTGCGCATCCTCGGTGAGGTCAAGAAGGACTACGCCGACCTGCTGCGCCGCGCCGATGCGATCTTCATCGAGGAACTGCGCAACACCAAGGACGAAGCCACCGGCAAGACCTGGTACGAGCTGACCAGCCAGGCCTTCACCGTTTTCCTGCCGGTCAAGAGCGTCGGCGTGATGGGTGACGGCCGCACCTATGACTACGTTGTGGCCTTGCGCGCCGTGCAGACCAGCGACTTCATGACCGCCGACTGGGCCGAGCTGCCCTACAGCCTGCTCAAGCGGACCTCGGGCCGCATCATCAACGAGGTGCGTGGCATCAACCGCGTGACCTACGACGTGAGCAGCAAGCCGCCCGCGACCATCGAGTGGGAGTGATGTGTTGCGCAGCCTTGCGCCGAGCCGACGGGATATGACAAGCGCCACTTGAAACCGTTTTTGCTGTCCCTATCTCGGAATCGGGTTGGCTGGTTCGGGCAGCCGCGATCGCCGCTTGATGGCTCCTGCGGTCGGTACCTGATGCGACTTTTCAAACCTTCAGTCCAGACCGCCCGGCATGTCCGGGCGGTTTGCTTCTTGCCCGCAAAATCGGCCTAGACAACAAGGAATGGTTTTGTACCGATGATCCCAAGTCCTACCACGGTGTCCCTGGTTCTCGGCAGCGGCGGCGCGCGCGGCCTGGCTCATATCGGCGTGATCCAGTGGCTTGGCGAGAACGGCTACCGGATCCAGTCCATCTCGGGCGCCTCCATCGGCGCGCTGGTGGGCGGCATCTACGCCGCGCGCAAGCTCGAGGTCTATGCCGAGTGGGTGCTGGCGCTGGAGCGCATCCATGTGCTGCGCCTGCTCGACCCGACCATCGGCCAGCCCGGGCTGTTCAAGGGCGAGCGCATCATCAGCGTGCTGCGCGAGCTGATCGGAGACTGCCCGATCGAGGAGCTGCCGATTGCCTACACGGCGGTCGCGACGGATCTGGGGTCTCGCGAGGAGGTCTGGCTGCGCGAGGGGCAGATGTTCGATGCGATCCGCGCCTCCATCGCGACGCCGCTGGTCTTCACGCCGTTCCGGCACGGCAGCCGCACGCTGCTGGACGGTGCGCTGGTCAATCCGGTGCCGATCGCGCCCACGCTGGACGACGCCACCGATCTGACGGTGGTCGTCGACCTCAGCGGCCCGGCCGAGTCTCGGGTGCTGGCGCCGGCCAGTGCCTCACTGATCGGCGACAACAGCTACAGAAAACGTATTGCGCGCTTCGTCGATGCGCTGCAGCCGGGCCGTGCGAGCGCCGAGCCCCGCCACGGTCTGCTCGACGTGGCCTTTGTGTCCATGCAGGCGATGCAGGACACGATCTCGCAGCTGCGCCTGTCCGCGTATGCGCCCCCCGATGTGATGATCGAGATCCCGCGCAATGCCTGCGGCTTTTTCGAGTTCTGGCGCGCCGAGGAATTGATCGAGCTCGGGCGGGAACGGGCGGCGCAGGCTTTTGCGCGCATCGAAGGGTAGCCGGCGCAACCCTTGTCAGGACTGGCGGCCGAGATGACGTTCCAGGCCATCGAGCCGCAGTTCGAGCCCGAAGGCGAACTCGTCGCTGTAGGCGTAGTCCTTGCCGAGGACCTGCTCGCCAATCATTTCGACCAGATGCGGGTACTTGTCGGCGGGCAGCAACTCCCGGATCCCGGTGACGAAATCCTCTGCGCTTTCGCCGGCGCCGAAGGGCAGGTTCAGCTCGGTCAACACGAAGCCGTAGACATAGGCGTCGATGGCCGAGAAGGCATGCGCGGCCAGCGCGACCGAGAAGCAGTTGCGGCGCAGGCAGGCAAGCACGGTCTCGTGATGCCGCAGCAAGGCCGGCCCGGGAGCCCGGCGGGACTCGATCAGCCCGAGGGCCCAGGGATGCCGAGCCAGCACGCGGCGGGCGGACGCGGCGCGTTCGCTCATCGCCGGCCGCCATGGCTGCTGCGGGTCGGGCAGCTCGATCTGTGCGAAGGCCCAGTTCGCGAGGCCAGTTAGCATCCGCCGCCAAGACTTACGGATGTAAGGTGACGCATGCGAGCAGCTCTTGTTGACCGGTACGGCACACCCGAGGTGCTGCGCATCGCCGATGTTCCCCGGCCCGAACCGGGCGCCGATGAGGTGCTGCTGCGGGTGGTGGCGGCGGCCGTCACCTCGGCCGATGCGCGCATCCGGGCCGCCCGGTTCCCAGCGGGTTTCGGCATCCCCGCGCGCCTGGTCTTCGGTCTGAGGCGGCCGCGGCGCCCGATCCTGGGCAGCGCGTTCTCCGGTGTGATCGAGTCGGTGGGCACGCTGGTCAGCGATTTCGTGCCGGGGGACGAGGTCTGCGCGATGACGGGCATGGCAATGGGCGCGCATGCCGAGTTCCTCGCCTTGGCTGCCCGCAAGCTGGTTCGCAAGCCCGCCGCCGTGAGCCATCAGGATGCGGCCGGCGTGCTGTTCGGCGGCACGACGGCGCTGTACTTTCTGAGCGAGAAGGCGGCGCTGCGCGCGGGGATGTCGGTGCTGGTGAACGGCGCGTCCGGCGCGGTCGGGACCAATGCCGTGCAGCTGGCCCGGCATTGGGGTGCCAAGGTCACCGGTGTATGCAGCGGCGCCAATGCCGAGTTGGTCAGGCGCCTGGGTGCGGACCGGGTGATCGACTACCAAAGGACCGAGCTTTCCGGCGTCGCCGAGCGTTTCGACGTGGTGCTCGACACCGTCGGCAATCTGTCCATGGCCTCGGGTCGGCGCCTGCTGACGCCGCAGGGGCGGCTGCTGCTGGCGGTTGCCGGTCTGGGCGAGACGATACGGGCGCGCGGCAATGTGGCCGCCGGGGCGGCGCCTGAACGGGTGGCGGATGTCGAGCGGCTGCTGCAGCTGGTGGCCGGGACGAGCATAGAGGTGGTGCATGAGCGCAGCTTCGAGTTGGCCGACATCGCGCTGGCCCACCGGCTTGTCGACAGCGGCCGCAAACGGGGCAATGTGCTGGTCTGCCCTGATCCCTCAGCGCACTGAGAAAACATCTTTTCACATCGCGGTATCGAATTGCAGGAAAATCGCGCGCGTCGCTAGGACAAGCGTCGGTTCAGTCCGCCGCCTGCCAGGCCTCATTTGACGACGCGCCCTGCAGCCTGTGCCGGCGGGGCCAACAATTCCAGGACACCGACCCATGAGCACCCAGCAGCCCAACATCATCTACACGCTGACCGACGAGGCCCCGATGCTCGCCACCAGCGCGTTTCTGCCCATCATGCAGGCCTTCGCCGAGCCGGCAGGCATCCGCATCGGCACCAGCGATATCTCGGTGGCGTCGCGCATCCTGGGCGCGTTTCCCGAATTCCTCAGCGAGGCGCAGCGCGTGCCGGACAACCTGGCCGAGCTGGGCAAGCTGACGCTGACACCCGAGGCCAATATCATCAAGCTGCCCAATATCAGCGCCTCGGTGTCGCAGCTGCTGGCCGCGATCAAGGAGCTGCAGGGCAAGGGCTACGCGATTCCTGACTATCCCGAGAATCCCAAGACCGAGGAAGAGAAGGGCATCCGCGCCCGCTATGCCAAGTGCATCGGCAGCGCGGTGAACCCGGTGCTGCGCGAGGGCAATTCCGACCGCCGCGCGCCCAAGGCCGTCAAGGAATACGCCCGCAAGAACCCGCATGCGATGGCCGATTGGAGCCAGGCCTCGCGCTCGCATGTCTCGCACATGCACCACGGCGACTTCTATCACGGCGAAAAGTCCATCACGCTGGACAAGGCCCGCGAAGTCAAGATGGAGCTGATCACCAAGAGCGGCCAGACCCTGGTGCTCAAGCCCAAGGTCGCGCTGCAGGCCGGCGAGATCGTCGACTCGATGTTCATGAGCAAGAAAGCCCTGCTCGAGTTCTATGAGAAGGAAATCGAGGACGCGCACAAGACCGGCGTGATGTTCTCGCTGCACGTCAAGGCCACGATGATGAAGGTCTCGCACCCCATCGTGTTCGGCCACTGCGTGCGCATCTTCTACCGCGAGGCCTTCGAGAAGCACGGCAAGCTGTTCGACGAGCTGGGTGTGAACGTCAACAACGGCATGGTCGATCTCTACAACAAGATCGCCACGCTGCCGAGCGCCAAGCAGGATGAGATCAAGCGCGATCTGCATGCCTGCCACGAGCACCGCCCCGAGCTGGCCATGGTCGATTCGGCCAAGGGCATCACCAACTTCCACTCGCCCAACGACATCATCGTCGACGCCTCGATGCCCGCGATGATCCGCAACGGTGGCAAGATGTGGGGCGCCGACGGCCGCCTGAAGGACGTCAAGGCCGTGATGCCGGAGAGCACCTTCGCCCGCATCTACCAGGAGATGATCAACTTCTGCAAGTGGCACGGCAACTTCGATCCCAAGACCATGGGCACCGTGCCCAATGTCGGCCTGATGGCCCAGCAGGCCGAGGAGTACGGCTCGCATGACAAGACCTTCGAGATCAGCGAAGACGGCGTGGCCAATATCGTCGACCTGGCCACCGGCGAGGTGCTGCTGACACAGAACGTCGAGCAGGGCGACATCTGGCGCATGTGCCAGGTCAAGGACGCGCCGATCCGCGACTGGGTCAAGCTGGCCGTCACCCGCGCCCGCAACTCCGGCATGCCGGCGGTGTTCTGGCTGGACCCCTATCGCCCGCATGAGAACGAGCTGATCAAGAAGGTCAAGCTCTATCTGAAGGACCATGACACCGCGGGCCTGGATATCCAGATCATGAGCCAGGTGCGCGCGATGCGCTACACGCTGGAGCGCGTGATCCGCGGCCTGGACACCATCTCGGTGACCGGCAACATCCTGCGCGACTACCTGACCGACCTGTTCCCCATCATGGAGCTGGGCACCAGCGCCAAGATGCTGTCCATCGTGCCGCTGATGGCCGGCGGCGGCATGTACGAGACCGGTGCCGGTGGTTCGGCGCCCAAGCATGTGCAGCAGCTGGTGGAGGAGAACCATCTGCGCTGGGACTCGCTGGGCGAGTTCCTGGCGCTGGCCGTCAGCCTGGAAGACCTGGGTCTGAAGACCGGCAACGCGCAGGCCAAGATCCTCGCCAAGACCCTGGACACCGCCACCGGCAAGCTGCTGGACAATAACAAGAACCCCAGCCCCAAGACCGGCCAGCTGGACAACCGCGGCAGCCAGTTCTATCTGGCGATGTACTGGGCCCAGGAGCTGGTCGCGCAGACCGAGGACAAGGCCCTGGCCGAGCGCTTCGCGCCGCTGGCCAAGGCCCTGAGCGACAACGAGCAGACCATCGTGGCCGAGCTCGCCGAGGTGCAGGGCAAGCCGGTCGATATCGGTGGTTACTACCAGCCCGATATGCAGAAGCTGGCCGCCGTGATGCGTCCCAGCAAGACCCTCAACGCCGCCCTGGCGACGGTGCGCGGCTGAGCGGAGAAGGCCGGGCCCTCGCGGCCCGGCCGATCTCCCGGTCGGTTCGAACTTCTTTCCTGAGTCCCATGTCCAATATCACCGACCGGCTGTTTTTTGCGATCCGCCCCGATGCGGCCGCCAGCGAGCGCATCGTGGCCCTGCGCAGCCAGCTCTGTGCCGAGCAGGGGCTAACCGGCCCGCTGCAGCCCGCCGAGCAGTTCCTGATCACGCTCCATCATCTGGGTGACTTCGCCCGCTTCCCGCAGGCCCTGGTCGACAAGGCGATGGCGGCGGCCGCATCGCTGGAGGTGCCGGCCTTCGACATCGTGCTGGACCGCGCCCTCAGCCTGAAGCGCCGCGAGCCCAGGCATCTGCCCTGCGTGCTGCAGGCCGGTGAGCCGCTGGGGCCGCTGAAGGCCCTGCACGGGGCGCTGATCAAGGCCTTGAAGGCGGCCGAGCTCTACCGCTACGCCGCCTTCACCCCGCAGCTGACGCTCTTGCACGACAAGATCCCGGTCGAGTCGCAGCCGCTCGGGCCGGTCGGCTGGCGGGTCGGCGAGCTGCTGCTGATCAACACCCGGCTCGCCAGCGGTGAACATCAGCAGCTGGCGAGCTGGCCGCTGAGATAAGTCAGAACCCGGCTCCGCCGATCGGGCCGGTCTTTGTCGGCCTCGGCCGCTCCAGCTCTGGCGCGACTGTAGGCTCGGTGCATGGCACCCGACCACCGGCTCTTCTTCGCGCTCTATCCGGACACCGCGACGGCCTTGCGCATCGCCGCGCTGGCCTCGCGGGTGCGCGCCGAGCTGGGTCTGAAGGGGCGGCCGCAGGATTCGCACCGCTTTCACATCACCTTGCATCATCTGGGCGACTTCGTCGGTCTGCCGCAGCGCGAGCGTGCCGCCGCCGAGGCTGCGGCGGCCAGGCTGCGCTGCGCGCCGTTCGCGCTGCACTTCGACCACCTGCTCAGCTTTGAGCGCAAGAACGCCAGGAACCGCCCGCTGGTGCTGGGCGGCGGTAGCGGGCTGGATGCCGTCAGGCAGCTGCGCCGGCAGCTGGGTGAGGTGCTGGCCCCCGCCGGGCTAGCCAGGCCCGGCAGTTTCACGCCGCATCTGACCCTTCTTTATGACGATGCGCTGGTGCCGCAGCGGCCGATCGAGGCGCTGGGCTGGCGGGCCGACGAGCTGGTGCTGGTCAACAGCCTGATCGGCCAGCATCGCCATGTGCCGCTGGCGCGCTGGCCGCTGCGCGCCTGATCGGCCGCGGCTGGTTCCGAAGCACAATCGCCCTTGCCGCCGGCGGCTGGCGCCGGCCTTGATGTGCAGCAGGAGAGGGTAGCGATGCGTGCAGCCTTGAGCATTCTTGGCCTGGTGGTGGTCATGGCCATCGTGCTGGCCGTGATGAAGAAGCAGGCCACCCAGCTGGCGCCGGCCGCCGCGCCGACGGCAGCCAGTGCGCCGATCAACGCACCGCAGGCGGTGCGCCAGCAGCTGCAGCAGGCGATGGAGCAGGCCGCCTCGCGCGCCTCCGACGCTCAGCCCTGAGCCGGATCGACGATCTCGCGCGCCAGCGCCCGCACCGTCAGCGGCGCGCAGCCCTCGGCCTTGTTGCTGATGGTCACATAGGCGCGCTGGCCGGCGGCCGTGGTGCCGCGCACGACCTTGGCCAGCAGGGCATGGGTGTGCGGATCGGGATCGAGGCGCTGGTCGAAATCGCCGTAGCGCTTTTGCGCGTCCTCGTAGCCGAAGGGGCCGTGGATGCGGTTCAGGTTCCAGCGGCAGACCAGCGGGCCGGGCCACAGCGCGCGCAGCAGCGGCAGCTGCTCCTCGATTGGCGGCAGCTTGGGGTGCAGGCCCAGGCAATAGGTGGCGCCGGCCTCGCGCAGCACGGCGACGAAGTCCGGCGTCAGCCACTGCGGGTCTCTGACCTCGACCGCGATCACGCCATCCGGCGCCGCCGGCCGCAGCGCGGGCAGGGCCTTGAGCATCAGACACAGCCGCTCCAGCAGCTCGGGCATGCGCGCCAGCAGGCTGGGCGGCAGCGGGCTCAGCTGGAACACCAGCGCGCCGATCTTGCCGCCCAGGCCTTCCAGCGCGGGCTGCACGAACTCCTGCACCGCCAGCGCCGGGTTCAGAAAGGCGCTGTTGAGCTGCTTGCCGCGCCCGCTGTCCTCGCTGCGCACCAGCGCATCGGCCACCAGGCTGGGGGCCTTGACGGTGAAGCGAAAGCCGGCCGGCACCTGGTCGGCATAGCGCTGGTACTGGCTGGCCGTCAGCGGTCGGTAGAAGCCGCGGTCGATGCTGACGGCGCGCAGCAGCGGCTGCTGGCTGTAGGCAGCCAGGCCGTGCTTGGACAGCAGGCTGTCCGAGTAGGGCTTGTCCCAGACCAGGCCGGCCCAGCCGGGATAGGTCCAGGAGGAGCTGCCCAGATAGGCCAGCGGCGGCAGCGCGGCCGCCAGCGCCGCCTGCTCTTCATCGATGGGCTGCGGTCGGACCCGTGCGGCGGGCGTCTTCGCGAGCGGCGGCGCCTCGTCCGGAAACAGTGCATCTTGCATGGCCGCGAGGATAGCTGTTGCTACACTGCCCGGCCGCCATGAACACCACCTCTTCCTCCTCCGCTGCCGACGAGTACGCGATGCGCCTGGCGCTGGACCAGGCCCACAACGCCTGGCTGGTCGGCGAGGTGCCGGTGGGCGCGGTCATCATGCGCGCCGGCCAGGTGATCGCGACCGGCTACAACCGCCCGATCACGACGCATGACCCGACCGCCCATGCCGAGATCGTCGCGCTGCGCCATGCCGCGACCCTGCTGGGCAATTACCGCCTGCCCGAGTGCGAGCTCTATGTGACCTTGGAGCCCTGCGCGATGTGCGCGATGGCGATGTTGCATGCGCGGCTCAAGCGTGTCGTGTTCGCCGCGCCCGACCCCAAGACCGGCGTGGCCGGCTCGGTGCTGGACCTGTTTGCCGAAGGCCGGCTGAACCATCACACCTGCATCCAGGGCGGCGTGCTGGCCGAGCCCGCGGCGCAGCTGCTGCGCGAATTTTTTGCTGAGCGGCGCGAGGCGGCGCGCCAGCGCCGTGCCGCGGCTCGGTCTCAGGAACCCGAGGCCATCCCCACCGGCGAGGCCCGCCATCTGGACGACATCCCCCCATGAGCAACACCCTGACTCTTTTCACCCCCGCCGGCGTGCTGGCCCAGGCGCAGCCGCTCAAGCGTGCGGCCAAGCGCCTGGCCAAGCTGGGCTTCGAAGTCAGCATCGACGCCGATGCGCTGGCCAAGCACCAGCGCTTTGCCGGCGATGACGCGACCCGGCTGGCGGCGCTGCACCGCGTGGCCAAGGCGGCGCCCAGCATCGCGATGGCCAGCCGCGGCGGCTACGGCATGACGCGGCTGCTGGACGCGATCGACTGGAAGCTGCTGGCCCATAGCGTCGAACACGGCACGCGCTGGGTCGGTCACAGCGATCTGACGGCCCTGCATCTGGGCCTGCTGGCGCACACCAAGTCGCCCAGCTGGGCCGGCCCGCTGGCCTGCTACGACTTCGGCCGCAGCGCGGAGGAGGGTGGGGTCGATGATGTGACCCAGGACTGCTTTGTCGAGGCCATGGACGGGCTGCTGGAGGCGGTGGGCTTTCGCTGCGAGGCCGGCCACGACGGCTTCGAGGCGCGCGGTGTTTTGTGGGGTGGCAATCTCTGCGTGCTGAGCTCGATGCTGGGCACGCCGCATTTCCCCAAGGTCAAGGGCGGCATCCTGTTTCTCGAAGACGTCAACGAGCACCCCTACCGGGTCGAGCGCATGCTGCTGCAGCTGCAGCAGGCCGGCGTGCTGGACGCGCAGAAGGCCATCATCCTGGGCGAGTTCAGCGACTGGAAGAAGTCGCCGCTGGACCGCGGCTACACGCTGAAGACCGCGATCGAGGCGGTGCGCGCGCGCAGCAAGACGCCGATCTTCACCGGCCTGCCGTTCGGCCATGTGCCGACCAAGGTCAGCCTGCCGGTCGGCGTCAAGGTGGACATGCTGGTGCAGGGCCGCGAGGCCTTGCTGGCCTGGGGTGGCGATCAGCACCAGGGTCATCAGCATCACGAGCACCACCACCATTAAGGCCTGACTTTCGTCATCCCCGGAATATGGGGTGACTGCTGGTATCCCCGGGCCGGGCTTGCGCCGCCGCGACCAGCACAACCGATATGATGCAGGCCTTGCCTCCAGAGCACGCGGTCACGAGCCGCCGGTGCCGGAGGCTCGTTGTTTTTCATTGCCGCCGCACCGACCCTTACGCAGGTGTCGGTCTGCGATGGCCGCTCTGGAGGGGTTTGACATGCATGGGCTTGGACGTGGCCAACAATGGTGCCGCAGCATCTGTCTGGGCCTCAGCGCCGCCGCCGCGCTGCTGCTGGCGGCCTGCAACAACAGCCCCTATCCGCTCGGCGCTGCCGCGGACAACACGCTCTACAACTCCTTCGACGAGCGCTCGCCGCGCTATCTGGACCCGATTGCTTCCTACAGCAATCCGGAGTCGGTCTACACCTACCAGATCTACGAGCCGCTCTACGCCTATCACTACCTGAAGCGGCCTTACGAGCTGGTGCCCAAGACCGCCGAGAAGGTGGTCAAGCCTTATTACCTGGACAAGGACGGCAAGCGTCTGCCCGACGATGCGCCGGCCGAGCAGATCGCGCAAAGCGTCTACGACATCGCGATCAAGAAGGGCATCAAGTACGCGCCGCATCCGGCGCTGGCCACCGATGCCCAGGGCAACTACCTCTATCACAAGCTCAGCCGCGAACAGCTGGGCGACAAGCGCTCGCCCTGGGACTTCGAGGTGCAGGGCACGCGCGAGATGGTGGCCGAGGACTATGTCTACGCGATCAAGCGCCACGCCACGCCGCGCATCGAGGCGCCGATATATGCGATCTTCTCCGAGTATGTGCTGGGGCTGAAGGACTACGGCAAGCGGGTGCGCGAGGAAAACGCCAAGCTGCTCAAGGGCCTGCCCGAGAGCATCCGCGACAAGCCCTTCCTGGACTTCCGCCAATGGCCGCTGGAGGGCGCGCAGGCGCTGGACAGCCACACGCTGCGCGTGCGCATCAAGGGCAAGTACCCGCAGTGGCAGTACTGGATGGCGATGACCTTCATCTCGCCGCTGCCCTGGGAGGCCGATGCCTTCTACGCCCAGCCGGGCATGAGCGAGAACAGCCTGTCGCTGAACCAGTGGCCGGTCGGCACCGGTCCCTTCATGATGACCGAGTATGTGCAGGACCGGCGCCATGTGATGAAGCGCAATCCGAACTATCGCGGTGACATCTATCCCTGCGAGGGCTCGGAGGCCGACCGCAAGGCCGGCCTGCTGGACGACTGCGGCAAGACCATGCCTTTTGTCGACACCATCGTCTCCACCATCATTAAGGAGAAGGTGCCGCGCAAGGAGATGTTCAAGCAGGGCTATCTGGACGTGCCCGAGATCGAGCGGCCCGAATGGGGTGTGGACTTCCAGGTCGATATGGACGACTCCGACGAGGTCAAGGCCGCCTACCAGGCCAAGGGCTTCAAGTTCCCGCTGGTCACCGACATCAACAGCTGGTATCTGGGCTTCAACTGGATGGACCCGGTGGTTGGCAAGGGCGACACACCCGAGCAGCAGCTGAAGAACCGCAAGCTGCGCCAGGCCCTGTCGATCGCGATCGACTGGGAAGAGGGCTATGGCCGCATCTTCCGCACCAAGGGCGGGGTCGCGGCCCACGGGCCGGTGCCGCCGGGCGTGTTCGGCTCGCGTGAGGGCACGGCCGAGGGCTTCAATCCGGTCACCCATCATCTGGTCAATGGCGAGGTCGTGCGCCGCCCGATCGAGGATGCCAAGAAACTGCTGGCCGAGGCCGGCTACCCGGACGGACGCGACGCCAAGACCGGCCGTCCGCTGGTGCTGAACTACGACTACCAGCGCACCACCACGCCCGAGATCAAGGCCGAGCTGGACTGGATGGTCAAGCAGTTCGCCAAGCTGGGTGTGCAGCTGGAGATCCGCGCCACCGATTACAACCAGTTCCAGGACAAGGTTCACAAGGGCAAGCACCAGATCTTCTGGTGGGGCTGGCTGGCCGATTACCCGGACGCCGAGAACTTCCTGTTCCTGCTCTACGGCCCGAACAGCAAGTCCAAGCACGAGGGCGAGAACGCCGCCAACTACGAGAACCCCGAGTACGACCGCCTGTACCGCCGTCTGCAAAGCATCGACGACGGTCCCGAGAAGCAGCAGGTGATCGACCAGATGGTGCGCCTCGTGCGCGAGGACTCACCCTGGGCCTGGGGCTACTGGCCTTATGTGGGTCTGGCCTTCCAGCCCTGGGTCTACAACGGCAAGCCCGGCATCATGATCCGGGATATGGCGCGCTACTACCGCGTCGATGCGCAGCAGCGCGCGGCCCGGCAGGCCGAGTGGAACCGGCCGATCTGGTGGCCGCTGCTGCTGCTGATCGCCGGTGCGGCCGCCATCGTCTGGACCACGCGCCGCAGCTTCCGCGCGCGCGAGCAGGCCACCGCGCGTGGCTATGTCAAACCGCAGACCGTTGCCTGAGGGACCAGCGATGCTGAGCTATATGATCCGCCGTCTCGGCTACGGCCTGCTGATACTGATCGGGGTGAACCTGTTCACCTTCTTCCTGTTCTTCTCGGTCAACACGCCCGACGATATGGCCCGCCTGAACATCGGCGGCAAGCGCGTGAGCCAGGAACAGATCGTCAAGTGGAAAGCCGAGCGTGGCTATGACAAGCCGCTGTACTGGAACGAGGCCGAGGCCGGCGCGCAGAAGCTGACCAAGACGATTCTGTGGGAGCGCTCGGTCTCGCTGATGATGCTGGACTTCGGCCGCTCGGACGCGCGCCAGGCCGTCAATATCGGCCACGAGATCAAGACCCGCATGGGCGTCAGCCTGCAGCTGGCGGTGCCGCTGTTCATCCTGCAGGTGATCGTCAGCACCGCCTTCGCGCTGATGCTGGTGTTCTTCCGCAACACCCGGATCGACTTCTGGGGCGTGGTGCTGTGCGTGCTGATGCTGTCGATCTCCAGCCTGTTCTACATCATCGTCGGCCAGTACTTCTTCTCGCGCCTGCTCAAGCTGGTGCCCATCAACGGCTATGCGCCGGGCCTGGACGCGATCAAGTTCCTGGCCCTGCCGATCGCGCTGTCGCTGCTGGCGCGGCTGGGCGGCGAGGCGCGGCTGTACCGGGCGATGTTCCTGGAGGAGGTCGGCAAGGACTATGTGCGCACCGCGCGGGCCAAGGGCCTGTCCGAGCAGATCGTGCTGTTCCGCCATGTGCTGCGCAATGCGCTGATCCCCATCATCACCAGCGCCGGCGCCTATCTGCCCTATGTCTTCATGGGCAGCCTGGTGTTCGAGAGCTTTTTCGGCATCCCGGGCCTGGGCGCCTTCGTGATCGAGGCCATCACCGGCCAGGACTTCGCCATCGTGCGCACCATGGTCTTCCTCGGCGCGGTGCTCTATATCGCGACCAATGCGCTGATCGACATCGCCTACACCTGGGTCGACCCCCGGGTGCGTCTGGCCTGAACGGATAGATCGCTGACCATCATGGGATTCAAGCTTGTTTTCTTGTGGACCGATGTGGCGCTGTGGGCCTTGTTTGCCGCGCTGCTCGCCTATGTCTTGCGCATCCGCTCGCACCCCACGCTGCGCGCCACCTGGAGCCGCGTGCTGCGCGACCCGGCCGCCGCCTCGGCCGGCCTGGTGATGCTGCTGTTCCTGCTCGTCACGGCGCTGGACAGCGTGCACTTTCGCCGCGCGCTGCCGGCGCAGAACGCACAGGTCTTCTACGACACCCGCACCGAGTCGCTGCTGGACCTGGTGCTGGCGCGCCAGATCGAGATGCGCGAGACCACCTACTCGGCGCCGCTGGCCTATGTCGGCCTGAACAAGGAAAGCGTCACCGACGCGGCCGGCAAGACCACGCGCGACTTTCCGCGCCTGAACTTTGGTGGCGCGCATCTGTCGGACCCGGCGGCCGACTGGGCCGGCGATGTCGGTCGGCGTGCGCTCGGCGGCATGGCCGCCGGCCTGCTGCTGGCCCTGCTGGCGGCCCTGGCCACCGCGGCGGCGCTCGCGCGCGGCCATGGCGGCTTTGCGCGGGCCTGGCGTGATCTGCTGGCTGACCGCACCCATTACCCACTGCGTGCGCTGCTGCTGACCCTGGGCGCGGTGCTGCTGCTGGTCGGCCCGACGGTGGCGCTGATGGGGCACTACCATGTGTTCGGCACCGACCGCACCGGCAACGATGTGCTCTACCAGGCGCTCAAAAGCATACGCACGGCTTTTGTGATCGGCGCGATCTCGACGCTGGCGACCCTGCCGCTGGCCCTGGTGCTGGGCATTCTGGCCGGCTATTTCAAGGGCTGGGTGGATGAGGTAATCCAGTACATCTACACGACCTTGAGTTCGGTGCCCAATGTTCTGCTGATCGCTGCCTGCGTGCTGATGGTGCAGGTCTTTCTGGACAAGAACCCGGAGCTGTTCGAGACCGGCGCCGAGCGCTCGGACCTGAAGATGTTCCTGCTCTGTGTGATCCTGGGCGTGACCGGCTGGGCCGGGTTGTGCCGGCTGGTGCGGGGCGAGACGCTGAAGCTGCGCGAGCTCGACTATGTGCAGGCGGCCACCGCTTTTGGCGTCAGCCATGGCCGCATCATGGCCCGCCACATCGTGCCCAATGTGATGCATCTGGTGCTGATCACCGTGGTGCTGAGCTTCTCCGAGCTGATCCTCTACGAGGCGGTGCTGACCTATGTGGGCGTCGGCGTCGACCCCAGCATGAACAGCTTCGGCGGCATGATCAATCTGGCCCGCTCCGAGATGTCGCGCGACCCGGTGGTGTGGTGGAGCTTTGTGGCCGCCTTCGGCTTCATGGTGACCCTGGTGCTGGCCGCCAATCTGTTCGCCGATGGCGTGCGCGACGCCTTCGATCCGCGTTCGCGCAGCCTGCGTCCGCGTGTGCTGTCTCTTGCGAAGAAGTAAGAAGCCATGTTGAAGATTGAAGATCTGAAGGTGGCGCTGGACGCCGATGCCGGCCTGGTGCGCGCGATCGACGGCATGCGCCTGGCGATCACGCGCGGCCAGACCTTTGCGCTGGTCGGTGAATCGGGTTGCGGCAAGAGCATGACGGCGCTGGCCCTGATGCGCCTGCTGCCCGACAACGGACGCATCACCGCCGGCCGCCTGGACCTGGAAGGCGAGGATGTGTTCGGCCTGCCCGAGGCACAGATGCGCGAGGTGCGCGGCGGGCGCATCGGCATGATTTTCCAGGAGCCCTCGACCAGCCTGAACCCGGTGATGCGGGTCGGGGCCCAGATCGTCGAGGCCATCGAGGCGCACACGCCGCTGCGCGGCGCGGCGGCGCGGGCCAAGGCCATCGACTGGCTCAGGCGCGTCGGCATTCCCGAGCCCGAGCGCCGCATTGACGAGTATCCGTTTCGCCTGTCGGGCGGCCAGAAGCAGCGCGTGATGATCGCGATGACCCTGGCGGCCGAGCCCGACTATCTGATCGCCGACGAGCCGACCACGGCGCTGGATGTGACCATCCAGGCGCAGATCCTCGACCTGCTGAAGGACTTGCAGCGCGAGCGCCAGCTGGGCGTGCTCTTGATCACCCACGACCTGGGGGTGGTGTCGGGCATGGCTCACCAGGTCGCGCTGATGTATGCGGGCCAGATCGTCGAGGTGGCGCCGGCCGAGGAGTTCTTTGCCGCGCCCAAGCATCCCTATGCGCGCTTGCTGCTGCAGGCGCTGCCGGACGCGGCCAAGCGCGGCGAGGCCCTGGCCGCGATTGCCGGCACCGTGCCGCCGCTGTGGATGGCATTCAGCGGCTGCCGCTTCGCGCCGCGCTGCGACCGGGTGATGCCGGCCTGCCACGACCAGGTACCCGAGCTCACGGCGCTGAGCGCCACCCATCAGGTGCGCTGCCGCCTCTATACCCATCCGCAGGAGGCGTTGCCGGTGCCGGCCGTGGCGGCGGCGGTCGCACGGGCCGCAGCGCCGGCCGGCGACCCGGACAAGCCGCTGCTGGAGGTCAGGCATCTGCGGGTGCGCTTTGCCCTGAAGCGCGGCCTGCTGGAGCGCGGCGCGCCGCGCTACTTCAATGCGGTGGACGATGTGTCCTACCGCATCCTGCCGGGTCGCACGCTGGCCCTGGTGGGCGAATCCGGCTGCGGCAAGACCACCTCGGGCAAGGCCATCGTGCAGCTGTTGCGCACCCAGGCCCAGATCGAGGGTCAGGCCTTGCTGAACGGGCAGGATCTGTTCACCCTGCAAGGCGATGCGCTGCGCGAGGCGCGCCGCCAAGTCCAGATCATCTTCCAGGACCCGTTTGCCTCGCTGAACCCGCGCATGCGGGTCTACGAGCTGCTGGAGGAGGGCGTGCAGGCCTTGCGGCCCGATCTCGATGCGGTCGCACGGCGGCGCAATCTGGAGCTGCTGGTTGACCAGGTGGGCCTGCGGCGCGATGCGCTGGAGCGCTTCCCGCACGAGTTCTCCGGCGGCCAGCGCCAGCGCATCGCGATCGCGCGGGCGCTGGCCGTGGAGCCGCGCCTGATCGTCTGCGACGAGCCGACCTCGGCGCTGGACGTGTCGGTGCAGGCGCAGATTCTCAATCTCTTGCGCGATTTGCAGCGCGAGCGCGGCTTGTCCTATCTGTTCATCACCCACAATATCGGCGTCGTCGAGTACATCGCCGACGAGGTGGCGGTGATGCAGTCGGGGCGCATCGTCGAGGCGGGCAGCAGTGCCGAGGTGTTGGGTCGACCGCAAAGCGACTACACCCGGACCCTGCTGGCTGCGGTGCCTCGGGTGCAGGGCCGGGGTGCGGAGGCAGGGGCGCCGGTTTGAATGGGCGCTCAGCACCCTGTTTCACGGGGTTCATGGTGAAAACCCTGAATTCTTAGGTCGGTCCGCCGGCGAAAGTACCAGTAAGATACCACTGTGGGTTCGGCGTTGAAAGTGAAGACCAGAAGACGCCGGAGTTTCAGTGTGTAAGGGCTTGGTCAGCTCGGGTAAGCCCCATGCCGCTTGGCCGGGTCAACTCGTTTATGATCTAGGCCGCTTCATGGTGCGGTGTTATGTAGTTTGACTACAACGCTGTTCCGACTTGAAGAACCGCCCGCGGGCCACAAGCCAGTGGGCATTTTTGTTGAGTGTGGGTTCCCATCGTGCCCCGAGTGATGAGTTGTGATGTCCATTCTGCAGCCAGCAGATGCACCCGAGCCGCAAGCATGTTGCGGCAGCCAGCGAACGGCGCCTGTGTGCCCGCCCTTGGTGTCTGGTGCAGTCTCTCGCACAGCCGGCAAGAACTGCTCCGAGCTCCGGTCTGAGTTGGGGCTCGTAGGTTTCTAGGCAGGCGCTGTGTAGAGCCGAACTCCCCGCATATGTCGATGAAAAAGTTTCGCAGTCTTATGAAGGAGCGCGCATGAACTTTGCGCAGGAGAAGCAAGGGGCGTCCCGCTTTACAGGTATCGGTATCGTGATCGTGATTCACGTGCTGATCATCTGGGCGTTGGCCAGCGGTCTGGCCCGCAAGGCCGTCGAGGCGATCAAGGGTCCGATCGATGTGAAGGTGGTGGAGGAGAAGGTCAAGCCGCCGCCGCCGCCCGAGAAGGTCGTGCCGCCGCCGCCGGACATGAAGGCACCGCCGCCGCCGTTCGTGCCGCCGCCCGAGGTGCAGGTGACGGCGCCGCCGCCGCCCAACGCCATCCAGGCGCCGGTTAGCAACACCCCGCCGCCGACGCGCGAGGTGGCCGCTGCGCCGCCGCCGGCCCCGGCACCGGCGCCCGCACCGGTGGCCAAGCCCGCCAAGATCACGGCCGGCATGGTCTGCACCAAGATGGGCAAGCCCGAGGTGCCGGCCGTCAACTGGAGCGGTGATGCCTTGTTCAAGGTGCTGGCCACGGTCAAGGCCGGTCGCGTCAGCGCGATCGAGGTGACCAGCTCGCAGATGCGCGGTGGCAATGATCGCAAGGTGCAGCGCGCCCTGATCGCCGCCATCACCGACACGCTGCAAAGCACGTACGAATGCCCGGGCGACCATGTGTTCGAGCAGGAGTTCCAGTTCCGCATCGAATAAGCAAGACCCCATTTCTTGGCAACCGGCCCGCTCCGGTGCCTCTCAACCGACAACCGATCTCTCGATCTCTATTGCGTAGGAGTTGACTCCATGATCTCTCGTATCTCCGGCCTGTTCGCCGCAATCGCATTTGCCGCGACCCTGGCTGCATCCCCTCTGGCCGCTCACGCCCAAGCCGCTGACGCCGCCTCCGCACCGGTGGAAACCGCTGCGCCCGCAGCGGTTGACGCTGCCGCCCCGGCCGCTCCCGCCGCCAAGGCCGAGCCGGCCGAGAACCCCTATGGCCTGAAGGCCATGATCGACCACGGCGATGCCGTGTCCAAGGGCGTGCTGCTGCTGCTGGTCATCATGTCCATGGGCAGCTGGTACATCCTGATCACCAAGCTGTGGGACACCCAGAAGCTGGCGACCGAAGCCAAGAGCGTGCGCGTGACCTTCTTCAAGAAGGCCAGCCTGGCCGAAGGCGTCAAGGGCCTGAAGGAAGGCAGCGCATTCCGCTTCATCGCCGAGTCGGCCATCGAGGCCTCCGAGCACCATGAAGGCGCGCTGACCGAGAACATCGACCACAGCAGCTGGGTGACGATGAACGTCGAGCGCGCTGTCGGCGAAGTCAACAGCCGCGTGCAGACCGGCCTGGGCTTCCTGGCCACCGTCGGTTCGACCTCGCCGTTCATCGGCCTGTTCGGCACGGTGTGGGGCATTCTGCAAGCGCTGACCGCCATCGGTGTGGCCGGCCAGGCTTCGATCGACAAGGTCGCCGGCCCGGTGGGTGAAGCGCTGATCATGACCGCCATCGGTCTGGGCGTGGCCGTGCCGGCCGTGCTGGGCTACAACTGGCTGGTCAACCGCAACAAGGCCGTGATGGGCCAGGTGCGTGCCTTCGCTGCCGACCTGCACGGCGTGCTGATGGGCAACCGTTCGGTCGCCAAGCGCTAAGCCGCTTCGACCCGGAGCATTAATCATGGGCATGAACGTCGGATCCTCTTCCGGCGATGACGAAGTGGTCTCGACCATCAACACCACGCCCCTCGTGGACGTGATGTTGGTGCTGTTGATCATCTTCCTCATCACCATTCCGGTGGTGACGCAATCGGTGACCTTGTCTCTGCCCAAAGAGACCAATGTCGTGCGCGTGACCAAGCCGGAAAATATCGAGCTGGCGGTGACCAAGGACGGCGACGTCTACTGGAACACCGCCCTGGTGCCGGACAGCGAAGCGCTGGTGGCACGACTGAAGAAGGTGTCGGTGCTTGACCCGCAGCCCGAAGTGCATATCCGTGGCGACGAGAAGTCGCGCTACGAATCGGTGGGGCGCGTGATGGTGGCCTGCCAGCGCGCGGGCATCGTGAAGATCAGCTTCGTCACCGAGCCTCCGGCGCGCGGTGGTTGAGGCGAGGAGCTAGAGCATGGGAATGAATGTAGGCAGCTCGTCCGGTGGTGACGAACCCGAGGTGATGCTGGACGTCAACACCACGCCGCTGATCGATGTGATGCTGGTGCTGCTGGTGATGCTGATCATCACCATCCCGATCCAGCTGCACTCGGTGAACCTGGACATGCCGGCGGGCAACCCGCCGCCGCCGACCAAGGAGCCGGTGGTGCACGAGGTCTTCATCGACTTCGACGGCACGGTCAGCTGGGACGGCGTGGCGCTGGCCAATCATGCGGCCGTCGAGGCCAAGCTGGCCGAGATCGCAGCGGAGCCGGACCAGTCCGAGATCCACATCAAGCCCAACAAGCTGGTCGAGT
Organism: Paucibacter sp. M5-1; assembly: GCF_027498415.2. Lineage (NCBI taxonomy): Bacteria > Pseudomonadati > Pseudomonadota > Betaproteobacteria > Burkholderiales > Sphaerotilaceae > Roseateles > Paucibacter sp. M5-1. Next base: position 5,631,037 of record NZ_JAPZLM020000001.1, read on the forward strand.
ACGGCAATGTGGCGGCGGTGATGGCGGCGGCTCAGCGGCTCGGCGTCAAGAAGATGGGCATGGTCGGCAACGAGCAGTTCATCGACTGATGCAGGCATGATCGAACGAACGCGCTGCCCGCAAGGGCGGCGCGTTTTTTTCTTAGGAGAATGCAATGATGAAGTTCAAGACCCTCGCCAGCGTCGCTGTCGGCACCGCGGCCTTTGTGTTCGGCGCCGCGCCGCAGGGCGAGCTGGGTTTCGCCAGTGCAGCGGCCCAGGCCGAGTCGGTGCGCCCCGAGGTGGGCAAGCACCTGAAGGATGCCGGCGCGCTGATCAAGAGCGGCAAGTTCAAGGAAGCGCTGGCCAAGGTGCGTGACGCCGAGGGCGTGTCGGGCCGCACCGCCGCCGAGAACAACGCGATCGAGGGCACGCGCTTCTCGGCCGCGATGGGCGCCAATGATCCCGATTCGATGGCCCGTGCCTTCGAGGTGCTGAAGCCCCGCCTGGCCGCTGCGCAGCAGCTGCAATACATGGAGGCCGTGGCCGGCACCTATCTGCGCGCCAACAATGCGCCGAAGGCGCTGGAGTGGGCCAACAAGTACTTTGCCGCCGGCGGCACGAGCGGCACGGTGAAGACGGTGCAGCAGCAGGCCCAGTTCAAGTCCGGCGATATGACGGCCGTGCTGAAGGATACGCTGGCCGAGGTGCAGGCCGACGAGCGTGCCGGCAAGGCACCGTCGCAGGACAAGCTCAATCTGCTGCTCTACGCGGCACAGAAGAAGAACGACGCCGCCACCGAAGCCCTGGCCACCGAGAAGCTGCTGAACTACTACCCGCGCAAGGAGCTGTGGGCCCAGATCCTCGGCGGCCTGCCGCAGAAGCGGGGCTTCTCGCCGCGCTTCGGCCTGGACGTGTTCCGTCTGAAGCTGGCGACCGGCAATATGCGCGATGCCAACGACTATATGGAGATGGCCCAGCTGGCCGCCCAGGCCGGCTATCCGGAAGAGGGCAAGCAGGTCGTCGAAAAGGGTCTGGCCGCCAATGTGCTGGGTCAGGGCGCCGAAGGTGCGCGCCACAAGCGTCTGCTGGACCTGATGGTCAAGCGCATCGGCGAGGCCAAGGCCGCCCAGGCCAGCGCCGAGCAGGCCGCCGAAGCGGCCAAGGAAGGCGACGCCCTGGTTTCGCTGGGTCTGGCCCAGGTCTTCCGTGGCGAGGCCGCTCATGGCCTGAAGCTGGTCGAGGCCGGCATCGCCAAGGGCAATCTGAAGCGCCCCGACGATGCCAAGCTGTATCAGGGTCTGGCCTTGTTCACGGCCGGTGACATCGCCAAGGCCCAGACCGCCTGGCGCGGCGTCAAGGGCAATGACGGCGCGGCCGAACTGGCACGTCTGTGGACCATCCATTCGCGCAGTGCCAAGAAGTAAGGCCTTGCCCGAAGCATGACAAACGGCCTCCTCGGAGGCCGTTTTCTTTTGCTCGAGCGCGCGGCTTACTTCGGCGCCAGCCGGATCGCGCCGTCCAGGCGTATCACCTCGCCGTTGAGCATCTCGTTGGTGACGATCTGGTGCACCAGCTTGGCATAGTCCTCGGGCGTGCCCAGGCGGGACGGGAAGGGCACGCCGGCGGCCAGCGCGTCCTGCACCTCCTGCGGCATGCCGAACAGCATCGGCGTGCCGAAGATGCCCGGCGCGATGGTCATATTGCGGATGCCGTTGCGCGCCAGATCGCGGGCGATCGGCAGGGTCATGCCGACCACGCCGCCCTTGGAGGCCGCATAGGCCGCCTGGCCGATCTGGCCGTCATAGGCAGCCACCGACGCGGTCGAGATCAGCACGCCGCGCTCGCCGGTGCCCTCGGGCTCGTTCTTGCTCATGGCCTCGGCGGCCAGGCGGATCATGTTGAAGCTGCCGATCAGATTGACGGTCACGACCTTGCTGAACAAGGCCAGCGCATGGGCGCCTTCCTTGCCCACCGTCTTGGCGGCCGGCGCGATGCCAGCGCAGTTGACCAGGCCCATCAGCTTGCCCATCGAAACGGCCTTGGCGACGACCGCCTGGCCATCGGCCTCCTGGCTGACATCGGCCTTGACGAAGGCGCCGTGCAGTTCCTTGGCCAGGGCCTCGCCGCGCTCGACCTGCAGATCGGCGATCACGACCATCGCGCCCTCGCGCGCCAGCATGCGGGCCGTGCCTTCGCCCAGGCCCGACGCGCCGCCGGTCACGATGAATACCTTGCCTGCGATGTCCATAAAGTCTCCTGTTTGGATTACGTTGACGTAAACGTCAATTGTCGATCAAGAAAAAGCCGCTGAACAGCGGCTTTGTCGGATCTGGTTGGCGGCTTCAGCCGAGCGCGGCCAGCGCGCGTGCGGTGATCTCGTCGACCGAGCCCAGGCCTTCGATGCGGCGGTACTGCGGCGCGTTGGCATCGCCCGAGGCGGCCCACTGCGAGTAGTAGTCGACCAGCGGGCGAGTCTGCGCCTGGTAGACGTCCAGGCGCTTCTTGACGGTCTCTTCCTTGTCGTCCTCGCGCAGGATCAGGTCCTCGCCGGTGGCGTCATCCTTGCCCTCGACCTTGGGCGGGTTGAACTTGACGTGATAGGTGCGGCCCGAGGCCACATGGACGCGGCGGCCGCTCATGCGCTCGATGATGGCGCTGTGCGGCACATCGATCTCCAGCACGAAGTCGAGCTTGACGCCGGCGGCCTTCATAGCATCGGCCTGCGGGATGGTGCGCGGGAAGCCGTCGAACAGAAAGCCCTTGGCGCAGTCGGCTTGCGCAATGCGTTCCTTGACCAGACCGATGATGATGTCGTCGCCGACCAGGGCACCCGAATCCATCACCTTCTTGGCGGCCAGCCCCATTTCGGTGCCGGCCTTGACGGCGGCACGCAGCATATCGCCGGTGGAAATCTGCGGGATGCCGAACTTTTGGCAGATGAAAGCGGCTTGGGTGCCTTTGCCAGCGCCGGGGGCGCCAAGAAGAATCAGTCGCACGGGGTCTCCTCGATTTTCAATGGAAAGGGCGGCCTGCCGTGAAGGAAGTCGCCCTTGCAAACTGCGGGCGAGGATAGCATGGCGGGGCCTACGCCCGGCTGACGCGGGCCGCGCTTGTCACGCCCTTGTAACTCAGGCGCCGGCGGCAACCAGGGCGCGCACCCGCGCCAGATCCTCGGGCGTGTCGACACCCGGCCCCGGGCGCTCGGCGCTGATGTGCACCGCGATCCGTTCGCCATGCCAGAGCACGCGCAGCTGCTCCAGCGACTCGATCTGCTCCAGCGGGCTGGCCGCCAGGCCCGGGAAGCGGCGCAAAAAGCCGGCCTGGTAGGCGTACAGGCCGACATGGCGCAGCGCCGAGCCGGGCCTGGGGCCTGCCCCGTCGCGCCAGCAGGGGATCGGCGCGCGCGAGAAGTACAGCGCCGTGCCGCGCGCATCGGTCACCAGCTTGACCACATTCGGGTTGGCGAACTCGGCAGCGTCTTCCAGCGCATGAGCCACGGTGCTCATCACGCAGTCTGCGCGCTCGCGCAGCAGCGCGGCGCAGGCGTCGATCATGGCCGGCGCGATCAGCGGCTCGTCGCCCTGCACATTGACGACCAGATCGCTGCCGTCCAGCCCCAGCTGCTCGCAGGCTTCGGCCAGCCGGTCGCTGCCCGAGGTATGGTCGGCCCGGGTCAGCAGCGCACGCACGCCATGGGCCTGGCAGGCCGCCAGCACCTCGGGCGCGTCGCTTGCGACCACCACCGCTCGGGCCTGCGACAGCGCCGCGCGCTGCGCGACCCGCACAATCATCGGCAGGCCGCCGATATCGGCCAGCGGCTTGTTGGGCAGGCGGGTCGAGGCCAGCCGGGCCGGCACGATGACCGTGAAGCCCTCGCTCATTGCGGCGCGTCCAGCACCCGGGCCTCGCTCTCCAGCATCACCGGGATGCCGTCGCGCACCGGGAAGGCCAGGCGGTCGGCATGGCAGATCAGCTCGCGGTCGCTGCCCCGGCTGCCGTCGCCGCTGCGCTGATGCTCCAGAGGCCCTTTGCAAATCGGGCAGACCAGCATTTCCAGCAATCGGATGTCCATAGCTATCGTTATCTCGGCAGCGCCTGCAAGGCTTGCTGCAGCGCGCGCTCAAAGGAGTCGTCGGGCCTGAAGTCTAGCGCCACCACCCAGACCCGGGTGCGGCCCAGCCGCTCGGGCCGCAGCTTGACCGCGTCCTTCTCGGTCAGCAAGACCTCGACGGTGTCGGCCGGCCAGGGCAGCGTGCTGAAGTCGTGGTGGTCGGGCAGGGGCAGGGGCAGCACATCCAGGCCCTGGGCGCGCAGCATCGTGAAGAAGCGCTCCGGCTGCGCCAGGCCGGCAGCCGCCAGCACCGGGCGGCCGCGCAGGCCTTGCCAGGCCAGCGGATCGGCTGCTGCGCCCTGCCACCAGGCGGCCAGCTCCACCGCGCCGGCCAGCTGGCGCCGCGCCAGATGGCCGGGCAGCGCGGTGCTGGGCGCGCCGGCGTTGTACAGCACCAGGCTGGGCTCGGCGCTCATGGCCCGGCGCTGGCGCAGCGGCCCGGCCGGCAGCAGCCGGCCATTGCCCAGGCCGCGCTCGTCGAACACAAGCACGCTCAAGCGCCTCGGCAGCCGCCAGTGCTGCAGCCCGTCGTCGCTGATCAGCAGGCGCAGCTCGGGCTGCGCGGCCAGCAGCGCGCGCGCGGCGGCCACCCGGTCGCTGCCCACGGCCACCGGCGCGCCGCTGCGCAGATGGATCAGCAGCGGCTCGTCGCCGACCTCGGCAGCGGTGCTGGCGCGATCCACCAGCCGCAGCTCGTCGTTGTCGCGCCCATAGCCGCGCGAGATCACGCCGGCCGCAATGCCCTGGGCCTGCAGCAGCCGCAGCAAGGCCAGCGTCGTGGGGGTCTTGCCGGCTCCGCCGACGATCCAGTTGCCGACCACGATGACCGGCACCGGCAAGGCCTCGGCACGCCGCAGGCCGAGCCGGTAGAGCAGGGCGCGGATCTCGATCAGCAGCCCGTAGATCCAGCCCAGCGGGCGCAAGGCCTGGGCCAGCGGCCCGCCCTCTTGCCAGGCCCGCTGCAGGCGCTCGGCGAGGCTCATCGGGCTACTTCGCGGCGTCGCCCTGGGCGGCAAAGGTCAGGCGGTTGAGTCCGGCGCGGCGGGCCGCATCCATCACGTTGACCACGGCCTGGTGGGCCGCATTGGCATCGGCCGAGATGATGATCATGGTCTCGGGCTGGCCGGCGCTGGCCTGTTGCAGCGCGGCCGCCAGCAGCTCGGGCGTGCGGCCCTCGACGGCCTGGCGGTTGACTGCATAGCGGCCGTCGGCCGAAATGGCGACGATGATCTCGCGCGGCCGCTCCTGCAGCTTGTCGGCATTGGCCGTCGGCAGTGTGACCTGCAGCTCGGTGAAGCGGGAATAGGTGGTCGACAGCATCAGAAAGATCAGGATCACCAGCAGCACATCGATGAAGGCGATCAGATTGATCTCGGGCTCGTCGGCCTTGCGCTGGCGGAATTTCATGGGCCGCTGCGCACCACCGGCTGTGCCGGGCCGGCCTGGGTGAAGCGCGTCAGATGGTTCATGAAGCGTTCGCTGGCCTGCTCCAGCTCCAGCACATAGCCCTCGACCAGGCCACGGAAATAGCGATAGCACATCAGCGAGGGGATCGCGATGATCAGGCCGAAGGCGGTGTTGTAGAGCGCGATCGAGATGCCGTGGGCCAGCTGTGCGGGGTTGGCGCCGCTGGGGCTCTGGCTACCGAAGATCTCTATCATGCCGACCACCGTGCCCAGCAGGCCCAGCAGCGGCGCGGCCGTCGCGATCGTGCCCAGCGTGTTCAGATAGCGCTCGAGCTTGTGGATGGCCGACCGGCCGGCCAGCTCGAAGGTCTGGCGCAGCCTGGCGTCGGGGATGCGCGGATCGGCAATCACCGCGCGCAGCCCGCTGGCCAGCAACTGGCCCAGCACCGAGTTCTCGGCCAGCTTGTTGACGATCTCGGCGCTGGGCAGGTGCTGGTTGGTGACGCTGAGCACCTCATCGAGCAGGGTGGGCGGCGCGATGCGCGCGCTGCGCAGGCTGGTCAGCCGTTCGATGACCAGGGTCAGTGCCACGACGGAGCACAGGAGCAGGGGCCAGATCGGCCAGCCGGCGGCTTGTATGATCGAAAACAAAGGCGCTCCCTCTTGAGAAGACAGGGCCGACCGTCAACCGGCCCGCCGCGATGCGCGCGATTATGGCCCGAAGGCGGGCCGGCTTCGGCAGTCTCGGCGTCAGGTCTTGCCCGCAGATCCAAACAGTCCACTTTCGCTGTGGATAACTTTGTGGGCAAGCCGGCCCGGTGGCCCGCCGAGGCCCGAAAAATCAAGGGCTTGGATAAATTGCTCAATTTTTAGGCATGAAAAAACACTTGAAAAACAAGCGTTTATGCGCGTGTGTCAAATCTGTGACGCGCCGGATAGTCCGCCAGGCCCCATCCGGCGCGGCTGTGGAGTTCTACCCCCGCGCCAGCCTTGGGTTTGCGCATGATTGATGCCCTGCAAGCCGCACCACGCCGCATGGTCTGGGGGGTCGCGGCCCTGCTGCATGCGGTCTCCGATGCCTTGCAGACCCGCTTTGCGGTCTGTGTCGTGCAGGGCGAGATCTCGGGCTTCACGCGGGCGGCCAGCGGGCACTGCTATTTCAGCCTGAAGGACGCCGAGGGGCAGAGCGCGCTGCTGCGCTGTGCGATGTTCCGCCGCGCCACCGCGCTGCTGGACTTCGCGCCCGGCGACGGCCAGCTGGTCGAGCTGCGCGGCCGGCTGACCCTGTATGAGCCGCGCGGCGAGCTGCAGTTTGTCGTCGAGAGCATGCGCCGCGCCGGCGCCGGTGCGCTGTATGAGCAGTTCCTGCGCCTGAAGGCCCAGCTGGAGGCGCTGGGCTTTTTCGCGGCCGACCGCAAGCGCGCGCTGCCGGCCTTCCCGCGCCGCATCGGCGTGATCACCTCGACCGCCGGCGCCGCCCTGCACGATGTGCTGACGGCGCTGCGCCGCCGAGCGCCGCAGGTCGAGGTCATCGTCTACCCGAGCCCGGTGCAGGGCGCCGAGGCGCCGCCGGCCCTGGTGCAGGCCGTGCTGACGGCCAATGCGCGCGCCGAGGTCGATGTGCTGCTGCTGTGCCGTGGCGGCGGCTCGCTGGAAGACTTGTGGGCCTTCAATGACGAGCGGGTGGTGCGGGCGGTGGCCGAGTCGGGCCTGCCGGTGGTCTGCGGCGTCGGCCACGAGACCGATGTGACCCTGTGCGATCTGGCTGCCGACCTGCGCGCCCCCACCCCCACCGCTGCCGCCGAGCTGGCCGCACCGGCCCAGGCTGGCGAGCTGGCCCGGCTGCAGGCGCTGGCGGGCGCGCTGATGCGCCGCATGGACCAGCGCCTGGACGCCGCCGCCCAGCGCCTGGACCGCGCGGCGCTGCGCCTGGCCCGGCCGACCGAGGCCTTGCAGCAGCAGCATCGCCGCCTGGCCCTGCTGGCCCAGCGCTGGGGTCAGGCCTTGCCCCGGACGGTGGAGCGGCAGACCCAGTCGCTGGATCGCCTGCAGGAGCGTCGCGGCCGGGCGGCCGAGACCCTGCTGCAGCGCCATGCCGCGCGGCTGGACAGCCTGCAGGCACGGCTGCAGGCGCTGGACCCCAAGCGCGTGCTGTCGCGCGGCTACGCCTGGCTGGACGACGGCCAGGGGCGGGCGCTGAGCTCGGTGCATCAACTCGAGCCGCAGACCCAGGTGCATGCGGTGCTGGCCGACGGCGAGGCGCAGCTGCAGGTACTCGCCACAAAGCCAAGGGCATAGCCAAGCTGCCTACAATGACGGCCGGACTGAAATCATCCACCCGAACGATTGATTGAAGAGGAGTTGATATGGAACACACCCTGCCCGCCTTGCCCTATGCCAAGGACGCCCTGGCCCCGCACTACAGCGCCGAGACGCTGGAGTTCCACCACGGCAAGCATCACAACGCCTATGTGGTGAACCTGAACAATCTGCAAAAGGGCACCGAGTTCGAGACCAAGACCCTGGAAGAGATCATCAAGACCTCCAGCGGCGGCATCTACAACAACGCGGCCCAGATCTGGAACCACACCTTCTTCTGGAACTGCATGAAGCCCCAGGGCGGTGGTGCACCGAGCGGCGCGCTGGCCGATGCGATCAATGCCAAGTGGGGCAGCCTGGACGCCTTCAAGGAAGCCTTCACGAAGAGCGCGGTCGGCAACTTCGGTTCCGGCTGGACCTGGCTGGTCAAGAAGGCCGATGGTTCGGTGGACATCGTCAACACCGGTGCTGCAGGCACGCCGCTGACCACGGCCGACAAGGCGCTGCTGACCGTCGACGTGTGGGAACATGCCTACTACATTGACTACCGCAATCTGCGTCCCAAGTTCGTCGAGGCCTTCCTGAACCATCTGGTCAACTGGGAATTCGCGCAGGCCAATTACGCCTGAGCGTCACTGCCTTTGCGCATGAGCCGGTCTTGTACCGGCTTTTTTCATGTCCGGGTCAGGTCTTGCCTGTAGGATGGGTTGTCATCGCGAGGGTCGCGGTGTCTCTACAGGGAGATGGCGATGGGACTGTTCAGCAAGATTCTCGACAAGCTCGGTTTCGGCTCGGCTGCAGCCGAGCCGGCCGCCCCGGCCCCCGCCGCGCCGGCAACAGCCCCGGCCGCGCCGGTCGCCCCGGTGGCGATCTCGGCGGTGGATGTGGTGGCCCAGCTCGAAGCGCTGGCCGCCAAGAACCCGGAAAAACTCAACTGGAAGCTCTCCATCGTCGACCTGATGAAGCTGCTGGGCTTGGACAGCAGCCTGGCCGCGCGCAAGGAGCTGGCCACCGAGCTGGCTTGCCCGGCCGACAAGATGGGCGACTCGGCCCAGATGAATATGTGGCTGCACAAGACCGTGCTGCAAAAGCTGGCCGACAACGGCGGCAACATTCCCAAAGAGCTGCTCTGACGGCCAGCCCGGCCCCGGGGCCGGGCTTGGGGCTTACTGCCAGGGCTTGCCCTTGAGCTTGGTGCCGGCCTTGATGCCGCGCTTGGCGAACCAGCCCTGGTTCATCTCCAGCGCATAGCGCACCGGCCTGGCCGAGCAGTGCGAGGCCTCGGACATGGCCTGCATCTCGGCGATATTGACGATGCTGCCGTCATCGGCAACGAAGGCGATCGAGAGCGGCAGCAAGGTGTTCTTCATCCAGAAGCACTGCACGCCGGCTTCCTCGAAGACAAAGAGCATGCCGGCATTGGTGGGCATGCTGGGCCTGTGCATCAGGCCGATGGCGCGCTGCTCCTGAGTCTGGGCCACCTCGGCCTGGATCAGGTGCATGCCCGCGGTCAGCGGGGTGACCGGCAATTGCTGAGGCTTGTCCTGCGCCTGGGCCAGGCCCAGGGCGAGAACCAGTAGGAGAGTTGCGCTTGTCTTGATATAAGTCATGTCGAGGAAGGCCAGTTCTTCCTAGATTATGGGCTGACAAGAGGCACACCCGCCGACCCATGAGCGCATCGACCCTGACCGAATCCCTGCCCGCCGGCTTTGCCCGGCCGGCATCCGGCGTGGAGGTGATCGATCAGCGCGAGGCCCAGGCCGCTTTCACCGAATGGGCCGGCGAGCACAGTGCCACCTCGCAACTGCGGTTGGCCGGCATGCATTGCGCCGCCTGTGCCGGCATCATCGAGCGCGCCTTGCTGGCCGAGCCCGGGGTGCTGAGCGCCGAGGTCCATGCGGCGGCCGAGCGGCTGCAGCTGCGCTGGAATCCGCAGCAGGTGCGGCTGAGCCAGCTGCTGCGCGCGGTGGCCCGGGCCGGCTACGAGGCCCAGCCCGATGTCGCCGCGCCGGCACGGCTGCTGCGCCAGCGCGAGCAGCGCCGCGCGCTGTGGCGTCTGTTCGTCGCCGGCTTTCTGATGATGCAGGTGATGATGCTGGCCTGGCCCATCTATGTGGCCGCGCCCGGCGAGATGAGTGCCGATCTGCAGCGCCTTTTGAACTGGGGCGCCTGGGTGCTGAGTCTGCCGGTGCTGCTGTTTTCGGCCGGCCCCTTCTTCCGCAGCGCCTGGCAGCAGCTGCGCCAGCGCCGCCTGGGCATGGATGTGCCGGTGAGCCTGGGCATTGCCGTGACCTTTGTGGCCAGCAGCGGCGCCACCTTCGATCCCAGCGGGCCGTTCGGCCACGAGGTCTATTTCGACTCGCTGACGATGTTCGTCTGCTTTTTGCTGGCCGGTCGCTGGCTGGAGCTGCGCGCCCGCCACCGCGTCGCCGAGGAGCTGGAACGGGCCACGGCCGGCCTGCCGGACTGGGTCGAGCGCATCGAGCCCGATGGCAGCAGCTGCCGGGTCGGCCCGGCCCAGCTGCGCGTGGGCGATCTGCTGCGTGTCGCGGCCGGCCAGGCCTTTGCCGCCGACGGCCGCATCGAGCAGGGCCGCAGCGAGGCCGATGAGGCGCTGCTGAGCGGCGAGTCGCGGCCGGTGCCCAAGGCGGTGGGCGACGAGGTCGTGGCCGGCAGCCTCAATCTGAGCGGCTCGCTGCTCGTGCGGGTCCTGCGCGTCGGCGCCGACACCCGCTTCGACGCCATCGTGCGCCTGATGCGCAAGGCCTTGACCCAGCGCCCGGCCGAGCTGCGCCTGGCCGATCGGGTGGCCGGCCCGTTTTTATGGACGGTGCTGGCGCTGGCGGCCGGCGCGGCCCTGGTCTGGAGCCAGATCGATCCGCAGCGCGCCGTCTGGGTGGCGGTCTCGGTGCTGATCGTCACCTGCCCTTGCGCGCTATCGCTGGCCGCGCCCTCGGCCTGGCTGGCCGCCGCAGCCGCGCTGGCGCGGCGCGGCATGCTGCTGGCGCGGCTGGACATGCTGGAGCGGCTGGCCCTGGTCGACACCGTGGTGCTGGACAAGACCGGCACCTTGACCGAGGAAGGCATGGCCTTGCTGCAGCGCTGGCCGGCCGAGCCCGGCGCGCTGCTCGCCGAGGCCGCCGCGCTGGCCCAGCATTCCCAACATGTGTTCGCGCGTGCGCTGGTGGCGGCGGCCACTGCGGCGCCGACTGGCTGGCGCGATGTGCAGGAGTTGCCGGGGCGCGGCCTGCAGGCTCTGGACGCCGAGGGGCAGGTGTGGCGCCTCGGCGCGCCCGCCTGGGTGATGGAGGGTCGGGTGGCCGAGGGTCAGGTCTTGCCGAATGACTCAGCCCTGCCCGAGGCCCAGCTGTGCTTCGGCCGGCCCGGCGAGGCTGTGCTGCTGCTGCAGTTCGGCGAGGTCTTGCGCGCCGATGCCCGCGAGGCGGTCGCGCGGCTGCACGCGCAGGGCCTGCAGACCTTGCTGCTGTCTGGCGATGCGCCCGAGCGCGCGGCGGCGATGGCGGCGCGGGCCGGCATCACGGCGGTGCAGGGCGGCGCCAGCCCCGAGGACAAGCTGGCGGCGGTGGCGCGGCTGCAGGCCGAGGGCCGGCGCGTGTTGATGCTGGGCGATGGCATCAACGATGCGCCGGTGCTGGCGCGTGCCGATGTCAGTCTGGCGATGGGGCAGGGCGCGCTGATCGCACGCGCGCAGGCCGATGGCGTGCTGCTGTCGGGCCGGCTGGTCGATGTGGCGCTGGCCCGCGCGCTGGCGCTGCGCACCCGCCGCGTGATCCGGCAGAACCTGGGCTGGGCGGCACTCTACAACGCCATCTGCATTCCGCTGGCACTGGCCGGCCTGCTGCCGCCCTGGGCGGCGGGCCTGGGCATGGCGGCCAGCTCGCTGCTGGTGGTGATGAACGCCTACCGCCTGAAATGCTGACGAGGCAAGCCACGCGATGGACATTCTTTATCTCTTGATCCCGATGTCGGTGCTGCTGGTGCTGGGCATCGTCGGCCTGTTCGGCTGGGCGATCAATAACGGGCAATTGGACGATCTGGAACGCGAAGGCGAACGGATCTTCGAGGGGGAAGCGGCCGGGGTTGATGGCGATCAAGCCTCCCGAGCGCTGGCGGGCAGACAATTTTCTGCATCTGAGGAAGACAGGAGCGAGAAGCATGTCAATGGCTAGTGTTTCGCAGCCGGCCGCGCCGGCGAGGGCTGCCGGATTGCCCCATTACGAAGACGGTGTGGTGCGGGCGTTCGCGCTGGCCGCCGTGCTGTGGGGGGTGGTGGGCATGCTGGTGGGCGTCATCATCGCCGCGCAGCTGGCCTGGCCGGAGCTGAACTTCGGCATCTCATGGCTCAGCTATGGCCGCTTGCGGCCGTTGCACACCAATGCGGTGATCTTTGCCTTCGGCGGCTGCGCGCTGTTCGCGACCGCCTATCACGTGGTGCAGCGCACCGGCCAGACGCGCTTGTTCGCGCCGGGTCTGGCCTGGTTGACCTTCTGGGGCTGGCAACTGGTGATCGTCGCGGCCGCCGTGACCCTGCCGTTGGGCCTGACCAGTGGCAAGGAATATGCGGAGCTGGAATGGCCGATCGACATCCTGATCACCGTGGTCTGGGTCAGCTACGCGGTCGTGTTCTTCGGCACGGTGGGCACGCGCAAGGTGCGCCACATCTATGTGGCGAACTGGTTCTTCGGCGCCTTCATCATCGCGGTGGCCTTGCTGCACCTGGTCAACAGCGCGGCGATACCGGTCAGCTGGACCAAGAGCTACTCGGCTTATGCCGGCGTGCAGGACGCGATGGTGCAGTGGTGGTATGGCCATAACGCGGTGGGCTTCTTCCTGACCGCCGGTTTTCTCGGGATGATGTACTACTACATCCCCAAGCAGGCCGGCCGGCCGGTCTACAGCTACCGCCTGTCCATCGTCCACTTCTGGGCGCTGATCTTCACCTATATGTGGGCGGGCCCGCACCATCTGCACTACACGGCGCTGCCGGACTGGGCGCAGAGCGTGGGCATGGTGTTCTCGCTGGTGCTGCTGGCGCCCAGCTGGGGCGGCATGATCAACGGCATCATGACCCTCAGCGGGGCCTGGCACAAGCTGCGCGATGACCCGATCCTGAAGTTCCTGATCGTCTCGCTGAGCTTTTACGGCATGTCGACCTTCGAGGGTCCGATGATGTCGATCAAGACGGTCAATGCGCTGTCCCACTACACCGACTGGACCGTCGGCCATGTGCACAGCGGCGCTTTGGGCTGGGTCGGTCTGATCTCGATGGGCTCGCTGTACCACCTGATCCCGCGCATGTACGGCCGCACCGAGATGTTCAGCAAGCGCGCGATCGAGCTGCACTTCTGGGTCGCGACCCTGGGCATCGTGCTCTATATCGCCGCGATGTGGATCGCCGGCGTGATGCAGGGCCTGATGTGGCGCGCGGTCAACCCGGACGGCACCCTGGTCTACACCTTTGTCGAGAGCGTCAAGGCCACCTATCCCTTCTATGTGATCCGTCTGCTGGGTGGCCTGCTGTACCTGGGCGGCATGCTGATCATGGCCTGGAATGTGGTGATGACGGTGCGTGCCGGGCGACCCGAACCGGTTCGCATCCCCGCCGTGGTGGCGCATGCCTGAGGGAGCAAACACAATGGCTGACAACAACAAACCCGTCGCCGGTCACGAGAAGATCGAGACCAACAACTTCCTGATGATCGTGCTGGTGCTGCTGACCGTGCTGGTCGGCGGCGTCGTCGAGATCGTGCCGCTGTTCTTCCAGCGCTCGACCACCGAGGCCGCACCGGGACTCAAGCCCTATACCGCGCTGCAGCTGGCCGGCCGCGACATCTATGTGCGCGAGGGCTGCTACAACTGCCACTCGCAGATGATCCGGCCCTTCCGCGCCGAGACGTTGCGCTACGGCCACTACTCGACCGCCGGCGAGTTCGTCTACGACCGGCCGTTCCAGTGGGGCAGCAAGCGCACCGGGCCGGACCTGCACCGCGTGGGTGGCAAGTACAACGACGAGTGGCACCGCATCCACCTGATCAATCCGCGCGATCTGGTACCTGAGTCGAACATGCCGGCCTACCCCTGGCTGGCCACCGCGACGGTCGATCCGGCCGAGATGCCGGGCAAGCTGAAGGCGCTGCGCCTGCTCGGCGCACCGTACAGCGATGCCGAGATTGCCGGCGCGGCCGAGGCTGTCAAGGGCCGCACCGAGATGGACGCCGTGATCGCCTATCTGCAGGTGCTGGGCACCGCCGTCAAGTAAAGGAGAAGGCGCATGGATATCAACACCCTGAGAAGCGCGGTGACCCTGCTGCTGCTGCTGATGTTCCTGGCCATCGTGGCCTGGGTCTACAGCCGAAAGCGCGACCAGCGCACCTTTGACGAGATCGCCGAGCTGCCGCTGCAAGGCGAGATGGGAGAGCCCAATGACAAGTGATTTCTTCTCCAACGGCTGGTCCATCTTCGTGGCCGCGAGCACGATCGCGGGCCTGCTGCTGTGCCTGTTCCTGCTGATCATCGCCAGCCGCCGCAAGGTGATGGCCAATGACAACAGCACCGGCCATGTTTGGGACGAGGACCTGAAGGAGCTCAACAACCCGCTGCCGCGCTGGTGGATGGGCTTGTTCGTGCTGACCGTGCTGTTCTCCGGCATCTATCTGGCCCTCTACCCGGGCCTGGGCAGCGCGGCCGGCACGCTGAAGTGGAGCAGCACCGGCCAGTACGAGGCCGAGCAGGCCAAGGCGCGCACCGCGCTGGCGGCGGTCTACGCCCCGTTCAACGCGATGCCGGTTGAGGAACTGGCCAAGAACGGCCAGGCCATGGGCATCGGCGAGCGCCTGTTCGCCAACAACTGCGCCGGCTGCCATGGCTCCGACGCCAAGGGCAGCAAGGGCTTTCCGAACCTGACCGATGGCGATTGGCTCTATGGCGACAAGCACGAGACCCTGATCGAGACCATCAGCAAGGGCCGCAACGGCGTGATGCCGCCGATGGCGGCGGCGTTGGGCAAGCCCGAGGACGTGCGCAATGTGGCCAACTATGTGCTGAGCCTGTCGGGCAGCGCGCACAACTCGATCGCGGCCCAGTTGGGGCGCAGCAAGTTCGGCGTCTGCGCGGCCTGCCACGGCATGGACGGCAAGGGCAACCAGGCCCTCGGTGCCCCCAATCTGACCGACAAGATCTGGCTGCACGGCTGGGGTGAGGACGCCATCGTCGCCATCATCAACAACGGCAAGAACAATATGATGCCGGCCCATGGCGAGCGGCTCAGCCCCGAGCAGGTCCGCGTGCTCGCCGCCTATGTCTGGGGCCTGTCGCGTTCGTCCACTGCGGTGGCGGCCAAGTAAGCGATCCAGCCACTCATGGATAGCCCTCCGCGCAAGGTCATCCCTCTGGTGGCGGCCGATGATGCCGCCATCGAGATGGTGTCGCTCTATCAGGCCCAGCAGAAGATCTACTCGCGTGCCGTCAGCGGCTGGTTCGCCACCTGGCGCTGGGTGCTGGTGTGGGCGACGCAGCTGTTGTTCTACGGACTGCCCTGGCTGGACTGGGGCAGCCGCCAGGCGGTGCTGTTCGACCTCGAGTCGCGGCGCTTCTACATCCTCGGCCTGGTCCTTTATCCGCAGGACTTCATCTACCTGACCGGGCTGCTGCTGATCTCGGCCTATGCGCTGTTCCTGTTCACTGCGGTGGCGGGGCGGTTGTGGTGCGGCTTCGCTTGCCCGCAGACGGTCTATACCGAGATCTTCATGTGGGTGGAGCAGAAGTTCGAGGGCGACCGCGCCAAGCGCATCAAGCTCGATGCAGCGCCCTGGGGCCCCGAAAAACTGCTGCGCAAGGGCGGCAAGCAGGCGGCCTGGATCGCCATCGGGCTGTGGACCGGCTTCACCTTTGTCGGCTACTTCACGCCGATCAAGATGCTGAGCCAGGAGGTCATGAGCCTGGGCCTGGGTCCCTGGGAATGGTTCTGGATCCTGTTCTACGGTTTTGCGACCTATGGCAATGCCGGCTATATGCGCGAGCAGGTCTGCAAATACATGTGTCCTTATGCGCGCTTCCAGAGCGCGATGTTCGACAAGGACACGCTGATCATCAGCTACGACGCCGAGCGCGGCGAGCCGCGCGGCTCGCGCAGCAAGAAGGCCGATCCGGCCGCGCTGGGCCTGGGCTCGTGCATCGATTGCACCCTGTGCGTGCAGGTCTGCCCGACCGGCATCGACATCCGCAAAGGCCTGCAGTACGAATGCATCGGCTGCGCCGCCTGCATCGATGTCTGCGACAGCGTGATGGACAAGATGAGCTATCCGCGCGGCCTGATCCGCTACGACACCGAGAACGGCCTGTCCCAGCATCTGAGCCGCCGCGAAAGGCTGCTGCGCATCTTCCGGCCACGGGTGCTGATCTACGGCGCGGTGCTCTTGCTGATCACCGCCGGCCTGTTCACCAGCCTGGCGCTGCGCGCGCCCTTCAAGGTCGATGTGGTGCGTGATCGCGGCGCGCTGGCGCGCCTGGTCGACGACGGCTTCATCGAAAACGTCTACCGGCTGCAGATCATGAACACCACCGAGGCCGTGCAGCACTACCGCATCGCGGCCGAGGGCCTGCCCGGGCTGGCCACCGCGCAGCCGGTGCGGCTGGAGGTCGGGCCCGCCGAGGCCCGCTGGGTCTCGGTGGCCTTGCGGGTGCCGCCGCAGAGCGCGGCCCAGGCCGGCAGCGGCGCCCATGAGATCCGTTTCGGCATCGAGCGTGAAGCCGGTGCGGCCGGCCAGGCCGCCTATGCGCTGAGCGAGAAGTCCACCTTTGTCGTGCCGCGCTGAGCGTGGCCGACCACCGTCCCGAAGGAGCAATCGATGAGTGAAACGCAAGCGCAAAGCAGCCAAGTGCAGCGCCCCTGGTGGCGCGAATACATGATGTGGCTGGTGGTCGGCGGGCCCAGCGTCGTCGTCGTCGCGTCCTTCGTGACCCTGGGTCTGGCGATCACCCATCCCGACCCGGTCATCGAGGTGGTGCCGGTCCAGGCCAGCGCCGGCAGTGATGCGGCGCCGAGTTCGGCGCAGACCCCGGCAATGAAGGCCCGCAACCATGCGGCCACCGGGGGGCGCTGATGGACGAGCCCTCACGGCGCTCGCGCCTGGTCATGGCGGCCCTGTGGCCCTCGTTCCTGATGGCGGGGCTGCTGGAGGTGCTGGTCTTCAGCCTGCTTGATCCGGCCGCGCTGGCCGAGGCCAGCACATTGTCCGGCACCAGCATCTACACGCTGGGCTTTCTGGGCTTCTGGATCGTGACCGGGCTGAGTTCGGCCCTGAGCCTATGGCTGGCTGGTTTGCCGCCGGCCACGCAGGACCTGCGCTGAATCAGCAGTTGCTGCTGTTCACCAGGCGCTGCAGCCCGGCCTGGTCGAGGATCTGGATCTGGCGCTGCTTGACGTCCAGCAGACCCTCTTCCTGGAACTTCGAGAAGGTGCGCGACACGGTCTCCAGCTTCAGGCCCAGATAGCTGCCGATCTCCTCGCGCGTCATGCGCAGCACCAGGCTGGAGGCCGAGAAGCCGCGCGCCTGCAGGCGCTGGGTCAGGTTCAGCAGAAAGGCGGCCAGGCGCTCCTCGGCCCGCATGCTGCCCAGCAGCAGCATCACGCCATGGTCGCGCACGATCTCGCGGCTCATGATCTTGTGGAACTGGTGCTGCAGATCGGTGAACTCGCGCGACAGCTCCTCCAACTGATCGTAAGGGATCACGCAGACCTGGGAGTCCTCCAGCGCCACCGCATCGCAGCTGTGGCGGTCATTGCTGATGCCGTCCAGCCCCAGCAGCTCGCCGGCCATCTGGAAGCCGGTGACCTGATCGCGGCCGTCCTCGGAGGACACGCAGGTCTTGAAGAAGCCGGTGCGCACCGCATAGAGCGACTGGAAGGCATCGCCGGAACGGAAAAGAGTGTCGCCGCGCGCGACCTGGCGGCGCGTCGCCACCAGGCTGTCGAGCTGCTCCAGATCGGGCTTGGACAGACCCACCGGCAGGCACAGCTCGCGCAGATTGCAGCTGGAGCAGGCGACCTTGAAGGGCTCGATCTTGATGGCGGGGGCGGTGCTCATGCCGCGCATTATGGTCTGCCCGGGGCAGCCGCTCGCTTCGCCGGTGTCCGGGGTGGGCGCAGAGTGGAGGGGTGTCAGCATGATGTTCCTCAAGGTTGTCGTGATTGTTGTCGGGGCCATGCGCAGCAAGCTTGATGCAGGTCAAATGCCCGCCAGCTAGGCTTGGCACAGTGGCGGACATGCCAAACAGCACCACTGCCACAGCTCTCGGAATCAGCGAAGAATTGCTGCGTCGCTACGACGTGGCCGGCCCGCGCTACACCTCCTACCCGACCGCCGATCGCTTCGTCGAGGCCTTCACGGTGGCCCAGTACGAACAGGCGCTGGCCCAGCGCGCCAGCGGCTCGCTGGTCGGTGGCGGCACGCCGCTGTCGGTCTATGTGCATGTGCCGTTCTGCGAATCGGTCTGCTACTACTGCGCCTGCAACAAGGTCATCACCCGCCACCATGAGCGCGCCGGCGAGTATCTGCAGGCCCTGAACACCGAGATGGACCTGACACTGGCCCATCTGGGCCGTGCGCAGACCGTGTCGCAGCTGCATCTGGGGGGCGGCTCGCCGACCTTTCTGAGCGATGCCGAGCTGAGCCAGCTGATGCTGGACCTGCGCAGCCGCTTCAAGCTGGCGGCCGGCGCCGAGATCTCGATCGAGGTCGACCCGCGCACCGTCACCGAGCAGCGCCTGGCGCATCTGCGCAGCCTGGGCTTCAACCGGCTGAGCTTCGGCGTGCAGGACTTCGACGCCGAGGTGCAGAAGGCGGTGCACCGCATCCAGAGCTTTGACAGCGTGGCCAGCCTGATGAGCCAGGCCCGCGCGCTGGGCTTCGAGTCGACCAATGTCGACCTGATCTACGGCCTGCCGTTGCAGACGCCCGAGTCCTTTGCCCGCACCGTCGCCCAGGTCGCGGCGCTGCGGCCCGACCGCATCGCGCTCTACGGCTATGCCCATCTGCCGCAACGCTTCAAGCCGCAGCGCCGCATCGACATCACCCAGCTGCCGCCGGCCGCCGACAAGCTGCACATGCTCTCGGGGGCGATCAGCGGTTTCATTGCCCAGGGCTACAGCTATATCGGCATGGACCATTTCGCCTTGCCGACCGACTCGCTGGCGGTGGCCAAGCGCCAGGGGCGCTTGCACCGCAATTTCCAGGGCTACAGCACCCAGGCCGACTGCGATCTGATCGGGCTGGGTGTCTCGGCCATTGGCCGGGTCGGTGCCACCTACAGCCAGAACGCCAAGACCCTGCCCGAGTATTACGACGCGCTGCGCCAGGGCCAACTGCCGGTGGTGCGCGGCCTGGCGCTGACGCGCGACGACCTGCTGCGCCGCGCGATGATCATGGCGCTGATGTGCCAGGGCCGGGTCGAGTTCGAGTCGATCGAGCTGGCCCATCTGATCAAGGTGGGCGAGTACTTCCGACCCGAACTGGAGCGGCTGGCCCCGCTGCAGCAGGCCGGCATGGTCACGATCACGCCGGACGCGATCGAGGTGACGGCGCTGGGCTGGTACTTTGTGCGGGCCGTCGCGATGGTGTTCGACCGTTATCTGCAGGCCGATCGCACAAGAGAGCGCTTTTCTAAGATCATCTGAGCATGGATGCAGCGCTTGCCGGCTCGGCCCTGCTGATGGGCCTGGCCGGTTCCCCCCATTGCCTGGCGATGTGCGGCGCGGCCTGCGCCGGCCTGAGCGGCGGCGCGCCGCGCGCGATGGCTTCGTTCCAGTTCGGCCGCTGGCTCAGCTATGCGGCCGGCGGTGCGCTGGCGGCCGCCAGCGTCGGCTGGGCCGCGCAGCTGGGTCAGGCCACCGCGGTGCTGCGGCCGCTGTGGCTGATGGTGCATCTGGCGGCGCTGGGCCTGGGGCTCTATCTGCTGTGGCGCGGGCGCCAGCCGGCCTGGCTGGAAAACCTCGGCCAGCGGGTGTCGCGCGAAACCAGCGTGTCGCTGGCGGGATTGCGGCCCGGCCAGGCGGCGCTGGGCGGGGGGCGACCCACCCGCGCGCTGCTGGGCGGCCTGGGCTGGCTGGCCTGGCCCTGCGGCCTGCTGCAGTCGGCCCTGGTGGTGGCGGCGCTGGCCTCGGGGCCGGCGCAGGGGGCGCTGGTGATGACGGCCTTCGCCGCCGGCTCCGGCCTGGGCCTGGTGCTCGGGCCGGCGCTGTTGCGCCGCCTGTTCGGCGTCGGGGAGGGCGGCCTGGTCTGGGCGATCCGGCTGGCCGGGCTGGGTCTGGCGGCGGCCTCGGTTTTCGCGCTGGGCCATGGGGTCTGGGTGCAGATCGCCGACTGGTGCGGCCGCGCTTTCTGAGCCCAACACTTATATAAGACTTGAGCCCGTCGCCGGACTTGCCGGCATAGAATCGGCGCCTCAGTCGTTTCACCCCCTTGCGCTTTGCGCGGAGCAGACCACACATGTATCAACACATCAAGGTGCCCGAGGGCGGGCAGAAGATCACCGTCAACGCCGACTTCTCCCTGAATGTGCCCGATCAGCCCATCATTCCCTTCATCGAGGGCGATGGCACCGGTTTCGACATCACGCCGGTGATGATCAAGGTGGTCGATGCGGCGGTGGCCAAGGCCTACGGCGGCCAGAAGAAGATCCACTGGATGGAGATCTATGCCGGCGAGAAGGCCACCCAGGTCTACGGCCCCGATGTGTGGCTGCCGGCCGAGACGCTGGAGGTGCTGCGCGAGTATGTGGTCTCGATCAAGGGGCCGCTGACCACGCCGGTCGGCGGCGGCATCCGTTCGCTGAACGTCGCGCTGCGCCAGGAACTGGACCTGTATGTCTGCCTGCGCCCGGTGCAGTATTTCAAGGGCGTGCCCTCGCCGCTGAAGGAGCCCGAGAAGACCCATATGGTGATCTTCCGCGAGAACTCGGAAGACATTTACGCCGGTATCGAGTACGAGGCCGAGAGCGACAAGGCCAAGAAGCTGATCAAGTTCCTGCAGGAGGAAATGGGGGTCAAGAAGATCCGCTTCCCCAATACCTCGGGCATCGGCATCAAGCCGGTCTCCCGCGAGGGCACCGAGCGCCTGGTGCGCAAGGCCATCCAGTACGCCATCGACAATGACAAGCCCAGTGTCACCATCGTGCACAAGGGCAATATCATGAAGTACACCGAGGGTGGCTTCCGTGACTGGGCCTACAGCCTGGCGCAAAAGGAATTCGGCGCCGAGCTGATCGACGGCGGCCCCTGGTGCAAGTTCAAGAGCCCGAAGAGCGGCAAGGACATCACGATCAAGGATTCGATCGCCGATGCCTTCCTGCAGCAGATCCTGCTGCGCCCGGCCGAGTACTCGGTGGTCGCGACGCTGAACCTGAACGGCGACTACATCTCCGACGCGCTGGCCGCCCAGGTCGGCGGCATCGGCATCGCGCCCGGCGCCAATATGTCGGACTCGGTGGCCTGCTTCGAAGCCACCCATGGCACCGCGCCGAAATATGCAGGCAAGGACTATGTGAACCCGGGCAGCGAGATCCTGTCGGCCGAGATGATGCTGCGCCATATGGGCTGGACGGCCGCCGCCGACCTGATCATCAGCGCGCTGGAAAAGGCCATCGCCAGCAAGAAGGTCACCTATGACTTCGCCCGCCTGATGGACGGCGCGACCCAGGTCTCCTGCTCCGGCTTCGGCCAGGTCATGATCGATCAGATGTAAAACCCCCATCCGGCACCTCCCGGTGCCGGATCTGGGCAGTGCCGCATCAGTGCCGCTTCAGGCGGCGCGCAGCGCCTGGCCTTCCGGTATCAGCTCGGCCTCGTCCAGCGGGCGGATGTTCTGTGCTAGTTGGCCCTTGGGGCCTTGCACCAGATCAAAGCTGACCCGGCCACCCTGGCGCAGCGTGCGAAAGCCTTCCATCTGGATGGCCGAAAAATGGGCGAATACATCCTCGCCGCCCGCCTCCGGTTCAAGAAAGCCGAAGCCCTTGGCGTCGTTGAACCATTTCACCGTTCCTACTGCCATAACCGTCTCCACCCCACTGGTTTTTGTACCGGCGGGATTCTCAAAGCGCGGTCCACCGGCTGTCAATTCAGGGCCTGCCCGGGGGGTAGTTGTACGGAGAGGGTGGGGTCGGGCGTTGAAAAGGCGCGCAGCTCGCCCCCATATCCCGGAGTGCTTGTGGAATGCTTGACGGAAGATCCCCTTGCAGCGGCGCGCTCCGGCCCCACTCTATAGAATCAGCCTATGCCCGATCTACCCAACAAGCCCCCCGAACCGCCGGTGAAAACCCCGGGCGTCGGGCCCGGCCGCGACGATGCGGACGGCACCACCACGCTGGAACGGGTGGCGCAGAAAACCGAGCCGCCGCGCCTGTACCAGGTGCTGCTGCTCAATGATGATTTCACGCCCATGGAGTTTGTCGTCATGGTGCTACAAGAGTTTTTTCGCCATGACTTGGATACTGCAACCCAAATCATGCTGAAAATCCACCATGAGGGCCGGGGCGTTTGCGGTGTGTTCACCAAGGACGTGGCGGCCACCAAGGTTGAGTTGGTGCTGGCCGCCGCAAGGCGAGCCGGCCATCCCCTGCAGTGCATTATGGAGGCCGCATGATTGCGCAAGAGCTTGAAGTCAGCCTGCACATGGCGTTTGTCGAAGCGCGTCAGCAGCGTCACGAATTCATCACCGTCGAACACCTGCTGATGGCCTTGCTGGACAACCCGTCTGCGGCCGAGGTGCTGCGGGCCTGTTCGGCCAATATCGATGATTTGCGCAAGAGCCTGGCGCAGTTCATCAAGGAAAACACGCCCACGGTGGGTGGCAGCGAGGAAGTGGACACCCAGCCGACGCTGGGCTTCCAGCGCGTGATCCAGCGCGCCATCATGCATGTGCAGTCCACCGGTAGCGGCAAGAAGGAAGTTACCGGCGCGAATGTGCTGGTCGCGATCTTCGGCGAGAAGGACTCGCACGCCGTCTACTACCTGCACCAGCAGGGCGTGACCCGGCTGGACGTCGTCAACTACATCGCCCATGGCATCAAGAAGAGCGAGCCGCCGGAGCCTCCGAAGGGCCAGGAAGGCAGCGGTGGCGGCGAGAGCGAGCGTGAAGAAGCCGATGCGCAGGGCGGCGGCAAGGGCTCGCCCCTGGAGCAGTTCACGCAAAACCTCAACCAGCTGGCCAAGGACGGCAAGATCGATCCGCTGATCGGCCGCGAGCACGAGGTCGAGCGCGTCGTGCAGATCCTGTGCCGCCGGCGCAAGAACAATCCGCTGCTGGTTGGCGAGGCCGGTGTCGGCAAGACCGCCATTGCCGAGGGCCTGGCCTGGCGCATCACCGAGGGCGACGTGCCCGAGGTGCTGTCCGACAGCGTGGTCTATTCGCTGGACATGGGCGCGCTGCTGGCGGGCACCAAGTACCGCGGCGACTTCGAGCAGCGCCTGAAGGCGGTGCTCAAGCAGCTCAAGGACCAGCCCAATGCGGTGCTCTTCATCGACGAGATCCACACCTTGATCGGTGCTGGTGCGGCCTCGGGCGGTACGCTGGACGCCAGCAATCTGCTCAAGCCCGCCTTGTCCTCCGGCGCGATGAAGTGCATAGGCGCGACCACCTTCAGCGAGTACCGCGGCATCTTCGAGAAGGACGCGGCGCTCTCAAGGCGCTTTCAGAAGGTCGACGTCGTTGAGCCCTCGGTCGAGCAGACTGTCGAGATCCTGAAAGGCCTGAAGTCGCGCTTCGAGGAGCACCACAGCGTCAAGTACGCGCTGGGTGCGCTGCAGGCGGCGGCGGAGCTGTCGGCCAAGTACATCAACGACCGCCATCTGCCGGACAAGGCCATCGATGTGATCGACGAGGCCGGCGCCGCCCAGCGCATCCTGCCCAAGAGCAAGCAGAAGAAGACCATCACCCGCAACGAGGTCGAGGATATCGTCGCCAAGATCGCGCGCATCCCGCCCGCTTCGGTGTCCAGCGATGACCGCGGCAAGCTCAAGAGCCTGGACCGGGACCTCAACAGCGTGGTGTTCGGCCAGGAGCCGGCCATCGATGCGCTGGCGGCCGCGATCAAGATGGCGCGTTCGGGCCTGGGCAAGCCGGACAAGCCGATCGGCAGCTTCCTGTTCAGCGGCCCGACCGGCGTCGGCAAGACCGAGGTCGCCAAGCAGCTCGCCTATATCCTGGGCATCGAGCTGATCCGCTTCGATATGTCCGAATACATGGAGCGCCATGCGGTCAGCCGCCTGATCGGCGCGCCTCCGGGCTATGTCGGTTTCGACCAGGGCGGTCTGCTGACCGAGGCGATCACGAAGAAGCCGCATGCGGTGCTCCTGCTCGACGAGATCGAGAAAGCGCATCCGGATGTCTTCAACGTGCTGCTGCAGGTGATGGACCATGGCTCGCTGACCGACAACAACGGACGCAAGGCCGACTTCCGCAACATCATCATCATCATGACGACCAATGCGGGCGCCGAGACGATGAACAAAGCGAGCATCGGCTTCACCAACTCGCGCGAGCAGGGCGACGAGATGGCCGACATCAAGCGCCTGTTCACGCCCGAGTTCCGCAACCGGCTGGACGCCATCGTGTCCTTCCGGGCCCTGGACGAGGAGATCATCCTGCGCGTGGTCGACAAGTTCCTGCTGCAGCTGGAAAGCCAGTTGCAGGAGAAGAAGGTCGAGGTCACCTTCAGCGATGCGCTGCGCAAGCATCTGGGCAAGAAGGGTTTCGATCCGCTGATGGGCGCGCGGCCGATGCAGCGCCTGATCCAGGACACGATTCGCCGTGCCCTGGCCGACGAGCTGCTGTTCGGCCGCCTGGTCGACGGTGGGCGTCTGGGCGTCGATGTGGACGAGGCGGGCGCGGTGCAGCTGGATATCCAGCCGCTCAAGCGTGCCAGCGACAACAAGCCCAAGGCCGAGCCGGCGACGGCGAGCTGATCAGAAAAGGCCCCTCGGGGCCTTTTTTCATGGTGCCGGGTCTTGCCTGAAGTAGCCGGCCAGTAGCTCATACAGCGCAGGCTGCTCCCACTTCAGCTCGGCGGGGGCCACAAAGAAGGCTTCGGCCGCGACGGCGAAGAACTCCTCCAGACTCTCGGCGCCATAGGGATCGATCAGGGTCGGCGCCTCGGCATCGACCTGCTCGCAAAACCACTGCCACTCGGCTTCGATCACATCGAGCCAGCGTTCGTGTTCAGCCACCGAGCCCAGCGGCGGCACCCCATCGGCGAGGCCGTCGCCCATGTCCAGCACATGGGCGAATTCATGGATGACGACGTTATAGATGCTGTCCGGCGCTGCCGAGGCGGGGTCGTCGCTGTCGACCTCGCTCCAGGCCAGCATCAAGGGACCGCCCTCCATCGCCTCGCCGGCCAGCACCTCCTCGTAGCGGTGGACCACGCCGTCCTCGTCAATGAACTCGCGCTGCGCGACCACCTCGCCGGCATGCATCACGATGCCGACAAAGCCGTCGTAGGCCGCCAGACCCAGGCGCAGCGCCGGCAGGCAGGCCTGGGCCGCGACAGCCAGGGCCACCTCGTCCGTGACCTCGAAGCCGTCGACGCCATGGAATTCCTTGGTGGACAGAAACAGCGAACACAGGCGCCGCAGCTCGGCCAGTTCCTCGCTGGAACGGGCGGCGATGAAGGGGTAGCGCAGCAAGGTCAAGCGCCACAGCGGCTCGGGGATGGCGTAGTCGCGCAGCGTTTGCGCCTCCCGCCTGGCCCGCCAGGCCGACCACAGGCGCCCCAGCATCAGAGCGGGGCGACGCGCCGCAAGCCCTGGGCGTCCAGGCGCAGCACATCGGCGCGCGGGAGTTCGGCCTCCAGGTCCCAGTCGGACAGCACCCAGCGCCTCAGGTCTTCGCCCAGATCATGGACGGCCGGGCGGTGCGTGTGGCCATGCAACAAGACCTGGCACCGGGCCCGCCGCAGCCAGTCGCGGCAGGCGTCGGCATCGAGGTCGGACCAGGTCTGTAGCGTTTGCCGGCGCTTGTTCAGCTCGCTGGCCTCGCGCATCTGGCGCGCGATCGCGCGGCGCTGCGGCAGCGGCTGGGCCAGGAATTCGCGCTGCCAGTCTGTGCCACGCACCTGGGCGCGAAAGCGCTGGTAGTCATGATCGTCCAGGCACAGCGCGTCGCCATGACTCAGCAGCAGGCGCTGGCCGAAGGCCTCGAGTGCGACCGGGTCGGGCAGCAGTTGCAGGCCGGCGTCCTGCGCCATCGCCTCACCAAGCAGAAAGTCGCGGTTGCCGGCCATGAAGAAGAGCCGACGTTTCTGTCCGGCGCGTTGCAACAGGGCCGTGCATTCGGCTTCAAAACCTTCGAAGCGGGCATCGTCGCCGATCCAGACCTCGAAGATATCGCCGAGCAGGAACACCGCCTGTGCCGGCGTGCGCTCCAGGTGCTGCTGCAGAGCCGCCAGCGTCTGCGGCGTGGCGGGCGCCAGATGCAGGTCCGACAGAAAGTCAATCACGCCCCACTCGGGAGGCGCGATCAGGGTCGGGGTGTCGATATCAGGCGATTTCAACCGCGCGCTCGATCACCACATCTTCCAGCGGCACATCGTCATGGAAACCGCTGCGGCCGGTCTTGACCTTCTCGATCGCATCGACGACTTCCTTGCCTTCGATGACCTTGCCGAACACGGCATAGCCCCAGCCCGACGGGGTCTCGGACTTGAAGTTCAGGAAACCGTTATTGGTCGTGTTGATGAAGAACTGGCTGGAAGCCGAATGCGGGGCATTGGTGCGGGCCATGGCCAGCGTGTAATGCTCGTTGGTCAGGCCGTTGTTGGCCTCGTTCTGGATCGTCGCGTCGGTGGCCTTCTGCTTCATGCCGGGTTCCATGCCGCCGCCCTGGATCATGAAGCCCTTGATGACGCGGTGGAACACCGTGCCGTCGTAATGGCCCTTGCGCACATAGCTCAGGAAGTTCTCGACGCTCAGCGGTGCCTTGGCATCGTCGAGTTCGACCTTGATCAGGCCGTGGTTGGTATGCAGTTCAACGATCTTGCTCATTTCTTGGGCTCCACAATGGCCTTGGTGATGATCACGGGTGTCAGAGGCAGGTTTTGATGCATGCCTTGGTTGCCCGTGGGTTTGATGCGAATCTTGTCGACGATGTCCATGCCTTCGACGACCTGGCCGAATACCGCATAGCCCTTGCCGTCGCGCGCGTTGGCGGCGTCCAGGAAGGGGTTGTCGACGACATTGATGAAGAACTGCGCGGTGGCCGAGTTGGGGTCGCCGGTGCGGGCCATGGCCAGCGTGCCGCGCACATTGTTCAGGCCGTTGCCGGCTTCCAGCGGGATCGGCGGACGCGTCGGCTTTTGCTCCATCTTGGGTGTGAAGCCGCCGCCCTGGATCATGAAACCCTCGATCACGCGATGGAAGATCGTGCCGTTGTAATGGCCGGCCTTCACATACTTGATGAAGTTGTCGACCGACTTGGGCGCCTTCTGGGCGTCCAGCTCGATGCGGATATCGCCCTCGGTCGTGCTCAGCTTGACCGTCTGGGCCCAGGCCGGTGCGGCGGCCAGCAGCGCCAGCAGGCCCAGCGCAGGGAGTGAGGAGTGTTTTTGCATGAACATGGTTGCGGGCTGAAAAACGCGAGAGCGCTATTGTTACCCAGGCCGTCAGCGCGCCGGGCTCAAGCGGCTCAGCTTGAGCTTGAGCGCCGCGCCGTCGCCGCTGCCATGTTTGAGCGCCAGTCCATAGGCGCGGGCCGCCATGCGCAGCAGCACGTCGCCCAGATTCTCCTGGGCCTGGGCGTGCTCGGGCTGCAGCCGCACCGCCTGTTCCAGCGCGGCATGGGCCAGGTCCAGCTCGCCCCGGGCGGCATAGAGCACGGCCAGGTTGTTGAACGGGTCGGCCAGGTCGGGGTAGTCCTGGGTCAGGGCCAGCAGCCCAGCTTCCGCCTGGCTGGCCTGGCCGAGTTCCATCTGCATCACGGCCTGGGCAAAGCGCAGCTTGGCATCGTTGGGGTTTAAGGCCAGCGCGGCCTGCACGGTCTGCAGCGCCTGGGTCTTCTGACCTTGCAGCCACAGGGCCTGGGCCGCGTCGAAATCCTGCGCGCCGGCCGGCAGCGCGCACAGCCACGCGCTTGTCAGCAGCGCCGCAAGGCGCAGCCTGTGGGGGCGGAAAAAGAGATGCAAGCTGGCAGCAGGACTGTACATAAGTTCTTGGGCGCTGAGCCCGGGGCCTGGGCGTCGCCGAAGAGCGAGCCGCTATACTGAGCGATTCTACGGGGCCCACCGCTGCGCGCTTGATGCGATCTCGAAGTGCCTGATTTCGAAGTCCCCATCGCAACAGAGCCGTCCGCAGCCCAACCCTGAGCTCGCCATCGATTCACGACCGACGCTGGCAAATCAAGATCCCATGTCCCTGCGCATCTACAACTCGCTGACCCGCAAGGTCGAGCCCTTCAGCCCTATCGATCCCGGCCATGTGCGCATGTATGTGTGCGGCATGACGATTTACGACCTCTGTCATGTCGGCCATGCCCGCATGATGATGGCTTTCGATGTGGTGCAGCGCTGGCTCAAGGCCTCGGGCTTCAAAGTCACCTATGTGCGCAACATCACCGATATCGAGGACAAGATCATCAGGCGTGCGGTCGAGCGGGGCATCAGCATCCGCGAGCTGACCGACGAGATGATTGCCGCGATGCGCCGCGATATCGGCGCGCTGGGCGTCGAGACGCCCACGCATGAGCCGCGTGCCACCGACTATGTGGGCCAGATGCTGGACCTGATCGGTACCTTGGAAAACAAGGGCCTGGCCTACCGCGCCAGCAACGGCGATGTGAACTACGCGGTGCGCAAGTTCCCCGGCTACGGCAAGCTGTCCGGCAAGTCGCTGGACGATTTGCGTGCCGGCGAGCGTGTCGCCGTCGACGACGGCAAGCTCGACCCACTGGATTTCGTGCTCTGGAAGGCCGCCAAGGACAGCGAGCCCGAAGACGCCAAGTACCATGGCCCTTACGGCCCCGGCCGCCCCGGCTGGCATATCGAGTGCTCGGCCATGGCCTGTGCCTTGTTGGGCGAGCATTTCGACATCCATGGCGGCGGGCAGGATCTGCAGTTCCCCCACCACGAGAACGAGATCGCCCAGAGCGAGGGCGCCAGTGGCGGCAAGCCCTTCGTCAATGTCTGGATGCACAACGGCTTCCTGAATGTCGACAACGAGAAGATGTCCAAGAGCCTGGGCAACTTCTTCACGATCCAGGATGTGCTCAAGCGCTACGACGGCGAGACGCTGCGCTACTTCATGCTGCGCACCCATTACCGCAGCCCTTTCAATTTCAGCGATGCCAATCTGGACGATGCGCGCAGCGCACTGCGCCGGCTCTACACGGCGCTGGATGGCCTCGACGTCGAGGCCGGCGAGATTGACTGGACACAGCCGCAGGCGGCCGCCTTCCGGGTCGCGATGGATGATGACTTCAATGCGCCCGGCGCGGTGGCCCAGCTCTTCGAGCTGGCCGCCAGCCTGAACCGCAGCCGCTCGCTGGACGAGGCGCGCCTGCTGAAGAGCCTGGGCGCGGTGCTGGGGATTCTGCAGCAGCCGCCGCGCCAGTACCTGCAGGCTGGCAGCGGCCTGGACGAGGCCGCGATCCAGGCGCAGATCGACGCCCGGGCGGCGGCGAAGGCGGCGCGCAACTTCGCCGAGGCCGACCGCATCCGTCAGGAACTGCTGGCCGCCGGCATTGTCTTGCAGGACTCGCCCCAGGGCACGACGTGGATGAAGGCCTGAGGTGGGACGCGCTGCAGCGGGGGTGACCCCGGACTACTGGGACGAGGCTTGTCGTCATCTGGCCAAGCGTGACCGCGTGATGAAGAAACTCATCCCGCAGTTCGGCGAGGCACGGCTGCAGGTGCGCGGCGATGCGTTCACGACCCTGGCGCGCTCCATCGTCGGCCAGCAGATCTCGGTCAAGTCCGCGCAGGCGGCCTGGGAGAAGTTCGCCGCGCTGATCAGCATGCCGACCGCCCGCGTGATCCAGCCGGCCGCCGTGCTGGCCCTGCCGGTGGCCGATCTGCGCGCGGCCGGCCTGTCGGCCCGCAAGGTCGAGTACCTCAGCGATCTGGCCCAGCACTTCGAGGCGGGCCGTGTGCATGTGCGCCAATGGACGCAGATGGACGACGAAGCCATCATCGAGGAGCTGGTGGCGATCCGTGGCATCAGCCGCTGGACGGCCGAGATGTTCCTGATCTTCCACCTGATGCGGCCCAATGTGATGCCGCTGGACGACCCCGGTCTGCTCAAGGGCATCAGCCAGAACTACTTCAGCGGCGAGCCGGTATCGCGCGCCGAGGGCCGTGAGGTCGGGGAGGCCTGGGCCCCTTACCGCTCGGTAGCCACATGGTACATTTGGCGCAGCCTTGATCCGCTCCCGGTGGAGCCCTGACCCTGGTATCTCGGCCCGTATCTACCGATAGCGGGCCGTCATCTCTGAAAGACCTAAGCAGGATGAGCAAGAAACATTTCCTCGAATTCGAGCAGCCGATCGCCGAGCTCGACACCAAGATTGAAGAGCTGCGCTACGTGCAGAGCGAGTCCGCCGTTGACATCTCCGAAGAGATCGACCGCCTCAGCAAGAAGAGCCAGCAGCTCACCAAGGACATCTACGCCAATGTGGCGCCCTGGCAGGTCTACCAGATCGCCCGGCACCCGCAGCGCCCGCAGACGTTGGACTATTGCGCCGATGTGTTCACCGAGTTCCAGGAACTGCACGGTGATCGCCACTACGCCGACGATGCCGCCATCGTCGGAGGCCTGGCCCGCTTCAACGGCCAGGCCTGCATGGTCATCGGCCACCAGCGTGGCGCCGACTCGAAGGAGCGCACCAAGCGCAACTTCGGCATGCCGCGCCCCGAGGGCTATCGCAAAGCCTTGCGCCTGCTGAAGCTGGCCGAGAAATTCGGTCTGCCGGTCTTTACTTTCATCGACACCATGGGCGCCTATCCCGGCATCGGTGCCGAGGAGCGTGGCCAGTCGGAAGCGATCGGCCGCAATATCTTCGAGATGGCCCAGCTGGAAGTGCCCATCATCGCCACCGTGATCGGCGAGGGTGGCTCTGGCGGCGCGCTGGCCATCGGCGTGGCCGACCAGGTGCTGATGCTGCAGTTCGCCGCCTATTCGGTGATTTCGCCGGAAGGTTGCGCGTCGATTCTCTGGAAGAGCGCCGAACGTGCGGCCGAAGCGGCCGATGCGCTGGGCATCACCGCCCACCGCCTGAAGGCCATGGGCCTGATCGACAAGATCGTCAACGAGCCGGTCGGTGGCGCTCACCGCGACACCAAGGCCATGGCCTCCTATCTGAAGCGTGCGCTGTCCGATGCGCTGCGCCAGGTCAGCGATCTGAAGCCCAAGGAATTGCTGGAGCGCCGTTATGAGCGCCTGCAAGCCTATGGTCGCTTCACCGACACCAAGAGCCGCTGAGCCTCAGTCGCGCCGCTGTGTAGCGGTTGCCTACAGCGGCGGCCGCGATTCCACCGCCTTGCTGCATGCGACGGCCCGTCGGGCCGGCGAACTCGGTCTCGAGGTCGTGGCCCTGCATGTGCATCACGGGCTTAGCGCCCATGCGGACGATTGGCTGGCTCACTGCGAGCGGCAATGCGAGCGCTGGGCCGCCTCGGGGCTGCCCTTGCGCCTGCTGTCGCAGCGTCTGGACGGCGCGCCGGCGGCGGCGCAAAGCGTCGAGGCCTGGGCCCGCGAGGGTCGTTATGCGGCGCTGAGCATGATGGCCCAGGCGGCCGGCGCCGATCTGCTGCTGCTGGCCCAGCATCGCCGTGATCAGGCCGAAACCCTGCTGCTGCAGGCCCTGCGCGGCGCCGGCGTGGCCGGCCTGGCGGCGATGCCGGCGCAGCAATGGCGCGATGGCCTGCTCTGGGCCCGACCCTGGCTGGCGCAGCCGCGCGAGGCCATCGAGGCCTATCTGCACGCCCATGGCCTGGACTACATCGATGACGACAGCAATGGCGACCCTCGCTACGCCCGCAACCGCCTGCGTTTGCAGGTGTGGCCGGGGCTGAGCCAGGCTTTTCCATCCACCGAAGCCAGCCTGGCCCGGACGGCCGAATGGGCGCAACAGGCCTTGGCCTTGCAGCATGAGATGGCCGCTGCGGATCTGGCGCAACTCGTCGGCCCCGAGGGCCTGGACATGGCGGGTCTGCTGGCCCTGTCGCCGGCACGCGCCAGCAATGCCTTGCGGGCCTGGTTGCGCGCCCGGCTCGGCCGACCGGCACCGGCCAGCCTGGTGCAGCGGCTGTTGCACGAGTCGAGCGCAGGGCAGGGGGCCTGGCCTTGCGCCGGCGCTTCGCTGAGGCTGTATCGGTGGCGCCTGCAGTATGTCCCTACGCCGGCTGCGACCGCGGCGCCTGTGGTCGAACTGAATCTGGGGCGGCCCGGTGTCCATCCCGTGCCGGCCTGGCAGGGAGAGTGGATTGTTGAAGCCGTCGAGCGCGGTGGCGTGGCCGCCGCGAGCCTGGCATCGCTGGTGATGCGCCCGCGCGAGGGGGGTGAGCAGTTCCAGCGCCATCCGGCCGGCCTGCCGCGCAGCCTGAAGAAGGCGTTTCAGAGCGCGGCCCTGCCGGCCTGGCAGCGCAATGCTCCCTTGCTCTATGCGGACGAGCAACTGCTGTTCGTGCCCGGGCTGGGCCCGGATGCGCGCTGTCTTGCCCGGCCGGGCGAGCCGCAACTGAGCCTGGACTGGCGTCCTGTGCCTCGCATGTAACGCCCCGGGCGTCGATTGCTGCGGTGCGGCAGCTAGAATCGTGGGCTGCGACCGCGGCGCACCCCTTGCCCGATTCAGGGCCTCGACCCCCGCGTTGAAGAATCCCCATGGCACTGATAGTTCACAAATACGGCGGGACCTCGATGGGGTCCACCGAGCGCATCCGCAATGTGGCCAAGCGCGTCGCCAAATGGGCGCGCGCCGGGCATCAGATGGTGGTCGTGCCCTCGGCGATGAGCGGCGAGACCAACCGCCTGCTGGGCCTGGCCAAGGAGCTGGCGCCGGCCTCGTCCAGCCCCGAGTTGAATCGCGAGCTGGACATGATTGCCGCCACCGGTGAGCAGGTCTCGGTCGGCCTGTTGGCGATCGCGCTGCAGGCCGAGGGCCTGGAAGCTGTCAGCTACACAGGCTGGCAGGTGCCGGTGCAGACCGATTCCTCGCACACCAAGGCCCGCATCGAGAGCATCGATGACGCGCGCGTGCGCGCCGATCTGGCCGCCGGCAAGGTCGTCGTGATCGCCGGCTTCCAGGGCGTTGACGAAGATCAGAACATCACGACCCTGGGTCGTGGCGGCTCCGACACCTCGGCCGTGGCCATCGCCGCTGCGATGAAGGCCGACGAGTGCCTGATCTACACCGATGTGGACGGTGTCTACACCACCGACCCGCGCATCGTGCCCGAGGCGCGCCGCCTGCACACCATCAGCTTCGAAGAGATGCTGGAGATGGCCTCGCTGGGCTCCAAGATCCTGCAGATCCGCTCGGTCGAGTTCGCCGGCAAGTACCGCGTGCCGCTGCGCGTGCTGTCGAGCTTCACGCCCTGGGACATCGATATCAACGAGGAAGCCAAGTCCGGCACCCTGATCAGTTTTGAAGAGGACGAAAAAATGGAACAAGCCGTCGTGTCGGGCATCGCCTTCAACCGTGACGAAGCCAAGGTGACCCTGCTGGGCGTGCCGGACAAGCCCGGCATCGCCTTCCAGATCCTGGGCCCGGTGGCCGAGGCCAAT
This sequence comes from Paucibacter sp. M5-1, assembly GCF_027498415.2. Lineage (NCBI taxonomy): Bacteria > Pseudomonadati > Pseudomonadota > Betaproteobacteria > Burkholderiales > Sphaerotilaceae > Roseateles > Paucibacter sp. M5-1. Next base: position 5,664,637 of record NZ_JAPZLM020000001.1, read on the forward strand.
ATCGACATCGACGTCATCATCCAGAACGTCTCGCAGGACGGCAAGACCGACTTCAGCTTCACCGTGCACCGCAACGATTACGCGCGCACGATGGAACTGCTGGAGAGCACCGTCGGCCCGGCCACCCAGGCTGCCAAGGTGCTGGGCGACCCGAAGATCTGCAAGGTCTCCATCGTCGGCATAGGCATGCGCTCGCATGTGGGCGTTGCGTCCAAGATGTTCCGCGCACTGAGCGAAGAGGGCATCAATATCCAGATGATCAGCACCAGCGAAATCAAGACCTCGGTCGTGATCGACGAGAAGTACATGGAGCTGGCGGTGCGTGCGCTGCACAAGGCCTTCGACCTGGATCAGGAAATTTCTGCCTGATTTTCCTTGAAGCCTCGAATTCTTCGTATAGAATGCGAGGCTCAGCTGGAGTCGTGACCGAGTGGCCGAAGGTGCTCCCCTGCTAAGGGAGTATGTGGGCAAAACCTGCATCGAGAGTTCGAATCTCTCCGACTCCGCCAAGTGACTGTGTCGTACAGTCCCAAGGCATACCAAGAAACCCCGTAAATCATTGGTTTACGGGGTTTTTCCATTCCAGGACGGTTTCAAGTGCTCCCGCGTACATCGGCTGGATGTGGCGTGCATGCCAGTGCTCTCCGGGACTCTGCACCGTCGCGGCCTCGTTCAGGCGTGCTTTGATCGCCTGCTTCACCATTGCCACATCGACGCCTTGCTCGACTTGCGCACGATCCTTGCGGGCCTGCTCTCGGGCGTCCTTCAGTGACAACTCAGGGTAGCGGCCAAGCACCTTTTCGCGGGCGCGGTTGTTCAAGCGAAACCGCAGGACCCAAGTCGCTTTGCCGTTGCGAGCCGCCGTCGTGCTGGCGACGAAGGTCAGGCCCTCGCCAACGCTTCGATCAATGGCACCGTTGGCAAGGAGCGCTTTCAGTTCTCGGTCGGTGAGAGGTCTTTGTTGCTTGACCATTCCCATTTGCTCCTGTGGAGCTTGTGGAGTCTTTTTTTGGGCCGTCGCTCGCACAGGCGAAAATCCTGAAAACCCCCACAACAAACCCCACAGGACGCGCGCGCTTCGCTGCAAGGTTCTGGGATGGATTGGGACAAAATAAATTACTAATCAACAGGTTACGAGGTGTTTGCGGGAAGTCTTGGACCCCCAAAAACACTATTCAATGTTTTGGACCTGCTCGCGCATCTGCTCGATCGCCACCTTCATCTCGACCGAGACATTGGTCAGCTCCAGCGCGGCGGATTTCGAGCCCAGGGTGTTGGCTTCGCGATGCAACTCCTGTATCAAGAAGTCAAGACGCTTGCCGATCTCGCCGCCTTTTTTCAGCAACCGTGCGATCTCTTCCAGGTGGGCGCGCAGGCGGGCCAATTCCTCGGCCACATCGATGCGGATCGCATAGGCGGCAGCCTCGTTGAGGGCGCGCTCGCGCAGCGCATCCTCGGGGATGCTCTGGCCCGCGCCGGTCGCGACCAGGGCCTCCTGCCAGCGCTCCAGAAAGCGCTGCTGCTGGCGCTGCACGACGGCCGGCACCAGCGGCTCGGCCTGGGTGGCCAGTTCGCGCAGCCGGCCGATGCGCTCCATCAGGATGGCAACCAGCTTCTCGCCCTCGCGCTCGCGTGCCTCGGCAAGACCTGACACGCAGCGGCGTGCGGCCTCCAAGGTGGCCTCGTCCAGTTTTTCGGTGACACCGCCGCCCTTGCACCACTGCATGATCTCGTGCACCGACAGGCCCTGTGCCTTGGGCAGCCAGCCCTGCACGGTGGACTCCAGGCGGGCCAGCCGGTTGAGCTGCTCGGGCTGCGGTTGGGGCCAGGTGTTGTCACCCTCGCGCTGGGTGTTGATGCGCATCTCGACCTTGCCGCGCTTCAAGCCTGCGGTCAGCAGCTCGCGCAGCGCCGGCTCCAGGCCGCGCAAATCCTCGGGCATGCGAAAGCCAAGGTCGAGAAAACGCCCATTGACCGATCGGAGTTCAACCGTCACGCTCGCGCCGGTTTGAGTGCCGGTTTCACTGTGGGAAGAGGGCTGCGAGCTGGCGCTGGCATAACCCGTCATGCTGTAGACTGGCATCTCGCAATCGGTGTAGCAATCAAAACGCGATTATGTCAAAGCCGAAACCGGCGCCCTTGCCTGCGGGTACGGTGGTAGGGGGCTACCAGATCATCAAGAAGCTGGCAGCAGGCGGATTCGGTGTTGTCTATCTGGCCGAAGACCCCGAGCACCACCTCGTTGCCCTGAAGGAATACCTGCCTTCCAGCCTGGCCGAGCGCTCGCCCGGAGAACTGACGCCGCGCGTCAAGCCCGAGAAGCAACCGCTGTACCGACTCGGCTTGCGCAGCTTCTTCGAGGAAGGCCGCTCGCTGGCGCAGATCTCGCATCCCAGCGTGGTCTCGGTGCTGAACTTCCTGCGCGAGAACGAAACCGTCTACATGGTGATGAACTATCTGCAAGGCGACACCTTGCAGGACTTCATCGTCACGGCCCGCGACCTCAAGCGCGACAAGGTGTTCCGCGAGTCAACCATCCGCAGCCTCTACGACGAGATCCTGCGCGGCCTGCGCATCGTCCATCAGCACAAGATGCTGCACCTGGACATCAAGCCGGCCAATATCTTCATCACCAACGACAACAAGGCCGTGCTCTTGGACTTCGGCGCCGCGCGCGAGGTGCTGAGCAAGGAAGGCAATTTCATCCGGCCCATGTACACGCCCGGCTTCGCCGCGCCCGAGATGTACCGCCGCGATGGCTCCTTGGGCCCCTGGACCGACATCTACGCGATCGGTGCCTGCATCTACGCCGGCATGCAGGGCTATCCGCCCAACGATGCGCCGCAGCGCCTGGAGAAGGACCGGCTGGCGCTGAGCCTGTCGCGCCTGCGCAATGTCTATTCCGACAACCTGATCGAGGTGACGGAGTGGTGCATGTCGCTGGACCCCTTGTCGCGGCCGCAAAGCGTGTTCGCGCTGCAAAAGGAACTGGCCCGTGAGACCGAGAGGCGCTACACCAAGCTGAGCTTCAGCGAACGCTTGAAGCTGCAGCTCGAGAATCTCAAGACTGGGGCGAAGGCGTGAAATTCGGCATCTACCAGGTCAGCCGACGCGGTGGCCGGGAGAAGAACGAAGACCGCATGGGTTACTGCTACACCCGCGAGGCCGGGCTGTTCGCGCTGGCCGACGGCATGGGTGGCCACCCCGAGGGTGAGGTGGCCGCGCAGATCACCTTGCAGACCTTGGCGGCGATGTTCCAGCGCGATGCCAAGCCGACCCTGGCCGACCCGGCGCGCTTTCTGCAAGACGCGGTGCTGATCGCGCATCAGACCCTGCTGCGCTACGGCACCGACAAGAACCTGGGCGACACGCCGCGCACCACCGTGGTCGCCTGCGTGCTGCAGGGGGGCTATGTGTTCTGGGCCCATTGCGGCGACTCGCGGCTCTATATGGTGCGCGCCGGCCATCTGATCGCCCGTACCCGCGACCACTCCTATTCCGAGCTGCAGGAGGCGCTGGGCCGCAGCGCGAGCGGGGCCGAGCGCTTCAATCGCAATGTGCTGTTCACCTGCCTGGGCAGCCCGGGCAAGCCGATGGTGGACATCAGCGGGCCGCTGGCGCTGGAGCCGGGGGACAGGCTGCTGCTGTGCTCCGACGGTCTGTGGGGCACGGTGGGCGACCCGGAGCTGGTGTCGCAGCTGGCCGCACTGCCGATTGCCGATGCGGTGCCGGAGCTGGTCGAGCAGGCGCTGCGCAATGGCGGGCCGCGCTGCGACAATGTCACCGCGCTGGCCGTCGAGTGGGAGGGCGAGGATGAGCCCGAGGGCGCCATCTCCACCCAGGACCTCGGCGACGAGGGCTTCGCCTCGACAATACAGGCTGCGGCCGCCGCCCTCCAGGCGCAGGAGCGCAAGAGCGGCGAACTGGACGAGGCCGAGATCGACCGATCGGTGCGCGAGATCAACGAGGCCATAGCCCAGGCCCGGCAGCGCAGCGCCTCCAAGCAAAAGTAGAACCTGAAGGATTTTCGATGAGCAAGATCAACGACGCGCCGCGCTCCGCCGGACGCGCGGCCGATGCGCTGCGCCCCGTGCGCCTGACGCGCCACTACACCCGCTATGCCGAGGGCTCGGTGCTGGTCGAGTTCGGCGAGACCAAGGTGCTGTGCACCGCCTCGGTCGAGGAAAAAGTGCCGCCGCACAAGCGCGGCTCCGGCGAGGGCTGGGTCACCGCCGAGTACGGCATGCTGCCGCGCGCCACCCACACCCGCGGCGACCGCGAGGCCGCGCGCGGCAAGCAAAGCGGCCGCACCCAGGAGATCCAGCGCCTGATCGGCCGCTCGCTGCGCTGCGTGTTCGACCTGAAGCTGCTGGGCGAGCGCACCATCTCGCTGGACTGCGATGTGATCCAGGCCGATGGCGGCACCCGCACCGCCGCGATCACCGGCGCCTATGTGGCCGCCCATGACGCGGTCAGCTGGCTGATCGCCCAGGGCAAGATCAGCGCTTCGCCGATCAAGGATGCGGTGGCGGCGATCTCGGTGGGCATGCTGGAGGGTCGGCCGCTGCTGGACCTCGAGTACACCGAGGATTCGAGCTGCGATACCGATATGAATGTCGTGATGACCGGAGCCGGCGGCTTTGTCGAGCTGCAGGGCACGGCCGAGGGCGTGGCCTTCACCCGCGCCGAGATGAATGCCTTGCTCGACCTTGCCGAGAAGGGCATTCGCGAGCTGCTGGCCGCGCAGAAGGTGGCGCTGTCGGCATGAAGACGATTGTGCTGGCGTCCAACAACGCCAAGAAGCTCGCCGAGCTGCAGGCGCTGTTCGCGCCGTTGGGCGTCGAACTCGTCACGCAGGGCAGCCTCGGCATCCCCGAGGCCGAGGAGCCCTTCGACAGCTTTGTCGAGAACGCGCTGACCAAGGCCCGCCATGCGGCCCAGCTCAGCGGCCTGCCGGCGCTGGCCGACGATTCGGGCCTGGCGGTCGAGGCGCTCGGCGGCGCACCGGGCGTGCTGTCGGCCCGCTATGCGACGCTGTTCGGCCGACCCAAGAGCGATGCCGAGAACAACGCCGTGCTGCTGGAGCAGCTGGCCGGCGTCGAGCAGCGCGCGGCCCGCTTTGTCTGCGCGCTGGTGGCGGTGCGCTCGGCGCAGGATCCCGAGCCGCTGATCGCGATGGGGCGCTGGCAGGGTCAGGTCTTGCCGGCCTTGAGCGGCGAGGGCGGTTTCGGCTATGACCCGCTGCTCTTCATCCCCTCGCTGGGCCGCAGCGTCGCACAGCTCAGCGCGGCGGAGAAGAACGCGCTGAGCCACCGGGCCCTGGCCGCCGCCGATCTGGCGACGCAGATGCGCGAGACCTGGCACCTGGGCTGACGCGATGGCCGATGTGATCAAGCTGATGCGCCCTGGCACCCTGAGCCTGGCCGCCTTGCCGCCGCTGTCGCTCTATGTGCACCTGCCCTGGTGCCTGCGCAAATGCCCTTACTGCGATTTCAACTCGCATGAATGGCAGGGCGGCAAGGAACTGCCGGCCGAGACGGCACGCGAGTACCTGGCGGCCCTGCGCGCCGATCTCGAGGCGGCGCTGCCGCTGATCTGGGGCCGCCCGGTCGTCAGCATCTTCATCGGCGGCGGCACGCCCAGCCTGTTCGCGCCGGAGCAGATTGCCGAGTTGATCTCGGACCTGCGCGCCCGCCTGCCGCTGGAGCCCGGCTGCGAGATCACTTTGGAGGCCAACCCGGGCACCTTCGAGCGTGACCGCTTCAAGGGCTTTCGCGAGGCCGGCGTGACGCGGCTGTCGATCGGCGTGCAGAGCTTTGACGATGCCAAGCTAAAGGCCCTGGGCCGCGTGCACAACGCCGACCAGGCCAAGGCCGCGATTGCCGAGGCGGCCGGCTGCTTCGAGACCTTCAATATCGATCTGATGTATGCGCTGCCGGGCCAGAGCCTGGACGAACTGGCGCTCGAACTCGATACCGCGCTGGCCTATGCGTCACCCCATCTGTCGGTCTATCACCTGACGATAGAGCCGAACACGGTGTTCGCGACGCGGCCGCCCGAGCAGCTGCCCGACCCCGATCTGGCCAGCGAGATGCTGGACCTGATCACCGCACGCACCGGCGCGCTGGGCATGGAGCGCTATGAGGTCTCGGCCTATGCCAAGCCGACGCACCGCTGCGCCCACAACCTGAACTACTGGCAGTTCGGCGACTATCTGGGCATAGGCGCCGGCGCGCACAGCAAGCTGAGCTTCCCGCACCGTGTGTTGCGCCAGGTGCGCTGGCGCGAGCCGGCCGGCTATATGGCCAAGGCCGCCGAGGGCCAGGCGGTGTCGAATGAAAACGAGGTTGGCCGCCGCGAACTGCCCTTCGAGTTCATGCTCAATGCGCTGCGCCTGCGCGAGGGCGTGCCGCTGACGCAGTACCTGGAGCGCACCGGCCTGCCGCCGTCCAGCATCGCCAAGGCGCTGGAGCAGGCGCGTGCCAAGGGCCTTCTCGAAGCCGACCCGGCACGGCTGACGCCGACCGCGCGCGGCTTTGACTTCCTGAGCGATCTGCAGTCGCTGTTTCTCGACGCCTGAGCGCCGCGCCGGTCAAACCCGGTTCAGCGACATGCCCGAGGTGCTGCGCAGACGCTCGATCAGGCGCGGCGCGATCTGCTGCAGCGGCAGCACCTCGTCGGCCGCACCGGCGGCGATGGCCTCGCGCGGCATGCCGAACACCACGCAGGTGGCCTCGTCCTGCACGAAGTTGTAGGAGCCGGCGTCCTTCATGACCTTCATGGCCTTGGCGCCGTCGGCGCCCATGCCGGTCAGCATCACGCCCAGCGCGTTCGGCCCGACCACGCGGGCCGCCGAATGGAACAGCACCTCGACCGAGGGCTTGTGGCGGTTCACCGGCTCACCGTCCTGCACGCGGGCGATGTAGTTGGCGCCCGAGCGCTCGACGCTCAGATGGAAGCCGCCCGGCGCGATATAGCCGTGGCCGGGCAGGATGCGCTCGCCGTCCTGCGCTTCCTTGACGCGGATGCGGCACAGGCCGTCCAGCCGCGCCGCATAGCTCTTGGTGAAGCCCGGCGGCATGTGCTGGGTGATCACGACGGCTGGGCAGTCGGCCGGCAGATTGATCAAGACGTCCTTGGTCGCCTCGGTGCCGCCGGTGGAGGCGCCGATGAAGATGATCTTCTCGGTCGACATGCGGCCCAGGCTGGCCATCGTCACCGGCTTGGCTGGCGCCGCCGGCGCGCCACCGGCCGTCGGCGCGGCGGCGGCCGGTGCCCGACGGATATGGGCCTTGGACGCGATGCGTATCTTGTCGGTGATGTCGTCGGCCAGCTGGCGGATGCCGTCGGCCACACCGATCTTGGGCTTGGCGACAAAGTCCACCGCCCCCAGCTCCAGCGCCTTCATCGTGACCTCGGCGCCGCGCTCGGTCAGCGTCGACACCATCACGACCGGCATCGGCCGCAAGCGCATCAGCCGCTGCAGGAAGTCGAGCCCGTCCATCTTGGGCATCTCGACATCGAGCGTGATGACGTCCGGGTTCAGGTTACGTATCATCTCGCGCGCCACCAGCGGGTCGGCGGCGGCGCCGATGCACTCCATATCGGACTGGCGATTGATGATCTCGGTGAGGATGGAGCGCACCAGCGCCGAATCATCCACCACCACCACTTTGGTCTTGGCCATTTACTTCTCCTCGGGGTCGCGAGCTCAGAACAGATCGACGGAGCCGCCCGTGGCGACCACCGGCTGAGCCTTCTGGGCGGCGGCGCGGTCCTGCTGAACCAGCGCATCGGTATTGGTGGGGGCCAGGCGCTTGACCATGGCCTTGCCGCTGTGCGGCAGGAAGCAGACCTTGCGCGGATAGACGTCCAACACGTCCTTGGAGACGATGGGGATGCGCTCGGTCTTCAGATAGTCGATCACGAAATTGGTGTTGCGCTCGCCGACATTGATGGTGTTCATGCCGGCAATCACCGCGCCGCCGCCAAAGATCTTGGCTTCCATCCGACTCTTGGCCGCACCGCGCTTCATCATCTCGTTGATCAGCAACTCCATCGCGAACGAGCCGTAGCGGCCCGAGTCGCCGGCGCCCTCGGGCAGCATGAAGTGGTTCATGCCGCCAACCATCGCATGCCGGTCCCACAGACAGGCGGCGATGCAGGAGCCCAGCGTGGTCATCACCAGGATGTCTTCGTTGTCGACGAAATACTCGCCGGGCAGGATCTTGACCGCCGCATTCTTGAAGTGGGCGTCGTAGAAGAAGAACGAGGCTTCGCCCTGCTTGCGCGTCTGCGCCTTCAGTTGCGCCACGCGCGCCGCGCCTGCACCGCTGGAGATCACACCGGCGTTGCCGGCTTGGGTCTGGGGCGTGCTCATCATTCTTTATCGGCCAGGGTGGGGAGTTCTTGAGCGGCGCGCGCTCAGACCTTTTCGTAGATCGTCTTGCCGCGCAGCCGGAACAGATCGCGCGACTCGGTGAAATTCTCGGAATGGCCGACGAACAGCAGGCCATGGGGTTTCATGACCCGGTGGATGCGCTCCAGCACCTTGCGCTGCGTGGGCGCGTCGAAATAAATCATCACATTGCGGCAGAACACGATCTGGAAGGGGTCGCCCAGCGACCATTGCTGGTCCATCAGATTCAGGCTGCGGAACTCGATCCATTTCTGCAACTCGGGCTTGACGCGGATGCGGCCCTCGTTGGCACCGGTGCCGCGCATGAAGAAGTTCTTCAGGCGCTGCGGCGACAGGCCGCGGGCGTCGGCGTTGTAGACGCCGCGTCGCGCGGTGTTCAGCACATTGGTGTCGATATCGCTGGCGACGATCTGCACCGAGGCGCTGCTGCCCAGCGCTTCGCTGCAGCTGATCGCGATCGAGTAGGGCTCCTCGCCGGTCGAGGCGGCGCAGCACCAGATGCGCAGCGGCTTGCCGGCCAGTGGCTTCAGATCCTCGGCCAGCGCATGGAAGTGATGGTCTTCGCGGAAAAAGGAGGTCAGGTTGGTGGTCAGGCAGTTGACGAACTCCTGCCATTCCTGGTCCGCCTGCGGGCCGGTGGCCGCCTCCAGCCACTGCAGATAGCTGGCGAAGCTGCGGTGGCCGGTATCGCGCAGCCGGCGCGAGAGCCGGCTGTAGACCATCGCATGCTTGCCGTCATGCAGGCTGATGCCGGCGTGTTTGTAGATCAGCTGGCGCACCCGGTCAAAGTCAGCGCGGCTGAAATTGAACTCATGGTCGATGGCTTCGGTGGATGAGGCGTTATTGGGTGAAGCGGCCATGGTTGTCATTGGTTTTGTGCGCACCGCGCACGCTGGATTGATTTTGCATCCGCCGCCAGTGTCTGTGGTGGCCAGTGCCCAAGATAGTGTGAACAGCCGGGTGAACCCCTCACTATTTCCGCCCCTCTGCGGGATAACCCGCCTGCTAGACTGCCGCCACACCTTCGGGAGCCTCTTGGACTCAAGCCTACACCCCCCTTCGCTGATCAATGCTCGCGATCTGCAGCTGGACCTGGCCTTGCAGCTGCTGCAGCAGGCCGGCGCCTTGCTGCCCGAGGCCGAGCCCTACAGCGCCGCATGGCTGCAAGGCCTGCTGGACGCACTGTGCGATCTCTCCAGCAAGGACGCGCTGACCGGCCTGGTCAACCGTCGCAGCTTCGAGATGTCGCTGTCGCGCGAGGTCGATCGGGTCGCGCGCTCGGGCGAGCCTGCGCTGCTGCTGATGGTGGATATCGATCATTTCAAGGCCGTCAACGACAGTTATGGCCATGTCGCCGGCGATATGGTGATACAGGCGGTGGCGCGCAGCATTGCGCAGACGGTGCGGCCGATGGACACGGTGGCACGGGTCGGCGGCGAGGAGTTCGCCATCATCCTGCCCAACTGTCCCAGCACCTATGGCGCGACGGTGGCCGAGCGGCTGCGCGAACGCGTGGCCGAGCAGAAAGTCGAGGTGGCAACGGGCCAGATGCTGCAGGTCACGGTCAGCCTGGGCGGTGCTTTTGCACCGCAATGGGTGCGCTCTTCGTCCCTGCTGTGGATAGAGCGGGCCGATCGCCAGCTCTACCGCGCCAAGGCCGAAGGCCGCAACCGCGCCTGCCTGGAGCCGCAAACCGACTCCCTGGTCAGTGCCGAGGAAAAAGGCATGTTGTTCGCTGTAACGCAACAGGATAGTGAATGAATACAACAACACCTGCTGCAAACCCGTCCGGCGCCAGGCTGCGCCCGGGTGCCCGCACGCTGGCCGTCACGAGCGGCAAGGGAGGCGTGGGCAAGACATTCGTCACGGCCAATCTGGCCGCCGCGCTGGCCGCCCGCGGCCAGAAGGTGCTGGTGCTGGACGCCGACCTGGGCCTGGCCAATCTGGATGTGGTGCTGAACCTGCACCCCAAGCTGACCCTGCATGATGTCTTCACCGACAAGGCCACGCTGGACCAGGCCATCCTGCCGGCGCCCGGCGGCTTCTCGGTGCTGCTGGCCGGCTCGGGCATGGTCGAGTACTCGCGGCTGACGCCCGAGGTGCGTGACAAGCTCCTCCACATCGTCGAGCTGGTCAAGCCGCGCTTCGACTGGGTGCTGCTGGATACCGGCGCCGGCATTTCGGACGTGGTGCTGTTCGCCGTCTCGCTGGCCAGCGATGTGCTGGTGGTGGCGACGCCCGAGCCGACCTCGCTGACCGACGCCTACGCCACCATCAAGGTGCTGGCCACCCAGCAGGACCGCCGCCATGTGGGCCTGGTCGTCAATCAGGCCTCGCGCGCCGGCGAGGGCAAGATGATTTGCGGCCAGCTGCAGCAGGTGCTGCAACGCTTTGTCGCCGCCATCCCCGGCCAGAGTTTCAAGCTGGAGTTGCAGGGCGAGGTCAGGAACGATGTCTCGGTGCGCCAGGCGGTGCTCAAGCGCCAGCTGCTGCTCGAGCATTTCCCGGGCAGCGAGGCGGCCCAGGGCATCAAGGCGCTGGCGCTGAAACTGCTCGGCTGAGGGCGCGATGGACTCCAGCAACACCCCGGCCACGGCCTTCGCGTGGGTCGGCGGCGAGGCGGCGGTGCGCCGCCTGGTCGACCGCTTCTATGACCTGATGGACCTGGAGCCCGGCTATGCCCAGCTGCGCGCCGCGCATCCGGGCGCCCTGGACAGCGCGCGCGACAAGCTGTTCTGGTTTCTGTGCGGCTGGCTGGGTGGGCCCGACCACTACATCGAGCGCTTCGGTCACCCGCGCCTGCGCGCCCGCCACATGCCCTTCAAGATCGGCATCGCCGAGCGCGACCAATGGGTGGCCTGCATGGCGCAGGCGATGGCCGAGTGCGAGCTCGATCCTGCCTTGCAGCAGCGCCTGACCGAGTCCTTCATGGGCACGGCCGACTGGATGCGCAATATCTGATCAGCCGGCCTGCTGCAGCAGCACCATCAGCGCCCCGCTGCCGCCATCGCTGGCTCGCGCCTGCACAAAGGCCAGCACCTCCTGTTTCTGCACCAGCCAGCGCCTGACCTTGGCCTTCAGCACCGGCTCGCGCCCTGGCGAGCCATTGCCCTTGCCGTGGACGACACGCACGCAGCGCAGGCCGCGCCGCGCGCTCTCGTGCACAAAGCCGCCCAGGGCCTCGCGCGCCTGATCGCGGCGCAGGCCGTGCAGATCGATCTGCGCCTGCAGCGCCCAATGGCCGCGGCGCAGCTTGCGCACCACCTCGGCGCTGATCTCGGGGCGCCGGAACGACAGGGTCTCGTCGGTCTCCAGCAGGGTGTCGACATCGAAATCGTCCGACAGCGCCTGCTGCAGCGCCAGCCGCTCGTCGGCCTCGCGCTGCAGCGGCTCCGGGGCAGGGGGGCGGCGCTCGTGCAGCACCCGCTGCTGCGTCGGCTTGAGCGCGATGACATCGCCGACCGTCAGCTCGAAGATGCGCCGCTCCTGCTCCAGCAGCCGTGCCTGCGCCGCGGCCCGCTCGGCGCGCTCCTCGGCCAGCCGACGCGCCAGCGCCAGCTCTTGCTGCAGGCTTTTGAGATCCTGCAGGCTGCGCAGCGACTTGCCATTCATCACAGCAAGCCCCGCTCGGCCATCGAGATCACCTCAGCGCTGCCCACCACGAAATGGTCCAGCACCCGCATGTCCAGCAGCGCCAGCGCCGACTTCAGCCCCTGGGTCATCAGCTCGTCGGCCCGCGAGGGCTCGGCCACGCCGGAGGGGTGGTTGTGGGCCAGGATCACGGCGGCCGCGCCCAGCTCCAGGCCGCGCTTGACGACCTCGCGCGGGTAGACGCTGGTCTGGGTCAGGCTGCCCCGGAACATCTCCTCCATCGCGATCAGGCGGTGCTGGGCGTCGAGAAACAGCACTGCGAAGACCTCATGGCCCAGGGGCGCGAGCTTGAGTCGCAGGTAGTGCTTGACGGCCTCGGGGGCGTCGAACACCGGCCGCTGCGCCAGTTCCTGCAGCAGCGAACGGCGCGCGATCTCCAGCACGGCAGCAATCTCGGCGCGCTTGGCCGGACCCAGGCCCTTGACGCACGCCAGATCGGCCACGCCGGCATGCAAGAGGCCGCTGAAACCGCCGAAGTCGTCGAGCAGCTGCTGCGCCAGCTGCAGCACCGGCAGGCCCTGGATGCCAGTCCGCAAGAGCAGGGCCAGCAACTCGGCATCGGCCAGCGCCTGGGGGCCGCGCGCGAGCAACTTTTCGCGCGGGCGCGCGTCGGGCGGCAGGTGATTGAGCGGCATGGCAGGCAGGGCGGCGGCGCGGGGCCTTAAAATCCGGCGAGTCTATCGAACAAAGTGCCATGAACCTTATCCAAGCCGGATCCTTTCTGACCCTGCATTACCGACTCGCAGGGCCCGATGGCGGCGACCTGATCAATACCTTTGACGACAAGCCCGCCACCTTGTCGCTGGGGACCGGCGAGCTCGCGCCCGCCATCGAGGCGCGCCTGATCGGCCTGCCCGAAGGCACGCGCACCCAGTTCGAGCTGGCGCCGGGCGAGGCTTTTGGCGAACGCAATCCGGAGCTGCTGCAGCGCATCAAGCGCAGCCTGATGCGCGAGCTCGGCGATCCGGACGAGGCGTACAGCATCGGCGACGTGGTCCAGTTCCCGACGCCCGACGGCCGGGGTGGCTATGGCGGCGTGGTGCGCGAGCTGGGCGAGGACTGGCTGCTGTTCGACTTCAACCACCCGCTGGCCGGCCAGCCGGTGAGCTTCGAAGTCCATGTGATCGGAGTGCTGTGATGAGCCCGATCGAACCCCAAGAAGTCATCCTGGCCGAACCGCGTGGCTTCTGCGCCGGCGTCGACCGGGCCATCGAGATCGTCGAGCGCGCGCTCGTCAAGTTCGGCTCGCCGATCTATGTGCGCCACGAGATCGTGCACAACACCTATGTGGTCAACGACCTGAAGGCGCGCGGCGCGATCTTCATCGAGGACCTGGCCGAGGTGCCGCCCGGCGCCACCCTGGTGTTCAGCGCCCACGGTGTCAGCCAAGCGGTACGCCAGGAGGCAGCCCAGCGCGGCTTCCAGGTCTTTGACGCGACCTGTCCGCTGGTGACCAAGGTCCATGTCGAGGTGGCCAAGCTGCATCGCGAGGGCTATGAGTTCATCATGATCGGCCACAAGGGACACCCCGAGGTCGAGGGCACGATGGGCCAGTTGAGCGACGGCATCTACCTGGTCGAGGAGGTCGGTGACGTGGCCCATGTGCGTGTCAAGGACCCCGCCAAGCTGGCGGTCGTGACCCAGACCACCTTGAGCGTCGACGATGCCGCCGAGATCCTGGCGGCGGTCAAGCGGCACTTTCCGCAGGTGCGCGAGCCCAAGCAGCAGGACATCTGCTACGCCACGCAGAACCGCCAGGATGCCGTCAAGGTGCTGGCGCCCCAGGTCGATGTGGTGATCGTGGTCGGCAGCCCGACCAGCTCCAACAGCAACCGCCTGCGCGAGCTGTCCGAGCGCCTGGGCACGCCCGGCTATATGGTCGATGCGGCCGAGGATCTGCGGCTCGAGTGGCTGGAGGGCCGCTCGCGTGTGGGCCTGACGGCCGGCGCCTCGGCCCCCGATGTGCTGGTGCAGGCGGTGATCACGCGCCTGCGTGCGCTCGGCGCCACCGCGGTGCGCAGCCTGCCCGGGGTCGAGGAGCATGTGCGCTTCCCGCTGCCGCTGGGTCTGGGCGACAAGTCGATGGCCGAGCACAGTTCCTCCCGATCTTGAAGCGGGCGCCTATCGCATGACGCGGCGCCTGCACGAGGCGCCGTTTTGCTTTCATAGAATCGAACGAACACCAAGGACACCCCATGCTGGACATCACCCTGCTGCGCAAAGACCTCGACGCCGTGGTCGCGCGCCTGAACACCCGCAAGAGCCCGCAAGCCTTTCTCGATGTCGAGCGCTATCAGGCGCTGGAGACCTCGCGCCGCAGCGTGCAGATGCGCACCGAGGAACTGCAGGCCCGCCGCAACAGCCTGTCCAAGCAGATCGGCATGCTCAAGGGCAAGGGTGAAGACGCCTCGGCCGTGATGGCCGAGGTCGGCGGTATCGGCGATGAGCTCAAGGCCGGCGCCGAGCGCCTGGACGCGATCCAGCAGGAACTCAACACCATGCTGATGAGCGTGCCCAATCTGCCGCATGAGAGCGTGCCGGTCGGAGCCGACGAGAGCGGCAATGTGGAAGTGCGCCGCTGGGGCACTCCCCGGACCTTCGACTTCGAGCTCAAGGACCATGTGGACCTGGGCGCGGCCCTGGGCCTGGACTTCGAGCTAGGGGCCAAGCTCAGCGGCTCGCGCTTCACCTTCATGCGCGGCAAGGTCGCCAAGCTGCATCGGGCGCTGGCGCAGTTCATGCTGGACACGCAGACCGAGGCACACGGCTACACCGAGTGCTACACGCCTTACATCGTCAACCGCGAGGTGCTGGAAGGCACGGGCCAGCTGCCCAAGTTCAAGGAAGACATGTTCTGGGTGCTGCGTGGCGGCGATGAAGAGGCGGCCGAGCAGTACCTGATCTCGACCTCGGAAATCTCGCTGACCAATACCGTGCGCGAGCAGGTGCTGGATGAGTCCGCGCTGCCGATCAAGCTGACCGCTCACAGCCCCTGCTTCCGTTCGGAAGCGGGCAGCGCCGGCCGTGACACCCGCGGCCTGATCCGCCAGCATCAGTTCGACAAGGTCGAGATGGTGCAGATCACCCATCCTGACAAGAGCTACGAGGCGCTGGAGGAGATGGTCGGCCACGCCGAGGCCATCCTGCAGAAGCTGGGCCTGCCCTATCGCGTGCTGACGCTGTGCACCGGCGATATGGGCTTCGGCTCGACCAAGACCTATGACCTCGAGGTCTGGGTGCCGGCACAGAACACCTACCGCGAGATCAGCTCCTGCTCGAACTGCGAAGGCTTCCAGGCGCGCCGCATGCAGGCCCGCTTCAAGAACGCCCAGGGCAAGAACGAGCTGGTGCACACACTCAATGGCTCCGGTCTGGCGGTCGGCCGCACCCTGGTGGCCGTGCTGGAGAACTATCAGAACGCCGACGGCAGCATCACGGTGCCCGAGGTGTTGCGCCGCTATCTGGGCGGTGCCGAGGTCTTGCGCGGCTGAAAAGCCAGCAAAGACTTGGAAACCGAAAAAAGTCCGCTATACTAGCGGGCTCAACTCGCAGCAAGACAAGCTTGCTGGGACACCAGAATTCGGAGAGGTGGCAGAGTGGTTGAATGTACCTGACTCGAAATCAGGCGGACGGAAACGTCTCGGGGGTTCGAATCCCCCCCTCTCCTCCAGAACAGTGAATCACGACGGTTCACAAAGAAGCAAGGCCCCAAGTAAATCAACGACTTGGGGCCTTTTTTCATGTCACGTTGGATCACGACGGCGCTTTACAGCGCATCGCAAAGCGGGGAACATTCCGGGGAACGTTTCGGCCCGACCGGGGCAAACCGGGGCACAGCCACCGGGACAACCGTGGCGACCGGGACACCATCGTTCCCCGAATGACCGGGACACCGGGACACCGCCATGCCAACGCTGACCGAAGCCGCCTGCAAAAACGCCTCTTGCCCGCCAGACCTGAAGCGCCGAAGGTTGACCGATGGCGGCGGCCTGTACCTGGAGGTGGCCCCCAACGGCAGCAAGCGCTGGTTCTGGAAGTTCTACCCGGACGGCAAGGAGTCGCGCCTGGCGCTGGGCAGCTATCCCGAGGTGACCCTGAAGACTGCGCGGGTGGCCCGGGACGCTGCCCGCATGGCCCGGCAGGCCGGCGTCAACCCCGTCCAGGCTCGCAAGGCCGAGAAGATCGCCAGCAGCACCAGCAACGCGAACACCTTCGAGGCGGTGGCCCGCGAGTTCCACAAGCTCCAGGCCGACACCTGGAGCCCTAGCCATGCGGCGAAGTGGCTGCGCTCCTCGGAGAAGCACCTGTTCCCGCATCTGGGCACGCTGCCACTCGACTCGATCAAGGCGCCGGCGCTGCTGGCCGTGCTGAAGAAGGCCGAGAGCAAGGGCATCCTCAGTACGGCGCAGGACCTGCTGTCGCAGGCTGGCCAGGTGTTCCGCTTCGGTGTGCAGTCCGGGCGCTGCGAGCGCAATCCGGCGGCCGATCTGCGCGGCGCGCTCAAGCCGCACATCGCGGAGAACTTCGCGGCCGTCACCGATCCGGTGAAGGCGGGCGAGCTGCTGCGCGCCATTGATGGCTACACCGGCCAGCCGACCACCCGGGCGGCCCTGCAGCTCTCCGCGCTCATCTTCCAGCGCCCCGGCAACGTGAGGGCGATGGAGTGGGCCTGGATCGATCTGGACGCGGCGCTGCTGACCATCCCGGCGGCGGCGATGAAGCGCACGGCCCATGGCAAGCTCAACGGCCGGCCGCACCTGGTGCCGCTGGCTCGGCAATCGCTGGCGCTGCTGACCGCGCTGAAGCCGCTTACCGGGCATGGGGTGTATGTGTTCCCGTCGGCGCGCACCGGCGAGCGGCCGATGAGCGACGGCACGCTGAACGCGGCCCTGCGGCGCCTGGACTTTTCCGGCGATGAGCATGTGGCCCATGGCTTCCGCGCGATGGCTCGCACGATGATGGCCGAGATCATCCACGGCATTGACCCCGAGGTGGTCGAGGCCCAACTCGCGCACGGCAAGAGCGGCCCCCTGGGCTCAGCCTATGACCGCGCCGAGTACATGGAGCAGCGCAGGCTGATGATGCAGACCTGGGCCGACTACCTGGACCAGCTCAGGGCTGGGGCCAAGGTCCTGGCGTTCAAAGCGGCCTGATCGGTTCACCCAACCCCGGCCCGAGCAGCAGGTGCTGGCTCGCCATGTCCGCATCTTGTCCGCATCGCGTGCGGACAGAACCCGGACAGAACGCCGACAGGCCCGGTCGATCGACATGCCGGCGGCTGATGGCAATAGACCGCAACGCGCCGTGCCTTCTCTTGCGCATCGCCACCCATGGCAGGTTTTGCCCAGATTTACCCGGGGGACGGCTCAGAAATGAGCAGTCCCTTTCTTTTGGCCAAGCTGCGGCTTTGACCGGCTAGCAGCGCGCTAGCGAACTGCAGCCCGTATGCACCGACGCGGAACCCTTGCACAGCAAGAGTTCAACGGCTGCGGCAATGAGCCCATCGATTCCCCTGGGAGCAACCGGTTCACCGACCGGTGCAGAGGTGGCGGCTGGCTATGGATGGGCCTCGCGACCGCAGATCCGTTACCTGTGGGTTACCCATGGGTTGCTCTTTCGCGCCCAATTCATGCAGGTTGCCCCAATCAGCGATGGCGCTGGCCGGCGCGCCGGTACCGTGGAAACCAGCCTGGAAACCTGCGACTGGAAACCACAGGAAAGCACTGGCAACCGTTGGCAATCGCCCCGGTGGATCAGCCCTGTAGCAAGTGCGTCACGCGTGACACCGCAACGATGCGCGGCTTTTGCAAAACTTGCGAAACCCGGCGCGTTATCTGCGATGGGTGGACGGCATAGGTGGCCCTGCAGGAGCGACCTCATTCAGCGGCTGAGGTGGATCTGCTGGACGGCGCGAGGGAGGCCAGCGCCGGGCGACCAGCAGGGCGGGCGGCAGTCTCACAACCGCTCTCAACATTCTTGACGGCGGTTGACGATGGCCCTGCAAAGCGAAGTTAGGCCCTTGGGAGGGCGGCGACAGCCTCCGCTCAGCTTGCGCAGCTCGCCACCACCTCAACAACCCCACAGGCACCCCGCCGAATCTGCCTTGCGGTCCCGGCCGTCTGAGAGGGGGCTAGGGCTGCCAATACCCTGGAGACCGCCAGCTCCGCTGCAATTGTGCGCACCTGCGTACTTTGCGAACTTACTTTTCGTGCGCACAGAACTTTCCCTGCTGGCAATAGGGCGCCCGCCGCTGGGTTTCGACTGTGCTCGGCCGTCTGCGCAAAGTTGCGCTGACGGAACTCGGTCGTCTTACAGCCGTCAGGCGGCCGCAGTGCCTCGCAACCGAAAGCGCTGCTTAGGAGGTTTGGGCAACACCTGCCGAGCACGACGCGCGGCCTCCTTCTCTTGCCATGCGGCGGTGTCCAGGTAGTGGACACGCCGGCAACGGACGACACCTACGCTGCGGACGATTGACAGATGCACCTGATCCTGAATCTCCAAAGGTTCTCCGTCGCTTGTGGACTTCAGGGAGGGGCCATTGGCGGCGTTGGGGTTGTGGCCAACATGGCCAGCGAAGTCAAATATCGAGGGCCACCCGCGTGTGTCGGGCAATGGCTGGCCTGCGGCTGAAACCAGGTTGTGGACCGGCGGGGGCTCATCCGGTCCTAGGTCAATGTCATCGAGTTCGAGATCGTCGGTGCTCATGCTCCAAATGCTAGGAATGAGGCTTTGCCGCACAGCGCCGCGTTTCGTAGCGCCGTGCTCGCCCGGCGACTTGTTGCCCGCCAGCGGCGCTCTCAGACTTTGCTTTACGCCCTGATCCGCCCGCGACCCGCCGGGATGCACATCTACGCCCTGTAAATCGCCTGTCCGACGAGCGTTTTCTCGGTCGAATCCGTATTGGTCCTGTCAAGGTAAATGAGAGGTCTCAGCCCAGGCGCGCGGACGAAGCAAACGCCCGACACCCTTACCAGACCCTTGCCTAAACCTTGGCATTGCGCGCCGAGGTGAACTATGCCGAGGGCGGCAAAACTGTCAGATTTCGCGCCAGCCGAAGGGCCAGCCCATTCTGAAACGTGCGCAGAACCCGTTCGAAAACTGCGCACAAACTCGACCACTTACGCATCTCGAAATCTGGGTGAACTCCAAGGCTGGCGGGACCTGCAGGCCGATTCATTAGCGAAGAATCTGCGTAGGAATTGTTCGGAAACTAGCCGAGCCAATCTGGAGTTCCGCAGCCAGCGCCGTGACAGGAGTGAGCGTGAGTCCTTCCAGTTTGGCTCCAGCGAGGCTGTCATCGCGTGGCGCCCACTCGCCGTGGCGCCCGGGGTCAAGTCGTTCTAAATCAAGTTTCAGCAGCTCGTGGCGTCCAGGGCCACCAGTACCCTTGACGAAGTGGGCAACCATTGAGGCGCGTTTCCATAGGGGCCAAGCAACTGCAGCAGGCTCGGTTTTGTCTGGTGCTGGTCTGGGGTAATCGACTCGAGAGCCCTGCACGTCAACGCGAAAAACCGAGCGAGGCAAAGAACTGCGCCACTGCCGCGTCTTCCTGGGTGTCCTCCTCCCAGGTTTATGTGTGAGGGGCAAGAATCCGTAGCGCGGGCCAGCCGCCATTCGCCCCCGGTGAGCGGCCGGAAGGTGGTCAGGTTCTTGCACTCGGTCCCTACCTCTGGGTCGAGCACCCCGAATGCGCAGCAGTTGGAGCAGGTTCGCTTCATGGTGTCGTGGGGCCGGGTGTTTGCGACATCACAGCCCCGACAGACCTTGCTGCACGGGCATTGCGCCGCCCGGCGAGGCCGGAGGCTTGTTAGGGGGCACCAATGGGCTTGGCGGGGCGCCATTCAAGTCCGCATGGCTCCCGTCGAACTCAAATTCCGCGCACCATTCAGCGGCAAGGTCATCCAGCGCATTGATGCGCGCCATTTCAATCGACAAGTCCGCGTGCTCGTGGTCACTGCACTCGGCCATGAAGACGGCCAGGTGCTTGATGAGCTCGGCCAGGCGCGACAAGCGGCGCTGCAAGGTCGCGATGGTCTTGCTGGCCTGTAGGTCGCCGGTCAGGCCAAAGTGCGCGCAGATGGCCCGCAACTGGTCAGGGTGCAGGACGATGGTCGGGTAATCATCCATCCCTTCGGTCTGCGTGAGCATGATGGATGGGCCTGCCTCCGCGTCATAGGCTTCGGCGGAAACGCCGCAGTGGGCCAACTTGGGAATTCCGGTGATGTTCATGTGCAGGTACTCAGTTGTTGCGTTGGTCGACTTGCGACAGCAGATGGCTTATCTAGAAGGTGTCCGGGAGACGGAGCAGGCGAGGGGGCTATTTGCCGCCGCATAGTTCCGGGAGACGGAGCAGGCAGGGCCTCTCCTGTTCCGCTAGACGGAGCAATAGAGGGTCCTCCTGTTCCGCCAGACGGACAAAGGGGCGCGTTTTTCGTAGACGGCGCCTTGCGGTACGCGCCGCGTTCGAAACCACCCAGCGCGCCGGGGTCGTAGTCGGGATGTCGGTCCAGTGTCTGCCAGGTGATGGCGTACCAGGAGGCCTTGTTTGGCCGGTGCCCCTTGACGGTTTCGAACAGGAAGCCCGCCTCGATCAGCTCCTTCTTTGCCCGGTCGATGACGTCTGCGGATCGCCAGCCACGGGGCTCCAGGTACGCCCGACTGCAGAGGAGTCGCCCGTTGTTGTCCCGGACGAACTGCCTGGCGATCTCCAGCAGCAGCGCTTTGGAAGGGTGCCCCAGCCCGGCATAGGCGGGGCTGTCGACGACCGACCACGGGATTGCCATGAATCCGCCCGGGTCGCGGCCCGACCCCTTCTGCTTGTTGTTGCGGCTTGCCATTGCTCATGACCTGCCGCGGACCGTGAGGCGCGTCAATAGACGCGTGCTGGGGGGCTTGGATTCGGCCCAGACGCGGGCCATGGTTCTGACGCTCATAGCCCTGCGCCTCGGACATTAGTGGACTCCCTGAAGGCGGCATAAAGCGGCCCACTGTTGTTGCGGATCTGATTGACGTGGTCAGCCGTGACGAGGCGCAGAAGGTTCTGTTCGCGGTCATACGACTGCGATTGCACCTGGAATGGTGTGCCGTGGTGCTCGATGATGACTGTCGGCTCTCTACCGCTGGCGCCGCCCATCATGTCGGCGTTCGATACGACCTTGCCCTTCTCACCAGGGATCATGTAGCTCCGGCCGGAGTCGCCCTGGAACATCTCCGGGCGATTGCCTTCGCCGACTCGGTAGAGGCTGCCGGCCGCAACTGGGCCACCGTACTGCCGGCCGCCGCCATAGTTTGCCCCTTTGATCGTCGACATCAACGAGGCCCCTTGCGCAAGGACTGTCGCTGCCGCTGGAATGCCTAGTGGCCAGCCCAACTCCCAGGCCTTGGCCGCGCCTGTGGCGATAGACATGGTTGCCTGGGCGATTGAGAACGCCTTCGATACGGCAAACATCGCCTTGTAGGCGCCAGACTGTTTCCCCGCAAATGTCTTGGTGATGTCAGCGAGGCCCCCGAACAAGTTGCTGTAGTTCGTCAGCTGCTGAGACTGGCGGCCTTGTTCTTCGGCGTTTTGCTTGTCGCGGATCTCCTTGATTTTCGCTGCTGTGTTCTGCTCCAGCGCGAGGCGCTCCTGTGCGTAGAGTTCGGCATTGGCTTGATCAGCCATGTACTTCTGCAGGTTCAGATCAAGCTCGCGCTGCAGTTGGAGCTCAAGACGCGCGATCGGGTCTTCGGCGACGATGTTGTCCATCGCTGATGCCTGTCCCCGCTTCTGTTCGTCGGCAAGCCTCCTTGCGGCTTCCCGCTCTTTTTCGCGGTCGCTTTCCAATATGACAGCTCTGTCCGCCCCCTCCTTCACCAGAAGATCTAGTCGGTCAGCAGCTGCTCTTGCCTGCACAAGCAGATCTGCCTTTGCCGCCTTCTCTCGCGTCAAGTCTCCTGCGGCGAGAAGCGCCGCATTCTTGCGTAGGCCCTCGCGCTCAATCGCATTGACGCGCTCGACACCCTCAAGCGTTGCGGCCTCAAGGCTGGCCAAGTAGCTGGCACTGTCAAACTTGGCGCCTTTCTTCGACGGCGCGTCAGGTGTGGCTGCAAGCGATTCATTTGGCTCCACCAGAGCAGGATTCACCTTGCCGCGCCCCGCTCCGCCGTGCAGGGTGTTCATGGCCTTCTGGATGTCCTCGCGCGCCTTTATCAGGGCATCGCGACGATCGGAAAGCGCATCAAGCTCATCCTTCGGCGTGACTGTCTCGCGTTTGCCGTAGATGCTGCGGATCGAACCATCCTTGATTTGGCGCTCCGTCTTGCTGAGCTGCTTCTCAATGTCTTTCAACTGCTCCGCTAGCTCGCTCCCAGCCTGGCGCGGCCCCTTACGGAGCGCATCCGCTATGCGCTGAGCCGATTTCTCTGAGACCTCTGCGGCTGTCCGCGCAGAGCCAGCAACGCGGTCCCAGTTCAAGGCCAGGAGCGCGAGACCGGTAATGATGATCCCGACCGGTCCGCCGAGAGCAGCCAGGACGGCTGAAAACCCTCTAGCCGCGACCGTCGCCGCTCCCATTCCCGCCGCTGTCCCGTAGGCTTTGGCCGCCGCATCAACGAAAGCCAACACAAGCTTGCCCGAGATTGCGCCAGCCAAGGTCACCACAGCAACCTCTGCCGCATGGATGTATGGCCTCATCCCATCGAAGTACTCGGTCAGTCCGCCTTGCTTCACGCTAGCGGACATCTCCTGAATGGCCTCAGTGGCCATGCGGACCCCGCGAGCGATCGCATCGCCGACGCCGGCCTGCGAGATCTGCAGGTATAGGGCACTCAGCGAGTCCTGCAAGTTGCTGATGTCGCCATCGAGCGTCTTCATGCGCTCGGACATGGCGCCGGCAAAGTTCGTCTCGCCGATCTTGACCAGGTAGTCGGTGATGGCGGCGGCGCTGTTCTGCACCTTCGTGGTCGTGCCCTGGAAGGTCAGCGCCACCTTGTCGCCCTCAACGCGGGCCTTGATGCCGAACTCCTTCAGGCGCTCAAACTCACCGGTGGATGCGTCAGCCACAGCCTCGATCATCTGCATCAGGTCTTTGCCCATTGCAGATGCGGTGTTGCCGAAGCTGGTCATCGCCCGCTCGCTGGGATCAAGGCCGAGCGCCTTGAGCTTGGTGAAGCCCTGGACCGACTGCTCCAGGGTGTAGGGCGTCTGAGCGGCGAACTTGCGCAGCCGTTCGAACGCCGCGCCGGCCTGGTCCGCGCCGCCGGTCATGGTCTTCAGGCTGGCGAACATCACATCGAACTGGCGCTGTGTGTTCACTAGCTTGGACACGAAGCCGTCGATGGCGATTGCCCCGATGGCTGCACTGACTGCGGCGGCCATCTTGGTGAGGCTGAGCTGCACGCCAGTGCCGCGATCGGCAATGCGCTGCAGGCGCTCTTCAACCTTGCGAGACTCGGCGATCAGCGCCTTTGTCTCCATGACTACCTCGTAGTACAGCCGTCCTACTTGTTCAGCCATGGGCACGCTCCTGCTTGTTGAGGTCCAGGGTCCGCATGTCCGGCGCGAAGTGGGGTGCAGCTGAATGCGGCGCTACGTGACGAACGAACTCAGCGACTGCCGGCAGGTCGGGAAGCGCGCATGAGCAGTCCCAGCGGAAGACTAAGAAGGGCGTTTGCCCTTCGACGGCGCGCAGTTGATAGCCAGCCAGCGCTAGCTGCGCGCGCATCGTGGCCAGGCCTTTCGCTGAATCAGTTGAGCTGCAAGGGGTTGACGATGCCAGTGCCGTCGATGTCGAGCACGAGGAGCGTGCTTCCAGAGTCGGCACCAGCGGTGAGGATGATGTCAGCGGGGTAGTGCACTGGGACGCTGATGATGGTTCCTCCGGCGGTCGTGATGAGCAAACGCAGTGCTCGCGGCTCGGCAGATTCGTGGCTGAGTTTGAGCGTCCAAGTCTCGCCGATGGCGATGTCTGGCAGGTCGATGGATTGCCTTTGCATGGCTGCCCTTCTTGAGTGGTGTGGACGGCGGTCGGGTGGGGATTTGTCATGCTTTCCCCTTGACCAGTGTGTACTGACCAATGCGATGGCGGACGCCGGCCTCGGTTTCGGTGACGATCCAGTTCATGATCACGCGATGGCCGGCATTGACCAGCTCCATCTTTCGGGCGCGAACGTCGTAGCAGTCCAGAAACCGGGACCCTTCGAAGGTCGTGACGTAGCCAAGCGTCTGCAGGGCTTCGAGCAGGCGCGTGCGCTGTGCTGCGGCGACCAAACCTGGATTGCGGTCACGGATCGCGTGCAGTGCCGCGATGCGATCCGCTGGGGTATGTTGTGGCGCCGTCATGATTGCGCTCCCAGGGCCTGGATAAAGGCCCGCGCATCGCCGGAACGCACCCGAGTGCAGCGCGCCCCCATCTTGACGAGCGCCAACTCGCCGGCCGCAGCCTTCCGGTAGAGGGTTGAGACGGAGAGTCCAGATGCTGCCGCAAGGGTGCCCATGCGAAGCAGGGCGTCCGGGAGTTGCAGAGCTTCGAGCGGCTGCTGGCGCCGTGTGGATGTGGCGGCCGCGCTCATGCCGCAACTCCCAGTACCCGACGCAGATCGGCGACCGGCCAGGCGAGACGGCCATTGATCCGAATGCATCGGACCGGCCCGTCCTCGTTGCAGGCCCAACCGCGCAAGGTCTGGGGGCGGCGGTTGAGAAAGCGTGCTGCGGTAGCGGTGTCAACCGTGGGTGTGCTGATGAGCTCCAGTGGCTGCGGCAGATCCTCGTTATAGGTGCTCAGCCGCGCCTGAGCATGTATGGGCGTTGCGATTTGCATGTCGAACCATCTTTCCGCCATGAGGCGTGTTGCTGATGGTTCGTCACTGTTGATTCCCGGAGTTCCCTGGCGACGCTCTCAGTTCCCTGGGGAACTGCGGAGTCCAGTCACTAGACGGATATGCCGGCGTCGCGCCGCAGGTCTCCCCATGCGTTTCTTATCGTTTTCAAATCCACGGGCTGGGAGAACGCGCGCACGAAGAGCTTTCCTCGGTGGGCTCCCGTGCCGGTGTCAAATGGTGACTCCGGTGTGCCAGCTTCCTTTTCCAGAGCGGCAAATAGATCCTTCGCCGTAGCGCACCTCCATACTCGCAGTTTGGCGACGATGTACGGTGTGACTGCGTCGCGCCAGGAGGGCTTCCTCGCCCGATCAGCGCTCTGCCGACGGTGCTCAACCGGCGGCGCTGGCTGAGGCTGGACCGACACCAAACGCAAGACAGGCGCAGCATTTGGCTGGCTGCGCGCGGCATGTTCTTCACGGGCTTGCAGCCTAGCAAGCTCGTCCAGCCGCGCCATATGTTGATGGTGGCGCTCAATATGCCCTTGCATGTCGTCAATGTCATGCACCCACACTCGCGCAGGCTCTGGCGCCACCGGGGGCGCGTGTCCGGCAAGGTGAGTAGCGGGGACGCCGAAAGTGGCAGCACGCTTGGAAACCGACTCCAGCCCAACACTGTTTGACGTGGCTTCGGAGATTGGCGATAAGTTGATGAGCATCTTGCCGTCCGGGCCGGTCATCCATGCCCGGCGCTTCTCATTCGCCCGAAGGTCGACCATCTCCTGCATAGCATCTGCCGAGACGGTGTAGTTGATCCGAGAGACCTGCAAGCTCTCCCATTGAGGTTTCGTCATTTCGCACCCCTGAATGCGACCCTGAAGAGATGGCCCCAGCAGGCGGGCAGGGAGCCCGTTCTTCGGTTCGCGGGCCTAGCTGGGGTAGGGGACAGTCTAGCTGTGGGCCGGCACGACCAAGCCGCTAGGGCTTGTCCCGAGCAAGTTCGCGAGCATCCATGCGCGCAAACCAATCCTTGTCCTTGTGGTCGCATCCGAACTCGCCAGCTGTGGCGTTGATGAAGTTCTCGGCATCGTCAGTAATTGCTTGGATGGAGCCGAAGATCTGAGCCAGGACATCCGGATGTCGGTACGCATCCGGGGTCTTCATGTAGGCCAGTGCACATGTAGCCATTGCCCGAATGCCGCCGAAACTGCGCGTGGACATGGTGTCGATTTCGTTCAGCGCACTGCGCATCTTCTCAAGCTGGGAAGCTGCATCTCGTGAAGACGCGGTGAGCGCCGCAGCTGCGCGTTCTTCTTCGAAGTCGATAGCCGGTGGCGTGTCAGCCATGGCGGGGCCAACTGGTCTGCAAACTGTCTTGCTCATATGGTGCCTCCAACGAGTTCGGAGATGGAGTGAGGTTGTCGCGCTGGCGGCCGGCGCGGCCGTTCTTGCTCCGACTGCGCTGTATAGGCTGGCTCCGTGGTCTTGATCGGATCCCAGCCTTCGCTCCGGCTGCCGCCGTCAACCTCGATTGAAAGCAGATCGGCCAGCGCACGCAGAAACCCCTGACGATGCAACGGCGGTGCGTCGGTCACGTGGGTCTGCAGGGTGGCATGGATTAGCGAGACGATGGCCGGGTAGTTCCTGGCGTCCTCAACGTCGCTGCCGCCGGCCTCGACGTGGGCGTCCAGGTCGGCTTCAGTCCTCGCCCTGATAGCCTCCAGCATGTCGATGAAGGCCGACGCGCCAGCGCGTACTTGGCGTTTATGGTCTGTCTGGGTTCTCATGGTCATTCCTGTTCAAGATTGCAGGGCGGGCTTCATGGGGAGACTCATTGCGGCCGTCGGGCGTAAAAGCGCGATGTCAGTTCGCGTTCCGCATCCTCTGAGAGGCGCATCAGAGCCTCGGCCTGCCGTGCAATGTTGGCGGTCAAGAACAAAAGGTCCTTCACGGAGTCCTGGTCACGGAACGATCCCACGTTCACGTCATCGCCAATGAGACACCCGAGTCCTTCCGTCATAGCAGCGAGCTGCCCGACAAGAGCGCATGGGTCACCTACTGTTGTCAGGCTCTGCAACTCTTCATCGGTCAAGTTCGGCGCGGCCCGCTCCATCAGTCCGCTCAGCAGGCCCTTCATGTAGGCTGGGTTGAGGGCGTTGAATCGATGTGCTGACCTGGCATCTGGTGCCGCCTCTGAAGCGCGCCGCGTCGCGGCCTTGCGCTCGTGCTCGAAGTCAGGCTGAGTTGGCACTTCAACAGTTGCGGCGCTGGTACTGGGCACAGCATTGAGGGTAGGGCGGGTGGCAGTGCCGACGGCCGTCCGTTTGACGCGGCCTGTGGTGGTAGCCTTGGCATCAGCTTGCATGGTCTGCTCCTTATCAGCAGGGTTTGTGGGTCAGAAGGCTGGGGCGGTTGGCGCTGCCCTGGCCTTCGTTC
Organism: Paucibacter sp. M5-1; assembly: GCF_027498415.2. NCBI lineage: Bacteria > Pseudomonadati > Pseudomonadota > Betaproteobacteria > Burkholderiales > Sphaerotilaceae > Roseateles > Paucibacter sp. M5-1. The sequence goes on from NZ_JAPZLM020000001.1 coordinate 5,691,937, forward strand.
TGGTGCCTCACTCGCTGGCTGTTGGCGCAGCCGGCCGCCGTGAGGCGTGGCGTCAATCTTCGGAATCAGCGGCTCCGGGCTTTGCCGGGGCGATGTACTTGGCGTGCAGGGCGGCCAGGTCGAGCATGGCACCGAGGTACGCCGGCACCCAAAGCGGGATCGGCGTCTTCTCGGTCATCCAGCGGCTCGGGGTGTTTGGCGTCACGCCAGTCTTGCGGCAGAAATCCGATTGCTTCCAGCTCAGGGCTAAAAGGGCTTCGGCGAACTGGTCAGGTGTCATGTTGGGCTTGCCTGTTGACTGGCTGCTGGTGTGCTGTCAGTCTAGCAAGTTTGTCTTAATGGGTACAAATAGATTAAATCTATCGCCATTAGTTAACATAACGCCCGTTGTCAGACGCGATTCTTATGCCCATTGATGCAGCCTATCCAGGGGCGTAGTGGCGGAATTTGCGCGTTGCGCCTGTCAGAGCACCGAAGCAAGAGGCCACGCACCGAACACGACTTTGAAAGGAGTCCCGAGGTCTTCCACTTCCGTCATTGTGTGAATGCTGATCTGCTTGGGCTTGCGCAGGCGCAGCGCCGCATAGGTCTTGTTCATTCTGGAGGCGTCGAACTCGAGCGCCTCTCGCCAGTGGATCGGTCTTGTATGGGGGGTGCGGTCTGCTTTCAGCGCGACGCCAAGGTCCAGGTCCCCGAGGACCGGCTTGTCGGTCAAATAGGAGCCAAATATAGCGATGCACCGGACGCAGCACGGGTAAGTCTCCGGCGCTGCATTGACCTTCCTTGCGGCAGCAAGCACCTTCACCAGAAGCGCGTCGGCCGCGGCCCGCGTCAGACCGTCGCCGATCGAGGCAAGGGCAAGCTGGTTTAGTTTCTGTGTACCTTCGAAAAATCCAGGCTGGTCCGACGGAGCGACGTAGCCGGCTAGTTCTAACTCGGATAGGACTGGCCGAGCCTCCCTCGCCGGAGCCCCAAGGGCTCGGCAGAATCTATCTGCGTCGAAGGGGCTATTCCGAACTGTCAATTGCTTGGCGCAGTCAATGAGGATCGCGGGGGCGACGCCGAAGACGAGTTCACCTTGGGGTATGTGCATTGGCGCGAAACCTTGGCTTGTTGCGGGGGCGGAGAAGTTGCCAGTTGCCATCCAGCCTGCGACGCATGATCCTTGCGCGCGTGAAGAAGCATTGCGCTGGCTTGCTGCCTATGGTGCCGTCCTTGCGAAGGGAATAGCCTGACAGATCCCAAGAGGCTCGATACGAGTCACTGACGGAAACGTTGTCGACCAGCAGGGTGGTCCGCCGGCCATCGTCTCGCTCAATATCTAAAACCATGTGGCGCTCAAATCCAAAGCAGCGGAATGCAGCGGCCGCCGCCACGGTCGAGATATGTTCATCTAGTGCGCGTCGGGCGACGTGGTCATCGACTTTCGATCGCCGAAGCAGCAACGCATCCAAAACCTTGTTCTCGTTCGGCGACAGGTGAAACCATCGGTGCATTTCGACATGCTGCGGTCGAGGACGTGACGCGCGTTTTTGGCGCTTCTCGCGGTACGTTGGCTCCTCGGACCAGCGCCGCTGCTCAAACTTTCGTTGTTCTCGCGCGTGCCTAGATCCTTTGGCGGCCCGCCAAAGCTCGAGGCCCTTTTCATTTCGCATCTGCACCCCCTTTTCTCGCGATGGTCACAGCTCGACAAGGCGGACTCTATCGGTGGGTTCCCGCACAAGACGCATCGGGCCTCTCTGAGCACGTCATAGATGCTGTGGATGACCGATGCGGATCGGTAACAGAGGGCCGGTCTGGTTCGTCCAGGCCCACTGGCGGGCGCTAATTGGGGCAAAGCTGGAGGCCTAGGCCCAGGCGGAAGTGGTAGCGTGAGAAAAAATGGGAGAAAACTATGGCGCTGGGCAAATGCCGTGAGTGTGGCAAAGAAGTAAGCAGCGAGGCAAAGGCCTGTCCTCACTGTGGCGTCGCGAAGCCGATACGGAAAAAGGTCGGCGTTTTGGGCTGGATGGCTGTTGCCTTGGTTGGCTTCGCTGTGTTTCGCATAGCCACGCCAAGTGGCGGCGCCATTGAGGCAACTCAAGCGAAGGCGCCGCCCGCCGTCGTCGCACCTCCTCCCGCACCGAAGTTGACCAAGGAGGAGGCGTGCACGATCGGTATTGCCGACGTGATCAAGGAGGCCAAGGACGACTTGGCTGCCAACCGGCCAAACTACGCCGTGAATGTCCTTGAGGCATGTGAAAAGCTGACCAAGGATCCGGCTGCCATTTCCTTGCTAAAGGAAGCTCGGGCGGCAGTCGTTAAAGCTGTGCAGCGCGATAAGCAGATCGCTGCGGCCGAGAGAGCCAGGAAGAAGAAGGAAGGAGTCTCAATTGGAATGTCTGAGCAGGATGTCCGCGACAGCAGTTGGGGGCGCCCCGAGAGCATTAACCGGACGACGAGCGCGTCAGGCACCCGCGAGCAATGGGTATACGGCGGTCGGAACTACCTCTATTTTGAGAACGGCCGCCTGACGTCGATCCAGAACTAGTTCATCCCCGACAGGACGAGGACGCTGATTCCGTTCGCAGTGGTGAGTTCGACCTGCGTTGCTGGTGAGTCGTCACCATTTGCGTGAATGGCTGGCCGGCCTTCTCTTTCGAGTCGGGACCGGGTGGCAAGGCTGGACCTGGTCAGATAGCAGCCCTGAGCACTGAGTCCCTGCTATTGGCTCCGGGAGAGATCCTCGCTTTGACCGGGTATCGCCGGCCGGCCGCCCAGCTAGCTGGGCTTCGTCGCCAGGGCTTCCACCGGGCAAGATGCAACCTTCTGGGCGCCGTGGTGCTGGTGCGTGGGCACTACGTTGTTGTTTGCCGCAGCGAAATCCGGCCGGAAAGGTCGCGAGCCAAGCCGCCCCGGTTGCGGCCTCCGTCCATGCGATCGAAACACGGCGCGAGCGCGTAGCGCCCTAGCCGGGCTCGTGAGGACGTTGTGCCCTGGCGGGCATGGCAACGACGATCAGAACTCGCCCCGAGGGTATCGGCCTACTCGATGCGCGCAGGCAACACCCTTTGTTGCCAATCATGTTGCAGTCGGTTACACCGACAGTCCCAATGCCGCCCTGGGAGGGGTCTATGGTGAGGGTAGAAGCTGCAGAGCGCGTCATACCGACGATGACGTCCGTTGAGTTTGTTCGGAAGTGGGGGCCAGGGACAAAGGCCGACCGCCTCAATGAACGGGCCGGCGCGCAGTCGCACTTCAATGACCTCTGTTCGGTTCTTGGCGTGCCATCACCCACCGACGACGAGGACGAGGGGTATCGCTTTGAGCAAGGATTTCAGGGCGTAGTCGGTCGGCACTTGTACGCGGACGTATGGAAGCGAGGATGCTTCGCTTGGGAATACAAGCGCCCAGGTGAGGATCTGCGACAGGCGTTGCAGCAATTGATGCAGTACGCACTGCCATTGGAAAATCCGCCACTCTTGGTAGTTAGCGATCGTCGGCGCATCGAGATCCACACGCACTTCACTGGCTGGCCGAGCATCAGTCACGAGTTTAGCCATGAGCAACTGCTTGAGCCGAAGGTGACCGCAAGGCTTCGGCAGGTGTTCGTCGAGCCGGAGCAGTTTCGACCGGAGAGAAGCTCGAGGCAACTAACCACCGACTTGGCGGGGCGATTTGCGCAGGTGGCCGCCGGGCTTAGACGCCGAGGCGAAGACTCCTTTAAGGTCGCGCACTTCCTGACCCAGTGCGTCTTCTGCTGCTTTGCCGAGGACATCAAACTGCTGAAGAACTATGAGTTTCGGCAGGTCGTTCAACGCCGCCAAGAACCAGCGCGCTTGCGAAGGATGCTTGCAGAGCTTTTCACGCAGATGCGCACCGGCGGTGACTTCGGCGTTGACGAGATCGCTTGGTTCAATGGAGGCTTGTTTGCTCAGATCGACGTCCCCGCTCTAACGCGGGAGGAGATCGAGACTCTCGGGGAAGCATCAGAAGCCGACTGGCGCGCGATCGATCCGACGATTCTCGGCACGCTATTCGAACGCGGTCTGGATCCGGGCAAAGCCAATCTTGTTGGGGCCCATTTCACGGATCCGGCCACCATCGAGAAGCTGATTGACCCTGTCCTGAGAAGGCCGCTGCTCTCCGAGTGGAGTGCGGTCAGGGAAGAGATCTCCGGCCTCCTAAGCTCGCGGGATTACATGAACGTGCGGGCCCGTGGCGTACCGAGCAAGAACCCAGACTTGCGTCAACGATACGCCGCCTTGCGGTCGCAGGCGAGCCGGGCAGCCAACAAGGCCGAGGCTTTGTTTTTGACCTTCCTGGAACGCCTCAAAAACTACCGCGTGCTTGACCCTGCATGTGGCAGTGGCAACTTCCTCTACTTGGCCTTGCGGGCTCTTAAGGACATTGAACTTCAGGCCAATCTTGATGCCGAGAGGATAGGTCTCGAACGGCAACTGCATTTTCAGACCGGACCTCAGAACGTCCTTGGCATCGAGAAGAACGAGTTCGCCGCTGAACTGGCGAGGGCCACGGTTTGGATTGGCGAGCTTCAATGGATGCGTGATAACGGGTTGACCCCTGATGAGAAGCCTGTCCTCAAGCCGCTCAATCAAATTGAGTGCCGCGATGCTCTCATGGATGCCGACGGGTGCGAGGCGCCATGGCCGCGCGCAGACGTAGTCGTGGGGAACCCGCCCTTCGTTGGCGACAAGAGGATGCGGAGCGAACTCGGCGATGGGTATACCGATTCGCTGCGTGCTGCTTTCAAGGGTCGCGTGCCTGGCGGCGCGGATCTAGTGTGCTACTGGTTCGAGAAGGCGAGGGCGCAAATTCAAGACGGAGGGCTTGAGAGAGCCGGCATGGTCACTACAAATTCCATCCGAGGGGGCAAGAGTCGAACGGTCGTTGACCGGATATGCGAAACAACCCAGATATTCGCTGCGTGGAGTGACGAGGAATGGATCAATGATGGTGCGCAGGTGCGGGTTTCATTGGTGGCATGTGGGGAGTCGCTGCAGACGCCCGAATTGAACGGTCGACCGGTCCAGTCGATCAATGCGGATTTGACGGACGGTCGCGGTGCGGCAAGGCTCGACGTAACTCGCGCTGGTACCTTGACCGAAAACATCGGAACGGCCTTCGTCGGTGGAATGAAGAAGGGCAAGTTCGACATTGATGGCACGGTAGCTCGCGTCTGGCTTGGTCTACCAAATCCGAACGGCCTAAGTAACAGCTTGGTGATCAAGCCTTGGGTCAACGGCCAGGACATTACTCTGCGGCACACAGACAGTTGGATCATTGACTTCAGAACCACTGACGGGCTGGAAGACGCGCGTCTTTTTGAGGCCCCGTTTTCTCACATCGAGCGCACCGTTCGGCCAGCCAGAGCTGGTGTGGCGAACCGCCAAGAGCGCTTGCGTTGGTGGTTGCACGCTCGAATCGCGCCGGATCTTCGTGTCGCCGTGGCTGGCCTATCGCGAGTCCTCGTGACGCCCAGAGTTGCCAAACACCGGCTTTTTGTATGGCTGCCAGCAGGTGCTGTTTTGGACGGTCAGTTGGTGGCGTTTGCGCGTTCCGACGATGCGATGCTCGGCATACTGCATAGTCGCTTCCATGAACTGTGGTCCTTGCGCCTGTGCACATGGATGGGGAAGGGCAATGATCCGCGCTACACCCCGACCACCTGTTTTGATACGTTTCCGTTCCCGAGCCATCTTTCGCCTGCGGCGACCGCCCATCGGCGCCTAGAGATGCTTGCTGGGGGGGAGGCAGTTCCAGCGGGGCTCTGCGGCCAGGATCATCGGACGGCGTCAGCCGTCGCGGTGGCCGCAAAACGACTCGTGGACAACCGCAATTCTTGGCTCAACCCGCCAGAGTGGTGCGACCGGATAGCTGACATCGTGCCGCCGGGAATGGACGAGTCCCCCTACCCGGATCGGGTCGTCGCCAAAGCCGGCTTCGAGAAGGAACTGGCGAAACGCACGTTGACCAACCTTTACAACCTGCGGCCGGCTTGGCTGGTGGCTGCCCATGAAGCCTTGGATGCAGCCGTCGCCGGTGCCTATGGATGGTCGGACTACACGCCGCAAATGCAAGACGAAGAGGTCTTGGCGCGTCTGCTCGGTCTGAACCTGGAGCGTGCCGGCTCGCAGCCGGGGAAGCAAAAGGAGCTTCCGCTACTGGGTGCCGTTGCTGGTGGAGGCGAGGTGTCATTGGCACAGCCTCGCTCCGTTGTGCAGAAGAAGGCGAGGCGAGTGGCCTAGACGCTCAACTGCATCGGCAGGGACTGCTCGAAAAGAACAGCGAGATTCGTTGCAGATTCCACGGCTGATCGGTCCGAACGATTAGTCGGCGATGGTGCAATTGTTCTTCCTGAACAAGTAGGCGCCCGGAGATCGGGCTCGCGCGCCGATTCCACCGTGAGCAACACATTCGACCTTCAAGCCAACCGCACGACCTATGCCGACGTGCGCCGACCCACCGAACAGGAGTGGGAAAAGTGGGCGCTGATGCCCCAACTGCAACTGTGGAAAGCCGTCGCACTCCTGTGCGAGATCGAGCCTTCCTCGCTACCTCCTGAAGGCTTGTGGCGACCAGCGCCTGCAGGTTCGGCGGTCTCGAGCTTCAACGCTCGATTCGAGGTGGCCGTCGAGCATCAGCTGAACGGGTCGCTGCTATGTGCTGCCAGGCCGGGCGGGTTCCGATCAACGCTGGTCGTTCGAGTCGCAGACTTCTCGCGCTGGGCCATCGGCCTGGGTTGGACTATGCCCCGCGAGTTGCAAGCAACGTGGGTCGGGCCAGACTCTTCCGACTCGCCTGCCGACACCGGCAATCGGGCGGGCGGCCCGTGGCCCTGGGGCGCTCATGAGACAGAGCTCCTGCGCTGGTTGGCGGCCGCTGCTCAAAGGTTTTGGGTGAACTACAACCCAGCGGATCACACCACTGCGGTGAATAGCGATGTTGTTGCGGCATGGCTTCGGCAGCAGAAGACTGCGGACGGCAAGCCGATCGCCAAGCGAGTCGCCGAGGCCATGGCGCAGTTGCTGCGTGCCAACGGCCTGCCTACCGGACCACGACGGAAGTAGGTCGCGCCCACTTCCACCCCAGGAAGACGGCAGCAGACTGAATTGTCCGCGCCCATTTCTTGAACGGTGGGCGCGTTGGATCGCGGCTATTTCTCCTGGCGGCAGATTGAGACGATGGAGTCACTTTCACTCTTGAGATGACTCGACATGTCACAGCCAACCCTTTCGAACTACCAGCCAGGCTCGCTCATTCGCCTGGCCCAACTGGTGCCGGCGATCGTGCCGGTCTCACCGGCGACGCTGTGGCGCAAGGTGCGCGCTGGCACCTTCCCTCGCCCGGTCAAGATTTCAAGCCGGGTGACGGCGTGGCGGGCAGATGAAGTCCGTGCCTGGATGGAATCCTGCCGTGGGTGAGGGCGGCCTGTCGATGCCGCCTACCGGCGCAATGAATGTGGGCGGCAACCCAGATGCGGACCGCGAGCCCATGGTGCGCCTGCTGCGCGGTGATGGCGTGGCACTCGAGCCCGTGGAATGGCTGTGGCCGGGCTTTCTGCCGGCCGGGATGCTGACACTGCTGGGCGGTGCGCCTGGCTGTGGAAAGACTACTCTTGCTCTTTCACTGGCAGCCACGGTCACCACGGGTGGTTGCTGGCCGGATGGGGTGCGCAGCGCTGTTGCCGGCGACGTGATCGTTTGGAGCGGTGAGGATCCGCACACGGTCGCTGCCGCAAGACTGGTGGCCTGCGGAGCCGATATGCGTCGCGTGCACTTCGTGGACGGATTGAGCGGACCAGAAGCGCAGGCATTTGACCCTGGCCGTGACATGCCTCGGCTTGCGGCGACTGCCGAGCTCTTGGCCGCGCCACGCCTGCTGATACTCGATCCCATCGTTTCAGCGGTGGCTGGCGATGGTCACAAGAGCAACGAGGTGCGGCGTTCGCTTCAGCCGGTCGTCGCCCTGGGGCAGCGGCTCGGCTGCGCCATCATTGGCATCACGCATTTCAGCAAAGGCACATCCGGCCGCGACCCTGTCGAGCGCATCACCGGCAGCCTGTCATTCGCCGCGCTGGCCAGGCTGGTCCTGGTGGCGGCGAAAGGCCGTACCGACGGCGAGGAGCGGCGCGTGGTCGTCCGTGCAAAGTCCAACATCGGCCCTGATGAGGGCGGCTTCGCCTACGAGTTGGAGCGCGTCGACGTTGCCGAGGGTGTTGCCGGCCAGCGTGCCCGCTGGTTGGAGGCCGTGCACGGGTCCGCGAGAGACATCCTGTCTGCCCTTGAAGACATCGGTGACGAACAGGACGGCCCACGTTCTGACATCGAGACCTTCATCCGAGCTTGCCTGGCAGATGGACCGATCCCCGCCAAGCAGCTCGAGGCAGACGCCCGGGGAGCCGGCTACGAACTGCGCACCGTTCAGAGGGTGGCCAAGAAGCTGGGCGCCTCCTCGCGCAAGGACGGTATGCGCGGCGGCTGGACCTGGCGTCTCGACGATCCGGGCTCCGGCCGCTGACGCGAAGGCGTCGAAGACGACACCCGTCAGTGCTGTCGGCTTCGGCGAGTTCGTGACGCCTTCGCCGACCCGACTCCTCATCCTCTCGATCAATCACGCCGACGGCGTGCGGACTCCCCTGCGCCGCTGGCACAAATACTTATACCCATGGACGACTTTGACGACCTCGAACTGCGCGGGCTGAGCGCTATCGCATCTCACCTGTCCTACATCCGCCTACTCGACCTGGTCCTCGATCAGATCAACGAACTGCTGAACCTCTACCAGCCGCCGAAGACCGGCAAGATCCGCGTCGAGCGGTGGCTGCGCACGAAGGGCGACTACAGTGTGCGCTCGCCCATGGCTGTGAGATGGATCCAGCACCGGATCACCCGCGACTGGCGCGGCGAGGTGGTGTCAACGTTCAAGGTCTCGCGATCAGGAAAGTCGGCCCGGGCCTTTCACGAGCATCACGAGCGCGTGACCGGCTACTTGGGGGCCATGCAATCCGTCCTGAAGTTGCGCACCGAAGCGTTCACGCGCGTCGAGACCTTCCGGCGGGCGATGCTGCTGGCAGAACGCGCGAACCGACCGAAGGTGCTGGCCATCTCGGCCGCGCTGCAGGCGCACCTCGGCGCGGTACCGCAGGAGTTGCGTGCTGTGCTCCGATCGGACGCCAGGCTTGAGGACGAGTAGAGCAACTTGCTCGCAGGCAAAGCCCCCCGATCTCTTAAGCGTGTTACTCGGGGGCTTGGGTAGCTGATCGTATTGGATGGGGCGACAGTCGCGCGAGGGTCGATTGCTGCCGTGGTCCTTGCTCAGCGATTCACTCGATCCAGACGACCTTCGCTGGCGGCTCGCGAGCGTCCATAGGCGTGACGTCTTGCACTGAGAGGCGAAGACTCGATGGCGTCCCCTGTGCGAGCCAGACCTGCAGGTCTCCGTACTGGGCTCTGATGAGCTGCAGCCGCGTGATGAGGTCGTCGAGGTATATGACGCTGGGTTGATTCATCCGGACTTTCTACAGCATCTTCCCGGCCAGATGTTCAGACCAACGGCCGCCGAGCATCGGGCCGCTCAAGTCGCTCAAGACTTGCCCACCGCTTGCCCGTGCATTTGCGCCGGCAATTTGCCCTCAGCCCAGTCGTTGACCGCCCGCAGGTTCACCCACAGGCCGGAGCTGCCCTCAGGCTGGCGTGCGTGGATGTCGCGCAGCCATTTGCCGGCGCGCAGGCGACCGGAGACGGCGTCAGGTGTCTCGCCCGACAGTTCGCAGTATTTGGAGAGGCGGACCCAATGCAGCATGGCTTGTCCCGAGGGGCAGATCTGGACCGGTTGAAGTGACGCCGATGTGGCGCTGGCTCCATTCTCAACCGCCACATGCCTCCGGGTCAGCGGCCCCTCAGATCGCTTGGACCGGCCCATGGGCCGCTGCCAACTGCACGCCGTCAGCCGGGAGCGCGCGGCGGCCTTCGATGACGACGCGCGGCAACTGGGCCACTACCGTTGGCGCTGCGGCCGCGCGCTTGCCGACCACCACCACCCGCTCGAGCTTCACGACCTCGGCCCGCGGCTGGGCGCTGCGCTCAGCCAGCCCCATGCCGATCGAAGCGGCGCTGGCGACGGTCACAAGAGCGAAGACGAGGGCTTTGGCGGTGGTGTTCATGGTGCGTTCCGGTAGGTTGTTGCTGTGTCAGTGATTGCAGTTTCGGCCGCGACTCGCTCGCGGGCCAGCGCTGCGCGACGGAATGCAAGCACGGGCGGCCCAGGTGTTCCTGGCTGGGATAGGCCGGATGGCTCCCCGCTACCAGCTGAGGCAGCCTCCCCCGAAAGAGGGCCAGCCCCGGTGGGATAGGAGGTCAGCATGATCTGAGTCCTGCAACGTGACGAGCCGCCCCCTCAACGCCGCCCTGGTGATGGCCCAGTTCAAGCGAGCCAGCGAGCAGTTGTTCCGCCGCAATCTGGCGCCGCAGTGCTTAGAGCGATAGAGTCGTTGGATGGACTACGTGCTCGACCTGTCCACGCTTGATGGACTGCCGCCAGGTGAACGACGCGATGGCGCTGAGCGTGCTGCACGTGCTGCGTTGGAGCAGCATCTTGGCGGCTCGCCGGGGCACGTGCTATTGGCTCGACTGGACTGCGAGGCTGATGGCGGCGCGCCGGCCGGGCCATTTCTCGACGATCCCGAGCTGACGCCCGCGCAACTGCGATGGGTCCATGCCCGGAATGAGGCTGTCACTGCATCCCTGGCGGTGCTTGCTTCGAGCGAGAGCGATGGCCAGCCCTGGGATCAGTGGTTCGAGCAGTCGGCGCTCCATGTGACAGCCCCCACGCCGCCGGCGCTCGCTGATAGAGAAACCTGGACTTTGGTCTACGCCGATCGCCTGGCGCAGCTGGAATTCAACTTCTGCAACGAGTCTGCCGCAGCCTGGGCCGAACGCGCTTGGCTGTCGCACAGTGCTTCGCATCCGATCTGGGCGGCCGACGAAGAGTTCGCCGAGACGATGTCGACATTGGGCATTGCCCCGCACCCTCTGGGTAAGCACCCGGCCTATTACGAACTGCGCGAACAGCTTCGGCACCTCATGAACTGAGGTGAGATTCGCCACGGGACAAGCGGACAGCCAAGTCGGCCTGTCCAGGCGTAAAAAAGCCCGCTAGGGGCGGGCTTCTGTGGTGAGCGCCCAGGACTAGGCGGCACGCTGGCGCTTCACGGGCGGGGTCTCCACCGCTGCGTCAGCCACTTCACGGCGCTTCGTTTGCGCTGCGCCGGCCAACATTTGCTTCATTTCAGACTCGACCCAACGGCAAATTGCATCGCGCATGAGAGGCTGGTAGCCGATGCCGGTAACTTCAGCCATGTCCTTGTATGCCTGGATGGTGCTGCGAGGCAGACGGATCGAAATTGCTTGGAGGCCGAGTGCCTCTTCAACTGCCGCCTCAAGCGCGGCCGGCGCACGCTTTGCGTGTGCCTTGTCGTTGCCCAGTTGCCCGCCTTTTTCCCAGGCTTCGCTGGTGCCACGAATCAGAGCTTTATTGCTCATGATGTTCTCCGGTGGTGATTGATTCACTTGCCCAATTCTTCGTAGATGCTGATTGCATCTGGCTCTGCGTCATATGCAGATTTCAGGTGGACATTGCCTTCAATGAAAATGAAAATTACCTTGAGTAGTCGATTGCGGTTGGTGGGTGCGATGAACCACAGTGTGGGCGGGTCAGTCTGGTGATCCTCGCGATCATCGATCAAGAACAGCCCGCACTTGTTCTCGAAAGCCTGCTCAACTTCGCGGCGGTTCAGATCGTGTTTTTCTCGTAGCTTTGCAAGTACGGCGGCGGAGATGATCAGTGATCGCATTGCCATATTGTATATACAGTCAAGGCCGCGTGTTCATTAGGGTTTCGGTAAAGAGACGTAGGAATACGCCCCTAATTTTGGTGCTGGGAATTTACACAGGGAAGCGTAGCTGAGCCGCTTTCTTCCTCTGCCCGAGCACCAGCTCGAGGGCGTTGGCAGGCACTTCGCCCTACATCAGCGTGACGCTGCCTACCATGCTCACTGGCGGAGCCTTCTCGGCCGGATCCTTATCGATGGCCGCCATGAAACGCTCGAGCGCGTGGCTCTTCCTGATTTGCATTTGTGTCCCCCTTTTCGTGATGGTCGCTTCTGGGTAAGGGCGGCTCTATCGGGGCGTTCCCGAACCCGACGCCAAGATCCAACGGAAGGGGCCCGTTGTGATGTTGACAGGACGCGGCCGAGGGGCTTCGCGGCGAATGATCTGCGAGCTCGCCGGTCTAAAGGCGCGACCGCGGCGGCAGGCAGCGAAATCGAAACCGGGGAACAAACCGGGGAACGAAAAGAGATTGGAAACAGTCAGAGCAAGCATTCATGAGGGATGCAGCCTATTTTTCGATTCACCCCCTCCTCCAAGATTCACCTGGTGAATCATGCAAAAGCCAACCCACCAGGGTTGGCTTTTTGCTTTGTGGTCGTCCTTGCCGCTGGGACTCCCCCTTTCGAGGGCCCCCTTCAGTCGTATAGGCGTGGAGGGCCGCCGGAACGATAGTCATGCCCACACAGCGGCGGTGGGCGCCGCAAAGGAGCATCACATGCACTTTGAGGAAGTTGACGCGGGAGATTTCCGCATCTACGCCGGCGCGATCGAGCGGCCTCGCACCTTTGGCTATGTCGCCGCCGTCGTGGTGATGCGGGTGCGTGGCCAGGCGCCGCGTCAGGAAGCCTTTCGCGATGAAAACCTGGCCGGCGGCTATGGCTGGGCCTCGCCGTCCGACGCGCTGCGTTTTGCCGTCAACGCCGGACGCGATGTCGTGATGTGTGGCGGCGGCTCGCTGTCCGCCGCGCGGGCCTGATCCAGGCGGTCGGCAAATCCGTCGCTAAGTACCGTCATTCCGTGCTTCGTCGCGTCAAGCCCCGCGCGGGCTTGGTCCGGCACCCGGCGCCCGCTATCGTGTGGGCATGTATGAGGCACATCTTCCCGAGCTAGCCACGCGGCCGACCCTGCCCAGCCAGCGCCAGGCCTGGCTGGGTTTCGTCGCCTACCTGACGCCGTGGCGCCTGGGCCTGGCCTCGGGTGTGGCCTTCATCGCCGCCTTGCTGCTGACGCCGGTCTTCATCACGCCCTTGCCGGTGCTGCTGGGGCGCACGCTCTTCGTCGCCCTGCTGGCCCTGCTGGCCTTCTCGGCGGCGGGGCAATGGCCGCGACGCCTGCCCAGCTGGCTGGCGCGCTGGTTGTTCCAGGTGCTGGTGGTCGGCTTCAGCGTGCCGGTGGCCACCTTGCTGGTCTATCTGGTGGCCGTGGGGGGCGATATCGGCAGCCTGCTGCGCAGCGAGGGGCGGCTGCTGGGCTTTCTGTGGATCGCCGGCTCGGGTCTGCTGATCGGGCCGCTGCTGGCCATGGGGGCGCTGTACCGGCAACGCGATGCCGAGGCGCGCAGCCAGGCGCTGCGCTTCGAGCTGGAGCGCAGCGAACTGGAGCGGCGCGCGCTGGACGCCCGGCTGCGCCTGCTGCAGGCTCAGGTGGAGCCGCACTTTCTGTTCAACACGCTGGCCAATGTGCGCGCCCTGGTCGAGACCGGCTCGGCCCAGGCCGCGCCGGTGCTGGGCAGCCTGATCGCCTATCTGCGCGCCGCGATGCCGCGCCTGCATGACGAGGCGGCCAGTCTGGGCGATGAGCTGGCCCTGGTGCGGGCCTATCTGGAGCTGATGCATCTGCGCATGCCCGATCGGCTCAACTACCGTATCCAGGTGCCGGCCGAGCTGCTGGGCCTGCGCTTTCCGCCGATGGCCTTGCTGACCCTGGTGGAGAACGCGGTGCGGCACGGCATCGATCCGAGCGAGGAGGGCGGCAGCATCGAGGTCTCGGGCCACCGGCTGGATCCCGACGGGCCGGTGTGCCTGTGGGTCAGCGATTCCGGCGTCGGCCTGCTTCAGCCGATGGGGGCGGGCACCGGCCTGCGCAATCTGCGCGAGCGCCTGCAGGTGGTGTACGGGGCCTCGGCCCGCCTGGATCTGACCGAGAATCTGCCCCGGGGCCTGCGGGCCGAGATCCAGTTCAAGCCATGACCCTGAGTGCACCGACCGCCCTGATTGCCGACGATGAACCGCTGCTGCGCGACAGCCTGGCGCGCGGCCTGGCCCAGGCCTGGCCCGAGTTGCAGGTGCTCGGGCAGGCGCGCAACGGGCGCGAGGCGGTGGCGCTGTTCGAGCGCCTGCAGCCCGATATCGTGTTTCTCGATGTCCATATGCCGGGCTTGAACGGGGTCGAAGCGGCTCGGGCGATGGCGCGGCGGGCCCATCTGGTCTTTGTCACCGCCTATGAGCAGTACGCGGTCCAGGCCTTCGAGCAGGGCGCGCTGGACTATCTGGTCAAGCCGGTCGAATCAGCCCGCCTGGCCGATACGGTGGGTCGGCTGCAGGAGCGGCTGCGCGGCGCGGCGCCGGCCGCCGGCGTCGATGCGGCGCTGGAGGCCGCCATTGCGCAGCTGACCGAGCGGCTGCGAACGCCGGCGGCGGCGGCACCGGCGCCGGCCTATCTGCAGTGGCTGCGGGCCTCGGTGGGCGCCAGCCTGAAACTGATCCCGGTCGAGCACATCATCTTCATGCGCTCCGATGAGAAGTACACCTTGGTGGTCTGGAACGAGGGCGAGGCCTTGATACGCACGCCGATCCGCGAGCTGATCGAGCAACTGGACCCGCAGGTTTTTGTGCAGGTGCACCGCTCGGTGGTGGTGAGCCTGCGTGCGATCAGCCATGTGACGCGCGGCCCGAATGAAACCGCCGATCTGCATCTGCGCGGCCGCGCCGAAGTGCTGCCGGTCAGCCGCAGCTATCTGCACCTGTTCCGGCAGATGTAAGACCTGCTCAGCGCTTGACGGGTGGCTGGACCTGCGACTGGCCCTGCACGACAACCGGTTCGAGCTGCCAGACCGCGACGCCGAGGCTGGCGGCCTGGAACAGGGCCAGCACCGTCAGCAGCAGCACGGCCAGCATCAGCACCGTGTGCAAGGCGCTGTCGGAGAAACGGTGCAAGAAGCGCATCGAGCCATGCTGGCGGAGGGACTGAAGGCTGCCGAGCCAGTGCTTGCTGTCCATGATGGTCTCCTGCTGGGGCGTGATCGATCCGCCCTCGTTCCAAGTCTAGTGGGCCGGGGCCGTCGCTTCCAGCGCGCCGCCGGCAAGCAGCGACGCCCGGTTCTCGGGCAGCACATAGACGATGCCGCGCTGCCGGCCCAGCACCGGGCCGACCACGGTCTCGTAGAAGTCCACCGCGACCACCACGCAGCCCAGCGAGATCCGGTTGTCCTCGGGCGTGTCCGAGCGCAGCCGCTGCGGGCGACGCTCGCTGGCCGCAGCCGGGCGCAGGCGATGGATGGCCAGACCGGCCGCGTAGTCAAACCAGACCACCGCTTCGCCCTGCAGATTGCGGCCGGGCTCGGACGCAAAACGGCCCGCCGGCGTGGTGCGCTCGAAGGGGAGGATTTCGGACGGCGCGCGCTGGCCCACGCCGGGCACCGCATGGTCACCCGGCGCCGAACCCAGCAGCGCCGCTGCGGCGCCCAGCAATCGGCCGCTGCCGGCGAAGACATACAGCCGGGCGTCTCGCTTGTCGACGATCGCGAAAGGGCGGCCCTGGTGGTCGTGCTGGCTCAGCACCCAGTCGGCCTGGCTGCGGGCCGCCGGCGAGGCGGGCTCGCCGGAAAAGTCAGCGCCGGCATGGCAGGCGCCAGCGAGCACAGCGATGCAAAAAACGCCCATCCAGGCTCTGAACCCCATTTCCGCCCCCGTCGTCTGCTGCGTTGCCGCAAACCGGGCTCGGCCCGGTATCGATAGCGGCAATGGTATGCAGGCGGCGGGCTGATCAAGACGGGATCAAGCAGGCCAAGGCCGCTTATCTCCGGCTCAGCTGGGCCGTCGTGACAGGGGCGCGCTGGCTGGGAAGCTGGTCGAACACGGCGTCCAGCGCCTTGAGCTCGGGCAGCACATAGACAACGCCGCGCTGGCTGCGGAAGGTCTTGCGCAGCACGGCCTCGTAAAAGCGCTGCGGCACATTGATGCAGCCGTAGGAGATGCGGTTGTCGGCCGGGCTCGGCGAGGCCAGCCGCTCCAGCCGGCGCTCGCTGGGCTCGAGCGCGCGCACCCGGTGCATGGACACCGCCGCGTCATAGTCCACCCAGATCACATCCTCGCCCATCGTATTGCGACCCGGTTCGGCGATGAAGCGCCCGGCCGGGGTGGTGCGTTCCTCGGGCCGGACCTCGGCAATCGGGCGCTTGCCGATGCCGGCCACGCTGTCGTCACCGACCGCCGCGCCGAGCAGCACCGGACTGGCGCCGAGCAGACGGCCCTGGGCGTCGAACACGAAGACGCGGGCCTCCAGCTTGTCCAGGATGACGAAGGGCATCGTGCCGTGGTCACCCGAGGCGACGGCCCAGTTGGCGACTCGGCGGGCGGGCTCGGAGGCCGGCTGAGCCCTGAAGTCGGCCTGGCGTGGCGCGCCGGTGGCAGCCTGCGTCGGCCGGGCGAGCGGCGTGCCGACAAAGGCATTGCTCTTGCGCAGCCCCGAGCCGTCCGGTGGCAGTATCAAGGCCAGGACGGCGGTGCCCAGCAGCAGGCCCTGTCGCAGGCTACCCAGCAATTCGGCACGCGGCGGCAACTCGAAGCGAGGGGGAGGGCGGTAAGGTTTGTACACGGTGCGCAGAGGGGCAGAGCGTGGGTCGCGAAGAAAACAAGGTCCCGAAGCGCAGCGGAATCGGATCCGGGAGGCTTGGGGACCTTGTTCAACCGACGCTGCTTAGAGCGGCCGGCCGAAACTCATGAAGACAGGGCTCAGTTGCGGTCGGCGCGCGGGGCACGCTCGGTCAGCGTCGCGTTGTCATTGCTGTTGCTGTTGCTGTTGCTGTTGCTGTTGCTGTCCGCCGGGCTGGTGCTCATCGGCGCCGGCGTGCTGTTGTCGACCGGCGGGGTTTGCATCGACGGTTGCTGGGTGCCCGCAGCCGGCTGCGTCATGCCGGTTCCTTGCGTTGGCTGATCGGCCGGCAGCGTCGACGGGGTCTGGCTGTTGGTGGTGGACGGGGTCTGTTCGGAGGTCTGCGCATAGGCCAGGCCGATGGCACCGACCAGGGCCGCTGCAGCAGAAATCGTCGTCAGGGTTTTCGAGACTTTCATGTCATTACTCCTTGATTGAGGTTCTGAGGGCTTCGTCAACAGAAGGCCGTGGGGCCTGACTCAAATCTAGGCTTCTGACCGGGGCAGAAGAATCGGAAGGTGGCGCTTGTGCCTGTAGGACTGTGGCTGTCAGCAATTGCTACCGCTGTAGGCGGCTGAAACGAAGAAGGGGCCGTGAGGCCCCTTGCTGGTGGTGTCGGCGGTCCTCAGATCGCCTGGGTGCGCTGCTGCAGCCAGGCCAGCGCCTGCGCACCGAGTAGCGGGCTCAGGCGCTGGCGGACTTCGGCGTGATAGCGGTTGAGCCAGTCGATCTCATCGCTGCGCATCAGGCTCAGGTCGATGCAGCGCGTGTCGATCGGGCACAGCGTCAGTGTCTCGAAGCGCAACATCTCGCCGAACTGGCCCTGCTCGGGCGTGTCGTGAGGGACGTTCAGGATCAGGTTCTCGATGCGCACGCCCCATTGGCCGGGACGGTACACGCCGGGCTCGTTGGAGGTGATCATGCCGGGTTCCATCGCCATGTTCGCATCGGGCACGGCCTTGGAGATGCTTTGCGGGCCTTCATGGACGTTCATGAAGTAGCCGACGCCATGGCCGGTGCCATGGCCGAAGTCCAGGCCCTGCTCCCACATCGGCACGCGGGCCAGCGCATCCAGCATCGGGCTCAGCGTGCCGCGCGGGAACACCGCGCGGCTGAGGTTGATCATGCCCTTGAGCACTAGCGTGTAGTCGCGCTTCTGCGCGGCGTTGACCTGGCCGATCGGCCAGACCCGGGTGATGTCGGTCGTGCCGCCCAGGTACTGGGCGCCGGAGTCGATCAGCAGCAGGCCGTCGCCCCGGATCTCGGCATGGGATTCGGGCGTGGCACGGTAGTGCGGCATCGCGCCATTGCTGTTGAAGCCGGCGATGGTCGGGAAGCTCAGGCCCACGAAGCCGGGACGCTTGACCCGCTCGGCCGTCAGCTTCTCGTCGATGGTGATCTCGGTGATGCGCTCGCCGCGCGCCTGCGCCGCCTCGAACCAGGCGTAGAACTCGCACATCGCGGCGCCGTCCTGTGCCATGGCCTCGCGCACGAAGCCGGCCTCGGCGGCGGTCTTGCGGCTCTTGGCCAGGGTGCTGGGGTTGATGGCCTCGACCACGCGCACCTGGTCCGGGGCCGCCTCGCGCAGGCCCAGCGTCACTCGCTTGGGGTCCAGCAGCAGCACGGCCTCGGCGGGCAGGGCGGCCAGGGCCTGCGGCGCCTGGGCATAGTCGGCCACGCGCACGCCATCGGCCGCCAGCCGGGCCTGCAGCTCGGCCGGCAGCTTGCCGGCGCCAACGAACAGCGTGGCGCTGTGGGCATCGAGCAGCAGATGGGCCAGGAAGACCGGGTTGTAGTCGACATCGGCGCCGCGCAGGTTCAGCAGCCAGGCGACATCGTCGACCGTGGAGATGAAGTGGTGGCTGGCGCCCTTGGCCAGCATCCCGGCGCGCACCTGGGCCAGCTTGTCGGCACGGCTGACGGCCGCGTGCGGCGGCAGGTGTTCATAGATGGCCGCAGCGGGCAGGCCGGCGCGACCCTCCCAGGCGGCCTCGACCACATCGACGTCGGTGCGCAGCTTGATGCCGGCGCGCAGCATCGCGGCGCGCAGCTGCTGGGCCAGCGCCAGGCCCAGCACCTGGCCGTCCACCGCCAGGGCCTGGCCGGCTTGCAGCTGCTCGGCAATCCACTCGATGTAATGGGTGGCCGCACCGGTCGGTATCTTGACCAGTTCGACCCCGGTGCCGGCCAGCTCGCGCTCGGCCTGCGACCAGTAGCGGCTGTCGGCGAACACCGCGGCGCGCTCCAGCGTCACGACCAGGGTGCCCATCGAGCCGCTGAAGCCCGACAGCCATTGCCGGCCCTGCCAGCGTTCGGGCAGGTACTCGGACAGATGGGGATCGGCCGAGGGCACGAGGGCGGCATGGGTGCCGCTGGCACGCAGGGCGTCGCGCACGCGCTCGATGCGCAGGGTGATGGGGGAGCTGCGGGTGTCCATGATGTCTCCGGCATGGCGCCTCGTGAGCGCCGTTGTGGGCTGAGCCGCGATTCTAGAGCTCGGTGCGCAGGGTCCAGAGTTCGGGGAACAGCACCACGTCCAGCATCTTGCGCAGATAGCTGACGCCACCGGTGCCGCCGGTGCCGCGCTTGAAGCCGATCACCCGCTCCACCGTCGTCACATGGCGGAAGCGCCAGAGCCGGAAGGCGTCCTCCAGATCGACCAGCTCCTCGCCCATCTGGTACAGATCCCAGTAAGCCTTGGGGTCGCGGTAGACCTGCAGCCAGGCGGCCTGCACGCCTTCGTCGGCCGCATAGGGCAGGGTCCAGTCGCGCGCGGTGTGGCTGGCGGGCAGGGCGATGCCGCGCCGGGCCATCAGGCGCAGGACCTCGTCGTACAGCGAAGGGGTCTCGTAGGCCTGCTGCACCGCGGCCAGCAGATCGGGCCGGTGCGCATGGGGCTTGAGCATGGCCGCGTTCTTGTTGCCCAGCATGAACTCGATCTGGCGGTATTGCGCGCTCTGGAAGCCGCTGCTATTGGACAGATAGGGCCGGATCGCGCTGTACTCGGGCGGCGTCATCGTGCCCAAGACATCCCAGGCATGGACCAGCTGTTCCATGATGCGCGAGACCCGGGCCAGCATCTTGAAGGCCTCGGGCAGCTGGTCGGCCGCGACATGGCGCACCGCGCCATGCAGCTCGTGCAGCATCAGCTTCATCCACAGCTCCGAGGTCTGGTGCTGGACGATGAAGAGCATCTCGTTGTGGTCGGGCGAGAGCGGGTGCTGGGCGCTCAGCACCTGGTCCAGGTGCAGATAGTCGCCGTAGCTCATGTCCTTGGAGAAGTCGAGCTGGGCGCCGTGAAAAGAGGCCCCCACGTCGCTACGCTCCTGCCCCCCGAGGGGGCAGCCGCTGCCTTGGGGCGGCCCGGCGTCAGCGGCGTCCTTGACGACGTTTTCGGTGTGATGCAGAGGGCAACTCATGTGACCGCCGATTTCTCATTGAAACGTGCTTCTTGCCATTCGCCGCTGGCCAGCACCTGGCGCAGATGCTCGATGGCGTCCCAGACCTCGGCGAAGCCGATGTACAGCGGCGTGAAGCCGAAGCGCAGGATGTGCGGCACCTGGTCCAGCCGGGCCGGATCGCCGGCGCGGAAATCGCCGATCACGCCGCGCGCGATCAGGGCCTGGACCACGGCATAGCCGGCCTGCTCCAGCGGTGTGTGCAGGGCCAGGCAGACCTGGCTGCCGCGCCGCGCGGCCTCGCGCGGCGACACCACATAAACGCCCAGTTCGCTGCAACGCTCCTCGGCCAATGCCGCGAAGGCCTCGGTCAGCGCCAGCGACTTCTCGCGCAGCGCCGCCATGCCGCCCAGCGGCTCGGCCGCCAGCACGGTGTCGACGCCGCATTCCAGCGCCGAGCTCGCGATCACCGAGGGCGTGCCGCAGACATAGCGGCGCACGCCGGGCGCGGGCTGGTAGCCAGGGGTGAACTGGAAGGGCGCGGCATGGCCCATCCAGCCGGACAAGGGCTGCCAGAAGCGGTCGGTGTGGCGCGGATGCACCCAGACAAAAGCCGGGGCGCCGGGGCCGCCGTTCAGGTATTTGTAGCCGCAGCCAATGGCGAAGTCGGCCTTGGCACCGTTCAGATCCACCGGCACCGCGCCGGCCGAATGGGCCAGGTCCCAGACGGTCAGCGCGCCGGCGGCCTGCGCGGCGGCGGTCAGCGCTGCCATGTCGTGCCGGTAGCCGGTGCGGTAGTTGACCTCGGTGAGCATCAGCACGGCGAGATCGGCGTTCAAGGTACTCGGAATCTCGTCCACGCTGTCCACCAGCTTCAGTGTCATGCCGTGCTGGGCGCACAGGCTTTCGGCGATATAGAGATCGGTCGGGAAGTTGCTGCGCTCGGAGACGATCAGCTTGCGCTGCGGGGCATCGGCCTGCGCGATGCGGATCGCGGCGGCCAGCACCTTGTAGAGGTTCAGCGAGGTCGAGTCCGCAACGATCAGCTCGCCCGGCGCCGCGCCCACCAGGCGGGCGATCTTGTCGCCGACCCGCTCGGGCAGGTGCATCCAGTCGGCCGTGTTCCAGCTCTTGATCAGGTCCTGGCCCCATTCGCGGGCGATCACGTCCTGCACGCGGGCGGCGGTGGCTTTGGGCAGCACGCCCAGCGAATTGCCGTCCAGATAGATCACGCCCGCAGGCAGATCGAACTGCGCCTTCAAGCCGCGCAGCGGATCGCTGGCATCGCGGGCCAGCGCTTCATCTCTTGTCTTCATCGTTTTCACTCCATCAAAGCGCGCGCAAGACGGCGCGCACGGGGGATGCACAGGCGCCAGCCAGCTTCAGCGGCAGCGCGATCAATTCATAGTCGCCCTCGGCGACCTCGTCGAGCACCAGGTTCTCCAGCACGCGCAGGTCCAGGCGCAAGAGCTGCTGGTGGCTGTCCAGGCTCTTGCTGCTGGCCGGATCGACCGAGGGCGTGTCCAGGCCGATCAGGCGCACGCCCTGGGCGGCCAGCCATTCGACGGTCTCGGGCGCATAGGCGGTGAAGTCCGGGTTCCAGACGGTGTCGGCCCTCTCGCAGCAGCGCACCAGCACGCGCTGTGGCAGGTCCGCCGTCGCGTGTTGCAGATGGGCGATGCGTATCAGCGGCCCGCAGCCGATCGCATGGATCACGCGGCAGGGGCCTAGATAGGCGTCCAGATCGACCTCGGCCGCGCTGGCCACACCGTCGGCATAGTGCAGCGGCGCATCGGCATGCGCGCCGACATGGGGCGACATCGTGATCGCGCTCAGATTGACCGGACATTGGGGCGACAGCCGCGCGGTCCAGCGCAGCGCATAGGGCTCGTCGCCCGGGAACAGGGGCGAATCGCTCGCCACGACGGGGGAGATATCCCAGAGGCGTCGTTTCATGGAGGACTCCTTTTCAACAGCGGCGGCACCTTAACAAGGCACAGCGGGCCGTGGTGTCGGTTAATTCCAACAGGACTTGAAAGCGGCGTTCGGTGCATGTTTCACCGCCTGGCATCGCGGGTAAGTCCCGAGTTTGGCACAGGCTGAAAGTAATTGACACCTAAACTATCGATGCCTAAAGTTGGCTCAACTCTGGAGATCCAGGAATGCGCATCACCTGCATAGGCGGCGGTCCCGCCGGTCTGTATTTCGCGCTGCTGATGAAGCAGCAGGACCCGGCCAACGAGGTCACCGTGCTGGAGCGCAACCGCGCCGGCGACACCTTCGGCTGGGGTGTCGTTTTCTCCGACCAGACCCTGGCGGCGCTGCGCGAGGCCGACCCCAAGACGGCCGGGCAGATCCTCGACGCCTTCAACCACTGGGACGATATCGCCGTCCACATCAAGGGCAGCACCCAGATCTCCGGCGGCCATGGCTTCTGCGGTATCGGCCGTATGAAATTGCTGAACATCCTGCAGGAGCGTTGCACCGAGCTGGGCGTGGAGATCCGTTACCAGAGCGATGTGCAGGACGATGCCGACATCGACGCCGACCTGATCATCGCGGCCGACGGTCTGAACAGCCGGCTGCGCACAAAATACGCCGCCACCTACCAGCCCGATATCGATCTGCGCCAGTGCCGCTTTGTCTGGCTGGGCACGACCAAGCTGTTCGACGCCTTCACCTTCGACTTCCAGCAGACCGAATGGGGCTGGTTTCAGGCCCATGCCTACCGCTTCGACGAGACGCACTCGACCTTCATCGTCGAGGCGCCCGAGTCGGTCTGGCAGGCCGCCGGCCTGGAAGCGATGAGCAAGGAGGAGGGCATTGCCTTCTGTGAAAAACTGTTCGCCAAGGTGCTGGACGGCCACAAGCTGATCTCCAACGCCTCGCATCTGCGCGGCTCGGCGCAGTGGATACGCTTCCCACGCGTGGTCTGCAAGCGCTGGGTGCATCACAACGGCCGCGCGCCGGTGGTTTTGATGGGTGATGCAGCCCACACCGCGCACTTCTCGATCGGCTCCGGCACCAAGCTGGCGCTGGAGGATGCGATCGGCCTGGCACGGGATATCGGCGCCCATGGCGGCGACCTGACAGCGGCGCTGCAGCACTATGAGGCGACCCGCAGCATCGAGGTCTTGCGCATCCAGAACGCCGCGCGCAACTCGACCGAGTGGTTCGAGAACGTGGCCCGCCACGCGAATCTGGAGCCCGAACAATTCGCCTACTCGCTGCTGACCCGCTCGCAGCGCATCTCGCACGAGAACCTGCGGCTGCGCGATGCCGGCTATGTGGAGCGCTTCGAGCACTGGCTGGGCCAGCGCAGCGGCATCAGCAAGGCCGTGCCGCCGATGTTCACGCCCTTCACGCTGAAGGGCCTGAGCTTGAAGAACCGTGTCGTCGTCTCGCCGATGGCGCAGTACTCCTGCGTCGACGGAATGCCCGGCGACTACCATCTGACGCATCTGGGCGCCCGCGCCATGGGTGGTGCCGGCCTGGTGTTCGCCGAAATGACCTGCCCCTCGGCCGATGGGCGCATCACGCCGGGCTGCCCGGGCCTCTACACCGACGAGCAGGGCGCCGCGTGGCAGCGCATCGTCGATTTCGTCCATGCCCACAGCACGGCCAAGATCGCGATCCAGATCGGCCATGCCGGCGCCAAGGGCTCGACCCGGGTCGCTTGGGAGGGCATCGACCAGCCGCTGCAGAGCGGCAACTGGCCGCTGATCTCGGCCTCGCCGCAGCAGTATCTGGACGGGGTCAGCCAGGTCTCGCGGGCGATGATGCGGGACGATATGGACCGTGTGCGGGACGACTTTGTCGCGGCTACGAAGCGCGCGCTGGCGGCCGGCTTTGACTGGCTGGAGCTGCATTGCGCCCACGGCTATCTGCTGTCCAGCTTCATCTCGCCGCTGACCAACCAGCGTAGCGACGAGTACGGCGGTGCGTTGGAGAACCGGCTGCGCTATCCGCTCGAAGTGTTTGCCGCGATGCGCGCGATCTGGCCGCAAGACAGGCCGATGTCGGTACGGATCTCGGCGCATGACTGGGTCGAGGGCGGCATCACGCCCGAAGACGCGGTGCAGATCGCTGCGGCCTTCAAGGCGGCCGGCGCCGACCTGATTGACGTCTCTTCGGGCCAGGTCAGCAAAAAGGAAAAGCCAACCTATGGCCGCATGTGGCAGACGCCGTTCTCCGAGAGCATCCGCAACCGCGTCGGCATCGCGACGATCGCGGTCGGCGCGATCTCCGAGGCCGATCATGTCAACAGCATCATCGCGGCCGGCCGTGCCGATCTGTGCGCGATCGCCCGCCCGCATCTGGCCAACCCGGCCTGGACGCTGACCGAGGCCGCGCGCATCGGCTACCTGGGCGGGCAGGGCGTGGACTGGCCGCCGCAATACCAGGCCGGCAAGGTGCAGCTGGAGCGCGAGTTCGAGCGGCAGCGGGCCCAGGCCGGCGCGGGCATGTCGGCGCTGGAGCAGGCCAACAAGGCCTTGGGGGTTTGACGTGACTGAACTTCAAGGACTGCATGCGGTGGTGACCGGCGGCGGCAGCGGGATCGGCGCGGCGGTGGCGGCTCGCCTGCTGGCGGGCGGCGCGCGCGTGACGCTGATGGGCCGCAGCATCGAGAAGCTGCAGGCGCAGCAGGCGCGGCTCGGCGGCGATGTTGCGGTGCAGACCGTCGACATCGGCGATGAGGCCAGCGTGAAAGCGGCCTTTGCCGCGGTAGGGCCGGTCGACATCCTGGTCAACAACGCCGGCCAGGTCGAAACCGCGCCGCTGCATCGCACCAGCCTGGCGTTGTGGCAGCAGTTGCTCAATGTCAATCTGACCGGCACTTTTCTGTGCTCGCGCGAGGTGATGGCGGGCATGAGCGAGCGCGGCTTCGGCCGCATCATCAATGTGGCCAGCACCGCCGCGCTGAAGGGTTATGCCTATGTGGCGGCCTATTGCGCGGCCAAGCATGGCGTGCTCGGGCTGACACGGGCGATGGCGTTGGAGCTGGCTCGCAAGGGCGTGACGGTCAACGCGGTCTGCCCAGGCTATACCGAAACCGACATCGTTGCGCAGGCGGTGGCGACCATCAGCGAGAAGACGGGTCGCAGCGCCGAGGCGGCGCGCGCCGAGTTGGCCGCCGCCAACCCGCAGGGCCGGCTGGTGCAGCCCGAGGAAGTGGCCGCCAGCGTGCTGTGGCTGGCGCGGCGCGACAGTGCTGCGATCACCGGGCAGGCGATCGCGGTCTGCGGCGGGGAGGTGATGTGATGCTGGATGAGAGTCCCGACATCGAGTCCCGCGTCAATGACCAGGACCACCAGGCGCTGAAGCTGTGGCTGCGCCTGCTGGCCTGCACGACGCGCATCGAGGACCAGATCCGCCAGCGCCTGCGCCATGATTTCGCGACCACCTTGCCGCGCTTCGATCTGCTGGCCCAGCTGGAGCGGCATCCGCAAGGCCTGGCGATGCGCGAGCTGTCGCAGCGCCTGATGGTCACCGGCGGCAATGTCACCGGCATCACCGATCAATTGGAGGCCGAAGGGCTGGTGCAGCGCGAGCCGCACGCGACCGACCGCCGCAGCTTCACCGTCAAGCTGACGCCGGCCGGCAAGCGCCAGTTCAAGCGCATGGCCGCGACGCACGAGGGCTGGATTGTCGAGCTGCTCAGCGGCTGGAGCGCCGAGGAGAAGGCCCAGGTCTATGCACTGCTGGCGGGGCTGAAGACCCATCTGGCCGAGACAACGAGGAAGTAGAAAGAAAGAAGTCATATGGACCAACATCTGATCGCCGGCAATCGCCGCAGCCTGGCGGGTTTGGCGCCGCAGCACTTCGGCTGGCGCCAGGAGGGCGCGGTCGGCGTGATCACGCTGAACCGGCCCGAGCGCAAGAACCCGCTGACCTTCGAGTCCTATGCCGAGCTGCGCGATTTGTTCCGCACGCTGAGCTATGTGGACGAGGTCGGCGTCATCGTCGTGCAGGGCGCCGGTGGCAATTTCTGCTCCGGCGGCGATGTGCACGAGATCATCGGCCCGCTCACAAAGATGAGCATGCCGGATCTGCTGGCCTTCACCCGCATGACCGGCGATCTGGTCAAGGCGATGCGGGCTTGCCCGCAGCCGGTGATCTCGGCCATCGACGGGGTCTGCGCCGGCGCCGGCGCCATCATCGCGATGGCCTCGGACCTGCGCGTCGGCACCGCGCGCAGCAAGACCGCCTTTCTGTTCACCCGCGTCGGCCTGGCCGGCTGCGATATGGGCGCCTGCTCCATCCTGCCGCGCATCGTCGGCCAGGGCCGCGCCTCGGACCTGCTGTATTCGGGCCGCAGCCTCGGCGGCGAGGAGGGCCTGAGCTGGGGCTTCATGAACCGGCTGGCCGAGCCCGAGGCGCTGGAAGCCACTGCGCTGGCCTGGGCCGCGCAGATCGCCGAAGGGCCGGGCTTCGGCCATGCGATGACCAAGAAGATGCTGCACCAGGAATGGGCCATGGGCGTCGACGAGGCGATCGAGTCGGAAGCGCAGGCCCAGGCGATCTGCATGATGACCCAGGACTTCCATCGCGCGTATCACGCCTTTGTCGCCAAGCAGCGACCCGTCTTCGAGGGCAACTGAGATGCATCTGAAACACCTGGCCTGGCCCTTCTTTGACGACAAGCACCGTGTGCTGGCACGCGAGCTGGATGCCTGGTGCGCCACGCACCTGGATCATGCACACGGTGAAGACGATGTCGACGCCCAGTGCAAGCAACTGGTCAAGGCCCTGGGCGCGGCCGGCTGGCTGAACCACGCGGTGGCTGGCGAGGGCGAGGCCATCGACACCCGGGCGATCTGTCTGCTGCGCGAGACCTTGGCGCGGTATAACGGCCTGGCCGATTTCGCCTTCGCGATGCAGGGCCTGGGCTCGGGCGCGATCTCGCTGATGGGCACGCCGGCGCAGCGCGAACGCTACTTGCCGCGCGTGGCGCGCGGCGAGGCGCTGGCGGCGTTTGCGCTGTCCGAGCCCGAGGCCGGCTCCGATGTCGCGGCGATGCAGTGCAGCGCCACCGAGGACGGCGACGGCTATCTGTTGAACGGCGAGAAGACCTGGATCTCCAACGGGGGCATCGCGGATTTCTATGTGCTGTTCGCGCGCACTGGGGAAGCTCCGGGATCGCGTGGCATCAGCGCCTTCATCGTCGATGCGGGACTGCCGGGCTTCGAGATCGCCGAGCGCATCGACGTGATCGCCCCGCACCCGCTGGCGCGGCTGAAGTTCACGAACTGCCGCGTGGCCAAGAGCCAGATGATCGGCGCGCCGGGCGAGGGCTTCAAGGTGGCGATGCGCACCCTGGATGTGTTCCGCACCTCGGTCGCCGCTGCCGCACTGGGCTTTGCACGGCGCGCGCTGCAGGAAGGTTTGCGCCAGGCGCACGAGCGGCCGATGTTTGGCGCGACTCTTGCTGATCTGCCCTTGACGCAGGCCAAGCTGGCCGAGATGGCCTGCACGGTGGACAGCGCGGCCCTCCTGGTCTACCGCGCCGCCTGGCAGCGCGATCAAGGCCACAACATCACCCGCGAAGCGGCCATGGCCAAGCTGATGGCCACCGAGGGCGCGCAGCAGGTGATCGACGCCGCCGTGCAGCTGCACGGTGGGCGCGGCGTGCGGCGCGGCGAGATCGTCGAGTCGCTGTACCGCGAGATCCGCGCGCTGCGGATCTACGAGGGGGCCAGCGAAGTCCAGCAGTTGATCATCGGTCGAGACCTACTGAAGAACGGTTGAAGAGAAGACGACATGAGCTACACCGCCCACCTGGATACCTTTGCACGCGACAACCTCCCGCCCAAGGACCAGTGGCCGGAGCTGGTCTTCGATCTGCCCGAGCTGCAGTTCCCCGAGCGGCTGAACTGCGCGCAGGAGTTGCTGGACCGCTGGGTCGAGCAGGGGCAGGGCGAGCGTTTGTGCATGCAGGGCGTCGTCGTGCACTGGACCTATGCGCAATTGCAGGCCCAGGCCAACCGCATCGCCCGCGTGCTGGTCGAGGACCTGGGCGTGGTGCCCGGCAACCGGGTGCTGCTGCGCGGCGCGAACACGCCGCAGATGGCGGCCTGCTGGTTCGCGATCATGAAGGTCGGCGCCATCGCGGTGGCGACGATGCCGCTGCTGCGCGCCAAGGAGCTGTGCCAGGTGGTGCAGAAAGCCCAGGTCAGCCATGCGCTGTGCGATGCACGCCTGGCCGAGGAGCTGAGGCTGGCGCAGGCGCAATGCCCGACGCTGAAATCGGTCGCTTATTACTTCAGCGAGGCCCCGGACGGCCTCGAGGCCCGCGCCGCCGGCAAGCCCGCCGCGTTCGCCAATATCGAGACCGCTTCTGATGATTGCTGCATCATCGCCTTCACCTCGGGCACGACCGGCGAGCCCAAGGGCACGATGCATTTCCACCGCGACGTGATGGCGATCTGCCGCTGCTGGCCGCCCCATGTGTTGCGGCCCGAGGCGTCGGACATCTTCATCGGCAGCCCGCCGCTGGCCTTCACCTTCGGCCTGGGTGGCCTGGTGCTGTTCCCGATGAGCGTGGGCGCCTCGACCGTGCTGCTGGAAAAAGCCGGGCCCGACGCCTTGCTGCCGGCCATCGCCCAGTACCGCGCCACCGTCTGCT
Organism: Paucibacter sp. M5-1; assembly: GCF_027498415.2. NCBI lineage: Bacteria > Pseudomonadati > Pseudomonadota > Betaproteobacteria > Burkholderiales > Sphaerotilaceae > Roseateles > Paucibacter sp. M5-1. Next base: position 5,720,724 of record NZ_JAPZLM020000001.1, read on the forward strand.
TCACCGCGCCGACCTCGTACCGGGTGATGGCGTCCCAAGCCGGCGCGCACGACATCGCCAGCCTGCGCAAATGCGTCAGCGCCGGCGAGGCGCTGCCGGCCGCCACCCGCCAGCTGTGGAAGGAGGCCACCGGCATCGAGATGATCGACGGCATCGGCGCCACCGAGCTGCTGCACATCTTCATCTCGCACACCGAGGCGCAGGCCAAGCCCGGCGCCACCGGCACGCCGGTGCCCGGCTACCGCGCCTGCGTGATGGACGACGAGGGCCAGGTCTTGCCCCCGGGGCAGATCGGCAAGCTGGCCGTCCAGGGGCCGACCGGCTGCCGCTACCTGGCCGACGCCCGCCAGGGCAAGTATGTGAAAAATGGCTGGAACCTGACCGGCGACGCCTATCTGATCGACGCTGAGGGCTTCTTCGTCTACCAGTCCCGCACCGACGACATGATCGTCTCGGGCGGCTACAACATCGCCGGCCCCGAGGTCGAGAGCGCCTTGCTGGCCCATCCCAAGGTGGCCGAGTGCGGCGTGGTCGGCGTGGCCGACGCGGAGCGCGGCCAGATCGTCAAGGCCTTTGTCGTGCTGCGTCCCGGTGTGCAGGAGCAGCTCGGGCAAGACCCGACCCTGGTGCGCGAGCTGCAGGACTATGTGAAGGCGAACATCGCCCCCTACAAATACCCCCGTGCGATAGAGTTCCGCGCCAGCCTGCCACGCACCGAGACCGGCAAGCTGCAACGATTCCGTCTGCGCCAAGAAGGCTGAACCATCCACCCCACCCCTACGGAGATTGGTATGAAGAAGAAAAACCTTGCTGTTCTGTATGCCGCGATGATGTTGGGACTCAGTGCCGCCGGCGGCAGCGCCTGGGCGGCGGACAAGGTCAAGATCGGTCTCTTGTCCACGCTGTCCGGCCCCGGTGCCGGCCTGGGTGTGGACATCCGCGACGGCTTCAATCTGGCCGTCAAGCATGCGGGTGGCAAGTTCGGCGGTCTGCCGGTCGAGGTGATCACGGCCGACGACCAGCAGAACCCCGATGTCGCCAAGCAGACCTCGGAGCGCCTGCTCAAGCGCGACAAGGTCGACTTCATGACCGGCATCGTGTTCTCCAACATCATGCTGGCGGTCGGCCCCAGCGTCTTCGACAGCAAGACGCCTTACATCAGCGCCAATGCCGGCCCCTCGCAGTACGCCGGCGAGCAGTGCAACCCCTACTTCTTCAACGTCGCCTGGCAGAACGACAATCTGCACGAGGCGGTCGGCAAGACCGTGATGGACAAGGGCTTCAAGAAGGTCGTCGTGCTGGCGCCCAACTACCCGGCCGGCAAGGACGCGATCACCGGCTTCAAGCGTTTCTACAAGGGAGCGGTGGCCGACGAGATCTACACCAAGCTCGGCCAGCTGGACTATTCGGCCGAACTGGCCCAGGCCCGCGCCGCCAAGCCCGATGCGATGTATATCTTCCTGCCGGGCGGCATGGGCATCAACTTCATCAAGCAGTTCGTCGGCGCCGGCCTGTCCAAGGATGTGACCCTGTTCGGTCCCGGCTTCTCGGCCGACGAGGATGTGATCAAGGCGGTCGGCGAGCCGATGCTTGGCATGTTCAACAGCTCGCACTGGGCCCATGACATGGACAACCCGGCCAACAAGAAGTTCGTCGCCGACTTCCTGAAGGACTACGGCCGCCTGCCTTCGCTGTATGCCAGCCAGGGCTATGACGCGGCGCTGTCGATCGCCGCCGCGGTGCGCGACGTCAAGGGCAAGGTCGAGGACAAGGACGCGGTGCTGAAGGCGCTGAAGGCCGCGAAGTTCGACTCGGTGCGCGGGCCTTTCAAGTACAACAACAACCAGTACCCGGTGCAGGACTACTACCTGCGCGTGATCACCAAGGACACTCAGGGCCGTGTGACCAACAAGACACTCGGCAAGATCTTCTCGAATCACGCGGACGCCTATGCGGCCTCGTGCAAGATGAAGCTCTGATGGACTGGATCCTCGTTGTCGAGCAGGCCTTGAACGGCCTGCAGTTCGGGCTGATGCTGTTCCTGCTGGCCGCCGGGCTGACCCTGGTATTCGGCATCATGGACATGATCAACCTGGCCCATGGTTCGCTGTATATGGTGGGCGCCTATCTGATGGCGGCCGTCACCGAGGCCAGCGGATCGTTCGGCCTCGGCATAGGCGCGGCGCTGCTCGGCACGGCCGCCTTCGGCATGCTGCTGGAAGTGAGCCTGCTGCGCCGGCTCTATGCCCGCGATCATCTGAGCCAGGTGCTGGCGACCTTCGCGCTGATCCTGATCTGCAACGAGGGCGTGCGCATGATCTGGGGTGCGCAGCCGGTGCTCTTGAACACGCCGGCCGCGCTGTCGGGCCCGGTCGAGTTGCTGCCCGGCCTGATGTATCCGGCCTACCGGCTGCTGATCATCGGTGTCGGGCTGGCAGTGGCGGGGCTGCTCTACCTGCTGGTCACGCGCACCCGCATCGGCATGTGGGTGCGGGCCGGGGCCTCGAACCGCGCGATGGCCACCGCGATGGGGGTCAATATCCGCTGGTTGTTCACGGCGGTGTTCGGCTTCGGCGCGGCACTGTGCGCGCTGGCCGGCTCGCTCTTGGGGCCCATCCTGGCGGTGCAGGTGGGCATGGGCGAGAGCATCCTGATCCTGGCCTTTGTCGTCATCGTGATCGGCGGCATCGGCTCGATCCGTGGCGCCCTGGTCGGTGCGCTGCTGGTGGGCCTGGTCGATACCTGCAGCCGCACCTTGCTGCCGGCCCTGCTGCGCCAGCTGGCCTCGGCCGAGGTGGCCGCCAACCTGGGCCCGGCGCTGGCGTCGATCCTGATCTATGTCTTGATGGCGGCGGTGCTGTTCTGGAAGCCGCAGGGCCTGTTTCCGGCGAGAGGCTAATGATGGCGAGACAGAGTCAACTTCATCATCGCGGCCTGGGTCTGTGGACCTGGCCCTTGCTGGCCCTGCTGGCGGCGCTGCCGCCGCTGCTGACGGCATTCGGCCTGGAGTTCTATATCGGTGTGGCCAGCCGGCTGCTGATCTTCGCGATCGCCGCGTCCAGCCTGAACCTGATCCTCGGCTTTGGCGGCATGGTCAGTTTCGGCCATGCGGCTTTTGTCGGCCTGGGGGCCTACACGGTGGGCATTCTGATGGACGCCGGCGTGGCTTCGGCCTGGATCGCCTGGCCGGCGGCGATGCTGGTGTCGGGCCTGGCCGCCGCGCTGATCGGCGCGATCAGCCTGCGCACCCGGGGCGTCTACTTCATCATGATCACCCTGGCCTTTGCCCAGATGTTCTATTACCTGGTGATCTCGCTGAAGGCCTATGGCGGCGAAGACGGCCTGCCGCTGCCGTCGCGCTCGGCCCTGGGCGTCGATCTGAAGGACGACGCGATCTTCTTCTGGGTCGTGCTGACGCTGTTTGTTGCGGTGATGGGCCTGCTGCAGCGCCTGGTCAACTCGCCCTTCGGCTGGCTGCTGCAGGGCATCAAGGAAAACGAGACCCGCATGGGCGCGGTCGGCGCCCGTGTGTTTGCGGTGCAGTGGCAGGCCTTCGTGCTGGCCGGCGCGATCGCCGGGTTGGCCGGCGCGCTGCTGGCCAATCTGAACGGCCTGGTGACGCCGCACACCATGCACTGGTCGCAATCGGGCCAGCTGATGATCATGGTCATCCTTGGCGGTGCCGGTTCGCTATGGGGCGGGGCGCTGGGCGCGGCGGCCTTCCTGCTGCTGGAGGAGGTGCTCGCCGGCTACACCCTGCATTGGCAGATGGCGCTGGGCGTGGTGCTGCTGGGCGTGGTGCTGTTCGCGCCCCAGGGCCTGGTCGGGATGTTCAAGCGTAGAAGGAAGGCCGTCCATGGCTGAGCCGCTGCTGAAAGTCGAATCCCTGGTCAAGCGCTTCGGCGCGCTGGCCGCCACCGACCATGCCTCCTTCGAGGTGCACGCCGGGGAAGTCCATGCGCTGATCGGCCCGAACGGCGCCGGCAAGACCACCTTGATCCACCAGATCTCCGGGGCGATGGCCTCGGATGCCGGCCGGATCCACTTCGCCGGGCAAGACCTGACGCCCGTCGGCATGGCCGCCCGGGTGCGCGCCGGCCTGGTGCGCTCCTACCAGATCACCAGCATCTTCAAGCGCTTCTCGGTGCTGGACAACCTGGCGCTGGCGGTGCAGGCGCGCCGGCCGGGTCAGCCGAGCTGGTGGCGCGCGGCCGTCAAGGACGAAGCCGCCTATGCCGAGGCTTCTGCGCTGCTGGAGCGCATCGCCCTGGGCCGGCATGCAGACCGACCTGCTGGCAGCCTGGGCCATGGCGAGCAGCGCCAGCTGGAGGTGGGCCTGGCCCTGGCCGCGCGGCCGCGCCTGCTGCTGCTGGACGAGCCGATGGCGGGCATGGGGCCGGACGAATCGGAGCGCATGGTCGAGCTGCTGCAATCCTTGCGCGCGCAAGACCTGACCCTGCTTCTGGTGGAACATGATATGGACGCGGTGTTCCGGCTGGCCGACCGCATCTCCACTTTGGTTTTTGGCAAGGTCATCGCCAGCGGCACGCCGGCCGAGATCCGCGAGCATCCCGAGGTCAAGAAGGCCTATCTGGGTGATGAGATGGAGGCGGCGCTGTGAGCGAAGCCATTCTCGAGATCAGCGGGCTGGAAGCCTGCTACGGCAGCAGCCAGGTGCTGTTCGGCCTGGACCTGCAGATCAGGGCCGGCGAGGTCGTGACCCTGCTGGGCCGCAATGGCATGGGCAAGAGCACGACGCTGCGCTGCCTGACCGGCTGGATGGCCCCGAGCCAGGGCCGCATCCGCTTTGCCGGCCAGGATGTCACCGGCTGGAGCGCCGACCGCATCGCGCGCCTGGGCCTGGCCATCGTGCCAGAGGGCCGGCAGATCTTTCCCAACCTGTCGGTGCGCGAGCATCTGCAGGCCTTTGCCGGCAACCGCAGCGGCGCGAGCCAGCCCTGGGATGTCGAGCGGGTGTTCGAGCTGTTCCCGCGGCTGCGCGAGCGGGCCTCGAATATGGGCAACCAGCTCTCCGGCGGCGAGCAGCAGATGCTGGCCATCGGCCGGGCGCTGGTGACGAATCCCAAGCTGATGATTCTGGACGAGGCCACCGAGGGCCTGGCCCCGCTGATACGCGAGGAGATCTGGCGCTGCCTGGATCGGCTGCGCGAGGCCGGGCAGACGATTCTGGTGGTGGACAAGTATGTGCGGCGCCTGATCCGCCTGGCCGACCGGCACAGCATCCTGGAGCGCGGCAAGGTGGTCTGGGCCGGCGACTCGGCCGCGCTGGATGCCGACCACGGCCTGTGGCAGCGTTATCTGGGGGTCTGAGCGAATGACAAACGCCTGTGTGTTCGAGCGGCAGGAACTGGTGCGCTTCGGCCATTGCGACCCGGCGGGCATCGTGTTCTATCCGCGCTACTTCGAGATGCTCAATGCGCTGGTCGAGGACTGGTTCACCCAGGGTCTGGGCGTCGACTATGCGCAGTTGCTGGGGCCGCGCCGCGTCGGTATGCCGACCGTGCATCTGAGCAGCGATTTCAAACGCATCAGCCGCATGGGCGATGTGCTGACGCAGCGCATCGCGATTCAGAAGCTGGGCCGCAGCTCGCTGAGCCTGGCCATTTCCTTCGACGGGCCCGACGGACAGCGTGTGGCCTTCGAGCAGGTGCTGGTCTGCACCTCGCTGGACACGCATCAGTCCACCCCTTTTCCCGATGATTTGCGCGCCGCGCTGGAGCGAGCCGCAGGAGACAAGAAACCATGACGAAGCAAATCCTTCAACCCGCCGGCTGGGCCGCGCCGCGCGGTTATGCCAATGGTGTGGCGGCCACGGGCCGGCAGATTTTCGTCGCCGGCCAGATCGGCTGGAACGGCCAGTGCCAGTTCGAGAGCGACGACTTCATCGCCCAGGTGCGCCAGACCCTGCTGAACATCAAGGCCGTGCTGGCCGAGGCCGGCGCCGGCCCCGAGCACATCACCCGGATGACCTGGTATCTGCTGGACAAGCGCGAGTACCTGGCGCGCGGCCGCGAGGTGGGCCAGGCCTACCGTGAGGTGCTGGGCCAGGAATACGCGATCGCGATGAGCGCGGTGCAGGTGGCAGGCCTGATGGAAGATCGTGCGAAGGTTGAAATCGAGGTGACAGCGGTGTTACCGGCCCAGGGCTAGGATGGCCCCGAGTTTTTGTAGTAATTAAAGGAGACTGATCATGGCCAAGGCCCAATTCCACTGGGACGACCCGCTCTTGCTGGAGCAGCAACTGACCGACGATGAGCGCGCGGTGCGCGACGCCGCCCGCGCCTACTGCCAGGACAGTCTGGCGCCGCGCGTGCTGGAGGCCTTCCGCCACGAGAAGACCGATGCCGGCATCTTCCGCGAGATGGGCGAGCTGGGCCTGTTGGGCCCGACCATTCCCGAGCAGTACGGCGGCGCCGGCCTGAACTATGTCTGCTATGGCCTGGTGGCCCGCGAGGTCGAGCGCGTGGACTCCGGCTACCGTTCGATGATGAGCGTGCAGAGCTCGCTGGTGATGGTGCCGATCAACGAGTTCGGCTCCGAGGCCACCAAGCAGAAATACCTGCCCAAGCTGGCCAGCGGCGAGTGGATCGGCTGCTTCGGCCTGACCGAACCCAACCATGGCTCGGACCCCGGCTCGATGATCACGCGGGCCAAGAAGGTCGACGGCGGCTACTCGATCAGCGGCGCCAAGATGTGGATCACCAACAGCCCGATCGCCGATGTCTTCGTCGTCTGGGCCAAGGATGATGGTGGCCAGATCCGGGGCTTTGTGCTGGAGAAGGGCTGGAAGGGCCTGAGCGCACCGGCCATCCACGGCAAGGTGGGCCTGCGCGCCTCGATCACCGGCGAGATCGTGATGGACGAGGTGTTCTGCCCCGAGGAGAACGCCTTCCCCGAGGTGCGCGGCCTGAAGGGCCCGTTCACCTGCCTGAACAGCGCGCGCTACGGCATCGCCTGGGGCGCCCTCGGCGCCGCCGAGGACTGCTGGATGAAGGCCCGCCAGTACACGCTGGACCGCAAGCAATTCGGCAAGCCGCTGGCCGCGAACCAGCTGGTGCAGAAGAAGCTGGCCGATATGCAGACCGAGATCACGCTGGGCCTGCAGGGCTGCCTCCGCCTGGGCCGCATGAAGGACGAGGGCACGGCTGCGGTGGAGATCACCTCGATCATGAAGCGCAACAGCTGCGGCAAGGCCCTGGACATCGCCCGCGTCGCCCGCGACATGCTGGGCGGCAACGGCATCTCCGACGAGTTCGGCATCGCCCGCCATCTGGTCAATCTAGAGGTGGTCAACACCTACGAGGGCACGCATGACATCCATGCGCTGATACTCGGTCGGGCGATGACGGGGATTGCGGCGTTCTGAGGCTGCCCCGTCACAGCGCCACGCGCTCCCCTTCGTTGAGAATCAACAAGGGGATGTCCTGGCCCTGGGCGGGATACTCCTTGAGCAGGCGCTGCAAAGGCGCATGGCTGCTGATGTCGCCCATGCCCCAGCTGTGCTTGCCATAGCCCCACGGGATCAGCAGCTTGCAGCCCAGGTCCTTGGCGGCGGCGAGCGCATCCTCGGGCGTGGTGTGCACATGGCGGTACCACGCGCCTTCCGTCGCGTGATGGTAGGAGGCGATCGGTAGCAGACAGATGTCGATCGCGCCGACGCGCGCCCGGATGTCCGCGAAGTGCCTGGAATAGCCGGTGTCGCCAGCAAAGAACAAGGTCTTGCCGCCGTGCTTGAGCAGCCAGCCACTCCACAAGGCCTTCTCGTGGTCGTCGTAGATGAAGGGCACCCAGTAACGCGAGTTGAAGTGATGCGCCGGCATGCCCTGGATCTCCGTGTCGCCGATCTTCACCGATGAAAACCAGTAGACCTCCTTGATCAGATAGCCCTGGTCCGGGAAGTACTCGGCCATGCCCGGCGGCACCAGGAACTCTGCATTCGCGCCCACCTTCTCCAGATCGCGCTTGTTGAAATGGTCGTAGTGCAGATGCGAGTACAGCACGGCATCCGCGCGTGCGAATTCGGCGACACCCAGGGTCGGTGGGGCGACGCGACTGCTGCCGCCGAACAGGCTGTAGGCCCAGTTCACCGGCCAATCAAACTGCTCGCTGACCGGATCGATCAGCAACTGTTTGCCGTCGGGTGTGGTGATGCTGAAGCTGGCATGTCCATGCCACTGCAGGCTGAAGCCGGTCTTGTCCTTGAGCCCCGGGCGCGTGCCCACATAGCGGCAGGCGGACGCCGGCGAGGGGGTTTCGCATTGCAGTTCCTCACGCACCGGGTAGCAGTCTTCGCTGCAGGTATGGGGGTACTGCTGTTTGCCGCGATACAGATTGCTATAGCGTCCCTCGACCAGGCTCGGCAGCAGGCCACCTTCGGAAACCACGCTGACACGGTTGGGGACCGCACAGGCGGTGAGACCGGCGCCCAGCATCAGAGCCAGGAGGACGCGGCGAGAGGTTTCACCAGACAGGGAGCGAAACACAGCGGACATGCGGTCAAGTCCCGATTGGAAAACAATGGGGCGTGATTCTAGGGTCGGCAGGGTCAGGTCTTGAGCGGGCCGGCCGTTGACCCGTGGCGCTCGCAGCGCTGGGCTCAGTTCATCGCTGCGGCCGCGCCGCTGCTCTCCGCCGCGTTCAGGTCCGCCCGCCGCGCACCGGTGAATCGCTTGGCCCAGTAGGCCTCGCGCATGTCCTCCACCCGCACCTTCTGGCCGGAGCGCGGTGCGTGGATGAATTTGCCCTCGCCGACATAGATGCCGACATGGGAAAAGGTGCGGCGCATGGTGTTGAAGAACACCAGATCGCCGGGCTTGAGCTCGGTCTTCTTGACCGGGGCCAGGCTGGAGAGCTTGGCCTGCTCGTCGGCGCGGCGCGGCAGCACCAGGCCCACGCTCATCTCGAAGATGTGGCGGGTGAAACCGCTGCAATCGAAACCGCTTTCGGCCGAGTTGCCGCCGCGCTTGTAGGGCACGCCAAGAAAATTCATCGAGGCCAGCACCAGGTCCGAGGCCTTGTCGCGCACCTGGTCCAGCAGGCCGCCGCTCTCGACCGAGACCTGGCCCAGCAGGCCGCGCTCCTGCAGGAAGCGGCTGACGGCATCGCCCGCGCCCGTCGCTGCCGGCTGCGAGGCGGCCGGGGCCGGCGGCAAGGCCTGGCCCTGGGCCGCAGCGACGGCCAGCAGCAGACCGCAGGCCGTCAAGAGGCGCTGCCATCGGGTGCTGTGAGGGGGGCGTCGGCTGGCGTCGAACATGGGTGTCGGCGCGCAGCTTATGGGGGGGCTGTGAAAGGTGTCAAGCGAGAAGGGCGGCGCTCACGGGTAAGCCCGGGGGCGCCTCAGGGCAAAGTTGGTACTAACCCGGATTGGACCACAGCTCTGCTGGCAATCCCCCTGTGCAAGGGCTTGCGCTGGCGCAAGCATTGGTAACTTCTGCTTTATTTGTGAGCAAAGTCTCGCACCAGGGTCAGTCTGCCGTCAGTCCGGTTGTCTGCAATGCCTGGGCACAAGACACAGGAGACATCGATGCCCGCGCCCAGCTATGCCGAATTCCATGCCCGTTCCCTGCATGATCGCGAGGGCTTCTGGGCCGAGCAGGCCGCGCTGATCGAGTGGCATAAGCCTTTTGATCAGGTGTGCGATCTGCGCCAACCGCCGTTCGCGCGCTGGTTCGTCGGTGGGCGCACCAATCTATGCCACAACGCGGTGGACCGTCATGCGCGCTCGCGTCCCGAGGCCAACGCGCTGATCTGGGTCTCGACCGAGGTGGACGAGGAGCGGGTCTACAGCTTCGCGGCGCTGCAGCGCGAGGTCGAGCGCATGGCGGCGATGCTGCTGGCCCAGGGTGTGAGCCAGGGCGACCGGGTGCTGATCTATATGCCGATGATTCCTGAGGCGGCGTTCGCGATGCTGGCCTGCGCCCGCATCGGCGCGATCCACTCGGTGGTGTTCGGCGGCTTTGCCAGCGTCTCGCTGGCCAGCCGCATCGATGATGCGGCGCCCAAGCTGATCGTCAGCGCCGATGCCGGCAGCCGTGCCGGCAAGCTGCTGCCCTACAAGCCGCTGCTGGACGAGGCGATCCGGCTGGCGGCGCACAAGCCCGCGCATGTGCTGCTGGTCGACCGGGGTCTGGCGGCGATGGAGCGGGTGCCGGGCCGCGACCTGGACTATGCGGCGCTGCGCCAGCAGCATCTCGAGGCCCGGGTGCCCTGCGCCTGGCTCGATGCCGAGCACCCGAGCTACACGCTCTACACCAGCGGCACGACCGGCAAGCCCAAAGGCGTGCAGCGCGATACCGGCGGCTACGCGGTGGCGCTGGCGGCCAGCATGAAGCACATCTTCTGCGGCCAGCCGGGCGAGACCTACTTCTCGACCAGCGATATCGGCTGGGTGGTGGGCCACAGCTACATCATCTACGGGCCGCTGCTGGCCGGCATGGCGACCATCATGTACGAGGGGCTGCCGATCCGGCCGGATGCGGGCATCTGGTGGAGCCTGGTCGAGAAATACAAGGTCTCGGTGATGTTCAGCGCGCCGACCGCGGTGCGGGTGCTGAAGAAGCAGGACCCGGCCTATCTGTCCCGTCACGACCTGAGCTCGCTGCGCGCGCTGTTCCTGGCCGGCGAGCCGTTGGACGAGCCGACCGGGCGCTGGATTGCCGAGTCGCTGGGCCGGCCGGTGATCGACAACTACTGGCAGACCGAGACCGGCTGGCCGATCCTGAGCGTCGCGCACGGCATCGAGGCCACGCCGACCCGCTTTGGCTCGCCGGGGCTGGCGATGTATGGCTACGACGTGCAGTTGCTGGACGAGCACAGCGGCGAGCCGCTGACCGCGCCGAACCAGAAGGGCGTGCTGGCCCTGGGCTATCCGCTGCCGCCGGGCTGCCTGCAGACCATCTGGGGCGACGATGCGCGCTACCAGAAGACCTACTGGTCCAGCATCCCCGGCCAGCAGGTCTACTCGACCTTCGACTGGGCGCTGCGCGACGCCGACGGCTACTACTTCATCCTCGGGCGCACCGACGACGTGATCAACGTGGCCGGCCACCGCCTGGGCACGCGCGAGATCGAGGAGAGCATTGCCAGCCATGCCAATGTGGCCGAGGTCGCGGTCGTCGGCGTGGCCGATGCGCTCAAGGGCCAGGTCGCGATGGCTTTTGTGGTGTTGAAGGATGCGACGGTCGATGCGCTGCGCGAGGAGGGCGAGATCATGCGGCGGGTGGACGAGCAGCTCGGCGCGGTGGCGCGGCCGGCGCGGGTGCGCTTTGTCACGGCCCTGCCCAAGACGCGCTCGGGCAAGCTGCTGCGCCGCGCCATCCAGGCGGTCTGCGAGGGGCGCGATCCGGGCGATCTGACGACGATCGAGGACCCCGCCGCGCTACAACAGATCCGCGAGCTGGCCTGAATCGGTCACTGGTCCCTCCGACATCGTGCTTCATCGCATCGCCGCCCCATCGGGCGGCCGAGGCGGCACAATCCGCGCGCGCCGCCATCGCGGCACAGCCTATGGAGATGAACGCATGAAGCTTCACAAGACCTGCTTGCTGGCCGCCGGCCTGCTGGCCCTGAGCGCCTCGGCGCAGACCGGGCAGACCACAGGCCTGCCCGGCCCGGCCTTCCCGCAGTACAAGACCGCCGCCCAGATCAAGACGGCCTGCGACAAGGGCCTGAGCGCGGCCCGCCAGCGCCTGTCCGGCCTGGAGCGCCGCAAGGTCGATGGCGGCTGGCTGGCCGCCTACGATGACTTCTATGCCTTCATCGAGGACACCCAGTACCCGATCGAATTCGTGCTCAACGTCCATCCCGACAAGCCGGTGCGCGAGGCGGCGCAGGCCTGCTCGCTGCGCTGGGCCGATTTCACCTCCAGCTACGGCCAGAACGAGAAGATCTACCGGGCCTTGAAGTCCGCGCCCACCGCCGATGCGATCGACCGCGAGCTGGTGCGGGTGGGTCTGGGCGGCTTCGAGGACGGCGGCGTGGCCCTGCCGCCCGCGCAGCGCAAGCGCGCCAAGCAGATCCTCGACAAGCTCAGCGAGCTGAATCAGAACTTCGAGAAGAACATCCGCGATGCCGGCGTCAAGGTGGCATTCACCGAGGCCGAGCTGAAGGGCGTGCCCGAGGGCGTGTGGAAGAGCGCGCCGCGCGATGCCGAGGGCCGCATCGTGCTGGGTGTCGACTACCCGAGCTACGGCCCGGTGCTGCAGAGCGCCGACAACGCAGCGGCGCGTGAGCGCATGTGGCGGGCCAAGACCAATGAGGGTGGGGCGGCCAATCTGAAGCTGCTGGCCGAGATCATCCAGGCGCGGCACGAGTACGCCAAGCTGTTCGGCTTCACCAACTATGTGGACTTCAATCTGCGCCGCAAGATGGCCAAGGACGCGGCCACCGCCTGGAAGTTCCTCGACGAGGTCAAGAGCACGGTCACCGAGGGCGAGCGCGCCGACCTGCTGGAGCTGCGCGCCGCCAAGGCCGAGCAGCTGGGCAGCGCGCCCGAGGCGACCACGGTGCAGCGCTGGGACGCCAGCTACTACAGCGAGCGCATCCGCCAGCAGCGCTACAGCGTCGACCAGGAAGCCTTCCGCCAGTACTTCCCGCCGCAGGAGAGCCTGCTGTTCACGATGCGCATCGTCGAGAAGATGATGGGCGTGCGCTACACGCCGGTGAAGGCTCAGCTCTGGCACCCCGAGGTGCAGGCCTTTGCGGTCAGCGATGCGGCCACCGGCAAGGCGCTGGCGACCATGTATGTGGACCTCTACCCGCGCGAGGGCAAGTACAACCATGCGGCGGTCTGGCCGCTGCGCTCCAGCGCGACCCGCCTGGGCCGCACGCCGACCGCCGCGCTGGTGGTCAATTTCGACCGTAAGGGGCTGACCCTGGACGAGGTCGAGACCCTGCTGCACGAGCTGGGCCATGCGGTGCACAACAACCTGTCGCAGACCCGCTATGCCAGCCAGGGCGGCACCTCGGTGATGCATGACTTCGTCGAGGCGCCCTCGCAGATGCTGGAGGACTGGGTCTATGACAAGCAGGTGCTCAAGCTGATGGCCGAGGTCTGCGCCAGCTGCAAGCCGGTGCCGGACGCGCTGGTTGACAAGGCCCAGGCCGCCAAGGACTTCGCCAAGGGCTCGCAGTACGGCCGCCAGCATCTGTATGCCGGCTACGACCTGGCCCTGCACGGCCCGGACGTGCCCGAGCCGATGGCGCTGTGGGCCAAGATGGAAGGCGCAACGCCGCTGGGCCATGTGGCGGGCACGATGTTCCCGGCCGGCTTCGGCCATGTGGCCGGCGGCTACGGCGCCGGCTACTACGGCTATCTGTGGAGCCTGGTGCTGGCGATGGATCTGCGCACCGAGTTCAAGGCCGACAAGCTCAGCCCCGAGACCGGCCGGCGCTACCGCGACATCGTGCTGGGCAATGGCGGCCAGAAGCCCGCGCCGGAGCTGGTCCATGAGTTCCTGAAGCGCGAGCCCAACGCCAAGGCCTTCTTCGACTATCTGCGCAAGTAAGCCGACCCGGTAACTGGCCGGTAATTCACCTCGCCCTACAAAGCAAGCGATGGCTCTCGTGGGAGAGCTCGCTTGGGGAGATGGTGATGAGACTGCTTGTAAACAGGGCCCTCGGTCTGGGCCTCGCTCTGGGTTTGTGGGGCTGCGGCGGCGGCGACGGTATGGATGAACCCGTTGCCGCCGCGCCGACACCGACGCCCGCTCCGGCGCCGACGCCGACGCCGACGCCGACGCCAACGCCAACGCCAACGCCGACGCCGACGCCAACGCCAACGCCAACCGCCACCCCCGCGATCAGTGCCGGCCTGGGCTATGGCCTGGTGCTGCGTGCCGATGGCTCGGTGCTGCTGCTGGGGCGCAGCACGCTGCTGGACCGCACGCCCGGCACGGCCTTGGCGGGCAGCACGGCCCGGGTGATCAGCGGCATTGCAGCCAGCTCCATTGCCGCGGGCCGGCTGAGCTCGCTGGCGCTGGGCCGAGATGGCCTGCTGTATGGCTGGGGCGTCAGCAGCGGCGGCACGCTGGGCGGCGATGCAATCAATGCCAATGTGGATGCGCCGCGCGTGATGGCCGGTGTCGACGGCGTGGTGGCGGGCCTGCCTGTCAGCAACTACTCGCTGGCCCTGCGCAATGACGGCACGGTCTGGCATTGGCCGGGCGTGCTGCGTTATGCACCGGAATCGGTCGCGCCGCGCCAGATCGCCGGCTTCAGCGGCGTGCGCAAGCTGGTTGCCGGCATGACCGGCGGCGTCGACAGCAAGCAGGCGCCGCTGGCGATCAAGTCCGACGGCACGGTCTGGCGGCTGTCCTGGAGCACCGCGACGGTGATGGGGACGGGCGGCCCTGAGCAGGTCCACAGCGGCAGTGCGGAGCAACTGGCCGGCCTCGCCGATGTGGTCGATGTGTCATGCACCCAGCACTGCCTGGCGCTGCTGGGCAACGGCCGGGTGATGGCCTGGGGGCGCAATGTCGAAGGGCAGCTGGGCAAGGGCAGCAGCGGCGACCTCGTGCCGGTGACAGTGCCGGCCCTGGTGCCAGGTCTTGAAGGCCTGCGCGCGATCGGTGCCAGCCGCAATGCCTCGGTGGCCGTTGGCAGCGACGGACGCATCTGGGCCTGGGGCGGCAATGCCTACAGCGGCCTGGGCAGTGGCGGGCCGGTCACCGCGCCGACCCTGCTCGCCGGTCTCGCGGCGGCGGTCGATGTCTCCTGCGACGACGGCCTGTGCCTGCTGCGCCTGGGCGACGGCACGGTCTGGGGCTGGGGCGGCAATGGCAACGGCGAGCTGGGCGACGGCAGCACGCTGGAGCGCCTCACGCCGGTGCAGGCCTCGGGCTTGTCCTTGAACTGAGGCCTGGGTTGTAATGCCGGCTGTCTTGGCGGCCAGGGGGAGCAGCATGGGGACGGCGTGGCAGTTGCAGTTGCTGGGGGTACCGCATCTGCGCAGGATTGGCGCGGCCGACTCGCTGCCCGAGCCGCTGGCCCGCAAGGACGCCGCCTGGCTGGCCTATGCGGCGCTGAACAAGCCGGCGATCAGCGCCACGCTGGCCCTGATGCTGTGGCCCGAGGTCACGGCGCCGGCGGCGCTGAACAATCTGCGCCAACGCATTTACCGGCTGCGCCGCGCCACGGGGGCGCGCTTGGTCGAGATGGGCGAGCGCATCGAGCTGGCACCCGACCTGGGCGTCGATGCGGCGCCGCTGGAGACGCTGCTGGGCGACGACCCGGAGGCCCGCATCGAGCCGCTGCTGGCGGGTTTCGAGTACGACGCCGAGAGCGAGTTCGCCGCCTGGCTGACGGCCGAGCGCCAGACCCGTGCCCAGGCGCTGCGGGAGCTGCTGGCCCGGCTGGCGGCCGAGGCGGAGCAGCAAGGCCAGCTGGTGCTGGCGCTGCGCTACGCCCGCCGCCTGCTGAGCGAGGACATGCTCAGCGAGTATGCGCACCGCCGCCTGATGCGCCTGCACTATCTGCGCGGCGATACCGCCGCTGCCGTGGCTGCCTTCGAGACCTGCGAGGCGGCGCTGAAAGAAGGTCTGGGCCTGCGGCCCGGCGCCGAGACCCTGGCTTTGCTGGAGCTGGTTGAGCGCGGGCAAGCCCTGACCCCGCTGACCCCGCTCGTGCCGACCCTGCCGGCGGTGAGCCTGATGCGCCCGCCGCGCCTGGTCGGGCGCGACGAGCTGCTGGGCCAGCTGGCGCGGGCGGAGTCCGCAGTGACGGTGCTGGTGGGTGAGGCCGGCATGGGCAAGACCCGGGTGCTGCAGGAGCTCGAGCGCGGCTGTGGTGCTGCGGTCTTGCATGTGCAGGCGCGGCCAGGCGATGCCGGCGTTCCCTACGGCAGCCTGTTGCGCCTGGTGCGCGCGCTGATGGAGCGGGTCGAGCTGGCCGATGGCACGGCCCTGGCCCCGCTGCTGGACGAGGCGTGTGCGCCCAGGCTCCGGACCACCGTGCAGCAGCTGCAGCGGGCGTTGGAGGATCTGCTGGCCCGGGCCCGGCTCGCCGGGCTCGCGCGCTTGCTGGTCGACGATCTGCATTTTGCCGACCGGGCCAGCGTCGAGATGCTGCTGGAACTGGTGCGCTCCGATGCGCTGCAGGGCCTGCGCTGGGTGCTGGCTCACCGGCCGGCCGCTGCCGCCGATGCCGACCTCGCCTTGCTGCAGGACCTGGCCGAGTCGCCGCAGGCCCGCTGGTTCCAGGTCTTGCCTCTCAGCGAGCCGCAGCTGCAGGAGCTGGTGGACAGCCTGGGCCTGAGCGGTCTGGATCCCGCGCCTTGGGCCGCCGCGCTGGCACGCCACACCGGCGGCAATCCGCTGTTCGTCATCGAAACCCTGCGGGCCTCGATGCAGGGGCGGCCGCAGGCCCGGGTGTTGCCACAGCCGGTCGGGCTGATGCATCTGCTGGAGCAGCGTCTGCGCCGGCTTTCGGACGCCGCGCTGGCCCTGGCGCGGGTGGCCGCGATTGCGGTGCCCGACTTCAGCGTGGCGCTGGCCGAGCAGGTGCTGAGCGCGCCGGCACTGGCGCTGGCCAATGCCTGGGACGAGCTGGAGGCCGCCCAGGTCTTGCGCGGCACCGACTTCGCGCATGATCTGGTGCATGACGCGGTGCTGCGCATCACGCCCGCCGTGCTGACGGCTCATCTCCACGGGCAGGTCGCGGCCCTGCTGCTGCAGCAAGGCGTGGAGCCGGCACGGGTGGCCGCGCACTGGCAGGCGGCTGGTCAGCCGCGCCCGGCGGCCCAGGCCTTCGCGGCGGCTGCCCAGCGCGCTCAGGCCGCCGGGCGAGCGCGCGAACAGGCCCAGCTGCTGCTGGCCCAGGCCGATGCGCTGGAGTTGGCCGGCGAGGCGGCGCCCGCCCGGCTCGCCCGGCTGGCGGCCGTTCGGCCGCTGCTGCTGGGCGAGGGTGCCGCTGCGGCCCTGGCACTGAGCGAACGGCTGCTGCCGGCGCCCACCGATCGGGCGGCACCGGCGGCCCAGGCCTGGGCTTTGCATGCGCTGACTTGTCTGTGGTCGGGTCGCTTGGTGGATAGCGAGGAGGCCGGTCGCCATGCGCTGGCGCTGGCCGAACCGCAGGAGGAGCTGGTGCGCATGGAGGCGGCGCGCTGCGTCGCCCAGGCCTGCGGGCAACTGGGGCGGCCCGAGGAGGGGCTGGCGCTGCTGGCGCCCTGGGAGGAGCGTGTCGCCAGCGTCGATGATGTGGAGCAGCGGCTGGACTTCTGCGGCACCTATGTAAATCTGAAGATGTATACCGACCGGCCGGTCGAAGCGATGGACTGGACCCAGCGGCATCTGCGCTGGGCCGAGCAGGCCGGCCATTTGAGCGAGCAGGTCAGCGCGCACATGAATCTGGTCGGCCATCGCTTGCGCCAGGGCGATCTGGAGGCCGGCGTCGCGCATGCGCAGGCCGCCGCCGTGTTGGCCGCCGATGCCGGGCAGCTGCAGGAACTGGCGGCGTGGAATAACGCGGTGCTGGGCTATATGTTGTGCGGACTGGGGCGCTATGCCGATGGCCTGGCTCGGCTGGAGAGCGAGCTGGCGCGCGCGCCGGCCGGCATCGGCGCGCTGCGGGCCAATCTGGAGCAATGGCTGGCCCAGTCTTGGCTGAATCTGGGTCAGCCGGCGCGGGCCCTGCATGTGCTGGGCGGCGATGAGGCGGTGCCGCCCGGCAACTGGCGTGCCAAGCGGCTGATCATGCGGGCGCGCCTGACGCAGGCGCTGGCCGGCGACGCCAGCCCCATGCTCGACGAGGCGCTGGCGGCCTCGCTCAAGCCCATGCATCGCTATGACTGGCTGCAGATCCGCCTGCTGCAGGCGCAGCAGGCCGAGCCCGACCTGGCCCTGCGCTGCTGCGAGGAGTTGCAGCCGCTGATGGCGCAGCGCCAGCTGCAGGGGCTGGCGGCCGAGCTCGAGCGTGTTCGCCTGCAGGCTCTGTTGCTGCAGCCGACGCTGGACGCGGTGCCGGCCTGTGCCGGCCGGCTGGAGGCCATGGCGCTGCGCTGGCGGCATCCGATGTTCAGCCCGGCCCAGCAGTTGGCGCAGGCCGCACAAGGCTTTGCGCGGCTCGACCTGGCGGCCGATGCCCGGCGCTGCCGGCTTGCGGCCCTGCACTGGGTGCATCTGCAGGTGTTCCCGCAGGTGCCGGCGGCGTTCCAGGACAGTTTTCTGCATCGCAGCGCCGTCACGGCCGGCCTGTCGGCCACCGAGTTGCCGGCGCGCTGAACGCGCCTGCCCGATACTGGCCCGATGCCCGAGCTTGACCGCCCCATTCTCGATGCGCCGACGCGCCGCTTCCTGCCCTGGCTGGTGGCTCTGGCCTTCTTCATGCAGACGCTGGACACGACCATCCTGAACACGGCGCTGCCGGGCATGGCGGCCGATCTGGGCGAGAACCCGCTGCGCATGCAGTCGGCCGTGGTGGCCTATATGCTGACCGTGGCGCTGCTGATCCCGGCCTCGGGCTGGCTGGCGGACCGCTTCGGTACGCGCCGGCTCTTCATCTGGGCCATCGTGCTGTTCAGCCTGGGCTCGCTGGCCTGCGCGCTGAGCCCCTCGCTGCGGGTGCTGGTGGCGGCGCGGGTGCTGCAAGGGGTCGGCGGGGCGCTCTTGGTGCCGGTCGGGCGACTGGCGGTGCTGCGCGCGTTTCCGAAGGAGGAGTTCCTGCCGGTGATGACCTTCATCGCCTTGCCGGGCCTGATCGGGCCGCTGATCGGGCCGGCGCTGGGTGGCCTGCTGGTGCAGTACGCCAGCTGGCACTGGATCTTTCTGATCAATCTGCCGGTCGGGGCCCTGGGTGTCGCGGCCAGCCTGCGCTATATGCCCCAGCTCAGGAGCGCCACGCCGGGCCGCTTCGACTGGGGCGGCTTTGTGCTGTTCAGCCTCGGGCTGATGCTGCTGTCGGTCGGGCTGCAGGGTTTTGGCGAGCATGTGATCAGCGTCGCGGTCAGCATCGTGCTGGTGGTGGCCGGCATGGCCTGCATGATGGCCTACTGGCTGCATGCGGCGCGCGCGCCGGCGCCGCTGTTCAATATGCGGCTGTTCGCGATCCCGACCTACCGCATCGGGCTGATCGGCAATGTGTTCGCCCGCCTTGGCAGCGGCGCCACGCCCTTTCTGACGCCGATGTTTTTGCAGCTGGGCCTGGGCTTTTCGCCCAGCGTGGCCGGGCTGTCGATGATTCCGACGGTGCTGGGCGCGATGCTGACCAAGACCGTCGCGATCAAGCTGATACGCCGCGCCGGCTACCGCCGCGTGCTGGTCGTCAACACGGTGCTGCTGGGCCTGATGATCGCGAGCTTTGCCCTGGTCGACCGCGACACCTCGCACCTCTGGTTGGCCCTGCATCTGGGCTTGTTCGGCATGGTCAACAGCATGCAGTTCACCGCGATGAACACCTTGACCCTGGGCGACCTCGACGCGCAGACCGCCAGCAGCGGCAACAGCCTGCTGTCGGTGGTGATGCAGCTGTCGATGAGTCTGGGCGTGGCCACCTCCAGCGCCTTCCTGCTGCTCTATTCCGGGGCCGAGCGCAGTGCGGATCTGCTGCCGGCCTTCCAGGCCACCTATCTGTCGATCGGCGTGATGGCGGCGCTGGCGGCCTTCATCTTTGCCCAGCTGCGCCGCCACGAGGGTGTGACCGATGCCGGCGACACGATGGGGCAGGAATAGTCACGCGCTTCATCCACAATTGCTGCGCGGCGGATCGCGTCGCGCTGCGGGAGCAATCATGGGCTTGATGGATTCTTTGCTGGGCGCGGCCCAGCAGGCCTTGAACGGTCAGCAAGGGCAGGGCGGCGTCGACTGGGTCAGCCTGATCGGCACGCTGCTGGCCAATCAGGGCTCGGGCCAGGGCGGGCTGGCCGGCATCTTGCAGCAGCTGCAGGCCGCCGGCCTGGGCGAGGAGGTGCAGAGCTGGGTCTCGACCGGCGCCAATCTGCCGGTCTCGGGCGATCAGCTGGGCTCGGCCCTGGGCGGCGATCTGCTGGGCCAGCTGGCCGGCCAGGCCGGCGTCTCGACCAGCGAGGCCGGTGCGCAGCTGAGCCAGTGGCTGCCGCAAATCGTCGACCAGCTGACGCCCAACGGCCAGCTGCCCAGCGGCGGCGTGGATCTGGGCGGGCTGCTGGGGCAGTTGCTGCGCCGCTGAGCGTTCAGCGGCTGCGCCGCCAGTCGGTCTCGATGAAGCGCAGCACGCTGTCCTCGTGGTGGGGGCCTATCACCGCATGGGCCTCCTGCTTGACCTCGGCGATCGCGTTCTCGACCGCGATGCCGCGATGCGCGGCACGCAGCATGGTGATGTCGTTGACCTGGTCGCCGAACACGACGATCTCGCGCTCGTGCAGGCTGTAGCGCTGGGCCAGGGTCTTGATCGCCTGGTCCTTGGTCGCGCGCCGGTCATGCAGGGTCAGCCAGGGCCAGCCGGGGCGGTAGAGGTCATCGGCCAGATGAATGTCGATCGCGTCACCAGCCAGGGCCTGGATCTCGGCCATCAGCGCCCGCATCGGCGCCTCGCGCTCGATCAGAATCATCGTCACTACCGGGTCGACCAGCTCGGCACCGATATTGTCGGTGTGGCGCAGCCGCGGGTCGCCGTTGTGCTGGCGCTGCTCGACGAAGTCCAGCTGGGCTTCGTTGTGCACCGACTGCCAGAACAGCCGGTCGCCGCGCGGCCCGTAGGTGGCCGCAAAAGGCATGAAGCCGCGCCTGCGCATCAGCGCGAAGATGGCCTGGGCCAGGGCCGGGTCCATCGCATGGACCAGCTCATGCTGGCCGCTGCTCATCTCGCTGATATAGGCGCCGTTGGCCGAGATCACCGGCAGGCGCAGCGGCAGATCACCGAGGATGCGGGCGATCGACGAGACATGGCGGGCGCTGGCCACCGTGAAAGACAGGCCCTCGTCCAGCAGCCGGACCAGGCCGGCGCGGGTGAACGCGGACAGCTCGGCCTGCGGGTTCAGCAGCGTGCCGTCCAGATCCGAAACATAAAGCGTCACAGGACCTCGGAAGCGAAATCGGCCAGACGCGAGCGTTCGCCACGCGCCAGCGTGATGTGGCCGCTGTGGCCCCAGCCCTTGAAGCGGTCGACGGCAAAGGTCAGGCCCGAGCTGCCCTCGGTCAGATAAGGCGTGTCGATCTGGGCCAGATTGCCCAGGCAGACGATCTTGGTGCCGGGGCCGGCACGGGTGATCAGGGTCTTCATCTGCTTGGGGGTCAGGTTTTGCGCCTCGTCGATGATGACGAACTTGTTCAGGAAGGTGCGGCCGCGCATGAAGTTCAGGCTCTTGATCTTGATCTTGCTGCGCACCAGGTCATTGGTGGCGGCGCGGCCCCACTCGCCGGAGCTGCTGTCGCCGCGCGCCAGCACTTCCAGGTTGTCGTCCAGCGCACCCATCCACGGGCCCATCTTCTCTTCCTCGTTGCCGGGCAGGAAGCCGATGTCCTCGCCGACCGGCACGGTCACGCGGGTCACGATGATCTCGGAGTAGCGGCGCTCGTCCAGCACCTGCTGCAGTCCGGCGGCCAGTGTCATCAGGGTCTTGCCGGTGCCGGCGGTGCCGGTCAGCGTGATGAAGTCGCAGTCCGGGTCCATCAAGAGGTTCAGCGCGAAGTTCTGCTCGCGGTTGCGCGCGGTCACGCCCCAGACCGAGTTCTTCTGATGGCCGTAGTCCTTCAAGGTGCGCAGCACGGCGCTCTTGCCGGTGATCTCGGTGACCTTGGCATAGAGCGGCGCGGCGCCGGGGGCTTCCAGATAGATGAACTCGTTGATCAAGAGCGAGGGCACCAGCGGACCGCTGATGCGATAGTAGGTGATGCCGCCTTGCTGCCAGCTCTCCATGGTCTTGCCATGGCGGTCCCAGAAGTCGGCCGGCAGCGCCTGCACGCCGGTGTAGAGCAGGTCCGAGTCTTCCAACGTTTTGTCGTTGCGATAGTCCTCGGCGGGCAGGCCCAGTGCACGGGCCTTGATGCGCATATTGATGTCCTTGGACACCAGTACCACCTCGCGGCCGGGCTGCTGGCGCTGCAGCGCTTGCACCACGCCGAGGATCTGGTTGTCCGCCTTGCCCTGCGGCAGGCCCTGGGGCAGCGGCGTGTCGATCAACCCAGTCTGGAAGAACAGCTTGCCACCGGCCTCGCGGTGGCCAGTGTGGTCCAACGGCAATCCCAGGGCCATTTCTTCCAGCGTGCTGCTTTGCAGGCTGGCGGCCAGCGCATCGAGGTCGCGGCTGACCTGGCGCACATTGCGGGCCACCTCGGTCATGCCCTTCTTGTGGCCGTCCAACTCTTCGAGCGTGATCATCGGCAGATAGATGTCGTGCTCCTCGAAGCGGAACAGGCACATCGGGTCGTGCATCAGCACATTGGTGTCCAGCACGAAGAGCTTGGCCGGGCCGGCGATACGCGGCTTGGCGGCGGCCTTGGGCTTGGCGGCTTTTTGCGGGACCGGCGCCGGGCTGGGCGTGACCAGGGCCAGGCTGGGCTGCGGGCTCGGCGCGACGGCCGGCGCCTGCTTCCTGGCCGCAGACCTGGTCGGCGCTCTGCTCGGCGCCTTGGTCGGGGATGCCATGACGCTGGGCGCGGCCACCGTCTCTATCGCCGCGGCGCGGCTGGGAATCGTTTGGGGTGTTTTGCTGACCGCCAGCGTGGAGGCAAAGGCGGAGGGCTCGAGGAGGCTGGCGCGTTTGGTCGGAGGCTTGGGCAGTGGCATGAGGTGTGGAGCAGGCCGCGTTTACGGTCTGGAGGTCAAAGGCAAAAGATAGATGTCCGGGCCGAAAAAGCAAAAAGCCGCACAGGCTGCTGTGCGGCTTTCGGGGTGCTTGGCTTCACGGCTCTCGGGCATGGAGACCATTATGCACAAAGCCCTGCATCGCCCGATGTCGGTGCTGCAGCGCGGCAAAGATGCAACAAAGCCGGCCCGGAAGACTTTTCCGGCCGGCTTCGCGTGGATACTGCAGAGCTCGCCGAAAGGTTCAGGCGGCTTCCTTCTTGAAGGACTTGACGGCCTTCAGCACCTCGTCGACATGGCCGGCGACCTTGATGCCGCGCCACTCGGCACGCAACACGCCGGCGGCGTCGATCAGGAAGGTGGAGCGCTCAATGCCCTTGACCTTCTTGCCGTACATGATCTTGTTCTTGACCACGCCGAACATATGGCAGAGCTTCTCTTCGGTGTCGGCGATCAGCTCGAAGGGCAGTTCCAGGTTCTGCTTGAACTTGTCGTGCGACACCATATTGTCGCGCGACACGCCCAGCACCACGGCGCCGGCCTTGACGAAGTCCTTGTGGCGGTCACGGAACTGCATCGCTTCGGTGGTGCAACCCGGCGTGTTGTCCTTCGGGTAGAAGTACAGCACCACGGCTTGACCGAGAAAGGCTTGCGGTGTGAACTTCACGCCGCCGGTGGCAAGAGCTTCAATGTCCGGGAGAGGTTTGTTGAGCGCTGGCGTCATGTGGCGTTCTGTAAAGATGTGTGCCCGGGTGGGCATAGCCGCCAATTATACGTTGAACCGCAAGCCCTCTTGTCGCCACTGAGGGGGATTGCCAGCATAGCGGGTTTGGCCGCCTCTCAGGGGCGTTCTATCAACAAGGCGGCCAGGACCGTGCGACTTTCACTGGCCAGCACGTTGTAAGTGCGGCACGCCGCGGCCAGATCCATGGTTTCGACGCCGATGCGCGCGGCAATCAGGCTGCGGTAGAGCGACGGGCGGGCAAAACGTATCCGAGCACCGCTGCCGAAGATCACCAGCTCGGGCTTGAGCGCCAGGATCTGTTCGAAATGCGCTTCGCTCAGATCCTCGAAGCGCGCCAGGCCCCAGGCCTGCACCTCGCCGCGCCAGGGCACCAGCAGGCTCTCGCCATGCTGCTGGCCATTGACCCAGACGTTCTGGCCGTCGTGGCGGGAGATGCTGTTGCCGCCTTGCGGCTCGTCAAGTTGGAACTTCATGCTGTTGTGCGGGCGCTGTCGGCCGGGGCGGGTGCAAACCCTGTGTTTAAATTCTACGTTTGCAGCCCCAAGCCCCCAGGAGTCCCGTCTTGAAGCCCATCGCCAAGTCCAGCAAGCTGGCCAATGTCTGCTACGACATCCGCGGACCCGTGCTCGACAAGGCGCGCCAGATGGAGGAAGAGGGGCAGAAGATCATCAAGCTGAACATCGGCAATATCGCCGCCTTCGGCCTGGAACCGCCGGACGAAATCGTCCAGGACATGATACGCAACCTGCCCGCTGCGGCCGGCTACACCGACTCCAAGGGCTTGTTCGCGCCGCGCAAGTCGGTGGTGCATTACTGCCAGGAAAAGCAGATCCATGGCGTCACGGTCGATGATGTGTACCTGGGCAACGGCGCCTCCGAGCTGATTGTGATGGCGCTGAACGCCTTGCTGGACAACGGCGACGAGGTGCTGCTGCCGGCGCCCGACTATCCGCTCTACACCGCTGCGGTGGCGCTGTCGGGTGGCAATCCTGTGCACTACATCTGCGACGAGAGCAGCGACTGGTTCCCCGACATCGCCGACATCAAGGCCAAGATCACGCCCAACACCAAGGCCATCGTCGTCATCAATCCGAACAACCCGACCGGCGCGCTCTACCCTGAGAGTCTGCTGCGGGAGATTGTCGAAGTGGCCCGTCAGCACCAGTTGATCATCATGGCCGACGAGATCTACGACAAGACGCTGTACGACGGCGCCGTCCACACCAGCATCGCCTCGCTGGCCGACGATGTGCTGTGCCTGACCTTCAACGGCCTGTCGAAGAACTACCGCGCCTGCGGCTACCGGGCCGGCTGGATGGTGGTCTCGGGCGAGAAGCGCCATGCCAAGGACTACATCACCGGTCTGAACATGCTGGCCTCGATGCGCTTGTGCGCCAACACCCCGGGCCAGCTGGCGATCCAGACGGCCTTGGGCGGCTATCAGAGCATCAAGGACCTGGTCGCACCGAGCGGCCGGCTGTGTCGCCAGCGCGATCTCGCCTATGAGCTGCTGAGCCAGATTCCTGGTGTCAGCGTCGTCAAGCCGAAAGCTGCGCTTTATATGTTCCCCCGCCTGGACCCCAAGATCTATCCGATCGAGGACGACCAGCAGTTCGCCTACGAGCTGCTGGCCGAGGAAAAGGTGCTGATCGTGCAAGGGACGGGCTTCAACTGGACAGCCCCCGATCACTTCCGCCTCGTGTTCCTGCCCAATTCCGACGACCTGAAGGAAGCGGTGGGCCGCATCGAGCGTTTCCTGGCGCATTACCGCAAGCGTGCCGGGCGTTGAACGAACCTAATCCAGAATTGAGATACCAGATGAAAGCGATCAAAGTCGGCCTCTTGGGCATTGGCACCGTGGGCAGCGGCACCTTCAACGTGTTGCGCCGCAACCAGGAAGAGATTCGCGGCCGCGCCGGCCGTGGCATCGAGATTGCGATGGTGGCCGACCTGGATGTGGCACGCGCCAAGAGCATTGTCGGCGACAGCGTCGAAGTGGTCGATGATGCGCGCAAGGTCATCGCCAACCCCGAGATCGACATCGTCATCGAGCTGATCGGCGGCTACGGCGTGGCCAAGGCCCTGGTGCTGGAGGCGATTGCCGCCGGCAAGCATGTGGTCACCGCCAACAAGGCGCTGCTGGCCGTGCATGGCACCGAGATCTTTGCTGCCGCACACGCCAAGGGCGTGATCGTCGCCTTCGAGGCGGCCGTGGCCGGCGGCATCCCCATCATCAAGGCGCTGCGCGAAGGCCTGACCGCCAACCGCATCGAGTGGATCGCCGGCATCATCAACGGCACGACCAACTTCATTCTGTCGGAGATGCGCTCCAAGGGCCTGGACTTCGGCGTGGTGCTGAAGGAAGCGCAGCGCCTGGGCTATGCCGAGGCCGACCCGACCTTCGACATCGAGGGTGTCGACGCCGCGCACAAGGCCACCATCATGAGCGCGATCGCCTTCGGCATCCCGGTGCAGTTCGACAAGGCGCACGTCGAGGGCATCACCAAGCTGCAGACCGCCGACATCAAGTACGCCGAGCAACTGGGCTATCGCATCAAGCTCTTGGGCATCACCCGTCGTCGTGACAACGGGATCGAACTGCGCGTGCATCCGACGCTGATCCCGACGAATCGCCTGATCGCCAATGTCGAGGGTGCAATGAATGCGGTGGTGGTGCAGGGCGATGCCGTCGGCACCACGCTGTACTACGGCAAGGGCGCGGGTTCCGAGCCCACCGCCTCGGCCGTGATCGCCGATCTGGTCGACATCACCCGCCTGCACACCGCCGACCCCGAGCACCGCGTGCCGCATCTGGCCTTCCGCCCCGATGCGATGAACGACACGCCCATCCTGGCCATGGACGAGGTGCAGACCGCCTTCTATCTGCGCCTGTGCGTGGCCGACCAGGCCGGTGTGCTGTCCAGCATCACCACCATCCTGGCCGAGAACGACATCTCGATCGACGCCGTGCTGCAGCGGGAATCGGCCGAGGGCGAGAAGCAGACCGACCTGATCATCCTGACCCACGACACCGCCGAAGGTCGCATGAACAAGGCTCTGGCCCAGATGCAGGCGCTGGACACCGTGCTGGCGCCCATCGTGCGCATCCGCAAAGAGGAACTCGCCTGATGAAGTACATCAGCACCCGTGGCGACAAGACCGAACGCGCTTTCTGCGAGATCCTGCTCGAAGGCCTGGCGCCCGATGGCGGGCTCTATCTGCCCGTGCAATATCCGAAGGTCGATGACGCGACGCTGACCAAATGGCGCGGCCTGGCCTATGCCGATCTGGCCTTCGAGATCCTGTCGCTGTACATCGACGACATCCCGGCCGAGGACCTGCGCGCGATCACGCGCCGCACCTATACCGAGGCCGTGTTCGGCACACCGCAGATCACGCCGCTCAAAGCCCTGGAGCCGGGTCTGGCGCTGCAGGCCCTGTCCAACGGCCCGACCTTGGCCTTCAAGGACATGGCCATGCAGCTGCTGGGCCAGCTCTTCGAATACGAGCTGGGCCGGCGCGGCGAGACCCTGAACATCCTGGGCGCCACCTCGGGCGACACCGGCAGCGCGGCCGAGTATGCGATGCGCGGCAAGGCCGGCGTCAATGTCTTCATGCTCTCGCCGCACGGCCGCATGAGCCCCTTCCAGCAGGCCCAGATGTTCAGCCTGCAGGACGCCAATATCCACAATATCGCCGTCGAAGGCGTGTTCGATGACTGCCAGGACATCGTCAAGGCGGTGTCCAACGACCTGGACTTCAAGCGTCGCCACAAGATCGGCACGGTCAACTCGATCAACTGGGCGCGCCTGCTGGCCCAGGTCGTCTACTACTTCGCCGGCTATCTCCAGGCCACGACGAGCAACGAGCAGAAGCTCAGCTTTACCGTGCCCTCGGGCAATTTCGGCAATGTCTGCGCCGGCCATGTGGCGCGCATGATGGGCCTGCCGATCGCGCAGTTGGTGGTGGCGACCAACGAGAACGATGTGCTGGACGAGTTCTTCCGCACCGGCGTCTACCGCCCGCGCGGCACGGCCGACACGCACGAGACCTCCAGCCCGTCTATGGACATCTCCAAGGCCAGCAACTTCGAGCGTTTTGTGTTCGATCTGCTGGGCCGCGATGGCGCGCGGGTCAAGGCCTTGTTCGGTGCCGGTGGTTTTGAGCTCAACGCCCAGGAGAAGGCCCATATCGCCGACTTCGGTTTCGTCTCCGGCTCCAGTCGACACGCCGACCGTCTGGCGACGATTCGCCTGTGCCACCAGCGCTACGGCCAGCTGATCGACACCCATACGGCCGACGGCCTGAAGGTGGCGCTCGAACATCGCCAGCCCGGCATCACGATGCTGGTGCTGGAGACCGCGCTGCCGGCCAAGTTCGCTGCCACCATCCGCGAGGCGCTGGACATCGAGCCGCCACGTCCGGCCGGTCTCGAGAACATCGAGGCCCTGCCCAAGCGCGTCACGGTGATGCCGGTCGATACCGGAGCCGTCAAAGCTTTCATCCAAGCCCATGTCTGAAGCCATGCGTCCCGCGCTGCAAAGCCTGGCCGAGGCACTGCAGCGCCTGCTGGGCGCGGTCGAGCCGCTGGCTGCGGTCGACACGCTGCCGACCGCCGAGGCGCTGGGCCGCGTGCTGGCCGCCGATGTGGTCTCGGCCCTGGACGTGCCGCCGGCCGACAACACCAGCATGGACGGCTATGCGCTGCGCGCCGCCGATGTGGCAAGACCTGGCACGGTGCTGCCGGTTGCGCAGCGGGTGCCGGCCGGCGTGGTGGGCGCGGTCCATCAGCCCGGTACGGCCGCGCGCATCTTCACCGGTGCGCAGATCCCGCTGGGCGCCGATGCGGTGGTGATGCAGGAGCAGTGCGAGGCCGTGGCCGGTGAAGGTCTGGCTGCGGTGCGTGTCAACGCTGAAGTCAAGGCCGGCCAATGGATACGCCGCCGTGGCGAGGATGTGCAGCAGGGCAGCACGGTGCTGGCCGCCGGCCACCGGCTCGACGCAGCGGCGCTGGGCCTGGCGGCCTCGGTGGGCGCGGCCGTGCTGACGGTGGCGCGCCGACCGCGCGTTGCGCTGTTCTCGACCGGCGACGAACTGGTGATGCCCGGTGAGCCGCTGAAGCCCGGCGCGATCTACAACAGCAACCGCTTCACGCTGCGCGGCCTGCTGCAAGGCCTGGGCTGCGAGGTCATCGATCTGGGCATCGTGCCGGACAATCTGGACGCGACGCGCGCCGCGCTGCGCGAGGCTGCGGGCCGAGCCGATCTGATCATCACCTCGGGCGGCGTCTCGGTCGGCGAGGAAGACCATCTGCGCCCGGCCGTGCAGGCCGAAGGCTCACTGGACCTGTGGCAGATCGCGATCAAGCCCGGCAAGCCCTTGGCCTTTGGCCGTGTCCAGGACGCCTGGTTCCTCGGCCTGCCCGGCAATCCGGTGTCCAGCTTCGTGACCTTTTTGCTGCTGGTGCGGCCGGTGATCCTGCGCCTGCAGGGTGCTGCCGTGCTGGCGCCGCAGCGCTACCAGCTGCGTGCCGATTTCGACTGGCCCCGGCCCGACCGGCGCCAGGAGTTTCTGCGCGTGCGCCTGAACGCGGCCGGTGGGCTGGAGTTGTTTCCCAACCAGAGCTCGGGCGTGCTGACCTCGGCCGTCTGGGGCGACGGGCTGCTGGACAACCCGTCCGGCCAGGCGATCACGGCCGGCGATATGGTGGCCTTCATCCCGTTCTCGGAATTGTTGTCATGAGCATCACGGTGCGCTACTTCGCCTCGCTGCGCGAGGCTCTGGGCCCGGTCGAAACCGTAGCCTGGACGCAAGACCTGACCCTGGGTCGTTTGCGCGACCAGCTGCTGGCGCGCGGCGAGGCGCATGCGGCGGCGCTGGCGCGCGGCAAGTCGCTGCGCTGCGCGCTGAACCAGCAGCTGGCCCAGGAAGGTGCGCTGATCCCCGACGGCGCCGAGGTGGCCTTCTTCCCGCCCGTGACGGGCGGCTAGGCGGCGGAACCGTGCAAGGTTTGCACCTGACGGCCGACCTGCGCGGCTGCGCCGCCGGCCAGCCGCTGATGCAGGACTGCGAGGCCTTGCGCGCGCTGTGCATCGCGGCCGTGGCCGCTGCCGGCCTGGGCGCGGTGGCCGAGCTCTTCCATCGCTTCAGCCCCGCGCCGGGGCAGGAACAAAGCGGTATCACCGGCGTCGTGCTGCTGGCCGAGTCGCATCTGGCCATCCACACCTGGCCCGAGCTGGGCGGGGTCACGCTGGATGTCTATGTCTGCAATCTGGGGCAAGACAACAGCGCCAAGGCCGAGGCGCTGATGGCGGCGCTGGTCGGTGCCTTTGCGCCGCGCGAGGTGCTGCGCCAGTCGCTAGCGCGCGGGTGAGGCGGGCGGCGCCAGCGGCTGCTGCACCAGCCATTGGCCCTTGGGGGCCAGCAGGCGGCTCATGTCGACCGAGGGCAGGCTTTGCTTGTCCAGCATCAGGATGGTGGGACTGACCCGCTTGGGCACGCGCTGGCCCTGCAGCGCGCGCACCGCCAGATCCAGGCTGAGGCGGGCCAGCAGCACCGGCTGGTCGGTCGGCGCGGCCAGCACTTCGCCGCTGGCGATGCGGTCCACCACCTCGGCGCTGGCGTAGTAGGCCAGCAGCTTGGGCCGGGGCGGCGGACGCTGCGCCACCAGCCGGGCGGCGAACTCGATGGCCACCGCATTGCCGACGATGTAGTCGGGCATGCCGGCGCGCTCCAGATGCTCGCGCACCAGCGTGCTCTGGGTCTTGGTGTCGGTCGGGCCGCGACCGCCCAGACGCAGCTCCACCGGCTTGCCGCTGAGCGCGTCCATCAGGCCGCGCTCGCCGTCCTGCACCCAGGCCGCGTCGGCCGGCCCGGGAAACCAGGCCAGCTTGATGCCGCTGCGCCCGCCGGCGTCGCGCAAGACATGGGCGATGGTCTGGGCCGCCATGTCGGCAAAGCTGACCAGGGCCCGGCTCGTCACCTCGGCACTGAGCCCGTTGATCAGATCGATGACCGGGCGCTTATCGGCCAGGGCCTGGGCGATCTCCTCGCTGAGCCCGTCGGTGCTGATGGCGGCGACGATATAGGCCTGGGCGCCCAGTGCGCGGCAGTCGGCCCACTGTTTTTTCTGCAGCGGCAGATCGGCATAGCTGTTGGCCTGGTAGATGCCCAGCTGCACGCCCAGGGTCTTGGCCTGCTCGGCCAGGCCCCAGGACACGCCCCACCAGTAGCGGTCCTTGCCGTGCGGCAGCAGCGCACAGATGCGCCAGGGCTGGCTGGCGCGTTCCATCATGCCGTAGC
Source organism: Paucibacter sp. M5-1 (assembly GCF_027498415.2). Lineage (NCBI taxonomy): Bacteria > Pseudomonadati > Pseudomonadota > Betaproteobacteria > Burkholderiales > Sphaerotilaceae > Roseateles > Paucibacter sp. M5-1. The sequence continues at coordinate 5,751,505 of NZ_JAPZLM020000001.1, forward strand.
TGATGCGCCGGCCGTCGGCCACGACCTCGTAGTTCTGCGCGGCCGCCGGCAGCGCCAGGCTCAGCGTCCAGAACAAGGTGGCAAGCCAGCGCGTCATCTCACAAGCTTGCCACAAGCCGACGGGCCACGGCCACGCCCTGCGTGTACGCCTCCTCGAACACCGAATAGCCGGCCAGATCGCTGTGGGCGAAATGCAGCCGGCCGGTCTGCGGCCCGCGCAGTGCGGCCAGCGCCGGGTCGCCGCGCACACCGGGCAGCGGGATGCTCATCGCATGGCCCCAGCGCGCCATATCGACGCGTAGCAGCTGCTCGCCCAGGTCGGGATGGGTGGCGTGCAGCTCGGCGACGGCGCGCCGGGCCCAGCCCTGCCAGCCGTCCTGCAAGAGCGCGCCGCGCTCGCTGCGCGGCAGGGCCCAGTAGGCGCTCAAGACGGTGGGGCCGGGGTGGGGTCGGGTCTGCTGGTGCATCGCATCGACATAGCCCAGCGCCTGGCTGTCATAGACCACGCTGTCCCATGCCGGGCCTACGCCCAGCCGGTCCAGCAGCGGGCCTTTGAGCTGCAGATTGGCCACCAGCCAGGGGGCGTGCTGCAGCCGGGCGGCGGCGGCCTGCAGTGCGGGCGGGGCGCTGCTCAGCAGGCGGTGAGCGATGAAGAGCGGGACGGCCAGCACCACATGATCGGCCTGCCAGCGCTCTGGTGCATCGGCCGTCTCGTTCCAGGCCAGCAGCTCGACGCCGTGCCGCCCCGGGCTGATGCGCAGCACCGTGCGGCCGGTCTGCAGACGCTGCGGCCCCAGCGCGCCGGCCATGCGCTCGGTCAGCCAGGCATTGCCCTCGGGCCAGGTCAGCACCGCCTCGCGCTCGCCGGTCCCGTCTTCGCCATGCACCGTGCCGGGTGCATGAAAACCATGGCGGCTGGCGAAGTAGTGCAGGCCGGCCCAGGCCGAGACCTCGGCGCTGGGTGCGCCATAGTCGTCGCGGCAGCAATAGTCCAGATACCAGCGCAGGCGCGCGGCGTTCAGGCCCTGGGCGGCCAGCCAGGCCGCGAAGGTCTGGCCGTCCAGCGCTGCATGGCCTGCCGTCCAGCGCGCGCGGCTGCTGGGCATCGCAAAGCCCAGCTCGCGCCGCGCGGCGTCGACCAGGCGGCCGAAACGCCGGTACTGGTCCAAGGTGGCCGCATCGCCGGCCGGGGGCAGCAGGCCCTCCTGCCACTGGCCCTCGAAGAACAGGCGCTCCTGCGGGCTGTGGCAGAGATGGCGCTCGTCATAGACGGTGCGGCCCAGCTCGTGCCGGGCCAGGCCCAGCTCGTGCAGCAGTTCGGCCACCTCGGGGGCCTCGGGCCCCGGCAGCGGCAGGTAATGGGCGCCCAGCGGGCAGGCCATGCCGGCCATGCGGTGGCCGCGGCTGTTGCCGCCGGCGCTGTCCTCCAGCTCCAGCAGGGTCACCTCATCGACACCGCTGTTGACCAGGGCGCGGGCGCAGGCAAGACCCGACACGCCGGCACCGACCACCAGCACCGAGGTCTTGCGCAGTGCACCCTGGCCAGGGCTGGGCAAGGCCTCGCGCAGACGGTGTCCGCGTGCCGGCGTGGTGCCGACCCAGCCGCCTTGCAGCGGCGCCGTGTCGGCCCGGCAGCCGGCCAGCCAGGCCGTGCCTGCGAACCCGGCGGCCAGCATCAGTTCACGGCGCTGCATCGTCAATGCACCCGTCCCCATTCCTGCTCGAACTCATGCACCAGGATCTGGTTGGACAGGCGGTTGACCTCGGTCGGCACCCGCGCCATATCGGGCGGGAACTGGGTCAGCGCCGGCAGCCCCTCGACGCTGAGAAAGCGCAGGCCCTCGGGCAGCGCGCGCGGCGGGGCCCAGGGCCTTCGCCCGGCCAGGATGAAACCCCATTCGCCGAAGCTGGGCACATGGGCGTGATAGGGCGTGGTGACGAGGCCTGCGGACTCCATCGTGCTCACCACGGTCCAGAAGCTGCGCCGCGCGACCAGCGGCGAGGTGGATTGCACCACCGCATAGCCCGAGGCCGCCAGGTGCTGGTCCACCAGCTGGTAGAAGCTGCTGGTGTAGAGCTTGCCCAGCGCGAAATTGCTGGGGTCGGGGAAGTCGATGATGATGACGTCGAAGCTTTCGCGCGACTGCTCCAGCCAGCCGAAGGCATCGGTGTTGACGATGTTCAGCTTGGGGCTTTGCAGCGCATCGCCATTGAGCCGGCGCAGCAGCGGCAGGGTCGAGAACAGCCGCGTCATGTGCGGGTCGAGCTCGACCAGGGTGACCGCCTCGACCGAGGGGTAGCGCAGCACCTCGCGCACCGCCATGCCGTCGCCGCCGCCCAGCACCAGCACCTTCTTGGGCGCACCGTGGCCGGCCATCGCCGGGTGCACCAGGGCCTCGTGGTAGCGGTACTCGTCGCGCGAGTGGAACTGCAGATTGCCGTTCAGGAACAGCCGGGTGCCGGCATTGCCCTGGGTCACGACGATGCGTTGGTAGTCGCTGCTCTCCTTGAGCACGATGTGCTCGCCGTAGAAGCGGTCCTCGGCCCAGGTCGTCAGGCGCTCGGCGCCCAGCAGGGCGGCCACCAGCAGCAGCACCGCCAGCGCGCAGGCCAGCGCATGGGCCTTGAACGCGCGCAGCTGGGCGCGGAACAGCCACAGCGCCCACACGGCCACGGCCACATTGAGCAGGCCGAAGGCGATGCCGGTGCGTATCAGCCCGAGCTGGGGCACCAGCACCAGCGGGAAGGCCAGGGCCACCAGCAGCGCGCCCAGATAGTCGAAGGTCAGCACCTGGGAGACCAGATCGCGCAGCGCATAGCGCTGGCTGAACTGGTCCTTCAGGATGCGCATCACCAGCGGGATCTCCAGCCCCACCAGGGCCCCGACCAGCAGCACCAGCGCATAGAGCAGGGTGCGGAAGGCGGCCAGCTCGGCCGGCGGCAGCAGGCTGTGGACGATGAAGAGCCCGGCCGGCATCAGCCCGCCTATCACGCCCACCAGCAGCTCGATCTTCAGGAACTGCGCGACCAGCTGGCGCTCGACATAGCGGCTCAGCCAGGAGCCCACACCCATCGCGAACAGATAGGTGCCGATGATGGTGGAGAACTGCAGCACCGAGTCGCCCAGCAGATAGCTGGCCAGGGCGCCGGCCGCCAGCTCATAGACCAGGCCGCAGGCGGCGACGACGAAGACACTGGCCAGCAGCAGCAGCTCGGCGACCGAGATGCGGCTCGTGGCGGCGTTGCCGGCTTGCGCCGGTTCGGTAAGAGGCATGGAGGGCGCAGCGGAGAAGTGCTGCCGATTGCAGCGGCGCTCAGTCTATGCGGGTTCGGGGCTCGGGCTCGGTCGGGCCCAGCTTGCGCTGCAGCTCCAGATACAGTGGCAGGCGCGGGCCACCCAGCTGCACCGCCCGTGCCGCCGCCTGGCGGGCCTGCTCATGCTGACCCTGCTCCAGCAGCACCTGGGCCAGATTGTTCCAGGCATCGGCCAGTTCGGGCCGGACCTGCACCGCGTGGCGATAGGCCGAGGCCGCGCCGGCCAGATCGCCGCCGGCATAGGAGCTGTTGCCGGCGCCCAGCAGCAGGGCCGGCTGCGCGGGCCAGCGCTGCAGCGCGCCGGCATAGGCCTGGGCGGCGGCACGGGGATCGACGCGCTCCAGCGCCGCGATCGCGCCGGCCGTGGTCTCGGCCTGGGCGGTGGCCGGCAGCCGGGCCGGCGGAAGGGCCAGCATGGCCCAGTGGCCGCCGCGGGCCCAGGTGCGCTCGAAGGTCGCGATCGACATCTGCAGGTTTTGCGTGCGGCCCGAGTGCAGGGTCAGCAGGCCGCGCTCGCGGTCGAAGCCGATCAGCACCGCGTAATGCCAGACCGGATAGACGGGCAGCGAGAGGTTCTGGAACACCAGCACCGGATGGCCGGCAGCCACCTCCTGCAGCAGCGCCTCCAGGCTCGGCGCCAGCCGGACGCTGAGCAGGCCGTGGCGCCGGCTGGCGGCCAGCAGCTCCTGCTGCAGCGAGCCTTGGCGGCCGGGCAGATAGACCTGGGGCCGCAGCTGCTCGGGCGTGGCCGGCACGCCGGCGGCCTGCAGCAGCATGGCCAGCGCGGCCGGGCCGCATTCATAGTCCTCCTGCGCGAAGAAGGGCTGCTCGCTCAGCAGGGCCTGGGGCGGCAGACTGGCGGGCCACTGCTGGCTCAGGCGCTGAGCCTGGGGCGGTGTCGCGCAGCCGCCCAACATCATCAACAACAGGGCCGCCAGAAAACAAAACCCCGCAAGAGCGGGGCTGGATGGGCGTGGGCCGAGGCCCGGCGTCATCGGACCGAGCGGGTGAAGGGGAAGACCTTGGTCAGGCCCAGGATGTCGGTCACCAGCAGGATCACGAAGACCGTGAACAGCAGGCCCAGCACCTCGCCGCCGGCCGGGGCGCTGTCGATGCGGCCGGCCAGTTCAGCAACTTCCGTATCCGACAGCGCGGCGACGCGGGCCTGGGCGGCCTCGGCATCGACGCCCTGGCCCATCAGCGCCTGGCGCACATCGTCGCGGGCCAGGAAGTCGCCGACGCGGGCGCGCGCGGCTTCGGCCGGCAGCGTGGTGCCGGCGGCGGTCGCTTCGGCTGGCAGCAAGGCCTCGGTCGGCACGATGACGGCCTGCGCGGACAAGCTCATCAGCGAGCAGGAAACGATCAGCGTGGAAGCGATCAGGCGGCGCGTCAATGTCTTCATGGTGTTGGACCTCAGGTGAGCGCGCAGTGTAGGCGTGGCGCAGCCCCGATTCTGCGCCGGTTTACAGCTTGTGACCTTGATCAGTGCCGGCTTGTGCCGGCCTTTCGTGTGGCGATCTGCACCGCCAGGCACAGGGCCGTGGCCAGCGCGAAGGCCAGCGGCATGGCCAGGCGATCGAGCAGCAGGGCCAGGGCCACGCAAAAGGCCGCCAAGGAATACAGCCCGGTCACCATCGCGCGCAGCAGCGTGGCCGCATAGGCCCCGCCCTGCGCGCGGTGCGAAAACACCGCCAGCGTGCTGCCCAGCATCGGGAACACCGCCAGCATGCCGCTCCAGTGGCTGCCCAGCGCGCCGGCCGCCCCGCTGACGCCCAGGGTCAGCGCCGCACCCGCCGCCATGCGCAGGCCCATTTCGCCGGGCCGCAGGCGGATGGGCGCATCCAGCGGCCGGGGCGGCGGGAACAGGCGCGGCGCCAGCAGCAGCGTGGCCAGCGCAATGCCCAGACCCAGCAGCGGATGGGGCGGCAGCAGGCTCAGCGGCGCGGCCACGATCAACCAGGCCAGCAGGGCCTGGCCCAGCGCGCCGGGCCAGGCCCGGCCGTCGGCGGCATTGGCGGCACGGGCATAGGCGATGCTGAACGAGACCGAGGCGAGCAGGGCCGCTGCGGCCGTGGCCGCCGACGCGGCGGCAAAGGCCGGACCCTGCTCCAGCGCGATGAAAGCCAGGATGGGCCCGGCCACCACCGGCAGCCCGGCCAGCCAGCCGGCCACCTTGGGACCCCAGCGCTGGCTGGCCAGCGAGACGAGCAGCAGAAAGGTCGGGACGAGGAGGAGCTTGAGGGCGAGCACGGAATCAGTCGGGCCGGCGATAGCTGCCCCCACCATGCGGGGCTGCGATGAACTCCGGCGGCAGTTGCCGGCGGAAGGGCCAGCTCATCGCGGTGCTGATGCCGGGCTGTTCGATGCGTGACTTGATCATGAAGGTCGAGTATCACCTGAGCACCGCCTCTCGGGCCGCCGTACCCGGCCGCTTGCCCCGCGAGGCGGCCAGTGCCCTACCGCACTTTCTGCACCGCAGTCTCGGCCGGTGACAGCGTCCTGCCGTCGCTTGCTTTAGGCGCCATCAGCGGGATTGGCTTGCCGGTGCGCTTGTCGATCAGTAGCGAATGAGCTTCGCCAGGTTCGAACAGATGGTGTTCGCCCCACTGCCGCAGCGCCACCAGGATGGGGAACAGGCGATCCCCTTTGGCCGTCAGTACGTACTCCTGATAGGCGGTGCCATCCGACGCCGCCTGCGTCTGCAGAATGCCTGCCTCGACCAGCTTGTGCAGGCGGTCCGAGAGGATGTTGCGGGCCACGCCCAAGCTGCGTTGGAAGTCGCTGAAGCGGCTCATTCCGTCGAAGGCATTGCGCACGATCAGCAGCGACCAGCGGTCTCCGATCAGATCGACGGAGCGCGCAACCGGACAAGGCTCGGCGTTCATAGGTTCAAGGCGGGGCAAGGCATCTCCTGGCGGCATGGCAGGGCATCTGTTTTGGTTGCATTTTAAAACCACATTACGTAGGATTAAATAAGTTTTGTTTTGCAACTAGATTGAGTGAGCATCGTGTCATGAAGGTTTCTTCGCTAGCGCCGGCACTGCCGCGCAGCCTGGTGTGCTTGTTTGCCGTGGCGAGCGGGATGAGCGTGGCGAATGTGTATTACGCGCAGCCCTTGCTGGATGCGTTGGCGAGGGACTTCGGCATGGCTCATGCGGCGGTCGGCGGCGTGATCACGGCCACGCAGCTTGGCTGTGCGATCGCCCTGTTGTTGCTGGTGCCGCTGGGCGACCGGGTGGATCGCCGGCGCCTGCTGGCTTGGCAACTGCTGGCGCTGGTGGCCGCGCTGACGGTGGTCGGCATGGCGCAGTCTTCGGTGGAGCTGCTCGTGGGCATGCTCGCCGTGGGCATGCTGGGTACGGCGATGACACAGGGGCTGATCGCTTACGCGGCCAGCGCTGCGGCACCGCATGAACAAGGGCAGGTCGTGGGCGTGGCGCAGGGGGGCGTGTTCATCGGCCTGTTGCTGGCACGGGTGTTCTCGGGAGCCGTCAGCGATGTGGCGGGTTGGCGCGGCGTCTATTTCAGCGCCGCCGCGCTGATGCTGGCCATCGCGCTGCCACTGTGGTGGCGGCTGCCCACCTTGCTTGCAGCGCCAAATGCGGTCCGCTACCCGCGTCTGATCGCGTCGATGTGGACGCTGCTGCGACAGGAGCGGGTGCTGCAGGTGCGCGGTTTGCTCGCGCTGCTGATGTTCGCTGCGTTCAACATCTTCTGGAGCGCTCTGGCCCTCTCACTGAGTGCACCGCCCCATGGCTTTTCGCACACCGCCATCGGTGCCTTCGGGCTTGTCGGCGTCGTGGGTGCGCTGGCCGCCGGGCGGGCCGGGCAGTGGGCAGATCGTGGACACGCCCAGCGCACCAGCGCGGCAGCGCTCGTGCTGCTGCTGCTGGCCTGGTGGCCGCTGTCGATGATGGAATGGTCGTTGAGTGCTTTGGTGATCGGCATCTTGCTGCTTGACCTGGGCGGTCAGGCCTTGCATGTCACCAATCAGAGCCTGATCTTGCGCATCCGCCCGCAGGCTCATAGCCGGCTGGTCGGCCTCTACATGCTGTTCTATGCGGTCGGCAGCGGGCTCGGGTCGATCAGTAGTACCGCGACCTTTGCATATGCGGGTTGGTCCGGTGTCTGTCTGCTGGGCGCGGCGGTAAGCCTGCTGGCGCTGCTGTGCTGGTGGGCGACGCGGGGCCCCTCACACCAACTCGCTCGGAACGACGGCGCAGGACCTGCCGGCGGACCATGCCGAAACTCGGCGGGCGTGCAGTGAGGGCCTCGTCGATGCGTCGAACGTGAGTCAGCCGGTTCTCGTTCTCCCGCTAGCCGGACCCCGGTCATCCGGCCGGCAGGCGAGCGCGAAATCGACGTGATAGTGCTCGTCATGGCGCACCCAGGGCTTGCCCTTCATGAAGGGCAGATGCTGGCGCAGAGAGGGGCCGCGCGGCGTCGCGAACAGGGCCGGCAGGTAGGCGGTGTCGAAGATCACCCGGGCGATGCCCACGCCCTGCGCCCGGGCGGCATGGTGCAGCGCGTACAGATGCTCGGCCAGGGCCGGGAAGTCGATGCGGTGCTCGCCATGCCGGGCCTCGGCGTCGAACTCCAGGTCGTAGCCGAAGCGTGTCAGCGGGCTGGTGGGCAGGGGCCCCGAGCGACCCTGGGCGTCGCGCACCGGCACGAAGAAGTCGACCGACAGGCCGTTCTGGTGGGTGCGGTGCGGCTTGAACGAGCCACCGGCGGCCCAGCCGGTCTCGCCGTAGACGTAGTGGACACCGGGTGTGCGGGCCTGCAACGTCGCATAGGACGCGACGATCACGTCGGCCACCTTCGCATGCACATAGGTCCGGCCCGCTGCGACCGCCAGCTTGCTATAGGCCGAGAAATTGGCGCCATCGGTGGGCAGCTTGACACCGCCTTCGAGACGGCCCTTGGCGACCGTGCCATAGCAGCGGCTTACGTCGGCGTGGGCGGGCTGGATGCTGATCAGTGCGCCGATCAGCGCATAGGCGGCGAGCGAGAAGAAACCTGGGCTCAGGAACAAGTGCGCGCCCTACACATGCTGATCCACCAGCACCGGATTGCCGTCCGGGTCGATCACGACAAAGCTGGCCGGGCCGCTGCCGGCCTCGTCGGCCTCGCTCTGCAGCACCAGGCCCTGGGCCTTCAGCTGGCGCTGCAGCTCGCGCACATCAGTGAAGCTCGGGAGCGGGTCGGCGTGCTGGGTCCAGCCGGGATTGAAGGTCAGCATATTGCGCTCGGACATGCCCTGGAACAGGCCGATCACATGCTCGCCGTTCTTCAGGATCAGCCAGTTCTGGGCCGCATCGCCGGCCCAGGTCTTGAAGCCCAGCTTCTCGTAGAAGGCGCGCGAGGCCTCGATGTTCTTGACCGCGAGGCTGATGGAGAAGGCACCGAGTTCCATGTTTTGTGCTCCTGGGCGTCCGACAGTGAGGCATCTTGCCACGCCGCCGGTCGGCCATATGCCCCGATTGACGAACGAGCCGCTCTCGCTATGCTCGCCCCACCGCATATTCCTTCCAGCCGCACCGCCATGCACACAATGCCTGCCCCGGTCATGGAGCCCTTGACGGGCTACCGCGAACTGCCCGCCCACACCATGCTGGAGCGCGCCCGCGCCAGCTATCAAAACCTGCTGCGCCGCCGCACCGTGCGCGATTTCGATAGCCGGCCGGTCGACCGGGCCGTGATCGAGCAGTGCCTGCTGGCCGCCGGCACGGCGCCCTCCGGCGCGAATCAGCAGCCCTGGCACTTTGTCGTCATCACCGATCCCCAGCGCAAATCGCAGATCCGCGCAGCGGCCGAGGAAGAGGAGCGCACGTTCTACAACGGCCGCGCACCGGAGGAGTGGTTGCGCGCGCTGGCACCGCTGGGTACCGATGCCAACAAGCCCTTTCTGGACGAGGCCCCGCTGCTGATCGCGATCTTTGCGCAGAAGTACGGCATCGACGCACAGGGCGAGCGCTTCAGCCACTACTACGTGCCCGAGTCGGTAGGCATCGCCACCGGCTTCCTGATCGCCGCCCTGCACGAGGCCGGCCTGGTCACGCTGACCCACACGCCCAGCCCCATGGGTTTCTTGAGCAAGCTCTGCGGCCGGCCCGAGTCCGAGAAGCCTGTCATCCTGCTGGTGGTCGGCCATCCGAAGCCGGGCTGCGAGGTGCCGGTGCATGGCGGCATCAAGAAGCCGCTGGCGCAGATCAGCAGCTGGCTGTGAGGGGCAGGCCAATGATGATCACCACGGGGCCCGTGAAACAGATTGCTGCCGTCATCGCCATACTCGCGGGCGGTTTTTCGATCGGCTGGGGCGCTACGAAACTGCCCTCGCTCTTGCGCCCGGCGTACGAAGTAGGCGATTTTTCATCCCACTTTCCTGATCGTGACGTTCAGGTCGTCGTGTACGGAACTGCCTCTTGCAGTTTCTGCAAAAGCACGCGCCGGTATCTGAGCGAGAGAGGTATCAGGTTTGTTGATCGGGATGTCCAAAAGTCCACAGCGGCTGCGTCCGCCTATGCGTCACTGGGCGGCGGTGGCGTCCCTTTGGTTGTGATCGGCGAACGCCTGATCCGCGGCTACCACCCCGATGCGTTCGAGTCCGCGCTGGCGAGCTTGAAATGAGAAGGGTTGAGATCTGCTCGGGTTGGACTGGACCGAAGAATAAGCTGCGGTTTTTTGGGCGCCGCGAGCTTTGAAGAAGAAGTCAAGCCCAATATCAAAACGGAGGTTTTTCCAATGAATTCAAACGCTAAGAAACTCTCGGCTTTTGTCTTGGCCATCATTTGTGGTGCGGCATATGCCACTCCATTTTGCTTCAAGGTTTGCAAAGAGCAGTTCACGGTTGGCACGCCCGACTATCAGGAGTGCGTGAATGACTGCCGTGCGACGACCGGCGGCTGAACCTTAGAACTCAACTTGCTCCCGGCCGAAGCCTCGACCGGGAGCCCTGTCAAAGCTAATTGCCACCAGGGTGATCAGAGGCAGGGGCATCGATCATGCATTCGGGGTCAGGTCTTGATGTCGCCGGGTATAGCCGAATAAAGCCAGTAGTCGGTCGGCTGGCCACGCACCAGCCTGAAGTTGCGCAGCAGGCCCTCGCGCTGGAAGCCGCAGCGCTCCAGCACCTTTTGCGAGCGGATGTTTGGCAGCACGGTCGTGGCCTGGATGCGATGCCAGCCACGCTGCGCAAAGCCCCACAGCGTCGCCGCCCGGCAGGCGGCGCTGGCGATGCCGTGGCCCCAGCGGGCCGGGGTCACGTCGTAAGTCACTTCGGCGGTCCCGTTGCGCGGGGAGATGGTGTGAAAACCGACGGTCGCGACCAACTCACCCGCACCGCCGGCTTCATCAACAATGGCGAAGCGTATCGGCGCGGCGGCGTCGCCGCTCAGGGCCTTGCCGATCTCGCGCCGGACATCGTCGACGCTGGCGGCCGTCGAGCTGGTGTGCAGCTTGACCTCGGGCAGGCAGGCGTAGGCCGCCCAGGCCTGCGCATCATCAAGCTGGATGGGGCGTAGTGAGAAGCCGGGAAGGCTGGGAGCGTTCATGTCGGGAGCCCCTTGGGTTGTTCCAGGTGATCGGAGCGCTGAGAAACGTCTGGCAGCAGGCGGCAGATGCTAGAGCAGGCCGGCCTTCTTGTACCAGCGCACACAGGCCATCTCCAGCAAGGCAAAGCCAAGCCAGGCCGGGATCAACAGGGCCGGGTGCACCAGCACGGCCGCGACCAGCAACGGCATGACACCCAGCCAGCAGGCGAGCTTGTAGCCGATGGGCAGCGCCGCATAGCGCCGGCCCTTGGCCGGGTGGCGTTTGAACTCGCGCCGGTTGATCAGCGCCAGCGCTGCCAGGGCCAGGGCGTAGATCACAAGGGCGGCAGCGATTTGCATGGGCTGTCGCAAGACCCGAACCCTCAGCCGCGCTGTTGCGAGTCCGCCGGCGAAAGACTCTCGGCGCGCGCCAGCACCAAGACCGTGAGCGCCCGCACACGGCGGATCAGTGCGATGACGGCAACGACAAGAAAGCCCGCAAGACCGCCGAGAAAGGCCATGATGCCGTCCAGCAGCCCGGTCGACATGCCGTCGCTGGAAGCAGCAAGCAGGCCGGGGCCGAATACTCCGGCCAGCACGGTCACGGTGAGCGTCCACCATGGCAGCAGTGGGCGGCTCAGCAGTGTCAGGGCCTGGGCGATGGAAGTGTGGGGCTGAGACATGGCTCGTAGGCGGGGCTGTGGGCGACGCAGGACTTCCGGGCGATCAGCGGCTGCTCTCGACCTGTCGCCAGAACAGGCCGAGCTGGCTGTAGGCCCGTATCACCGCCTCCTTCTCGCTGACCGACTGCACCAGCTTGTTTGCCGTGGACTCTGGGCATGAGATCAACAGGTTCCCCTGGTAGTCGAGTTCCCGGTAGGAGCATTCATACAGGTGCCGGTCTTCGATGAAGTAACCGATGGCTTTGACACCTTTGTGCTCGATGAATCGGTAGACGATCTTGCTGGAAAAATTGTGCAGCTCGACCGGGCTTTCCGAGTAGAAGCTCTTCACATCGATGGTGACTCCGGTGCCGGCCGCCTCGTCCCTGATCTTCCTGAGCGCCGGGGCGTAGGGGAGGCTGTCGCTGATCTCGATGCCGGTGATGTCGCCGATGGACACACGGGATTCCGGGATCACCCGGTGTCCGATGGCCTTCGTGGCGTCGCCTTGCCTCCTCAGGCAGCGGGTCAGGCGGGTTATCCAGCTGGGTCTTTGAATCATGGGTTTGGTGCGCGACGGCGCGTCGCGAGGCTGTCAGGGCACCCGACTCAGGTGCCGAGTTTGACGGGGGCTGTGTGCAGGACTGGCCAGGGCTGTAGCGGGCGTGCTGCTCCGTCGAGCCGTCCATTGATCAGTCAATCGGGTAGAGCTCGAAATCCACGAACTGCTCCCACTTCTTGAACCACTCCTGGAACAAGGCAGGGTCATTGGATTCCATGAGTTGGAAGCAGATGTTCTTCTCGGCATTGACCCATGAATTCAGGTAGTACAAGCCCTCGGGAAATTGCCGGCCCTTGGCGTTGTAGACCTTGTAGTTCTCCTCCATCAAGCCGGGCTTGAAGTTTTCGACGACCATGTATTTCTTCAAAACTCTCTCCTTGCGAGATAAAGCGCCCAACTCAGTCGCCGATGATGGCGGAAACGGTGCTGTCGGCTTGGATCGGCGGGACCGGGGCGGGTGAGGGTATTGGGGGCTGAGTGTGACTTGTTTTAACATCAAAACTCAAAGCCGGACCTCAGTTTTAATTATGTTGACCAGACTGGCGGTAACTGGAAGCCCGGTGCACCACACATTCACTGCACCTTGGATCAGAATTGGTGTGTAACTGTCCGCGTAATTGGCTTCGACTTCGTTCGCAATACGTGATATGCGCTTTTTGCCAAGGTGCAGGATTTCCCCTGGAACAATGCTCCGTGACCATATGAGTAGAGCTTCGTTTTGATTGCTGGCGACGACCTGTCGAATGTAAGTCCCACCTCGGTAGTCGAGGATCACGGTATAGAGGCTCAAGCTGGCAGCCTGTTTCAGCGCGGCACTTGTATGCATCGTTGCGCGGTCAATAGACGGTTGTGGCGTTGACTATGAGAGCAGCAATGAGCAGGCCAGGGCACCCGTCGAGAGGGCCAAGGCCATCATGATGCTTTCAAACGGCAGGATTAGCAGATAGAAGACCGGCCGAACAAGGATCAATATAGGCCTTTGCCAGATCCAATCGCGTACTGCTCGCAGTTCCCGGCGCCCGACTTCGCCAATTGGGGTGGCCGAGAGCGAATAAACGGCGTAGAAAACGGCGAAGTAAAACAAGAATTTTGCGGTCATCTGCGGGTCGGCGTGTCAGCGGTAACCCATTAGCCGACCCCGCTACCTAACTTACACCCGGACGTTGCGTGGACAGGTCTTGATGGAGGAACTTTGATGTTTCGGCTTTTCTACGGGGAAAGTCTGTTCCAGGATGTTTCGTAGCCGAGGCCTATCGTGTCGCCTGCTCGTGCATGGCTTTCATCTTATGGGCATCCTGCATGAACCACTAGATCATCTCCCATCGGTCGAGCTTGCTACTTTGATTCCCCATGCTACGACGAATTTCCAAAAGCAAGTTTGCCATCAAGGCGATCCAATTTGAGGTCTTCTGATCCAGTGGGCGCTGGTCAGTGTCGGTGTGATAAAAGAACTGCATAAGCGAGTTGTATGCGCGAACGACTTCATCATTGGCGACAAGTGAGAGCTTGAAACCAACCTGTCTGTACTCGAACGACAACATGCGGTTGATCGCAATTTCATTTTTATTCTTGTTTTTGAACTTTGGATCCGAAGCCAGCGAAGCGTCGGTTGTGAATAAGAGAAAAAATGGATTGAGCAGGGCGTTGTAGGTGGTAATTCTGTCTTCGCGAAGCTTGTCTTCCAGCTCTCGTATACGAGCTTGCTGCGCGTCATGCTCCGCTCGAGATGCTTCAATTCTTGTCTTCAAAGCCCACCCGATGGCACTAAGAACTGCCAACAACACTGGCGTGGCCAAAGTCGCGATCGCGGTAATTGTGGCGAGGGCGTTATTTTCTGCTGCCATATGATTGCACTGCCGTTTCCATGCACGAACACCGAAAAAATCCCTAGGCCCGAACTGGCGGCAAGTGGATGGTCGGTGTGACCTGCGCGCTTTTTCCGCTAATAGTCATAATATTGCTGGCAGTGCCTTGTGGCCGACCAGTGTGATTTTTTGCCCCTCACCCCTTGATCGCCGCCGCCACGATCATCCCGATCGCGATGCACTTGGCGCCGATCACGATCGCCAGGGCCAGGTTCTTGTGCTCGACGATTTCTTCCCAGAGGTTATAGGGGGTCAGCTTGTCGACGATGATGAAGCTGATCCAGAACACCAGCACGCCGATCACCGCGTAGAGCACCGAGCCCAGCAGCACCACGGGTTTGAGCCATTCGAGTTCCGTCATTGCGTTCTCCTTGTCGTTGCATAGACTGATTGATAAAGGGGCAGGTCTTGCCTGCTCGCTTGCTTGTTCGTCTACTTATGCCCGCCCCCGCCGCTGTAGCCGCCATAGGATCCGCCGCCGGTGCCCAGGCGCACGCCGCTGCCGCTGGCGCGGCGCTGGCATTCGCGGTATTCGTTGCTGGCCTCGCCAAAGCTCTGCTTGTAGCTCTGGCAATCGTCCTGGCTGCAGCCGCGCATCAGCATCACCAGGATGAAGAGGATGAACAGGGTCAGCAAGACCTTGAACACCAGGCCGTGGCCGCTGGTGGGCGCCGCGTCGCGGGTCAACGCGGCGGTGCTGATCGCCAGCTTGAAGGCACGGGCGACCTCGGCGGCATCGAGCTTGCGGCCATGGCTCCAGGTGATCTCCTGGGTGCCGCCCTTGCTGCCGGTCTGCTCGCGCGACAGCAGCTCGACTCGGCCTTCGCCCCTCCACTCGTAATCGGTGACCTGGGCGCGCTCGCCGCGCCGCAGCTGCCAGTAGAACTCGCCCAGCACATAGGTGATCTGGGCCGCATAGGACTCGCCCTCGTACAAGGCCTTGAAGCGCCGGCCCTGCCACTCGACCGTGTTGTTGCCACTGCCCTTGGGCGCGCCGGTCAGCGGCCGCACCAGGCTCCAGCCCTCGTGGGTGTCGACCAGAAACGCAAAGCCCTCGCTGCGGTTGTAGAGCAGGTATTCGCGCCAGAAGCTCTGCTCGTCCTCGCTGTCCGCCGCAGGCAGGTCGCAGCGCTCCAGATAGCCGACCACCTGCCAGGGCAGCGCCGGGCCGCCGGCGGCGAGCGCCAGCGTGCCGCTGCGACCCAGCGGGATCAGCGGTTCCAGCGTGTTGGCCTGCTGGGCGTACCAGGCCAGGTCTTGGCCCAGGCCCTTGGAGATGTCGACCACCGCGTGGCATTGCGCGCAGACGATGCTCTGGCTGCCGTCGAGCTTGGGCGCCAGCGCGGCGCCGCAACTGGGGCATTCGCAGGTCTTGCCGACGAGGGTCTTGCTACTGATGGCCTCGCCCTGCGCGTCCTCGCGCAGCCCGCTCATCGCCAAATCGGCCAGCCGCACCGGCCGGCCCAGCGACCAGCTCGGTGCGCTGCCCGGCGGGCCGCTGTACTCCAGGCTGGCCACCTCGTCGGCGCTGTTGTTGCGCAGCTCGGCCACTAGGAACTGGCGCTGCGCATCGGCCAGCGGCGCATGCGGCAGCTCGCCCTGGGCGGCGGCCTGGCGCGCCAGGGTCAGCGCACTGACGGTCCAGGCCTGGCCGGCGAGCAGCAACTGAGCGCCCAGCACCAGCTCATGGGCTTGTGGCAGGCCGGCCGGCGGTGGCGCCTCGAAGCCCAGCACATAGCTGCCGTTGTCTTCGGACAGCCAGGCACTCTTCTGACCATCGGGGCCGTTGTCGAACAGCGCATGCCACTCGTTCCAGCTGCCCTCGGCATAGCTCAGCTGCAGCCGACCGGCGAGGCTGAAGGCGGCGCCGGCATAGCGGCCGGCCGCCCCCAGCTGCAGCGGCGAATGGTCGTCGAACAGCTCGGCGCTCGCGCCGATCTTGCGCAGGCTCTCGCCTTCGCGCAGCAGGGTGCTGCGGCAAAAGCCGCAGACCGCGCTGGCCGAGGCGGCGCTGGCGAACTCGACCGGCGCGCCGCAGTTGGGGCAGGCCGCCTGCCAGCGGCGTTGGGGTGTGCCTGAAGAGGCCAATTCAGCCGAGCTTCTTCAGCAGCTCGGCCTTCTTCGCGGCGAACTCTTCGTCGGTCAAGATGCCCTTGGCCTTCAGATCGCCGAGCTTCTCCAGCAGGGCCATGATCTCGTCGGCGCTTTGCACGGGGGCGCTCGCTGCTGCTGCCGGCGCGCCGGCACCGGCCAGGCCCTGGCTCAGCTGCTGGGCCAGCACCTGGCCCATCGCAAGACCTGCCCCCAGCCCCATCGCGTCGCCGGCCACGCCACCGCCGCCGCCCGAGGCGGCGCCCTCGGCCATCTTGGGCAGCGATTGCGCGGCCTGGTACTGCATGAACTGGCCCATGTTCTGGCCTATCATGCCCATGCCAATCTTCTGGTCGAGGATCTTCTGCAGCTCCTCGGGCAGCGAGACGTTCTGCAGGGTCACGCTCTCCAGCTTCAGGCCCAGCGCGCTGAACGAGGGCGCGGTGGCCTCCATCAAGGCCTTGGCGAACTCGATCTGGTTGGCCGCTAGGTCCAGGAAGGGGATGCCGCTTTGCGCCACCGCATCGCTGATGTGCTGCAGCATCAGGCCACGCAGCTGTCCGTCCAGGTCCTCGACCGTGTAGCGCTCGCGCGTGCCCGAGATCTCGGTGTGGAAGAGCTTGGGATCGGTGATGCGGTAGGCATAGTTGCCGAAGGCGCGCAGCCGCACCGCGCCGAAGTCCTTGTCGCGGATGGTGACCGGCTGGGTCGTGCCCCAGCGCCGGTCGATGCGCTGGCGGGTGCTGAAGAAATAGACATCGCTCTTGAACGGCGACTCGAACAGCTTGTCCCAGTTCTTCAGATAGGTCAGCACCGGCAGGGTCTGGGTGCTGAGCTTGTACATGCCGGGGCCGAACACATCGGCCACCTTGCCCTCGTTGACGAAGACGGCCATCTGCGACTCGCGCACCGTCAGCGAGGCACCGTACTGGATTTCCATCTCGGCCATCGGAAAGCGCCAGGCCAGCGTGGTTTCGTCATCCTCGGTCCATTGCAGGATGTCGATGAACTGTTTCTTGATGAAATCCATCAGGCCCATGGTCGTGCTCCCCATAACGAACGGGCAAGGTGCCCGCGCCGAGAGTATCCACCAGCGCCAGGCAGGCGTCTGCCCCACCTGCGGGGGAAGGGGCGAGAGCTTGAGAACTTTTGTAGCGAGCCGTCGTCAGGCTAGGCGGGCCGGGCGCAGGAACCGGAACGTACCCCAGGTACGTGAGGATTCCGAGCACCGGGCCAAGGACGCATGGCGGCGGCGCAGCAAAAAGTTTTCAAGCTCTCAGCGCTTGCGGCGCGAGAACAGGCTGCCGCCCAGCATCGCCGCCGCCATGCCCCAGAACAGCGGCGCAATGCCCAGCGCCGCGCCCATCGCGCCGAACACCAGAGGCATCACGGTCTGGCTGGTGTTGATCAGCGTGGTGCGCAGGCCCAGGGCCTCGGCAGCCCGCCCCTCGGGCGCCGACTGGTGCAGCAGGGTCAGCACCATCGGTTGCGGCGCGCCCAGGCCCAGGCCCAGCAGGAAGGTGATGGCCATCAGCACGCCGACGCTGTCGGTGAAGGGCACGGCCAGATAGGCCAGGCCGGCCACCAGCAGAGAGGCCACCAGCAGCGGCCAGGGCTGGATGCGGTTGACGATGAAGGGCATGGCCAGGCGCACCGCGAAGGTGGCGGCCGCGAAGGCGCCCATCACGATACCGATCTGCGAGGGGGTCAGGCCGATCTGCGCGCCGTAGACGGGGATGGCGAAGTTGTAGATATCCCAGCCCACGGTCAGGATGGCCATCGCGATGAAGAGGCGGCGCAGCTCCGGCTCGCGCAGCAGATCGAACACCGGCCCAGGCGGGGTCAGGTCATGCTTCTCGCGCAGTGTGATCTCGGGCAGCAGCCGGCCCCACAGCGCCAGCAGCGGCAGCACCGTGAACAGCGCCAGGATCAGGAAGCAGGCGCGGTAGCCCAGCGCGTCGATCGAGATGCCGGTCAGCATCGGCGCGACAAAGGTCGAGGTCGAGAAGCCTAAAGCGACATAGCTGAAGTTGACCGTGCGCTCCTCGGGCGCGCTCATCTCGCCCACCGCGTGGTAGACCGAGACATTGAGCAGCATGAAGGACAGACCCACCAGCACGCTGGTCAGATAGAGCGTGGCGAGCTGGGGCACCAGAAAGGGCAGCAAGGTGCCCAGGCCCACCCCTATGGTGCCGATCAGCATCGGTCGGGTGATGCCCGAGCGGTCGATCCAGCGGCCGGCCGCCACCGAGGTCAGCGCCGGCAGCAGCGCATACATGGCCATCAGCGTGCCGACCGTCAGCGTCGACGCGCCCTGCTTGATCGCGAACAGTGCCACCGCGATGCGGCTGCCGTTGAAGGCGACATGGTTCAGAACCAGCAGGATGATGATCAGGGGCAGGGGACGCATCGCGGCTTGATTCTAGGCAAGCCGGCTCGTGCCACTGTCCACAGCTCGCACGCTTCAAAGGCTGGGCCAGACCCCCGGTTCCACTTCCAGGCGCAGGCACCAGTCCGAGGGGATGGTGCCGGCCCAGACCAGGTTGTGATGCGGCAGCAGGCGCCGCTTCGCGAAGGTCATGCGCGAATCGGCCAGCGCCAGCAGGGTGCTGGCGTTCCAGTCCTGCTTGGGCGGGCTGGCGGCTACGCCGATGGTGGCGCTCAGCGGCGGCTGGCCGCCCAGCTGGCCCAGCGCGCTGGCGATGCGCTCGCGCAGCTTCTCGGCCAGCGCGGCGGCGGCGGCGATATCGGTATCGGGCAGTATCAGCACGAACTCGTCGGCGCCCAGATAGGCCAGGCTGGCGCCGGCGGGCTGCAACTGCTGCAAGAGCATCGCCAGCTGGGTCAGCACCTGTTCGGCACTGGCCTGGCCCTGCTCATCCTGGTAGCTCTTGAAGTGATCGATATCCAGGGTCAGCACGGCCAGCGAATGGCCCGAGGCCCGCGAGGCCTGGGCCGAGGACTCCAGCGCCTGCATCAGCGCCTTGCGATCCAGCACACCGGGCAGGGCCCGCAGATCGGCATGTACAACAGTCATCAGGTGCTCCGGGGTGGCGATGCACCATGCTAGTGAGCGCTGCGGGCCTGCGGCATGCTCCATTACCCTGGGGGCGGCGCGGCTCGCCCCGCTGTGGTGCGCGGCCTCACAGCCGCGGCGGCAGATCGGCGGTCGACAAAAAGGCCTCGATCAGCCGCATCTGGCGGCGTTCTTTCAGCACATAGAGGTACTCGGCCACCATGGGCGCTGCGCCGCGCAGCGGCAGCACGCGCAGCTCGGGATGGTGGGGCACCTCATGGCGGGCCACCAGGCTGACGCCCATGCCGCGCACGATGGCCTCGCGCAACGCCTCGCGGCTGCCGATCTCCATCACCTGGGCCGGCCGCACGCCGGCCAGCTGCAGCATCTCCTCGCCGAGCTGGCGTGTCATCGAGCCGCCCTCGCGCAGCAGCAGCCGGCAGGGGGCCAGGTCTTGCGCGCTGACCTCGGTCTGGCGCGCCAGCGCATGGTCGCTGCGCAGCACCAGCACCAGCGGATCCTCGCCGAGCTTCCAGCACAGCAGGCGGGCGTCGCGCACCGGATGGGAGGAGGCCGCCAGATCGACGCGGTACTCGCGCAGCGCATCCACCATCTGGCGCGAGTTGCCGATGTGCAGGCTCAGCTCGATGCCCGGGTAGCGGCTCTGGAAGCGCTGCACCAGATCCAGCATGTAGTAGGGCGCGGTGGCGCCGATGCGCAGGCTGCCCTGGCGCAGCTCGGCCTGGTTGCGCAGCGCGAACTCGATCTGGCTCTCCTGCTGCAGCAGGCCCTCGACCATGGGCAGCAGCTCGACGCCGGCATCGCTGATGGTCAGGCGGCCGGAGTTGCGGCGGAACAGCTCCAGCCCGTAGTGCTCCTCAAGCGCGCGGATCTGGGTCGTGACCGTGGGTTGGCTGATGCCCAGCTGCTTGCTGGCCAGCGTGACGCTGCCGAGCCGGGCGACGGTGAAAAAGGCCTTCAGTTGGGCGGTGAGCATGGACGGGCGAGGGTAGTCGCCCTTGATGACGAATTGATGTCGAACCCGCGTCAGAGCCGCGACGCAAATCCGCCAATGCGGGCTTTGCCGCGCTTGGCCCGTATGACATGTTCTTTACATATTTGAAATCTAGAGTGCGGCCCATTGCTTCCCTTCACTCCTTCTTCGCACCCCAGGAACGCTATGAAAAACTCCCTCACCCGTCGTGCCGGCCTGCTGAGCCTGGCCGCCTTGTCGACCCTGCTGGCCGCCGGCGTGGCCCAGGCCCAGGGCAAGACCGAGCTGCTGGTGTACTCGGCGCTGGAGGCCGACCAGATCAAGGCCTACAAGCAGGCCTTCGAGCAGGACCACCCGGCGATCGAGCTGAAGTTTGTGCGCGACAGCACCGGCATCGTCACCGCCCGTCTGCTGGCCGAGAAGGCCAATCCGCAGGCCGATGTGATCTGGGGCCTGGCCGCCACCTCGCTGATGCTGCTGGACAAGGAAGGCATGCTGCAGGGCTATGCGCCCAAGGGCCTGGACAAGGTGCGCGCCAATATGCGCGACCCGCGCGCCCAGCCGACCTGGGTGGGCATGGACCTGTGGTCCTCGGCCGTCTGCTTCAACACCGTCGAGGCCGACAAGCGCAAGCTGCCCAAGCCGGCTTCCTGGGCCGACCTGACCCAGCCGGCCTACAAGGGTACGGTGACGATGCCGCACCCCGCCTCCAGCGGCACCGGCTATCTGATGGTCTCGGCCTGGCTGCAGATGATGGGCGAGGACAAGGGCTGGGCCTTCATGGACGCGCTGCACCAGAACATCGGCGTCTACACCCACAGCGGCTCCAAGCCTTGCCGCCAGGCCGGTGCCGGCGAGTTCCCGGTCGGCCTGTCCTTCGAGTACCGCGCCAACAAGACCAAGAAGGACGGCGCGCCGATCGACATCGTGTTCCCGAAGGAAGGTCTGGGCTGGGATCTGGAGGCCACCGCCATCCTGAAGACCAGCAAGAAGCCCGAGGCCGCCAAGGCCCTGGCCGACTGGGCCGTGACCCGCAAGGCCAACGAGCTCTATGGCGCGAACTTCGCGATCCTGGCCCTGCCCGAGGCGCAGCAGAAGATGGAGCATGTGCCGGCCAATCTGGAGCAGCTGCTGGCCAAGAACGATTTCGGCTGGGCCGCCTCCAACCGCGAGCGCATCCTGACCGAATGGGCGCGCCGCTACGAGGTCAAGGCCGAGAAGAAGTAAGCACAGAGAAGAAAGAGACGCTGCCATGCTGTCGCTGCGCCACCTGAACAAACGCTATGGCACGCAGCCGGTGCTGCGCGGCATAGCTCTGGATGTCGCCGCCGGCGAGTTCATCAGCCTGCTCGGGCCCTCGGGCTGCGGCAAGACCACCTTGCTGCGCCTGATCTGCGGCATCGAGGCGGCGGACAGCGGCAGCATCGCGCTGAACGGCCAGGACATCACCGCCTGGCCGGCCGCGCAGCGGCGCTTCGGCGTGGTGTTCCAGTCCTACGCCTTGTTCCCCAATCTGAGCTTGGCCGACAACGTGGCCTATGGCCTGCAGCAGGCCACGCGCGGCGAGCGCGCGGCCCGTGTGGCCGAGCTGCTGGAACTGGTGGGCCTGGCCGACAAGGCGAACAAATTCCCGGCCCAGCTCAGCGGCGGCCAGCAGCAGCGGGTCGCGCTGGTGCGCGCGCTGGCGCCGCGGCCGCCGCTCTTGCTGCTGGACGAGCCGCTGTCGGCGCTGGACGCTCAGGTGCGCCAGGGCCTGCGCGCCGAGATCCGGCGCCTGCAGCAGCGCCTGGGCATCACGACCATCATGGTCACGCATGACCAGGACGAGGCGCTGTCGATGGCGGACCGCGTCGTCGTGATGCACCAGGGCCAGATCGAGCAGCAGGGCAGCCCGCAGCAGCTCTATGCGGCGCCGGCCACGCCTTTTGTCGCCGGCTTTGTCGGCAAGATGAATCTGCTGCCAGGCCTGGTGACCGGCGCCGGACGGGCCCGCGTCGGCACGGCCGAGCTGGCCTGCGCCAGCGCCAGCTTCGCCCGCTACAAGACCGGCAGTCCGGTGCTCTTGGGCTTGCGGCCCGAGTGCCTGCGACTGCACGGCCAGGCCGGACCGAACCGCCTGCCGGTCAGCCTCGTCGAGGCCATGTTCCTGGGCCATTGCAGCCTGCTGCGCCTGCGCTGCGAGGCGCTGGACGCGCAGCTGGAGCTGCAGCTGGCCACCGAGGGCGATGCCCAGCTGCCGGCCTGGTTGAACGAAGGCCCGCTGTGGGTGGAGCTGCCGCCCGAGGCGGTCAGCGCGCTGGACACGCCGCTGTCGATGCGGGTGGCGGCATGAGCGTGGTGTTGTCAGAGCCCCTGCTGCTGCCCAAGGCGGTCGCGCAGCGGGGCGAGGCCCGTGCGCTGGGTGGCCTGCTGGGCCTGGCGCTGGTCGTGCTGGCCGTGGCGGTGGCGCTGCCGGTGGCGGCCCTGCTGCTGCTGAGTTTCTATGGCGCCGACGGGTCCTTCGTCGGCCTGGCCAATTTCATCGCCTATATGCGCGGCCCGAACGTGCTGGCCTCGCTGGGCAACAGCCTGTGGCTGTCGGCCGCCAGCGCCGCGATCTGCGTCACGCTGGCCTATGGCTATGCCTTTGCGCTGATGCACAGCTGCATGCCGGGCCGGGGCCTGCTGCGCGCGATCGCGCTGGTGCCGCTGCTGGCGCCTTCGCTCTTGATGGCCATCAGCCTGATCTATCTGTTCGGCAACCAGGGCCTGCTGAAGGACTGGCTCGCCGTGCTGGGCCTGGGCCCGGCCTATGGGCCTTTCGGCATCATCGCCGGCTCGGTGCTGTGGACCTTTCCGCATGCGCTGCTGATCCTGTGCACCGCGCTGGCCAGCGGCGATGCGCGGCTGTACGAGGCCGCCGCCAGCCTGGGCGCGAGCCGCTGGCGCATCTTCCGCACCGTGACCCTGCCGGCCAGCCGCTACGGCCTGCTGATCTCCTATGTGGTGGTGTTCGTGCTGGTGGTCACCGATTTCGGCGTGCCCAAGGTCATCGGCGGCAACACCCAGGTGCTGGCCACCGACATCTACAAGCAGGTGATCGGCCAGCAGCAGCTGCAGATGGGGGCGGTCGTGGCCTTGCTGCTGCTCTTGCCGGCCGGGCTGGCCTTCTGGGTCGAGCAGCGCCTGCGCGCGCGCCAGTCGGCGGCCTTGAGCGTGCGCGCGGTGCCTTACCGGCCCAGCCCCTGCAAGCCGCTGGACCGCGCGCTGCTGCTCTATTGCGGCCTGATCGCCGGCGCACTCGTGCTGGTGATGGGCGTGGCGCTGTTCGCCTCGCTGGCGACCTACTGGCCCTACAAGCTGCAGCCTACCCTGGCCAATTACAACTTCGACCTGATGGACGGCGGCGGCTGGGCCAGCTACGGCAACTCGATCAAGCTGGCCTGCGCGACCGCGGTGCTGGGCGCGGGCCTGAGCTTTCTGACCGCCTATCTGGTCGAGAAGCCGCGCCGCTTTGCCGCCGCACGCGGCCTGCTCAATGCGGTCGCCAGCCTGCCGATGGCGGTGCCGGGTCTGGCGCTGGGCCTGGGCTACATCCTGTTCTTCAACGCCGCCTGGAACCCCTTGCACTTCATCTATGGCGGCATGGCCATCCTGGTGCTGTGCACGGTGGCGCACTTCTTCTCGGTCGCCCACATCACCCAGCTGACCGCCTTGCGCCAGCTCGACCGCGAGTACGAGCTGGTGGCCGAGTCGCTGGGCGTGCCCTTCTGGAAGACCCTGTGGCGCGTGCACCTGCCGGTGCTATTGCCGACCCTGATCCAGGTGGCCGGCTACTTCTTCGTGAACGCGCTGACCACGGTCTCGGCCGTCGTCTTTCTCTACTCGCCCGAAACCACGCTGGCCTCGGTGGCCGTGCTGGCGATGGACGATGCCGGCGATATCGCCCCGGCGGCCGCGATGGCCTGCCTGATCTTCCTCAGCGCCGCGAGCGGCCGCCTCTTGCTGGCGGGCCTGGAGCGGCTGCTGATTCAAAAGACGCAGCGCTGGCGCGCTGCATGAAAGACCGAGAAGCAATGACTGTGGATGTGTTGGTGGTGGGTGCGGGCATCGTCGGCCTGGCCCATGCGTATGAGGCGGCCCGGCGCGGGCTCAAGGTGATGGTGCTGGAGCGCGATGCGGCTTGCATAGGCGCGTCGATCCGCAACTTCGGCTTCGTCACCGTGACCGGCCAGCAGGCCGGTGCCAGCTGGGCGCGGGCGCGGCGCTCGCGCGAGGTCTGGGCCGAACTGGCGCCGCAGGCCGGCATCGATCTCGTTCATCGCGGCCTGTGGCTGACGGCTCAGCGACCCGAGGCGCGCTCGGTGCTGGAGGCCTTCATGGCCACCGAGATGGCCCAGGGCTGCGAGCTGCTGAGCCCGGCCGCCGCGGCCGCGCGCTTTGCCGGATTGCGGACCGAGGACTTGCAGGCGGTGCTCTACAGCCCGCATGAGCTGCGGGTCGAGTCGCGCAGCGCGATCCCGCGGCTGGCGGCCTGGCTGGCCGAGGCCCACGGCGTGCGGTTCCGCTTCGGCGAGGCGGTGCTGTCGGTGGCCACGCCCGAGGTGCAGACCTCGCGCGGCGTCTATCGCGCCGAGCGCGTCATCGTCTGTGGCGGCGCCGAGCTCAACGGCCTGTTCGCGCCGCTGTGGCAGCCGCATGAGCTGCGCCTGTGCCAGCTGCAGATGCTGCGCGTGCGACCGCAGGCCGGCTTCCGGTTGGAAGGCTCGGTGATGGGCGATCTGAGCCTGGTGCGCTACGAGGGGTATGCGGCCCTGCCCGAGGCGCAGGCGCTGCGCGAGCGGCTGCAGGCGGAGGAGGGCGCCAGCCTTGCGCACGGCATCCATCTGATCGTCGTGCAAAGTGCCGATGGCTCGCTGGTGGTGGGCGACTCGCACCACTACGGGCCGGTGCTGCCGCCCTTCGCGCTCGAAGAGGTCGATGCGCTGATCCTGCGCCATCTGCGCGCGGCGCTGCGCCTGAGCGAGGCCACGGTGACCGAGCGCTGGGTCGGTACCTATCCCTCGTCGAGCCGCGAGCCCTGCCTGGTGCTGGCACCCGACGACGCCACCCGCGCGGTCACCGTCACCAGCGGCACCGGGGCCAGCACCGCCTTCGGCCTGGCCGAAGAGGTGTTCGCCGCCTGGTGAGCAAAGAAACAGACAAGGAATTGCGATGACTCAACTTCAAGCGCTCGTGTTCGACTGGGCCGGCACCATCATCGACCATGGCAGCCTCGCGCCGATGGGCGCTTTCGTCGAGCTGTTCGCCCGCCACGGCGTCGCGATCAGCATTGACGAGGCCCGGGTGCCCATGGGCCTGGCCAAATGGGACCATATCCATGCGCTGGGCACGGCGCCGCGCATCGCGGCCGAGTGGCTGCGCCAGCATGGCCGGCCGTTCTCCGACGCCGACTGCGACGCGCTCTACGAGGAATTCACGCCGATGAATGCGCAGAGCGTGCGCAACCATGCGGCGCTGATTCCCGGCGCGCTGGAGGTGGTGCAGGACCTGCGCGAGCGCGGTCTGAAGATAGGCTCGACCACCGGCTACAACCGCCCCATCATGGAGGTGGTGCTGCCGCTGGCCGCCGCCCAGGGCTATGTGCCCGACAACCTGGTCTGCGCCGGCGATATGGACAGCGCAAGACCTGGCCCTCTGATGATGGTGCGCACCTTGTCGGACCTGCAGGTCTGGCCGCCGGCTGCGGTCGTGAAGGTGGACGACACGGTGCCGGGCCTGCTGGAGGGCCGCGCGATCGGCGCCTGGGTGGTGGGCCTGGCCGTCAGCGGCAACACCCTGGGCCTGAGCGAGGCACAGTGGCTGGCCCTGCCGGCCGAGGAGCAGCAGCGCCTGCGCGAGCGCGCGACGGCCGAGCTGCGCGCCGGCGGCGCCCACTATGTGATCGACAGCGTGGCCCAGCTGCCCCCGGTCATCGAAGATATCGAGCGCCGCTTGGCTGCCGGCGAGCGGCCAGACTGAGGCCGGGGTGAATCGGCCGCTCAGCGGCTGTGCGAGGTCAGCCGGGCCAGCGGCGTCGCCAGGCTGACACCCGGCGCGGCCGCGCTGGCGCCGCGCTTGGGCGGGGTGCTGCTGAGCACGTCCTCGTCCAGCTCCTCGCGGGCCTTGCCCGGCAGCTGGCCCAGGCCCTCGGGGTTGCGGCGCATCGCGACACCGACGGCCAGGATGTCGATGACCAGCAGATGCAGGATGCGGCTGACCATGGGCAGATGGGTGGAGACATCCTCGACATGGTCGACGATCAGCGTCGCATCGGCCTTGCGGGCCAGTGGTGACTGGCTGGCCGTGATCGCGACGACCGCCGCGCCGCGTTCGTGCGCCTTGTCGGCCACCGCTGCCAGCTCGGGCAGCTTGCCGCTGGCGCTGATGATGACGGCCACATCGCGAGGCCCCAGCACATTGGCGGCCAGCGACTGCAGGCGCGGATCGGTGTAGGCGCTGCTGGGCACGCCGAAGCGCAGGAACTTGAACTGCGCGTCCTGGGCCACGACGCCGTAATGGCCGACGGCATAGAACTCGATGCGGTCGGCGCGCAGCAGCAGCTCGATCGCGCGATCGATCATCTCGCGGTTCAGTGCGCTGCGCACCTGCAGGATGGCCGAGGCGGTATTGCCCAGCACCTTGGCACCCAGCTCCACCATCGAATCGTCATGGGTGACCTGGGTGTGGGTCACCGGCACGGTGCCGGTCAGGCCGGAGGCCAGGCGCAGCTTGAAGTCGGACAGACCCTCGCAGCCCAGCGAACGGCAAAAGCGGATCACGGTGGGCTGGCTGACATTGGCGGCACGGGCGATCTCGGCAATCGGCGCATTCAGCGCATCGCGCGGATGGGCCAGCACATGCTCGGCCACGCGCAGCTCGGCCGGCGAGAGCTGTTCGCGCGCGCGCCGGATCTGGTTCAGGATGGCCGCGCCCGGCGCGGTCTTCAGTGTGCGCAGCTGCGCGTCCAGGATCGCCGAGGCGCCGATGAAGGTGGCGTGCTCGGCGGTGATCACATAGGTCGGTATCGCTGCCACATAGGCCGAGAAGCGGCCCTTGTCCTCGAAGCGCTGGCGGAAGGCCGAGCGGTCGAAATACTCGCCCAGCCGCGGCACGATGCCGCCGCCGATATAGATGCCGCCCAGGGCGCCCAGGGTCACCGCCAGATTGGCCGCGGCCGTGCCCAGCAGCGCGCAGAACAGGGCCAGCGTCTCGACGCAGACCGGGTCGCTGGCATCCAGCGCCCGCTGCGTGATCTCGGGTGCCTGCAGCGCCTCGGCCGGGCGGCCGGCATAGTCGGCCATCGCGCGGTAGATCAGCTCCAGACCCGGGCCTGACAGCAGGCGCTCGAAGGACACATGCTCGAACTCTCGCCAGGCGAAGCGCAAGAGCGCGATCTCGCGCTCGTTGCGCGGCGAGAAACTGGTGTGGCCGCCCTCGGTACCCAGCGCCACCCAGCCCTCGCCGGCCGGGATCAGGCCCGAGACCCCCAGGCCCGAGCCCGAGCCGAGCAGGCCGACGACGCTCTGCTTATTGGCCTCGCCGCCGCCGATCTGGCGCAGATCGCGGCCCGACAGGCGCGGCAGGGCCATGGCCAGCGCGGTGAAGTCGTTGACGACCACCAGGGTGTCCAGCCCCAGGCGCTGGCGCATCTCCTCGATCGAGAACTGCCAGTGGTAGTTGGTCATCCTGACCTGGTCGCCCTCGACCGGGTTGGCGATCGCGACGCCGGCATGCTCGATCTTCAGCGCCGGCAGGGTCACCAGATAGGCGCTGACGGCGGCATGGAAGTCGGCGTGATCGGCGCAGCGCAGCGAGGCGATGTGCTCGAACTGGCCCTGGGCGGTTTCCAGCGCGAAGCGGGCGTAGGTGCCACCGATGTCGGCGATCAGCCGGGGACTGTCGAAGGGAAGCATGGCGATAGTTGGGCGGGGAGAAGGTGATGAGCAGGGCGGCTGAATGCGGTCGCCGGCGTGTCCGGATGCACGGGGCGGGTGCGCGCGATTATGGGGCCGTCGGCCCTCATCTCACC
The DNA here is from genome assembly GCF_027498415.2 of Paucibacter sp. M5-1. Lineage (NCBI taxonomy): Bacteria > Pseudomonadati > Pseudomonadota > Betaproteobacteria > Burkholderiales > Sphaerotilaceae > Roseateles > Paucibacter sp. M5-1. The sequence continues at coordinate 5,779,592 of NZ_JAPZLM020000001.1, forward strand.
CCCGGCAAAGCGCGCACAGCGGGGCCGGCGCTGCGGCGCTGACACGACCAATCTTGTCTGTGTGTTTGTAGCTAAGCTACATTTCCGTGAGCGTCTTTGCACGGTGAATCGACGAATCTGCCTGCCAGTTGGTCTGGTTTTTACTGGTGAACATGGATTTATGGGTTCTTGCTCTTGTGATGTGAATGTAGTTTTGTTACCTTGTACTCCAGTAGAGCCAACAGCATCGGCGGCCTTCCTCCTGGTTTGAAGCGGGTGGAGGGTGGCCAGCAAGCCTGAGACCATCGTGCATTGCCAACTTCCTGATTCCTTGCGGCCCCTCCTGTGGTCTGTCCTGTCGTGCCCGTCCGCGTGTTCTGCTGTGCCGGGGGTGTGCTCATGACGGCGGCCGCGCCCTATCTGGTGGCCGATATCGGCGGCACCAATGCGCGCTTTGGCTGGGTGGCGGCTGGCGGCTCGGCGGTGACGCAGGTGCGCACGCTGCCGGTGCCGGCCCATGCCGGGCCGGCGGAGGCGGCGCGGGCTTATCTGGTCGGGCTGAAGCGTGATCTGGGTGCGGCCTACCGGGCGCCGCAGCGGGCCGCGTTCGCGGTCGCCACCGCGGTGGCTGGCGACCGGGTGGAGCTGACCAACAGCCACTGGAGCTTTTCGCGCGCGGCGGTGCAGGCGGATCTGGGGCTGGATGTCTTGCTGATGCTCAATGACTTCGAGGCGCTGGCGCTGTCGCTGCCGCGCCTGGACGCGGCGCAGCTGCGCGCGCATGGCGGGGTGTTGCCGCGGCCCAGCGGCACCTTGGCCGTCATCGGCCCCGGCACTGGCCTGGGTGTGGCCGGGGTGGTGCAGACCGCGCAGGGCTGGCTGGCGCTGCCGGGCGAGGGTGGGCACGCGACGCTGGCGCCGGCCGATGAGTTCGAGAGCGAGTTGCTGGCGCGGGTGCGGCGCGACCATGCCCATGTGTCCGCCGAGCGCTTGCTGTCCGGCATCGGTTTGCCGGTGCTGCATGGGGCGGTGGCGGCGGTGCTGGGTCAGCCGGTGTCGGTGCCTATGAGCACCGAGGCGATTGTCGAGGCGGGGGTGGGCGGCGCCGATGCGCTCAGTGCCCGCACGCTCGATGCCTTCTGTGCCCTGCTGGGCAGCTTTGCCGGCAATGTGGCGCTGACCCTGGGGGCGCGTGGTGGTGTCTATATCGGCGGCGGCATCGTGCCGCGCCTGGGCGAGCGCTTCTTTGCCTCGCGCTTTCGGGAGCGCTTCGAGTCCAAGGGGCGCTTCCGTTCCTATCTGGAAGGCATCCCGACCGCCTTGATCACCGACACGCTGGCCGCGCTGGGTGGGGCGGCGCTGGCGATCGAGCAGGCCTGACGGGTTGCTGTTGTCTGGCTTCGGTGTTGTGTTTTTGCAATGTAGTTGAGCTACATAAATGGCGTTTAGCGCCCGGAACAACACCGCTGTGAGGTCTTGGTAGGGGCTTGTTTCATAGGTAAATAGCCGAAAATCTGATTTCATTAAGGGTTTTCGGCTGTGTTGTGAAAAATCTAGTTTTGGTACAAACAAGGCTGTAGCGAGATTCCGGAACAAGAAAAAAAGCGCAGGAATCCGGGCAGGCCTGGGTGGACCGGCCCACCGTTTGTGTTGCGTCGATGACATCGTTTAGGAGACAAAGATGACGAATGCTGTGAACCAGGCCGGCGCCACGCCCGGCGCTTTGTGGAGACTCAGTCCGGTGGCCGGTGCCTGCACCGTGCTGCTGATGGTGGCCACGGTGGCGCAGGCCCAGCAGGCTGCCCAGACCACCTTGGACACCGTCACGGTGACCGGCATCCGCCGCGGCATCGAGGCTGCGATCTCGGTCAAGAAGAACTCGGACTCCATCGTCGAATCGGTCTCGGCCGAGGACATCGGCAAGCTGCCCGACAGCAGCATCGCCGAGTCGATCGCCCGCCTGCCGGGCCTGTCGGCCCAGCGGGTGGCCGGTCGTGCCCAGGTGATCAGCGTGCGCGGCCTGTCGCCCGACTTCGCCACCACCTTGCTCAATGGCCGCGAGCTGGTCAGCACCGGTGACAACCGCAGCGTCGAGTTTGACCAGTACCCCTCCGAGCTGCTCAGCGGCGTGACGGTCTACAAGACGCCCGATGCCGGTCTGGTCGGCCAGGGCCTGTCGGGCACGCTGGACATGCAGACGGTGCGGCCGCTGAACTTCGGCAGCCGTGTGGTCGCGCTGAACGCGCGCGGCCAGCGCAGCTCCCTGGGGGCTGCGGCCAATGCCAAGGCCACCGGCAACCGCTTCAGCGCCAGCTATATCGACCAGTTCGCCGACAAGACCATCGGTGTGGCCATCGGCTACGCGCACCAGGAAACCCCGGTGCAGGAAGAGCAGGTCGGCCTGTACGAGCCCTGGAAGGTCGAGGGCCGCCCCGGTGTGGCCGCAGGCAGCTATGTGATGGACGGCATCAAGGCGCTGCGCCGCACCGGCAAGACCACCCGCGACGGCGTGATGGCCACCGTGGAGTTCCGCCCGTCCAAGCACTGGACCAGCGTCGTCGACGCCTTTGCCGCCGAGGCCAAGCAGGTCGACACGGCCAATCAGTTCGAGCTGAACCTGCAGTACAACGGCAATTTCCCCTGCAACCCGGCCTGCACCTGGACCGATGCGACGGTCAACGGCAACGGCACCCATACCGGCGGCACCATCACCAATGTCTACCCGCTGGTGCGGGGCATGTACAACAAGCGCGATGACAAGATCTCGGCGCTGGGCTGGAACAACAAGTTCCAGTTCGACAACGGCATCAGCGTGGTGGCCGACCTCAACTACTCCAAGGCCAAGCGCAATGAGCTGAGCCTGGAGAACAATGCCCAGCTGAGCCCGGTCGGCGGCGTGCCCTTCGACACGATCAAGCTGAACTTCGCGAGTTCGAACTTCTCGACCATGGTGCCGCAGCTGGACTACTCGGACCCGGCCAAGCTCTTCCTTCGCGGCACGATCTACGGCTCCGGCTACGGCAAGGTGCCCCGCGTCGAGGATGAGCTCAGCGGCTTCAAGCTGACCGGCAACTTCCCGGCGCCGACGATGCTGGCCGGTCTGGTGGCCGATATCGATGTGGGCCTGAACTACGCCGACCGCTCCAAGAAGAAGCGCCAGCCCGAGGGCAATATCAATGTGGGCGCGCAGGGCGACACCACGGTGGCGGCCGATCTGCAATACCGCCCGGTCGATCTCGGCTTTGCCGGTCTGGGCATGATCCCGGCCTGGAATGTGCCCGGCGCGGTCGGTCGCTATATGACCTTCAACCCGACGGACACCGAAGGCTATCTGATCGCCAAGGCCTGGGATGTGGAAGAGAAGACCACGACCGCCTTTGCCCGTGCCAATGTCGACAGCACGATGTTCGGCCTGCCGGTGCGCGGCAACTTCGGTCTGCAGATGGTGCGCGTCGAGCAGCAGTCGACGGCCAATTACTTCGACGGCACCGCGCCGGTCGGCAGCCAGGTCAAGCCGGTCACCGAGGGCAAGACCGTGACCGATTTCCTGCCCAGCTTGAACCTGGCTTTCTCGCTGGGCAATGACCAGACCCTGCGTTTCGCGCTGGCCCGCCAGATGGCACGGCCGCGTGTGGACCAGCTGCGCTCGGCGCTGGACTTCGGCATCGACAAGGCCAATGGCAAGCCCGGCGCCAGCGGCGGCAACTCGCAGCTGGACCCCTGGCGTGCCAATGCGCTGGACGTGTCCTACGAGAAGTACTTCGGCTCCAAGGCCTATGTCGCGGCCGCCGGTTTCTACAAGGATCTGCGCAGCTATATCTACACCCAGGGGCGCGACAACTACGACTTCTCGAAGTTCGTCGCCGGCTACTTGCCGCCGACCAATTGCGGCGCCGGCAACCAGGCCTGCCCGCCGGCTCTGGATACGGGCACCTACACCGCGCCGTTCAATGGCAGCGGCGGCAAGCTCAAGGGCGTGGAGCTGTCGGCCTCGCTGCCGCTGAACCTGGTCAGCCCGATGCTCAACGGCTTCGGTCTGGTCGCCAGCGCCAGCTTCACCAGCAGCAATATCCGTATCAAGGACATTGATCCCGATGTCGTCAAGAGCGTGGGCAATGATCCGATCAGCCTGCCGGGCCTGTCCAAGCGCGTCTACAACCTGACCGCCTATTACGAGCGCGACGGTTTCGAGGCCCGCATCAGCCAGCGCAAGCGTTCCGACTTCATCGGCGAGATCGGCAACTTCAACGGCAGCCGCACGCTGCGCTATGTGGTGGGCGAGAGCATCGTCGACCTGCAGCTGGGCTACAACTTCAACCAGGGCGCGTTCAAGGGCCTGGGCCTGCTGTTCCAGGTCAACAACCTGGGCGACGACGCCTACCGCACCTATGCGGCCAGCAAGGACCGTCCGCTGGAGTACATGAAGTGGGGCCGCACCTATCTGGTCGGTGCGAACTACAAGTTCTGATCGGCTGTCAAAGCCTTCCGGCCCCGGACGCTCTCCGGGGCTTTTTTACTGGAGTTCGACATGCGCTGTCTGATCACCGGATTGAGGGGCACGCTGGCGCCGGTGCTGGCCCGGGAGCTGCGCGAGGCCGGCCACGAGCTGCTGGGCTGGGACCGCGAACAGGTCGATCCCGAGGATGCGGCGGCGGCTTCGGCCTGGCTGGCGGCGCAGCGCCTCGACGCGATCGCCCATCTGGCGATGGGCAGCGCCGACTGGGCCGGCCGGCTGGCCGCCCATGCGGCCGCGCGGGGCCTGCCCATGCTTTTCACCAGCACCGCGATGGTGTTCCATCACGAGCCCGACGGCCCGCATGGGCCGCAGGATGCGCGCACCGCGCAGGACGACTACGGCCGCTACAAGATGGCCTGCGAGGACGCGGTGCGCGCCGCCTGCGCCGAGGCCACGGTGGCACGCATCGGCTGGCAGATCGATGCCGAGCGCCCCGGCAACAATATGCTGATGGCGCTGGACGATTGGCAGCGCCGCGAAGGCCGCGTCGCGGCCAGCGCCGCCTGGCGGCCGGCCTGTTCCTTCATGGACGACACGGCCGCCGCGCTGATGGGCCTGCTGCTGCGGCCTGAGCCGGGCGTCGTGCATCTGGACAGCAATGCCGACGAGGCCCATGGTTTTGATCGCATTGCTGCGGCCCTGCGGGCGCGCTTCGGGCGCGGCGATTGGCGCATCGAGGTGCACCAGGACTATTGCCACGACCAGCGCCTGGCCGGCGGCCAGCGGCTGATGCCGGGCTTGTCAGAGCGGCTGCCCGAGCTCCTCGCTGCCTGAATCGCCAGTCGAAGGCTTTCTTGTTGCTGTCGCGCGCAGCAGCCGGGGCAGCAGGGCCAGGCCGGCCAGCGCGGCCAGCAGGCTCAGCGCCCACAGCGCGTGGCCCGGCGCCAGCAAGACCTGACCCTGCCAGAGCTGGGTGCCGGCGACGCCGCCCAGCGCGAGCAGGCGCAGCCGCTCGCCACCGGCCGCGGCCGGGTCTTCCAGCAGCCGGGCCAGCAGCACCAGGCTCAGCACCAGACCCGCTGCTGCGGCCAGGCCCAGCTGCAGGCTCAAGCGCGGCTCCACCGCCAGGAAGTACACGCCCAGCAGCAGGAGCAGCGCCAGCTGCAGCAGGCCGTACAGCGGCAGGCCCGGCGGCAGCGGCGGCGCGTAGCGGACAAAGCGCGCCAGATCGGGTCTGGGCTTGGGCGCCAGCCGCTCGGCGGCGGCCGGCCGCCAGGCGGGGCGCCGAAACCAGATGGTCAGCTTGTCGCGCCAGTTGTCGGCCAGCCGGGCGTCACGCCACAGCTCGGCATAGTTGCGGGTATTGGCCTGCCAGACGCTCCAGCTGCGCAGCGGCCCCAGCACGCCATAGACGATGGGCTCGCCCTCGCGCTCCTCGACAAAGGTGCCGAACAGCCGGTCCCACAGAATCAGGATGCCGCCGTAGTTGCGGTCCAGGCAGTAGTCGTTCTGGCCGTGGTGGACGCGGTGGTTGGAGGGTGAGACAAAGACCCGGTCGAACCAGCCCAGCTTGCCGACCAGCCGGGTATGGACCCAGAACTGGTAGAGCAGATCGATCAGGCCGACGACGACAAACATCAGCGGCGGCACGCCCAGCAGGGCCATCGGCAGGTAGAAGATCCAGCTGAACAAGAACCCGGTGCTGGTCTGGCGCAAGGCGGTGCTGAGGTTGTATTCCTCGCTGCTGTGGTGCACCACATGGGCGGCCCACAGGATCGCGACCTCATGGCCGAGTCTATGGTTCCAGTAGTACAGGAAGTCGTAGAGCAGGAGGGCCAGCAGCCAGGCCCAGACGGCGTCCAGCGGCCACTCGAGCAGCGCGCCGTGTTGCCAGACCAGGGTGTAGAGGCCCACCGTCATCAGCTTGGTGAACACGCCCGCCAGCTGGCTGCTGATGCCGGCTGACAGGCTGGCGACCGTGTCGGCGGCGCGGTAGACGGCCTCGCCGCGGCGGCGGCTCCACAGGAACTCGGCCGCCATCAGCAGCACAAAGACCGGGACGGCGTAGACGATGGGATTGAGCATGGCCGAAGTCTAGGCCCGCCCCTCGGGCCTGGCGTGCCGGTGCAAACCCCGCTTCACAGGGCTGCGGATGCTTCTCTATCCCTTGACGCCGCCGGCCGTCAGCCCGGAGACGATCCAGCGCTGGGCCAGCAGGAAGACCGCGGTGATAGGCAGGCCGGACAGCACGGCCGCGGCGGCAAAGTCGCCCCATAGAAAGCGCTGGTCGTGCAGATAGTATTTGGAGCCCACGGCCAGGGTCAGATTGCCTTCCTCGCGCAAGAGCACCGAGGCCACCGGGTACTCGATGATGGTGCCGATGAACGCCAGCACGAAGACCACCATCAGGATGGGCACGGCCATCGGCAAGAGCACCAGGCGGAAGGCCTGCCAGTGGCTGGCGCCATCGACCTTGGCGCATTCCTCGATCTCGACCGGGATGGTCTCGAAATAGCCCTTGATGGTCCAGATATGGGTGGCGACGCCGCCCAGATAGGCCAGCACCAGGCCGGCATGGGTCTCGATGCCCAGACCGGGAACGTAGCCGCCTATGGTCTCGAAGATCGCATAGATGGCGACCAGGGCCAGCACCGGCGGGAACATTTGCAAGAGCAGCATCGAGTTCAGGATGCTGGACTGGAAGCGAAACCTCATGCGCGCGAAGGCATAGGCGGCCGTGGTCGAGATCGCGACGATCAACAAGGCCGAGAGCGTCGCGACCTTGACCGAGTTCCACAGCCAGGTCAGCACCGGGAAGGGTGGCTGCACCACGCTGCCATCGGGGGCCTGGTAGGGGATGCCCAGCGCCAGCTGCCAGTGCTCCAGGCTGATCTCGCTCGGGATCAGGCTGCCGGTGGCGAAGTTGCCGGGGCGCAGCGAGATCGAGACCACGGCCAGCAGCGGAAACAGGGTCAGGGCCAGAAAGACCCACAACAGCGCGTGCGCCGCGAAGACGCGCCAGCGGGCTTGTTTGCCTCGAACGATGGCCATATCAGCTCGCCTTCTTCATCAGTCGCAGATTGATCAATGACATCGCCGCCACCAGGATGAAGATCAGCGTCGAGATCGCGGCCGCTAGGCCGAAGTCCGAGCCGGAGTCCTTGAAGGCGATGCGGTAGGTGTAGCTGACCAGGATGTCGGTCTGGCCGGCCGGGATCTTGGTTGACAGATAGTCGGGCCGGCCGTCGGTCAGCAGCGCGATCAGCACGAAGTTGTTGAAATTGAAGGCGAAGGCGCTGACCAACAGCGGCGCCAGCGGCTTGATGATCAGCGGCGCGGTGATCTTGAAGAAATTGGTCAGCGGTCCGGCGCCGGCAATCGCCGAGGCCTCGTAGAGATCGGCCGGGATGGCCTTCAAGAGGCCCGAGCACAGAATCATGATGTAGGGATAGCCCAGCCAGACATTGACGATCACCAGCATCAGCTTGGCCAGCAGCGGGTCGGCGAACCAGGCCGGCTTGACGCCCAGCAGCGCGTCGAGGATGGCGTTGATCTCGCCGAAGTTCTGGTTGAACAAGCCCTTGAATACCAGGATGGAGATGAAGCCCGGCACCGCATAGGGCAGGAAGAGCAGGGTACGGTAGGTGCCGCGGTACTTCAGGTCTTCCCAGTTCAGCACGGTGGCCAGCAGCATGCCGATGGCGGTGGCGCAGATCACGGTCACCAGCGAGAACACGACGGTCCAGCTGAAGATGGACAGGAAGGGGCCGCGGAACTCGGCATCGGTCACCATGCGCGCGTAGTTCTGCCAGCCGACCAGCACCTTGAAGCCCGGCTGCAGGCGCTCGCCGCTGGCGCTCTCGAAATAGCCGGTGTCGCGGTTGGCGCGGAAGACCTGGCCATCGGCGGTGCGCGTCAGGCTCTGGTCCGCGTTGGCCCGCCAGTGTCGCGTGATCGGGCCGAACTCGCGCAGGCCCAGATAGTGCAGCGCGTCCAGGCCGGTGCCGGCGGGCAGTGTCAGCCTGAGCTGCATCAAGGCCTCGCGGTGCCGGATCAGCTCGCGCAGCGGCAGGGCAGGGCCCAGGGTCAGGTCTTGACCGGTGCTCATCGCGACCTCGGTGCCAGGCTCGGTCTTGCCCAGGGCCAGCGGCGGCGAGACCCATTGCGGCGCTGCCTCGTCGGCGCTGCGCAAGGCCAACCGGAAGCGCTGGCCCTCCGCATGCAGGCTGAAATGCTGCACCTGAGCCTGGATGGGCTCGTGCTGGTCCAGCAGGTACTCGCGCACCCGCTCTTCGCTCAGCAGATGGGCCGAGGAGTAGTTGGTGAAGCCGATCTGGGCCGTGTAGACCAGCGGGAAGGCGATGAAGACCAGCATGCCGGCAATGCCGGGGAAGAGATAGCGATAAGCGAAGCCTGCGTTGCTGACATAGACGTAAAAGCCGGCGCAGAACAGGGTCAGCGCGCCCACGGCCCAGGCCATCTGGCCCGAAGCATGGATCATGAAGACCGTGTAGAGCGCGGCCAGCATGGCCAGGCCGGTCAGCGGCCAGCGCAGCAGGCGGGCTGCTTTTTCGAGTGCGCTCGGCGGCAGGGTGGAGTACGCCCCGGACGGAAGTGTGGCGGTCGCGTTCATGAGGTCTTACTTGTTCAGCAGCATGCGGCCCGAGGCGCCGTCGAGCGCGTCCTTCGGGGACTGCAGTCCGTTGGTGATGGCTTCCAGTGCCGCGTCCATCGCGGTCCAGAAGCGGCCGACCTCGGGGATGTTGGGGATGGGCTCGCCCAGGCGGGCGTTCTCCATGCTGGCGCGTATCAAGGGGTTGGCGGCCAGCTCGGCATAGAAGGCCTTGTTGGCCGGCACGCCGATCGGCACATCGGCATCCAGCAGCTTCAGCGCCTCGGGCCGCATCAGATGGTTCTCGACGAACTCGCGGGCGATGTCCTTGAGCTTGCTGGGCGCGGCAATCATGCAGCCGAGCACGCCGACAAATGGTTTCGAGGGCTTGCCCGGCAGCACCCCGGGGATCGGCGCGACGCCGAAATCGATCTTGGCCTTGCGCGCGTTGTCCCAGGCCCAGGCGCCGGAGATCATCATCGCGACCTCGCCGCGGGCGAAGCCGGTCTCCATCTCCGCGTAGCGCGCGCCCTTGGGCATATGGCCTTCTTTGAGCAGGCGCTCGATCATCCGCGCGCCGGCCAGCGCGCCGGCGTTGTTGACGCCCACCTGGGCCGCGTCATAGTCGCCCTGTGCATCGCGGCCGAAGATCTGGCCGCCGGCGCCGGCCAGCAGCGGCCAGCTGAAGAAGCTCTTGTTGTAGTCCCACAGGATGGCGTGCTTGCCCTGGGCCTTCAGTTGCTTGTCCAGCGCGATCAGCTCGTCGAAGGTGGTCGGCGGCGTGGGCACCAGGGCCTTGTTGTAGATCAGCCCGGTGGTCTCGATCGCGATCGGATAGCCCCAGAGCCGGCCCTTGTAGGCAAAGGCCTTCCAGGCCGTCTCCTCGACCTCGTCGTAGAGCTTCTTGCCCGGGCGCAGCGGCGTCAGCAGGCCGGACTTGGCCCATTCGCCGACCCGGTCATGCGGCCAGCAGAAGATGTCCGGCCCCTTGCCGGCGCCAGCCGCCTGCTGGAATTTGTCGGTGGCGTCGACCGGGTGTTCAACCACCACCTTGACCCCCGACAGCTTCTCGAAGGCGTTGCCCACCTTCTGCAGCCCGTTATAGGCCTTGTCGCCATTGATCCAGACCAGCAGCTTGTGGTCCTGGGCCTGGGCCGTGCCCGCCAGCAGCAGGCCCGCCAGCAGCAGTGATGCGGCGGATTTCATGCCGACAGCTCCGGCGCGGCCTGGCGGCGCAGCGCGCGGCCCTGGGCGTCGAACAGATAGAGGGCCTCGGGCGGCAGGTGCAGCTGCAGCGCATCGCCGCTGCGCAGGCGGTCGCAGCCGTTGCGGCCCTCGAACTGGCAGGTCAGCGGCTCCTCCAGACCGGGGTAGGGGCAGTAGGCAAAGGTGGTGCCCCCCAGCGACTCGACGAAGGCGACGGTGCTGTGCAGCAGATTGATGTCGCCACCGATGCGGATGTGCTCGGGTCGGACGCCCAGCGTGAGCTGGTCGCCGGGGCTGGCGCGCGAGGCATCGACGCGGGCCAGCAGCGTGCTGCCGTCAGCCAGCCGAACCTCGGCGTCGGAAGCGCTTCCCCGGACCAGTTCCGCGGCCAGGAAATTCATCTTCGGCGAGCCGATGAAGCCGGCGACAAACAGATTGTCCGGATGCTCGTAGAGTTCCAGCGGTGTGCCGACCTGCTCGATCCTGCCGGCCGAGAGCACGACGATGCGGTCCGCCAGCGTCATCGCTTCCACCTGGTCATGCGTGACATAGACCATGGTGGTCTTCAACTCCTCGTGCAGCTTGGCGAACTCGTAGCGCATGCGCACACGCAGCGCGGCATCGAGATTGGACAGCGGCTCGTCGAACAGAAAGACCTCGGGCTTGCGCACGATGGCGCGGCCGATCGCGACACGCTGGCGCTGGCCGCCGCTCAGGTCTTTGGGCTTGCGGTCCAGCAGATGCTCGATGTGCAGGATCTTCGCGGCGTTGCGCACCGCGCCGTCGATCTCGTGCTTGGGCACCTTGGCCAGTTTCAGGCCGAAGGCCATGTTGTCGTACAGATTCATATGCGGGTACAGCGCATAGCTCTGGAACACCATCGCGATGCCGCGCTCGGCCGGCGGCACATCGTTGACCAGCACCCCGCCGATGCGCAGCTCGCCGCCGGTGATCTCCTCCAGGCCGGCGATGGTGCGCAAGAGCGTGGACTTGCCGCAGCCCGAGGGGCCGACGAAGACCATGAACTCGCCATCGCGAATCTCCAGGTCAACGCCGTGCAGGATCTTGGTCTCGCCGTAGGCCTTGGCCACGCCGGACAGCAATACATCAGCCACAGAACACCTCCGCGCCGGGCCCGGGGCCGGGCACGGCTTGTCTCTCAGGGTTGGATTTGTAGAGAATATACAGGCGAAAATGTAGTCATACAACGGAAGTTGCCCGCAGTTCGAATCATTGACTCAAGTAAAATCAATGGCTTATGCGTGAATTCGGGATTTCCCGATGTAGTCAAACTACACAAACAACGAGGGCTAGACGATACTTTGGCCAACGCCGCCGCTGAGCCTTGCTTTTCTTGCTCATGCGGCATTCTTGCCCCGGCCACCGGGCCCCGCATTGATGAACACCCCTATGACCGCCAGCGCTCAACTTGGCCACCGCCCGGCCGCCTCGCCCATGAAGACAGACGCTCTCCAGACCGCATTCAAGACCGCCGTCCAGCACCAGCTCGACCAATCGTCGGAGGGCAGCTGCCGGCAGGCCTCTTCCGACATGCTCTTGCGCGCCGCCGCCGCGGCATGCCGCGAACTGCTGGCGCAGCGCTGGGCCGCGACCCAGGCGGCCGATGCGCGGCGCGGCGCCGGCGCGCCGGTGCGCCGGATCCACTATCTGTCGATGGAGTTCCTGATGGGCCGGGCCCTGTCCAACGCGCTGGCCGCGCTGGGCCTGGATGACACGGTGCGCGAGGCCTTCCTGACCCAGGGTCAGGCCTTGCCCGATGTGCTGGAGCGCGAGCCCGACGCGGCCCTGGGCAATGGCGGCCTCGGCCGCTTGGCGGCCTGCTTCCTGGATTCCTTCGCTGAAGCAGGCCTGCCGTCCTTCGGCTATGGCCTGCGCTACCAGTACGGCATGTTTGCCCAGGCCATCCAGGGTGGCCGCCAGGTCGAGGCGCCGGACGACTGGATGCGCGCCGGCAACCCTTGGGAGGTCCACCGTCCCGAACTGCGCTATCCGGTGGGCTTCGGCGGCCGGGTCCTCGTGGAGGAGGGGGGCGCACGCCGCTGGCTGCCCGCCGAACGCCTGGTGGCCGAAGGCTATGACTTCATCGTGCCGGCCCACCACAGCGAGCGCGTCTCGACCTTGCGCCAATGGCATGCAGCGGCCGCCGATCCGATCGACTTCGCGGCCTTCTGCCAGGGTGACCATGCCCGCGCGGCCGAACACCGCGTCGCCGCCGACGCGCTGAACTGGGTGCTCTACCCTGACGACAGCACCGAGGCCGGCCGCATCCTGCGCCTGAAGCAGGAGGCCTTCCTGGTCAGCGCCTCGCTGCAGGACCTGATCGCACGCCATCTGCGGGAGTTCGGTGATCTAGGCAGTCTGGGCAAGCTCAATGCCGTCCATCTGAACGACACCCATCCGGCGCTGGCCCCGGCCGAGCTGATGCGCCTGCTGCTGGACGAGCACGGCCTGAGCTGGGACGAAGCCTGGGCCATCACACGCCAGGCGGTCTCCTACACCAACCACACCTTGATGCCCGAGGCGCTGGAGACCTGGGGTGTGCGCATGTTCGAGGCCTTGCTGCCGCGCCATCTCGAGATCATCTACGAGATCAACCATCGCTTCCTGGCCGAGGTCAGGAAGCGCTTTCCGGGCGACGAGGCCCTGCCGGGCCGCGTCTCGCTGATCGACGAAGGCGCCGGCGGCGAGCGCCGCGTGCGCATGGCCGCGCTGGCCATCGTGGCCTCGCACAAGGTCAACGGCGTCGCGGCCCTGCATTCCGAGCTGATGGTGCAGACCATCTTTGCCGACTACGCGAAGATCTTCCCGGGCCGCTTCCACAACGTCACCAATGGCGTGACGCCGCGCCGCTGGCTGCAGCAGGCCAACCCGGCGCTGTCCCGCCTGATCGACGGTCGCATCGGCAAGACCTGGCGCCAGGACCTCGCGCACCTTGCCCAACTCAAGCCCCTGGCCGCCGATGCGGGCCTGGGTCGCGAGCTGATGGCCGTCAAACGGGCCAACAAGGACAGGCTGGCGGCCTTGATCCGCCGCGAGCTGGGCATCACCGTCAATCCGGACAGCCTCTTCGATGTGCAGATCAAGCGCATCCACGAGTACAAGCGCCAGCTGCTCAACATCCTGCATGTGATCAGCCGCTACCAGGCCATCGTCGCGAACCCGGATGCCCCGGATGGAAAGGGATGGGTGCCGCGCACCGTGGTGATCGCCGGCAAGGCCGCCTCCGCCTATGTCGCGGCCAAGTCCATCATCCAGCTGGCCCATGATGTCGGCCGTGTCGTCAACAGCGACCCGCGCGTCGGCGACAAGCTCAAGCTGGTCTTTCTGCCCAATTACAGCGTCAGCCTGGCCGAGACCATCATCCCGGCGGCCGATCTCAGCGAGCAGATCTCCACCGCCGGCACCGAGGCCTCGGGCACCGGCAATATGAAGTTCGCGCTCAATGGCGCGCTGACCATAGGCACCTGGGACGGCGCCAATATCGAGATGGCCGAGGCTTTTGGCGTGGAGAATATGTTCACCTTCGGCCTGCGCACCGAAGGCGTGGCCCAGATCAAGGCGCTGGGCTATGACCCGCGCCTGTACGTCGAGCAGAACCTGCAGCTGAAGAACGTCGTCGATGCGATCGCGCGCGGCGAGTTCGGCGGCGATGCGAGCCGCTACCGTGCCCTGGTCGACAACCTGCTGGGCCGCGACGGCTATCTGCTGATGGCCGACTTTGCCGACTATGTAGCCGCGCAGGCCCGGGTCGATGCGCTGTTCCAGCAGCCCGAGGCCTGGGCCGAGCGGGCGCTGCTGAACATCGCCGGCATGGGCTGGTTCTCGTCGGACCGCACGATTGCCGACTATGTGGAGCGGGTCTGGTCCGTCAAGAGCCTGAGCTGATGTCCGATCCGCTGCTCGCCGCCGAGGACCTGGCCCTGCTGGCCCGGGGCGAGCACCCGCGACCCTACCGGGTGCTGGGCGCCCACGCGCTGAAGCACCGGCGCCAGGCCGGCGTGCGCTTTGCCGTCTGGGCGCCGCAGGCGCGGCGTGTCAGCGTGGTCGGCGACTTCAACCACTGGGATGGGCGCCAGCATCCGCTGGAACTGCACGCCGAATCCGGTGTCTGGGTCGGCTTTGTGCCGGGCGCCAAGCCCGGCGACTTCTACAAATACGAGCTGGAAGGCCCGGACGGCCGCCTGCTGCCGCTGAAGGCCGATCCCTATGCGCGGGCCGCCCAGCTGCGGCCCGAGAGCGCCAGCATCGTTGCCGGGCCGGTACCTGACCGGCAAGATCTGGCCCCGACCTCGACCCGTTTGGCCGCCAACAAGCGCGATGCGGCGATCTCCATCTACGAGGTGCATCCGTCCTCCTGGCGGCGCGGCGCGGGCCAGTTTCCCAGCTGGGACGAGCTGGCCGCGACGCTGCCGGCCTATGCCGCCAATCTGGGCTTCACGCACATCGAGCTGCTGCCCATCACCGAGTTTCCTTTTGACGGCTCCTGGGGCTACCAGACCCTGGGCCTGTATGCGCCGAGCGCGCGCTTCGGTCCGCCCGAGGGCTTTGTGCGTTTTGTCGCGGCCTGTCATGCCCACGGCCTGGGCCTGCTCTTGGACTGGGTGCCGGCGCATTTCCCGGCCGATGCCCATGGCCTGGCGCAGTTCGACGGCACGCCGCTGTATGAGTACGCCGATCCGCGCGAGGGCTTTCATCGCGACTGGAACACGCTGATCCCCGACTTCGGCAAGCCCGGCGTGCGCCAGTTCCTGGCCGGCAGCGCGCTGTACTGGGCCGAGTGCTGGGGCGTCGACGGCTTGCGCGTCGACGCAGTGGCCTCGATGCTTTACCGCGACTACTCGCGGCCCAGCGGCGAATGGACGCCGAACGTACAGGGCGGGCGCGAAAACCTGGAGGCGATCTCGCTGCTAAAGCGCATCAACGAGACCTTGGGCGCCGAGGCGCCCGGCGCCATCAGCGTGGCCGAGGAGTCGACCAGTTTTCCCGGCGTCAGCGCGCCCACGGATGCCGGCGGCCTGGGCTTCCACTACAAATGGAATATGGGCTGGATGAACGACACGCTGGCCTATATGCGCGAGGATCCCATCCATCGCCGCTGGCATCACGACAAGATGACGTTCGGCCTGGTCTACGGCTTCAGCGAGAACTTCGTGCTGCCGCTCTCGCATGACGAGGTCGTGCATGGCAAGGGATCGATGCTGGGCAAGATGCCGGGGGATGACTGGCAACGCTTCGCCAATCTGCGTGCCTACTACGGCTTTATGTGGGGCCACCCGGGCAAGAAACTGATCTTCATGGGCCAGGAGTTCGCCCAGCCGGGCGAATGGAACCATGAGGCCGAGCTGCCCTGGGCCCTGCTGCAGGACGCTCGCCATGCCGGCGTGCAGCGCCTGGTGCGCGACCTGAACACCCTGTACCGCGCCGAGCCGGCCCTGCATAGACTGGACTGCGAGGCGAGCGGCTTCCAGTGGCTGCAGGCCGAGGATCGCGAGCAGTCGGTGCTGGCCTGGGCGCGCCGGGATGGGCAGGGCAGGGCGGTGATCGTCGTCAGCAACTTCACGCCGGTGCCGCGCCCGGGCTACCGCCTGCCGGTGCCGGCCGGCACAGCGTCGACGACCAAGGCCTGGCGCGAGCTGCTCAATACCGATGCCGAGACCTATGGTGGCAGCAACGTCGGTAATCTGGGCCTGGCGCTGGCCGCCGCTGCCGATGGCACCATCTCCCTGAGCCTGCCGCCACTGGGCACGCTCTTTCTTGTTCCGCAGTCATGATGATGAAACACCCACCATCCTCCCTTCCGATTACGCGGCGCCGGGCCTGCCTGGCCCTGCTCGCTGCGGCGGGTAGCGCCGGGGCCGCCAACCCGCCGGCACCACAGGTGGAAGCCTCGGCCCAGCAGGTCCGCTTCGGTCGTCTGGAGCGCTGGGTGGCACAGCCCTCGCGCTTTGTCGATGCGCGCCATGTCGAGGTCTGGCTGCCGCCCGGCTATGACGGCCGCCGCCCCCATGCCGTGCTCTATATGCACGACGGGCAGATGCTGTTCGACGCCGCGACGACCTGGAACCGGCAGGCCTGGCAGGTCGATCAGGTGGCTGCACCGCTGATCGCCTCTGGCGCGCTGCGCGACTTCATCGTGGTCGGCATCTGGAACAACGGCCAGCTGCGCGGCAGCGAGTACTACCCGCAGGGCTTCCTCGATCATCTGCAGCCGGCAGAGTTGCGCGAAGGCTTGGTGCGCGAGGGGCTCGGCGGCCGGCCCCGCGCCGATGACTATCTGCGCTTTCTGGTCGAGGAGCTGAAGCCGGCCATCGACGCCCGCTACGCGACCGAGCCCGGGCGCGATTCGACCTTTCTGATGGGCTCCAGCATGGGCGGCCTGATCAGCCTCTATGGCCTGTGCCGCCACCCGGAGCATTTCGGCGGCGCGGCCTGCCTGAGCACGCACTGGATCGGCGGCTCCGAGCGCCGGGCCGCCTTTCCGGATGCCGCGCTGGCCTGGCTGGAGCGGCATCTGCCGGCGCCGCAACGGGTGCGTCTCTATATGGATCGCGGCACCGTCGAGCTGGACGGCCGCTATGCCGAGGACCAGGCCCGCGTCGACGCCTTGCTGGCGGCCAAGGGCTATCGCGCGCCGGCCTTCCAGAGCCTGGTGTTCGAGGGCGCGCTGCATGACGAGCGCTCCTGGACCGCACGGCTGGACCGGCCACTGCGCCTGCTGCTGGGGAGCACGGCATGACGGCGCTGCGTCTGCCCGCGGCGCTGGAGCCGGGCCGGCACGAGCCGCTGGGGGCCTTGGCGCGCGACGGCGGTGTCAACTTCGCGGTGTTCTCCGAGCATGCCGAGCGCATCGAGCTGTGTCTCTTCGATGCTGGCGGCCAGCGCGAGCTGCGCCGCTATGCCTTGCACGGCCCGCACGACGGCGTGTTCCACGGCTTTCTGCCGGGTCTGGGGACAGGTCTTGTCTACGGCCTGCGCGCGCATGGCCCCTACGAGCCCGAGGCCGGCCACCGCTTCAATGCCCACAAGCTGCTGCTGGACCCCTATGCGCGCGAAATCGTCGGCCAGTTCGGCTGGCGCGCCGAGCACCATGGCTATCCGCTGGGCCATCCGGACGGCGCCCGGGCCTTCGATACGCGGGACAACGCGCTGCATGCGCTGAAGGCGCGCGTGCCGGCGCCCGTCACGGATTCGCCTCGCAAGTCCGCGCCGAGGATTGCTCTCGCCGACGTGGTGCTGTACGAGGTCCATGTCAAAGGCTTCTCCAAGCAGCATCCGGAGATTCCGGCCGGGCTGCAAGGCACGTATGCCGGCCTGGCCCATCCGGCCGCCATTGCCCATTTCAAGGCCCTGGGCGTCACCACGCTGAGCCTGCTGCCGGTGCAGTACGCCATCGACGAACCGCATCTGGCCGACAAGGGTCTGCACAACTACTGGGGCTACAACACCCTGGGCTTCTTCTGCCCCGACCCGCGCCTGGCCCAGGCGGTGCACCGTGACGATCCCGGCGCGGTGGCGGCCGAGTTTCGCGCGATGGTCGCGGCCCTGCATGAGTCCGGACTGGAAGTGGTGCTTGACGTGGTCTACAACCACACGCCCGAGGGCAATGAGTTCGGCCCGACGCTGTCCTTCCGTGGCCTGGACAACAAGAGCTATTACCGCCTGGTGGCCGATGACAAGAGCCGCAGCGAGAACCTGACCGGCTGTGGCAACACGCTCAATGCGCAGCATCCGCGCGTGACCCAGTTCGTGCTGGACTCGCTGCGCTTCTGGGTCGAGGAGATGGGCGTCGATGGTTTTCGCGTCGACCTGGCGCCGGTGCTGGGCCGCGTCGAGCGCGGCGCCTTCGAGCCACAGGCCGCCTTCTTCACCGCGCTGCGCCAGGATCCGGTGCTGAGCGCGGTGCACCTGATCGCTGAACCCTGGGATGCCGCACCCGACGGTTACCAGCTCGGCCGCTTCCCGGGCCGCTTCCTCGAATGGAATGACAAGTTCCGCGATGCGGTGCGCGGCTATTGGCTGCAGAGCGAGTTGCAAGGGGGCAGGGTGGGCCGCGGCGAGTTCGCGCGCCGCTTCACCGGCTCCAGCGACCTGTTCTTCCACCATGGCCAGCGCCGCCCCACCGCCTCGGTGAATTTCGTCGCGGTGCATGACGGCTACACGCTCCATGACGTGGTCAGCTACTCGCACAAGCACAACCAGGCCAATGGCGAAGACAACCGCGACGGCCGCGACGGCGAACTCAGCGCCAATTTCGGCGTCGAGGGGGCGAGCGAGGATGCGGCGATACGCGCCACCCGCGAGCGCGTGCGCCGCGCGATGCTGGCCAGCCTGCTGCTGGCCCAGGGCACGCCGATGCTGAATGCCGGCGACGAGATCGCCAACAGCCAGGGCGGCAATAACAACGCCTACTGCCAGGACAACGCCACCGGCTGGCTGGACTGGGCGGCCGCCGATGCGGACCTGGCTGCCTTTGTGGGCCTGGTCTTGCGCCTGCGTCGCGAACACGCGCTGCTGCACCATGGTCGCTGGTTCGTGCCGCCGCCCGGTGGCCGGGGAGACGCGAGCGTGAGCTGGTACACGCCGGGTGGCGCCGAGATGCAGGTCCATGACTGGCATGAGGGCGGCAGCGCGGCCTTCGCCTGCCAGCTGCGCTGCCCTGATGACCGCGCGCAAGCCCTGGCCCTGGTGTTCAATCCCGAGCCGCAGCCGCTGCCCTTCACGCTGGCCCAGGGGCCCTGGCAACTGCTGCTGGACAGCAGCGGCGAGCTGAGTCCCAACTCGCAGTCGGTGAGCCTGCCCCTGAACGTACCCGCGCGCAGCCTGCTTCTGCTGCGCGCCGTCTGAGAGAGTGAGAGAAAAGAAATGGATCTGAACCAACGCATTGCCGGCGTGCTGCTGCACCCGACCTCCTTGCCCGGCCCGCACGGCGCCGGCGATTTCGGCCCGGCCGCCTACCGCTTTGTCGACTGGCTGGCCAGCGCCGGCCAGCGCCTGTGGCAGCTGCTGCCGACCACGCCGATAGGCCCGGGCGACAGCCCCTACCAAGGCGTCTCGGCCTTTGCCGGCAACCCCTGGCTGGTGGCGCTGGAGCCACTGATCGAGAAGGGCTGGCTGGCGCAGCCTGATGTGCCGGACTTCGATCCCTTGCAGCTGCAGTACGCTCGCGTCTTGCCCTGGCGCGAGCAGCAGCTGCGCGCCGCAGCGGCCGGCTTCGTCGCCCGCGCCAGTGCCGCCGACCGTCGCGACTTCGCGCAATGGTGTGAGGCCGAGCGCAGCTGGCTGGACGACTACGCGCTCTTCATGGCGATACGCTCGCCGCTCAATGGCCAGCCCTGGTGGGCCTGGCCGGCACCGCTGGCCCGGCGCGAGCCGGCCGCGTTGGCGGCGGCGCGCCAGACCCATGCCGAGGAGTTCGTCTTCTGGCAGTTCGTGCAATGGTGCTTCGATACGCAGAGCGCCGCGCTGAAAGCCTATGCCAACACGCGCGGCGTGCACCTGATGGGCGATCTGCCCATCTTCGTCGCGCACGACAGCGCCGACTGCTGGTCGCGCCCCGATCTCTACCATCTGGACGAGCAGTTCCAGACCACGGTGGTGGCCGGCGTGCCGCCCGATGCGATGTCGGCCGAGGGCCAGCGCTGGGGCAATCCGCTGTATCGCTGGGAGCGCATGGCGGCCGAGGACTACGCCTGGTGGACCGCGCGCGTCAAGCGCGCGCTGAGCCAGGCCGATGTGTTCCGCATCGACCATTTCCGCGGTTTCGCCGGCTATTACGAGATCCCGGCCGCCAGCCCCAATGCGCAGCAGGGCCGCTGGGTCACGGGGCCCGGCCGAGCCTTGTTCGAGGCCATCGAGAAATCGCTGGGCAAGCTGCCCATCGTCGCCGAGGACCTGGGCTTCATCACCGACGATGTGCACGAACTGCGCGAGAGCTGCGGCTTCCCCGGCATGAAGATCCTGCAGTTCGGCTTTGGCGGCGACGGCAGCCACGAGTTCCTGCCCCATATGTGGCCGCGCGACAGCGTCGCCTACACCGGCACGCATGACAACGACACGGTGCGCGGCTGGTGGGGCCAGGCCGGCCCGCGCGAGCGCGCCTTCGCCGGCTCCTACCTACCCTGTGGCGACCACGATGTGCACTGGGCCATGATCCGCGCCTGCAGCAACTCGGTCGCGAACATCGCGGTATTCCCGCTGCAGGACGTGCTGGGCCTGGGCAGCGAGCACCGCATGAATGTGCCCGGCGTGCTGGGCGGCAACTGGGGCTGGCGCTTCAGCTGGGCCATGCTGGGCGCCGACTGCGGCAACGAGCCGGCCCGGGTGCTGGGGCTGATCACGGCGGCCAGCGGGCGGGGGAACTTCGAGCTTTTGCGGCTGCCTTGCTGAGGAGGGGGGCTAGGTTGGGGCTTTGGTCAGGCGGAGAGACGGCGGAGCGACCTGGAGCAGGCGTAGCGGGCGGGGGAGGCGGAGGTTCACATTAGA
Organism: Paucibacter sp. M5-1; assembly: GCF_027498415.2. Taxonomy (NCBI): domain Bacteria; kingdom Pseudomonadati; phylum Pseudomonadota; class Betaproteobacteria; order Burkholderiales; family Sphaerotilaceae; genus Roseateles; species Paucibacter sp. M5-1. Next base: position 5,800,348 of record NZ_JAPZLM020000001.1, read on the forward strand.
GAAGCGCTGATGCACACGTATTGCGTGAGAACTGTTGGAGAGCGCGTAGCTGTTTACTAACTCGCCCTGCGCCTAGTTCATGTGCTTCACTTTCTCCCTCCCGGCAGTGGACAGATCAATACCTGCTATTGCGATGCTGTGCTTTTGATCGGAGGTTCTGCAAGGCCGGTGGCACGTCTCTCGGTGTGTCGAACCCTTTATGCTTGCCCGCAGGAGGCGCCGCACTGCGGCGACGGCTTTTGCGTATGAGCAAGAAAGACGAAACCTACCGCGACCCCCTCAAGGGCACCCAAGTCATGAGCACTATCGCCACTGGAGGGGGTGGCGGTGTCTTTCAGGCTCGAGTCGGAGCGCTCTACCTGGTCAACATGCTTACCGGCTTGCCTACAGCTTTCAGCTCACACGGCAGTCGCGTCGAATTGTTGCGGTTCGAGGCTCGGTATGTGGGAGCGCATACGGACGACATCTACTGCCAACTCAGGGACGTCAGCGGCACCTGGCTGCAACTCATCCAATGCAAGCGAGGGCTCAATGCAACGGTTGGCAACAGCGAATTTGTCGATGGGTTGCACGGGGCGTGGAGAGACTTCCTTGGGCTGGGGGGGAGCCCGTTCGACCGCTCATGTGACATCTTGGTCCTAGCAACGATTGCGCCTGCGACTGCGGCCAATCAGGCCGCCAAGCGACTCTGCGAACTCTCTCGTGCCTCCCTTGACCTTGAGGACTTCCTGCTCAAGCTTGACTCCAAGCTCTTTGACCGCAAGCACAAAGATACTTGGGAGGCCTTTAGAGAGGTATCGAGAACCGCTCTTGCTGACAAGTACGCCGATGATCTGGTCTTCCAATTGCTTCGCCGCCTGCGCGTTGACGTTCACGACCTTGGTACCGACTCTTCGCAAGAGCTCAGTCTGGTTCAAGCTCTCCTGACTTCCGGTCTATCCGGCGACTCAGGCGAGCTGGTGTGGGATGGCTTGTTCTCCTACGTCTTCGAGCAAGGCATCACGGTCGGCACGGTCACTCGGGAAACGTGGCCTTCCACCGCCAAGGCCGGTTTGCAGGACGCAGTGCGCCGCCTAAGCATCAACAGGGGCCTCAGCAACGTCGCAGACAGATTTTGCGAACGAGCGCGCCTTCAACTCGCGCTCATCTCAACGGAGCTTCCCAACGGATCGCACATCTCGCGTGGCGAGTGTGTCGCCCAGGTGCTGGCAGGCCTCGATGAACGGCAATTAATAATCATCACCGGCGGTCCAGGTGCGGGCAAGTCGGCCGTCATCTCGAAGCTCGCACCGTTGCTGCGTGAGTCCGGCCCGCTGTTCTTCTTCCGAGCCGACGAACTCGATTCGCCGAGCTTGGCGTCAGTTCAGTCGCTCAATGGCTTACCTGACGCAGTTCTTGGAATGGCGAGTTTCTTGCGCTGCGGGAGGACCACTGTCGTCATCGATTCGCTTGAAAAGGCCCTTGAGGCACAGAACCCAGGTGCGCTCATAGAGCTGCTTGCACTCGTTCGCCAGAACAAAGGAGCGCGGCTGTGTGTCACTACCCGTTCTTACGGACTCAACCCGCTCTACTCAAACTTCCTCGCCGGATTCTCCCCCCAGATCGTCGACATTCCTTTGCTCACAGACACGGAGGTTGCTGCTGCGGTGGCTGGGAGCGTTCTTGAACAGATGGGAGTTAAAGATTCGGGTGTGCGAGAAGTTCTCCGGGCGCCTTACTACTTGCAACTTGCCTTCATCTACAGCGCAGGAGGCACAGCTCTACCTCAGGCTTCAGGCAATGACTTGCGCCTGCGGCTGTGGACGGAACGAATTGCTCCTAGCAAAGGCTTGCCCGCAGGGATGGCGGCTCGCCGCCGAGACGCCTTCGATTCGATCTGCTACGCACGAACCGAGCGCTTCTCGCAGTTTGTCGAGGCGCCGGCCGATGTTGAAGCCGTTTCCTCTCTTTTAAGGGACGCCGTGCTGGCAGAGGATCCAGCGCGCCGGGTGGCCCCTACCCACGACGTTCTGGAGGACTGGTCACTCTTCTTCCGGGTCGAGCGAGAGGTGCGCGGTGCCGAGCGCGACTGGGTTTCGCTATTTGCCAAGCTCGGATCACACGCCGGCATGCGAAGGGCATTGCGCTCATGGACAGCGCAACGATCTGCCGAAGGAGATAGTGACGCTTATGCACTGCTCGAAGCTGCACTCAAGCAGGACTCGACCATTCCGCAACTGTGGCGAGATGAGGTGACCATCGGGCTTTTGCGTTCAGAGCGGGTCGAGGATTTGACAGGAAAGCTTGGGGGCAATGTCGGCCTTAGCGATGCGAGCTTACTGCAGAGACTGAGTCACTTGCTGCGGGTTGCTTGCAAGGGGCCAACGTCGATCGACTACTCCGGCTTGGCAGATGACCCTGCAAACAAGGAGTTCGTGGTGCGGCTGGGGATGGCCGCGCCGGTTGGTAAAGCTTGGGACGTTGTCGTTACGCTGGTTGCAAAGAATTTCCCGCACCTGCCACCAGAGAGTCACTCGTGGGTCGTGCAGTTGGCGGAGGATGCAACCTCTCACGACGCCAACTGGCACGAGCCAAGCCAGAGGGTGGCTGACGTCTTTGGTATCGCGGAGCACTTCTGCTGGCGCGACAACGACAACTGGTACCGCGAGCAATCCATCGGCAGGCGCTTCTATGCGCTCCTATGCCGCACCTCAGGAGCGGACCCCGTGCGGTTCAAGGCGTTCATCGATTCGTTGCTGCAACGTCTCGCGCGCGACCATGACGGCCGCGACTTCTGCGCTGAAGAGCGCCTGGAATTCTTAGTCAACTTCAAGACCTGCAGGGAGCCAAGCTTCTTCGCCCCTGACCTTGTGCGAGAAGCGTTCTGGGGGCTTTACACCAAGGACAATTTGGAGACTAAACGCCATTTCCGCGCGGATGGGTGGGAGGCGGACCTTGGACTCAGCGATCGGGCAGATCACGAATTCTTCCCGCCCTCTGTCTTGCAGGGACCATTCCGTTCGCTTTTGCTCTATTCCTTTGCAAAGAGCGTGCGATTCGTCATCGACCTGTGCAACCACGCTGCAGTGTCGTTTGCTAAGGCAAACCCGAAGGAGGTCTCGATCATCCCGTCGGAGCAAAGTCCCAATGGTCGACCGCACATCCACGACTGGCGCCTCTGGGTTGCCTACCGCGCCCACTCGGTCACCAGTTACATCTTGAACTGCGCGCTGATGGCTCTCGAAGAGCGTTTGTTGACTGAAGCGAGAGCGCAGCCCAAACGCATGTCGCAGGTGATCGAGATCATCTTGGGGGCGGGAGAGTCGAGCTTAACGACTGGCCTCGTGGCAGGGGTTCTGATGGCTCAACCGGAACTCGTCACAGAGAAGATGCTCTGTATCCTCAATTGTCCGAGGTTCTTCGCCGACGACATGGCTCGCAGTGTTCATGAGCCTATGTCCCTGGCTATTCACGGCGGCCATGACGGTCTGGACAATGAGAGACAGAAAGAGCGCATAGCCAGCAACCGACTCCCGCATCGGCGGCACAACCTAGAGGGGCTTACGCTCCAGTTGCAGTTCAACCGGCCGGACCTTCGGGATGCAGTTTTTGCGATCTTGGATAAGCACTTAGAAGACCTGAAAGGAGCAGCAGAGGTGCCCGACGGATGGCGCATGGCTCTCAAGCGGATGGATGCGCGCGGGCTGAAGCTTGGCGAGCCTATAGGCGACGGAAAGTTGGTGCCCCTGGAGATTGCCAACCTCGAACCCGACTTGCAGCGGGTAAGCGAGCGGGCTCAGGAAGGTATGCAACGGATGAATCGTCTAAGCGCGGTGCGTCTGTGGGTAGCTGCTGTTACAGGACGGCACTCGACTGCCGAGCCTGATACCGCTGAACGCTTCTCATCGCCCGCAGAGCCTTACGAGGAGTTCCTTCGTCTGCGGCCCGAGTTTGAAGGCCAGGAGAGCGCGATGCTTCTGGGTCTCGAAGACGAACTGGCTTGCGCCTTAATCCAGAAGTGGCCGGTCGACACGTCAGCCCCGCTGCAGTGGGCTAGGACCTCCTTGCTTGAAGTCGCTGCACAACGCGAAGACAAGGACGCATGGTTGCACCGTGACCCATCGGCAGGGGAACTCCGTGCTCGAACGGTTATCCTGCTTGCAGGTGTCGACGCAAACCTGCCCAAGATGCCAGAAGCCTTGGCCAACATCATCACCGAGCCGGTTTGGAAACTGCGCCGGGCTGCTGCCATCGCCATCTCTGAGGTTCTAAGACCAAAACAACCGGTTCTGGCGAACGTGCTGACCACGGCCCTTTCGCAGTATGCAGAAGCACTCGATGCGCGCGGACGAACTCGCGACGTAGTCGATGAAGCTCGGGCGGCCACCACCGAGGCCTTGCTCGAGGCCCTGCGGGAGATGAAGCCCGGTGTGCGCTCCCGGCCCAAGAGCTTGGCGGCCGTCAAGGAATGGACGATTGCCCTTGATGCTGCGCGCAGCGAGAAGCCGGGCATGTGGAGAGTCGAGTCGCTCATGGCGCTGGTGCGGCTCATGGCCGACGTGGAGGGCCGGCCCAGGGCGAGGCGGCACGATCCCGACTACGTCGACTTCGAGGCTCGCTGGGAGACGGGAGACTTGATGGCGGCAGAGCTGATCGCACAAACGACGGACCAATCCCCATTGTTCGAAACGCTTGACTACTGTATGGAACACGCTCCTGACCTCAGTGAAAGAGTGCTGGAGTCCACTCTGAGTGCGTGCATGAAGCAAGAGTTCGCGAACGCCGATGCCCTCTGGCGGGTGTGGGACCGAGCGACCGCAAAGATTCTTCCTGACGAGTCACTGAGGACCCGAACCAGGCGGTCCTACAGCAGATTCGATAAGGCACTTTCAACGCTGCTGTTCTGCTCTGTTTCTTGGCCAGAGACCTGGCACGACTTGCCATTGTTCCGGTCCCGACAGAATTACATCGCCAACTGCCTAACCACTGTGGGCGACAGTAGGCCGGCGCTCGAGAACCTACTGATGCTCATGGCAGGAGTAGGAAGGGTCACTGCGGTTCCAATGGCACTTCCTCAGCTTCGCGATGCTCTTGGAAGGGCGCCCGCCGACTTGTTCGACGACGGGAACAGCTTATGGCACGCAGAAACTATCTGTCGAGTTGCAGTCCACGAACACCGGGAGGTGCTCCTCAAAGACATCAATCTGCGGAGAGCAACGCTGGATGTTCTCGACCGGCTCGTCGATGCTGGGTCTTCGCTCGGCTTTCAGCTTCGAGACTATTTAGCGACCTCGCCTGCGAGTTAAGCCGGCCGGGCCACTTAGCGAAGAAGAATCTGAATGCGCAAGTCAAGGAGCAGATGTATTTGAGACAGACAACGATCCTCTCGGCCGATAAGGTGGCAATGCGGGCTCGGAGCTGTAGAAGATAGGCTGGAACACTCCTCCGCGTTCAGATTGTTCTGCGAAGTTTCGCTCCTGGCCGCGAGTGCTCGATCAAGCCCGTCGTATCCAGTCCGCGCCCGCATCCTCTGCAGTCTCGCCGCTCGGCTACTCGATCCTCAGCATCACCGGCCCTGCGCTCTATTGCCGAGCGAAATTCTTGCGCAAAAGCGGGCACGATAAGAGGGGCCTGCTCCCACCCCGCGCCCTCAAAACCGCACCCGTCGCCGCAGCCGGCGCTCAAGTATCCATCGTCCCCTTGCCGTCCTTGACCACCTTGCTCCATTTGGCGGTTTCGGTCTCGATGAAGCGCTTGAGCTTGTCGGCCGAGCCGCCGCCATCTTCGGCGCCGTACATGTCCAGCTTCTTCTGCACATTGGGCATGGCCAGCGCGGTGTCGACGTCGCGGTTGACCTTGTCGTTCTTGGCCTGCCGGCCCGAGCGCTGGGCCTGATCACGGCGGCCAGCGGGCCTGTCCTGCCCTGCAGGCCCTGAAGCGGTCCTTGAAGCCCTTGCCCGCCGGTTCGCGTGTACCGATCGCGCCCACTCAGCGCGCCAGCGCCGCGACCATGCGATCGGCCACATTGATCCGGTCGGACAGTGTGCGCAGCAGGAAGGTGTCGAACGCGATCGCCACGGCAGGTCGCTCCCGCCGCATGCGTTCGTAGGCTGCGCGCGTGAGCGTGTAGCGGCTCGCCGGACCTTCGGTCGACACGGTGGCCGAACGCGGCACGCCACGGAAGAATCCCATCTCGCCGACCACCGAGCAGGTGGTCACGACCCGGGTGCGCACGGTGCGGCCGGTGTTGGCATCGGTCACATCGACCACGAGCCGGCCGGCTGCCACGAGGTCGATCTCGTCCGAGTCGTCGCCTTGGGCGTACAAGACCTGGGAGCTGGCGACCTCGTGTCGTTCCAGGTAGGCGATGAAGTCTTCCGCAGACACGCTGGTTCCGAGCTGCGATTGCAGCCACGCCTCGAATCCGTCCTCGCCGGCGTCGGGCGCACGGCCCGCGCGCTCCAGCACGCGCTCCTCGCACCAGGCGAGCGCGGTGTTGAGATCGGCGAACGGCGGCGGCCCGCCCTGGGGGGCGGCGACGCTGCCGTTGCGCCCGAGTGCACGCGCGACGGCCGGCGCCATCGCTGCGAGCAGCAGCACCGTGCCTCGCTTGTCGCAGTGATTGCGCAGCTTGCTCAGGCTCACCACGGCCGACGCATCCACGCCGGTCACCAGACCGAAGTCGAGCAGCACGTGGCTGACCGGCAGCGAGGCACGTGCGTCGAGGTCGCGGCGCACGCGCTCGAAGAGCCCCTCGCCGGAACCGAAGAACACATGGCCGGCCAGCCAGTAGATCTGAATGCGCTCGCCATGGTCCGCGAGGTAGCGCTCGTCCGCCGCCGTGCGGCTGACATTGCCGGTGAACTGGGCGCGCGACAGGTGCTGGCGCACGACGCCGGTACGCGCACAACTCGCCGCAAACAGCAGGCAGGCACCCACCACGCCGCCGATCACGCCAGCGAGGTAGCCGTAGCGCACGCAGGCCGCGGCGATGGACACCGACAGCAGCAGATCGAGCCAGGCACGCTGGGCCAGCAGCCGCGCAAGGGCCTCGACCAGCAGATTCCAGCCGAGGTAGAGCATCAGGCCGGCCACGACGGGCAGCGGGACCAGTGCCGGGACGTCCGCGTGCGTCAGCCCCACCAGCAACAGGATCGCTCCGCAGAAGACACCGCTGCGCCTTGCCGCACCGCCCGCCTGTTCGAGCAGGCGGCTCGATCCGAGCTGCACGCAGGCCGCGATACCGCCCAGGGGTGCGGCGGCCAGGGTCGCGACGCCATGTTCACGCAGCTCGCAGTCGAGATCGCCGGTGGTCTTGCGCATCGACTCGAGCGTCGCGGTCTTGGTGACGATGGAGACGAGTGCCACGACGGCCGCGGCCGCGAGTTCCGGCACGAAGCCCGCGAGCAGGGCCCAAGGCACGGCGACCGAGCGCGCGGCGTCAAGCGGCGACCAGGCAACCAGCGCGCCCGGCGAAGGCAGGTACCAGCCGGACCCGGCGCTCGCGAGCCCGTTCCGATGCAAGAGCAGGTGGCCGGCGGCCGTCACAGCGAGCAAGGCAATCGGCATCGCCAGCCCCGAACGGACCCAGCGCCGCAGCGCCAGCATCAGACCCAGCATCGCGGCCGCGCAGGCCAGTCGGGTGAGCTGCCCGCCGCTCCAGGGCGCGAACAGCTCGCTCATCGCATGGCCGCTGCTCATGCGCACACCGCCCGCGAGCAGCAGACAACCGGTGGCCGCAAGAAAACCCGCGACGACAAACGAGGGCACGAAGCGCATGTAGTGCCCCCAGCGCAGCAGCCCAAGCGCGAGCAGCAGGGCGCCGGTCAGCAGGGTGGTCGCCGTGAACAGCAGCAGTACCGCGTTCACAGCCGTCTGCGTGCTGCCGCCGGCCGCCAGCACGGCCGCACCGGCACTGGCCGACAAGAGCACCAGCACCGCGCCGGTGGCGGAGTCGATGACGGCAGCCGTCGGCGGCAGCGAAGTGCGCCACGCGAGCCAGATGCCGGTGATGCCGCCGCCCACGAGCATCGCCCAGACGGCCACCGGCGCGCCTGGAGACAGCGCGCCCGGGAACATCAGGGCCGCGAACGAGACCACGTTCGCAATCAGTGCCACCGAGCCGACCAGACCGGCCAGCAGGTCACGCAGCAGCGCACGAACGTGCTCGCCAAGCGCCGCGGCCCACTGGGTTGCCATCTTCTGTTCCGCCATGCTTTTCCCTTCCCGGCCGTGCACGGCCCGATCGACTGGATGCCGACGCTCAGCCCGCCGGCCCCGCAGGCGCTTCACTCCCCACATCACGCTGGGCCCACGCCGCGACGATCTCGCGGTGGTGCGGGATGTTCTGCAGGAATCCCTGGCGCAGCGCGGCGTCGGTGCTGTTGCGGCTGATCGCGTCGGCCTGGGCCATCAGTGCACCGTGGGCGCGGACCAGCCAGTGGTCCGCGCGCGGGTCGCCGGCGCGGGCCAGGGCCTGGTGGCAGCTCAGTTCGACCTGGCGCTCGTCGATGTGGTCCAGCGAGCCGCCGGCGGCCACATGGTCGAGCACCGGCTGAAGCGCGGCCAGCGCGCCGGCGGTGTCGCCTTCGGCTAGCGCCACCCGCGCCAGGCCGGCACTGGCTTCCTGTTGCAGCGGGTGGTCGATCTCCAGCGCCCGCTGGCGCGCCTGGGCGTAGTAGGCCCGCGCAGCGCTGCCGTGGCCCAGCGCCAGTTTGGCCGCGGCCAGTTGCAGCGTGGCCAGTATTTCCTCGTCGCGCGCCTGCGCTGCCACCGCGATGTCCCGCGCCGCGCCGGCCAGCACCAGCGCCCCCGCCGCGTCGCCCTGCCACAGCGCCACCACGCCCAGCATGCACAGCGTCGTGCCTTCGACCACGCGGTTGCCGTCGGCGCGCAGCAGTTGCAGCGCCGCACTCAGATCACGCTGGGCCTGCGCCAGGTCGCCCAGGTTCAGCCAGCCCACGCCCAGGTTGGACAGGCCGATGGTTTCGTTGACGCGGTCGCCGGTCTCGCGGTAGATCTGCAGGCTCTGCCGTGTTGCGGCGAGGTAGCCCAGCATGTCGCCCTGCGTGGCGGCGGCGATGGCCAATACGTTGAGTATGGGTGCCTCGACATCGCGCAGCCCCAGGCTGCGCGTCTCGGCCAGGCCCTGCAGCGCGAGCGAGCGGCCGCCCTCGAAGTCGAGCTGCTTCACCCGCGCCCAGGCCAGCAGCCGCAGCGCATGCAGTCGCCGGCCGTCGTCGCCGGCCGCCGCCGCGCAGGCCATGGCCTGGCGTGCCGCAGTCTCGCCGGTTGTCCAGTCGGCCATGCGCATCGCGCGCAGGCTGCGGCGCCTGGCCGCATGAGCGCGCCGGCGGTTGTCGTCCAGCGTCTCGGCCAGCTGGGCCAGCGCGTCCAGGTCGGTGGCCTGCTCGGTCCGGCGGGCCTGCAGGCCCAGCGTCTTCTCGCGCACGCTCAGCAGCCGCCAACGCAGTTCGGCACCGGCCGTCGTCGCGGGCGGCACCTGGCCCAGCAATGCCAGCGCCCGGCCCACGTGCGCCAGTACCCGCTCGTGGGCAAAGCGCTGCCCCGCCTGCTCGGCGGCGCGGGCGTGGAACTCGGCGGCCCGGGCCGCGTCGCCCGCCTGCTCGAAGTGCTCGGCCGCGAGGCCCTGCAGGTCGCCGGCGCGCAGGCCGCCCCGTTCGGTCAGCAGCGCTAGCCACTGCGCAACCTTGGCGTGGCCTTCGCGCCTGGCGCGCTTGAGCACGGTGTCGTAGGTCACCTGGTGCAGCAGCTGGTGGCGAAAGGCATATTCACGCAGGTCAGCGCGCAGGCCTTCCAGCACCGCATCGGTGCGCGGCAGGGTCAGCGCGCGCCGCGCCAGCGCCGGCAGTTGCTGCGCGGCCTCCGCCTCCACGGCGGCCAGGGCCTGGTCCCAGAATACCGCGCCCACCACGCTGGCCTGCTGCAGCGCATGCTTCTCGGGCCCTGGCAGACCGTCCAGGCGCGCCTGCAGCACACCCGTCAGCGTCGACGGCACCTGGGTGGACAGCAGGCGCTCGGCGTCGATGGCCCAGGTCTCGCCGGTGCGGATGGCGCTCTGGTCGATCAGCATCCGCAGCAACTCCTCCATGTAGAAGGGATTGCCTTCGGCGCGCCCGACGAGCAACTCCGACAGCCCCGGCGGGATGCCGGGCAGCTTCTTCAGCAGTTCTTCGGCCAGCAGCCGGCTCGTCGGCAGATCGAGCGGACGCAGGTCGATGCGCTGGTGTTGACCATCGCTGCTGCGCCCGCCGGTGCGTCGCTCGAACAGCGTCGGCCGCGTGAAGGCCAGCAGCAGCAGCGGCACGTCGCGGTTCACGTCGGCCAGGTGGTCCAGAAAGTCGAGGGTCTCGTCGTCGGCCCAATGCAGATCGGTCAACTGCAGCACGACAGGGCTGCCGTCGCTGGCGCTCAGCCGCCGGAACACTTGCGCGGCGGCATGAAAGGCGCGGTTGCGGATTTGTTTGGGATCCTCGGCGATGCCCTGGATGTGGCGGCTGTCCTGCCACTCGATGCCGATCAGGTGGCCCAGCAGGTGGGCGTGGGCTTCGGCAAGATCAGCGCCGTCGTCATGCAGAAAGAGCGGCACCACGCCGTCTTCCATCTTTTGGCGCGCGACCTCGACGCTGTCGTCATCGCGGATCTGGAAGCGCCAGGTCAGCAGGTCGCGCAGCAAGCCATAGGCCTGCAGCCCGGTCTGGGGCGTTGCGCGGCCGCGGAACAGATGAAAGCGCTCAGGCTGCTCCTCGCTCCAGGCCTCGAACTCGTGCTGCAGCCGGCTCTTCCCAACGCCCGCCTCAGCCACCACCGTCACCGCAGCCAGCCGGCGGTCGGCAAACAGGCGCTTGAAAGCGGCCTGCAGGGCCTGCAGTTCGGTGTCGCGGCCGACCATCCGGGTCGCCACGCCTTCGATGCCGCGCGTGCCGACGCGGAAGTTGCGTGGCTTGGTGCTCTTGACCAGGTAGCTCGGGATCGGGCGGTCAACGCCCTTGACCATCAGCGGCGCCTGCGCCTGGACATCGAACAGGCCGCGCACCTGCGCGTAGCTGTCGTGGCTGATGCGCAGCGCGCCGGCCGGGGCGGTCTGCTCCATGCGGGCGGCGATGTTGACGGCAATGCCGCGGATGCTGGCGTCGCCGTCGACCCCACCGCCGAGCAGCACGGCGCCGGTGTGCAGACCCACGCGGACGTTGAAGCCGGCGTGGCCGTAGGCGGACTCGACTTCGGCGCCGAGCTGCCTGCCGAGTTCGAGCAAGGCCAGGCCGCAGTGCACGGCGCGTTCGGTGTCATCCTCGTGGGACTCCTCGGCACCGAAGGCCGCCAGGATGCTGTCGCCTGCGTACTGCAGCACCTTGCCGTGGTGTGCCTGGACGACGATCGTGCCGCGCGCAAGAGCATCGTCCATCACGGCGCTGATGGTTTCGGGGTCGAGTCGATGGGAGAGGGTGGTCGAGCCGACCACGTCCAGGAACAGGATGCTGACCTGCCTGAGGGTCTGGGCTGCCTCGGCAGGCGGCACTGGCTCAAGCAGTGCGGCCAACTGGGCCTTGAGCGGCGCCACCGCCATGTCCACCACCGCGTCGCCCAGCAAGCCGCGCTGGGCCTCCAGCGCCTGGATCGCGGATCGAAGCTGTTCGTGCTCGGGCGACATGGGTGCTGAGCATAGCAACGCGAGGTCGAGTGCGCGAGGCCTTGCGCTTGCGGGGGGCTCGAAGGATGGATGACTGCAGCCGCAGCGGTGAGGCTTGCTCAGGCCGGCGCGCAAGCCGTCACGGCGCCTTGGCGTAGGCGGCCATGAACACCCGAACGGCTTCCCGGAGCAGAGCCTTGTTCTCGCGCGCGTCGGGCATGTCGAGGATCAACAGCCCGCGGATGTGGCCATCGCCAAGAAACATCGACAGGAACAGGTCGGCCGCCTGACGCGGGTGCCTGATGTGCAGCGCGCCCTGCGCGTCAGCGCGGCGCAGATAGGCGGCCAGGTCGCCGATCAGTCTGTCGGCCCCTTGCCTGTAGAACGCCAGGCATGCCTCGCGCTGCGTTCCGGCGGCGCCGTATAGCGAGCGAAACTGGCCCAGCGCATCTTCCTCACGCGCCAGTGTGAGGAACTGCGCGCCGATGGCCAGCAGCGCCTTCTCGGGCTGCTCCGGGTCCAGCGCCTCCACACCGGCCAGCCCGCCCATCACGCGATCGGTGCGATCACGGATCACCGCCTCGAACAGACCTTCCTTCGAAGCGAAGTGGCTGTAGATGGTCATCTTCGAGACGCCCGCGTCGCTGGCGATGGCGTCGACGCTGGCCCGCTCGAAACCTTGCGCGTCAAAGTGGCTCCTCGCCGCTTCCATGATGCGCCTCAGGCGTTCGGGGTCGCGCGGTCGGCCGCGACGCGGCGCTGGTGCAAGGTCGTCCTCGATCTTTGGCATTGGCAAATTTCTGTACTTGACAGTCCAGTATAGCTCGCTACACTTAGTGTACTTGTAAGTACATTATATGAAGCCAATGACAACGCCCCCCACGCGCTGCGGCCCTCATGCCGGTTCTCGCTTGATCCGTCTGACGCCGGCCGTCGCGGCACTGGCGTTCCTGTCGGCTTGCTCGGGGGTGCCTCTGCAACCCCTGGTCCCGCCGATGCCGCTGTCCGCCACATTTGCTCAGGCCGGGCCGGCCGCCGCGTCCGCCCAAGGCCTCGATGGCGCATGGTGGGCCGGCTACGGCGATCCGACGCTGACGACGCTGATCGAGGAAGCCTTGACGGCCAACCAGGATGTGGCGATGTCTCTGCAGCGCGTCGCTCAGGCCCGCGCGGGCCACGATGCCCAGGGCTCTCGTCTGTGGCCCACCGTGGGCGTACAGGCGTCCGCCTCGCACAGCGACAGCGGACTGCCCGGGCCGGTGAAGCAAGGCATGCCCGACACCCGCGCGCTGCGTGCCGGTGTCGATCTGGCCTGGGAGATCGACTTGGCCGGTGGCGTGCGCGCCGCGCGCGACGCGGCGCAGGCCGATGCCGCCGCCGCCAGCGCCGCCGTGAATGGCGCGCGGTTGCTGGTGGCCAGCGAAGTCGCACGACAGTACTTCGTGCTGCGCGGTGCCGGGGAGCGGCTGCGCATCGTGCAAGCCCTGGCAGCGGCTCAGCGTGAGACAGCGAGCCGTGTGCAGAGCCGTTTCCGAGAAGGCCAGGCCAGCGCCTTCGACCTGGACCGGGCACGTGCCGAGGCCGATGCGCTCGATGCGCAAGTGCCGGCGCTGCGGATGCTGGCCGGCACTTCGCAGACACGACTGGCCGTGCTGCTGGGCCGCAACCCCTCGGTCCGAGTTGTCGGCGAGACCGATGTCTTTGCATGGCCCGCCGCGCGGCAGATCGGCACCGGCCAGCCCAGCGAACTGCTGAGGCGCCGTCCCGATCTGATCGCCGCCGAGGCGCTTGTCGCAGCCCAGACGCTGCGCGGCACCGAGGCACGCGCGCAATGGTGGCCCAAGCTCTTTCTGAGCGCGCTCGTCGGCCGCCAGGACCTGCGCCTGAACGCGCTGGATCTCGCCCCGGTGCGCTTTTCCAACGTCGCGCTGGCCTTCGCCGCACCGATCTTCGACGCCGGCCGCATCGACGCCGGCATTCGTGGTCAGTCCGCTCGCGCCGAGGAGGCGTTGCTGGTCTGGCAGAAGGCAGTACTGGTGGCCGTGCAGGAGGTGGAGGACAGCCTGCTCATGCGTGCTCAGGAAGCCGAGCGCACCGCCGCGTTGGCCCGCACCGTCGAGCACCGCCGCCGCTCGCTGCAGCGCGCGCAGTCGCTGCAACGCGAAGGACAGATCGATTTGCTGGTGTTGCTGGATGTGCAGCGCTCTGTGCTGTCCAGCGAACTCGCCCTGTCGGACAGCCGCCTTCAGCAGCAGCTGTCCGAGGTGCAGCTCTACAAGGCCCTGGGTGGCGGTCTCGCGCCAACCCAGGTCAGCGCCGCCATACCTTCTTCTCTTGCCGCAAGGATGCCCCAGTGAACAGGACCTTACCCGCCGTGTCGCTCGCGACCGTTGCCGCCGCGCTGCTGGCCGCCTGCAGCGAACCGGCTGCTCCCGTGGCCGTCGTCAAGCCGGTCTTCGTGACCACCGTGACGCAGGCCGCGTCTTCGCAGACGCGCTCGTTCACCGCCGTTGTGCGGGCCCGTGTCGAAACAGACCTTGGATTCCGCGCCGGCGGCAAGGTCGTGGACCGGCTGGTCGAGGTGGGCGACGTTGTGAAGGCCGGCCAGGCGCTGGCGCGGCTGGACCCGGTCGATTACCAGCTTGCCGAAAGAGCCGCCGCCGACCAGGTGCAAGCGGCATCGGTCGATGCGCAGCAGGCCGCGTCCGACGAGGCCCGCTTGCGCCGCCTGCTGACCGATGGCTCGGTGGGCGCTGCCGACCACGAGCGCCAGAAGGCCCGCGCTGACGCGGCCGCAGCCCGGCTGGAGCAGGCCCGCCGCCAACTGGACCTGGCGCGCAATCGGGAAGGCTACACCTCGCTGCTCGCGCCCTATGCCGGCGTGATCACCGCGCTGCGCTTCGAGCGCGGTCAGGTGGTGGCCGAAGGCCAGCCGGTGTTGTCGATTGCGCGAGAAGGCGAGCGCGAGATCGTCGCCGACCTGCCGGAGGAATGGGTCGGCCGGGTACGCGGGCTCGCTGCCTCGGCCGCGCCATGGCATGACACGACGCCTGCGCTGCGGCTGGTCCTGCGCGAGCTCTCTCCTGTGGCCAACGCGCAGGCCCGGACCTTTCGCGTGCGCTACGCCGCAGCCCCGCAGTCGCGTGCCGCCGTCGCCGCCCTGCCGCTGGGAAGCACGCTGCAGCTGAACCTGGCCGGACAGCCCGCCGGCCCGGCGGCCGCGATCTTGCCGGTCACCGCATTGGTGAAGGCCAGCGGGTCGGCAGGCGTCTGGGTGCTGAACGCCAAGGGCTCAGGCCTGGTCTTCAATCCGGTTCAGGTGGTGCGCGTGGATGACGCCTCCGTGCATGTCTCCGGCCTGGCCCCTGGCAGCCGTGTCGTCAGCGTCGGTGCTCAGAAGCTGGATGCCGGCATCGCCGTTCGCGCCATCGAGCGCGCACCCGAGGCCGCCCCGGCCACGATGACAAAGAGCAGCTCATGAAACGCTTCAATCTCTCGGAATGGGCCGTCACTCACCGGCCGATGGTGCTGTTCCTGCTGATTGCGACGCTGATCGTCGGCGGCCTGTCCTTCAGCCGGCTGGGCCGCCTGGAGGACCCGAACTTCGACGTGCCGCAGATGACAGCCATCGTCGTGTGGCCCGGTGCCACCGCGCAGGACGTGCAGGACCAGGTGCTCAACCGCATCGAGCGCAGGCTGCAGGAGCTGGATCATTTCGAGTACGTGCGCAGCTTCGCGCGCCAGGGCTACGGTGGCATCACGCTGTGGATGAAGGGCGGCAGCAGCACGGAGGAGCTGGAAAACGCCTGGTACCAGGTGCGCAAGAAGATCGGCGATGTGCGCCAGGAGTTTCCCGAGGGCGTGCGTGGTCCCTTCTTCAACGACGAGTACAACGACCGCTACAGCGTGCTCTACGCCCTGAGTGCCCCCGACCTCTCGATGGCCGAGTTGCTCGTCATCACCGAAGACGTGAAGCGGCGCATCCAGGGCGTGGCCGGTGCGGCCAAGGTCGATGTGCTGGGCAAGCAGGCCGAGCGTGTGTATGTGGAGCTGTCCACGCGGCGGCTGGCGGCGCTGGGCATCCCGCCCACGGCGGTGTTCGATGCGCTGGCGCGCCAGAACCTGGTCGCCCAGGCGGGTTCTTCCGATGCCACCCACGACCGCGTGCAGGTCCGGGTGGACGGTGGTTTGCGCAGCGCTGCGGACGTGGCCAACGTGACGGTAGAGGTGGGCGGTCAGCTGCTGCGGCTGGCCGACATCGCGACCGTTCGGTCCGGCTACGAGGATCCGCCGAGCATGACCATCCGCCACAACGGCGTGCCGGTGCTGGCCATCGGCGTGACGATGCAAGCCAATGGCAACGTGCTGGACTTCGGGCGCGCGCTTGACGAGCGACTGGCGCAGCTGCGTCAGGAGCTGCCGGTCGGCGTGCACATCGAGCAGTACGCGGATCAGCCCCGTGTGGTGGCGGACTCGGTCTGGGAGTTTGAGCGCGTGTTTCTTGAGGCGCTGGCCATCGTGCTGGCCGTCTCGTTCTTGTTCCTGGGCTGGCGCACCGGCATCGTGGTGGCCGCGTCGGTGCCGCTGGTGCTCGGATTGGTCGCTGCCGTCATGTATGCCGCAGGTTGGAATCTTGACCGCATCTCGCTCGGCGCACTGATCATCGCGCTCGGATTGTTGGTCGACGACGCCATCATCGCGGTGGAGATGATGGTGGTGAAACTGGAGCAGGGCTGGGATCGCATGCGTGCGGCGACCTATGTCTACACGTCCACCGCATTCCCCATGCTCACCGGCACGCTGATCACGGCAGCCGGATTCATGCCGGTGGGGTTTGCGAAGTCGATCGCCGGGCAGTATGCGGGCGGCATCTTCTGGATCGTGGGTGTGGCGCTCATCCTGTCATGGCTTGTCGCCGTGGTCTTCACGCCCTACCTGGGCATGCTGCTGCTGCCGAAGAACCTGGCAGCCGGCAGCCACCATGACGTCTACGATCGGCCCATCTACCACCGGCTGCGCAAGGTCGTGGACTGGGCGGTACAGCGCCGGGCTTGGGTGCTGGCCCTCACGGTGCTGGCCTTCGCTGTCGCGGGCGCCGGCATGCTGAAGGTGCAGCAGCAGTTCTTCCCCACCGCCTCGCGGCCGGAACTTCTGGTGGATCTGCGGCTGCGCGAGGGCGCCTCGTTCGCCGCCACCGAGCACCAGGTGAAGCGGCTCGAGGCACTTCTCGCGAAGGACCCGGACATCGAGTTCTTCACCGCCTACACCGGCGCCGGCACGCCGCGCTTTTATCTGTCGATCCAGCCGGAGTTGCCCAATCCAGGCTTTGCCCAGTTCGTCGTCAAGACGGCCGGTATCGAGCAGCGCGAACGCGTGCGGGCTCGCCTGATGGAGCTCTTCGACAAGGACGAGGCCTTTCCCGATGTCAGGGCGCGTGTGCAGCGCCTGGAGTTCGGCCCGCCGGTGGGTTTTCCGGTCCAGTTCCGCGTCATCGGGCCTGACAAGGCGCAGGTGCGCGAGATCGCCTACCGCGTGCGCGACACAGTGCGCGAAAGCCCCTTGGTGCGCGACACGCAGCTGGACTGGAACGAGCAGGTCCGCTCGGTGCAGGTCCATGTCGACCAGGACAAGGCCAGGCTGCTGGGCCTGAGCAGTGGCGACATTCAGAGCCTGGTACAGACGACGCTGGACGGTGCACCGGTCACGCAGATACGGCGCGGTGAAGAGCTTGTCGACGTGGTGGTGCGGGCGACGCCCGAGGAACGCAAGAACATCGGTGGCCTGGGCGACCTGCAGGTGTTCACGCGCGGTGGTGTCACTGTGCCGCTATCGCAGCTGGCGCGCATCGAGCCGGGCTTCGAGGAGCCGGTGCTGTGGCGGCGCAACCGCGACATGGCGCTCACCGTGCGCAGCGATATTGTCGATGGCGTGCAGGGCCCCCATGCCACGGCGCAGATCCGGCCGTCGCTCCAGCCCATCATCGACAGCCTGCCGCCGGGGTACCGCATCGAAGAGGGCGGTGCCATCGAGGAGAGCGACAAGGCCAACAAGGCCTTGTTCGCGGTGTTTCCTGTCATGTTCGCCGTGATGCTGACCCTGCTGATGATCCAGCTGCAGAGTTTCTCGCGCCTGCTCATCGTGTTCCTGACCGGCCCGCTGGCGCTGATCGGCGTGGTGCCGGCCTTGCTGCTGTTCCAGGCGCCGTTCGGCTTTGTCGCGCTGCTGGGCGTGATTGCGCTGGGCGGGATGATCATGCGCAATTCGATCATTCTCGTCGACCAGATCGACCAGGACATCGCGCGAGGCGTCGCGCCGTGGACCGCCATCGTCGACGCCACGGTGCGGCGCTCGCGACCGGTGGTGCTGACGGCCGCCGCCGCAGTGCTGGCGATGATCCCGCTGTCGCGCAGCGTCTTCTGGGGACCGATGGCCATCTCGATCATGGGTGGCCTCATCGTCGCCACGGCGCTGACCCTGGTCTTCGTGCCGGCGCTGTACGCCGCGTGGTTCAGCGTCCGGCGCGACAGCCCGGCCAGGGTGCCGACGGCGGCGATCGCTGCTTGAGGACCGGGTGATGGGTTTGATGCATGATCATGGGGCGCATGGAGACGGCCGATCCGCCGGAAGTCGTGGCTGGGGCGGTGGAGCGGGCATGAGCAGGCCCGCCCCCAGTCCGCGCCCTTAGAACTGCGCCCTGAGAACAGCGCCCTTAGAACTGCGCCCTTAGAACTGCGCTTAGACCCGCACCCGTGGGCGCAGCCGGCACTCAGGTGTCGATCGTCACCTTGCCGTCCTTGACCACTTTGCCCCATTTGGCGGTTTCGGTCTCGATGAAGCGCTTGAACTTGTCGGCCGAGCCGCCGCCGTCTTCGGCGCCGTACATGTCCAGCTTCTCCTGCACATCGGGCATGGCCAGCACGGTGTTGACGTCGCGGTTGACCTTGTCGGTGATGGCCTTGGGCAGCTTGCCGGGGCCGGCCAGGCCATACCAGGTGGTGGCCTCGAAGCCCTCGAAACCCTGTTCCTGCATGGTGGGCACGGTGGGGTGGCCCTTGGCGCGCTTGGTGCGGGTCTGGGCCACCGCGATCACCTTGCCGCTCTTCACATGGGGCGTGGCCGCCGTCATCGTTTCGAAGCTGTACTGGATCTGGCCGCCCATGATGTCGGTCAGCAGCGGGCCGCTGCCCTTGTAGGGGATGTGCAGCGCGTCGACCTTGGCCTGCTGCTTGAACAGCTCCAGCGCCAGATGCTGGGCCGAGCCATTGCCGGCCGAGCCGAAGCTGATCTTGCCGGGCTCGGCCTTGCACAGCGCGGCGATGTCCTTGGCGGTCTTGGCCTGCTGGCCCGGGTGCGCGATCAGCAGGTTGGGCGTCACGCCCACCAGCACGATGGGGGTGAAGTCGCGCTCGATGTTGTAGCGCAGCTTGGGCTGCAGGCTGGGCGCCAGCGCATGGCTGTTGATATGGGCCATCAGCAGCACGCTGCCGTCGGCCGGCTGCTGCGCCACATACTCGGCCGCCAGCACGCCGGCCACGCCGGCCTTGTTCTCGATCAGCACCTGCTGGCCCCACATCTGCGAGAGCTTCTGCCCGACCACCCGGGCCAGCGCATCGGTGCCGCCCCCTGGCGGGAAGCCGACGATGATGCGCACCGGGCCGGCCGGCCAGTCGCCCGCCTGGGCGTGCAGCCGGGGCGCGACGAGGCCGGCAGCGGCCGCACCGGCCGCCTGGATCAGGGTACGTCTTTGCATGCTTTGTCTCCTGTTGTGATGGGAAATCGAGCGAAGGAACGCGCGGTCGATCAGAACAGCATCAAACCAGCACCAAACGCACCGGGGGCAGGCCGGCGATCTGCCCCAGCGCCTCGCCGGGGCCTTCGGGCAGATAGGCACCGGTATAGGTGCCGGTGGTGATCAGCGTGCCGGGCGGGACGGCCTGGCCACGCTCGCGGCAATGGTTGAGCACCCAGACCAGCAGGCGGCGCGGATCACCGGCCGGGTTGGCGGGCAGAGTCGGGGCGATGTCGCGGCCGTCGAACTGCCAGCTCAGTGCGGGCGCAACAAAAGGGAAGGCCGGGTCATAGGGCACACAGGCACCGGCGACCAGCGCGCCGTGGTTCTGCAGATCGGCCAGCTGGGCCAGCGGTGCCAGCGGCTTGTTGTCGCCCTGGGGGCGCAGGCGGCTGGCGACCAGCTCGATGGCGGCACAGACGCCGTCGACGCCGGCCAGCGCTTCCTCGAGGCCATAGGGCTGCGGACGCACCGGGAACTCGCGGCCGATCCGGAACGCGATCTCCAGCTCCAGGCCCAGAAAGCGGCCGAAGCGGGCCGGCTGCAACCGTGCCGGACTGAGCAGCACCTGCGGCAGCGGTGCGCCCTGGGCCGGGCCGTCGGCGCCCTTGGCCCCGACCTTCCAGCCCGCTGCCTGCTGGCCGCGCAGCAGCAGGGTCAGGTCTTGCACCGTGTATGACGAGGCCGCATCGAGAGGTGTCAGTTCGAGCGGCAGCGCGACCGGCCCGTCCATCCAGGCCTGGGTCAGCAGGGCAGCCAGATCAGCGTCCATGCTCAGCCCCGCTTCAGTGCGGCTGCCGCGTGGGCGGCGAAATAATCCATCGCCGCCTGCACGCCGCTGCCGGCGAGCCGGACGCCGGCCAGCTTCAGCCCCATCTCGCAGCCGGCCAGCGTGGCCAGCAGGGTCAGGTCATTGCTGTCGCCCAGATGGCCGATACGGAACATGCGGCCCTTGAGCTTGCCCAGGCCGGTGCCCAGCGACATGTCGAAGCGCTCGTAGATCAGCCGGCGCACCGCGTCGGCATCGACGCCCGCCGGCATGATGACCCCGGTCAGCACCGGCGAGTAGACGGCCGAATCGGCGCACTGGATGGGCAGGCCCCAGGCCGTGACGGCGGCGCGCACGCCGGCGCCCCAGCGCTGGTGGCGGGCGAACACCGCGTCCAGCCCCTCGGCGGCCAGCATCTCCAGCGCCTCGTGCAGGCCGTAGAGCAGATTGGTATTGGGTGTCGAGGGCCAGTAGCCGTCCTTGTTCATCTCCAGCATCTCGTCCCAGGCCCAGTAGGCCTTGGGCAGCTTGGCGCTCCTGGCGGCCTCCAGCGCTCTCGCCGAGGGCACGTTGAAGCTGATGCCCGGCGGCAGCATCAGGCCTTTCTGCGAGCCGCTGACCGTCACGTCCACGCCCCATTCGTCATGCCGGTAGTCGGCGCTGGCCAGGCCCGAGATCGTGTCGACCAGCAGCAGGGCCGGGTGGCCGGCCGCGTCGATCGCGCGGCGCACCGCGGCGATGTCCGAGGTCACGCCGGTCGAGGTCTCGTTGTGCACGACGCAGACCGCCTTGATCTTCTTGTCGACGTCCTTCTTCAGCCGCGCCTCGATCAGCTCGGCCTGCACGCCGCGCCGCCAGCTGGGCGCCTGCGGCAGGTGCTCGTCCTCGCCGGCCCAGGCCAGGATCTCGGGCTTGAGCCCGAGGCGCACAGCCAGCTTGGCCCATAGCGCGGCGAAATGGCCGGTCTCGTACATCAGGACCTCGTCGCCGGGGCTCAGGGTGTTGGCCAGGGCCGCCTCCCAGGCGCCGGTGCCCGAGGCCGGGTAGATCAGGACCGGCTGCCGGGTCTTGAAGATGGGCTTGATGTCGGCCAGCAGCTGCCGCCCCAGCGCGCCGAACTCGGGGCCGCGATGGTCGATGGTGGGCAGGCTCATCGCGCGCAGGATGCGGTCCGGCACCGGGCTGGGGCCGGGGATCTGCAGGAAATGGCGGCCGGTGGGGTGCTGGTCGAGCTGGAGCATGGGGGTCTTTCCGAGTTCTTTGCCTTGGGCTAGTTTTGCATGCAAAAACAAGGGGTGCACCTTGGAATACCCTTAATCATTGGCTTTATAGGGGTGAAAATTTGCATGCAAAATACGACGAAGGAGTTTTCAGCCATGGCCGAGATCGTCAAGATGTCCCATCTGGCCCTGCATGAGCAGGTGTCCGCGCGCCTGCGCACCATGCTGGTCGAAGGCCGGATCGCGCCGGGCGCCAAGCTCAACGAGCGCGAGCTCAGCGAGCAGCTGCAGGTCTCACGCACGCCGCTGCGCGAGGCCATCAAGCTGCTGGCTGCCGAGGGGCTGGTGGATCTCTTGCCCAACCGCGGCGCGGTCGCGGTCAAGCTGACCGAGGCCGATGTGATGCACAGCTTCGAGCTGCTGGCCGAGCTGGAGGGCCTGTCCGGCATGCTGGCGGCCGAGCGCATTGCCGAGGCCGAGATCGCCGAGCTGCGCGCCCTGCATTTCGAGATGATGGCCTGCCATGCGCGGCGCGATCTGTCCGGCTACTACCGGCTCAATGCCCGCATCCACAGCGCCATCAACGAGGCGGCCGGCAACCCGGTGCTGGCCCAGACCTATCGCGCCATCAATGCCCGCGTGCAGTCGCTGCGCTTTCGCACCAACCAGGACGAGGCCAAGTGGGCCCGCGCGCTGGCCGAGCACCAGCAGATGATTGAGGCGCTGGCCGCGCGCGATGGCGCCCGGCTGCGCGAGGTGCTGATCCAGCATGTGCTGGCCAAGCGCGACGCGGTGCTGGCCCTGCTGCGGGACGGGGCTATCTATCCGGCCGAGGCCGTGCGATGAGCGGCGATGTGCTGTTGATGGAGCAGCGCCTGCGCCGCGAGACCGAGGGCGAGGTGAGGTTTGATGCCGGCTCGCGTGGCCGCTATGCCACCGACGCCTCGATCTACCAGATCATGCCGCTGGGCGTGTTCGTGCCCAGGACCGAGCGCGACATCGCCACCGCGATCGCGATCGCCGGCGAGCTGAAGATTCCCGTGCTGCCGCGCGGCGGCGGCACCAGCCAGTGTGGCCAGACCACCGGCGCGGCCCTGGTGATCGACAACAGCAAGCACTTTCGCCGCGTGCTGAGCGTCGATGTCGAGCAGCGCCGCGCCACGGTCGAACCGGGCCTGGTGCTGGACCATCTGAATGCGCAGCTCAAGCCCCATGGGCTCTGGTACCCGGTCGATGTCTCGACCAGCGCCCAGGCCACCTTGGGCGGCATGGCCGGCAACAATTCCTGCGGCTCGCGCTCGATCGCCTACGGCAATATGGTGCACAACGTGGTCGGCGCCAGCGCCTGGCTGTCCGATGGCTCGCTCGTGGATTTCGGGCCGGTGTCAGGTCTTGCCGCCGGCCGTGCGGCCGGGATCGCCGAGTTCGTGCGCGGTCTGGCGCAAAGCCATCGCGCCGAGCTGGCCGAGCACTGGCCCAAGGTGCTGCGCCGCGTCGGCGGCTACAACCTCGACATCTTCGACAACCAGAACGAGCGGCCTTACACGGCCGACGGCAGCGTCAACCTGGCCCATCTGCTGGTCGGCTCGGAGGGCACGCTGGCCTACACCCGCAGCCTGAGCCTGCAGCTGGCCGAGCTGCCGCGCGCCAAGGTGCTGGGCGTGGTCAATTTCGAGAGCTTCCACGCGGCGATGGATGCGGCCCAGCACATCGTCAAGCTGGGCCCCAGTGCGGTCGAGCTGGTCGACCGCACGATGATAGAGCTGAGCCTGGCCAACCCGGCCTTCAGGCCGACGATAGAGACCGCGCTGATCGGCCGTCCGGCCGCCATCCTGCTGGTCGAGTTCTCCGGCCCGCAGAAACCGCCCCTGCTGAGGCAGCTGGCCGAGCTGGTCGATCTGATGGGCGAGCTGGGCCTGCCGGGCACGGTGGTGGAGATGGCCGACGAGGCGCCGCAGAAAAACCTCTGGGAGGTGCGCAAGGCCGGGCTCAACATCATGATGAGCCTGAAGGGCGACGGCAAGCCGGTGTCCTTCATCGAG
This sequence comes from Paucibacter sp. M5-1, assembly GCF_027498415.2. Taxonomy (NCBI): domain Bacteria; kingdom Pseudomonadati; phylum Pseudomonadota; class Betaproteobacteria; order Burkholderiales; family Sphaerotilaceae; genus Roseateles; species Paucibacter sp. M5-1. The sequence continues at coordinate 5,823,797 of NZ_JAPZLM020000001.1, forward strand.
GACTGCGCGGTGCCGCTGCAGCACCTGGCCGAGTACACCGACGCGCTGACCGAGGTGTTCGCGAAGTACGGCAGCCGCGGCACCTGGTATGCCCATGCCTCGGTCGGCACCCTGCATGTGCGGCCCATCCTGGACATGCGCCGCGACGGCGCGCTGAAGATGCGGGCGATGGCCGAGGAGGCCTCGGCCCTGGTGCGCAAGTTCAAGGGGGCTTACAGCGGCGAGCATGGCGACGGCCTGTGCCGCGGCGAATGGATTGAATGGCAGTTCGGCCCCAAGCTCAATGAGGCCTTCCGCGCGATCAAGCACCATCTGGACCCGGCCGGTCTGTTCAACCCCGGCAAGATCATCGACCCGCCGAAGATGGACGAGGGCGCGCTGTTCCGTTTCCCGCCGGCCTCGGCGCCCAAGCCCTACCGCACGATTGCCTTGAGGCCGGCGCTGGACTGGTCGGCCTGGAATGTGCAGAACGATCCGGTCACCGAGGCCACGACCGCGCCTGGCAGCGGCGGCGACAGCACCGGCGGCCTGGCCAAGGCGGTCGAGATGTGCAATAACAACGGCCACTGCCGCAAATTCGACGCCGGCACCATGTGCCCCAGCTACCGCGTCACCCGCGACGAGCAACACCTGACCCGCGGCCGCGCCAACACGCTGCGGCTGGCGCTGTCGGGCCAGCTGGGCGAGGGCGCCTTCACCAGTGAGGCGATGGCCGAGACCATGGCGCTGTGCGTCGGCTGCAAGGGCTGCAAGCGCGACTGCCCCACCGGCGTCGACATGGCGCGGATGAAGATCGAGTTCCTGTCGCACTACAAGGCCAGGCATGGGCGGACGCTGAAGGACCGGCTGGTCGCCGCACTGCCCGACTACGCGGCCTGGGGCGCGCGTGCGCCCTGGCTTTTCAACCTGCGCCTGCCGGGGCTGACCGAAAAACTACTGGGTTTCTCGGCCAAGCGCAGCCTGCCGCGCTGGCGCCGCGACACCTTCTGGCGCGCACCGGACGAGGGCCTGTTCTCCAGTCTTGAGGCCACCTTGGCGGCGGGCGAGAAGGCAGCCGTGCTCTTCGTTGACACCTTCAACGGCAGCTTCGAGAGCGAGAACGCGCTGGCCGCCGCGCGCGTGCTGAAGGCGGCCGGCTATACCCTGCACCAGGTGAGCAAGAACGGCGGCCAGCATTGCTGCGGCCGCACCTATCTGGCCAGCGGGCAGGTCGATGAGGCCAAGGCCAGGGCGGGTGCGCTGATCACGGCGCTGCTGCCGCTGGCCAGCGCCGGCATCGCGGTGGTGGGCCTGGAGCCCTCCTGCCTGCTGACCCTGCGCGATGAGGCCCTGGTGATGGGCCTGGGCGAGCCGGCCCAGATCGTCGGCGCCCAGGCGCTGATGTTCGAGGAGTTCATCGCCCGCGAGGCCAGGGCCGGCCGCTTCGATCTGAAGCTCAGGTCCGCGGAGGCGCCCATCCTGCTGCACGGCCATTGCCATCAGAAGGCCTTCGGCGCGGTGACTCCCATCCTCGAGGTGCTGCGGCTGATTCCCGGCGCGAGCCCGGAGCTGATCGAGAGCAGCTGCTGCGGCATGGCCGGCAGCTTCGGCTACGAGGCCAGGCACTATGAGGTGTCGATGCAGATGGCCGAGCTGAGCCTGCTGCCGGCCATCCGCGCCCGGCCCGAGGCCATCGTCGTTGCCGATGGCACCAGCTGCCGGCACCAGATCAAGGACGGCGCGCAGCGCGAGGCTGTTCATGTGGCGCGGCTGCTGGAGCGGCTGATGCAGCCCCCCGCATCTGCGGGGGATGCCGGCCATGATTCAGGTGACAGCAGGGCCGATTCCGTCGCTTCGGGGCCCGCCGCGCCTTGACGCTCGGCGGCATTGCTTTAGATTGCGGCGGCGCACCTCCGTCTTTCGGTCCCGGTCGTGCGGTCTCCTCTCCCGGGTCCTGTTCTCGATAGACATGAAGGAATAAACATGAAATTGCTGCTCTCCGCCGCCGCGCTGGGTCTCGCGCTGGGCGCCTCCTCGGCCTCGGCCCTGGTCGTGCAAGACAACGGCGCCTACACGCTGAGCTATGACGAAACCACCTCGTTGGGCTATCTCTCGTCCTGGTTCAGCAGCTCCAATGACACTTATGGCTTCAGCTGGAATCTGGACTCCGGCATCCAGGCCATCAGCGAGGGCGGTTCGACGGTCAATGCCTTCAGTCTTCCCGACTTCGTGCTGAGCGCGAACTCGGGCTATGTGCTGGGGGGCAATGTCAGCGCCTTCCTTGGCAATCTGGTTTTCAATCAGCTGGGCGCCGCTGCCAGCACCGGCGCAACCGTCAGCGCAATGATCTCGGTCGACGGCGGTCCGGCAATCGCCTTCGGTGGCCCGCTGGACCAGGTGATCACCGCGTCCAGCGGCAATTTCACGTCCGGCTACTTCTCTGTAGAGACCAGCCAGAATTTCGGCAACTTCAGCAGCCTCAGCGTCAGTGCGGTGACCTTGACCTTGTCGGCCGAAGGTGGCACGTTTGCCAGCGTGCTGAGCCAGCCCCAGAACAAGCTGGAAGTCAGCTTCCAGGCCGTTCCCGTGCCTGAGCCCGAAACCTATGCGATGCTGCTGTCGGGCCTGGCTGCGCTGGCCTGGGTGGCGCGCCGCCGCCGTCGTTGCGACTGAAGCGTTGACCCCAGGGGCGTGTGCGTCACGCCCGAGCAAGAGGCCCCGTCGGGGCCTCTTTTCATTCAGGGTTGCAGATCGAGCAGCAGGGCCGAGCGGGCCGGCACGCGCAGCGAGCCCCCGAGTGCATGACGCGCGCCGGTCAGCGGATCGTGGCCCCAGGTGCTGGAACCCAGCACCTCGCCAAAGCGCCGCGTGTCCAATTGGGTCTCGCTGCCGTTCTTGTTCAGCACCAGCATCACGGTTTGCGTGCCCAACTGGCGAAACAGCACATAGCAACCCTGCTCGGGCGTGTAGTGAATCAGCCGCCCGGCATGCACGGCTGGCGAGCCCTTGCGCCAGTTCAGCAAGCGACGCAACCAGTCCTGCGCCTCACGCTGCTGCGCGCTGAGTCCCTGGCCGCTGAAGCCGTTGACGCTGTCGCCGGCCCAGCCGCCGGGGAAGTCGGCCCGCACCACGCCGTCATCGCGCTGCTTCGGGCTTTGCAGCAGCAGCTCGCTGCCGTAGAAGAACTGCGGGATGCGCCGCGTCACGGCCAGATAGGCCCAGGCCATCTTGGTCAGTGCCAGCTCGCCGTTGAGCAGCGAATGCAGGCGCGGCGTGTCATGGTTGCCCTCGAACAGCACCAGATTCGCCGGGTCCGGGTAGACGAAGTCATGGGCCAGGGCCTCGTAGAGCTTGATCAGCCCGCCGCCCTGGTCCTCGGGTTCGCTGAGGCCGGCCAGCAGCGCGCCATGCAGCGGGAAATCCATCATGCTGGGCGTCTGCGAGACATAGCCGTCGTGGTTTTTCTTGCCGCGCTGCCAGTAGGACACGATGGCCGGGTGCGGGCTCCATTCCTCGCCGACGATATTGAGCCGGGGGTACTCGCGCATCAGCCGGGCCGACCAGGCGGCCAGGAAGTCCTTGTCGGAGTAGCTGTAGGTGTCGGTGCGGATGCCGCTGAGCCCGGCGTACTCGATCCACCACACGCTCATCTGGGTCAGGTAGCTGGCCAGCAGCGGATGGCGCTGGTTCAGGTCGGGCATCGTCGTGGTGAACCAGCCGTCGGTGAAGCGCTTGCAGTCGCTGGCGGCGGCGTAGGGGTCGAGCAGGCTGATGCGGGCGTGATGGGTCTCGGTATAGGCCGGCCATTGGTTGAGCCAGTCGGGGTCGGGCAGGTCGCGCATCCACCAGTGCTGGCCCCCGATGTGGTTCAGCACGATGTCCTGGATCACGCCCAGGCCCTTGGCGCGGGCCTCGGCGACCAGGCTGCGGTAGTCCGCGTTGCTGCCGAAGCGTGGGTCGACCTTGTAAAAGTCGGTCGCGGCATAGCCGTGATAGCTGTAGGCGGCGCTGTTGTTCTCGCTCAGCGGGGTCGGCCAGAGCTGGGTGAAGCCCATGCCGGCGATGTAGTCCAGATGCTGGCGCAAGCCCTTCAGGTCACCGCCATGCCGGCCGCCCGGTGATGCGCGGTCAAGCCCCTCCCGCATCCCCGCGCGGGCCGTCAGCCCAGGGTCGCCCTGGGCAAAGCGGTCCGGCACCACCAGATAGATCGCGTCCTTGGGGCCGAAACCCTGGCGCTGCGCCGAGCCGGGCTCGCGGGTCTGCAGCGCATAGCGCTGCGTCAGCACGGTCTTGCCCTGAGCGCTGTCGAAATGCAGTTCGAGCTCGCCGGCCCGGGCGGCCGCGTCCAGTTGCAGGTCCAGGAACAGGTAGTTGGGGCTGCTGACCCGATGGACCTCGCGCAGGCTGACGCCGGCATAGGGCTGCAGTCTGGGGCTCAGCTCGGCGATGCGCTCGCCATGCACCAGCAGCTGCAGGCCGGGTTCGGCCATGCCGACCCACCAGGACGGCGGCTCGATGCGGGAGAGGGTGTGAGCGAGGGCTGTGTTCATCAGAAAGCTGGCGCCGAGGGCGAGCGCGGCCAGAGTGCTTGCGAGGATGTTCATGGCTTGATGCGGTAGACGGCGACCGATCGGGCCGGGATGGACGGCCGGCCCTGCGCATCGGCGCGCAGCCGCGTCTGCCCGCGAGGATAAACGGCCTGCAGCCTGGCCCGGGCCGGCAGGGTCATGTGCGGCGTCGGCGCGGCCTGCGCGCCGTAGTTGATCACGACCAGGGTCTGCTCGCGCCCCAGCCGGCGCCGGAAGCTCAAGACCTGACCCTCGACCCGGGCGGCCTCGTAGCTGCCGCGGGCGATGGCGGGCAGGGTGTTGCGCAGCCTCAGCATGGCTTTGTAGAAATTCAGCAGGGAGTCGGGGTCGGCAGCCTGGGCGGCGGCGTTGTGGGTGGCGGCATTCGGTGAGGTTTGGCGATAGGGCTCAGCGCGACTGAAGCCGCCATCGCTGCGCCAGCTCATCGGGCCGCGCAGCGGTTCGTCGCCGGGCAGGCCGGGGATGCCGGCCATGCCGATCTCCTCGCCGTAGTAGATGAAGGGGGTGCCGGGCATCAGCAGATAGCTGGCGGCGGCCAGCTTGTAGGCGGTCTCGTCGCCGGCCAGCTGATCCCAGATGCGCGCGCCGGCGAAGATGTCATGGTTGGCCAGCATGGTCGCCATGGTCGGCGGCGCCGTCCTGAAATAGTCGGCCACGGCCTGGATCGCCGCCGGCTCGCCGCGCGCGGCCTTGATGATCTGATGCTCCAGGCCGAAGGCGAAGGCGCTGCCGCAGATGGCCGGGTCGGCATAGACCTGCGGATTGGCGGTGGCCTCGCAGACGACGTGGCGCTGGCGGTAGCGCTTGATCAGGTCCTGCAGCTGCTTGGTCAGGCGCCGGCTCTCGGGCTGGTCGTTCCATTCGACGGCGTCGGTCTCGACCAGATGCGGCACGGCATCGAGCCGGAAACCGTCCAGGCCGCGATTGAGCCAGAAACGCAGGCTGTTCAGGTGGTAGTCCCAGACCTGGGGATTGTTCAGATTGAAGTCCGGCATCGCGGGGCCGAAGGTGGCGAAATAGCTGCCGGTCGGCGTCGCGGTCCAGGGGTTCTGGCCCCAGATGTCCCAGCCGCTCGGGCTTTCTTGCCGCCAGACAAACCAGTCGCGGTAGGGGCTGGCCGGCTTGTGCAGGGCCTGCTGGAACAGCGGGTGGGCGGCGGCGCTGTGGTTGATCACATAGTCGATGATGACGCCGATGCCGCGCCGATGCGCTTGACGGAGGAACTCATCGAAATCGGCCAGGCTGCCGTACTGCGGCTCCAGCGCGCGGAAATCGGTCGTCGCATAGCCATGGTCGCGGTCGGCGCTGGCGGTGATGGGCATCAGCCAGATGCCTTTGATGCCCAGGTCCTGCAGATAGTCCAGCCGCGCCGTCAGGCCTCGCAGATCGCCGATGCCGTCGCCATCGCTGTCCTGGTAGCCGCGCACAAAGATCTCGATGAAGGCGCCATGCTGCCAGCCGGGTGCCAGGCGGCTGCCCGGGTCGCGGGCCGGCACTGGGCCGAGATCGGCGGCGGCTGCGCTGCCGGCCATCGCAGCGGCCAGGATGAGGGTTTTGATCATTGTCTCGATGATGTAGCTAAATTACTTGTCTAGCGATTTGATTTGGCGGCAGCATAGGTGAAACATCGATGGATTGGAAGTTGTTGGTGAAAGTCGCTAGTGGGTTGTTGATGTAGTTTTGCTACTATTTTGAAAATGAAATACAAGAAGCAAGCCATGGCCGCAGGCGGCATCGGGATGTGGGCGGGGATGCTGGCCTTGCTGGCCGGGGTCGCGCAGGCGGCCGCCGCCGCCGACAGCGCCGAGCTGCGCGCGGCCTGTGATGCGCCGGGCTTCGAGCAGTTGCTCGTTGCGGCGCCGGCCATGGATGCGCGCGGCCATTGGTTGAACCGGCGCCTGCTGCTGTGGCCGGCGCTGACGGCCAGCGGGCGCTTTAGGCTCTATCACTCGGCCGCCGGGCAGCTGGACGCGAGAGCCGGCCACCAGGTCAGCGGTTTCGATGGCGTGGTGCCGCTGACGCCGCGCTCGGCAGCCCTGCCGCCGGCGCTGGCCGGACGCTTCGGCCATCTGGGGCCGGGGCTGCTGCTGGCTGTGCCCGAGTCTGCGGTGGCGCGCCTGCCGGAGCTGCTGCGCGGCCAGATGCTGCTGGTTCAGGAGGACGAGCGGGGTCAGGTCTTGCAGGCGACCGGCCTGCAGGCCGCCGCGGCGTTGGACGATCTCTATGCCAGGGCCGAGTCCGTGCCGGATCTCGGGGTGAGCGTCGTCGCCGGCCGCCGCACCGGCTTCAAGCTCTGGGCGCCGACGGCCCTCGCGGTGCATCTCTGCCATTACGCCGGCGCCGCGGCGGCGGCGCAGCAGGCCCTGCCGATGCGGCGCGATGCCGCCACCGGCATCTGGTCGCTGCGCCTGCCCGCTGATCTGAGCGGCGGCTACTACAGCTATCTGGTCGAGACCCATGTGCGCGGCGTCGGCCGGCTGCGCAACCGGGTCACCGATCCCTACTCGCTCAGCCTGAGCGCCGACTCGCGACGCAGCTATATCGCCGATCTGGCCGCGCCGGCCTTGAAGCCGCCGGGCTGGGATGCGCTGCAGCTGCCGGATCGCGTCAAGCGCAATACCGAGATGGTGATCTATGAGCTGCATGTGCGCGACTTCTCGATCAATGACGCCTCGGTGCCCGAAGCCCAGCGCGGCAAGTACCAGGCTTTCACCGTTGCCGGTTCGCTGGGCATGCAGCATCTGCGCGCGCTCAGCGAGGCCGGCCTGACCGATGTGCATCTGCTGCCGGTGTTCGATATCGCGACGATTCCCGAGACCGGCTGCGCCGTGCCCCAGGTGCCGGCGGCGGCGCCGGACAGCGAGGCCCAGCAGGCGGCGGTGATGGCGCTGGCCGAGCGCGACTGCTTCAACTGGGGTTATGACCCCTTGCACTACAACGCCCCCGAAGGCAGCTACGCCAGCGATGCGATGGACGGCGCGCGCCGCATCGTCGAGCTGCGACAGATGGTGCAGGCGCTGAGCCGGGCCGGCCTGCGGGTCGGCATGGACGTTGTCTACAACCACACGGCCGCCGCCGGCCAGCATCAGAAATCGGTGCTGGACCGCATCGTGCCCGGCTACTACCAGCGCTACGACGCCCAGGGCCAGGTGGAGCGCTCGACCTGCTGCGACAACACCGCCACCGAGCACCGCATGATGGGCAAGCTGATGGAGGACTCGGTGCTGCTGTGGGCGCGCGAGTACAAGATGGCCTCGTTCCGCTTCGATCTGATGGGCCATCAGCCGCGCGCCGCGATGGAGCGGCTGCAGGCCCGGCTGCGGCGCGAGCTGGGCCGGCCGGTGCAGCTGATCGGCGAGGGCTGGAACTTCGGCGAGGTGGCCGATGGCCGGCGCTTTGTCCAGGCCTCGCAGCTGTCACTGAACGGCAGCGGCATCGCCACCTTCAGCGACCGGGCGCGCGACGCGCTGCGCGGCGGCGGCGCGGCCGATGGCGGCGAGGACCTGATACGCCGCCAGGGCTGGCTCAACGGCCTGCACCATGAACCGAACGCGCTGGGCGGCGCGGCCACGCGCGAAGACCTGCTGCGTGCCGCCGACCTGGTGCGGGTCGGCCTGGCCGGCTCGCTGCGCGGCTATCAGCTGCAGACCTTTGGCGGCGAGCGCCGGCGCCTGGAACAGATCGACTACGCCGGCCAGCCGGCCGGCTATGCCTCGGCGCCGGGCGAGGTGGTCAACTATGCCGACAACCATGACAACCAGACCCTGTTCGACATCAATGCGCTGAAGCTGCCGCAGCAGACCTCGCGCGAGGACCGGGCTCGCGTGCAGCTGTTGGGCATGGCTGTCACCGCCTTCAGTCAGGGCGTGCCTTACTTCCATGCCGGCATCGAGACCCTGCGTTCCAAGTCGCTGGACCGCAACAGCTACGACTCGGGCGACTGGTTCAACCGCCTGGACTGGTCGCTGAGCGACAACTATTTCGGCACCGGACTGCCGCCCAAGGCCGACAACGGCGCGAACTACGCGCTGCTGCGCCCGATGCTGAACAACCCGCTGATCAAGCCCGAGCCGGCCCAGATCCGCTGGACCCGCGATGCCTTTCTGGACCTGCTGCGCATCCGCGCCAGCTCCAGCCTGTTCCGCCTGGCCACGGCGGCGGCGGTGCAGCAACGGCTGCGTTTCCACAACACCGGGCCGCAGCAGAACCCGCTGTTGCTGGTGGGTGAGCTGGACGGCCGCGGCCTGGCCGGCGCCGGCTTCGAGCGGCTGATCTATTTCGTCAACACCGGCAGCACCGCTCAGACCCTGAGCCTGCCGGATGCGCGCGGTCTGGCCTACCGGCTGCATCCGGTGCATCTGGCACCGCAGGCCGCCGACACGAGGCCGGCCGAGCAAGCTGGCTTCGAGCCGGAAACCGGGCGCTTCACGGTGCCGGCGCGCACCGCCCTGGTCTATGTGCTGAATTGAGGGCATCGGCACGGCTTTGCGCACTGGCGAGCCAGGGGTTTCGGTGCTAGCTTTGGAACAAGGGACGCACGGCGGTCGCAACAGGCTGGCCGGCGCCATGTTCGCAGGAGACAGCACCATGAAACCCCTGGCCGTTCTCTGGCTCGCACTCGGGTTTGCTGCACTGACCGGTTGTGCCAGCGCGCCGCCCGCCCCGCAGCCGCAGCGCCTGTTTGACGATGCCTTGTTCGCGCCGGCGCCTGCCTCGCTGGGCGCCGAGGCCCTGTTCAAGCTCAGCCCCGAGATGCAGCGCTATCTGGACCATGAGATCGCCCAGCAGGCCCGCCGCGAAGGCAGCCGCCAGGGCCTGATCGATGCGCTCTACAACAAGAGCAAGCTGCAGCTGGAGTACGACGCCAGCATCACCCGCAGTGCCGCCGAGGCTTTCGAGGCGCGCCGCGGCAACTGCCTGTCCCTGGTGCTGATGACCTCGGCATTCGCCAAGGCGCTGGGCCTGCCGGTGCGCTACCAAAGCGTCTACGTCGAGGAGTTGTGGAGCCGCAGCGGCGATCTCTATTTCCTCAGCGGCCACATCAATCTGAGCCTGGGCCGGCCCGTCTACGAGCGCAGCGCGCGGACCTTCGAGGCCGAGCTGCTGGTCATCGACTTCCTGCCGGCCGACCAACTGCGCGGCCAGCGCAGCCGTGTGATCGATGAGAGCACGGTGATCGCGATGTATATGAACAACCGCGCGGCCGAGCTGCTGCAGCAGGGCCGCACCGATGAGGCCTACTGGTGGGCGCGCGGCGCGATGACCCAGGATCCGCGCTTCATCGCCGCTTACAACACGCTGGGCGTGATCTACCGCCGCCATGGCCATGCCGAGCGGGCCGAGCAGGTGTTTCGCACCGTCCTGGCCGAGGAACCGGCCAATGCCCAGACCCTGTCCAATCTGATCCTGGTGCTGAAGGACAGGGGCCGGCGCGAGGAGGCCGAACTGCTGAGCGCCAAGCTGCGCGACATCCAGCCCAATCCGCCGTTCAAATACTTCGACGAGGGCGTGGTGGCCATGCGGGCCGGTGACTTCAAGGCCGCGAAGAAACTCTTCACCCGCGAGATCGAGCGCTCGGCCTATTTCCACGAGTTTCATTTCTGGCTGGCCCTGGCCAACTACGGCCTGGGCGAGCTCGGCGAAGCGCGCAAGCATCTGGCGCTGGCGCGCGACAACAGCGCCACCGTCAAGGACCGTCAGATGTATGCGGCCAAGCTGGAGAGCCTGCGCAATGTCAGGCTGGTGCAGTAGCGGCCGAGGGCGTGGCTAAAGCAGCGCGAGGCCGTGGCGGGCCCGCGCCCGCGCACAGGCCTCGTCGCCGATGCCCATCGGTGCGCGCAGGCCGAACTCGCGGCAGGGGCCGGGCCGCCATTCGTAGATACCGCAGCTGGCCTTGATGCCCACCGTGCCGACCAGCGCCGCGCAGCGCGGCCGGGCATGATCGGTGCCGCGCATGCGGCTGAGGTTGGGGTTGAGGTCCACCGCCAGCCCGTCGGGTACGCAGCCGCCCTCGCTTTGCAGCTCTTCGCGGGCGAAATCGACCCGGAAGCTGGCGCAGCAGGCGCCGCAGGCGATGCAGGGATTGGCGGGAGGCGCAGACATGGCCCGATTTTAGGAGGCGCGCACCACCGTCACGCTGCACTCCGCCTCGGCCACCACCTGGGCCGAGACGCTGCCCAGATAGCGGCGCAGCGCCGAGCTGCCGCTAGCCCCCATCACCAGATGGTCGACTCGGGCCTTGGCGGCGAACTCGATCAGGGCCTGGGCCGCATCGGGCGCCTCCAGCACATGGAAGGTCAATCGCCCATCCTCCAGCGCCAGCGCGCGGCTGATCGGGCGGGCCCAGTGCTTCAAGGCGATCAGCTGTTTGACATGCAGGCTCTGGCCGGCCTTGTCGGTCAGCTCGTCCATGCCGATGCGGGCCGTCTTCATCACGCTGACGCAGGCCAGCCGCGCACCCGGCTCGGCCTGCACCAGGCGCCGCACCGTCTCCTGCAACTGGGCCAGCAGGGCGGGGGTGGCGGCCTCGGTGTCGACCGCCGCCATGATGATGGGACTGCGCGCCACCTGCTCGTCAACACTGGCCGCAGGCGAGGGCTCGGCGCCCAGCGCAAAAAACCAGCGCTTGAAGGTCTTGACCACCGAGCTGGTTTGCAGGCGCTCGGCGCGGCGTGTCAGCGCGATGCCCTCGGGGCGCTGCAGATCCAGCGCGAGCTGGGCCGCGCTCTGGTAGCGGCGCTCGGCCTTGACCTCCAGGCAGTGCAGGATCAGTTCCTGCAGCCAGGGCGGGATCTCGGCGCGCAGCGCGCGCGGCGGCACCGGATCGATGTACAGGCGCCGACGCAGGCCACGCACCGACGAGGGCTGGCCGAAGGGCCGCTCGCCGGTGGCCAGGTGGTAGAGCATCACGCCCAGCGCGAACAGATCGCTGCGCGGGTCGTTGCGGACGAACTGCACCTGCTCGGGCGACATATAGGGGCCGGTGCCCATGGGCAGCTCGAACTCCTCTTCCAGCAGATCGGGCAGCTGGCTGTGGCGCGACAGGCCGAAATCCACCAGCACGGCCACGCCGTCCGGGCGGAACATGATGTTGCTGGGCTTGATGTCCAGATGCACCACATGCTGGCGGTGCAGTGCATGCAGGGCGGTGGCCACCTTGATGCCGATGTCCACCACCTCGTCCAGCGGCAGCGGTGCATCGTCCAGCCGTGGCCGCAGCGAGGGGCCGTCGATGCGCTCCATCACGATATAGGCCTGGCGTGTCCAGTCGCCGCGCGCCACATAGCGCGGCACATGCGGGCCCTTCAATGCCGGCATCAGCATCTGCTCGACCTCGAAGCCGACGATGGTGGCCGGGTCCTCGCCGCCCTTGATGCGTGGTAGCTTCATGATCAGCGGCAGGCCGTCGCCGGGCTCGACGCGGGTGACGGCCCAGAGATTGGCCATGCCGCCCTGGTGCAGGTGCTCGTCCAGGCGGAAGCCATCGAGCACCAGCCCCGGCACCAGCGGGCCGGGCAGGGGCAGGTCTTGCGTGCTGTGGGGAGCGCCGTCGCTCATCGGCCTACTCGCCCTGGCTCAGCCGCGCGGCCAGGCGCTCGGCCACGGCCTCGGGCAGGCCGGAGCTGCGGATGCGGGCGGCGGCGGCCTCGACGTCATAGGGCACGCGCTGGAAGCTCAGCAGGCCGGTCTCGGTGTCGAAGCAGGCATAGCAGGCCTCGGGATTGCCATCGCGCGGCTGGCCGCAGGAGCCCGGGATGATCAGCCACTGGCGATGGCTCAGCAGCGGGATCTCGACGCCCGGCACCGGGCAGAAGTCGCCGGCCTTTCCGGTGCCCGACAGGTGGTAGAGCATGGGCTCGTGCATATGGCCGCAGAAAGTGTAGGCGCGGTCGGTGGCCTGCAGGCTGCGCATCGCCTCGGCACGGCCCTGGATGTATTCGAAGCCCTCGGGCGCGAAGGCATTGGCATGGACGAACAGGCAGTCGCCCCGGCTGGCCGTCATCGGCAGCTCGGCCAGGAAGCGCAGCTGCTCGGTGCTCAGCTGTTCGCGGGTCCAGGCGGCAGCGGCGCGGGCATCCTCGCGCATGGTCGGCAGCGCGCCATGGACGACCGCGCTGTCGTGGTTGCCCATCACCGCCGGCGCGCCCTGATCGACCAGTTCGCGCACCCGGTCCAGCACCCAGCCGGGGTCGCCGCCATAGCCGACATAGTCACCCAGAAAAGCGTGGCCGTCGCAGCCCTGGGCCTGGGCATGGGCCAGCACGGCCGTCAGGGCTTCTCGATTGGCATGCAGGTCGGTGATCAGCGCAAGTTTCATGGGCGCATCATGCTACAGGGGGCTGACGGCAGGCTGAGCTATGCTGGCTGCTCTGCATCTGCCGCCGCGGATCACTCGTCAAAGGGTTGGGTGATGATTGAGAGTCTTGGGCGCCTGCTGCGCCGGATCGTGTTGTGGCCCATGGCATTGGGCCTGTCGACGCCTTCGCTGGCCGACTGCTCGCGCGCCATGCAGGTGCCGGCGGCGCCGGTCGGCCTGAGCATGATCGTCTCGGACGAGGGCATCGGCGGGGTCTATCACGAGGTGCTGAGCGGCATCACCGGCTGCAGCTTCCTGTTCACCCCGGTGCCGCGGGCCCGACTGGAGGCCATGTTCGAGAATGGCCGTGCCGATCTGCTGATACCGGCGGCCCGCACGCCGCGCCGCGACGAGTTCGGACATTTCGTGCCGCTGATCTATGCACGCGCCACGCTGATCTCGCTGAACGCGGAACGCGCGCCGGTGCGCAGCCTGCAGGAGCTGCGCGAGCGCAAGGAGCTGCGTGTCGCGCTGGTGCGCGGCTTCGATTACGGCGATGCCTACCAGGCCTTGATCAGGGATCTGCGCGCCCAGGGGCGGCTTTTTCTCGATGTGGACCCGGTCTCGGTGGGGCGCATGCTGCAGGCCGGTCTGGCCGACATCACCATCATGGCGCCGTCCATCCTGGTCGGGGCCTTGCTGGCCGATGCCCGCTTCAAGCCGCTGATCGAGCGGCTGCGCTACGAGCCGGTCGATGAGCTGCCCTGGGTCGACAGCGGTGCCTACATCTCCAAGACCTCGGTCAGCGAGCAGGACCGTGCGGTGCTGCGCGAGGCCCTGGAGAAGGCTTCGCGCAGCGGCATCGTCTGGAAGACCTTCCAGCGCTACTACCCGGTCGGCAGCCTGGCCGACAGCATCAAGCCGCGCTGAGTCTCAGCCGATGCGGCCCAGCAGCAGGTACTCCATCAGGGCCTTCTGCACATGCATGCGGTTCTCGGCTTCTTCCCAGACCACCGACTGCGGACCATCGATCACATCGGCCGCCACCTCCTCGCCGCGATGCGCCGGCAGGCAGTGCATGAAGAGCGCATCGGGCTTGGCGACGGCCATCATCTCGGCATCGACGCACCAGTCGGCAAAGGCGGCGCGGCGGGCCTCGTTCTCGGCCTCGTAACCCATGCTGGTCCAGACATCGGTGGTCACCAGATCGGCGCCGCGGCAGGCGTCCATCGGGTCCTTGAAGACCTTGTAGCAGTCGGTGTTCTTGATGCCGGCCACCACCGGGTCGACCTCGTAGCCGCCGGGCGTGCTGACATGGACCGTGAAGCCCAGGATCTCGGCCGCCTGCAGCCAAGTGTTGGCCATATTGTTGCCGTCGCCGACCCAGGCCACGACCCGGCCCTTCAGGCAGTCCACATCGACGACGCCGCGGTGGTTCATGCCGCGCGCTTCGATGAAGGTGAACAGATCGGCCAGGATCTGGCAGGGGTGGTACTCGTTGGTCAGGCCGTTGATGACCGGCACCCGCGAGTGGGCCGCGAAGCGCTCGATCTTGGTCTGCTCGTAGGTGCGAATCATCACCAGATCGACCATGCGGCTGATCACGCGGGCGCTGTCCTCGATAGGCTCGGCCCGGCCCAGCTGGCTGTCGCCGGTGGTCAGGTGCACCACCGAGCCACCCATCTGGTACATGCCGGCCTCGAAGCTGACCCGGGTGCGGGTGCTGGCCTTCTCGAAGATCATCGCCAGCGTGCGGTCCTGCAGCGGCTGGTAGCGCTCGTAGTTCTTGAAACGCCGCTTGATCAGTGCGGCGCGCTCGAACAGATAGACATACTCCTCGGCCCGGAAGTCCTTGAACTGCAGGTAGTGGCGCATCAAGCTCATCCCCGGCTTCATGGCTGGGCCAGGAAAGCTTTGATCAGCGGGCAGAGCAGGTCGACGATCTGCGCCGCCTCGGCCTCGCTGAGGATCAGCGCCGGCACCAGGCGCACCACCTTGTCGGCGGTCACGCTGATCAGCAGGCCGGCTTCGAGGGCCTGGCCCAGCAGCACGCCGCAGGGGCGTGACAGCTCGATGCCCAGCATCAGGCCCTGGCCGCGGATCTCGACCACGCCGGCCACGCCGGCCAGTTCGCGCTCCAGCCCGGCCTTCAGCGCCGCGCCGACGGCGGCCGCATTCGCCAGCAGGCCTTCCTCTTCCATGATGCGCAGGGTCTCGACCCCGGCGCGCATGGCCAGCGGATTGCCGCCAAAGGTCGTGCCGTGATTGCCCGGTTGCAGCACCTTGGCCGCACGTGGCCCGCAGACCACGGCGCCGATCGGCACGCCCGAGCCCAGACCCTTGGCCAGCGGCATCACATCCGGCTGGATGCCAGCCCATTGGTGGGCAAACCACTTGCCGGTGCGGCCGATGCCGCATTGCACCTCGTCCAGCATCAAGAGGATGTCGTGCTGGTCGCAGAGCTTGCGCAGCGCCTGCAGGAACTCGATGCGGGCGGGGTTGATGCCGCCTTCGCCCTGGATGGTTTCCAGGAAGATCGCGGTGACGTTCGGATGCGCCTGCAGCGCGGCTTCCAGCGCCGGGATATTGTTCAGCGGCACCCGCACAAAACCCTCGACCAGCGGGCCGAAGCCGGCCTGCACCTTGGGGTTGGCGGTGGCGGACAGGGTCGCGATCGAGCGGCCGTGGAAAGCGCCTTCGAAGACGATGCATTCCGGGCGGCTGTTGCCGCGGTCATGGCCGAACTTGCGGGCGATCTTCAGCGCCGCCTCATTGGCTTCCAGGCCGCTGTTGCAGAAGAAGGCATTGCTCAGGCCCGACAGCTCGCAGAGCTTGGCGGCCAGCTGTTCCTGCAGCGGCACATGGTAGTAGTTGCTGGTGTGGATCAGCTTGGCAACTTGCTCCTGCAGCGCCGGCACCAGCTTCGGGTGCGCATGACCCAGGGTGTTGACCGCGATGCCGCCCAGCCCGTCCAGATATCGTCGGCCGTTGACGTCCCAGACCCAGCAGCCCTGGCCGTGCGACAGCGCAACGGGCAGGCGGCCATAGGTTTGCATGACATGCGGCTCGGACGGTACGGCAGGCACAGCGTTCATCAACTCTCCGGATCGGTGGTGGGTGTTGGGAAAGGCAGGGGCGGTCTTGCCGCCCCTGTGCACAATTCTAAGGGGGCTGTTTCGCACAGCCATCGCTTTGTGCGCAGAACTGCCGCCCTTGGTGCGGCCTGCAAGCCCCCGTCTTGCTGCGGCGCAACACATCCGAGGCACAATAGCGCTCTTGCCGCGAGTCGCGGCAGACCGGGCCGCCGCAGCCATCTCCTCGGTGCCTGGGTTTGAACCCCTTGTCAGACGCATGAGCCAGTCCCCCAAACCGCGCGAAGTCTTTATT
Source organism: Paucibacter sp. M5-1 (assembly GCF_027498415.2). Lineage (NCBI taxonomy): Bacteria > Pseudomonadati > Pseudomonadota > Betaproteobacteria > Burkholderiales > Sphaerotilaceae > Roseateles > Paucibacter sp. M5-1. The sequence goes on from NZ_JAPZLM020000001.1 coordinate 5,840,048, forward strand.
CAGGGCCTGACTCTGGACGGACGCACGTTTCGCCCCAGCGACTGGGCCGAGCGGCTGGCCGGCGCCATGTCCTGCTTTCGGCCCGGCGGCTCGCGCGGCGGCCCGGGTGCCCACATCGGCTACTCGCCTTACTGTGTGCCGCGCGTGATCAACGGCATCAAATGCGTGATCGTCAATGAAGAGCTGAAGGCGCTGGAGCCCATGGCCTGGGACTTCGTGATGAACTTCGCGCGCGACAACCAGTTGCAGGTCGCCGAGGCCTGCCTGCTGCCCGACAAGCCACCGGCTGGCTGAGCCGCGCGCGGCCTAGCGCTGGTGCCGGGACCGCCACAGGGCCAGCAGCTCAATCAGACCCCATAAGCAGGCGCTTGCCAGTGCGAGCACGGCACGAAAGGTCAGAGGGTGGCTGGGTGTCATCGCAACAGGGGACGGGTTTTCGTGCTGTTCACGCTACGCACACTTGATGTCTATCGTGTGACGGGATGTAATCGCGCTGGGTATATCGAGGCCGCAACTGCGGCGTCTATGCTTCAGGTCCTCACCAATTGGAAGCCCGGGTGTCCAGCACACAGGCCGTAGAGCCGTCCCCCTTGATCGAATTGCTGGAAATGGAACGCCTTGTCGAGCAGGGCGCGCCTTATCTGCAGCAGCGCCAGCTTTGCGATGTCGAAGTGGCGGGCCGACGGCTTCCTGTGCTGGCTTTTTGCCTCGGCAACCCCGATCCGGAGGTGCCGGCCATCGGCATCTTTGGTGGCGTGCATGGCTTGGAGCGCATCGGTGCCGAGGTCGTGATGGCTTATCTGGGCAGCCTGGTCGCACGCTTGCGCTGGGATTCGACCCTGCATCGCCAGCTTGAGTCGCTGCGCATGGTGTTCATGCCCATGGTCAATCCCGGCGGCGTCTGGCGCGGCACGCGGGCCAACCCCCAAGGTGTCGATCTGATGCGCAATGCGCCGGTCGAGGCCAGCGGCGGCGCGCCTTTCATGCTGGGTGGCCAGCGCATCAGTGCCAATCTGCCCTGGTATCGGGGCGCGGCCGGCGCGCCGATGCAGCTCGAGAGCGAGGCCTTGTGCGCGCTGGTGCGGCAGGAGTTGCTGAGCCACCGCTTCGCGATCAGCGTTGACTGCCATTCGGGCTTCGGCCTGAGCGACCGCATCTGGTTTCCCTTTGCCCATACCGCCGTGCCGATCGAGCATCTGCCCGAGATCTATGCCTTGGCCGAGATCCTGGATCAGACCCATGTTCAGCACCGTTATGTCTTCGAGCCGCAGAGCCGGCAGTACCTGACCCATGGCGATCTCTGGGACCATCTGTATCTGCAGGCCTGCGAGCGGCCCGAGTGCATGCTGCTGCCGCTGACTCTGGAGATGGGCTCCTGGCTGTGGGTCAAGAAGAATCCGCGCCAGATGTTCTCGCGCCAGGGCATGTTCAACCCGCTGATCGGCCATCGCCAGCAGCGGGTGCTGCGCCGGCATATGAGCTGGCTGGATTTCGTGTCGCGGGCCGCCAGCGGTGCCGAGCGCTGGCTGCCCCGGCCCGAGCAGCGCGCCGAGCAGCGCGAGCGTGCGTTGACGCGCTGGTACCGGCGCGGGAGGGTGTCATGAGCGAGCCTGTGACCTGGGTGCTGCTGCGTGGACTGACCCGCGAGGCCGGCCATTGGGGCACCTTCCCGGCGGTGTTCACCCAGGAAATCACCGCCCAGCAACCGGGCGCCCGGGTCATGACCCTGGACCTGCCCGGCAACGGTGCGCTGTACCGCGAGGCCAGCCCCAGCCGTGTGCCGGATATGGTGGAGGCCTGTCGGGCCGAGCTGGCGCGTCGCGGGCAGACCGGGCCGGTGCATCTCCTGGCCATGTCGCTGGGCGCGATGGTGGCATGCGACTGGGCCTCGCGCTATCCGGACGAGGTCGGCGGCACGGTGCTGATCAACACCAGCCTGCGTCCCTACAGCCCCTTCTTTCATCGTCTGCGTCCGGCCAATTACTGGAAGCTGCTGGCCCTGGGCCTGCTGCGGCTGGGGGTGCGCTGGCGCGAGGCGAGGGTGCTGAAAATGACCTCGCGCATGGTGACCGAGCCTCAACCGGTGCTGGAGTCCTGGGTGGCGCTGCAGCGCCAGCATCCGGTAGGGGTGCGCAATGGCGTGCGCCAGTTGCTGGCGGCGATGCGCTATCGCGCCAGCCGTGGCCGGCCGCATGCACCGATGCTGCTGCTGTGCAGCCAGGCGGACACCCTGGTCGACTGGCGCTGCTCGCAGTCCCTCAGTCGTGCCTGGGGGGTGCCGCTGCGCCTGCACACCCAGGCCGGCCATGATCTGCCGCTCGATGACCCGCCCTGGGTGGCGCGTGCGGTGTCGGACTGGCTGCGCGCACGGCAGATGCATGCCAGTGCTGGGCTGGGTCGGACGTAGGTGGTCCGGCAGCAGGCCCGCCGAAGCGGCCAGGCATGAAAAAGCCCGCATGAGCGGGCTATTCATCAAAAAGCCCGCCGAAGCGGGCTTTTGCTTTGCACCAGATCTGGTTTTCAGGCGGCCAGCGCCTTGATCTTGGCGGACAGGCGGCTCTTGTGACGAGCAGCCTTGTTCTTGTGGAAGATGCCCTTGTCGGCGACCGAGTCGATCACGTTCTGGGCGGTCTTGAAGAGCTCAGCGGCCTTGGTCTTGTCGCCAGCGACCACAGCCTTTTGCACGTTCTTGATGACCGTGCGGAATTTGGAGCGCAGCGCCGTGTTGGCGGCGTTCAGCTTCACGTCCTGACGAGCGCGCTTGCGGCCCGATGCCAGACGGACGGTTTTCTTTTTGGCTTTGGAAGAGCTTGCCATGTTGTGTATCTACCCAGATGGTGCAAAGACCGCGAGTGTAGCACTTTTGTGAAAGCCATGGCAAAGACTCTGTGCCGATATCGAGGCGGGTGCTGCAGCGCAACGCGGATAATGCGCCGGCTTCGGCCCCTCCACACGCTCTGTGCCCCTTCATGAATCTGCTGCGCGCTGCCTCCACGATCTCCGTTCTGACCCTGTTGTCGCGCATCACGGGCCTGGTGCGCGAGCAGTTGGTGGCCGCGTTGTTCGGCGCCTCCAGCCTGACCGATGCCTTCCAGGTCGCGTTCCGGATCCCGAACATGCTGCGGCGGCTGTTTGCCGAGGGGGCATTTTCCCAGGCTTTCGTACCCATCCTGGCGCGCACCCGCGCGGCCGACGGGGATGAGGCGACGCACAGCCTGATCGATGCCGTGGCCACGGTGCTGCTCTGGGCGCTGATCGTGGTCTGCGTGCTGGGTGTCATCGGCGCGCCGCTGCTGGTCTGGCTGCTCGGTGCCGGGCTGCCGGCCGATGGGCGCGAGGCCGCCATCGTGATGACGCGCTGGATGTTTCCCTATATCGGCTGCATGTCCCTGGTCGCGCTGTCGGCCGGCATCCTGAATACCTGGCGGCGCTTCGTCGTGCCGGCGGCCACGCCGGTGCTGCTGAACCTGTCGGTGATCGCCTGCGCCTGGCTGCTGCTGCCCAAGATGGAGGCATGGGGCTGGCGGCCCATCTATGCGCTGGCGATCGGCGTGATGGTCGGCGGCGTGTTGCAGTTGCTGGTGCAGATTCCGGCGCTGCGCCGCATCGGCGCGCTGCCGCGCCTGGGCTGGTCGCCGTCGCGCTTGCGGACGGCCTGGCACCATCCCGGCGTCAGGGGTGTGCTGGGTGCGATGGGGCCGGCCCTGCTGGGTGTCGGCGTGGCCCAGCTGTCGCTGGTCATCAATCTGCAGATCGCCATCTTTGTCGGCGCCGGTGCGGCGTCCTGGCTGACCTATGCCGACCGGCTGATGGAATTTCCCACCGCCTTGCTGGGCGTGGCGCTGGGTGCGGTGCTGACGCCGCAGCTGTCGGCGGCCCAGGGGCGTGGCGAAGCGGCGGCCTATTCGGCGATGCTGGACTGGGGGTTGCGCATGGTGGTGGTGCTGGCCCTGCCTTGTGCGGTGGCCTTGCTGGTGTTTGCCGAGCCCATGGTGGCCGTGCTTTATCACCGCGGCGCCTTCACCGCGCTCGATGTGGGCCAGACCAGCACCGCGGTGATGGGCTATGGCGCCGGCCTGATGGGTCTGGTCGCGATCAAGGTGCTGGCGCCCGGCTTCTATGCCAAGCAGGACATGCGCACGCCGGTGCGCATCGCGGTGATCGTGCTGGTGTTGACCCAGCTGATGAATGCTGCGCTGGTGCCGCTGCTGGGCGTGGCCGGGCTGGCCCTGTCTATCGGTCTGGGCGCGCTGGTCAATGCAGGCTGGCTGCTGCGTGGCCTGGTGAAGCTGGGCAGCTACACGCCGTCGCCCGGCTGGCTGGGCTTTGGTCTGCGGGTGCTGCTGGCCAGTGCGCTGATGGGCGGCTTGCAATATCTGATCGCCACAAAGCTGGACTGGATCGTGCTGGGCGAGCGTGAACTGCTGCGTGCCTTGCTGATGGCGGCCAGCCTGGCGGTATCGGCCTTGCTGTACTTCGGTGTGCTGGCCCTGTGCGGGCTGAATCTGCGCCAGTTTGCCCGTCGTGCATAAACTCGGATTCATGACGCTGTCCCGACATTGGCAAGCCCCCTCGGCCCTGGAACATTTCGCCACCTTGGTGGCCGATGCCGGGGAACTGAATCTGCTGGAGGCGGCGGCCTGCATAGCCCAGGACGAGCACCCGGGCCTGGACGTGCAGGCCGTGCTGGCCGAGGTCGACGCGCTGGCCGAGCGCCTGCGCCGGCGGTTGCCGGACGACGCCGCGCCCAGCCACCGGCTGCTCTTGCTGAACCGCTATTTCCATGACGAGCTGGGCTTTGCCGGCAATGTCAACGACTACTACGCCCCGGGCAACAGCTTCATCCACCAGGTGCTCGCGACCCGGCGCGGCATCCCGATTGCGCTGGCCGTCATCTATATGGAGTTGGCCGGCCAGATCGGGCTGCGCGCCAACGGCATCGGCTTCCCCGGCCACTTTCTGGTCGGCCTGCATCTGCCTCAGGGCGAGGTGGTGCTGGACCCCTTCACCTGCCGCTCGCTGTCGCGCGAGGCGCTCGAGGAGGCCCTGCTGCCTTACCGCGGCGGCGCGGCCGAGCCGCCGCTGGAGTTCTTTCTGCAGGCGGTCAGCTCGCGCCAGTTGCTGGCGCGCATGCTGCGCAATCTGAAGGAGATCCACCGCAGCGCGGCCGACTGGCCGCGCCTGCTGGCGGTGCAGCAGCGCCTGGTGCTGCTCCTGCCCGAGGAGCCGCAGGAGTTGCGTGACCGGGCCCTGGTGCTGGAGGCGTTGCAACACTGGAGCGGCGCGGCCGCCGATCTGGAGCGCTACCTGAGCCTGCGTCCGGATGCGGCCGACCGGGCCGAGCAGCGCCAGCGCCTGCAGGCCTTGCGTGCCAGGGGCGAGCCGCCGCTGCACTGATGGCGGCCCGTAGAATCGCGGCCAATTTGGAAATCCCGGGCGCATGGTGTTACACCGGTTGAGAGGGTGTTGGTTTGGTTTTGAAGCAGATTCCGCTGTCGCTGGGCCCGGAGCCGGTTTACAGCTTTGACAATTTCCTGCCGGGTGGCAATGCCGCCGCGCTGACTCATTTGCTGAGCCTGGGCGCGGGTGCTCCGCCGGTCTTCCTGTGGGGCGGCCCGGGCAGCGGCAAGACCCATGCGCTGCGCGCGCTGGCCCAGCGCTGGCAGGCGGCCGGCGCCCAGGTGGGCTGGTATGACGCCGACACCGCGCTGCCCTGGGAGTTGCCCAGCCAGCCCAGCCTCTTGCTGATGGATGACTGCCAGCACTTCGATGCCGGCCAGCAGCACGCCGCCTTCCAGCTCTTCGTCGAGGCGGCCACCCATGGTCTGGCGGTGGTGGCCACCGGCACCGCGCCACCGGTGGACCTGGCCTTGCGCGAGGACTTGCGCACCCGGCTCGGCTGGGGCCCGACCTTTGCGCTGCAGCCGCTGTCCGAGCTGGAGGTGAGGGCGGCGCTGCGGCGTGAAGCCGACCGGCGCGGCATCTTCCTGTCGGACGAGGTGATGGACTATCTGCTGACCCGCTTCGCCCGCGACCTCAAGCACCTGATGGGCCTGTTGGACCGTCTCGATGAATTTGCCCTGTCGGCCAAGCGCGCGGTCACCGTGCCGCTGCTGCGCCAGATGCTGGCCGATCAAGCCCCTTCTTCCCAATCATGAATCTGACACTTTTCGATCTGGACGGAACCCTGATTCCGAACGACTCCGACCACGCTTTCGGCGGCTTCATGGTCGACATCGGCTGGGCCGACGGCGAGGCCTGGCGAGCCCGCAATGACGAGTTCTACGCCCAGTACCAGGCCGGCCGGCTGGACCTGGACGAGTACATCGAGTTCTCGACCTCGGTGTGGCGCGCGCGGCCGCTGGCCGAGGCCCTGGCCGCGCGCGAGCGCTTCATGGCCGAGGTGATGGCGCCGCAGCTGTTGCCGCAGGCGCGGGCCCTGGTGCGCCGGCATCAGGAGGCCGGCGATCTGGTGGCCATCGTCACCGCCACCAATGAATTCGTCACCGCGCCGATCGCCCAGGCCTTTGGCGTCGAGCACCTGATCGCGGTCGATCTGCAGCGCGAGGACGACGGGCGCTTCAGTGGCCTGGTGCGGGGGGTGCCGTCCTTCCAGGCCGGCAAGATCACGCGGGTCGAGCAGTGGCTGGCCGGCTTGGGGCGACAATGGCAGGATTTCGAGCAGATCCACTTCTACAGCGATTCGGTCAATGACCTGCCTTTGCTGGAGCGCGTCAGCCACCCGGTGGCGACCAATCCGACGCCGGCGCTGGAAGCGATTGCCGGCCAGCGCGGCTGGCCTCTTTTGAAACTCTTCGCATGATCAAGAAATTCATCGACAAGCTGCTGGGCAAGCCTTCGGCCAAAGCGCCGGCCAAGAGCGCACCGGGCTCGGTGCTGGGCAAACGGGTCGAGGTGCAGGTGGCGGATCACGGCATCGATCCGAGCCTGCTGGACGAGCGCGCGGTGCGCGTCGTGCAGACTCTCACGGATGCGGGTTTCGAGGCCTATATCGTCGGCGGCGCGGTGCGCGATCTGCTGCTGGGCATGCGGCCCAAGGACTTCGACGTCGCGACCAATGCGACGCCCGAGGAGGTCAAGGGCCTGTTCCGGCGCGCCTTCATCATCGGCCGGCGCTTTCGCATCGTCCATGTGGTCTACGGCCGCGGCCGCGAGCACGAGGTGATCGAGGTCTCGACCTTCCGCGCCCTGCTGGCCAATGAGAGCGCCGAGCAGGTCAGCGGCAACGAGAAGACCTCCAAGAGCGAGCTGGCCGGCAAGTCCCATGTGGTCGACGCCGAGGGTCGGGTCTTGCGCGACAACGTCTGGGGCCCTCAGGTCGAGGATGCGGCGCGGCGCGATTTCACCGTCAACGCGCTCTATTACGACCCGCAGCGCCAGCTGGTGGTCGACTACCACGGCGGCTTGGTCGATGCGAAGAAGCGCGTGCTGCGCATGATTGGCGACCCGGAGGCGCGCTATCGCGAAGACCCGGTGCGCATCATCCGTGCGGTGCGTTTCGCGGCCAAGCTGGGTTTCGAGCTGGAGCCCAAGACGCGTGCGCCGGTCAAGGCCTGCGCGGCGCTGCTGGCCAATGTGCCGGCCTCGCGGCTGTTCGACGAGATGATCAAGCTCTTGCAGACCGGCCATTCGCTGGCCAGCCTGGAGCAGCTGCGCAAGCAGGGCCTGGCGCGCGGCGTCTTCCCCATCCTGGACGCGATGCTCAACGAGCAGGGCGAGCTGTTCGAGGGTGTGCGCGGCACGTTTGTGCGCCAGGCCTTCGAGGACACCGATCTGCGCGTGCGCGAGGGTCGTGGCGTGTCGCCCAGCTTCATGCTGGCCTGCATGCTGTGGCACGAGGTGCTGGAGCGCTGGACCCGCATCCGCGAGGAGGGCGAGGCGACCGTGCCGGCGCTGGCCCAGGCCATCGATGCGGTGTTCGATGCCCGCATTGGCGACATCTCGGGTCGCGGCAAGCTGGCCACCGATATGCGCGAGATCTGGATGATGCAGCCGCGCTTCGAGCGCCGCAGCGGCAGCGGGGTCTACACCCTGGTCGAGCAGCCGCGCTACCGCGCCGGCTTCGACTTCCTGCGCCTGCGCGCCGATGCCGGCGAGACCGATGCGGCCCTGGCCGACTGGTGGGAAGACTTTGCGCTGGGTAGCGACGACGAGCGCGCTGCCTTGCTGGACGAGGCGCGCGAGGCCGACAAGCAGCGCCGTGGCGGCGCCAAGGTGCACCAGCTGCCCCGCAAGACCGCGTCGCCCAAGCCGGCGACCCTGCCGGCCGATGGCAGCGAGCCGGTCTCGCTGGATGGCGGCCCGGCCAAGAAGCGCCGCCGGCGCCGCAAGCCGGCTGCCAAGGCGGCTGCTGCTGAATGACACTGGCTGGGCCGGCCCGTGTGTCAGCTTTTATCGGGCTGGGCGCGAATCTGGGCGATACGGCCCGGACCCTGACCTTGGCCCTCGAGGCCTTGGCGGCCTTGCCCGACACCGAGTTGCTGGCGGTCTCCAGCCTGTATCGGAGTGCGCCGGTGGACGCCAGCGGTCCGGACTATCTGAACGCTGCGGCCCGGCTTGAGACGGCGCTCCCGCCCGAGGAACTGCTGCGCCGTCTGCAGGCCATCGAGCTGGCCCATGGCCGCGAGCGGCCTTTTGTCAATGCCTCGCGCACCCTGGATCTGGACCTGCTGCTCTACGCCGACGAGCAGATCCGCAGCGAGCATTTGTGCGTGCCACATCCGCGTCTGCACCAGCGCGCCTTCGTGCTGCTGCCGTTGCTGGAGATCGCCCCTGATTTGACGGCCCCGGGTCTGGGTGTCTTGCAGCCCCACTTGGCCGCTGTTTCCGGCCAGCGCGTGGAGCGTCTGCCCGGCGACTGAACCGGCCGGCGCCGGTTTGTGCGCTGCTCGCCGTTACACTCCTGCCTTTGCCGCTTGTGACGCGGTGATGAATTTTTTGTGACATTGCGTTGTCCATGTGCTCATGCGCAGGGCGGCGGCGCAAGGAGAACTCATGCTGTTTGGCAAGCTGCTGCCCCGCGAGGGCAATTTTTTTGAGCTGTTCAATGAACACGGGGATCAGATCGTCGAGGGCGCGCGCGCCTTCATGCTGATGATCCAGAACTACAACGACCTGAATCTGCGCGAAAAATACGCCGCCGAGGTCGACAAGGCCGAGCATCATGCCGACCGCGTCACCGCCGAGGTCAACCGCCTGCTGCACCGCACCTTCATCACGCCGATCGATCGCGAGCAGATCCACGGCCTGATCAATGCGATGGACGATATCCTGGACCTGCTGCAGGACTCGACCGAGACCATGTCGCTGTATGACGTGCGCTCAATCCCCGAAGAAGTGTTGCGCCTGGGTGAGTTGAGTGCCAAGTGCTGCGAGCGGGTGCAGTACGCCGTGTCGCTGCTGCCCAAGCTGAGCCAGCCGCAGACGGCCGAGGCCGCGATCAAGACCTGCGAGGAGATCGACAAGCTGGAGTCGGACGCCGACCGCGTGATGCGCTCGGCCATGTCCAAGCTGTTCCGCGAGCAGGAAGATGTGCGCGAGCTGATCAAGCTGAAGGCCATCTATGAGCAGCTCGAGTCGATTTCCGACCGCTGCGAGGATGTCGCCAACCTGATCGAGGGCATCGTCCTCGAGAATTCCTGAGCGCGCGAGCCTGTCATGGAATCAATGCAGGTCGCCTTTTGGGTCGTCGCCATGCTGGTCATCCTGGCCGTGGCGTTCGACTTCATGAATGGCTTTCACGATGCGGCCAACTCGATCGCCACGGTGGTGTCCACCGGCGTGCTCAAGCCCCAGCATGCGGTCTTGTTCGCGGCCTTCTTCAACTTCGTCGCCGTCTTCGTCTTCCACTACGCGGTCGCCAAGACCGTGGGCAAGGGCATCGTCGAGCCGGGCATCGTGGACCACCATGTGGTCTTCGGTGCGCTGATCGGCGCCATTGTGTGGAACGTGGTCACCTGGTACTACGGTATCCCGTCAAGCTCTTCGCATGCGTTGATCGGCGGCATCGTCGGTGCGGTGATTGCCAAGGCCGGCACCGGGGCGCTGATCGCCACCGGCGTGGGCAAGACGGTGCTCTTCATCTTTGTCTCGCCGCTGCTGGGCTTCATGCTGGGCTCGCTGATGATGGTGGTGGTGGCGCATCTGTTCAAGCGCGCCTCGCCGCTGCGGGTGGACAAATGGTTTCGCCGCCTGCAACTGGTGTCCGCCGGGCTCTACAGCCTGGGCCACGGCGGCAACGATGCGCAGAAGACCATCGGCCTGATCTGGATGCTGCTGGTGGCCTCGGGTTATCTGGCCGCCACGGAAACCTCCCCGCCGGGCTGGGTGGTGTGGATCTGCTACATCGCCATCGGTGTGGGCACCATGTTCGGCGGCTGGCGCATCGTCAAGACCATGGGTCAGAAGATCACCAAGCTCAAGCCGGTGGGCGGCTTCTGCGCGGAGACCGGCGGCGCGCTGACCCTGTTCCTGGCGACGGCACTGGGCATCCCGGTCTCGACCACCCACACCATCACCGGCGCCATCGTCGGCGTGGGCTCGGTGCAGCGCATGTCGGCGGTGCGCTGGGGCGTGGCCGGCAATATCGTCTGGGCCTGGATCTTCACGATACCGGCCTCGGCCTTTGTGGCCGGCATCTGCTACTGGTTGAGCTTCACCTTGTTCTGACTGGCAGGGCACTTTGATAGAGAAACGGGCCTGAGGGCCCGTTTCTTCTGGTCGGGTCACTGCGGTGTCTCGACCTGGCTCTCGAAATACCGTTGTGCGCTGAAGGCGATGGTCGTCATCAGGCTGGTGCCGCCGAGCAGCACGCAGGCCACGACGCCGATCACCGGGCCCCAGCCGGTGGCGCGTGGCGAGGCACCGGGGTTGTGCTGGGCGTCCCACTTTTCGTCGGGGGTCAGGCCGTAGACGATGCCGCAGATCATCGCGTTGACCAGCATCAGGCCCAGCAAGGGCATCAGCAGCCAGCTCAGGCGGTCGTCCTGGCCGAGCTGATCCATGCGCTGCAGGCCGTACAGCCCTAATAGGGTCGGTAGCGGGTGCAGCCAGGCCAGGCGATCACCGAAGCCGTGCAGATAGAAGCGATGCAGGCCGAAGCTGCCCAGCAGCAGGGCCAGCCAGGTGGCCAGGGTCTTGGATTTGTAGGGCGTCACTGAGGCTCCGGGCTGCTCTGATCACCCTGGCCGAGCTGGCGCTGCATCATCACCACGTCCAGCCAGCGGCCGAACTTCCAGCCCGCACTTTTCAGCACGCCGCTGTGCTCGAAGCCCAGCGCGCTGTGCACACCGATCGAGCCCTTGTTCTCCGAGTCGCCGATGACGGCCAGCATCTGGCGTGCGCCGGCGGCCTCGCAGCGGGCGATCAGCTCGGCCAGCAGCAGGCGGCCCAGGCCCTTGCCCTGATGGCCCGGGCGCAGATAGATCGAGTCCTCCAGGCAGAAGCGGTAGGCCATGCGCGGGCGGAAATAGTTGGCATAGGCATAGCCAAGCACCAGGCCGTCCTGCTCGACGACCAGCCAGGGCAGGCTGCGGCTGAGCACCTCGGTGCGGCGGCGCCGCATCTCGGCCAGGTCGGGCACCTCGGTTTCGAAGGTGCCGGTGCCTTGCAGCACCGCCACTTCATAGATCTCGCGGATGGCCGGCAGATCGGCCTCGGTGCTGGGGCGTATCAGCAAGCCGGCGGCCGCTTGGGAGTTTTCTGATTGCATATGGGCTATTTGTTGGAAACCAGAGTTTATAATGCTGGGTTCTGGCGACGGTCGGTTGCAGCGGTGGTGTTCTCTGAGGGGCGCCCTGATGTGGTCGGCGTATCTACGGCGCTGGTGTCGAAATCAATGCGGCGGACCGTGATCCCGGGTATTCCGGAGCATGGGCCGTCAAACGATCTGCTCGCCCTGAGTGTCTCCTCGTGCGGTTGGTCACTAAATCTTAGGAAACATCATGGTTGTGATTCGTCTGGCTCGCGGCGGCTCCAAGAAGCGCCCTTTCTACAACATCGTCGTGGCTAACAGCCAACAGCGCCGTGACGGCCGCTTCATCGAGCGCGTGGGTTTCTACAACCCCGTCGCCTCCGGTGCTGCAGAGCCGCTGCGCGTGGCCGTGGACCGCGTCAACTACTGGGTCGGTGTCGGCGCCCAGCTGTCGCCCACCGTCGCCCGTCTGGTCGACCAGGCCAAGAAGGCCACCCCGGCTGCCGTCGCGGCCTGAGTGAGTGAATGAGCATGGTGTCCGAGACCTCTCGCGCATCCGCCGCCGGCTCCAACGAGCTGGCCTGGCCGGATGACGCCATCGAGATCGGGCGCGTGCTCGACGCCTGGGGTGTCAAAGGCTGGATCAAGGTCCTGGCCTATTCCAATGACCCCCAGGCCCTGTTTTCCTCTCGGCGCTGGTTTCTGAAACCGAGCGAAGAGAACAACAAGCCGGCTGCAGCGGTGGCCGCCAAGGCCCGCGCCCTGCCGCCGGTCTTGAAGGTGCTGTCCGTGCGCGAGCATGGCGACGGCATCGTCGCCAATGTCCAGGATGTCAGTGATCGCAGTGGCGCCGAAGCGCTGCGCGGTGCGCGCATCTTTGTCTCGCGCTCGACCTTTCCGAAGGTTGATACCGACGAATACTACTGGGTCGATCTGATCGGCCTGACGGTCGTCAATCGCGCCGGCGAGACCCTGGGTGTGGTGGCCGATCTGATCGACGCCGGCCCGCACAGCGTGCTGCGCATCACGCCGCCCGGCCTGACCCCGCCGATCAAGCCCGACCAGGAGCGTCTGGTGCCTTTTGTCTCGGCCTTTGTCGATGACGTGAATCTGGACCAGCGCCGTATCACGGTCGACTGGGGCCTGGATTACTGAGCCCCGCAAGCCCTGCGGCGGCGCGCGATGCGCTTTGACCTGATCACCCTGTTTCCCGAGCTGTTCGGGCCGCATCTGAGCAGCGGCGTGACGCGCCGCGCCTTCGAAAGCGGGCAGGTCGATGTCCGGCTCTGGCAGCTGCGCGATTTCGCCGACGACAACTACCGCCGCGTCGATGACCGTCCCTATGGTGGCGGTCCGGGCATGGTGATGCTGGTCGAGCCGCTGGAGCGCGCGCTGGCGGCGGTCAAGGCGCAACGTCAGGCGCAGGGGGGTGAGGCGGCGCCGGCGGTGATCCACTTCAGTCCGACCGGTCGACGCATCGACCAAGCCCTGATGCAGGAGTTGGCCCAAGGGCAGGGCGGTGTCTTGCTGTGCGGCCGCTATGAAGGCATCGATCAACGCTTCCTGGACCGTCATGTGACGCTGGAACTGAGCCTAGGCGACTTCGTGTTGTCCGGCGGCGAGTTGCCCGCGCTGGCCTTGCTGGACGGCATTGCCCGTCTGCAGGACGGGGTGCTCAATGACGCGGCCTCGCACCAGCAGGACAGTTTTTCCGACGGTCTGCTGGACTGTCCCCACTACAGCCGGCCCGAGGTCCTGCGCGGGCTGGAGGGGCAGGTCGAGGATCTGCCGGTGCCGGCGGTGCTGATGTCGGGTCACCATGCGCAGATCAAGCGCTGGCGGCGCGAGCGCTCGTTGGCAATCACCCAGCAACGGCGCCCGGATCTGATCGTCGCGGCGCGCGCCGCCGGGCGCCTGAGCCGCAGCGACGAGGCTTTTCTGAAGCTTCTGGCAAGCGCCTAGCTGCGAACTATCCGAAAACGGTTATACTCGTAGGCTTTTCGATCCTCTGATGGGCGATTCACCGGCCACTCGGTCTGTGCGGCGCGAACACCATGTTGGTGATTTGACGACCTTGGCGCCATCATGATCACAGGAGAAATCAATGGACTTGATCCAAACCCTTGAGCAAGAAGAAATTGCTCGTCTGAACAAGACCATCCCCGCGTTCGCCCCCGGCGACACGGTGATCGTCAGCGTGAACGTCGTTGAAGGCACGCGCAAGCGCGTGCAGGCTTACGAAGGCGTCGTGATTGCCAAGCGCAACCGCGGCCTGAACAGCAGCTTCATCGTGCGCAAGATCTCCAGCGGCGAGGGCGTTGAGCGTACCTTCCAGCTGTACAGCCCGCTGATCGCGTCGATCGAAGTCAAGCGTCGTGGCGATGTGCGCCGCGCCAAGCTGTACTACCTGCGCCAGCGCTCGGGCAAGTCGGCTCGTATCAAGGAGAAGCTGGCTTAATTGCCTGGCTCCTGCAGCAAAGCCGCCTCCGGGCGGCTTTGTCGTTTGCGCTCTATGCTTTGACGATGTCCCGCCCGCCCATCCTGAATCCCCAGTTGGTACCCGTGACGGGCGTCGACGCCCATCTGCCGGCGGTCGATGCTTCGGCGCTGACCCCGCAAGCGCTGCGCCAGCGCTTTGCGATGCCGCCGACCTGGCAAGCCGAGCTGCCCGGCGATGGCGGCATTTTTGCGTCGCGCACGCCGGCCTCGGCGGCGGTGCTGCTGCCGCTGGTGATGCACGAGCAGGGGCTGACGCTGCTGCTGACCCGCCGCACCGCCCATCTGCGCGAGCACGCCGGTCAGATCAGCTTCCCCGGCGGCCGGGTCGAGCCCGAGGACGGCAGTGCGGTGGCCACCGCCTTGCGTGAGACCGAGGAGGAGATCGGCCTGGCGCGCGAGCACATCGAGATCATCGGTGAGCTGCCGATCTACACGACGGTGACGGCCTTCCAGGTCACGCCGGTGGTCGCGCTGGTGCGGCCCGGCTTCGAACTCACGCTCGACGCGTTCGAGGTGGCGGAGGCCTTCGAGGTGCCGCTGCAGTTTCTGATGACGCCGGCCCATCATCAGCGCCATCTCTTCAGCTTCGAGGGCGGGCCGCGCCAGTTCCTGTCCATGCCCTGGCGCGGCCCCGACAGCACAGGCCAGACACACGACTATTTCATCTGGGGCGCCACAGCGGCGATGTTGCGCAATCTCTATCGCTTGCTGATCGCCTGATCCGGGCTTGAGGCGCACCATCCGCCGCTATCATCCCGGGCCATGAACTTCTTTGCGGTCTTGTTCGCGCTGATCTGCGAACAGCTCAAGCCCTTGCCCCATGGCAACCGGGTCCATCACACCATCATTGCCTGGGTCCGCTGGACCGGTCGCAACTTCGACGCGGGACGCGAACACCACGCCGGCGTGGTCTGGGCCATCACCGTGCTCGGTCCGGCCGTGCTCACCGCGCTGATCTATATCGCGCTGAGCCGCTTCAGCGTGCTGCTGGCGCTGGCCTTCAACGTGCTGATGCTCTACCTGACCCTGGGCTTCCGGCAGTTCAGCCATTACTTCACCGACATCCGCGACGCGCTGGAGCGTGGCGACGAGCTGGAGGCGCGCCGACTGCTGGCCGAATGGCGCCATCTGGACGCCAGCGAGCTGCCGCGCACCGAGCTGCTGCGCCATGCGATCGAGCACTCGCTGCTGGCCGCGCATCGCCATGTGTTCGGCGTGTTCTTCTGGTTCGTCGTGCTGTCGACGGTGGCGCTGGGGCCGGCCGGCGCGGTGCTCTACCGCATGGCCGAGTTCGCCAGCCGCTACTGGGCCTTCAAGAGCCGTACCCTGGATGCGCCGACCAATGAGCGCCTCATGCAGCTGTCGCGCCAGCTGTTCGGCTGGGTCGACTACCTGCCGGCGCGCCTGACCGCCACCGGCTTTGCCATCGTCGGCAATTTCGAGGAGGCGGTGAACGGCTGGCGTCGCGATGCCAAGCTCTGGCTGCATCCCAATGAGGGCATCATCCTGGCCTCGGCCGCCGGCGCTCTGGGCGTGCAGCTGGGCGGCTCGGCCGCGCCGGGCATCACGCCCGACCGCAGCAAGACTTTCGAGGCCGGCAGCGATGCCGAGGCCACCCGCGCCGATGGCTCGACGCCCGGCCAACTGCCGCAGCTGGGCCATCTGCAAAGCGTGGTCGGCCTGGTCTGGCGCTCGGTCGTGCTGTGGATGCTGCTGCTGGCCCTGCTGACGCTGGCCAATCTGGTCGGCTGATCGGTCGATCAGAAGAGGCGGCAAAAGAAAACCGCCTCGTTCCGAGGCCATCATCGGCCAGGGTCTCGAGGCGGCGCCCGAATTGCTTCGGGTCGGTGCTGGTCTGTATCAGGCCATCGCTTGAATGCCGGCGATCGCCCATTCACGGCTCTCGTCCAGCGGGCGCACCAGATGCCAGACCTCATCGAAGGGCTGGGCGGCGGCCTCGCTCTGCTCGCGGATCAGGCCCGAGAAACGCACGCTGACGATCTGCTCGCCGCGCTCCTCGACCCGCTCGACCACCTGGGCCTGCAGCTCCAGCACATCGGTGCGCTGCGTGCCCTTGCGATCCAGCAGTTCCTGCTGGATCGAGGCGTACATCTCGGGCGTCGTGAAGCGGCGCAGATCGTTCTGGTCGCCGGCGTCATTGGCCGCCTGCATGCGGATGAAGACGCGCTTGGCGATCTGCTCGAAACCGCTGGTGTCGAAATCCGAAACCGGCGCAGCGGCAACCGGGGCCGAACCGCCGGCCGGCATCGCCATCGGCGCGGGCATCACCGGTGCCGGGGCCTGGCCAAAGGGCGCGCCGGCGCCGGCGAACTGCAGGCCTTGCGGCGCAGCCTTCTTGGCAGCCATGCGGCGCATCACGAAGCCGATCACCACCATCACCACCAGGCCCAGCAGCACCATGGTCATGATATTGGCCAGGGCCTCGCCGAAGCCGAAATGGCTGGCCAGCGCGGCCAGACCCAGGCCGGCGGCCAGACCGGCCACCGGGCCCATCCACGAACGCTTGGGCGCGGCGGCGGCAGCGCCGGCTGTCGGGGCGGCGGCCTGCTGCGGCGCCGCATTCTGTTGCTGGGCTGGCGCGTTTTGCGGCGGTGTCGCCGGCTTGGCCGGCTGGGTCGGCACGCTGCGCTTCATGCCACCACCACCCAGGCGCTTGGCCTGCACGTCGGCGGCCACCAGGCTGAGGCTCAGTGCGGCGATAACGGTGCACAAGGCAAGTGATTTCACGCAATATCTCCTGTAGAAACGGTTTGTAGCTGGGGGCTTGGTGCGCTGTTTCAAGTCCGGCCCCCGGAAGCAGGGGTCCAGTATGCCTTGCGGCGGCCGATAATCATCACAGGGATGGCCGCTGGGCGCGACAGCAAAACCAAACTACGCGCGCCCGGTCCAGAAGGTCCACGCCATGAATGCGATCAGCATACGCGCCCGGCTCGCTGCCCTGGTGGCCCTGATGCTTTTCTTGCTGGCGGCTTCGGTGGGCAACAGCCTGCTGCGCCTGCATGAGGCCAACCAGCGGCTTGGTGCCACCTACCATGACCGGGTGGTGCCGCTGAAGCAGCTCAAGCTGGTGGCCGATGCCTATGCGGTGGGCTATGTGGACGCGGCCCACAAGATGCGCGACGGCGCGCTGTCCCCGCCGGCCACCGTCAAGACCATCGAGGACAACCACCAGGTCATCGTCAAGAACTGGAAGGCCTATACCGCGACCCGGCTGACGGCCGAGGAGGCCGAGCTGGTGCGCAAGGCCGAGGCCAGCATGAAGCTGGCCGATGTGGCCGGCCAGCGTCTGCTGGCTCTGGCACGGGCGGGCGACAAGCCCGGCATGGCGGCCTATGCGGCGGATCAGATGTATCCGGCCATCGATCCGGTGGCCGAGATCCTGCTGGCACTGACCGAGCTGCAGCTCAAGGTGGCGGAGTCCGACTACGAGGCCAGCCAGCAGGCCTTCAACACGATGATCTGGCGCAGCCTGCTGATCTTTGCGCTGGTGCTGAGCGCCGCGGCCTGGGGCGCCTGGCTGATCGTGCGCTCGATCACCCGGCCGCTGTCGGCCGCAGTGCAGGTCGCCAGCGCCGTGGCCGGCGGTGACCTGCGCACCCAGATCGAGGTCGAAGGCAAGGATGAGACCGCCCAGCTGATGAGCGCGCTGAAGACCATGAATACCAGCCTGCTGGCCATGGTCTCCCAGGTGCGCGACTGCGCCGAATCGATCACCAGCGGTTCGTCCGAGATCGCCCGTGGCAGCATGGACCTGAGCCAGCGCACCGAAGAGCAGGCCAGCAGCCTGGAGGAGACGGCGGCCTCGATGGAGCAGCTGACCTCGACCGTCAAGCAGAACTCCAGCACCGCCGCCGAAGCCAGCCGGCTGGCCGACAGTGCCTCGGCCGTGGCTCAGCGCGGCGGCGCGGCGGTGCAGGGCGTGGTGCAGACCATGGAGGGCATCAGCGAGCAGTCGCGCAAGATCGGCGACATCATCGGTGTGATCGACAGCATCGCCTTTCAGACCAATATCCTGGCCTTGAATGCGGCCGTCGAGGCGGCGCGGGCCGGCGAGCAGGGCCGTGGCTTCGCGGTCGTGGCCGGCGAGGTGCGCACGCTGGCCGGCCGCTCGGCCGATGCGGCCAAGGAGATCAAGCAGCTGATCTCGGCCAGCGCCGCGCGCGTCGAGGCCGGCTCGGCCCAGGTGCAGGACGCCGGCCGCACCATGACCGATCTGCTGGCCCAGGTGCAGAGCGTCACGACGCTGATCTCCGAGATCAGCATGGCCAGCAAGGAGCAGAGCCAGGGCATCGATCAGGTCAGCGATGCGGTGATGCAGATGGACCAGGTGACCCAGCAGAACGCGGCCCTGGTCGAGGAATCGGCGGCCGCTGCCGAGAGCCTGCGGCTGCAGGCCGAGAGCCTGGGTCAGGCGGTCGCGGTGTTCAAGACCTGAGCCGGCTCCGCCCAGGCTCGCGCTCAGGCATCCCGCACATCGGCCAGCACTGTCTCCCCGAAATCGGCGCGCGCCAGATAGCGCAGCACCTTGGCGGCGGCGGCCTCGGGGCTGTCGAGCTGGCCCTCGGCCTTGAAGGCAGCAAAGCGCGGCTGGTCGGGGAAGGCGGCCGGGTCGCCGGCGCGCAGCTGGCTCTGCATCTCGGTGTCGATGATGCCCGGCGCCAAGGACACGATGCGGGCCCCGTGCTCGCGCCCGGCCTCGTCCAGCGCGATCGCGCGCGACAGATTGTCCATGCCGGCCTTGGCCGCGCAGTAGGGCGCGCTGCCGGCCATGGCCCGGCGGCCCAGGCCGGAGGAGATGTTCAGCAAGCGCTTGTCGGCCGTCCAATGCCGCGTGGCGCGCAAAAAGGCGCTGGACAGCAGCAGCGTGGCCTCCAGCCCGACCCGCAGCGCGCTCGACAGCTCGGCCAGCGGCACCGCATCGATCGGCCCGGGCGGCGTGATCACGCCGGCGTTGTTGATCAGGGCGGCGTGGCTGAAGCGGGCCGGGTCCTGCACCGCCAGCCAGGCCTGCAGGCGCTCAGCCGCGTCCAGCGGCTCCGCCAGGTCCTGCTCCCATTGTTCCAGGCCGGGCCCGGCGGCCAGGCTGGCGCTGCGGCGGCGCGAGATGCCGATGACAAGATGCTCGGGCGAGATCAGCTGGCGGGCGATGGCCTCGCCCATGCCGCGCGAGGCGCCGGTGATGATGTAGAGCTTCATGGCTGAGGGTTCCGGTTGAAGATCAAAAGCAGATTGTTGGCCGGCAGCGAGCGGTACTCCCGCAGGCCCAGCCCAGCTTCGTCGGCCTGCTGCTGCACGGCCTCGAGATTGCGCAGGCCCCAGGCCGGATCGCGCACGCGCAGATCGGCATCGAAGGCGAGGTTGCTGGCCGCGGTGGCAAGACCCGGCACCACGAAGGGGCCATAGATCAGCAGCAGTCCGTCCGGGCGCAGATGGCGGGCGGCGCCCTGCATCAGGGCCGCGCAGCAGGCGGGCCATGGCGATACATGCAGCATGTTCGCGCAGAAGATCGCATCCAGCGGGGGTAGCCCGGGCGGCAGCGGCCAGGGCTCTTGCAGGACATCGAGAGGCAGTGGTTCCGGGCCTTCGGGTCGCAACGCCCGGATCGAGCTCAGCGCCTCGGGTCTGGGATCGGAGGCTAGCCAGTGCCAGCGCGGCAAGGCGGCGGCGAAATGGGCCGCATGCTGGCCGCTGCCGCTGGCGATCTCCAGTGCGGTGCCGCTGGGCGGCAGCAGGGTCAGCAGGGCGTCGAGGATGGGCTGCTTGTTGCGGTCGGCGGCGGGGGAATGCAGGGCGCTCATGGGGTATCAGAACTCCGGTGGGCAATCGAGGCTGAGCGCGCGCGCGGGCAGCGCCAGATGGCAGGCATGCAGAAACAGTCTGGGGGCGACCGGGCCGCCGTAGAGGGTGTCGCCGACGATGGCATGGCCCAGCGCCAGCATGTGCACGCGCAGCTGGTGCGAGCGGCCGGTGATGGGCTCGAGCTCAACCCGCGTCTGGCCGCCTTCGTGCGCGAGGCTGCGGTAGCGTGTCAGCGAGGGCTTGCCGGTCTGGGCATTGACCTGCTGGCGCGGCCGGTTCGGCCAGTCGGCGCTCAGCGGCAGGTCGATCTCGGCCCAGGCGCCGCCGGTGTCGAGCCGGCCCTGCAGCAGCGCGATATAGCGCTTGGCGACGCGGCGCTCGGCGAAGTCCAGGCTCAGCGCGCGCTGCATCGCCGCGCCTCGCGCGAACAGCAGCAGGCCCGAGGTCGCCATATCGAGCCGGTGCACGGTCAGCGCGTCGGGGAAGCTTTGCTGCAGCCGGTGGACCGCGCAGTCCTGCTTGTCCGCGCCGCGGCCGGGCACCGACAGCAGGCCGGCGGGCTTGTTGACGACGATCAGCCCCGCGTCGGCATGCAGCACCTGCATCAGAACTGCTCGATCCAACCCGATTGCAAGGCCGACTGCGGGTTGGAGCCGGCCGCGCGCACCGCCGCCAGCGCCTGCTCGGTCGTCAGGCCCAGCGCCTTCAGCACGCAGGCCGCCACCGTGCCGGTGCGGCCGATGCCGGCGGCGCAGTGCAGCAGCGCGCGGTCGCCGAGCACCAGGCTGTGCTGCAATAGCTCCACGCCCTTGGCGAAAGCGCTCGGGTCGGCGCCCAGGCCGAAATCGCGCATCGGCAGATGCTGCCAGCGAAACGGCAGCCGGCCCTCGGCAATCGCCTTGTGATAGGCCGGCGAGAGCTGGGCCACTTCTTCGAGCGGATTGAGACAGACCACCAGGCTGAGGCTGCGGGCGCGCGCCTCGTCGAGAAAGCTGCCGAAGGACTCCAGGCGGCCGGGCATCGATTGCAGCCAGAGCTGGCCGGCCACGCCGGCGGGGAGGGGGAGGGGTCGGAAAGCCATGGCCGGCATTCTCCACCACGGCGCCAGGTCCGCGCCGCGATCAGGGCAGCTCGGGCCGGTGCAGCACGCCCAGCGCCTGCTCGCGCATGGCCTGGCGGGCGCGCAACGCTTCGTCCAGCTCCAGCGCCACGGCCTGCGCGGCCTCGCTGCGGTCCAGCGCTCGCAGGCAGGCCAGCGCGGTGCGCAAGGCCGGCAGCCGCAGGCTGAAGCTGCCGTGGCCGGGCTGGGGCGCCAGCAGCCCGTCCAGCCAGCTCAGGCCCTCGGCCGGCCGGCCCTGGCGCAGCGCCATCTCGGCCAGGCTGTGCTCGGCGGCCAGGCGGTTGTAGCCGGTGCCTTGCTCGCTGTACTGGCGGTGGGCGGCCGCCAGCCAGGGCTCGGCCTGCTCCAGGCGGCCGCACAGCAGGGCCAGATGCCCGGCGGCGAGCTGCAGGCCGGCTCGTGCGGTGGCCGGCAGGCGTTCATCGGCCAGCAGGCCGCTGGCCTGGGCCAGGAAGCGCGGCGCATGGACCAGCGCGATCTGCGCGGCCGCTTCGCCGCGGCCGTGCAGCAATTCCTCGTAGGCCTGGCCCAGCGACAGCAGCAGGTTGATGAAGGCCAGCGCCAGCAGATTGGCGTCGTGCGACTCGCGGGCCAGCGAGATGGCCCGCATATGCATCAGCTCGGCATGGCTGACATCGCCGAGGCGGGCGTGCACATGGGCGGCGCAGCTGAGCGTGCGCGGCAGCAGCTCGGCCGAGTCGCCGGCGGCGGCCAGGGCCTCCAGGCTGATCGGCCTGGCCTCGTCGGCCAGGCCCAGCTCGGCCAGCGCAAACGCGGCCAGGGTCAGACCGTCGACCTCGGTGCGGGCGTTGCTGCTGAGCCGTCCGAGCCGACCCACTTCCAGCGCCGGCAGATAGACCTGCCAAAGCGCACCCATCTGCCAATGGGCGCGCGCCTGCATCAGCAAGGCCTGGGCGCGCTGTGCATCGTGCAGCGCGCGGCCCAGGGCCTGCGTGGCCAGCGCCAGCGCCACCGGCCATTGCTGCCGGGCCAGCGCGGCATCGGCCTGCTCCAGCAGCTGCAGGGTCTGCTCGGCGGGGGCGGGCGAAGGCGATGCGGGGCGGGAGGGCGCGTCGGGCATGGTCGGCATCGGAAGGTCTCGCTGGGACTTTATGCCAAGCCGGCGTCGTGTCCGGGGCGGGCTTTCGAGCATCAGCGGCGAGCCCGCTACTATGCTAGCCACCTGAAAACAACCGGGACGGAATTCCGCATGATCGAGACAGTAAAAAGCCTGCGCGCGGCGCTGGTCGCTACCGGGCTGGCCGTGCTGGCTGGCGGCGCGCTGGCCGACTTCGAGCTGAAGGACGAGCAGGGCCGGCGCATCCTGCTCAAAGACGACGGCAGCTGGCGTTATGTCGATGCGACCGCACCGGCAGCGCCCGCTGCGTCGGCGGCACCGGCCAAGCCGCTGCTGCAGGCCGAGCTGCGGCTGGAGCGGCGTGTCGAGGCGCCCGGCGGTTGCCGCTTCGAGCTGGCCTTGAGCAATAAGCTGGACTACGAGATTCGCAGCGTGGTGCCCGACTTCACCGTGCTGCGCGCCAACGATGTGGCCTATATGACCCAGCTGACCGGCTTCGGTCCGGTGCGGCCGGGCGACCAGCATAGACGCGCGCTGCAGTTCGCCGGCATCGGCTGCGGCGAGATCGCCAAGCTGCAGGTGCATGGCGGCGACCGCTGCGAGATGGGCGAGCTGAACAAGTTCACCGAGTCCAAGGGCGCCTGCCTGGCCCTGCTGAAGGTGCTGCCCAGCGACTTGCTGCCCTTCGAGAAGAAGGCCGAGACGCCGGCCAAGAAGTAGGCCGCCCGCTCAGGACACGATGTAGGCGCCAGCGCCGCTGCTGAGCAGACGGCCCTCGGCGTCCTTGAACTCCATGCGGGTCGAGGCCACCCGGCTGCCCAGGCGCAGCACCTCGGCCGTGGCGTGAAAGCGCGGGCCGGTGGCCGGGCGCAGATAGTCGATGCGCAGATCGATGGTGCCGAGCTTGCCGAAGCGCGCCAGCCGGGCCAGCGGCGCCTCGTCCATATGGCGCGCGCCGGTTGCCGCCATCACGGCCAGCCCGCCCATCGCATCGAGGGTGGCGCTGATCACGCCCCCATGCAGACGCTGATGGGTGAAATGGCCGATCAGCTCGGGCCGCATCGTGATATGCGCCTTGACCCGGTCGGCCTCCAGGCTGTCGATCCGCAGGCCCAGCACCTGGTTGAAGGCGATGTGCTGTTCGAAGATCTCGCACAAGCGCTGGCTGAACTCGGGCTCGAACAGGCTGGAGATGCTGTGCATGCGGTCGGGTGGGGCGCTGGTGTTGTTCATGCCGCGACGGTAGCGCATTTGGCCCGCCGGCGGGCCGGCCCTATGCGTGCTGCAGCACAGACGCACGCCGCACCGGGCCTCATGCTGGATCGACATTCGTTATCCCTTTCCCGTCCATGCAGTTCTGGTCCTTGTTTGTCGGCGTGCTGCTGATCACGATGGTGCTGGCCGGCACCTTGCTGGGCCGGCTGCCGCTGAGCAGCGCGATGGTGTATCTGGGCCTGGGCTGTGTGCTGGGGCCGGACGGCATCGATGTACTGCGCCCCGATCCGCAGGCCCATGCCGGCGCGCTGATGCATCTGACCGAGCTGGGCTTGCTGATCTCGCTGTTCGCGGTCGGGCTGCGCCTGGGGGTGCCGCTGCGCGACCGGCGTTGGCGCCTGCCGCTGCGCCTGGCCTTTGTGTCGATGAGCGCGATGGTGCTGATGGTGACGCTGATCGGCGTCTGGCTGCTCGAGCTGCCGCTGGGTGCGGCCGTGCTGCTGGGCGCGATCTTGGCGCCGACCGATCCGGTGCTGGCCTCCGATCTGCCCTCGGACGCCGGCACCGACCCGGAGCGCCTGGGCTTCAGCCTGGCCGGCGAGGGCGGGCTCAATGACGGCGCGGCCTTTCCCTTCGTGATGCTGGGCCTGGGCCTGCTGGGCCTGCACGAGCTGGGCGACGGGGGCTGGCGCTGGTGGACGCTGGACCTGCTATGGGCCACGCTGGGCGGTATCGCGATCGGCGCCGCGCTGGGCGCGGCCACCGGCTGGCTGGTGGTCTATCTGCGCAGCCGCCATCACGAGGCGATCGGGCTCGATGTCTTCCTGGGCCTGGGCCTGCTGGGTCTGGCCAACGGCCTGGCCTTGCTGAGCCACAGCTCGGGTTTTCTGGCGGTGTTTGCTGCCGGCATGGCTTTGCAGCGGGTGCGGGAGCGGCCCCGGCCCGAGAGCCGGCCGCTGGCGCCACCGCTCGACTCGGCCGGCCACTCCTACGACACACTGGCCACCCATCCCCACCATGCCAGCGCGACGATGCGCGATGCGGTGCAGGCTTTCAACACGCAGCTGGAAAAGCTCGCCGAGCTGACGCTGGTGCTGCTGGTCGGGGCGATGCTGGCCTATGCCAAGCCGCTGCCGGCCGCCTGGTGGTTCGTGCCGCTGATGATTCTGCTGCTGCGGCCGCTGTCGGCGCTGGGCGCGACGCTCGGCGAGGGGCTGACGGCGCCGCTGCGCGGGATGATAGGCTGGTTCGGCATCCGCGGCATCGGCTCGGTGTTCTATCTGCTCTATGCGCTGGATGCCGGCGTCTCGGGCGAGGTGGCCGACATCCTGCTGTCGCTGACGCTGTGGACCGTGGTGGCCTCCATCGTGGCTCACGGCGTGACGGCCCAGCCGCTGATGCAGACCTATCTGGCCTGGCGACAGCGCCGACGACGCAAGCCAGCCCCGGTCTCGAAACCCGAGGACTGACGGCCGTGCCGCCGGGGCGGCCTCAGGGGCGAACGGTGATCTCGTTCTTGACCGCCTTGACGCCGTCGACCTTCCAGGCCAGTGCTTCGGCGGTGCTCTTCTCGGTGCTGTTCTTCGCGAAGCCCGACAGCATCACGGTGCCCTTCATCGTCTCGACGCTGATGGCCGAGGCCGCGACATTGGTGTTGTCGACAAAGCGCGCCTTGACGGCCGTGGTGATGGCCGCGTCATCGACGTAGGCGCCGACCGATTGCTGGCCGCGGGTGACGGCGCAGCCGGTGGTGGCGAGCAAGGCCAGCGTGGTCAGGCCGATGGCAAAGGTATGGCGAATGGTCATGAGAATCTCCTTGGAGTGGTGAGGGCAGTGGACTGCGCAAGCTGCGACAAGCCATGACTGCACTGTAGAAACTTCGTCGATATCGGCCCATAGGCGCACAGCGCCAGCCCATGTAGGACGCCGACTACGCCAGGCCGGGCGTTCCTCTGCTAGGCCTGGGCCCAGGGTGATTTGCATACTGAGGCCACTCCATCAACCCTAGAGAGGACGCCTCCATGAACACCAGCTTCAAGATCAAATCTGCACTGCTGATTTCCGCCCTGCTGGCACTGCCGGTGGCCCAGGCCGCCACCATCAGCAAGGACGAGTACAAGGCCGGCAAGACCCGCATCAGCGCCGAGTACAAGGCCGCGAAGGCCGCCTGCACCGCGATGTCGGGCAATGCCAAGGATGTCTGCGAAGAGCAGGCCAAGGGCAAGGAGAAAGTGGCCCTGGCCGAACTCGAGTACGCCCATAGCGGCAAGCCGGCCGACCAGACCAAGGTGTTGACCACCAAGGCCAAGGCCGAGTACGAGGTGGCCAAGGAGAAGTGCGACGACAAGGCCGGCAACGACAAGGATGTCTGCGTCAAGGAGGCCAAGGCCGCCGAGACCAAGGCCCTGGCGGACGCGAAGCTGGGCAAGCAGGTCGGCGAGGCGCGTAAGGACGCCGCCGAGGACAAGCGCGATGCCAACTACAAGGTCGCCGTCGAGAAGTGCGATGCGCTGGCGGGCGATGCCAAGAGCGCCTGCATCTCCGGCGCCAAGGCCCAGTTCGGCAAGAGCTGACCCTCCCTCGCTGATCCTCGCCAGCGGGCGAGGTCGAACCCGTGATCAGCCGATCACGGGTTCTTTTATTTCTGGCGCTGCTCGGACCGCAGATCGAACTCGCGCAGCATCACCGGCTCCAGCGCGCCCTGGGCGACACGGCGCTGCACGGCCAGGGCCAGCTCGGCCGAGAAGGCCTCGAAGGTTTCCAACGGATCCTCGTCCTGCGCGCCGGGGCGGAAGCAATGATGCAGGGTCGCGCGGCTGACGCTGGCGCCTACCTGTCCGGTACCGACTGGAACATAGAAGCGGACGGTTTCCGAAGGCTGGTGAAAAAAAGCGGCGTGGGACATGGTAGGGCCTGCGGTTGACTGCGTGCGGCGCGAGGCCGGGAGTGGTGTTGCCCGTCTGTGCCGGCTTCCCGTCCGAGGCTACCCCTTATTCGTCCGCAGCGTGGGATTGTTTTGCTGCGATGCGGGCCCGGCCGCTCCCGGGGTCTTGTTGTTTATTCTGTATTTCGATTAAGATGGAAATATGGAAGAGCAACAAGTCATCAAATCGCTGGCCGCGCTGGCGCAGGCCGCGCGGCTGCAGGTGTTCCGGGCCCTGGTCGTGGCCGGGCCGGCCGGCCTGACGCCCAGCGCGCTGGCCGAGCATTTGGCGTTGCCCGGCTCGACGCTGTCTTTTCATCTGAAGGAACTGCTGCATGCCGGCCTGGTGACTCAGGAGCGCGATGGCCGCCACCTGATCTACCGCGCCGCCTATGCGCAGATGAACGCCTTGCTGGCCTATCTGGCCGCCAACTGCTGCCAGGGCGAGGCCTGCCTGGACGAGACGGCCGCCGCCGGCTGCGCCAGCTGCTGAATCCCCCGATCTCCCTTTCTTTCCCCCTTCTTTCGCCGAGGTTCTAGATGTCCGACGAGAAGATCTACCAGGTGCTGTTCCTGTGCACCGGCAACTCCGCCCGCTCCATTCTGGCCGAGGGCCTGATGAACCATCTGGGCCGAGGGCGCTTCCAGGCTCACTCGGCCGGCAGCCATCCGGCCGGCGCGGTCAATCCGCTGGCGCTGCAGACCTTGTCGCAGCTGCAGATTGCCAGCGGCAATTTCCGCAGCAAGAGCTGGGACGAGTTTGCGCAGCCGGGCGCGGCCGCGCTCGACTTCGTCTTCACCGTCTGCGACAAGGCCGCCGGCGAGGTCTGCCCGCTGTGGCCGGGCCAGCCGATGACCGCGCATTGGGGGGTGGAAGACCCCTCGGCCGTTGAAGGTTCGGACGAGACCAGGCTTCGCGCCTTCATGGACACGGCCGTGATCCTGAAGCGCCGCATCGAGCTGATGCTGGCCCTGCCGCTGGCCACCTTGGACAAGCTCTCGCTGCAGCGCGAACTCGGCATGGTCGGCACCGCCTGAACCCACCAAATAGGAAGAGCAATGACCGTCCACGTCCTGATTCTCTGCACCCACAACTCGGCCCGCAGCGTGCTGTCCGAGGGCATGCTGAACCACCTCGCCGCACGCCTGGGCCGCGATGTTCGCGCGCACAGCGCCGGCAGCGCGCCCAGCGGGCGCCTGAACCCCTTTGCCATCGAAGCGCTCAACAACGCAGGCATCGACACCGCCGCCTACCGCAGCAAAAGCTGGGACGAGTTCACCGGCCCCGAGGCGCCGCCGCTGTCCCTCGTGATCACGGTTTGCGACAGTGCCGCGGCCGAGCAATGCCCGGTGTTCTTCGGCGGTCAGGGGCAGCCGGTCAAGGTGCACTGGGGCTATGCCGATCCGTCGAACGCCGAGGGTGGCGATGAGGGCAAGCGCCGTGCCTTCGAGCTGACCCGCCAGGCCATCGGCTACCGCATGCTGCAGTTGCTGCTGCTGCTGCCGCTGGAGTCGCTGAGCAAGCCGGAACTGCTGGCGGCGCTGAACGCCATCGCGAAGAGCTGAGGCGCCCCCCATGCATGCAAGCACCTCCCAGAAGCTGCTGGCCGAGGGCCTGGGCACCGCGCTGCTGCTGGCCGTGGTGATCGGCTCGGGCCTGATGGCCGAGCGCCTGTCGGGCGGCAATGTGGCCATCGCGCTGCTGGCCAATACCTTGGCCACGGTGGGCGGTCTGTACATCCTGATCGAGGTCTTCGGCCCCGTCAGCGGCGCGCATTTCAACCCGGCCGTCAGTGCCGTGATGGCCTGGCGTGGCGAGCTGCCCCCAGCCGCCTTGCTGCCCTATGTCGGCGCCCAGCTGCTGGGCGCCATGCTGGGCGCCTGGCTGGCCCATGCGATGTTCGATCTGAGCATCTTGCAGTTCTCCAGCAAGCTCAGGAGCGGCACCGGGCAGTGGGTTGCCGAGGCCGTCGCCACCTTCGGCCTGCTGCTGGTGATACTGCGGGCGCCGGCTTCGCGGGTGGCGGCCATGGTCGCGGCCTATATCGGCGCGGCCTACTGGTTCACCGCCTCGACCTCCTTTGCCAACCCGGCCGCCGTGTTCGGCCGCATGTTCAGCGACAGCTTCGCCGGCATCGCGCCGGCCAGCGCACCGGGCTTTGTCCTCGCCGAGCTGCTGGGCGCCGCGTTGGCGCTGGGCGTGCATCGGCTGCTGCGGCCGGCGACTGCCCGCCAGTCTCCCCGTCCATCTGCCTCCGAGCGCCATGTCTGATCCCCTGTTTCCGCAAGCCAGCTTGCCGGCCCTGCAGCCGGCCCTGTTCGAGCCACCGACCCAGGAGCGCCTGAGCGTGGCCGCGCCGTCCCGGCACCGGCCGCGCTTCCTGCTGCTCTACGGCTCGCTGCGCGAGCGCTCCTACAGCAAGCTGGCCGTGCTGGAAGCCGGCCGGCTGCTGGAGGCCATGGGGGCCGAGGTGCGTGTCTTCGACCCGGCCGGCCTGCCGCTGGTGGATGGCGCGCCGGACACCCACCCCAAGGTGCAGGAACTGCGAGCGCTGGCCCAGTGGTCCGAGGGCATGGTCTGGTGCTCGCCAGAGCGCCATGGCGCGATGACCGGGTTGATGAAGACCCAGATCGACTGGATTCCGCTGAGCAGCGGCGCGGTGCGCCCGACCCAGGGCAAGACCCTGGCGGTGATGCAGGTCTCGGGCGGCAGCCAGTCCTTCAATGCGGTCAACCAGATGCGCATCCTGGGCCGCTGGATGCGCATGCTGACCATCCCGAACCAGAGCTCGGTGGCCAAGGCCTTCCAGGAGTTCGACGAGGCCGGCCGCATGAAGCCCTCCAGCTACTACGACCGCATCGTCGACGTGATGGAGGAGCTGATGAAGTTCACGCTGCTGACCCGCGATGTCTCGCCCTATCTGGTGGACCGCTACAGCGAGCGCAAGGAAGACGCCGAGGCGCTGAGCCGGCGCGTCAACCAGGCCAAGATCTAGAGCACTCGATGAACAGCCCCGACGTGCTCATTATCGGCGGTGGTCAGGCCGCGCTGTCGCTGGGCTATTTTCTGCGCCGCAGCCGGCGCAGCTTCCTGATCCTCGATGCCGAGGATGGCCCCGGCGGCGCCTGGCGCCATGCCTGGCGCTCGCTGCGCCTGTTCTCGCCGGCGCAGTGGAGTTCGCTGGCGGGCTGGCCGCTGCCGCCCGAGCCGGGCCACAGCTATCCCTCGCGCGAGCATCTGCTGGACTATCTGGCGCGCTACGAGCAGCGCTATGAATTGCCTATCGAGCGGCCGGTGCAGGTCGACAGCGTCGAAGCCTCGCCCGAGGGCCTGCTCGTCCGGGCCGGCGCGCGCCAGTGGCTGGCCCGCAGCGTGGTCAGCGCCACCGGCAGCTGGCGCCATCCGGTCGTGCCGGCCTATCCGGGCCGGGCCGCCTATCGCGGCCGCCAGCTGCATTCGGCCCACTATCAAGACCCGACCCCGTTTGCCGGCCAGCGTGTGCTGGTGGTGGGCGGCGGCAACTCCGGCGCACAGATCCTGGCCGAGCTGTCGGAACATGCGGCGCAGACCGTCTGGGTCACCGAACGGCCGCCGCAGTTCCTGCCCGACGAGGTCGACGGCCGGGTGCTGTTCGAGCGCGCCACCGCGCGCTGGCGGGCCCAGCAGCGCGGTGAGCCGCTCGAGGAGTTGCCCGGCGGCTTCGGCGACGTCGTGATGGTGCCGCCGGTGCGGGCCGCGCGCGAACGCGGGGTGCTGACGGCGCGTCCGCCCTTCGAGCGCTTCACGGCCGAGGGCGTGGTCTGGCCCGATGGCCAGGCGCAGGCCTTCGACGCGGTGATCTGGTGTACCGGCTTCAAGCCCGCGCTGGACCATCTGGCGCCGCTGGGCCTGCCGGACCCGGGCACCGGCCGCATCGCGGTGAACGGCACGCGCAGCATTGCCGAGCCGCGGCTGTGGCTGCTGGGCTATGGCGACTGGGTCGGTGCGGCCTCGGCCACCCTGGTCGGCGTGATGCGCAGCGCGCGCAGCACGGCGCTGGAGATCGACGACTACCTGAACCAACTGGACGCGCCGGCCGGGCCGACGCACTGAGGCGGCAGCCCATCGCTGCGCCGCCCTCATCTTTGACTAGATAGATGCTATTGACAACCAAATCCGCGAGGACTACCGTGCCAGCAACTAGTTGCTATCCACAACCTCATGAATACCTCCTCCGCCTCGGCCGGCGAACTGCTGCGCGAAGTGGCGCGGCTCTACACCCGGGCCCAGCGCCTGGTGGCCGACTGCTGCCAGACCACGCCGACCCAGTGCCACATCCTGACCGAGCTGGCTCGGGCTGGTGTCGCGCTGCCCATGTCGGAGCTGGGCACGCGGCTGCTGCTGGAGAAGAGCTGGGTCAGCCGCGCCGTCGAGGGCCTGGCGGCCAAGGGCCTGGTCCTCAAGACCGACAACCCCGCCGATGCGCGCAGCTGGCTGGTGGGTCTGAGCCCGGCTGGCGAGGCACGGGTTAGCGAGCTCAACGGCTTGCTGGACGGCCATGCGGAGCAACTGCTGGCCACGCTTGCAGCCCCGCAGCGCGAAGCGGTGCAAACCGCGCTGCTGCTGCTGCTCAAAACCCTGCGGGCGGATCACAGCGCGATGTGCTGCCTGCCCGCCAGCGAACGGAACAAGGACGGATAAATCATGACGACCCTCCCTATCTCCCTGCGCCAGGCCGGCCCGGCCGACTGGCCCGCGATCAGCGCGCTGCTCGATGCTCATCGGCTGCCGCTGGACGGTGCCCGCGAGCATCTCGCGCACTTCCTGCTGGCCCAGCAGGGCGGCGAACTGGTCGGCTGCGCCGGCATCGAGCGCTACGGCGATATCGGCCTGCTGCGCTCGGTGGCGGTGGCGCCCGGGCTGCTGCAGCAAGGCATTGGCGCCCGCTTGCTGGCCACGCTCTTCGAGGAGGCCCGGCGGCGCGGCCTGCGCCGGCTCTTCCTGCTGACGACGGCGGCCGCCGGCTATTTCGAGCGTCTGGGCTTCGAGCACGTCGAATGCGCCGCGCTGCCCGCCGCACTGCAGGCCTCGGCCGAGTTGCGCGGCGCCTGCCCGGCCTCGGCCACCGCGATGGCGCTGCTGCTGGCCGAGGACGATGCCCCGACCCAGGCTGGCTCCGCCGGCGATCTGCCGGTGGCCGTGCTGGGCGCCGGCCCGGTGGGCCTGGCCGCCGCCGCCCACTTGCTGGAGCGCGGCATCACGCCGCTGATTCTGGAGGCGGGGGCCTCGGTTGGTGCGCACCTGCTGGATTACGGCCATGTGCGCCTGTTCTCGCCCTGGCGCTACAACCTCGACGCCGCGATGGCCAGCCAGCTGCGCGCCGGTGGCGGCTGGCAGGCGCCCCCCGAGGACGAGCTGCCGCTGGCGCGCGAGATCGTCGATCGCGTGCTCCAGCCCTATGCCGCGCTGCCGGCGGTGGCGGCCGCGCTGCGGCTCGGTACCCGCGTGACGGCGCTCAGCCGCGAGGGCTTCGACAAGGTCAAGACCACCGGCCGCGAGCAGGCGGCGTTCGTGATCCGCGCCACGCAGAGCGATGGCCGGACCCTCGAGCTGCGCGCCCGCGCGGTGATAGACGCCACCGGCACTTGGGGCCAACCGAACCCGGCCGGTGCCAACGGCCTGCCGGCGCTGGGCGAGCCCGAGCTGGCGGCTCGCATCGCCTACGGCATTCCCGATGTGCTGGGCACGGCGCGCTCGCGCCATGCCGGCCGCCGCACCCTGGTGCTCGGTGCGGGCCACTCGGCCGCCAATGCGCTGCTGGCCCTGGCCGAGCTGGCGCAGCAGGTGCCGGGCACCCGCCTGGCCTGGGCCACCCGCACGGCCGCGCCGGCGCGTGCTTTCGGCGGCGGCGCGCTGGACGCGCTGCCGGCCCGCGGCCAGCTCGGCAGCGCGCTGCGGGCGCTGCGCGATGAAGGCCGGCTGGAGTTCTTCGGCGGGCTGCGCATCGCCGCGCTGCGCCAGGAGGACGACGGCAGCCTGACCGTGCAAGGGCAAGACCTGACCCTGAGCGGCTTCGACGAGCTGATCGTCGCCACCGGCCAGCGCCCCGATCTGAGCCTGGGCAGCGAGCTGCGCCTGAAGCTCGACCCCTGGCTGGAGTCGACCGAGGCTCTGGGGCCGCTGATCGATCCCAATCTGCACAGCTGCGGCACGGTGCGCCCACATGGGCATCGCGAGCTGGCCCATCCGGAGCCGGGCTTCTACACGCTGGGCGTCAAGAGCTATGGCCGCGCGCCGACCTTCTTGATGGCCACCGGTTTCGAGCAGGCGCGCTCGGTCGCGGCGGCGCTGGCCGGCGACACCGAGGCGGCCGACCGGGTGGAGCTGGAGCTGCCTCAGACCGGCGTCTGCAGCAGCGGCCCGGCCGTGCGCCGTGGCTGCGGCAGCAAGGCCAGTGCGGCCAGCACCGCCTGTTGCGGCTGAAGCGCATGGCGGCCTTGCAGCGCAGCGGCACGGTGGCGGCGCTGGGCACGGCCCAGACCCTGGCCTGGGCCTCGTCCTATTACCTGCCGGCGATGCTGGCCGCGCCCATGGCCGCCGATCTGGGGGTGAGCACGCCCACGGTGTTCGCGGCCTTCTCGATGGCCCTGATCGCCAGTGCGCTGCTGGGTCCCTATGCCGGCCGGGCTATCGACCGCTGGGGTGGCCGGCCGGTGCTGATGGGCAGCAGCCTGCTGTTCGCGCTGGGGCTGGCCGCGCTGGGCCTGGCGCGCGACGGGGTCGGACTGTTCGGGGCCTGGCTGCTGCTCGGGCTGGCGATGGGTGGCGGGCTGTATGAAGCGGCCTTCGCGACCCTGGTGCGGCTGTATGGCCACGAGGCGCGCAACAGCATCACCGGCATCACCCTGATCGCCGGTTTTGCCAGCACCGTGGGCTGGCCCTTGTCGAGCCTGATGGAGCTGCAGTTCGGCTGGCGCGGTGCCTGCTTCGCCTGGGCCGGCCTGCATTTGCTGCTGGGCCTGCCGCTGAACGGGTGCTTGCCCGAGGTCGACAAGCCCGCTGCGGGGCCGAAGTCGGATGTCGCAAGGGCCGCGACGGCGGCCGCCGAGCCGACGGTGGTCGGCTCGCGCCATGCGGCCGCTCTGCTGGCAGTGGTGTTCGCCATCACGATGTTCATCAGCACCGCGATGGCGGCGCACCTGCCGGGCCTGCTGCAGGCTGGCGGCGCCAGCCTGGCGGCGGCCGTGGCGGTCGGGGCCCTGGTGGGGCCGGCCCAGGTGGCCGGCCGGCTGCTGGAGTTCGGCCTGCTGCGGCGGCTCCATCCGCTGCTGTCGGCGCGGCTGGCGGCGCTGATGCATCCGATCGGCGCGGTCCTGCTGGCCGGCTTCGGCGCGCCGCTGGCCGCCGTGTTCGCGCTGCTGCATGGCGGTGGCAATGGCGTGCTGACGATCGCCCGGGGGACCTTGCCGCTGGCGCTGTTCGGTCCGCAAGGCTACGGCCACCGGCAGGGGCTGCTGGCGGTGCCGGCGCGCTTTGCCCAGGCGCTGGCGCCCTGGTTGTTCGGTCTGCTGCTGGCGCGCTGGGGCGCGCAGGCCATGTGGTTCTCGGCCGGGCTGGGGCTGATGGCCTTTGCAGGGCTGGCCGCGCTGAGTGCGGACCCGCCGCAAGAGGAACCGTGACTTTTGCCGACCTTGCGCGATCTTGTGTCGCCGGCCTGCCTGGTATTTGCCCGGGCTTGCTTCCATAGTTTGAACAAGGCGCCTGCGCGTTGTCGGCGGCGTCCGACGCCGGCCGGCGCTGCCCGCCGACAGCGCCGGACCGCCTCCCTGCCTACGATGGAGGCGTCTTTGCGAAGGAGTGCGGACATGACGGGCTCAGCAGCTTCTGCCTCGGTTGGCGCTTGTCGCTGCCTGATGGCTTGTCTTTGCGCCGTAGCCCTGGTTTCGCCGGCGTTGGCGCAGGATCTGTCCGAGCGGGTCGCGCTCGATGGCTCGGTACTCAGACTCAGCGTGAACCAGGGCGAGCCCTTGGCGACCAGCGGCGCGGCGCCGGCGCTGGGTCCCGGCGCCGGCACCTCGACCAGCGCGCGCCAGACCATGGTGTGGATGCGTCCTCGCGCGGGAGCGCTGGGTCTGGGCCTGGGCGTGGAGCAGCGCGAGGGCCTGCTGAGCGCGAACGGCGGCGTGCGCCAGGCCGGTCTGTTGCTGGGCGTCTCGCTCGCCACCGGGCAGCGCTCCGAACTGGTCCTTCAGACCCCGCTGCTGAACGCCTCTCGAACCGTGCCCGAGCCGGGGCTGGTGTCGGCCGACGAAGCCCGCCAGCTGCGCATGGGTCTGGTGTTCGACAGCCGCAAGCCCTACGAGGATCTGCGCCGCGGCGTGCGCGTCGAGCTCAGCGGCCAGACCACCGTGTCCTTCAAGCCGCGCGGCGGCCGCATCGGCGTCACGGTGCAAAGCCGCTGGTGACACGGCCCCCCCCGGGCGTGCAGCGGTCGGCCTTGTCCTACAGCAGGAAGCGGCGCGCCGATATAGCCGGCCCGGCCGGGCTCGACCAAGATCGGTGCATGGGCCATCGCGGTGGTGTCCCAGGCATTCATCAAGGAGCAGCCCCATGATCAGCAAACGCATAGGCATCGTCTCGGCCCTGCTGGCCGGCATCGCGCTGTGGCGCCGCCAGGCCCGCCGCCAGCAGCAGCACGCTGCGGTGGCCGGCAGCCCCGTCAAGCCCCAGGAAGTCAATACCTGGGAAGGCGAGGGTGGCGCCTTGCGCGGCAGTGGCAGCCAGCTCGGCCCGGCTCCCTCGCAATGAGCCCCGAACGCCCGCGCCAGCGCGACGTGAACGCGCTGTTTGCCGAGCTGCGCGCCGCCAATGAAGAGTGCTTCGATGCGCTGCGGCAAACGCCGTCCGAGAGGGTCGCGCAGGCGCAGCGCCAACTGCTGCTGGCGCTGGAACTGAGCTGGCGGCTGGAGGAGTTGGTGCTGCTTCCGGCGCTGCGCCGCAGCGGCCTCAATACCGCCGAGATCGAGCAGGAGATGCTGGTTCTGCGCGAGGCGGCCGACATGCTGGCCAGCGATGCGCTCGATGCCTCGGCCGCCCATATCGTGCTGGGCGCGATCGAGGGCATCGCGATGCTGCGCGCCAAGCGCATCGGCACTGCGCTGGCCTCGGCGACCCAGGCCGGGCCGCTCGACAATGCCCGGCTTGCCGACGAATTCCAGCAGATGCTGGAGCGCTGGCGAGGCGAGCTGCGCGGCGATCCGCAGAGCCCGCCGGGCTCGCGGCCGCACTGAGACCCGGGGCTCAGCCGGCGCCGGTCCGCCCGGGCCGCCGAAGCAGCAGCAGTGCCAGCCACTGCGGCCGCCAGCTCAGCGTGAAGGCGATCAGCAGGGCCGCGCCGGCCAGGGTCATCACCCAGACCAGCGAGGCCATCGAGACATGGTCGACGCTCAGGCACAGCCCCAGCGAGCCCAGCAGGCCGGCAGCGCCCAGCAGGCGCAGGCCGCCCACGGTGGCGGGCGTGAGCGGCCTGGCGCCGCACACCTGCTGCCAATGCACCTCCATGGCCAGCGCCAACCAGCCCAGGCCGGCCACGGTGGCGGCCAGCGCCGCCAGCAGCATCAGGGGCTCACGCATGGGCGGCCTCCGCCACAGGGCTGCTGCTGGCCAGGCGCGCGCGTCGGCCGAGCCGGCGCGCCGCCAGCACGGCCAGCGCGGCGCTGGCCAGCAGCGCCAGATCGACGCCGGCCACCGGCCAGTAAGCGCGGCCCAAGGTGCTCAGCAGATGATCGCCGGTGCTGGCCCAGTTCAGCAGCACGGCAGTGATCGCCAGGGCGGCCACCGCCCAGCACTGCTCGCCCCAGGCCGGCGCGATGCGGCCCTCGGACACCGGCGCCGTGCGCCACAGCGCATGGGCAAAAGCCAGCAGCCAGGCGCCCCAGAAGCCGTACTGCTCCCAGTCGCCGCGCGCCGGCAGATCGCCGGGCAGCAGGCGGTTGGCGATCAGCACGGCCATGGTGGCGATCAGCATGCCGGTCACCGTGGTGACGGCCAGCGCATCGACCCAGCGTGCGCCGCTGAGCCCTTGCTTGGCATGCTGGCGCTTGCGCTTCTCGACGAAGAAGATGAAGCCCGTGGCGATGCAGACGCAGCCCGACAGCCCGCCCAGCACATAAAGCCAGCGCAGCAGCCAGTGGCGGAAGTGCTGCAGATGCAGGCCAGTCAGGAAGTTGTTGATGCCGGCCACCGCGGTGACCGGCGGATCCTCGCGTATCAGCGCGCCGCTGCTGCCCTTGAAGTGCATGCCCTCGCCGGTCAGCGTGACCCGGTCGGTGCCGGCGCGGTAGATGCTGACATAGGCATTGGCGTCGCCGACATGCTGCACGCTCAGGAAGCCGACCTCGCCGGCCATGCCCTTGGCGGCCCAGCGGCGCTGGGCCTCGGCCACCATCGCGTCGACCGAGGCCAACGCCGCCGGCTGGCCGGCGCGCTGGGCCGGCAGACCGGTTTCCATCGCCTCGTGCTGCTCATGCAGCTCGTGCAGCGGTTCCAGCTGGGTATGGGTGACCGGGAAATAGATGCCGCCGAAGATCACCAGCCCCGACAGCGCGAAGATGAAGTGGAAGGGCAGGGCGACGACGCCGGTCAGGTTGTGCAGGTCCAGCGCGCTGCGCTGGGTGTGCTTTTTCGGCCGGAAGGTGAACAGCTCGCGGAAGATCTTGCGGTGCATCACGACGCCGCTGACCAGGGCCACCAGCATGATCAGCGCGGCGAAGCCGACGATCCAGGTGCCGAGGTTTTTCCAGTGCAGGTTCAGGCTGTAGTGCAGCGGGTAGAAGAACTGGCTGCCGATCTTCAGATGGTCTTGCGGCAGTGGGCGGCCGTCGCGCGGATCGATGGTCAGGCTGCCCCAGACCACATCGTCGGCCTGCTTGGCATGGGGCAGCACAAAGCTGGTGAAGACGCTGAGCACCGGGTCGCGGTGCGTGGTGTAGGCGCCCCAGCTGTTGACGACCGGGAAGCTGTCGGCCATCGGCCCGTTGACGCGCTCTCGGGCGGCCTCGATGTTCGCGGCGTCGGGCTTGGTCATGGCCTTGAACACCGGCTGCAGCACCCGGTCGAACGAAGGCATCGGTTGCGGCGCGAAGCGCGATTCGGGGATCGCCCAGCGGTCGATCTCGCGATCGAACACCGACAGCGAGCCGAAGAAGAACACCACCATCAGCACAAAGCCCAGCACCAGGCCGAACCAGGTGTGCAGCCAGGCCATGGTGAGCCGGAAGTTCTGGAACACGGGTCTTACTCCTTGGGTCAGGGATTCAGAGCAGCGCGCGCTGGACCAGCCAGGCCGCCGCAGTCATCAGCGCGCCGCCACCCGCCAGCACGCCCCAGACGCGGGCCAGGCTGCGGGCCGCGAAGGCCCACAGAAACAGCCCGAGGAAGAGAAGGAAGGCCAGCATATAGCTGAGCGACTCGGCATCGTGGAAAGGCATGCCGGCCGCGAACATCGACGCGATGAACAGCGCGACAAAGCCCCAGCAGAAGGCATAGCCGCCCAGCATCGCCGCCGCGATGCGGGCGACGATGTGCAGGCGGGCGATGGCGTGGGGACGCCAGGACTTCTGGGGGCTCATCAGCGGACAACTCCAGCGGGAATCAGGGGCGGGCAAC
This sequence comes from Paucibacter sp. M5-1, assembly GCF_027498415.2. Taxonomy (NCBI): domain Bacteria; kingdom Pseudomonadati; phylum Pseudomonadota; class Betaproteobacteria; order Burkholderiales; family Sphaerotilaceae; genus Roseateles; species Paucibacter sp. M5-1. The sequence continues at coordinate 5,878,063 of NZ_JAPZLM020000001.1, forward strand.
GAGGGTGGGCGCGCTGCCGGGGCAGAGGCGCATCCACTGTCGGGGGATTTCCGTGGCTGGCGATGGCTGGCGCGTCGGGCGGGCGGTCGCGCGCAGCGAGACCGCAAGAAGCGTAATCTTAATTGAGAATGATTCCCGTTATTGAATTGGCCCGTCTATCCGGTGATGCTGATGCAACGGCCGTGCGCTCTGCAAACGCTTGTCAGTCTCGCTCAATACTGTATATTTACACAGTACTGAGCGAGGGCCATCTCGCCAGCAAACCCGAGCGAGCGAGAGCATCACCATGAATCTCAATCTGAACGACCCTGACAGCATCATCGCCTGGTGGCGCGAGTTCCCAGAGCGCCACTGGGACTATCTGGATGTATTCGCCAAGCAGCCGCAGTTTATGGCGGCGGTGCGCCAGGCTCGCTCGCGCATCCGCAGCGACCCGCAACTCGCGCCCATCCTGAACCGGGCGGTGAGTTCTGGCGCGGATCGCCGGCGCGCGATGGCGGCCTTGCTGACGCGCGCGCGTGACATCGAGGTCGACGATGACGCTTTCGACCCCGGTGCCTACGGTTCGCACTGAGCTCGGCGCCTCCCACGTTTTTACCTTGCAGTTGCCGGGCGTTTGTTCTTCACGACCCGCGCGTTTAGCCCGACGGCCTTCCGAGGCCGTCGGGTTTTTTTGCTTTCCAGACCGTTCAGCCGGCCCTGCCGGTCCGTCAGGAAGCGTGCTCATTGGTTTCCGATTGAGCACCTACCGGTATCTTGCGTGGACATCCGTTCAGGCCGGCGTCGATGGATCCGATGGCAAGGCCCATTGCAGGCAGAACGCCACGCCGCGCCCGTCAATGCCTGCGCCCAGCTCGATGTCGGCGTCAATCCGTCGCGCCGCCGATCTGACGATCGCTAGGCCAAGACCGGACCCGTTCTGCCCGTCATGGGCACCACGCACAAAGCGTTCGAACAGCCTGTCCTGTAGTGCCGGGGCAATGCCCGGACCATCGTCCCGGACCTCCAGCCGCATGCGCCCGGCCTGTCGTTCCAGCTGCAGCTCCACCCGCCCTCCGACCCGACCGTAGCGCACGGCATTGCTGACGAGGTTGTCGATGATCGATTCGAATGCCTGCTGCGGACCGCGGCAAGGGGCCTGGTCCGGGCCCCGGTAGCTGAGCTCGATGCCGCGGCTGCGCGCCTCGGCCGCCTGGATCGCAAGACTGTCGCGAGCGATATCCGCCAGATCCACGGAGGCGGCCTCATGTGGGCCCTCGGCATCGAGCCGCGCCAGCGCGAGCAACTGCCCCACCAGGCGACCGGCCCGTGCGATGCCCTGGTCCAGCCGCTGCGTGGCCCGATGGCGCTCCTCGGCGCTGCTGCTGTGGATCCAGCGGTCGCGTTGCGCGCTGATCACCGCGAGCGGCGTGCGCAGCTCGTGGGCGGCATCCGCCAGAAAGCTGCGCTCGCGCTGCAGCAGGGCATGCAGCCGGGCCAAGGTGGTGTTGAGCTCGCGCACCAGCGGTTCCAGCTCGGCATAGCGAGCCGTCACGCGCAGCGGTGCGAGATCCCCGGGGCGGCGCTGCGCCAGTTCGCTGGACAAGCGGCGCAGCGGCCTCAGCCCGGAATGCACCGACAACCACACCGGCAACAGGACCAGCGGAAAGGCCACCAGCAGCGGCTGCAGCAAACCCTCGCGACTGATCATCACCGAGTCGAAATTCAGCCGCCGGCTGCGCGTCGACTGGGTCACGACGATGCGGTAGCGCCCATCGGCGGATTGCGTCCGGTAGGCCCGATAGGTCTGCGCGCCGGCAAGGTTCGCATAGCCATCCGGCCCGTCCGGAACCTGCTTTGGCCCGGCGCCGGCACGGGCCAGCAAACGCCCTTGCGAATCCAGCACGATGAAGGCCAGGAAACCCTCCGGATAGCCGAGCACTTCGCTGTCGCTGGCGATCTTTGCACCCAAGCCTTCCAGCATGGCGACCAGACGGCCCTCGTCGTCCGTCGCCGCCTCGGTCAAGCGCGTCACGCCCTGGGCCAGGGCCAGCATCTCGCGGTCGAAGCTGCCCGACTCCTCGGCATAGACCATCCAATGTCCGAGGGTGTAGATGGCCCCCCAGACCAGGACACAGGCCAGCAACAGCGCCAGCCACAGCCGCTTGGCGATGGACGGCCGCAGGCCCACTTTCACAACGGGCCTGCCATGCCGTAGCCGACGCCGCGCACCGTGCGGATGCAGTCCTCGCCCAGCTTGCGGCGCAGATTGTGGATATGCCATTCGAGCGCACTGAACTCCAGCGCCTCGCCCAGCGGTGCTACAGCGCGCACCAAGCGATGCTTGGTCACCACGCCGCCGCCATGCCTCGCCAGTTCGGCCACGATGGCGAATTCGCGTGGCGACAGCGACACCAGTTCCTCGTCGGTGCGCACCTCGCGGCGCCCCATATCGATGCTGATACTGCCCAGTGTCCAGATGCTGGAGGCCTGCCCGGCCGCCCGTCGCGTGACGGCCCGCACGCGGCTGGCCAACTCGGCGGCCTGCACCGGCTTGATGACGTAGTCGTCCGCCCCCGCATCGAGGCCCGCGACGCGCGCCTCCAGCGCATCACGGGCCGTCAGCAGGATCACGGGCAAAGCCAGGGCAGCGCGCCGCCACTCCCTGAGCAGCGTCAAGCCCTCGCCATCGGGCAGCCCGAGGTCGAGGACGGCGCAGACATAGGGCATGGATTCGTCCGCCGGACCGCACAGGGCACGCGCCTGAGCGAGGGTGCGCACCCATTCGCTGCTCAGCCCATGAGCCTTCAGCGCTTTCTGCAGGTCTGCGCCGAGGTCCAGATCGTCTTCGACCAGAAGAATGTGCATTCAGGCTCTCCAAGCGATGCCAGGCGCAGCTTATGCCAATGCTGTGAAGGCGGCCCAAAGGCGAAGCAAAGGAAGTCGCCCCTAGAGTGCGGCGGTTCTTGAGTCAGCCAGCCCCAAAACAGCCCGGGGCATTCCGAACCTTCAAGCTACGAGGCCCATCATCATGCTCATCTCACGCGCAATGCTCGGCGCTGCCCTGCTGCTGCCGACCCTGTTTCTGGGTTGTGGCGGCGGCAACGACGCGGACTTGGCCACGCCACCGCTTGACCGCAAGGCGGTTCAGGCCCTGGTGGACAAGGCTGTACCTGCGGAGGCGCTGCCGGGAGCCCTGGTGGCGGTGCGGGAGGCTTCCGGACCTACGCTGGGTTTCGCCGCGGGTCGCGGCCGGATCGAGCCGGCTGCCGCCCTGCGAGCCGAAGCCCGCTTTCGCGCCGGCAGTGTGCTGAAGCTGTTGATCGCCACGGTGGTGCTGCAACTGGTCGAAGAGGGCCGCCTCTCGCTCGCAGCGCCGCTTGGCGAGCTGCTGCCGCCGGACCGCGTCGGACGGTTCAATTACAGGGGGCAGATCACGCTGGAGCAGCTGCTGAACCACAGCAGCGGGCTTGGCGATACCGCCACCGGCGCGGCGCACGATGCCGACGTACTGAGTCATCCCGGCAAGTTGCGCAGCGAGCAGGACTATCTTGACGCCGCGCTGCTGGAGCCGCAGCAGCCCCCCGGTGCCCATGCCTACGCCAACACCAACTACATCCTGCTTGGCCTGATCATCGACCGGGCCGCAGGCCGGAGCTGGCGCGCCGAAGTGCGCCAGCGCTTGTTTGCCCGCTTGGGCATGCGGGACTCCTCGCTGCCGGAACCCGCCGACCTGGAGATGCCGGCACCGTTCGCGCACGGCTACGAGTCGGTCGAGGGTGTGGGGCTGGTGGATGTCAGCCGAATCTCCCCCTCGATGGCCGGGGCTGCCGGTGGCCATGCCCTGGTCACCAGCACGGCAGACCTGGCGCGCTTCGCGGCCGCGCTGTTTGGCGGAGCGCTCTATCGATCTCCGGCCACGCTGGAGCGCATGCTGCGCTTTGTGCCCGCCGAGCCGATCGGCGACATGGACTACGCCTACGGCCTGGGCGTCATGCGCCACCAGTTGCCGGACGGCAGGGTATTCCTCGGGCATGGGGGCGCCAGCGCCGGCTATTCCTGCGCCATCCTCTACGATCCGAGCCGCCGTCTCGTCGTGGTGGCCGCCCGCAACGGATCCGATCTGGGCTCGACCTATCTGGACCTGGCGCTGCCGGTGGCCCGCTATCTGCAGCAAGAACGCTGATGGGCGCTGGTGGGCCGTCGGGTCGAAACTGCTGCAGCCTCTTCCCAAGGCAAAGATCGCGTGGTGGAGAGGAGGAGGATCGAACTCCCGACCTCCGCATTGCGAACGCGGCGCTCTCCCAGCTGAGCTACCCCCCCGACGCGAAAAAAGTATAGCAATCGCCGCGCAGTGTGGGGCCGGGCGGCACTGCGGGTTTTCGGCGAGAGCGCGGGTGGGCTGGGCTGGGGGACACTTGCGGCCATCTCGGTCCGCAACGACAAGCAAAGGATGACCCATGGCCGACCACGCTCCCGAGTGGTTTGACACGCAGTACGACAACCGGGCCCGTGTGGCCGACAGCGCGCAGATCCTCGAGCGCTGGACGCGGGCGGCGCAGCTGTCGCGCGAGAAATCGGCGTGCCGGCTGGACCTGGCTTACGGCCCGCATGCCAGCGAGCGCCTGGACCTGTTCCCGGCCCAGACCGAGCACTCGGCGCTGGCCCCGGTGCTGGTGTTCATCCACGGCGGCTACTGGCGGGCGCTGGACAAGGCGGATCATTCCTTCCTGGCCCCGGTCTTCACCGACGAGGGGGCGATGGTGGTGATCCCGAACTACGCGCTGTGCCCCGGCGTCAGCATGGAACACATCCCGCTGCAGCTGGTGCAGGCCCTGGCCTGGGTCTGGCGGCATGCGGCCGAGCATGGCGGCGATCCGAACCAGATCGTGCTGGTCGGCCATTCGGCCGGCGGCCATCTGGCGGCGATGCTGGCCTGTTGCGACTGGAAGGCGGTGGCACCGGATCTGCCGCGCCATCTGGTCAAGGGCGTGCTGTCGATCTCGGGCCTGCATGATCTGGAACCGCTGCGCCAGGCGCCGTCCTTGCAGCGCGATCTGCGCCTGGATGCCGATGCGGTGCGGCGCCTGAGCCCGGTCAATTTTCCGGCGCCCGACGAGACGCCGGTGTACTGCGTGGTCGGGGCCAAGGAGAGCGAGGAGTTCAAGCGCCAGAACGGCCTGCTGCGCCAGGCCTGGGGGTCGCGCAGCGTGCCGGTCTGCGAGGAGGTGCCAGGTCTTGACCACTTCAGCATCCTGCACGACCTGGCCAACCCGGAAGGCCGCAGCCATCAGCTGGCGCGCAAGTTGCTGGAGTTGCGCTGGTACAGCGGCCTGTTGTAGTCCTCAGGTCGCCATGTATCGCCCGGGCCGGTGATTGACCGCCAGCGCCGCGTTGATGGCCGCCATGCCTAGCAGCGACAGGCCGATGCGGTCGGCCGGCACAAAGGCGGTCGAGGCCAGCAGGATGAGCGCGTCCAGGCCGGCCTGCACATAGCCGGCGCGCCAGCCGTAGCGCTCCTGCAGATACAGCACCAGCACATTGAGCCCGCCCAGGCTGGCGCGGTGGCGAAACAGGATCAGCATGCCGGCGCCGATCAGCAGGCCGCCGGCGATGGCGCCGAACCAGGGGTTCAGATCGGCAAAGCGCAGCCAGCGCGGCAGCAGCTCGGACAGCAGCGACATCAGGCTTACCGCCAACACGGTCTTGACGGTGAAGGCCAGTCCCAGCCGGCGATAGGCCAGCCAGTAGAAGGGCAGGTTCAGCGCGAAGAACAGCGCGCCGAAAGGCAGGCCGCTGCCGTAATGGATCAGGAAGGCGATGCCCACCGTGCCGCCGGTCAGCATGCCGGCCTGCTTGAACAGGGCCACGCCCAGCGCGACGAACAAGGTGCCGGTGATCAGCGCCTGCGCGTCCTCGAACAGGCTGTGACGGAAGCTGCGGCTGCTCAGCCTGGCATTGCTCATTCGACGATGCCGCTGAGGAAGAACTTGATCACGCCCTTGGCCGCGAAGCCCACCAGGCCAAAGCCCAGGCCCAGCAGCAGGATGAAGGTGCCCAGCTTGCCGGCCTTGGACTCGCGGGCCAGCTGCAGAATGATGAAGACCATATAGAGCATGAAGGCGGCCACGCCGAAGCTCAGGCCGAAGGTCGCGATCTGCTCCTCGCTATAGCCGAACATCGCCGTCAGTCCTTGGGGCTCACCAGATCGCGGTAGGCATGCCAGCTGGCATGGCCCAGCAGCGGCAGGATCACGATCAGGCCCAGCATCAGCGTGAGCATGCCGATCAGGGTCAGCCCCATGATCAGCAGGGCCCACAGCGCCACCGGCGCCGGATGCTCGAGCACGACGCGCCAGCTGGTGAACACCGCGGCCAGCACCGAGACGCGGCGGTCCAGCAGCATCGGGATTGCGACCACGCTGGAGGCGAACACCGGCGCGGCCAGCAGCGCCCCCAGCCCCAGCCAGGCCTCGAACAGCAGCGACTGTTCGCTCAGCACCACCTGGCGCAGAAAGTCCAGCGGCTTGGCGATGGCGCCGGGGGCGAACACCGTGATCAGCGAGGCCGAGGTCAGCACCCAGCCGCTGCCGGCCAGGGCCAAGAGCAGGCCGAACAGGATCAGCCGCCCGTCATGCGGCCGCCAGGCCTGCAGCACGGTGCTCCAGCCGGGACGCTCGCCACGCTCCAGCGCACGGCTGATCGCATAAAGCCCGGTGGCCAGGATGGGGGCGACCAGCAGAAAGCCGCTGAAGGCGCCGGCCAGCAGCCAGAAACGTTCGCGCGCCAGCCAGAAGATCAGGCTCCCGCCGGTGGCCATCAAGAGGCCATGGGCCAGCGAGGGGCCCGGGCAGCGGCGCAGATCGGCCAGACCGCGCGCCAGCCAGCCCAGCGGGCGCAGCAAGGGGATGGGCTTGACGCCGAAACGGCGCGATTCCTGCAGGGCGTGTTGGGTTCGCATCGAGGATCCGATAGTGCCAGTGCGAGTGTGCACCCGTCTTGACCTGGATCAGGTCGGCAGTTGTCGTGCCAGGTCTTGCAGCGCCGCCGGCTCGGCGCTGGCCAGCTCAAGCCGGCGCGCCTGGGCCAGCTGCGGAAAATGGCCTTGCAGCGAGCGCTCGTAGCCGGGGTCGTAATGCTCGCGCATCAGCGCGGCGAACAGCGTGGCCCAGTCGCCGGCGCGGGCCTGGGCCTGCCAGCCACGCACCGTGTCGCGGCCGCGCAGTGTGATCAGGCCATCGATCAGGGCGCAGAAGCCCTCGGGGTCGGCACGGAAATGCTCATAGTCCTGCAGCAAGAGCTCGACCCGCGCGGCCTCGGGCAGCTCCAGCCACAGGCAGGGGCTGGCGCGCATGCGCTCATGCAAGGCCTCGGGCACGCGCAGCTGGCCGATCTTGCGGCTCTCGCTTTCGATGTAGATGGGCCTGGATTTGTCGAGCGCGCGCAGGCGCAGCCACAGCAGGCTGTCGAAGCGCTTCTGGCTCGGCTGGGGCTGGCCGGGTAGGCCGCCCAGCACCGAGCCGCGATGCGCGGCGCAGGCCTCCAGATCCAGCACCTGGGCGCCCTCGGCGGCCAGGGCCTGCAGCAAGCGCGTCTTGCCGCTGCCGGTGCGGCCGCACAGCAGCCGCAGCTGCAGGGCTGCCGGCCATTGCGCCAGGTCCTCGCGCACCTGGGCCCGGTAGGCCTTGTAGCCGCCTTGCAGCTGGCGTGCCTTGAAGCCGATCTGGCCGAGGAACCAGGTCATCGCGCCGGACCGTTGACCGCCGCGCCAGCAATAGACCAGCGGCCGCCAGCTCTTGGGCAGCGGCGCCGAATGGGCATCCAGATGGGCAGCGATATTGCGCGCCACCATCGCCGCGCCGATCTTGCGGGCCTCGAAGGGAGAGCTCTTGTAGAGCGTGCCGACGACGATGCGCTCCTCGTTGCTGAGCACCGGCCAGTTCAGTGCGCCGGGCAGATGGTCCTCGGCGAACTCGGCCGGCGTGCGCACATCGACGATGGCATCGAAGCGGCCCAGCTCGGCCAGCGCCTCGGGCGCCGCGACGACATGGGAGGGCAGGGTGCTCATGAAGGCAGCGAGACGGCGTCCAGCAGCTCGGTTTCGATCTGCAGCTGGGCCTTGTTCTGCTGCAGCGCGGCGCCGTCGACCAGAAAGGTGTCCTCGACCCGCTCGCCCAGGGTCGAGATCTTGGCCAGCTGCAGATTGATGCCGTGCCGGGCCAGCACGCGGGCGATTGCATAGAGCAGGCCGGCGCGGTCGCTGGTGCTGATCGAGAGCAGCCAGCGCTGCGCGCGTTCGTCGGGCCGCAGCGCGATGCGCGGCGTGAAGGGGAAGGACTTGACCCGGCGCGACAAGCGGCCGCGCTTGGGCTCGGGCAGCGGCCCCTCGGCGTTCAGCGCCTCGCCGAGCTTGGCCTCGACCAGGGGCACCAGATCGCGGTGATGCGATTCAAGGTCGGAGCTGGTGACCTGGAAGGTGTCCAGCGCATAGCCCTTGCGGGTGGTGTGGACCTTGGCGTCCAGGATGTTGAAGCCGGCGCCATCGAAATAGCCGCAGATGCGGGCGAACAGGTCCTGGCGATCCGGTGCATAGACCAGCACCTGCAGGCCTTCGCCGATCGGCGAGGGGCGGGCGCGCACGATCGGGGTGGCGGCCTGCACATGGCGCCACAGCGAGCGCGCATGCCAGGCCAGATCGCCGGCCTCGTGGCGGGCGAAATAGCTCAGCTCCAAGGTGGCCCACAGCGGCGCCTCGGTATCGGGCAGCATCGAATGCAGGGCCAGCTTCTCGCGCGCCTCCTGCTTGCGGGCCTCGATATCGGCCGCCAGATTGGGCTTGGCGCCGCCGAGGGCGCGCAGCGCCAACCGGTACAGGTCCTCCAGCAGCTTGCCCTTCCAGGCATTCCAGACCTTGGGGCTGGTGCCGCGGATATCGGCCACCGTCAGCAGGTACAGCGCGGTGAGGCGACGCGCATTGCCCATCTTCTGGGCAAAGGCGGCAATCACCTCGGGGTCGGACAGGTCTTCCTTCTGCGCCACCCGGGACAGGGTCAGGTGTTGCTCGACCAGGAACACGACCAGCGCGCTGTCCTCGCGCGACAGGCCATGGTCGCGGCAGAAGCGCCGGGCCTCGACCGCGCCGAGGTCGGAGTGGTCGCCGCCGCGGCCCTTGGCCACATCGTGGAAGAGGGCGGCGATATAGAGCAGATAGGGCTTGTCGAACTGCGCGGCCAGCTGCGAGCAGAAGGTGTACTCGTGCGCATGCTCGGGGATGAAAAAGCGCCGCACATTGCGCAGCACCATCAGAATGTGCTGGTCCACCGTGTAGACATGGAACAGGTCGTGCTGCATCTGGCCGACGATGCGGCGGAACACCCACAGATAGCGGCCCAGCACCGAGGTCTGGTTCATCAGCCGGAAGGCATGGGTCTGCCCTTCCGGCTGCTGCAGGATCTGCATGAACATCGCGCGGTTGGCCGGGTCGCGGCGGAAGGCGCCGTTCATCTGCTCGCGGGCGTTGTAGAGCGCGCGCAAGGTGCGCGCCGACAGGCCCTTGATGCCGGGCGTCTGCTGGTAGACCAGAAAGGTCTCGAGAATCGCGTGGGGCTCGCGCTCGTAGAGATCGTCGCTGACGACCTCCAGCATGCCGGCGCGCTCCATGAAGTGCGCATTGATCGTGCGGCGCAGGTCTTGCTGCGAGCCGTTGATCTGCTCCTCCAGGTTCAGCATCAGCACCTGGTTGAGCTGGCTGACGGCCTTGGCGGCCCAGTAGTAGCGCCGCATCAGCACCTCGGAGGCGCGCTGGCCCGGGCTGTTCTCGTAGCCGAAGCTCAGCGCGACGGCGGTCTGCAGATCGAACACCAGCCGGTCCTCGCGGCGACCGGCCACCGCATGCAGGCGGCAGCGGATCAGGTTCAGCAGGCCCTCGTTGCGCTGCAGCTGGCGGCTCTCGAAGGGCGTGATCAGGCCGCGTTGGGCCAGCGCACGCCAGGTCTTGCCCAGGCCGGCGGCCCGGGCGATCCAGATCAGCAGCTGCAGATCGCGCAGGCCGCCGGGGCTTTCCTTGCAGTTGGGCTCCAGCGAATAGGGCGTGTCGTCGTATTTGGTGTGGCGCTGGCGCATCTCCAGCGTCTTGGCGCGCAGGAAGGCACGTGCATCCATGGCCTGGCCGAGCGCTTTCTCAAAGCGCTTGAACAGCGGCCGGGCGCCGGCCAGCGGGCGGGCCTCCAGCATCGCGGTCTGCACCGTGACGTCGCCGGCCGCTTCCTGCAGGCATTCGCCCAGCGTGCGCACCGAGGAGCCGATCTCCAGCCCGGTGTCCCAGCAGGCGGTGATGAAGGCCTCGATGCTGCTCTTGACGGCGCCGGGCTGGTGGGCCTCGCAGCCGTCGGGCAGCAGCAGCAGCACATCGACATCGGAGTAGGGAAACAACTCGCCGCGGCCATAGCCGCCGACGGCGGCCAGGCAGGCCCCGGCCGGCATGCCGGCCTGGGCCCACAGCGTCTGCAGCAGCGCGTCGACCTGGCGCGCCAGCTGGCGCATCAGCGTGTGGGCGGCCGTGACGCTGGCCTTGTGTTGCAGGAAGTCGGCGATCAGCGCCTGCTTGCCCTGCTTGAGCTGGCGGCGCAGCTCGGCGATGTCCAGGGTCGTGCCGCCGCCGGGCGTAGCGAGCATGGGCTCAGCCGGCGGTGATGAAGGCGGGGGGCGGCGGGCTGCCTTCGGAGAGCGTGAAGATCTCGTAGCCGGTCTCGGTCACGAGCACCGTGTGTTCCCACTGGGCCGACAGCGAGCGGTCCTTGGTGACGATGGTCCAGCCGTCGCCGGTTTCGCGGATCTCGCGGCGACCGGCATTGATCATCGGCTCGATCGTGAACACCATGCCGGGCACCAGCTCGTCGAGCGTGCCGGGGCGGCCGTAGTGCAGCACCTGCGGTTCTTCATGGAAGACCTGGCCGATGCCGTGGCCGCAGAACTCGCGCACCACCGAGAAGCCGGCGTTCTCGGCAAAGGTCTGGATCGCGTGGCCGATATCGCCCAGGCGCGCGCCCGGCTTGACCTTGGCGATGCCCTTCCACATGGCCTCGTAGGTGAAGGCGCACAGACGCTTGGCCGCGATCGAGCCCTCGCCGACGACGAACATGCGGCTGGTGTCGCCATGCCAGCCGTCCTTGATCACGGTGACATCGATATTGACGATGTCGCCGTTCTTCAGCGGCCGGTCGTTCGGGATGCCGTGGCAGACCTGATGGTTGATCGAGGTGCAGACCGACTTGGGGTAGGGCGTGTAGCCCGGCGGGCAGTAGTTCAGCGGTGCCGGGATGGCCTTCTGGACATGGACGATATGGTCGTGGGCCAGTTTGTCGAGCTGCTCGGTCGTGACTCCGGGCTTCACATGCGGGGTCAGCATGTCAAGCACCTCGGAGGCCAGGCGTCCGGCAATGCGCATGGCTTCGATATCGGCGCCGGATTTGATCGTGATCGTCATGCGCGGATTATCTCAGACCGCTTTTACCTCTCACGCCGTCCAGGCAATCAGGCCGCTCCAGGCCGTGGCGAGAATCACGATGCCGAACACGATGCGATACCAGGCAAACACCTCGAAGCTGTGGCTGGCGATATAGCGCAGCAGCCAGCGCACGCAGATCCAGGCGCTGACGAAGGAGAACAGCAGGCCCACGCCGAACATCGGCGCATCGCTGAGCGCCAGCAGCGCGCGGTCCTTGTAGAGGCTGTAGGCGCCGGCGCCGATCAGGGTCGGAATGGCCAGGAAGAAGGAATAGTCGGTCGCGGCCTTGCGCGACAGGCCGAACAGCATGCCGCCGATGATGGTGGCGCCCGAGCGGCTGGTGCCCGGAATCATCGCCACGCACTGGGCCAGGCCCACTTTCAGGGCGTCCAGCGGCGTCATGTCGTCGACATGCTCGATGCGCACGACAGCCTGCTTGCGCCGCTCGGCCCACAGGATCACGAAGCCGCCGACGATCAGCGCGATCGCCACCACGGTGGGGGTGAACAGATGGGCCTTGATCGCCTTGCCCAGCAGCAGGCCCAGGATCACGGCCGGCGCGAAGCCGACCGCCACATTGATCAGAAAGCGCCGCGAACGGGCCTCGCTGCCCAAGCCGACGGCCACCTCGCGCAGGCGCTGCCAGTAGACCAGGATGACCGCGAAGATCGCGCCGGTCTGGATCGCGATGTCGAAGACCTTGCTCTTGGCGTCGTCGAAACCGAGCAGGGCGCCGGCCAGTATCAGGTGGCCGGTCGAAGAAATCGGCAAAAACTCGGTCAGGCCTTCCACCACACCCATGATGGCGGCCTTGATCAACAGCACTGCGTCCAACACTCACTCCCTGCTTGATTGGGCCCGCATGATAACGGCGCCCCATGACAGCGCCGCTTGCAAGAACGGGGCCCGGACAAGCCGCGATTGACCGGCGGATAGCTGCTGCGTACATTACTGACCAGTCAGTCAGTACAAGCCGCATGCCGCCGTCCCCCGCCCCGACCCCCTCCGCCAGCCCCCGCCAGCGCCGCAAGGAAGCGCGGCCGCAGGAGCTGCTGGAGGCCGCGCTGGCCCTTTTCATCGAGAAGGGCTTTGCCGCCACGCGCTCCGAGGAGGTGGCCGCGCGCGCCGGCGTGTCCAAGGGCACGCTGTATCTCTACTACCCCAGCAAGGAAGAGCTGTTCAAGGCGGTGGTGCGGGCCAATCTGGCCAGCCATATCGCCGAGGGCATGCAGATCGCCGCCCAGCACCAGGGCAGCATGGCCGAGCTGCTGGCGCTGGTGCTGCGCGAATGGTGGCAGCGGGTCGGCCTGGGGCCGGCCGGCGGCATCAGCAAGATCATGATGGCCGAGGCGCGCAACTTCCCGGAGCTGGCGCAGTTCTATCTGGACGAGGTCATCGTGCCGACCCATCAGCTGCTCGGCGGCCTGGTGGCGCGCGGTATCGCCAGCGGCGAGTTCCGGCCGGTGCCGGTGAACGAGACCGTGCAGGTGCTGATCGCCCCGATGCTGCAGATGGTCTTGTTCGAGCACTCCTTCGGGGCCTGCCAGATGCTGAGCCCAGCGATACAGCCCGAGGCCGTGCTGGCCGTGCAGCTGGACCTGATGCTGCGCGGGCTGCTGAGCCAGCAGCCCGGCAGCCAAGCCAGGGACAGCGAGCGATGACAGCGGGCCGCAAGTTCAAGCTCCTGCTGCTGGGCCTGGCGCTGCTGGCGCTGGTCCTGGTGCTGCTGTCGCGGCGCGACAGGCCGGCGGCGCCACCGGTGACGGCCAAGAGCGGCGCGGTGCTGGAACTGGGCGCGCTCGATGTGGCCAGCGCCACGCGCCAGCGCTTTGCGCGCAGCCTGGCGCTGTCGGGCGGCTTGAAGGCGCTGGATCTGGCCCTGGTCAAGGCCAAGGTGGCGGCCGAGCTGAAGACGCTGACGGTGCGCGAGGGCGACCCGGTGCGCGCCGGCCAGCTGCTCGGAGAACTGGACGCCACCGAGCTCGACTGGCGGCTGCGCCAGGCCGAGCAGGGCGCGGCCGCCGCCAAGGCTCAGCAGGAAATTGCCCGCCGCACGCTGGACAACAACCGCGCCCTGGTCGGCCAGGGCTTCATCTCGGCCACCGCGCTGGAGTCCTCGGCCTCCGGCGAGGCGGCGGCCCAGGCCAACTGGCTGTCGGCCCAGGCCGCGGTCGAGCTGGCGCGCAAGGCCCGCGCCGATGCGCGGCTGATCGCGCCGATCAGCGGCCAGGTCTCGCAGCGCCTGGCCCAGCCTGGTGAGCGGGTGCCGCTGGACGGCCGCATCCTGGAGATCGTCGATCTGAGCCGGCTGGAGCTGGAAGCGGCGGTGCCGGCCGAGCAGATCGCCGGCCTGCAGATCGGCGCGCTGGCTCAGCTGCAGGTCGAGGGTCAGGACTTGCCCGTGCAGGCCACGCTTTCGCGCATCAATCCGGCCGCCCAGGCCGGCTCGCGCGCGGTGCTGCTCTATCTGCGGGTCGAACCCAAGCCGGGGCTGCGCCACGGCCTGTTCGCGCGTGGCAGCCTGGTGCTGGATGCCCGCGAGGGGCTGGTACTGCCGGCCGATGCGCTGCGCATCGACAAGGCGCGGCCCTATGTGCTGCTGGTGCGCGAGGGCCGGGTGCTGGTGCAGACGGTGGAGCCGGGCCGCAGCGGCGAGGTCGACGGGCAGCCGGTGATCGAGATTGTCGGCGGCCTGGGTGAGGGAGCCCAGGTGCTGCGTGGCGCGACCGGCCAGGTGGCCGAGGGCACGGCGGTCAAGCTGATGCCGGCCGCCGTGCGCTGACCGCCCATGTGGTTCACCCGCGTCTCGATTCAGAACCCGGTGATGGCCGTGATGGTCATGCTGGCCTTTGTCGTGCTGGGCTTGTTCAGCTACCAGCGCCTGTCGGTCGACCAGTTCCCGAATATCGACTTCCCGACCGTGGTCGTGCAGATGGACTATCCGGGCGCCTCGCCCGAGATCGTCGAGAGCGAGGTGACCAAGAAGGTCGAGCAGGCGGTCAACACGGTGGCCGGCATCAGCACGCTGACCTCGCGCAGCTACGAGGGCAGCTCGGTGGTGATCGTCGAGTTCAATCTCGATGTCGATGGCCGCAAGGCGGCCGAGGATGTGCGCGAGAAGGTCGCGCTGATGCGACCCACGCTGCGCGACGAGGTCAAGGAGCCGCGCATCTCGCGCTTTGATCCGCAGAGCGTGCCGATCTTCAATGTCGCTGTGCTGTCGACCGATGGCTGTCCGGCGCCGGGCCGCCCCAAGCCGGACGCGCCCCCTCGGGGGGCAGGCATCGCCAGCGATGCCGTGGGGGCTTCATGCCTAAGCACCCAGGAGCTGACGACCTGGGCCACGCAGGTGCTGCAGAAACGGCTGGAGAATGTGCGCGGCGTCGGCTCGGTCAGCGTGGTCGGGGGGCTGCAGCGCCAGATCCAGATCCAGCTGCGGCCGGCCGCGATGGAGGCGCTGGGCATCACGATGGAGCAGGCGCTGGCCGCCGTGCGCAGCGAGAACCAGGAGCTGCCGCTGGGCAATATCCGCTCGGCCGTGCAGGAGCGGGTCGTGCAGATCAATGCGCGGCTGAAGCGCCCCGAGGATTTCCGCGACATCGTCGTCGCGCGCAAGAACGGCGCCTCGATCAAGCTCTGGCAGATCGCCGATGTGGTCGATGGCCCGCAGGAGATCGAGAGCCTGGCGCTCTACAACGGCCAGCGCACGGTGCTCCTGAGCGTGCAGAAGAGCCAGGGCGAGAACACCATCGCGGTGGTCGACGGGCTGCAGCGCGCGCTGGCCGAGGCGCAAAGCCTGCTGCCTGCGGGCCTCAAGACCGAGGTCAACCGGGACAACTCGCGCGCCATCCGTGTCTCGGTGGCCAATGTGCGCCAGACCCTGATCGAGGGCGCCGCGCTGACGGTGCTGATCGTGTTCCTGTTCCTGAACAGCTGGCGCTCGACCGTGATCACCGGCCTGACGCTGCCGATCGCGCTGATCGGCACCTTTTTGTTCATGTACCTCTTCGGCTTCACGATCAACAACATCACGATGATGGCGCTGAGCCTGTGCGTGGGCCTGCTGATCGACGATGCCATCGTCGTGCGCGAGAACATCGTGCGCCATGTGCAGATGGGCGCCAGCCCCAAGCAGGCGGCGCTGGACGGCACGCAGGAGATCGGCCTCGCGGTGCTGGCAACGACGCTGTCCATCGTCGCGGTGTTCCTGCCCATCGGCTTCATGGGTGGCATCGTCGGCAAGTTCTTCCACGAGTTCGGCATCACCATCGTCGCGGCGGTGCTGATCTCGATGTTCGTCAGCTTCACCCTGGACCCGATGCTGTCCAGCGTCTGGCATGACCCGCAGGCGCATGGCAGCGGCCCGCCGGTGACTTGGTATGACAGGACCATAGGCCGGGTGACCGGTGCCTTCGAGCGCTTCACCGACTGGCTGTCGGCGGGCTATCAGACAATCCTGGCCTGGTCGCTGGCCCACAAGGGCCTGACCCTGCTGGTGGCGCTGACGACCCTGCTGCTGAGCTTTGCGCTGCTGGGCGGCATCGGCAAGGAGTTCGTGCCCAAGGCCGATCTGTCCGAGACGCAGGTCAATTTCTACACCCCGGTCGGCTCCTCGCTGGAGGTCACCGAGGCGCGCGCCCGGCAGATCGACGCGCTCTTGCGCGAGCTGCCCGAAGTCCGCTACACGGTGACGACGATCAACAGCGGCTTCGCGGCCGGCAAGATCTATGGCGCGATCTATGTGCGGCTGACGGATCGCAAGGACAGACAGCGTAGCGTCAACGATCTGGTCACGCCGCTGCGCGACAAGCTCGCGACGATACCGGGCATCACGGTCACCAATATCGGCCAGACCGATCTGGGCGGCGGCAAGAGCCTGCAGTTCTCGATCCAGGGCGCCGACCTGAAGGAGCTGGAGCGCCTGTCCAAGAGCGTGATCGCGCGGTTGCAGCAGATCCCCGGCCTGGTCGACCTGGACAGCACGCTCAAGCCCGACAAGCCGACCGTGGCCATCGAGGTCAAACGCGAGGCCGCCGCCGATGCGGGGCTGAATGTCAATGCCTTGGCGGGCTCGCTGCGCACCTGGCTGGCCGGCACGACGGTGGGCAACTGGCGTGCGCCCGATGGCGAGAACTACGACGTGCTGCTGCGACTGGCGCCCCAGGGGCGTGACAGCCTGGCCGATCTGGCGCAGTTGCCCATCCCGGTGGCGCCGGCCGCCGACGGCGCGGCGCGGGTCGTGCGCCTGTCCCAGGTGGCCGAGATCCGGCCCTCGACCGGCCCCAACCAGATCAACCGCCGCGACCTGAACCGCGAGATCACGATAGACGCGAACGCGCTGGGCCGCAGCTCGGGCGAGGTCTCGGCCGATATCAAGAAGGTGCTGGACGACACCGCCTTCCCGCCCGGCTACCGCTACAGCTTCGGCGGCTCGACCAAGAATATGAACGAGTCCTTCCAGTACGCGGTCGGCGCGCTGGCCCTGGCCATCGTCTTCATCTACATGATCCTGGCCAGCCAGTTCAAGAGCTTTCTGCAGCCGCTGGCGCTGATGAGCTCGCTGCCGCTGACGCTGATCGGCGTGGTGCTGGCGCTCCTGGCCTTCCGCTCGACCTTGAATATGTTTTCCATCATCGGCATCGTGATGCTGATGGGTCTGGTGACCAAGAATGCGATCCTGCTGATCGATTTCGCGATCCGCGCCCGCGAGGGCGAGCATGGCCACGGGGTTGACAGCGAGCCGATCGGCCGCGAGGCGGCCCTGCTGCGCGCCGCCCAGGTGCGGCTGCGGCCCATCCTGATGACGACGCTGGCGATGATTTTCGGCATGGTGCCGCTGGCTTTTGCGCTCAGCGAGGGCTCGGAGCAGCGCGCGCCGATGGGGCAGGCGGTGATCGGCGGGGTGATCACCTCCTCGCTGCTGACCCTGGTGGTGGTGCCGGTGATCTATTGCTATCTGGATGATCTGTCGCAGTGGGCGCGGCGGCGCTGGCAAGGCCAAAGCGTGGCGCCGCCGAAATAGAATCCGCGCTGCAGTCAGAAAGACCGTCTTCGAGGAACCTTATGAACGTCGAACAAGCCCGCTTCAATATGATCGAACAGCAGATCCGCCCCTGGGATGTGCTGGACCAGGGCGTGTTGTCGCTGCTGGCCCTGGTCAAGCGCGAGGACTTCGTGCCGCCGGCCCACCGGGCGCTGGCCTTTATGGACACCGAGATCCCGCTGCCGCATGGCGGCGCGATGCTGGCGCCGCGGGTCGAGGCCCGGCTGCTGCAGGAGCTGAAGGTGGCGCGCCACGAGAAGGTGCTGGAGATCGGCACCGGCGCCGGCTATCTGACGGCCCTGCTGGCCCACAAGGCGCAAAGCGTGATCAGCCTGGAGGCCGATGCCCAGCAGGCCAAGCTGGCGACCGAGACGCTCAAGCGCAACGGTGTCAGCAATGCCAAGGTGCGCGAGGGCCATGGCGCCCAGGGCCTGGCCGCCGAGGCGCCGTTTGATGTGATCCTGCTGGCGGGCTCGGTGGCCGAGGTGCCGCAGGCCCTGCTGGACCAGCTCAAGCCCGGCGGCCGGCTGGTGGCCATCGTCGGCGAGCTGCCGGTGATGCGCGCCACGCTCTACACCCGTTCGGGTGCGGGCTTCAGCAGCACGGTGCTGTTCGACACCGTCGCGCCGCGCCTGCCCGGCTTTGCCGAGCACACCGCTTTCTCATTCTGAGCCAGCGCATGCCGCAGCAGCTGTCGATTGAAGCCGCGCGGGCTCTGTGCGCCGGCGGGGCGTCCGGCCAGGCGCCGCTGCTGCTGGACGTGCGCGAGCCCTGGGAGGCCGCGCTGGCCAGCATCCGGCTGGACGGGATGGCCAGCAAGCTGATGCCTATGGGGCAGGTGAGCGCCCGCCTGGCCGAGCTGGACCCGGCGCAGCCTGTCGTCGTTTATTGCCATCATGGCGTGCGAAGTCTGCAGGTCGTCGCATTCCTGGAGCGTCAGGGCTTCGAGTCGGTCTATAACCTCGCCGGCGGCATTGACGCCTGGTCCTGCGAGGCCGATCCGTCCGTGCCCAGATATTGACCCTAGCACCCGAAGTGCCGGCCCAGGCCTTCACAAACACTCATCGCAAGCCAAGGAAGCCTCATGTTCGCTGATCAGAAAATGAAGAAGAAGACAAGCCCGCATTCGCGCATGAGTTCTTCATTGACCCGACTGTCACTGTGCGTGGCCCTGGCTTTCGGTGCTGCGGCCAGTGCCCAGGCGCAAAGCCTGCTGGAGCTCTACGAAGCCGCGCGCGTCTATGACGCCGGCTATCTGGCCGCCCGGGCCCAGGCCGACTCGGCGATCTACAAGGCCGAGCAGGCCAATGCGCTGGACCGGCCCACGCTGGGTCTGGGCGTCAGCGGCACGCATCTGCAGAGCGATCCGCCGACGGTCTATGGCGCCGGTGGCGCCAAGGTGGCCGGTGACCGGGTTGGATCGAGCACGGTGCAGGCCGGCCTGCGGGCCAACTATGCGCTGTACAACCGCAGCAACAAGATCACGATCGAGCAGGCCAAGCGCGGGCTCAATGTCGCCCAGGCCGATCTGGAGATTGCCGAGCAGGACCTGATCGTGCGCGTCTCGCAGGCCTATTTCGATGTATTGGCAGCCGGCGATGTGCTGTCGACGACACGGGCCAGCAAGGCCGCCATCGCCGAGCAGCTGGCCTCGGCCAAGCGCAATTTCGAGGTCGGCACCGCCACCATCACCGACACCCGCGAGGCCCAGGCCCGCTTCGATGTGGAAAGTGCCCGCGAGCTGGCGGCCGACAACGATCTGCGCATCAAGCGCATCACGCTGGACCAGATCGTCGGCCGCTCCGGCGTCGAACCCAAGCCGCTGGCCGTGCCGGTGGCGCTGCCGGCCGTGACGCCCTTGACGGTGGACCCCTGGGTCAACCAGGCCGATGAGTTGCACCCCCAGGTGCGCAAGGCCCGGCTGGGCCTGGATGTGGCGGGCCTGGAAGCCGACAAGGCGCGGGCGGCGGACGGCGTGACGGTGGACCTGAGCGGCAATCTGGGCGTCAGCAATGCCCGCGGCCGCGGCGCGCAGCTGCCCGGCACGGGCGGGCAGGGCTCGGTCGCGGTGGAGATGAATCTGCCGCTCTACACCGGTGGCTACAACAGCAACCGCATCAAGGAAACCCTGGCGCTGCAGGAGCGCTCGCGCAATGACCTGGAGTTTGCTCGCCGCACGGTGGCCGAGGGCACGCGCCGCGCCTTCTTCGGCGTGCAGTCGCTGGCCGCCCAGGTCAAGGCTCTGGAGGCCGCCGAGTCGTCCAGCAAGCTGGCGCTGGAAGCCACCCAGCTGGGCTACAAGGTCGGCGTGCGCGTCAACCTCGATGTGCTGAACGCCCAGAGCCAGCTCTATGCGACCCAGCGCGACCTGGCCAAGGCCCGCTACGACGTGGTGCTGACCGGCCTGCGCCTGCGCCAGGCCGCTGGCCAGCTGCGCCCCGAGGATGTGGCGGCGGTCAACACGCTGCTGGCCAAGTAAGAAGGCCAGGCCCTCAGGCCTGGGGACTGCGCCGGCGCCGCTTCGCGGTGGCCGGCGTTTGCTTGTCCGGTGCGGCTGAGTTGGCCGGGGCGAGCAGCGGGGCCGGGCGCAGCGGCGCGTTCTCGCGCACGCTCTTCAGGATGATGGCGGTGGAGGTCTCGGCCAGCGCGCAGTAGCGCTGCAGCACCTGCTCCAGATGGGCGACATCGCGCACCGCGATCTCGAGGATCCAGCTGTCCTCGCCGGTCACATTGAAGGCGGTCAGCACCTCGGGGCTGGCCTCGACCGCCTGGCGCACCCGTGCCTCGTCGGCCCGGCCCACCCGTATCACCGCACGGATCGCATAGCCGAGGCGGGCGCTGTCGACCACGGCGCGGTAGCCGCTGATCACGCCGACCTCCTCGAGCCTGCGCACCCGCTCGGTGACGGCCGGCTGGCTCAGGTGCACACGCCGGCCCAGCTCGGCCATGCTGAGGCGGGCATCGGCCTGCAACTCGGCCAAAATGCGGCTGTCATGGTGGTCCAGCGTGTAGTCCATTGATTTGCAGGTCAAATGCCTGAATGTCCTGCAAGTTTAAGGCTTTGGTCCTTTTGAAGCGTCAGTTTCATCTTCAAGCCGGCGTACCAATTCCCTAGCATTGCCAGCCATGGACAACAGCAACACCCTGAGCCGCAGCGGCGGTCTGAGCCCCCGCGTGATCGCCTGCCTGGCCGCCACCTGGCTGGTCTGGGGCTCGACCTATCTGGCCATCAAATACGCCTTGCTGAGCTTCCCGCCCTTCTTCCAGATGGGCACGCGCTTCCTGGCCGCCGGTGTCTTGCTGGCCGCATGGATGCGCTGGCGCGGCGCGGCCTGGCCGGGCCCGCGCCAATGGCTCAATGCGCTGCTGGTGGGCAGCCTGATGCTGGGCGGCGGCATGGGCGGCACGGCGACGGCCGAGCAGACCGTCGGCTCGGGGCTGGTCGTGGCCTTCATCGCGGTGATGCCCTTGATGATTGCGGCGCTGAACCTGCTGTGGCGGGTGTTGCCCAGCCGGCTGGAGCTGGCCGGCATCGTCGTGGGCCTGTTCGGCGTGCTGATGCTGACCCAGGGCCAGGGTTTCGGCGCCTCGCCGCAGGGCCTGGTCGCGATCACGACGGCCTGCGCCTGCTGGGCGCTGGGCAGCGTCCTGTCGCAGCGCGGCTTTGCGCTGGCGGCCGGGCCCATGGGTTTTGCCAGCGAGATGCTGGCCGGCGGTGCGGTGCTGATGCTGTTGAGCCTGCTCAGCGGCGAGACCCTGAGCCTGCCGCTGCGCAGCGAGGCGGTCTGGGCCTGGCTGTATCTGGTGGTGTTCGGTTCGCTGATCGCCTTCAACGCCTATATGGTGCTGCTGGCCGAGGCGCCGGCAGGCCTGGCATCGAGCTACTCCTTCGTCAATCCGGTGATCGCGATGCTGCTCGGGGTGGTGATCGCCGGCGAGGTGGTCAGCGGCTATGAGTGGCTGGCGGCCCTGGTGGTGCTGGTCGGCGTCGTGCTGCTGCTGCGCGGGCGCAAGGCCTGACCCCCGTCTGCGCCACCGGCGCCGAAGCGGGCAAAATGGCGCCATGCTTTATCTGCTCTCGCCCGCCAAATCGCTGGACTACAACACCCCGGTCGCCGCGCCGCTGCTCAAGCTCGCCACCGAGCCGCAGTTCCTGCCCCAGTCCAAGGCCTTGATCAAGGTCTTGAAGACCAAGACGGCGGCCGATATCGCCGCGCTGATGGATCTGAGCCCGGCCCTGTCCGAGCTCAATGTGAACCGCTACCACGCCTGGCAGCCGCGCTTCACCGAGGCCAATAGCAAGCCGGCGGTGCTGGCCTTCAACGGCGATGTCTATGACGGTCTGGACGCCAAGAGCCTGGCTGTCGAAGACCTGCAATGGGCGCAGCAGCATCTGGCCATCCTGTCCGGGCTGTACGGCGTGCTGCGGCCGCTGGACCGCATGCAGCCCTACCGCCTGGAGATGGGCACGAAGCTGGTCACCGAGCGCGGCAGCCATCTCTACGGCTTCTGGGGCGACACGCTGGCCGAGCACCTGAATGCGCGCGCGGCCCAGCAGCAGGTGCCGGTGATCGTCAATCTGGCGTCGCAGGAGTATTTCAAGGCGGCCGATCGCAAGGCCTTGCAGCCGCGCGTGATCGAATGTCAGTTCGAGGAATGGAAGAACGGCCAGTACAAGATCATCAGCTTCTTCGCCAAGCGGGCGCGCGGCCTGATGGCGCGCTATGCGATCACGCGGCGCATTGATACGCCGGCCGGCCTGAGGGACTTCGATCTCGACGGCTATGTCTACCAGGCCGAGCTGTCGACGCCCGAACGCCTGCTGTTTCGCCGCCGCCTGGGCTGAAAGGGCCGGAGGAGTCCACCATGAGTGCCCAGACCATCACGCCCGAGCTGCAGCGCTGGATCGTCGAGCAGGCCAAGGCCGGGCTGACGGCCGAGCAGGTGCTGCAGGCCATGCTCAAGAGCGGCTGGGACGAAACCGTCGCGGCCCAGGCGCTGGCGCAGAGCGTCGCCGGTTTCGTGCCGGGCCAGGGCCTGGTCCTGCCGGTGCCCAGCGCGGTGCCCGAGCCCGATCTGAGCGGTGCGCCGCCGCTCTTGAATGCCGGCGACCGCGCGGTCGGCGTGCTGGTCAGCCTGCAACTGCCGCGCCTGCTGGTGTTCGGCGGCCTGCTGTCCGACGAGGAGTGCGATCTGATGCGCGCAGCGGCGGCCAGCCGCCTGGCCCGCTCGGAGACGGTGGCGGCCTCGGCCGATGGCAGCGAGGTCAATGCCGCGCGCACCAGCGAGGGCATGTTCTTCGAGCGCGGCGAGAACGAGATCTGCCGGCGGGTCGAGGCCCGCATCGCCCGTTTGCTGAACTGGCCGGTCGAGAACGGCGAGGGCCTGCAGGTGCTGCGCTATCGGCCCGGGGCCGAGTACCTGCCGCACTACGACTACTTCGACCCGCGCCACACCAGCACGCCGCCCATCCTGCAGCGCGGCGGCCAGCGGGTCGCCACCTTGGTGATGTACCTGAACACGCCCGAGCAGGGCGGCGCGACGATCTTTCCCGACATCGGCCTGGAGGTCGCGCCGATCAAGGGCAATGCGGTGTTCTTCAGCTATGACCGGCCGCACCCGATCACGCAAAGCCTGCATGGCGGCGCGCCGGTGCTGGCCGGCGAGAAATGGGTGGCGACCAAATGGCTGCGCGAACGGCGCTTCGAGTGAGCGCTAGCGATTCAGCGGCAGCTGGCTCTGCTTGAGCTGGCGCAGCACGAAGCTGCTCTTGCTGTGGCGGATGCCGGGGATCTTGTAGAGCCGCTCGCGCAGCAGGCGCTCGTAGTCGCGGGTGTCGGCCACCGCGATGCGCACGTAGTAGTCGTAGTCGCCCGAGACCAGAAAGGCCTCCAGCACCTCGGGGATCTGCTCCAGCGCGCGGCCGAACTCGAACAGCGCGGCGTCCGAATGATCGTTCAGGGTCACCTGCACGATCACCGTGTCGGCCAGGCCGATCTTGGCGGCATTGACGCGCACCGAGTAGCCCTCGATGACGCCGGCTTCTTCCATGCGCTTGATGCGGGTCCAGCAGGGCGAGCTGGTCAGGCCGACCTTGCCGGACAGCTCCTGCAGGCTGATGCGGGCGTCGCGCTGCAGCTCGGTCAGGATGGCCAGATCGAATTTATCGAGTTTCATGCTGCCGGATTCTATTCATCAAGGAAATTTTCCTGAATTGAAGTCTTTTGCAGGAAATTTCAGCAGCAATTTCTGGGCGAGCTTGGGCACAGTGAGGGCATGAATGCTGTGCTCCAAGACCTGCCCCACGCCCGCCCGCAAACTCACCCAAGTAATGGCGCCGAGGCGCTGATCGCGACCCTGCTGAGCCTGGGCGTCGACACCGTGTTCGGCTACCCCGGCGGCGCGGTGCTGCCCTTGTACGACGCGCTGTACGCCGAGCCGCGGCTGCGCCATGTGCTGGTGCGCCACGAGCAGGCCGCCGTCCATGCGGCCCAGGGCTATGCGCGCACGACCGGCCGGGTCGGCGTGGTCTTCGTGACCTCGGGGCCGGGCATGAGCAACACCACCACCGGCCTGCTCGACGCCTTGTGCGACTCGATCCCGGTGCTGTGCATCAGCGGTCAGGTCGCGACCACGGCCATCGGTACCGACGCCTTCCAGGAATGCGATGCGCTGGGGATTTCGCGGCCGGTGACCAAGTGGAATGTGCAGGTGCGCGAGGCGGCCGCGCTCAGCGAGACCCTGGCGCTGGCCCATGCCAGGGCGGCCGGCGGACGGCCGGGGCCGGTGCTGGTCGATGTGCCCAAGGATGTGCAGCTGGCGCCGGTGGCGGCGTGGCGGGCACCGGTGTTGCCCATGGCTGCACCTGTGCTGCCGGCGGCCACGCAAATCCAGGCCGCGCTGGCCCTGCTGGCGCAGGCGCGCCGGCCGGTCTTCTATGGCGGCGGCGGGCTGATCAATGCCGGCTCGGCGGCCTGTGCGGCCTTCACGCGCCTGGTGCGGGCCAGCGGCGCGCCCTGCACGCTGACCCTGATGGGGCTGGGCGCCTTCCCGGCCGACGATCCGCAGTCGCTGGGCATGCTGGGCATGCACGGCAGCCTGGAGGCCAATCTGGCGATGCACCATGCCGATCTGCTGGTCTGCGTCGGCGCCCGCTTCGACGACCGTGTGACCGGCCGGCTCGATGCCTTCTGCCCGCAGGCCCAGGTCATCCATCTGGACATCGACCCGCGCTCGATCGGCAAGGTGGTCAAGGCCGATGTGGCCCTGCTGGGTGACTGTGGCGCCAGCCTGCGGGCGCTGGAGCAGGGCTGGCAGAAGGGTGGACAGAAGGGCTGCGATCTGGGCGACTGGTGGGCGCGGATCGAGGGCTGGCGTGCCGAGCGCTCGCTGGCTTTCGAGGACCGCAGCGATTGCATCCTGCCGCAGGCCCTGATGAGCCGGCTCGATGCGCAGCTGGCCGGCCGCGACGCCATCGTCGCCACCGATGTCGGCCAGCACCAGATGTGGGCCGCGCAATACCTGCGCCAGCAGCGGCCCGGCCGCTGGCTCAGCTCGGGTGGTGCCGGCACCATGGGCTATGGCCTGCCGGCCGCGATCGGCGCGCAGATCGCGCACCCCGAGGCCCTGGTGGTCTGCGTCAGCGGGGACGCGTCCATCCTGATGAATATCCAGGAGCTGTCGACCGCGACCCAGCACCGCACGCCGGTCAAGGTGGTGCTCAGCAACAACGGCCGCATGGGCATGGTGCGGCAGTGGCAGGAGCTGATCCACGGTAACCGGCTGAGCCACAGCTATACCGAGGCGCTGCCGGACTTTGTTGCGCTGGCCCAGGCTTTCGGCTGGCAGGCACGACGGGTCGAGCGGCGCGAGGAACTGGACGCGGCGCTGGCCGAGTGCCTGGCCAGCGAGGGGCCGTTCTTTCTGGATGTGGTGGTGGCGGCCGAGGAAAACTGCTTCCCGATGATTCCCGCCGGCGCGGGGCATCACGAGGTTCTGCTCGGCAAGGGCCGCCAGTACATGGCCTGAAATGAACAAGGGCACCCGAAGGTGCCCTTGTCATGGATCGCGAGTGCTTAGACGCGCTTGCGGTACTCGTGCGTGCGAGTGTCGATTTCGATCTTGTCGCCCTGGGCCACGAAGATGGGCACCGGGATTTCGAAGCCGGTGGAGATCTTGGCAGGCTTGAGCACCTTGCCCGAGGTGTCGCCCTTGACGGCCGGCTCGGTCCAGGTCACTTCGCGCACCAGGCTGGTCGGCAGCTCGACCGAGATGGCCTTGCCTTCGTAGAACACCACTTCCACGGGCATCGCGTCTTCCAGATAGGACAGGGCGTCACCCATGTTCTCGGCTTCCACCTCGAACTGGTTGTACTCGGCGTCCATGAAGGCGTACATCGGGTCGGCGAAGTAGGAGTAGGTGCACTCCTTCTTTTCCAGAATGATCTGGTCCATCTTGTCGTCGGCCTTGAACACGACTTCGGTGCCGGAGTTGTTCAGCAGGCTCTTGAGCTTCATGCGCACGGTGGCGGCATTGCGGCCACCGCGGCTGTATTCGGTCTTCAGCACGACCATCGGGTCCTTGCCGTGCATGATCACATTGCCGGCGCGGATTTCTTGAGCGATCTTCATGAGTGTTCGGGTCCGTTGAGGGAGTCGTTGGAGTCGTGGTTGGGGGCTGGCTTGCTCTCGGACAGGTGAAAGCAGGTGCCCAGCGCGCGCCCGAAAACTCCCATGGCGCGGCAAAGCCCGAGATTTTAGCCTGAAACGCCGACGAAACGCAGCAGCTGGGCGCTCAGATCGGCTTGCGCTGCCAAATGCGCACGCCAGCGCTGTGCATGGCGCTGCGCGGCCTCGGCCGGCGGCAGGCCGGCCGGCCAGGCCGCCAAGCCATTCCAGGCGCGCCACAGGCCCCGGCTGGCCGCGGCCAACTCTGCGGTCGCGCCGGTCAGCCACAAGTCCATGAAGGCTTCCAGCTTGGGGCCATGGGCGCCGTCGTGCTGGGGATAGATCTGCCAGACAAAGGGCTTGGCTGCCCACTGGGCGCGCACAAAGGAATCTTCGCCGCGCACGAAGTTCAGATCGCAGGCCCACAGCAGGTGGTCGAACTCGGGCTGGCTCAGGTAGGACAGGGCCTGCCAGCGCAGCGTCGGCGGCAGCGCCAGCCCGGCGATCTGGGCCTGGGCCGCACCGGGGCAGACCAGCAGCAGGGTCGGCGTGTCGGCCAATGCCTGCAGCAGCGCCGGCAGCGCCGGGTTGGCATAGGCGAACAGGCTGAGCAGGCGCTCGCCCGGCCGCGGCGCGATGCCTTGGGCGGCCCGCCAGGCGGGGGCGTCGAAGCGCTGCTGGCGCTGCAGCAACTCGGGCTCGCGCAGCAGGCCGCCGGTGTGCGGCGTGAAGCCGGGGTAGAAAAAGCGCTTGGACAGGCCGGCGCCGGGGCCGCTGAATTGCGGCGAGGCCAGGCCATGGCTGCGCTCGACATAGGACTCGGCGCTGAGGTACTCCAGATTGATCCATTGCGGCGCCGCCGGCCGGGCCGCCATGCGCGCAACAAAGGCCGGCGGCAGCTCGCAGCCGAAGGTCTCGACGACGACATCGCCGACCGCCGCTGCGTTGTCGGCGCTGTTCCAGGCCAACACCTCGATACCTTGCGGCGCGCCTCCGGGCGCCATCCAGGCCAGCGCCGAGGCATCATCGAGCCACAGCCGCACGGTCTGGCCGCGCGCTGCCAGATCGCGGGCCAGCCGCCAGCTCACGCCGATATCGCCATAGTTGTCGATCACGCGGCAGAACAGATCCCATTGCAATCTCATCGCCGGATTATCTGGCGGCACAATCGCGCCCCATGCAAGGCAGCAGCAACCCCTCCGAGACCGATACCACAGCGACACCCGAGCCGGCCGACGCCGAGCAGGCCGCGCGCGAGCTGCGCGCCCAGGTGCTGGCCGCTGTATTGGCCGAGGTGGCGGCCTTGCCGGGCCTGCCGGGCGTCTATCGCTATTTCGACGCCCAGGATCAGGTGCTCTATGTCGGCAAGGCCAAGAACCTGAAGAAGCGGGTCTCGAGTTACTTCCAGAAAGACCATGGCGGCACCCGCATCGGCATGATGGTCGCGCGCATCGCGCGGCTGCAGACCACGGTGGTGCGCACCGAGGCCGAGGCCTTGCTGCTGGAAAACAATCTGATCAAGACGTTGAACCCGAAGTTCAACATCCTGTTCCGCGACGACAAGAGCTACCCCTATCTGAAGCTCAGCGGCCACGACTACCCGCGAGTCAGCTATTACCGCGGCGCGGTCGACAAGCGGCACCGCTATTTCGGGCCGTTCCCGAGCGCCTGGGCGGTCAAGGAATCGATCCAGCTGATACAGAAGGTGTTCCGGCTGCGCACCTGCGAGGACACGGTTTTCAATAACCGCAGCCGGCCCTGCCTGCTATACCAGATCCGGCGCTGCTCGGGGCCTTGTGTGCCCGAGGGTCAGGGAGCGGAATACGGTCGCGATGTGCGCAATGCCGAGCGCTTTCTGCTGGGGGAGACGCAGGAGGTGATGGACGGGCTGCAGGCGCAGATGATGGCCTATGCGGACGCGCTGCAGTTCGAGCTGGCGGCCGAGGTGCGCAACCAGATCAGCGCGCTGTCCAAGGTCTTGCAGCAGCAGGCGATGGACGAGAACAGCGCCACCGGGCGCGACCGCGATGTCGACATCCTGGCCGTCAAGGTGCAGGGCGGACGGGCCTGCGTCAATCTGGCAATGGTGCGGGGCGGGCGGCATCTGGGCGACCGGGCCTATTTCCCCAAGCATGTCGAGGACGCCACCGCGGTGGCGCTGGCCGATGATGATGAAGAGGGTCAGGCATCGAGCCGCTCCGCCCAGTCACCGGAACGGCAGGTGCTGGAGGCCTTCATGGCCCAGCACTATCTGGACGCGCAAGTGCCCTCGCTGATCGTCGTCAGCGACGAGGTCGATGCCGCGCTGGCCGAGGCCCTGACCCTGCAGGCCGGCTACAAGGTGACGACCCAGGCCCAGCCGCGCGGCCAGCGCCGCATCTGGCAGGAGATGTGCGTCAAGGGCGCCGAGCTGGCGCTGGCACGCTTGCTGTCGCAGGAAGGCTCGCAGCAGGCCCGCACCCAGGCCCTGATCGAGGCGCTGGACCTGAGCGTGCAGGAGCTCGACAAGTTCCGCATCGAGTGCTTTGACATCAGCCACACGGCCGGCGAGGCGACGATCGCCTCCTGCGTCGTGTTTGAGGGCCACCAGATGCAGAGCGGCCAGTACCGGCGCTACAACATCGAGGGCATCACCGGCGGCGACGACTATGCGGCGATGCGTCAGGTGCTGACGCGGCGCTACAGCAAGATGGCCGAGGCCGCCCAGCTGGGCACGGGCCGGCTGCCGGATCTGGTGCTGGTCGACGGCGGCAAGGGCCAGGTCTCGATGGCGCGCGAGGTGTTCGAGGAGCTGGGTCTGGATCTGGCGCTGATCGTTGGCGTCGAGAAAGGCGAGGGCCGCAAGGTCGGGCTGGAAGAGCTGGTGTTCGCCGACGGCCGCGACAAGGTCTATCTGGGCCGCGACTCGGCGGCGCTGATGCTGGTGGCCCAGATCCGCGACGAGGCGCACCGCTTTGCGATCACCGGCATGCGCGCCAAGCGCGCGGCGGTGCGCACCGGCGGCTCGAAGCTGGAGGATGTGCCCGGTGTGGGGCCGAAAAAGCGCGCACAGTTGCTGCAGCGCTTCGGCGGTGTGCGCGGCGTGGCCGGCGCCAGCGTCGACGAGCTCTGCACGGTCAAGGGCGTCTCAAGAGAATTGGCAGAGGAGATTTATCGTGTTTTGCACTGAACAAGAGGGCCGCTGGCAACGCGCCGCACGCGGGCTGGGCCTGGGAGCGCTGCTGGCGCTGGTCGGCTGCTCGGGCCCGCGGGCGCCGGTGCCGCCGCCGGCATCGACCGCCCAGCCCAGCGGCTCGGCGCCGTCGGCCGCTAGCCCCGAGCTGCCAGGCAAGGCGCCGGGCCAGCCGGCGCCGCTGGTGCTGGAGCCGCCCAAGCCGGTGCGTAGCGCCGTGGAGTTGCGTCTGCAGGCGGCCTACCGGCTGATCGTCGCGAACCCGGACCGCGTCTATATGGGCGAGGTGCCCGAGCCCTTGCTGGCGATCCCGGTGCTGGAGATCGAGCTGTTTTCCGACGGCCGCGTCAAGCACATCCATGTGCTGCGCAAGCCCGGTCAGGCGCTGGACACGGTGCAGCTGGCGATCGATGCGGTGCACCGCGCCGCACCGTTCGGCGATGTCTCGCGCATGCCCAAGCCCTGGAAGTTCAGCGAGACCTTTCTGTTCAACAACCAGCGCAAGTTCAAACCGCGCACGCTCGATCAGTGAGCCAGGCTCGGCATTAATGAGACAAAGTCGGTACCCGTCTCGGGCGCTGCACGGTAATTGGGCACAATGCCCGCATGTTCTTCACGCTGCCAACCCTGTTCACCTGGGCCCGGATCCTCGCGATCCCGCTGATCGTCGGGGTGTACTACCTCGACCTGCTGCCGGCGCACCAGAATCTGTTTGCCACCGTGCTCTTTGTGGTGGTCGCGCTGACCGACTGGTTGGACGGCTATCTGGCCCGCAAGCTCAACCAGACCTCGGCCTTCGGCGCCTTCCTGGACCCGGTGGCCGACAAAATCTTGGTCTGCGCGGCCCTGCTGGTGCTGCTGGAGCTGCAGCGCGTCAATGCCATGGTCGCCCTGGTCATCATCGGCCGCGAGATCACCATCTCGGCGCTGCGCGAGTGGATGGCACAGATCGGTGCCTCGCGTAGCGTGGCCGTGCACATGGTGGGCAAGCTCAAGACCACGGTGCAGATGGTGGCCATCCCCTTCCTGCTCTATGACGGCCGACTGTTCGACCTGATCCCGACCCGTGAGTGGGGGACCTGGCTGATCTATGCGGCCGTCGTGCTGACCATCTGGTCCATGGTCTATTACCTGCAAAAAGCCCTGCCAGAAATCCGCGCCAAGGCCAAGTGAGTCTGCGCCTTTGGGCTGTCTGTTTGGCGCTTTCTGGGCGCATGGGCGACCGCCGACGCACTCATTTGTATCGGGACTTTTCCTGGCTCAGCAGCCAAGATGATTGCGTCTAGAATCCGCTTCCCCGCAGGTTCGCCGGCGCTGGCGTGCCAGGATGGACGCGGCTGGTGTCCTGGCGGCCCAGACAGGACGTCGCCTTCGTTGCCGCGTTTTTGCAAAACCTTTTGAGGGGATTCTTTGTGAACAAGTCCGAACTGATCGAGCACATCGCCAAGCAGGCCGACATCTCCAAGGCGGCGGCGGGGCGAGCGCTGGAGGCGCTGATTGGCGGTGTGAAGACGACGCTGAAGAAGAATGGCAGCGTTTCTCTGGTAGGCTTCGGCACCTTCAGTGTGACCAAGCGCGCCGCGCGCACCGGTCGCAACCCGCGCACCGGCGACACGATCAAGATCAAGTCGGCCAAGGTCCCGAAGTTCCGTCCCGGCAAGGCGCTCAAGGACGCGGTGAACTGAAGAATCCCGGATCAACCGGGTGCTTAGCTCAGTTGGTAGAGCGGCTCCCTTACACGGAGTAGGTCAGCGGTTCGAGCCCGTTAGCACCCACCAAGTCTTGCCCGCCCGAGGTGGCGCGGGCCGAGGCTAGAATCACATCCGATGCAAAGGCGAACCCAGGTTCGCCTTTGTCGTGTTTGAGCAGCGCCCGGTCGTGGCCATGCCGGCGCGCACCGCAATGCCTGTTTGAGGTCCTTGATGTTTGAATTCGTCCGTAAGCACAATCGCCTGTTCCAGTTCATCCTGCTGATCCTGATCGTGCCCGCCTTCGTGCTGGTCGGCCTGGAGGGTTACAGCAGCTTCATGGATGGCAGCAATGCCGGCGTGGCCAGCGTCAATGGTCGCAAGATCACGCAGGCCGAGTGGGACGCCACGCACCGCGAGCAGATGGAGCGCATGCGCGCCCAGATGCCCAACCTCGACGTCAAGCTGTTCGACTCGCCCGAGGCGCGGCAGCAGTCGCTGGACTCGCTGGTGCGTGAGCGCGTGATGCAGGCGGCCGCTCAGGGCCAGCATCTGGTGGTCAGCGACGAGCGCCTGCAGCAGCTGTTCCGCAGCGACCCGCAGTTCGCCTTCCTGCGCAACCCGGACGGCACGGTCAACAAGAATCTGCTGATCGCCCAGGGCATGAGCTCGGAGATGTTCGCCCAGCGCCTGCGTCAAGACCTGACCCTGCGCCAGGTGATGATGGGTGTGGGCGGCTCGGCGCTGGCCGGCAATGCCAATGCGGCGGTGGCCTTCGATGCCTTGCTGCAGCAGCGCGAGCTGCAGCTGCAGCGCATCGAGGCCAAGGACTTCCTGGCCCAGGTCAATCCCAGCGATGCCGAGATCGAGGCCTTCTACAAGGAACCGGCCAATAACGCGCGCTTCCAGCTGCCCGAGACCGCCAGCATCGAGTACCTGGTGCTGGACCTGCAGGCGCTGAAGTCCGATGTCAGCGTCAGCGACGAGGATCTGCGCAAGTACTACGCCGAGAACCAGTCGCGCTACACCGTGGCCGAGGAGCGCCGCGCCAGCCATATCCTGATCAAGGCCGACAAGGACGCGCCCGCCGCCGAGCGCAGCAAGGCCAAGGCCCGCGCCGAGGAACTGCTGGCCGAGGCACGCAAGAACCCGGCCGGCTTCGCCGATCTGGCCCGCAAGAATTCGCAGGACGAAGGCTCGGCGCCCAATGGCGGCGATCTGGACTTCTTTGCCCGCGGCGCCATGGTCAAGCCCTTCGAAGATGCCGCCTATGCGCTCAAGCAGGGCGAGATCAGCAATGTGGTCGAGTCCGATTTCGGCTACCACGTGATCCAGCTGACCGGCCTGCGCGGCGGCGACAAGAAGAGCTTCGAGGCGGTGCGCCTTGAGATTGAAGATGAGGTGCGTCGCCAGCAGGCGCAAAAGCGCTACACCGAGGTGGCCGAGCAGTTCAGCAACACCGTCTATGAGCAGTCCGACAGCCTGAAGCCGGCGGCCGACAAGCTCAAGCTGAGCATCCAGACCGCCATCGTGCAGCGCGCTCCGGCGCCCGGCGCCAGCGGTCCACTGGCTTCGGCCAAGCTGCTGGAGGCCGTGTTCGGCAACGAGGCGCTGCGCAACAAGCGCAATACTGAGGCGGTCGAGACGGCGCCCAACCAGCTGACGGCCGCCCGCGTGGTGCAGCACAACCCGGCCCGCCTGCCGGCCCTGGCCGATGTGAAGCCGCAGGTGCGCGCCCAGCTGATGCAAAAGCGCGCCACCGAGCTGGCCATCAAGCAGGGCCAGGAGCGCCTGGCGGCGCTGCAGAAGTCCGGCGATGCCGCCGGTCTGGATGCGCCCGTCGTCGTTTCCCGCGCCAAGCCGGCCAATCTGTCGCAGAAGGTGCTGAACGAGGTGTTGCGCGCCGATGCCAGCAAGCTGCCGGCCTATGTCGGCGTCGACAGCGGCGAGGGCGCCTATGTGCTGGTGCGCATCAACAAGCTGCTGCCGCGCGACCCGGCCGTGATCGACGAGCAACGCGCCAGCCAGCAGTACGCGCAGGCCTGGACGGCGGCCGAGTCGGAGGCCTATTACAAGGCGCTGAAGACCCACTACAAGACCAAGGTCACGGTGCCTGCCGCTGCCGCCGCATCGGCGCCTGCTCCTTGATGGACTGAATAAATTTTGGCGGTTTGGAAAGAAATCTCTTCTCAGTCCGCTGAAGTCTGCCTATAATCATAGGCTCAGCGGTGGTTGTAGCTCAGTTGGTAGAGTCCAGGATTGTGATTCCTGTTGTCGTGGGTTCGAGTCCCATCAGCCACCCCAAAAAAATCAAGGGCTTAGCGGTGAAAACTGCTAAGCCCTTCGTCTTTTCTGCTGTCGATATCCTCGGCCTGGGAATATTCCTCAGTTTGCAGAGTGCCGAGCCATCGAGTCTCGGGCGTGCATGGGCACCGCTCAGGCCTCGCTCAGTGCGGCGCGCACCGCGTCCTCGCTGAGGTCGGCCACGCACTCCTGCAGAAAGCGATAGGCGTAGCCGCGCAGGTAGTGGCCGCGCTTGAGCGCGATATGGGTGGTGTTGGCTTCAAACAGATGGGCGGCGCTGAGCAGCTGCAGGCCCTGGTCGCGCTGCGGCTCGAAGGCCATCGCCGCGATGATGCCGACGCCCAGTCCCACCTGCACATAGGTCTTGATCACATCGGCGTCCAGCGCCGACATCACCAGGTCCGGCGCCAGGCCGGCCTTGGCGAAGGTCGCATCGATGCGCTCGCGGCCGGTATAGCCCTGGTGATAGGTGATCAGCGGGTGCTCGGCGATCTGCTCCAGGGTCAACGCACTCGACTGCGCCAGTGCATGGCCCTGGGGCACGACGACCGCATGGTGCCAATCGTAGAAGGGGAAGGTGACGAAGGCATTGTTCTTGCCCAGCGCCTCGGTGGCGATGCCGATGTCGGCCTCGCCGGACTCCAGCAGCGCGACGATCTCGGCCGGGCTGCCCTGGTGCAGCACCAGATGGACCTTGGGATAGGCGGCCTTGAAGCGCGCCACCACCTGAGGCAGGGCATAACGGGCCTGGGTGTGGGTGGTGGCGATGCTCAGCTGGCCGACATCGGCGTCGGCGAACTGCTCGGCCAGGCGCTTGATGTTCTTGGCATCGAGCAGCATGCGCTCGACGATCACGGCCAGCTCCTTGCCGGGCGCGGTCAGGCCCAGCAAGCGCTTGCCATGGCGCACGAACAGCGCCACGCCCAACTCGTCCTCCAGGTCCTTGATGTGCTTGCTGACGCCCGACTGCGAGGTGAACAGCGCCTCGGCCACATCGGTGAGGTTGAAGTTCTGCTGGACCGCCTCGCGGATGATGCGCAGTTGCTGGAAATTCATGGTGAAAGGACTCAGGCGGCGTCGAACAGGCTCAGGCGCGAGGCCTGCAGGCGGACCTGCTGGCCGGACCGCAGGTTCAGGGTGGCGGCATGCTCGCGGCTGAGCTCGGCTTCCAGCGGCTGGCCGCCCGGGCCGGTCAGCTCGACCCGGCTGGCGGCGCCGAAGCTCAGCACCCGATCGACGGTCGCGGCGATGCCGGGGCCGTCGCCGCTGGTCAGGATCTGCAGCTCATGCGGGCGTGCATAGGCCTGCACCTTGCCGCTGGGCACATGGCTGAGGCCATGGTTCAACTGATGGTCGCCGATATGCACCAGCGCCCCCTCGGCGCGACCCTCGAAGCGATTGACCGCGCCGAGAAAGCCGTAGACAAAAGGCGTGGCCGGGCGCTCGTAGACCTCGGCCGGCGTGCCGATCTGCTCGACCTTGCCATGGTCCATCAGCACCAC
This sequence comes from Paucibacter sp. M5-1, assembly GCF_027498415.2. NCBI lineage: Bacteria > Pseudomonadati > Pseudomonadota > Betaproteobacteria > Burkholderiales > Sphaerotilaceae > Roseateles > Paucibacter sp. M5-1. Next base: position 5,912,922 of record NZ_JAPZLM020000001.1, read on the forward strand.
GCGGTCGGCCACCTCCAGCGCTTCTTCCTGGTCATGGGTCACGAAGATGCTGGTGATGTGCAGATCGTCGTGCAGCCGGCGCAGCCAGCGGCGCAGCTCCTTGCGCACTTTCGCATCGAGCGCGCCGAAGGGCTCGTCGAGCAGCAGCACGCGCGGCTCCACCGCCAGTGCGCGGGCCAGCGCGATGCGCTGGCGCTGGCCGCCGCTGAGCTGCGGCGGGTAGCGGTCGGCCAGCCAGTCCAGCTGCACCAGATTCAGCAGCTCATGAACCTTCTTCTTGATCTCGCTCTCACTGGGGCGTTCCTTGCGCGGCTTGACGCGCAGGCCGAAAGCGACGTTGTCGAACACCGTCATATGGCGGAACAGCGCGTAATGCTGGAATACGAAGCCGACCTGGCGCTCGCGCACATGGGTGTCGGAGGCGTCCTCGCCTTCCAGCAAGACCTGGCCCCGGTCGGCCGTCTCCAGACCGGCGATGATGCGCAGCAGGGTGGTCTTGCCGCAGCCCGAGGGGCCCAGCAGCGCGACCAGCTCGCCGGTTGGGAAGTCCAGCGAGACGTCGCCGAGGGCGGTGAAGCTGCCGAAGGATTTGTGGATGTTGCGGACCTGGATGCTCATGGCGCTTCCTTGACTTGGGAGTGGGCTTTCCACTCGACGATTTGCTTGATGACCAGGGTCAGCAGGGCCAGCAGGGCCAGCAGCGAGGCCACCGCGAAGGCGGCGGCGAACTGGTACTCGTTATAGAGGATCTCGACGTGCAGCGGCAGGGTGTTGGTGTAGCCGCGGATATGGCCCGAGACCACCGAGACCGCACCGAACTCGCCCATCGCCCGCGCATTGCACAAGATCACGCCGTAGAGCAGGCCCCACTTGATATTGGGCAGGGTGACGCGCCAGAAGGTCTGCCAGCCCGAAGCGCCCAGCACGGTGGCGGCTTCCTCCTCGTCGCGGCCCTGGGCCTGCATCAGCGGGATCAGCTCGCGGGCGATGAAGGGAAAGGTCACGAACACGGTGGCCAGCACGATGCCCGGCACCGCGAAGATGATCTTCAGGTCATGGCCCTGCAGCCACGGTCCGAACCAGCCCTGAGCGCCGAACAGCAGCACGAAGACCAGGCCGGCCACCACCGGCGAGACCGAGAAGGGCAGGTCGATCAAGGTGATCAGCAGCTGCTTGCCGCGGAAGTCGTGCTTGGCGATGGCCCAGGCCGCGCTGACGCCGAACACCAGGTTCAAAGGCAGCGAGATCGCTGCGGCGAGCAGGGTCAGCTGGATGGCCGAGACCGCATCGGGCTCCAGCAGCGCCGCGAGATAGACGGCCCAGCCCTTGCGCAAGGCCTCGATGAAGACCGTCAGCAGCGGCAGCACCAGGAACAGCAGGAAGAAGCCCAGACCCAGGGTCAGCAGGGTGCGACGCACCCAGGGCGCCTCGCGGGTGGCGGGATTGTTTTGATAGAGACCACCGGGCTTGCGGGCCACGGTCAGGGTCGATGCAGCGGCGCCGGCCATCAGCGTTTTCCTTGTTGTCCGTTGCGACGCGAGCTCCAGGCCTGCAGGCCGTTGATGGCCAGCAGCAGCACAAAGGAGAAGATCAGCATCACGGCCGCGATCGAGGTCGCGCCCACATAGTCATACTGTTCGAGCTTGGCGATGATCATCAGCGGTGTGATCTCGCTGACCATCGGGATATTGCCGGCAATGAAGATCACCGAGCCGTACTCGCCGACGGCGCGGGCAAAGGCCAGCGCGAAGCCGGTCAGCAGGGCCGGCAGCAGCATCGGCAGCACCACCAGACGGAAGGTCTGCCAGCGATGCGCGCCCAGCGCCGCCGCCGCCTCCTCCAGCTCGGTCTCCATATCCTCCAGCACCGGCTGCACCGTGCGCACGACAAAGGGCAGGCCGATGAAGATCAGTGCGATCAGGATGCCCAGCGGCGTGAAAGCGATCTTGACGCCGTAAGGGGCGAGCAGCGAGCCTATCCAGCCATTGCCGGCATAGAGCGCGGTCAGCGCGATGCCGGCCACCGCGGTGGGCAGCGCAAACGGCAGATCGACCAGCGCGTCGACCAGCTTCTTGCCCGGGAACTCGTAGCGCACCAGCGACCAGGCCAGGATCAGGCCGAAGACCAGATTGATCAGGGCCGCCAGCAGCGAGGTGCCGAAGCTGAGCTGGTAGGAGGCCACGACGCGCGGCGCGGTGGCCGCCGCCCAGAAGGCCTCGAAACCATGGCCGCCGGCCTTGATGAAGACCGCCGACAGCGGGATCAGCACGATCAGCGACAGATAGAAGACGGTAAAACCCAGCGTGGGCGCGAAGCCGGGCAGGACCCGGCGCGGCCGGCGCAGGGGCGCCGTGCTCGGCGCGCCGCTCAGGACGACGGTATTCATCAGCGCTTCAGGACCAGCTGGTCATAGATGCCGCCGTCGGCGAAATGGGTCTTGACCACGGCCGGCCAACCGCCCAGCAGCGAGTCGACCGTGAAGGTCTTGACGGCCGGGAAGCGCGCCGCGTGGCGCTTGGCCACCTCGGCGTCGCGGGGGCGGAAGTTGTGCTTGGCGAGGATTTCCTGGCCCTCGGGGCTGAACAGGAAGCTGAGGTAGGCGCGGGCGGCCTCGCCCGAGTTCTTCTTCGCGACGACCTTCTCGTTGATCGCCACCGGCGCCTCGGCCGAGATCGTGATGCTGGGGTAGACCACCTCGTACTTGCCCTTGCCGAACTCATTCTCGATCAGCTCGGCCTCGTTCTCGAAGGTCACCAGCACGTCGCCGATATCGCGCTGCGTGAAGGTGGTGGTGGCGCCGCGGCCGCCGCCGTCCAGCACCGGCACGTTGGCCAGCAGCTTGGCGACGAAATCGCGCGCCTGGGCCTCGTTACCGCCCTTGGCGATCACGCTGCCCCAGGCCGCCAGATAGGTGTAGCGGCCATTGCCCGAGGTCTTGGGGTTGGGCACGATCACGCCGGTGCCGGGCTTGGTCAGGTCGGCCCAGTCCTTGATGCCCTTGGGGTTGCCCTTGCGCACCAGGAAGACGGTCACGCTGGTGTAGGGGGCGGCGCCCTGCGGGAAGGCCTGGCGCCAGTCCTTGCGAATGATGTCCTTCTCGACCAGGAAGTCCAGGTCCGAGGCCTGGTTCATCGTGATCACGTCCGCATCCAGGCCGCTGGCCACCGCCAGCGCCTGGCGGCTGGAGCCACCGTGGGACTGGTTGACCGTGATGGCCTTGCCGCTCTTGGCCTGCCAATACTTGCTGAAAGCCGGGTTGACGTCCTTGTAGAGTTCGCGGCTGACATCGTAGGAGACGTTCAGCAGGGCGTCCTGGGCCAGAGCCGGCAGGGCGAGTGCAAGACCCAGGGCCAGGGTCGTGATCGACTTTGTGAGCATGGTTTTCTTGTGCGACCCGCAGGTCTTGCTGATGCGAAGACCTGCAGAGTGCCAAGAAGCGCTTATTCACGGAACGATAGTTTTGGTATTTGTTTATCCGGAATAAGCATTTCTGAAAAAGAGCTATGGCTAGAAAGCCGGGATCAGCGAGCCTTTCAGGCTGGTCTCGACAAAGCTGCGCACCTCGGGGGACTGGAAGGCCTTGACCAGGGCGGCCACCCAGGGCTTGTCCTTGTCGGCGGTGCGCACCGCGATCAGATTGGCATAGGGGCTCTGGGCCGGCTCGATCGCGATGGCGTCGCGGCTGGGCAGCAGGCCGGCCTGCACCGCGTAATTGGTGTTGATCGCGCTGGCATCCAGATCGTCCAGCGTGCGCGGCAGCTGGGCGGCCTCGACCTGGATGATCTGCAGGTTCTTCGGGTTGTCGGTCAGATCGGCCAGGGTGGCACTGATGCCGGCCGTGGGCTTGAGCTTGATCAGGCCGGCCTGGGCCAGCACGTTCAGGGCGCGGCCGCTGTTGCTGGGATCGTTCTGGATGCCCACCTTGGCACCTCTGGGCAGATCGGCCAGCGATTTGTACTTCTTCGAGTAGAAGCCCAGCGGCGCGGTCACCGTGTTGCCGACCGCGCTGATCTTGTAGCCGCGCGCCTGGATCTGGCTTTGCAGAAAGGGCAGGTGCTGGAAGCTGTTGGCCTGCACATCGCCGGCGTCCAGCGCCGCATTGGGCTGGATGTAGTCTGCGAACTCGACGATCTGCAGCTTCAGGCCCTGGCGCTCGGCCACCTTCTTGGCGACCTCGGCGATCTGGGCATGGGGGCCGTTGGTGACGGCGATCTTGATCGTCGTGTCCTGGGCCTGGGCCAGGCCGGTGGCGGCGAGGCTCAGGGCGAGCAGCGTCTTGAGGGCAAAGCGTTTGGTGTTGTTGCTCATATCGTGGCGTGGGAGGGAAGGAAAAATCAGCGGGCTGCTACAGCGCATGCACCGCATGCAGGGCGTCCAGCACCTGGGCGCGCAGGGCGGCCAGGCGGGCATCGTGGCGGGAGCGGGGGCGCGGCAGCTCGACGAGCTGTTCCCGGGCGATGCGGCCCGGCGCTGCCTCCAGCACCAGCACCCGGTCCGACAGCAGCACCGCCTCGTCGACGTCGTGGGTTACCAGCAGCAGCGCGCTGCCGTGGGCGCGGGCCAGCTCGATGATCAGGTCCTGCAGCTTGATGCGGGTGAAGGCGTCGACGGCCGAGAAGGGCTCGTCCAGCAGCAGCAGGCGCGGCCGCGTGTAGAGCGCGCGGGCGATCGCGACGCGCTGGGCCTGGCCGCCGGACAGCTGCTTGGGCAGATGGCCCTCGTAGCCGGCCAGGCCGACCTCGGCCAGCAGCGCGCTCACCCGGGGCGCGTCATAGCCCTGGCCGATGTCGAAGCCGACGTTCTCGGCCACCGTCAGCCAGGGGAACAGCCGCGGCTCCTGGAACACATAGCCGATCTCGCGGCTCAGACCTTGCCGCGGCCGGCCATCCAGCAAGACCTGGCCCTCGTAGTCAGGCTCCAGCCCGGCGACGATGCGCAGCAGCGTGCTCTTGCCGCAGCCGCTGGCGCCGACCAGGGCCAGCACCTCGCCGGCCGCGAGGCTCAGGCGCAGCTCGCCCAGCACCGGCTGGCTGCGGCCCGGATAGCGCTTGTGGCGGATATGCAGGTCCAGCATCAGGGGGCCGCTCCGAAGCTGTCGCGCCAGTGCAGCGCGCGGGTTTCGAGCGTCGCCATCAGGCTGTCGCTGAGCTTGCCCAGCAGGGCCAGCAGCACGATGGCGGCCAGCACGATATCGGCCCGGCTGGTCTCGCGGCCGTCGGTCAGCAGATAGCCCAGGCCGCGGCTGGCGGCGATCAGCTCGGCCGCCACCATGAACATCCAGGCCAGGCTCAGGCCGTTGCGCAGGCCGGTCAGCACCGCCGGCAGCGCGGCCGGCAGCAGCACCCGCCGCGCCAGCGCGGCGCGCGAGAGGCCGCGCAGCCGTGCCACCTCGACCAGCTTGCGGTCCACATCGCGAAAGCCCGAGGACACGCCCATGAAGACCGGGAAGAAGGCACCGATCGCGATCAGCGTGATCTTGGGCGCCTCGTCGATGCCCAGCCACAGCAGCAGCAGCGGCACCCAGGCCAGCGAGGGGATGGCGCGCAGCGCCTGGAAACTGGGGTTCAGCAAGGCCTCGGCCACCCGCGACAGGCCCACCAGCGCGCCCAGCAGCAGGGCCAGGCTCGCGCCCAGCGCAAAGCCGCCGGCCACGCGCAGCGTGCTGCTGCCGATATGGCCCAGCAGCCCGCCCTGCCGGGCCAGCTCCTGCAGCGTCGCCAGCACATCGCTGGGGGCCGGCAGCAGATTCGGCGCCACCCAGGCGAGCCGCACCGCCAGCTCGGCCAGCGCCAGCAGGGCCAGCGGCGGCAGCAGCCCCAGCCAGGCCAGCGGCAGGCCGCGCGCCGGCTTCGCCGGGCTCGGCTGTGGCGGCGTCAGGTGCGCGCTCAGTTCATGCTCGACCGCCATGACACCGGCCTCAGGTGCGCAGCAGGCCGGCCGCGAAGCGGGTGTCGACCAGATCGCTCACCGTCTTGTTCAGATCGGTGCCGGGCTTGACCAGCTGCTCGGCCAGCAGAATGGGTGCGGCCGCCTGCAAGGCCTTGATGTGCTCGGCGCCGGGTTGGGGCGTGCTGAGGTCGGTGCGCAGCTTGATCTGCAGCAGGGCCACCGGCAGGCTGACCTTGGCCTCCTCGGACAGGATCTTCGCGGCCTCGGTGGTGTTGGCCAGAATCCATTGCCGGGCCCGCTCGTAGCCGGCGATCACGCGCTGCACCTCGCGCGGGTGGCGGGCGAGAAAGTCCTCGCGCACATTCAGGAAGCCATAGGTATTGAAGCCCATATTGCGGTAGAGCAGGCGGGCGCCGCTGCCCAGCTCGCTGGCCGCCATATGCGGGTCCAGTCCGGCCCAGGCATCGACGCGGCCCTGCTCCAGCGCGGCACGGCCATCGGCATGCTGCAGGGCCACATGTTCGATATCGCTGCGCTTCAGGCCCACGGTCTGCAGCGAGCGCAGCAGGAACAGATAGGGGTCGGTGCCCTTGGTCGCCGCGACCTTCTTGCCCCGCAGATCGCTCAGGGTCTTGATCGGCGAATCGGCGCGCACCACCAGCGCGGTCCACTCGGGCCGCGAGTAGATATAGGGCGCCTTGATGGGGTTGCCGTTGGCGCGCGCCAGCAGCGCGGCCAGGCCGGCGGTGGAGCCGATGTCGAGGCTGCCGGCGTTCAGGTATTCCAGCGCCCGGTTGCTGCCGGCGCTGAGCACCCAGCGCACCGGGATGCCGTCCTTCTTGAGGTCCTCTTCCAGCCAGCCAAAGCGGCGCAGCACCAGACTGGACGGCGAGTAGTAGGCGTAGTCCAGGCGCACTTCCTTGGGTGCGTCGGCGGCGTGGGCGCTGCGGACGGCCGGCAGCGCGGCCTGGCCCAGGCCCAGGGCCAGGGCCAGGGTCTGGCGGCGGGTGAGGGGAAGGGATGTCATGCGGCTTGCTCCAACGTTGCTTGTTTGTCGTTCTGCAGCCGGACCTGACGGCCGGCATGGCTGGTCTTGAGGCGGTCACCCTGGCCGAACAGCTGCTGGCGCAGGGTGCTGCCGGGCTGGTACTCGCGGCGGTAGCGGCCGCGGGCCTGCAGCTCCGGCACGATCAGCTCTACCACCTCGCGCAGGGTCTCGTGGGCCACCGCATAGGTCAGGTTGAAGCCATCGAGGCCGGTGGCGTCTGCCCAGGCGATCAGCTGATCGGCCACCTGGGCCGGATTGCCGACCAGCACCGGCCCGCGTCCGCCCAGGCCGATGAACTCGGCGGCCTCGCGCACGGTCCAGCGCTTGCTCGGGTCGGCGCTGCTGAAGGAGGCCAGCGCCGTGCGGCCGGCCTGGGTGTCCAGGTACTCGATGGTCGCGTCCAGCGGATAGCGCGAGAAGTCCACGCCGGTCCAGCCCGACAGCAGGGCCAGCGCGGCCTCGATGTCGATGTGCTGGCGGTACTCGGCCAGCTTGGCCTGCGCCTCTTGCTCGGTGGCGCCGGTGATGATCAGGGCCTGGGCGTAGATCAGCACATCGTCGGCCGCGCGGCCGGCCGCGACGGTCGCGGCGCGGATGCCGTCCACATAGCCGCGCAGCACCGTCTGGCTCGGTCCGCTGACGAACACGCATTCGGCATGCCGGCCGGCGAAGGCCTTGCCGCGCGAGGAGGTGCCGGCCTGGTAGAGCACCGGCGTGCGCTGCGGCGAGGGCTCGCTGAGATGGATGCCGGGCACGCGGTAGTGCTCGCCCCGGTGCCCGATCGCATGCACCTTGGCGGGGTCGGTGAAGAGCTTGCCGGTCTTGTCGCGGACGACGGCGCCGTCCTCCCAGCTCAGCTCCCAGAGCTTGTAGACCACGTCCAGGTATTCGTCGGCCAGGTCGTAGCGCTCGTCATGGCCGATCTGCTGCTCCAGGCCCAGATTGCGCGCGGCGCTGTCCAGATAGCCGGTGACGATGTTCCAGCCAACGCGGCCGCGCGTCAGATGGTCCAGCGTCGAGAGCCGGCGCGCGAAGCTGTAGGGGTGCTCGTAGGTCAGCGCGCAGGTGACACCAAAGCCCAGATGCTCGGTGACCGAGGCCATCAGCGGTATCAAGGCCAGCGGGTCGCCCAGCGGCAGCTGCACACCATGCTTGAGCGCCGCCGCGGCGCTGCCCTCGAAGACATCGTAGACCCCCAGCACATCGGCAAGGAAGACGCCGTCGAAGCGGCCGCGCTCCAAGAGCCGTGCCAGGTCTTGCCAGTAGACCGGATCGGTGTAGCGGTGCGACTGGTCGCGCGGGTGGGTCCACAAACCGGGGGACTGGTGTCCCACGGTGTTCATTGCAAACGCATTGAACCGGATCGGCTTGGCCTGGCTCATTGCAGGAAACTTGGACGAGCGTAGCCGGGGAAGTTCTTCTTCAGCACCGCCTTGAACTCGGCCGTGCGGAAGGCCTCGGCGAGGTCGCGGGCCCAGGGCTGTTCCTTGTTCTTGCTCTGCACCGCCGCCACCAGCAGGTAGTGATCGGGCGTCTTCTCCAGTACCACGGCCTCGGTCAGCTTGAGCCCGGAGGAGATCGCGAAATTGCCGTTGATGATGGCGAAGTCGGCGTCGTCCAGCGTGCGCGGCAGCTGGGCGGCTTCGAGCGGTTGCAGCTTCAGGTTCAGCGGGTTTGTCGCGATGTCCTTCTCGCTGACGCGCAGCGGATCCAGCCCCGGCTTGATGGTCAGCAGCTTGTGCTGCTCCAGCAGCACCAGGGCGCGCGCCAGATTGCTGGGGTCGTTGGGCAGGGTGATGCGGTCGCCGGCCTTGATCTCGGCGATGCTCTTGCGCTTCTTCGAGTAGATGCCCAGCGGTGCGATCGGGCCCTGGACGATGTCGACCAGGTCCAGCTTTTGGTCGGCCTTGAACTTGTTCAGATAGATGATGTGCTGGAAGAAGTTGGCGTCCAGCGAGCCCTGGGCCAGCGCATGGTTGGGCTGCACATAGTCGTTGAACTCGACCAGCTTGAGCTTGTAGCCCTTCTTCTCCAGCTGCGGCTGGATGCCCAGGCGCAAGACTTCGATATTGGAGCCGGCGGTGGCGCCGATGACCAGCTCCTTCTTGGACTGGGCCAGGGCGGGCAGGGCGGTGGCGACGAGGGCCAGGGCGATCAGGGAGCGACGAACGGGATGCATGGGAAGGTCCTTTGGATGAGGGGGTCAGCGCTTGTCGAGCCGGCGCGCTGCGGTATTGCCGATGAACTGGATGAGCTGGACCAGGGCGATCAGCACCGCGACGGTCAGCACCATCACATCGGTCTGGAAGCGGTAGTAGCCGTAGCGGATCGCCAGATCGCCGATGCCGCCGCCGCCGACCACGCCGGCTACGGCCGAGTAGGACAGGAAGCTGATGGCCAGCACGGTCAGCGCGCTGACCAGGCCGGCGCGCGCCTCGCGCACCAGCACCTTGAAGACGATCTGCAGCTCCGAAGCGCCCATCGCATGGGCGGCCTCGATGACGCCGCGCGGCACCTCGCGGATGCACTGCTCGACCAGGCGGGCGAAGTAGGGAATCGCGGCGAAGGACAGCGGCACGGCGGCGGCCAGCGGGCCGATCGAGGTGCCGGCGATCACCCGGGTGATCGGCACCAGGGCCACCAGCAGGATGATGAAGGGGAAGCTGCGCACCGTGTTGACCAGCCAGTTCAGCAGCCGGTAGGCCGGGCCGGACCAGGGCCGCTGGGCCAGCGACTGGCCCGGGCTCAGCAGAAAGAGCAGCACGCCCAGCGGGCCGCCGAAGAGCACGGCGGCGCTCAGGCCTATGGCCAGCATCAGCGCGGTCTGGCCGAAGGAGACCCAGAGCTCGGGCAGGATGGCGACGATGTTCGCCGGCAGCAGCGCCTCAAGCATAGGCCGCCTCCTCTTGCTGCTGCAGCGCGGCCAGGCGCTGCAACTGGGCCAGCTCGCGGGCCAGCGCGGTGCGGCCGCGCGTGCCGGCCTCGGCCACCGCGAACTGCTCGACGATGGCGCCGTCCTCGATCACCGCGACCTGGCGGCACAGCTGCTGCACCACCGGCAGCTCATGGGTGACGATGACAATGGTCACACCCAGGCGGCGGTTGATGTCGGCCAGCGTGGCCAGCAGCTCGCGGGTGGTCTCGGCGTCCAGCGCCGAGGTCGGCTCGTCGCACAGCAGCACCGCCGGGCGCGGCGCCAGCGCGCGGGCAATGGCCACGCGCTGCTTCTGGCCGCCGCTGAGCTGGGCCGGGTAGCTGGTGGCCTTGTCGCTCAGGCCTACCAGGGCCAGGCATTCGGCCACGCGGGCTTCGATCTCGGCGCTGTTGAAGCGGCCGTGCAGGCGCAGCGGGAAGGCCACGTTCTCGGCCACACTGGCGTTCTGCAGCAGATTGAACTGCTGGAAGATCATGCCGATGTTCTGGCGCGCGGCGCGCAGCTCGCGCTGGGGCAGGGCGCTCAGCTCGCGCGCTGCGACGAAGACGCGGCCGGCATCGGGCCGCTCCAGCAGATTGATCAGGCGCAGCAGGGTGGACTTGCCGGCGCCGCTCTTGCCGATCAGGCCGAAGATATCGCCTTCGCGGATCTGCAGGCTGGCGTCCCTGACCGCGTGAAAGCGCTGGCCATCCGGCAGCGCGAAGGACTTGCTCAGGCCTTCGAGCCGGATCAGCGGCAGGTGTTGGAGTTTGCTGGTCATCAAGCTTGTTGTCAGGAATAAGCGGTGGGGTCGGGAATGCGCGCGTCCAGCACATGGCGGCCGAGGTCGCGCAGCTTGTAGTCGACCGGGTCGTGCAGGGTGTGGACCCGGGCGTTGCGCCAGAAGCGGTCCAGGCCGAGGCGGCCCGAGGTGCTGCGCGCACCGGTCAGCTCGAAGAGCTGGGTGCTGACCTCGATGGCGGCGCGGTGCGCCAGCACCTTGGACTCGGCATTGGCGACGGCCACCGCGCCGCGTTCGGCGGTCGTCAGCGCCTCGCCGCGCGCGAGTGCCTGCGCCAGCTCGCGCATGGCGGCGTCCGCCAGGGCCTGGGCCGGGCGCAGATACAGCCAGAGATCGCCGTAGCGCTGCTGGATCAGCGGGTCGTCGGCCGCGCGTGCCACGCCCGAGGCAAACCAGGGCTTGCTGTGCTCCAGCGTGTAGCGGCGCGCCGCGTCGAAGGCGCCCTCGGCAATGCCCAGATAGAGATGGGCCATGATGCCCTGGGCGATCTGGGAGCGCAGCGTGGCGCGCGGCGTCGGCGCGGTGCCGGGCAGTTGCAGCAGCTCGGCGTCGGCCAGCCAGACCTCGTCGAAGCGCACCGTGCCGCTGTCGGTCTGGCGCTGGCCGAAGGCGTCCCAGTCGCTCTCGACCTGCACGCCCTCGCGCCGGGTCGGCACGATGCCGATCAGGAAGCCGCCATCGGCCGTCGTCGCCGACAGGGTCAGCCGGTCCGAGCCCAGCGCGCCGGAGCAGAAGCTCTTCAGGCCCTGCAGCCGGTAACCGCCGTCCACGCGCCGTGCCTGCAGCCGGGTGTCGGCCGGGTTCAGCGCATTGCCCCAGAACAGGCGCTGCTCGGCGGTGTCGGCCAGATGGCGCTGGCCATGCTGCGCAGCGGCCGGGCCGCCATAGAGCTGCACGCCGAACAGCTGCAGATGGTGAAAGCCCAGCACATGGGCCAGGGCGCTGTCCACCTGGGCCAGCCGGCGCACCGCGCCGAACAGCTCGGCCACGCCGCCGCCCAGGCCGCCCAGCTCGGGGGCGATGGTCAGCGCCAGCAGGCCGCTGGCGCGTATCAGCTCGCGCTCATGCGCCGCATGGCCGCCGTGGCGGTCGCGCTCGACGGCGGTGGCCGCCAGCTGCTCGGCCAGCAGCTCAAGACCTGACCCCAGGACGTGGTCAAGCGTGGGGCCGTCGGCTGCCTTGGGCGTTCGTATCAAGGTACTGCTTGTCATCGGATCTCGTCGCTGTGCGGTATCAAAAAAAACGGGTCCAGAACCGTGCCGGGGTCATCTCCTTCGCCATACCCCTATGACACCCCATGACAACCTCGGCACGGTCTGGCCCGTCCCATGCCGGCCAGGGGCCGGCATGTCTCAACGCTGTGAAGCGCTCCCTCTTCGTGGATCGAGCTCCGCAGGAGCTGACCTCTTCTTCTCTTCCTCTCTCGACATGCTCTCCAGCACGGTGTTCAGAGTAATGGCGGCCCGTACGGCCGACCACGAAGCAAATCGTTGATGCTTGGGCGGCGCTTGCATAAGCGCCGGCTCAGACCGCCGCCAGCGCCTGCTCCAGATCGGCCCGCAGGTCGTCGATGTGCTCGATGCCCACCGACAGCCGCACCGTGTCCTCGCTGACGCCGGCGCGGTCGAGCTCGGCCGGCGAGAGCTGGCGGTGCGTGGTCGAGGCCGGGTGGGTGGCCAGCGATTTCGCGTCGCCGATATTGACCAGGCGGGTGAAGAGCTGCAGCGCATCGAGAAAGCGCGCGCCGGCCTCGCGAGGCGACTGGCCGGCGGCGGTCTTGAGCCCGAAGGTCAGCACGCCCGAGGCCTTGCCGCCGAGGTATTTCTGCACCAGCGCATGATCCGGATGCTCCTCCAGGCCGGCGTAGTTGACCCAGGCCACTTTGGCATGCTGTTTCAGATGCTGTGCCAGCTTCAGCGCGTTCTCGCTGATGCGCTCGACCCGCAAGGCCACGGTCTCGATGCCCTGCAGGATCAGGAAGGCGTTGAAGGGCGAGATCGCCGCGCCGGTGTTGCGCAGCGGCACGACCCGCGCGCGGGTGATGTAGGCGGCCGGCCCGGCGGCCTCGGTATAGACCACGCCGTGGTAGCTGACATCGGGCTCGTTGAGGCGCTTGAAGCGTTCCTTGTGCTGGGCCCAGGGGAACTTGCCCGAGTCGATGATGGCGCCGCCGATGGCCGTGCCATGGCCACCCAGGTACTTGGTCAGCGAGTGCACGACGATGTCGGCGCCATGCTCGATCGGACGGCTCAAGTAAGGGCTGGGCACGGTGTTGTCGACGATCAGCGGCACGCCGTGGCGGTGCGCGATCGCGGCGATCTTCTCGATGTCGGTGACATTGCCCTGCGGATTGCCCAGCGACTCGACGAAGACCGCCTTGGTCTTGTCGTTGATCAGCGCCTCGAAGCTCTCGGGCTGGCGGTAGTCGGCGAACTGCGTGGCAATGCCGTACTGCGGCAGCGTGTGGGCGAACAGGTTGTAGGTGCCGCCGTAGAGGGCGCTGGAGGCCACGATGTTGTCGCCGGCCTCGGCGATGGTCAGGATCGCATAGGTCACGGCCGCCTGGCCCGAGGCCACGGCCAGCGCGCCGACGCCGCCTTCCAGCGCCGCCAGCCGCTCCTCCAGCACGCTTTGCGTCGGGTTGTTGATGCGGGTGTAGATCGCGCCCTCGGCCTTCAGGTCGAAGAGGTCGGCGCCATGCTGGGCGCTGTCAAAGGCATAGGCCACGGTCTGGTAGATCGGCACGGCGGCCGCGCGGGTCGTCGGGTCGGGCCGGTAGCCGGCGTGCAGGGACCGGGTCTCGAAGCGCCAGTTCGGGTTCAGAGTGGGCTTGGGGCTGCTGCTCATCGTGGTGCTCTCCGCTTGAATGGTGGCTGCAGGCTAGGGCCGGGTCGGGCCGGCGCGAACTGCAAAGCGCGCATATGCATCTGCGCACTGCGCGCTTGGGGTGGGGCCCCGGACGCACTAAGGTGGCACGGTCATCACGCGGGAGTGGGCACACCATGAGTTCAGCAGCAAGCCAGGATTCGAGCGCGGCGGCAGCCCTGCCGCTGCTGGATCTGCGCGACTTCAATGGCGGCACGCCCGGCAGCCGGGCCCGCTTCATCACCCGCTTGCGCGAGACGGCGCACCGGGTCGGCTTCTTCTATCTGCAAGGCCACGGCCTGGGCGCCAACGAGGTGGCCGGCCTGTTCGCCAGCGGGCGGGAGTTCTTCGCGCTGCCGCGTGAGCGCAAGCTGGCGCTGCGCATGGCCAACTCGCCGCACTTTCGTGGCTACACGGCTTATGGCGAGGAGATCACCCGCGGCGCGCCCGACTGGCGCGAGCAGCTGGACATCGGCGCGGAGCGTACGCCGCTGCCCGAGGCTGAGACCGGCAGCGCCGAGCAGGCCTGGCGGCGCCTCCAAGGCCCCAATCAATGGCCGGCCGAGCTGCCCCAGCTCAAGACCCGGCTGCTGGCCTGGCAGGACCAGATGAGCGGCGTGGCCCGCAGCCTGCTGCGCGCGCTGGCGCTGGCCCTGCAGCAGCCCGAGCGCAGCTTCGAGGCCCTGTTCGAGCCCGAGCCGGTCCAGCATCTGAAGCTGATCCGCTATCCGGGCCGCACGCCGGCCCAGGGCCAGCAAGGGGTCGGCGCGCACAAGGACAGCGGCTGCCTGACCCTGCTGCAGCAGGACCGCCAGGGCGGCCTGCAGGTGCAGTTCGGCGGCGGCTGGATCGAGGTGCCGCCGCTGCCAGGCAGCCTGGTCGTGAATCTGGGCGAGGTGCTGGAGATCCTGTCGGGCGGCTATCTGCGCGCCACCCTGCATCGTGTCATCAGCCCGCCCAGCGGTATCGAGCGTCTGTCGGTGGCCTACTTCCACGGCCCCCGGCTCGATGCCACGCTGAGCGCGCTGCAACTGCCGGCCGATCTGGCGGCCCAGGCGCGCGGCGTCGAGCTCGATCCGCTGAACCCGCTGATCCCCCATGCCGGCCGCAACTTCCTGAAAGGCCGGCTGCGCTCGCATGTCGATGTGGCGCAGGCCTTCTACGCGGATGCGCTGCCGCGCTGAGGTACCGATTCCTTATGTGATTTTCGAGCTTGGGTATTTGCTCCCATTCGTTCCTGTACTGATCAGGCCTGCCTAGAGTGCGGGCATGACGAATGCCACCTTGTCGCCCCCCGCCCCGACCCGCAGCGAGCAGGGCTTTGAGATCCGAGCCCTGGATGCCCCACTGGGCGCCGAGGTGCTGGGGCTGGACCTGAGCCGCCCGCTGGCGCCGGCGGACTTCGCCCGGCTGCACCGCGCCCATCTGGACCACCATGTGCTGGTGTTCCGCGAGCAGCGCATCACGCCGGCCCAGCAGGTCGAGTTCAGCCGCCGCTGGGGCACGCTGGAGATCCATGTGCTGAGCCAGTTCCTGCTGCCCGACCATCCGGAACTGCTGGTGGTCTCCAATATCCGCGACGCGCAGGGGCAGCCGATCGGCCTGGGCGACGCCGGCCATTACTGGCACTCCGACCTGTCCTACAAGGAGCGCCCCAGCCTGGGCTCGATGCTGCATGCGATCGAGCTGCCCGAGGAGGGCGGCGACACCTTGTTCGCCAACCAGCACCTGGCCTGGGAGATGGCCCCCAAGGCACTGAAGAGCGCGATCGAGGGCCTGCAGGCCGAGCACAGCTATCTGTGCAAGTACGAGGAGCTGCGCGCGCGCAACCCCTGGCGGCCGGCGCTGAGCCAGTCCCAGATCGACGCGGTCCAGCCTGCCATCCATCCGGTGGTGCGCACCCACCCGGAGAACGGTCGCCGCGCGCTCTTCGTCAGCGAGCATTTCACCACCCGCATCATCGGCCTGCCCGAGGATGAGAGCCGTGCGCTGCTGCAGGAGCTGTTCGCGCTGAGCAGCCGCGCCGAACTGATCTACCGCCACGCCTGGCAGCCGCATGACATGGTGTTCTGGGACAACCGCTCGGTCACCCATCTGGCCGCCGGCTGCCCCGACCATCTGCGCCGCCGCCTCAACCGCAGCACCATCGCCGGCGATCGCCCGTTCTGATTCCCCCGTCCTCACGCCACATCATGAAAACACCGCTGATCAAGAAAATCGCCACGGCCGTCGCCTCGCTGGGCCTGCTGGCCGCCTCGCTGCCCGGCCATGCCGAGGGGCAGCTGCGCATTGCCGAGCAGTTCGGCATCGTCTATTTGCTGCTCAATATCGCCCAGGACCAGCAGCTGATCGAGAAGCACGGCAAGGCCGCCGGCATCAACATCAAGGTCGAGAACGTCAAGCTCTCGGGCGGCGCCGCCGTCAACGAGGCCCTGCTGTCGGGCAGCATCGATGTGGCCGGGGCCGGCGTCGGCCCGCTGCTGACGATCTGGGACCGCACCCAGGGCCGCGTGCGCGGCATCGCTTCGCTGGGCAACTTCCCCTACTACCTGACCACCAACAACCCGGCCGTCAAGACCATTGCCGACTTCAGCGACAAGGACCGCATCGCGCTGCCGGCGGTGGGCGTGTCGGTGCAGTCGCGGGTGCTGCAGCTGGCCTCCGCCAAGCTCTGGGGCGAGTCCCAGTACAACCGCCTGGACAAGCTGCAGGTCGCGCTGCCGCATCCCGAGGCGACTGCCGCCATCATCAAGGGCGGCAGCGAGATCACCGCCCACTTCGGCAACCCGCCCTTCCAGGAGCAGGGCCTGGCCGGCAATCCGAACGCCCGCATCGTGCTGAAGAGCTATGACGTGCTGGGCGGTCCGGCCTCGGCCACCGTGCTCTACGGCACCGAGAAGTTCCGCCGCGAGAATCCCAAGACCTACAAGGCTTTCGTCGACGCGCTGGCCGAGGCGGCCGCCTTCGCCACCGCCAAGCCCGAGGCCTCGGCCGATATCTTCATCCGCACCAACAACTCCAAGATCGACCGCGACTTCCTGATCAAGATCATCAAGAACCCCGAGGTGCAGTTCAAGCTGACGCCGCAGAACACCTACCCGCTGGCCGATTTCATGCACCGTGTCGGCGCGATCAAGACCAAGCCCAGCTCTGCGCGCGACTACTTCTTCGAAGACGCGCACAACGCTGCTGCCAACTGATGAGTGCCTTGCTGGAGGAGGTGCTGGCGCCCGCGCCGCAGCTCGCTGCCGCCCGGCCGCTGCTGCAGGTCCAGGGCCTGAGCCTGGAGTACGCGACGCCGGGACGCATCGTGCGTGCCACCCACCGCGTCGACTTCGCGGTGCAGGAGGGCGACCGTTTCGTGCTGCTGGGCGCCTCGGGCTGCGGCAAGTCCTCGCTGCTGAAGGCGGTCGGCGGCTTTCTGGCGCCGCGCGAGGGTCAGGTCTTGCTGGATGGGCGGCCCATCCACGGTCCCGGCCCCGACCGGGTCGCGGTGTTCCAGGAGTTCGACCAGCTGCCGCCCTGGAAGACGGTGCTGGCCAATGTCGAGTTCCCGCTGCTGGCGAGCGGGCGCGCCGGCCGGGCCGAGGCCCGTGAGCGTGCGCTGCACTGGCTGGACAAGGTCGGTCTGGCCGACTTCGCCGGCGTCTATCCCCATGAGCTCTCGGGCGGCATGAAGGCGCGTGTCGCGATCGCGCGGGCGCTGGCGATGGCGCCGCGCGTGCTGCTGATGGACGAGCCTTTCGCCGCGCTGGACGCGCTGACGCGCCGACGCATGCAGGAGGAGTTGCTGCAGCTGTGGCAGCAGGAGCGCTTCACGCTGCTCTTCGTCACCCACTCGATCGAGGAAGCGCTGGTGGTGGGCAACCGCATCCTGCTGCTGTCCCCGCATCCGGGCCGGGTGCGGGCCGAGCTCGATGCCGAGCGCTTCGACCTGAGCAGCGCCGGTTCGGCCGACTTCCAGGCGCAGACTCAGCGCATCCACCGTTTGCTGTTTTCTTCTCCCGACCCGTCATGAGTACCCTGCTGCGCCCCGAATACGAGATCGCGCCGGCGCCGCTGCCGGCCGCTGCGCTGGAGCGGCGCCTGCCCTGGCCGCAGCGCCTGGCCCAGATCACCGCGCTGCGGCGCGGCCTGATCCTGCTGCTGCTGGCCGGGCTGTGGGAGCTGCTGGCACGCTGGGCCGACAACGATCTGCTGCTGCCCAGCTTCAGCCAGACCGCCGGGGCCTTTGTCGAGGGCTGGCGCAGCGGCGAGCTGCTGCTGCGCGCCGGCATGTCGATCGGCTTGCTGCTGCAGGGCTATGCGCTGGGCGTGCTGCTGAGCCTGGCGCTGACCGCGCTGGCCATCTCGACGCGCATCGGCCGTGATCTCCTGGCCACGCTGACCGCGATGTTCAACCCGCTGCCGGCCATCGCGCTGCTGCCGCTGGCCCTGCTGTGGTTCGGCCTGGGCCCGACCAGCCTGATCTTTGTGCTGGTGCATGCGGTGCTGTGGCCGCTGTCGCTGAACACCTTTGCCGGCTTCCAGGCCGTGCCGGAGACGCTGCGCATGGCGGGCCGCAACTACGGCCTGAGCGGCCTGCGCTTCGTGCTGCAGATCCTGGTGCCCTCGGCCCTGCCCGCCATCCTGTCGGGCCTGCGCATCGGCTGGGCCTTTGCCTGGCGCACCCTGGTCGCTGCCGAGCTGTTCTTCGGCGCCTCCTCGGGGCGCGGCGGGCTGGGCTGGTACATCTTCCAGAATCGCAACGAGCTCTACACCGACCGTGTCTTCGCCGGCCTGGCCATGGTGATCCTGATCGGCCTGGTGGTCGAGAGTCTGGTGTTCAACACCTTGGAGCGCCTGACCATCCGGCGCTGGGGCATGCAGCGCTAAGAGGCTGAGTCTTCTCTACTGCGCCGCCGCCATGCGTCGTTGGCCGGTGCTCGGAATCCTCACGTACAGGAAGTACGTTCCGGTTCCTGCGCGCCGTCCGCCTAGCCTGACGGCGGCTCGCTACGAGAACTCTCAGCCTCTTCTGGTTCAGTGCTTCTTGGGCAGCTGGGTATAGCGCAGCCAGGGCCGCACAGCGTCAAAGCCCTGCGGGAACTTCTGCTTCAGGATCTCGGGGTCCTGGATGGACGGCAGGATCACGACATCGTCGCCGTCCTTCCAGTCGGCCGGTGTGGCCACGCCCTGGTACTCGGTCAGCTGCAGCGAGTCGATCACGCGCAGGATCTCGTCGAAGTTGCGGCCGGTGCTGGCCGGGTAGGTGATGATCAGCCGCACCTTCTTGGCCGGGTCGATGATGAAGAGCGAGCGCACCGTGGCGGTGGTGCTGGCGTTCGGGTGGATCAGGTCATAGAGCTCGCTCACCTTGCGGTCGGCGTCGGCAATGATGGGGAACTCGACCTCTGTGCCCTGGGTGTCGTTGATGTCGGCGATCCAGCGCTGGTGCGATTCGACCGGGTCGACCGACAGCGCGATGGCCTTGACATGGCGGCGCGCGAACTCGCCCGCGAGCTTGGCGGTGCGACCCAGCTCGGTGGTGCAGACCGGCGTGAAATCGGCCGGGTGCGAGAACAGCACGCCCCAGCTGTCACCGAGCCAGGCATGGAAGCTGATCGGGCCCTGGCTGGAGTCCTGGGTGAAGTCGGGGGCGATGTCGCCGAGTCTGAGGCTGGCCATGGTGGGTCCTTGAGTGGTTGGAAAAAACGGTGCGATGTCACCAGGCCCAGCGCAGGGCCTGGGCCGGCAGCGCATCGGGCAGGGCGGCGGGTTCGGGCTCGGTCCTGGCCGGCTTGCTGAGCACGCGATCCAGCAGGCGCTGTTCCAGCGCGGCGAAGGCCGGTCCGTGCTGACGTGGCCGCGGCAGCGGGATGCGCTCGTCCAGCGCGACCCGGCCGTCCTCGATCAGCAGCACCCGGTCGGCCAGGGCCACCGCCTCCGAGACATCATGGGTCACCAGCAGCGCGGTGAAGCCATGGCGCAGCCACAGCCCTTCGATCAGGGCCTGCATCTCGATGCGGGTCAGCGCGTCCAGCGCGCCCAGCGGCTCGTCCAGCAGCAGCAGACGCGGCGCATGCACCAGCGCGCGCGCCAGCGCCACGCGCTGACGCTGGCCGCCCGAGAGCCGGGCCGGCCAGTCGCCGCCGCGCTCGGCCAGGCCGACCTGGGCCAGCGCGGTAGCCGCACGGTCGCGGGCATCCGGGCCTGGCAGGCCCAAGGCCACGTTGTCGACCACGCGGGCCCAGGGCAGCAGGCGGGCGTCCTGGAACATGAAGCGGGTGTCGTTGCCGGCCAATCCGCCGACCGTGCCGGCCGTCGGTGCTTCGAGCCCCGCCAGCAGACGCAGCAGCGTGCTCTTGCCGCAGCCGCTGCGGCCGACGATGGCAACGAACTCACCGGGCCAGATCTGCAGGTCCAGGGCCTGCAGCACCTGGCGTTCGCCATAGCGCTTGCTCAGGCCTTCGAGCCTGAGGGCCACGCCGGCCTCGCTGCGGCGGCGCTGCAGTGTCGCCGCCTGCGCTGGCCGCAACTCGGGGAAGGCCAGCGCGCCGGCGTTCAGCACATCGATTTCGCTGCTGATGGTCATGATGCTTGTTGATACCCCGGATGCCAGCGCAGCCAGGCGCGCTCAAGCCCACGCGCCAGCACGTCAGCCAGTTTGCCCAGCAGCGCGTAAAGAAGAATGCCCACCAGCACCACATCGGTCTGCAGGAACTCGCGGGCGTTCATCGTCATATAGCCGATGCCGGCCTGGGCCGAGATGGTCTCGGCGACGATCAGCAGCACCCACATCAGGCCCAGCGAGAAGCGCACGCCCACCAGGATGGAGGCGGTGGCGCCGGGCAGGATGACCTGGCGGTAGAGCTGCCAGCCGGACAGGCCGTAGGAGCGCGCCATCTCGATCAGGGCCGGGTCGACCGAGCGGATGCCGTGGAAGGTGTTCAGATAGAGCGGGAAGAACACGCCCAGAGAGACCAGGAAGAGCTTGGCGCTCTCGTCGATGCCGAACCACAGGATCACCAGCGGGATCAGGGCCAGCGGCGGGATGTTGCGCAGCATCTGCAGGCTGGAGTCCAGCAGGGTCTCGGCCCAGCGCAGCGAGCCGGTCAGCAGGCCCAGCGCCAGGCCCAGGCCGCCGCCGATCGCAAAACCCAGCAGCGCGCGGCCGGTGCTGACCCAGACATGGCCCCACAGCTCGCCCGAGGCCGCCAGCGCCACGAAAGCCTTGGCCACCGCCCAGGGTTCGGGCAGCACGCGGGTCGACAGCCAGCCCCACTGGGCGCTCAGCTGCCAGCCTGCCAGCAGGGCCAGCGGCAGCAGCCAGGGCAGCAAGCGCGTGAGGGTCAGGCGGCCCCAGTCAGAGCGCCAGCTTGAGTTCGGTGACATGATGGTCTCGCAGTACGAAGGGGCTTGTTTCGGCCGGCGCCTCGATCAGCTCCAGCCGATTGCCAAAGGGGTCTTCGGTATAGGCCCGGCCCTCGGACAGCAGGCTGCGATCCACCGGATGCTCGGCCGCCTGCAGGCGGCGCAGCAGCGGGGCCAGGTCTTGCACGGTCAGGGCCAGATGGGCTTGCGGCGCGACACCGCTGTACAGGCCCTCGCTGAGGTCCAGCCGCGCACCGCCCAGCGCGAAGCGCAGCACGCCGGGGCGGTCCAGCGCCGGGTCGCGGTGCTCGCGCAGGCCCAGCAGGGATTCGTAGAAGCGCCGTGCCACGCGAGCCCCGCCGGGCGGCATCGGCAGCTGCACATGGTGGACGAGAGCGGCAACCATTGTCTTGTCAGGATGCCGACGCGGCTTTGTGCACGGCAGGCTGCGGCACATAGTTGTTGGCCACGATCTCGCCGAAGGGGCCGGTCAGCTTCGGTCCCTGCAGCCGCTCCTGCACATCCAGCGGCAGCAGCGGGAACACCAGCTCGGCGAAGCGGTGCGCCTCCTCCAGATGCGGATAGCCCGAGAGCACGAAGTAGTTCAGCCCCAGGGCCGCGTATTCCTTGATGCGGTCCGCCACCTGCTGCGGATCGCCGACCAGGGCGGTGCCGGCACCGCCGCGCACCAGGCCGACGCCGGCCCAGAGGTTGGGCGCGATTTCCAGGCCCTCGCGCACATTGGCCTTGTTGAACTTGCCCTTGTGCAGCTCGGCCATGCGGCGCTGGCCCACCGAGTCCATGCTGGCGAACTTGGCCTGGGCGGCCGCCACGACCTTCTCGTCCAGATGCTGGACCAGCTCGGCGGCGGCGCGCCAGGCCTCGTCTTCGGTCTCGCGCACGATCACATGCAGGCGGATGCCGAACTCGAGCTCGCGACCTTGGCTTGCCGCGCGTGCCCGCACATCGGCGACCTTGGTCGCCACCGCTGCCGGCGGCTCGCCCCAGGTCAGATAGGTGTCGACCTGGGCCGCAGCCAGCTCGTGAGCTTCGTCGGACGAACCGCCGAAGAAGATCGGTGGATAGGGTTTGTTGATCGGCGGGTAGAGCAGCTTGCCGCCTTCAACGCGCAGATGCCGGCCCTCGTAGTCGAAGGCCTCGCCGCGATGGCTGGCCGCCAGGGCTTCGCGCCAGATGGCCAGGAATTCGGTCGACTGCTCGTAGCGCTGGGCATGCGGCAGGAACTGGCCGTCGCCGGCCAGCTCCTCGGCGTCGCCGCCGGTGACCAGGTTCACCAGCAGGCGCCCGCCGGAGAGGCGGTCCAGCGTGGCGGCCATGCGGGCCGATTGCACCGGCGCCACCAGGCCCGGTCGCAGCGCCACCAGGAACTTGAGCCGGCGGGTCGCGTCGATCAGGCTGGCGGCCACGACCCAGGAATCCTCGCAGCTGCGCCCGGTGGGCAGCAGCACACCCTCGTAGCCCAGGCTGTCGACCGCGATCGCGATCTGCTTGAAGTAGGCGAAGTCGGCCACGCGGGCGCCCTGGGCCGTGCCCAGGTAGCGCGAATCGCCGTGGGTGGGGATGAACCAGAGAATCTTCATGGCTTGCTCGTGCTGGCGGTCTTCAGGGATCGGGGCAGGGCGTCGCTGATCTTGATCGCCTTGGGGATCAGCTTCAGCTCGAAGAACACATCGGCGATCTTCTGCTGCTCGGCCGCGACGGCGGGGCTGATCGGCTTGATGCCATAGGCAAAGCGGCTGGCGGCCAGCTCGGTGATGGCCAGGTCCAGGCCGATCTGCGGGGCCAGCAGCTGGGCGACTTCCTTGGCCCGACCCTCGGCCCAGGCGTCGAGCTTGGCGAGCTCCTCGACGATGATCTGTATCACCTCGGGGCGCTTGTCGGCATAGGGCCGGGCGGCCAGATAGAACTGGTGATTGGCCACCGCGCCGCGACCGTCGGCAACGACCCGGGCGCCGATCTGGCGCTCGGCGGCGGCCAGGAAGGGGTCCCAGATCACCCAGGCATCGACCGAGCCGCGTTCGAAGGCGGCACGCGCATCGGCCGGTGGCAGGAAGATCACCTGCACATCGGTGTACTTCAGGCCGGCCTTCTCCAGCAGCTTGACCAGCAGGAAGTGCACGTTCGAGCCCTTGTTCAGCGCGATCTTCTTGCCTTTCAGATCGGCCACGGTCTTGATCTGCGAGTCCTTGGGCACGATGACGGCCTCGGCCGTCGGTGCCGGGGGCTGGTTCGCGACATAGACCAGATCGGCACCGGCCGCCTGGGCAAAGATCGGCGGCGCCTCGCCGACGGTGCCGAAGTCGATCGAGCCGACATTGAGGCCTTCCAGCAGCTGGGGGCCGGCCGGGAACTCGGCCCATTTGACCGTGATGCCTTGTGGCGCCAGGCGCTTCTCCAGATCACCCTTGGCCTTCAGCAGCGTCAGGGTGCCGTATTTCTGGAAGCCGATGCGCAGCTCGGAGGTCTGGGCCTGGGCCAGGCCGGTGAGCAGGCCCAGCGTGGCGAGCAGCAGGGGTTTCAGCAGGGCGTGGCGGCGGGTTGTCGAGAGCAGGTTCACAAGGTCTCCGATCTGTCTATGCGGGAAGGGTTCAGTCGTGGGCCAGCACGGCGGCCGGCTGCGGCAGGTGCTCGAACAGCTGGGCGGCGCCCAGGCTGAGACGGCGCGTGATCTCGTCGCCGACCCGGTAGTCACCGTCGCTGCTCTGGCTGATCTGGCCGTCGGTGGCGTAGACCGAGTCGATATGGGCGCGTGCGCCCAGCGCCGTCAGCACCGGCAGCAAGGCATAGTCCAGCGCCAGCAGATGGGCCAGGCTGCCGCCGCTGGCCAGCGACCAGACGGCCTTGCCCTTCAGCCCGTCCTGCGGCAGCAGGTCCAGAAAGACCTTCAGCAGCCCGCTGTAGGCGGCCTTGTAGATCGGTGTGGCCAGCACGATCACACGGGCCTCGGCCACCGCCTGCTGGGCCTGCTGGATCGCCTCGTTCTTGAAGTCGGCATGCAGCAGGGCCTGGGCCGGCAGTTCGCGCAGGCGCAGGGTCTGCGGCGTCAGCCCCAGATGCTGCAGCCGCTCGGCGGCCGCGCCGAGCAGGGCGCCGGAGCGCGAACGGGCGCTGGGGCTGGCGGCGATCAGGAGCAGTGACATGGTGTTGGTGCGGGAAGCGGTGATGGCCGCACTCTACGGAGCCGGGAATCTGCGGCGAACGAAGAACTTCGTCCTTGCTTAGCCGTTTTCCAATTGATGCGCGAAGGGCGAGCGGATATCGGCCAGGAACTGCTGGGCGCGTGGATGCTGGGGCCGGTTGAAGAAGTCCTGCGGCGTGGCCCGCTCCAGCACCCGGCCCTGGTCCATGAAGAGCACGCGGTCGGCCACCTCGGCGGCAAAGCCCATCTCGTGGCTCACGCAGACCATGGTCATGCCCTCGGCCGCCAGATCGCGCATCACCAGCAGCACCTCGCCGACCATCTCGGGGTCCAGTGCGCTGGTGGGCTCGTCGAACAGCATCAGCGGCGGCTGCATCGCCAGCGCGCGGGCGATCGCCACGCGCTGCTGCTGGCCGCCGGAGAGCTGGGCCGGCAGCGCATCGGCCTTGTGGGCCAGGCCGACGCGCTGCAGCAGCGCATGGGCACGCTCGCGGGCCTGCTCCCGGCTCAGGCCGCGCAGGCGCATCGGCGCCAGCGTGCAGTTGTCCAGCACGCTGAGATGGGGGAAGAGATTGAACTGCTGGAACACAAAGCCGATATGGGAACGGAACTCGTTGACATCCAGGCCCTTGCGGTGGATGTCCTCGCCCTTGATCAGGATGCGGCCGCCCTGGATCGGTTCAAGCCGGTTCAGCGTACGTATCAGCGTGCTCTTGCCCGAGCCCGAGGGGCCGCAGACGACGACCACCTCGCCCTCGGCGATCTGCTCGCTGACCTCCACCAGGGCCTGGTAGCTGCCATACCATTTGTTGACCTTGTCGAACTGGATCATGGGCGTCTTGTCGTGAGTCGCGCTTCGAGCGCATAAGCCAGGCGCGAAAGGCCGAAGCAGAGGATGAAATAGCTCAGGGCCAGGGTGCTGTAGACCTCCAGCGGCTTGACCAGCACCTGGATATTGATCTGCGAGGCGATGAAGCTCAGCTCGGACAGGCCGATGATGGTGCCCAGCGAGGTGTGCTTGATCGTCGTGATGAACTGGTTGATCAGCGAGGGCAGCATATGGCGCAGCGCCTGCGGCAGCAGCACCAGGCGCAGCGCCTGGAAGTAGCTCAGGCCCAGCGAGCGCGAAGCTTCCATCTGGCCGGCCGGCAGACCCTGCAGGCCGGCGCGCACGATCTCGGCCAGATAGACGGCGTCGAACAGCACCAGGGCCACCAGCATGGTCGTGAACTGGTCGCTCTTGTGCCCGGTCAGCACCGGCAGGAAGAAGTAGGCCCAGAACACCACCATCAGCAGCGGCGTGCCGCGCACCACCCAGACCAGGCCGGTGACCGGCAGGCGCAGCGCCGCCCAGGGGCTGACCCGCGCCAGGCCCAGCAGCACGCCGGCCGGCAGCGCCAGCACGATGGCCAGGCTGGCCAGCACCAGGGTCAGGGCCAGGCCGCCCAGCGGGCCATTCGGATACTGGCCGATCAGGAAGTAAAGCCAGTAGGTCTCGATCAGCTCCATCATGTGGCCGCCCTCGCCGGATAGCGCCGCTGGAACCACAGCGAGGCGACGGTGATCAGCAAGGAGATGCCCAGATAGGCGGCGGTCGCGAGCGCGAAGGTCTCGAAGCCGCGAAAGCTGGCCGACTCGACCCGCTGCGCCTGATACATCAGCTCGGCCACGCCGATGGCACTGGCGATGCTGCTGTTCTTCCACAGGTTCAGAGTCTGCGAGATCAGCGGCGGCACGGTGATGCGCAGGGCCTGCGGCAGTATCACCAGGCGCATGCTGGCCAGAAAGCCCAGGCCCAGCGCGCGCGCCGCCTCGAACTGCGTGGCGGGCACCGCGCGCAGACCCGAGCGGATGTCCTCGGCCATGAAGGCGGCGGTGTAGAGCGTCAGCGCGGCGACCGCGCTGGTGGCCTCGATATTGCCGGCATACAGCCACTGCTTGAAGCCCTCGGGCAGCAGCTCGGGGGCGCCGAAATACCAGAACAGCATATGCACCAGCAGGGGCACGCTGCGAATGCCTTCGACGAAGGCAAAGCCCAGCGCCCGCAGCGCGCGCAGCGGCGCCAGTCGCAACAACGCCACCAGCACGGCCAGCGGCAGGGCCAGCAGCAGGCATAGCGCCGTGATCTGCAGCGAGAACTGCAGGCCGGCGATCAACCAGTCGCGGTGAGGCCCCGAGAGCAGGGCGCTGAAGTCAAGAGTGGGCATGGGCGTGACGAGGAGAACAAGCGAACGCCCCGCCGGTCGGGCGGGGCGTTCGGTCAGGCGCGAGGCGCGCGGATCAGGAGTCGACCTTGTCGCTCTCGATCTTGAAGCTGCGGGTCTGGAACTTCAGACGGGTGCTCGGGCCGTACCATTTGACGAAGAGCTTGTTGGCCTCGCCGGACTTCTCCAGCTCGCGCAGCGCCTCGTCGACCTGGGCCTTGAGCTTGGTCTCACCCTTCTTCAGGCCCAGGGCCAGCGGCTCGATGCTGATGTTCTGCGGCAGGATCAGGTAGTCGGCCTGGGCCTTGCCAAGCTTGGCGTACTGGTCGATCAGCGAGATTTCGTCATTGACGAAGCCCAGACCCTTGCCCTGCTGCAGCGCCTGGAAGGCCTGCGGGCCGGTGTCGAAGGTCACGACCTCGACATTGCCGACCGCCTTGCGGATATTCGGTTCCTGTGTGCCGCCCTTGACCGTGACGACCTTCTTGCCGGCCAGCTCGGCGACGCTCTTGATGCCGCTGTCCTTCTTGACCAGCACCTTCTGGCCGGTCACGAAGGTGGTCAGCGAGAAGTCGATCACCGCCTCGCGCTCCTTGTTGTGCGTCAGCGAGGCGGCCAGGATGTCGACATGGCCCTGCTGCAGCTCGGGGATGCGGGCGGCCACGGCCAGCTGCTTGAGCTTGAGTTTGACGCCCAGCTTCTTCGCGACGGCCTGGGCCAGATCGACCTCGTAGCCGATGATCTCGCGGGTCTTGGGGTCGATGAAGCTGTTGGGCTCGTCGGTGCCCAGCACGCCGACGACCAGCTCGCCCTTCTTCTTGATGTCGTCGAGCTGGTCGGCGTGGGCGATCGGGCTCAGGGCCAGCATCGCGGCGGCGCTGATGAGCAGCAGTCGGCGATTGATATTCATGGCAAATCCCTCGGTGTTGTTGATGGTGGCGCCAGCTTAGGCAGCCACCCAGCCGCGGGGAAGGAAGGCTTGCGTATATGCATGTGCGGATTGCGGCAGCAGGGCGCGACGCCGACCGCTGCCGCAGCCGCTCAGCGCCGCTGCGCCAGCCGCCGCACCACCGCGACCAGATGGTCGATCTCGCCGCAGGTGTTGTAGAAGGCCAGCGAGGGCCGCACCGTGGCCTCCAGGCCGAAGCGCCGCAGAATGGGCTGGGCGCAGTGGTGGCCGGAGCGCACCGCGATGCCCTCCTCATTGAGCGCGCGGCCGATCTCCTCGGTTTGGTAGCCGGGCAGCACAAAGGACAGCACGCTGGTCTTCTGCAAGGCCGTGCCGATCAGGCGCAGGCCCGGGATGCTGGCGAGATGGTGGGTGGCGTACTCGAGCAGGTCATGCTCGTAGCTCGCAACATTCTCCAGGCCGAGATTTTGCAGATAGTCCAGCGCCGCGCCCAGGCCCACCGCATCGGCGATATTGCCGGTGCCGGCCTCGAAGCGCGCCGGCGGGGGCTGGAACAGGGTGCGCTCGAAGGTCACGTCGGCAATCATGTTCCCGCCACCCTGCCAGGGCGGGGTCTGCTCCAGCACCTCGCGGCGGCCGTAGACCACGCCGATGCCGGTCGGCGCGAACACCTTGTGCCCGGAGAACACGAAGAAGTCCGCGCCCAGCGCCTGCACGTTCACCCGCAGATGCGAGACCGACTGTGCGCCGTCGACCAGGGTGCGCGCACCCGCCGCCTTGGCCAGTGCCACGATCTCGTGGATGGGTGTGATCGTGCCCAGTGCGTTCGACACATGGGTCACCGCGACCAGCCTGGTGCGCGGGTTCAAGAGCTTGCGGTACTCGTCGAGCAAGACCTGACCCGTGTCGTCGACCGGGATCACGCGCAGCTTCGCGCCCTTCTCGGCCGCCAGCTGCTGCCAGGGCACGATATTGGCGTGGTGCTCCAGATGGGAGACGATGATCTCGTCGCCCGCGCCGATGTGCTTGGCGCCCCAGCTCTTTGCCACCAGATTGATGCCTTCGGTGGCGCCGCGCACGAAGATGATCTCCTCGCTGGAGGCCGCGCCCAGAAAGCGCGCCACGGTGTTGCGTGCGCCCTCGTAGGCGTCGGTGGCCCGGGCCGCCAGCTCATGCGCCGCGCGGTGGATATTGCTGTTCTCGTGCTCGTAGAAGTAGGCGAGCCGCTCTATCACCTGGCGGGGCTTGTGCGTGGTGGCCGCGTTGTCCAGCCAGATCAGCGGCTTGCCGTTGACGCGCTCGGCCAGGATCGGAAAGTCGCGCCGCACCGCATCGACATCGAAACCGCCGGGCACCGAGCGCTCCTTGGTCTGCGGCTGGCCGGCGCGGGCCTCGTGGGCCTGCACCTGCTCGGGCTGGACAAAGTAGTAGCCGCCCGATGAGTCACGGCTGCCGTTGATCTCGCGCACATCGCCCAGCAAGGCCTTCAGCGTGTCCTGGCCGGGCAGGCCGAAGGACTGCGGGGTGACGCGGTCTTCTATCGTTGGCAGCGGCGCCGCCGAGGCCTGCGGATGGCTGGCTTCATTGATGAAGTAGTAGCCACCGTTTCCATTGACCGGTCGGCTGGGCGCCGATGCCGACGGCAGGGGCAGCGCCGCCGCATAGGCCTGCGGCACGCCCTGGGCTGCGCCGCCCTGGCGCGGGGCCTGGGCGGCATGGGCCTGGCCGGCCGGCGCGGCCTCGAACTGCGGCAACGGGCCGTCGTTGAGGGTCAGGTCTTGCGGCTTGGGGGCCAGCGCCGGGTTTGTGCCGCCGCCGGGCAGCTCGGCGAAGAGCTCGCCGGCCAGGCGGCTCAGCGCGGCGAGATCCAGCCCGCCGGCCTCACTTGTAGGTGTCAGGATAGTCATGGTACTTGCCGATTTCCACGTCATCCAACAGGGCCAGGGCGTCTTCGCTCTGCACCGCCAGCGAGCAGTACAGCGAGATCAGGTAGGAGGCGATGGCATTGCGGTTGATGCCCATGAAGCGCACCGACAGACCCGGGCTCTGCTCGCCGGCCAGGCCGGGCTGGAACAGGCCGACCACGCCCTGGCGCTTCTCGCCGACGCGTATCAACAGGATCTTGCTCTTGCCGTCGGCCACCGGCACCTTGTCCGAGGGGATCAGCGGCACGCCGCGCCAGGTCAGGAACTGCGAGCCGAACAGGCTCACCGTCGGCGGCGGCACGCCGCGGCGCGTGCACTCGCGGCCGAAGGCGGCGATCACCAGAGGGTGGGTCAGGAAGAAGGCGGGCTCTTTCCAGACCTTGGTCAGCAGCTCGTCGAGGTCATCGGGCGTCGGCGCGCCGGTCAGCGGGTAGATCACCTGCTCGGGCGCGACATTGGCGATCAGGCCGTAGTCGGGGTTGTTGATCAGCTCGGACTCCTGGCGCTCCTTGATGATCTCTATGGTCAGGCGCAGCTGCTCCTTGATCTGGTCATGCGGGCTGCTGTAGAGGTCGGAGACGCGGGTGTGCACGTCCAGCACGGTGGAGACCGCGTTGAGGAAGTACTCGCGCGGCTGCTCGTCATAGTCGACAAAGGTCTGCGGCAGCTCGCTCTCGTCGCGCGCGGCGCAGGCGACGCGGATGTCCTTGGCGTTCTTGACCTGGTTGAGGCGGTAGATGCCGGCCTCGACCGGCAGCCACTGCAGCAGATGCACCAGCCAGCGCGGGCTGATGACCGAGAGCTGGGGGACGGTCTTGGTGGCATTGGCCAGCTGGCGCGCGGCGTTGTCGCTCAGGGCCAATTGGGGTTCGAGGCTTTCGGCCATGGAAACTCCTGGGTTGTGGATGGATGACGGTGATCGGGTGCAGGCTCGGGGTCAGGCCTTGCCCGGATGGATTTCATGTTGGGAACTGGCCTGGGTCACATGGCTGCCGGGCGGCACGCTGCGGGTCAGCCAGACATTGCCGCCGATGGTGGCGCCGCGACCCAGCGTGATGCGGCCCAGGATGGTGGCGCCGGCATAGATCGTGACCTCGTCCTCGACGATGGGGTGGCGCGGCGCGCCCTTCTTGATCTGGCCGTCGGCGTCGGTGGGGAAGCTGCGCGCGCCCAGCGTCACGGCCTGGTAGATGCGCACGCGCTCCCCGATCACGGCGGTCTCGCCGATCACGACGCCGGTGCCATGGTCGATGAAGAGACCGGCACCGATCTGCGCGCCGGGGTGGATGTCGATGCCGGTCTTCGCGTGGGCCAGCTCGGCAATGATGCGGGCCAGCAGGGGCACGCCCAGGGTGTAGAGCTTGTGCGCCAGCCGGTGGTGGATCATGGCCTCGATGCCCGGATAGCACAGCAGCACCTCGTCGACGCTGCGCGCCGCCGGGTCGCCCTGGTAGGCGGCCAGCACATCGCTGTCCAGCAGGCGGCGGATGTCGGGCAGGGCGCGGGCGAATTCAGCGCTCAGCTGCCGGGCACGCGGCTCCAGCGCGGCGCCGGCTTGCGGCTGGCGTGCCGCATAGCCCAGCTCCAGCAGGATCTGCTGACGCAGCGCCTGCAGCTGGGTGTCCAGCGTGTGGCCGACATAGAAGTCCTCGGCCTCCTGACGCAGCTCGGGCGGCCCCAGGCGCAAGGGGAACAGCGCGCCGCGCAGGCCGCGGACGATGTCGCCCAGGAGCTCGGCCGAGGGCAGCTCGCGGCCGCGCGGCTCATGCAGGCGGTGGCGCTCTCGCCAATCGACGCGGGCCTGGCGCAGGCCGGCGACGACCTGGTCGAGCTGGAAATCGTTGTCTGGCTTGCTGAGGGGCAAAGACTCGGGCAGGGCGCTCATCGCGAGCTCCTTCTGAAGGTCATCGACATAGAGGTGGCTCGCTCAGTCCTGTTCCCAGGGCAGGCCCCGGAAACGCCAGCCGTCGCCATGGCCGCGCTGCTTGTGGGCGTCGATCTCGCCCTCGAAGCCTTCGAGCACATTGAAGACCTGGCTGAAGCCGGCCTTGCTCGCCGCCTCGGCGGCCAGCGCCGAGCGCTTGCCGCTGCGGCACAGCAGCAGCACCAGCTGGGCCTTGTCGCCTATCCTGGCTTCGAGCTCGCGCACAAAGCGTGGGTTGCGTGTCAGGCTGGTGCCGCTGGCCCAGGCCACATGAAGCGAGCCGGGCACCTGGCCGACGAATTTGCGTTCCTCGGCCGAACGCACATCGACCAGGGTGGCGGCACCGGCCTGCACCAGGGCCCAGGCCTGGCTCGGGCTCAGCCCACCGGCATAGGGCAGGGCGGCGTCGGCGGCCGCCCGGCGAGCGGTGTCGAGCGCCTGCTGATGCTCGACGGACAGGGTGGCGGGGTGTTCAAGAGTGGCGGACATGGGGGCGGGGCTGCGGCTGATGGGGTGAGCCCAGCTTAAGAAGAGCACTGCATGCGGGGAAGTGCGGCTTCTGAGCTTGCTTATCCGCAAAGCAAGTAAGCGGCCTCGATCACAGCGGTCGGGGCAGCGGTGTCAGCGGCTGGGGGCTGTAGCGGTCGGCCTGCACCGCCGGGCTCAGCCCATGGGTGAAGACCTCGGGCGTGATCGCCAGCATGCCGGCGTCCCAGTCCAGCCAGTCGCGCTTGAGCTGCTCGAAGACCACCGGCTCGCGGGTCTTCAGATTCGCGCGTTCGCGCGGGTCCGCCAGCACATCGAACAGGAACTCGTGCTCGTTGATCTTCAGATACTTCCAGCGGCCCTCGCGCAGCGCACGCTGGCTGTTGGCCTTGTAGCGCCAGAAGAGCTTGCGTTCGCGCTCGGGCGCCTGGCCCTTCAGGATGGGCAGCAGGTTCTCGCCGTCGCTGGGGTAGTCGGGGTGTGGGGCCGCGCCGGCGGCGGCCAGCAGGGTGGGCAGCCAGTCCATCGTCGCCGTGACCTGCTCGCTGACCTGGGGCGCCAGCACGGCCGGCCAGCGCAGCAGGGTCGGCACGCGCAGCCCGCCCTCCAGCAGCTCGGTCTTCTGGCCGGTGAAGGGCCAGGTCTTGCTGAAGCGCTCGCCGCCGTTGTCGCTGCTGAAGATCACGATCGTGTTCTCGGCCAGGCCCTGGGCGGCCAGCGTGTCCAGCACCTGGCCGACCGCGCCGTCCAGCGCCTGCACCATGCGGCCGTAGGTGGCCTGGCTGCCGCCGTCGTAATGGAACAGGCTGGTCAGGTTGCGCGAGACCGCCTCGTCCCCGGGTCCTTCCCAGGGCCAGTGCGGCGCGGTGAAATGCAGCGACAGCAGGAAGGGCGCCTCGCGCCGGGCCGGCTCGCGCAGATAGGCAGCGGCCTCGTCGGCCAGGATCTGCGTGTAGTAGCCGACCCGCTCGACGGGCAGCTCGCCCTCGTAGAGATCGCGCGCCACCTCGGGGCCGACGCCGGGCTTGTGCGTGAAATAGTCGATCACGCCGCCGTAGTTGCCGAAGAAGCGCTGGTAGCCGCTTTTCAGCGGACCGAACTCGGGCAGCGGGCCCAGATGCCATTTGCCGATCAGCGCGGTGTCATAGCCGGCCTCGGCCAGGAGCGAGGGCAGGGTCGGGTGCTCGGGCGGCAGTCCGATGGGGCCGCGCGGTCCACGCGCGGTGGGGATCGGTTCCTCCAGCCCGCCCGGCAGGCGGTACTGATAGCGCCCGGTCATCAGTGCGAAGCGGGTGGCGGAGCAGACCGCAGAGTTCGCATAGGCCTGGGTGAAGCGCACGCCGCCGGCCGCGAGCCGGTCCAGATGTGGCGTGCGGTAGTCCTGCTGGCCGTAGATGCCGAGGTCGGCCCAGCCGAGATCGTCGGCCAGGATGAAGAGAATGTTGGGGCGGGTCTGGGCCTGGGACATTGCTCAGGCGCCCCCGCGGACCTTGCCGTCCTTGTCGGCCGGCTGCCAGAAGCCTTCGAGCTTGAGCTGGCGCAGCGCCTCGTTGACGAAGCGCGGCTCCAGCCAGGCCTCGACATCGAAGCCCTGCTTGATCAGTCCCAGGCGCTGGGCATCGGCGACCACGCCCTTGTAGGCCGTGCGGGTGAAATCGTCGAACAGCGGCGAGTTGCGGTGCTTCAGGCTGGTGTCCTGATACTCGGCGCGGAACACCGCGGCCGGCGTGCCGCTGCTCTGCTGCCAGAGCTGGATCAGCGGCTCACGGTTGGCCTCCTCGGAGGCCCATTGCGAGGCGCGCAGGATGGCGGCCACCAGCCGGGTCGTGTGGGCCGGGTATTTGCTGGTGAACTCCTCGGTGGCCAGCACCGAGCTCTGTATCGTGTAGGCCGGGCCCTTGCCACGGGTATTGACCGGCAGGGTCACGCCCTTGTCGGCCAGCAGGTTCAGATCGACGCCGCCGAAGGTGGCGTCGATGTCCTTGTTGACCACGGCCGCCTTGGAGGCCGGCCAGTCCAGGTTCAGCAGCTTGACGTCCTTCTCGGTCAGCCCGACATCGGCCAGGAACTGGTCGAAGGGCCGCTGATAGGCCGTGCCCTTGAGCACCGAGACCTTGCGGCCCTTCAGGTCGGCAAAGCTCTTGATGTCCGAGCCCGGCGCCACCGCCAGATAGCTGTTGCTGCCGCGCACCAGCGGCAGTATCAGCTTGGTCGGCAGGCCGCGCGATCGGCCGATCACCGAGGCCAGATCGCCCAGATAGACCACGTCCAGCTGCTTGGCGGCCAGCGCCTCGTTGATGGCCGGGCCGGCGCCGCGGAACAGGGTCCATTCGATCTTGATGCCGTCCTTCCTGAACTCCTCCTCGATCAGGCCGCGCGCCTTGGCCACGGCCAGCGGCGTGGCGCCGGGGAAGGAGTTCGTGCCGCTGCCCTGTTCGGGGGCGGCGATGCGGATCACGGCGGGCGCGTTCTGCGCCTGGGTCGTGGTGGCGAAGAGGCCCAGCAGGGCGGCGCTCAGAAGCAGGCGACGGGAGAGTGTCATGGTCGGGATCTCAGGGTTCTTGTTATTCGCTGATGGGGCGGCTGACGAAGCCATCGACACCGACGGCCGGCGTGCCGGAGACGGTGACGCGGCGCACCACGCGGTGCTGCTGTCCGTAGTCGTTGATCGCATAGTGCTGGGTCGCGCGGTTGTCCCAGATCGCCACATCGCCGGGCGCCCAGCGCCAGCGCACCGTGTTTTCCAGCCGCAGCACATGGGACTGCAAGCTGTCGAACAAGCGGCGCGAGTCGCTGCTGGACAAGCCCTGGAACTGCTTGACGAAATGGCCCAGCAGCAGCGCGCGCTCGCCGGTCTCGGGGTGCACATGGACCACCGGATGCTCGGCCTGCAGGGTTTTGGCGGTGAAGACCTCGCGGTAGCGCTTGCGTGCGACATCGTCCTCGGCGATCACGCGGGCGGCCGCATAGTCATAGTCATTGCCGTGCAGCGCGCGCAGGCTCTCGGCCAGGCGCTTCAGCGGCTCGGGCAGGCTCTCGTAGGCCGCCACGGTATTGGCCCAGACGGTGTCGCCGCCATAGGGCGGCAGCACGACGGCGCGCAGCACCGAGACCTGCGGGAAGGCGGCCTGGAAGGTGACGTCGGTATGCCAGGAGTCGGCGCGCCCGCCATGCAGCGAGTCAAGCTCCAGCAGCCGCGTGCCCGAGGGTGCCGGCACGGTCGGATGGGCCTCGAGCGGACCGAACAGCCGGCCGAAGGCCTGGTGCTGCTCGTCGTCCAGATGCTGCTGGCCGCGGATGAACAGCACCTTGTGGCGCAGCAGGGCCGCTTTCAGCGCGGCAAAGCTCTCGGGCGCCAGCGCGCCGGACAGGCGCAGGCCGCGCACTTCGGCGCCGATGCGGCCGGCCAGCGGCTGCAGATCGAGTTCAAGCGCGGGGGAGAGGGTGGTGTCGCTCATGGTGGTCGGGCTCCGTGGTGGGTCAGATGGCAAAGCGCAGATCGCGCGGCAGTAGCGGCGGTGGCGCTTCGGCCGCGATGCCGTCACCCAGCTGGGCCAGCAAGGCCTGCTTGAGCGCGGCGAATGCGGGGCTATGGCGCTCGCGCGGATGCGGCAGGCCCGGGCGCAGCTGGTGCTTGATGCGGCCCGGGCGCGGCTCCATCACGATGACCCGGTCGGCCAGGAACAGCGCCTCCTCGACATCGTGGGTCACCAGCAGCATCGTGATGCCCTCGGCCTGCCAGATGCGGCGCAGCTCGCCCTGCAGATGGGCGCGGGTCAGCGCATCGAGCGCGCCCAGCGGCTCGTCGAGCAGGAGGATCTCGGGCCGTGGCGCCAGCGCGCGCGCGATCGCGACGCGCTGGGCCATGCCGCCCGAGAGCTGGTGCGGATAGGCCTGCTCGAAGCCGACCAGCCCGACCAGCTCGATATGCTCGCGCACCGCGAAGCGCTGCTGGCCCGGCGTCAGCCCGCTGTTGAGCAGGCTGGCGGCAATGTTCTGCTGCACCGTCAGCCAGGGAAACAGGCGGTGCTCCTGGAACACGATGCCGCGCTGCAGGCTGGGGCCGGTGATGGGCTGGCCGTCCAGCAGCAGCTGACCCTCGAACTCGGGCTCCAGGCCCAGGATCAGGCGCAGCAGGGTCGACTTGCCGCAGCCGCTGGCGCCGACGATGGCGACGAACTCGCCCGGCGCGATGTCCAGATTGATGTCCTGCAGCACCGGCAGTCGCCTGCCCTTGGCGTCTATCGTGAACTGCTTGTTGAGCTGGCGGATCTCCAGCGTGCCGGCTGCGGCCATGGTGATCGTCCTCGTGGATTCAGTAGTTGGCGACCGAGCGGCCGCGCCAGGCCAGGGCTCGTGCTTCGAGCCAGCCGGCAGCGCTGTTCAATGCATAGCCGACCAGGCCGACCACGACCACGCCGACCAGCACCAGGTCCATCTCGAAATGCTCGCGCCCGGCCACCAGCAGGCCGCCCATGCCCGGTCCCGAGGCCAGCAGGTATTCGGCGCCCAGCGTGGCCAGCCACGCATAGATCAGGCCCAGATGGATGCCGGCGAAGATGCTCGGTGCGGCGGCCGGCAGCACGACGCGGCGCAGCAGCTGCCAGCGGCTGTAGCGCAGCACCCGGGCCAGTTCGACCAGCTCGCTGGGCACGCTGCGTATGCCCTCGACCGTGTTCAGCAGCACCGGGAAGAAGGCGGCGATGGCCAGGAAGGCGATCTTGGCCGTCTCGCCCAGGCCGAACCAGACCGACAGCAGCGGGATCCAGGCAAACAGCGAGATCTGCTTGAGCGTGTGCAGGCTGGGGCCGATCAGGCGCTCGGCCCAGCGCGACAGGCCCAGCAGCGCACCCGCGCCGAGCCCGATCGCCGCGCCGATCGCGAAGCCGATCAGATTGCGGCCCAGGCTGGCGCTCAAGGCGGTCCAGAGCTGGCCCGAGGCGATCAGCTCGGCGCCGCGCTCGGCCACCTCGGCCGGCGAGACCAGCAGCCTGGAGTCCGACCAGCCCGAGGCGCGCGCCCACCACCACAGGGCCAGCACGGCCAGCGGCAGCAGCCAGCCGCGCAAGGGCTTAGGGATCGGATGCGCCATCAGAAGGCCTCCTTGCGCCAGCCCAGCAGGCGGCGCTCGATGCCGGCCAGCAGGCGGTCCAGCGCCCAGCCGAACAGGCCGACCACGACCACCGCCGCCAGCACCAGTTCCAGCTGGAAGAGCTGGCGGCCATAGACGATCAGAAAGCCCAGCCCTTCGCTGGAGGCCAGCAGCTCGACCACCACCAGGGCCAGCCAGGCATGGGTCAGGCCGTAGCGCAGGCCGGTCCAGATCGGCGCCAGCGCGGCCGGGAAGACCACGCGGCGCAGCAGCTGCCAGCGGTTGTAGCCCAGCACCTTGGCCACCTCGATATGGCGGCTGGGCACGTTCTCCAGACCCTTCAGCGTGTTCAGCGCCACCGGCACCAGGGCGGCCTTGGCGATCAGCAGGTATTTGAGCGACTCATCCATGCCCACCAGCAGCATCAGGAGCGGCAGCCAGCCCAGCACCGGTACCTGGGCCAGGGCCTTGAAGCTGGGATACAGATAGTCCTTCAGCAGTGGCGACAAGCCCATCGCCACACCCAGCGCAAGACCTGCCCCCAGGCCGAGGGCGAAGCCGCCCAGCACCCGCTGTAGGCTGATCCAGGTGTGGCCCCAGATCTCGCCGCTGGCGATCAGCTCCCGCAGCGCGGCCGCCACATCGCCGGGCGGCGGCAGCACCTGGGGCGCGACCCATTCGAAGCGGGCCGCGAGGAACCACAGGCCCAGCAGGCTCAGCGGCAGCAGCCAGGCCCACAGCAGGCCCTGCAGCCCGCGCCGCAGCGCCGGCCACCAGCGCGGCCGCAGCCAGCGCGGGCTGGCGTCAGCGACGCGGGCGGGCGACAGGCGCAGAGAGGGATCGAAGGACGGCATCGGCCGATTGTTCGATCAGCGCCGAGACCGGCCAACGAAGCTGTACGCATAAGCTTGTGCTCGAAACAAGCCTGGGCCGTATCAGGCCGGGTCCGCGTCGTTCGCGTCGATCAGCTCGGCCGCCAGCGCGCGGCGGTGGCCGGCGCCGTCGTCAGGGCAGGGCCTGGCCGCGCGCCGCGACATAGAGCGCATACCAGTCCTCCCGGCTGAGCCGGATGCGCGCGGCATCGCCGCAGGCGCGGATGCGGGCCGGGTCGGCCGTGCCGATGACCGGCTGGATGCCGGCCGGGTGACGCATCAGCCAGGCCAGCACAATGCTCTCCGGCGCGGTGGCATGCTGCTCGGCGAGCTTGCGCACCAGCGCGGCGCTGCGGGTCACGGCCGGCGCCGCATCGGCGCCCGCGCGGCCGCTGTAGAGGCCCTGGGCCAGCGCGCCCCAGGCCTGCACCGGGATGCGCTCGCGCTGGCAGTATTCGAGCGTGCCGGCCCAGGCCAGGCTGCCCGGGCGCTGCAGGGCCTGGGCGTCGTTGAAGCAGGTGCCGGCCTCGATGGCGTCGAGCCGGGCCAGGCTCAGCTCCAGCTGGTTGGCCGCCAGCGGCGCGTCCAGCGCGCTGGCCAGCCATTGCATCTGGGCGGCGTTCATGTTCGAGACGCCGAGCTGGCCGACCTTGCCGGCCGCACGCAGCCGTGCAAA
Organism: Paucibacter sp. M5-1; assembly: GCF_027498415.2. NCBI lineage: Bacteria > Pseudomonadati > Pseudomonadota > Betaproteobacteria > Burkholderiales > Sphaerotilaceae > Roseateles > Paucibacter sp. M5-1. Next base: position 5,951,042 of record NZ_JAPZLM020000001.1, read on the forward strand.
GGCCTCGGCCACCTCGGCCGGCTCCAGCAGGGGGTCGGGGCGGTGCAGCAGCAAGAGCTCGATGCGTTCGCTGCCCAGGCGTTGCAGGCTGGCCTCGACGCTGCGTTCGATGTGCGCGGCCGACAGGTCGTAGCGGCCCGGCCCCTGTTCGTCGGCGAAGCGGATGCCGCATTTGCTCTGCAGCCGCAGGCGCTGGCGCAAGGCCGGCTGGCGCTTGAACAGCGCGCCGAAGCAGGCCTCGGCCTTGCCATGGGTGTAGATGTCGGCATGGTCGAAGCGCGTGATGCCGATATCGAGGGCCGCCTCGACGGCGGCCTGCGCGCGGTCGATGTCGGCCTCGCTCAGCGGCTGGCTGTTCCAGCCGCCGCCCAGGCCCATGCAGCCATAGATCAGGGGGCTGGCGTCGGGGAGCGGGTGTTGCAGGGCGGTGGTGGTCATCGGGCGTTTGCGCGGCAGTGGGCTGGGCCGGCATCGTAGCGTGCCGGGGCGCAGCCTCCTAGGCGTGTGCCGGGCCGAGCTCGGCGCAGACCTGGGGCTGCGGATGATGCAGCCGGTGCTGCCAGCCGCGCTCGCCGGCGGCGAAAACCGCAGCATTGCCGACGGTGCCGATGACGAGATGAGGCTATAAAGCCGAACGCAAACCACCCACCATCGATCATGAGTGTTCTGCTGGACATCACGCTGCCGCGCAGCCTGGAGCTGCTGCTGGAGCAGGCGGCGCGCGAGCGCCCCGAGCGCCTTGAGGCCTGGGTCTTCGAGGACGAGGTGGTGCGGCGCGGGGCCGAGCGGGCGCTGGCCGAGCTGGGCATCGCGGCCCGCATCCGCAGCGCCTACAAGCCACTGCTGCACACCTGGCTGGAGGGCGAGCTGGCGCTGCCGGCCGGCTGGCGGCGACTGCTGATCACGGTGGCGCCGGCCGTGCTGCAGCGGCTCAAGGTCGAGGCCTATCCGCTGGCGGCCTTGCTGGGCGAGGGCGAGCTGGGCTTTGAGACCGATGCCGCGCTGGCCCCGACCGAGGCCCGCGTCAGTGTCGATGGCCGGCCTCCGCTCGCTGTTTTCGTGCCGATGGACCAGCGGCTCGCACCGCAGGCCTGGCGGCGCAGCTGGCGCGCTAGCCAGCTGATCGAGGATGCGGCCCTGGCGAGCTGCGACTACCGCGCCGCCTACGAGGCGGCGATGGCGGCGGTCGCCGGCCATCACTGGGGCGAAACCGAACCGTATTTCGATCAGCTGCGCATCGAGGTCGAGATCGGCGGCATCGAGCGTGCGCTGGCCTATGGCGAGGAGCTCATCAGCACGCGCGAGGCCTTGCACGAGGATTTCTACTTCGCCGTGCTGGAGTGGTTCCAGCGCCGTGCCGGCCGCCCGCATGGCGACCGCACGCTGCGGCCCGGCCAGATCATCCCGGACATCCGCGCCGCCACAGGTCGCACGCGGGTCAGGGTGGTGCTGGGCGCGCCGGCAGCACAGACGCAGCCGTCGGACCCGCTGTTGGTGGATGACCTCGCCACGCAGGACTCGCCGCTATCGCCCGAGGCGGTGGCCGCCTGGCTGGCGCCGCTGCAGGGCGAGCGCTTTGGCTGCCTGTCGCACCAGGGCCGGCCGGTCACGGGCCTGCACCGGCGTGGTACGAAGCCCGGCATCGTGATCAGCGCCGGCCAGCATGCCAATGAGAGCTCGGGCGTGGTCGGCGCGCTGCGCGCGACCCTGGTCCTGCAGCAGCAGGACCAGGCCCATTACGCGCTGGTGGCACTGGAGAACCCCGACGGCGCGGCCCTGCACCAGGCCCTGATCCGCAGCAACCCGCGCCATATGCACCACGCGGCGCGCTACACCGCGCAGGGCGATGATCTGGAGGCGCGCGGCGGCGCTGCCAACCCGGAACTGGGCGAGAAGGCCGCGCGCCAGCAGGCGATCGCGCGCACCGGGGCCGGCCTGCATTTCAGCCTGCATGGCTATCCGGCCCATGAGTGGACCCGGCCTTTTGCCGGCTATCTGCCGCCGGGCTTCGAGGACTGGGCGCTGCCGCGCGGCTTCTTCCTGATCCTGCGTCGGCACCCGGGGCGGGATGGCCGGGCCTTCCTGGAGGCGCTGAGCGCGGGGCTGGCGCAAGACCCGGCCCTGGCCGCACTGAACGCGCGCCAGCAGCGGCTGTGGCGCGCGCACTGGGTCGATGCGGACACGGCGCCGCTGCTGCTCAACGGCATTCCCTGCCTGATCCAGGACGACAGCCGCTCGACCGTGCCCTTCACGCTGATCACCGAGTTTCCCGACGAGACGGTCTATGGCGAGGCCTTTGTGCTGGCCCAGCGCACCCAGATGCGCACCGTGCTGCTGGGGGCCGAGCTGTACTGGCAGGGCTTGCTGGGCGAGGCGAGGGCGGAGCCGGCCGCATGAGGCTGGCGCCGTCGGGTCCGGGCCTGCTGGCCGGTGGCGTGCTGCTGGGCCTGGCCTGGCCTGGCCGGCTGCAGCCGCGCTGGCCCGGCCCTGGATGGGGGCGGCGGTGCTGGTCTTTGTGCTGGGCAGCCTGCTGCGGGTGGATCTGCGGCGGCTCGGCCAGGGGCTGCGGCAATGGCGGCTGAGCCTGCTGCCGCCGCTGTGGCTGATGCTGATGCTGCCCCTGACCGTGGGCCTGCTGGCCCGGGCCGTGGGGCTGGACCCGGCGCTGAGCCTGGCCTTGCTGCTGGCGGCCGCCGCGCCACCGTCCAGCGGCAATGCCGCGATCGCCCGCATGCTGGGGCTGGACGCCGATGCGGCCCTGCTGGTGACGCTGATCGCGACGGCGCTGGCCCCCGTCAGCGTGCCGCTGCTGCTGTGGCTGCTGGCGCCGCCGGAGCTGGCCCTGCCCGGCACCGCGCTGGCCCGCCAGATCGGCTTGCTGCTGGGTGCCGCCATCGCGCTGGCCCTGCTGTGGCGTGGCCTGGCCGGCGCGGCGCGGCGCGGCTGCAGCGCCAGACCCGGGCCATCGATGCCGGTGTGCTGCTGGCCCTGCTGGTGTTTGCGGTGGCGACCATGGACGGGGTGCGGGCCCAGCTGCTGGCCGAGCCGGCGCAGGCGGCGCGTCTGCTGGGCCTGGCCTTTGCCTGCAATTTGCTGATGCAAGGCCTGACGCTGCTGGCCCTGCCGGGGCCGCAGCCGCTGCGCCTGGCCCTGGGCCTGTGCGGTGGCAATCGCAATATCGGCCTGGTCTGGGCCGGCCTGGGCCTGGGCATCCACCCCGTCATCGCGCTGTACTTCGCCTGCAGCCAGCTGCCGATCTACACCTTGCCACGGCTGCTGCAAGCCTGGCTGCGGCGCCAGGCCTGAGCGCCAGCTGCCGGCGAGGCTGCGATCAATGGGGCCGGATGCGGTCCGCGACAACCATGGCCGCAAGCACCACATCCGCACTTCGTGCGCTGCTCAGCGCTTGCCTTGCCTGACCTGGTCGCCCAGCTGCGTCAGCCAGCGCGTGCCGTCGGGGCGTTTGGCGGCCAGGCCCAGATCCTCCAGGCGCTGCTGCAATTCCTCGGGGACGACGCGGCCGCCCGGTGCCTGGGGGATGTAGTAGAGCGCGGTGCGCTCCTCGGGGGTCAGCGTGATGGTCGGGGGGGTGTCGGTCGGGGTCATCGAATGGGCTCTGAATCAAGACGGCACATTACCACTGCCGCGCGGCCAGCCGCTCAAGCGAATCCCCCCAAAAGTGGGCCCACCCCAGCGGGATTGGGTTGGCGGCCGGGATGACCGATGCTGGCGGCATGCCAAACGAGAAACTGACACTGATCAGCCCGCCGCAAGCGGCCCGACCACTCGATGCCGGCCAGGTGCTGGCGCAGTTCAAGCGGGCCAGCGAGCAGCTGTTTCGCCGCCGCTTGCCTGCCGAAGCGCCGACTCTGCAGGGCCTGGAGGTCAGCGAATCGACCTGGGCGGAGTGGGAACGGCTGATCAACAGCGATCCGCGCTGAAGCGGCGCCGGGCCGCTTCAGCCGCCCGCCGCTTCCTTGCGGTGCACCCAGGCCAGCACCGCGCTGAGGCCGCCCGCCGCGATCAGCAGGCCGGCGGTGGCGGCCGACCAGAAGCCGCTGGCGCCCTGCAGCGAGGCCGGAGCCCAGCCGGCGCTGCCGAAGGCCAGCCAGTAGCCACCGCCCATGCCGACGCCCCAGATCGCCAGCGCATAGACCAGCATCGGCGCGGTGGCGATGTGATGGGCGCGCAGCACGAAGGCGGCGACGGTCTGCACCGCGTCGCCGACATGGAACAGCCAGACCCACAGCAGCAGCGGCAGGGCGGCCGCGATGATGGTGGCGTCGGGCGTGTACAGACCCAAGACCTGCTCGCGCGCGAAGAACACCACGGCGCCGACCAGGCAGGACAGGGCCAGTGCGATCTCCAGCCCGTGCCAGCCCAGCCGCCGGGCCTCGGCCAGGCGCTGTGCGCCAATGCTTTGCGCGACCAGGGTGCCGGCCGCATTGCCCAGCGCCATCGGCATCATGAACATCAGGGCCACCAGATTGGCGGCCAGCTGATGGCCGGCCACCGCCGTCGGACCCAGGCGCGCGATGAAGATGGCCATGAAGGTGAAGCCGGTGACCTCGATCAGGATGGCGCCGCCCATCGGCACGCCCAGCTTCAGCAGTCTCCTGATATCGGCCCAGCGCGGTGGCTGCAGCCGGCCGCTGTTCAGGCCGAAGGGGGCGTAGAAGCGATCGCGGCGCAGCACCAGCAGCGCGATCAGCAACTGGCTCCACATCACGAGGGCGGTGGCGACGGCGCAGCCCACCGCGCCGAGCTCAGGCACCCGCCAGGGCGTCAGCGGGATCGCGAAGCCATGCAGGAACAGCGCGCTCAGCGGCACCTTCAGCGCCAGTCCGCCGAGCTGCAGCGCCATCACCGCCTTGGGGCGGGAGACGGCGGTGTTGAAGCCGCGGTAGGCGGTGAAGATCAGCGCGGCCGGCAGGCTGAAGGCCAGGGTCTGCAGATAGGCGCGCACCTTGGCCTCGACCTCGGGCGTGGTGCGGGCGATCGCCAGCAGCGGGTCGGGAAACAGCAGCACGGCCTCGCCCAGAAGCAGCAGGGCCAGCGCGAGCCAGGCGCCCTGGTGCAGCTGATCGCCGGCCTCGCGCAGCTTGCCGGCGCCGAACAGCTGGCCGGCCACCGGCGCCACCGCCATCACGACCCCCATCAGACCGACGAAGACGCTCATATAGACGGCCGCGCCGACCGACAGCGCCGCCAGATCGATGGCCGAGTGGCGCGCCACCAGCACCGTGTCCACCGTGCTGAAGGCCAGCACCGCGATCTGGCCGACGAACACCGGCCAGGCCAGCGGCGCGATGCGGCGCAGGCTGTCCAGATGAGCCTGGCTCAAGACTTGACTCCGGACTGGCCCAAGTTCTGGGGATGATCGACGCCGCTGAACTCGCGGGCGCGCTCGGCATAGCGGTTGAAGCGCCAGGCCGTGGCCTCGATCGAGATGCGGCGCCAGGTGCTGCGTTTCTCGCCGGGCGTCATCACCGGCCAGTGCTGGACCTCGTCAAAGGTGCGGCCGCAGCCCTTGCACAGCTCGTCGCCCTGGCTGGTCGAGCAGATCGCGATGCAGGGCGCATCGGGCGTGCTGGCATACCAGGCCAGCCAGGCCTCCTTGGCCCGCGCGGGCATGCTGTCCTCGTCGCAGTCGTCCTCGCGGTAGTACACCATCAAGGCATAGATCTCGGCCAGCGCGCGCACCTCGGCGCAGGCGCTGATGCCGTCAGGCGAGGGCTGGCGCTGCCGCCACCAGTTGATCGCGGACTCGATGTCGGTGATGTGGATGCCGGCCATCTCAGTAATTGAGGCCGATGGCTGCTCGTACTTCGCGCAGGGTCTTGCGGGCCACCGCGCGGGCGCGCTCGGTGCCGACCTCGACGATCCAGTGCACCTGCTTGGGATTGGCCAGGTAGTCGGCCGCGCGCTCGCGCCAGGGCTGCTGCTCGCGCTGGATCGCCTCGATCAGCGGCTGCTTGCAGTCCAGGCAGCCGATGCCGGCGCTCATGCAGCCCTGCTGCAGCTCGGCGCGTGTCGCGGCGTCGGTATAGAGCTGGTGCAGCGGCCAGACCGGGCAGCGCGCCGGGTCGCCGGCATCGCTGCGGCGCACGCGCTGCGGGTCGGTCGGCATCGTGCGTATCTTCTCCTCGACCACGGCCGGCTCGTCGCGCATCGCGATCGCATTGCCATAGCTCTTGCTCATCTTCTGGCCGTCCAGGCCGCTCAGTCGGGCGGTCTCGGTCAGCAGCTCCTGCGGCTCGGGCAGGATGGCCCGGTCCGGGCTGTAGATGCGGTTGAAGCGGCGCGCGACCTCGCGGGTCACCTCGACATGGGCGCTCTGGTCTTCGCCAACCGGCACATGGGCCGCCTTGTAGATCAGGATGTCGGCCGCCTGCAGCAGCGGGTAGCCGAGCAGGCCGTAGGTGGCGCCCTCGGCATTCGGGCGGCTCACCTGATCCTTGTAGCTGGGGATGCGCTCCAGCCAGGACAGCGGCGTGCTCATCGCCAGCAGCGTGAACAGCTCGGCATGCTCGGGCATGCGGCTCTGGATGAAGAGGGTGGCCTGCTTGGGGTCGATGCCGGCGGCCAGCCAGTCGACCACCATGTCGTAGACATTGCGCTCGATGCTGTTGCGGTTCTGCCGGTCCTGGTACTGGGTGGTCAGCGCATGCCAGTCGGCGACGAAGAAGAAGCAGTCGTGGCTGGACTGCAGCCGCACCCAGTTCTTCAGCGCGCCGTGATAGTGGCCCAGATGCAGGGCGCCGGTCGGGCGCATGCCGGAGAGGACGCGAGGGCGTGGCTGGGATTCGATCTCGGGGTTCATGGCGGTCGGCTCGGGCGGGGAGGCGCATTGTTACACTGCCGGCCGATGAAGAATATCGTGATCCTGATCTCGGGGCGGGGCTCCAATATGGAGGCCATTGTGCGGGCCTGCGCGGCCGAGGGCTGGCCGGCGCGCATCGCGGCGGTGATCAGCAACAAGCCCGGCGCGGCCGGGCTGGAGTTCGCGGCCGCGCATGGCATCGCAACCGCCGTGGTCGATCACAAGGCTTTTGCGAGCCGCGAGGACTTTGACGCCGAGCTGCAGCGGGTGATCGATGGCTTTGCCCCCGATCTGCTGGTGCTGGCGGGCTTTATGCGCATCCTGACGCCGGCCTTCACCGCCCACTATGCGGATCGCATGCTGAATATCCACCCCTCGCTGCTGCCGGCCTTCACCGGGCTGCACACCCACCAGCGCGCGCTGGAGATGGGCTGCAAATTCGTCGGCGCGACGGTGCACTTCGTCACCGCCGAGCTCGACCATGGTGCCATCGTCGCGCAGGCGGTGGCGCCGGTGCTCGATGGCGACGACGCGGACGCGCTGGCCGCGCGGGTGCTGAAGCTGGAGCACCGCATGTACCCGAGCGCGGTGCGCTGGTTCGTGCAGGGGCAGCTGGCGGTCGAGGATGGCCGCGTGCGGCAGCTGGCCGGCGAGGCCCAGTCCTTCAGCTGATCAGGCCCGCCAGGATGTTGATCGTCAGTGCCAGCACGACGGTGTTGAATACAAAGGACAGCACCGCGTGCAGCAGCACCAGGCGGCGCATGGGCCGCGAGCTGACGGCCACGTCCGAGGTCTGCGAGGTGGCCGCCAGCGTGACCGCGAAATACATGAAGTCGACATAGTCGCGCTGCGGCTCGTCACCGGGGAACTCCAGGCCATGCGGACTTTTCTCGCCGCTGTGGTAGAGGCTGGCATAGGCGAGCGCGAACTCGAACGGCAGCAGCAACCAGGAACCGGCCACCGTCGTGATGGCCAGCAGCAGATAGGCCCAGCTCTGAGGAGCGCCCGGCCCATGCCGCACCTGGGACAGCTCCAGCGCAATCGCCCCCAGGCTGGCCGCGGCACCGGCCACGGCCAGCAGCAGCATCGCCGCCATGCCGTCGGCACGGGCGCGTGCCTGGCGCTGCAGATGCAGATGGTCGGAGCGCCACATCATCTGCAAGGCCAGGCCCAGATAGAGCCAGACACCGACATTCCAGCCGATCAGGCTGCGCGTCAGCGCCGGCAGGCTGGCGGGCAGGGTCAGGCCGACGACCAGACCCACGGCCAGGGCCGACAGCAGGCGCGGACGCAGGCGCAGCTGGCGCAGCAGCTTCATGGGTCGACGGCGCTGAAGCGGGCGACCTGCCGGCCGTCGACGTCCAGCATGCCGAAGAACATCGCATGGGGCCGCACCCACAGGCCACCGGCCCCGTAGAGCGGGCGGTAGACCACCAGCGGCTCCAGCGTCTCGCTATGGCGGGCCACACCGATGACCTCGTAGTCGGCGCCCTTGTAATGGCGGTAGCGGCCGGTCGGTGTCGGGGGCAGCTCGGGCAGATCGTCAGCGCTCATGGGCGGGCCGGGGATAATCGGGGCTATGCATCCTAATGCCCTTCTAGAAATGAGCTGCGAGCTGCTGCGCGCGGTGCTCAAAATGGACGCACCCGCCGATGGCGTGGTGTCCGCGTTTTTCCGCAAGAACAAGGCCCTGGGCCAGCGCGAGCGCCATGCGCTGGCCGAGACCACCTATGCCGTGTTGCGCCAACGCCTGCAGCTGCAGCACCTGGCCCAGTCCGGCACCGGTCCGCTGGAGCGCCGCCTGGCCATCCTGGCCTGGCAGGGCAGCGAGACCTTTCTTCGCGGCGCGCTGAGCCCGACCGAGCAGCAATGGCTGGCCCAGGTCCAGGCCATCGACAAGAGCGGCCTGGCCCCCAAGCTGCGCCACAACCTGCCCGAGTGGCTGGCCGAGCCGCTGCTGCATCGCCTGGGCGACGAGGGATTCTGGGCGCTGGCCGCCAGCATGAACGAGGGCGCGCCGCTGGATTTGCGCGCCAATGTGCAGAAGGCCAAGCGCGAGGAGGTCCAGGAGGCGCTGCGTGCGGCCGGCGTCAGCGCCGAGCCGACGCCGTTCTCGCCCTGGGGCCTGCGTGTGCAGGGCAAGCCGGCGCTGAACAAGCTGGAGGTCTTCACCAGCGGCGCGGTCGAGGTGCAGGACGAGGGCAGCCAACTGCTGGCCCTGCTGCTCGACGCCAAGCGCAGCGAGATGGTGGTGGATTTCTGCGCCGGCGCCGGCGGCAAGACGCTGGCGCTGGGCGCGGCGATGCGCAATACCGGTCGGCTCTATGCCTTCGATGTGTCCGGCCACCGGCTGGCGGCGCTGAAGCCGCGGCTGGCGCGCAGCGGCCTGTCCAATGTCTACCCGACCCAGATCGCCCATGAGCGCGACGATCGCATCAAGCGCCTGTCGGGCAAGATCGACCGCGTGCTGGTCGACGCGCCGTGCTCGGGTCTGGGCACCTTGCGGCGCAACCCGGATCTGAAGTGGCGCCAGTCGCCCCAGGCGATTGCCGAGTTGCAGGCCAAGCAGACGGCCATCCTGAACAGTGCGGCGCGCCTGCTGAAGTCGGGCGGCCGCCTGGTCTACGCCACCTGCAGCCTGCTGGATGCGGAGAACGAGGGCATTGCCGAGGCCTTCAGCGCCGCCCATCCGGAGTTCAAACTGCTGGATGCCGGTGAGCAGCTGGCGCGGGCCCATGTGGCGCAGGCCGAGCGCCTGGTCGACCGGGGTTATCTGCGCCTGTGGCCGCATCAGCACCAGACCGACGGCTTTTTTGCCGCCGTCTGGGAGCGGAGTTGAATGGCCGGCCGGCAGGCCGCGTGCGCGCTTGCGTACAGAAACTCTTAACACGACCCGCCTACAATCGAGCCGGATCGTGGTTTTCTGTTAACGCTCCGCTGCGGGCAGGGTAAGGAACGAATGAACTTTCTCATGAGCCTCCACGATGGCTTGGTCCAGTGGCTGGGCTTCGGCCTGCTGGAGGCCAGCATCTGGCAGGTCGTGGCCTATGCCCTGGTCGTGACCCATATCACCATCGCGGCGGTGACGATCTTCCTGCATCGGGCCCAGGCGCATCGGGCGCTGGACCTGGGGCCGATTCCTTCGCATTTCTTCCGCTTCTGGCTGTGGCTGACCACCGGCATGGTGACCAAGGAATGGGTCGCGATCCATCGCAAGCACCACGCCAAATGCGAGACCGAAGACGACCCGCACAGCCCGCAGACCCGCGGCCTGAAGAAGGTCTTGCGCGAAGGCGCCGAACTGTATCGCCATGAGGCAAAGAACGAGGAGACCCTCGCCAAGTACAGCCATGGCGTGCCGAACGACTGGATCGAGCGCAATCTCTACACCCGCTTCAGCTGGCAGGGTGTGGGCCTGATGCTGATCATCAATATGGCCTTGTTCGGCGCCATCGGCGCCAGCATCTGGGCGCTGCAGATGGCCTGGATCCCGATCTGGGCGGCCGGCGTGGTCAACGGCATCGGCCACTTCTGGGGCTATCGCAACTTCGAGGCCCAGGATGCGTCGACCAATATCTCGCCCTGGGGCCTCATCATCGGCGGCGAGGAGTTGCACAACAACCACCACACCTATCCGACCTCGGCCAAGTTCTCGATCAAGCCCTATGAGTTCGATATCGGCTGGGCCTATATCCGGGCGATGGAGATGATCGGCTGGGCCAAGGTGCGCAAGACCGCGCCCAAGCTGCGTCAGGGCGCGATCCGGCCGGCCGACAAGGACACGCTGGAGGCGCTGATCGCCAACCGCTACGAGGTGATGGCCCATTACGGCCGCGGTCTGAAAGAGGCCTGCACCACCGAGCTCGCCCGGCTGAAGGCCCAGGGCGAGCAGCACAGCGCAAAGTGGCAGCAGTTCAAGCTGGCCAAGCGCTGGCTGCACCGCGATCAGGATCGCATCCCGCAGGCCTATCGGGCCGAGATCGCCAGCGTGCGCGCCGCCAGCCCGGCGCTGGACAAGCTGCTGCTGATGCGCGAAGAGCTGCGCCAGCTCTGGACCCGCACCAATGTCTCCGCCGAGCAACTGGTCAGCGACCTGCAAGCCTGGTGCCACCGGGCCGAGGAGAGTGGTATTGCCGAGCTGCGGGCCTTCTCGATGGGGCTGCGCACCGCACGTGCCTGAACTTGTCGGGGAGGTTTCCCTCGGGTAAAGGGCGCCGCGAGTCGGCGCTTTTTTCATGGCCGCTGCCTATACTTTGTACGTAGCAAGCAGTTCAGGAGCGTGTCATGCACAAAATCTTCAAGGCCTCGATGCTGGGTTTGCTGATGGGCTTGGGCCTATCGGCACAGGCGGCGGTCGAGGTGAAGTTCGTCGAGCCCGAGAAGTTCCAGGATGCCAGCGAATCGATCATTGATCGCGAGCGCACGCTGGAGATGCTGGAGACGCATCTGCGCAGCCTGGCCGAGAAAAACCTGCCGGCGTCGCAGAAGCTGTTGATCGAGGTGCTGGACCTGAATCTGGCGGGCCAGCTCGAACCTCGCGGCGCGACGATGGATCGCATCCGCGTGCTGCGTTCGGTGACCTGGCCGAGCATCGAGCTGCGCTATGTGCTCAGCGATGACCAGGCCACGCTGCGAGAGGGCAAGGTGAGCCTGTCCGACATGAACTATATGTGGGGCCTCAACCGCTACACCAGCGGCGAGCCGCTGCGCTACGAGAAGCGCATGCTGGATGAATGGTTTGCCGGCGAGTTCGCGACTGACGCGGCCCGCAAGCCCTGAAACGAAAAAACCCGCCGAAGGCGGGTTTTTCTTGGTCGCAAGACCGGGCCGAATTACTTCAGCTTGATTTCCTTGTACAGGACATGCTTGCGAGCCTTGGGGTCGAACTTCATGAATTCGAGCTTTTCGGGCGTCGTCTTCTTGTTCTTGTTCGTGGTGTAGAAATGGCCGGTACCCGCAGTGGATTCCAGCTTGATCTTTTCGCGTCCGCCTTTGGATGCCATGGTGATGCTCCTTAATTCCTAGTGGACTTTTTACAGCTCGCCCTTGGCGCGCAGGTCAGCGACGACTTGGTCGATGCCGACCTTGTCGATCAAACGCAGAGCCGCATTGCTGATGCGCAGACGCACCCAGCGGTTTTCAGTTTCCAGCCAGAAACGGCGGTACTGCAGGTTCGGCAGGAACCGACGCTTGGTTTTGTTGTTGGCGTGGGAGACATTGTTCCCCACCATGGGCTTCTTGCCCGTGACTTGACAGACGCGTGCCATTGACGCTTCTCCGGTTTGATTTTCTGACCCAGCTGCCTCAGGGGCGCTGTATTCAGCATCCCCGGCGAGACATCCACATGACCGCTTTATGCAAGCTAAACCCGTCGGCCCGTCATCGATGCAAATCGTTGACACAACCTCGGAGCGCGGTCCATCCAGCAAGCAAGCCGGCGAGTATAGCCTGAATTCAGGCCAAAGACCAGCGGCCGCCGGGAGTCAGTCTTGCTCCTGCTCCAGGAAGCGCTGGGCGTCGAGCGCAGCCATGCAGCCGGTGCCGGCGCTGGTGATGGCCTGGCGGTAGATATGGTCCTGCACATCGCCGGCGGCGAACACGCCGGGCACGCTGGTCATGGTCGCAAAACCGTTCAGGCCGCTCTTGGTGATGATGTAGCCGTCCTTCATCTCCAGCTGGCCCTTGAAGATGTCGGTATTGGGCTGGTGGCCGATCGCGATGAAGCAGCCCTGCAGTTTCAGCTCCTTTGTGCTGCCATCGGCCGTGCTCTTGATGCGCACGCCGGTGACGCCGCTCTGGTCGCCCAGCACCTCGTCCAGGGTGTTGAACAGATGCAGTTCCATCTTGCCGGCCTTGACCTTGTCCATCATCTTGTCGATTAGGATGGGCTCGGCGCGGAACTTGTCGCGGCGGTGGATCACGTGGACCTTGCTGGCGATATTGCTCAGATACAGCGCTTCCTCGACCGCCGTATTGCCGCCGCCGACCACGCAGACCTCCTGCTCGCGGTAGAAAAAGCCGTCGCAGGTCGCGCAACCACTGACCCCGCGACCCATGAAGCTCTCCTCCGAGGGCAGGCCCAGATACTTGGCCGAAGCGCCAGTCGCGATGATCAGGGCGTCGCAGGTGTAGACGCCGCTGTCGCCCTTGAGCGTGAACGGGCGCTTGGAGAAGTCGACCTCGTTGATATGGTCATAGACGATTTGCGTGTTGAAGCGCTCGGCATGCTGCTGGAAGCGCTGCATCAGCTCGGGGCCCTGCACCCCCATCACATCGGCCGGCCAGTTGTCCACCTCGGTGGTGGTCATCAGCTGCCCGCCCTGGGCCATGCCGGTCAGCAGCGTGGGCTTCAGATTGGCGCGCGCGGCATAGATGGCGGCGGTGTAGCCGGCCGGGCCGGAGCCCAGGATCAGCAGCGAATGGTGTTGGGTGGTTTGGCTCATGAGGGCGATATGGGGTTGCGGGCACAACACACAAGAGTTGTTCGCCGCGCTTATACGGCCAAGACCCTATGGAGAGTTGTGACCAAGTTGGCACAATGGCTACATTCTAGGCAGCTGGCCGATCAAGCGGCTGACGGCCTCACAACAACCCCAACATACAAAAGTCAGAGGAGTTTCTTCATGGCCATGCTGTCCAACCTGGACCTGATCCGCAGGGTGCCCTTGTTCTCCCTGCTGACCACCGATCAGGCGCAGTCCATTGCGGACAGCGTGGTCAAGCGCCGCTTCAAGCGCGGCGAGCTGATCGTCGAGCAGGGCACCAAGTCCAACGCGCTCTTCATCCTGCTGAACGGCCGCGCCCGCGTGCTGACCGCTGATACCCGCGGCCGCGAGGTCATCCTCGCGGTGCTGCAGCCGGGCGACTATGTCGGCGAGATGAGCCTGATCGACAACGAGCCACACTCGGCCACCGTGCGCGCCGAGGTGCAGACCGATATGCTGGTGCTGGGCCGCAGCGAGTTCTCGCGCTGCCTGCCGGACAGCAGCAGCCTGTCCTATGCCATCCTGCGCGGCCTGGTCGCGCGGCTGCGCAATGCCGATCGCCAGATCGAGTCGCTGGCCCTGCTGGATGTCTATGGCCGCGTCGCGCGCACCCTGCTGGACATGTCCGAAGAAGAGAAGGGCCTGAAGATCATCCGCGGCAAGGTCTCGCGTCAGGACATGGCCAAGGTGGTCGGCGCCTCGCGCGAGATGGTTAGCCGGGTCATGAAGGATCTGGAGGACAAGGGTGTGATCGAGACCCTGGAGAACGGCTCCGTGGTGATCAAGGAGCGCCTGGCCCACGACTGAGCCCGGTGATTCCTGCGCCACAATGGCGCCATGAGCTTTCCTCTGGGATCACTGCTGGGCGACGATGCGGCTGCCGCGCCCGATAAAGTCTATAAACGCCAGTCCAAGAAGGCGGCCGCCGCGCCGGCGCCGGTCAGTGCGTCGCGCACGCCGCTGTGGCTGGCGCTCGGTGCCGTCGTCTGGGCACTGTGCCTGCTGGCCCTGCTGAGCCACGACCGCGCCGATGCGGCCTTCTCGATCTCGGGCAGCCGCGAGCTGTATGGCAACTGGTTCGGCGCGCTGGGTGCCTGGGTCTCGGACCTGCTGCTTTTCGTCTTCGGTTACTCGGCCTGGTGGCTGATGCTGGTCGGCCTGCGGGTCTGGTTGGGCAGCTTGGCCGGCGTTTTGCGGGCTGAACCGCCGCCTCAAGGTAACAAATTGCGCGCGCGGGGCCTGTTCTGGCTGGGCGTTCTGTTGTTGATTTGTGCGAGTTGCGCCCTCGAATGGTCGCGGCTCTATGCCTGGGAATCGCGGCTGCCCGGTCATGCCGGCGGCGTGCTGGGCTACACCCTGGGGCCCTGGAGCATGCGGGCGCTGGGCTTTGCCGGTTCGGGCGTGGTCTGGATCGCGGCCTTGCTGACCGGCGCCTCGCTGGCCCTGCAGTTTTCCTGGCTGCGTGTGGCCGAGGTGATAGGCACCTGGGTCGAGACCCTGCGTGAGCGCCGCCAGGAGCGCCGCGAGATCAAGGAAGACCAGAAGGTCGGCCAGCAGGCCTTGCGCGAGCGCGAGAAAGTGGTCGAGGTCGAGCGCCATGTGGTCGAGGAGCACATCCCCATCGTGATCGAGGCACCGGTGGTCGAGGTGCCCAAGTCCACCCGCGTTGCCAAGGAGCGTCAGAAGACCCTGTTTGCCGACGCCAGCGATACGAAACTGCCCCAGGTCGATCTGCTGGATGCCGCGCCGACCCGGGTCGAGTCGGTGACGCCCGAGTCGCTGGAAATGACCAGCCGCATGATCGAGAAGAAGCTCAAGGACTTCGGCGTCGAGGTGCGGGTTGTCGCGGCCTCGCCGGGCCCGGTGATCACGCGCTACGAGATCGAGCCGGCCACCGGCGTCAAGGGCTCGCAGATCGTCAACCTGGCCAAGGATCTGGCGCGTTCGCTGAGCCTGGTCAGCATCCGCGTCGTCGAGACCATCCCGGGCAAGAACTTCATGGCGCTGGAGCTGCCGAACGCGCGCCGCCAGACCATCAAGCTCAGCGAGATCCTGGGCTCGCAGGTCTATGCCGATGCGCCGTCGATGCTGACGATGGCGCTGGGCAAGGACATCATCGGCGCGCCGATGGTGGCCGACCTGGCCAAGATGCCGCACTGCCTGGTGGCCGGTACCACCGGCTCGGGCAAGTCGGTGGGCATCAACGCGATGATTCTGAGCCTGCTCTACAAGGCCGAGGCGCGCGATGTGCGCCTGATCATGATCGACCCGAAGATGCTGGAAATGAGCGTCTACGAGGGCATCCCGCATCTGCTGGCCCCGGTCGTCACCGACATGAAGCAGGCCGCCAACGCGCTGAACTGGTGCGTCGGCGAGATGGAGCGGCGCTACAAGCTGATGTCCAAGATGGGCGTGCGCAATCTGGCGGGCTACAACAAGAAGATCGATGAGGCCACCGAGCGCGGCGAGAAGATAGGCAACCCCTTCAGCCTGACGCCCGAGGCCCCGGAACCGCTGGAGCGCCTGCCGCATATCGTCGTCGTGATCGATGAGCTGGCTGACCTGATGATGGTGGTCGGCAAGAAGATCGAGGAGCTGATTGCGCGCCTGGCGCAGAAGGCCCGCGCCGCCGGCATCCACCTGATCCTGGCCACGCAGCGTCCCTCGGTCGATGTGATCACCGGCCTGATCAAGGCCAATATCCCGACCCGTTTGAGCTTCCAGGTCAGCTCCAAGATCGACAGCCGCACCATCCTCGACCAGATGGGCGCCGAGGCCCTGCTGGGCATGGGCGATATGCTCTATATGGCCTCGGGCACCGGCCTGCCGGTGCGGGTGCACGGCGCCTTTGTCAGCGACGAGGAGGTGCACCGCGTCGTCGAATACCTGAAGGAGCAGGGCGGCGAGCCCAACTACATCGAGGGCATCCTGGAAGGCGGCGTGCTCGACACCGAAGGCGGCGAGGCGCCGGCGCCGGGCGAGTCGGCCGGCGAGGCCGACCCGATGTATGACCAGGCGGTGGCCATCGTGCTGCAGCATCGCCGGGCCTCGATCTCGCTGGTGCAGCGCCATCTGCGCATCGGCTACAACCGGGCGGCGCGTCTGCTGGAGCAGATGGAGAAGTCCGGCCTGGTCGGCGCCATGAACACCAATGGCAGCCGCGATCTGATCATCCCGAAGCGAGACGAATGAAACAGCTACTCATCTCCTTGTGTCTGGCCGCAGCCGCTCACGCCCAGGCCGATGCGGTGCAGACCCTCAGGGACTTCAGCCGCGAGGTCAAGAGCGGCAAGGCCGAGTTCACGCAGACCGTCACCTCGCCGGACGGCAAGCGCAAGAAGAACTCCTCGGGCAGCTTCGAGTTTCAGCGCCCCAACCAGTTCCGCTTCGCCTATGCCAAGCCTTTCGAGCAGCTGATCGTCGGTGACGGCAAGAAGGTCTGGATCTATGACCCCGATCTGCAGCAGGCCAGCTCGCGCCGCATGGACCAGGCCCTGGGCGCCACGCCGGCGGCCTTGCTGGCCGGCGCGAATCTGGAGAAGGACTTCGAGCTCAAGGCCCAGCCCTCGGCCCAGGGCCTGGACTGGGTGCTGGCCACGCCGCGCGGGCCCCAAGCCGACAGCGCCGGCCTGCAAAGCCTGAAGATAGGCTTCAAGGGCAAGGAACTGGCCGCGATCGAGGTGGTCGACGGCTTCGGCCAGCGCTCGCTGCTGCAGTTCAGCGCGGTGAGCAGCAATGCGGCGGTGGCGCCGGAGCGTTTTCGCTTTGTGCTGCCGGCTGGCGCTGATCTGATCGAGCAGTAGGAGCGGCACCGGATGCCGCACAACGTCAGCCTGATCTCCACCATTGCCGCCGGCTTCGGCCTGGCGATCGTCTTCGGTTTCCTGGCCTCGCGCCTGAAGATGCCGCCCCTGGTCGGCTATCTGCTGGCCGGCATCGCGATCGGCCCGGCCACGCCCGGCTTCGTCGCCGATATCGATCTGGCCGGCCAGCTGGCCGAGATCGGCGTGATGCTCTTGATGTTCGGTGTCGGCCTGCATTTCTCGATGAAGGACCTGCTGGCCGTCAAACGCATCGCGGTGCCCGGCGCCATCGTCCAGATCGCGGTCGCCACCGCCCTTGGCTTCGGACTGTCGAACTGGTGGGGCTGGAGCCTCGGCGGGGCCCTGGTGTTCGGCCTGGCGCTGTCGGTCGCCAGCACCGTGGTGCTGTTGCGGGCGCTGGAGGCGCGGGGGCAGCTGGAAACCGCCAATGGCAGCATCGCGGTGGGCTGGCTGGTGGTCGAGGACCTGGTGATGGTGCTGGTGCTGGTGCTGCTGCCGCCGCTGGCCGGCCTGCTGGAAGGCAAGAGCGAGGCCAATTTGCTGGGCACGGTGGGCTGGACCCTGGCCAAGGTCGCGGCCTTCATCGTGCTGATGCTGGTGGTCGGGCGGCGGGTGTTTCCGCGCCTGCTGTTCGCGGTGGCCGGTACCGGCTCGCGCGAGCTGTTCACGCTGTGCGTGGTCGCGGTGGCTGTGGGCGTGGCCTATGGCTCGGCGGCGCTGTTCGATGTGTCCTTCGCGCTGGGCGCCTTCTTCGCCGGCATGATGATGCGCGAGTCGGAATACAGCCACCGCGCGGCCGATGAGTCGCTGCCCCTGCGCGATGCCTTCTCGGTGCTGTTCTTCGTCTCGGTGGGCATGCTGTTCGACCCGCAGGTGCTGCTGGACGAGCCGCTGAAAGTGCTGGCGGTGGTCGCCATCATCGTGGTCGGCAAGACCCTGGCCGCGATCGCGCTGGTGCTGGCTTTTCGCTACCCGCTCAACACCGCGCTGACCGTGGGCGCCAGCCTGGCCCAGATCGGCGAGTTCTCATTCATCCTGGCCGGCCTGGGCGTGGCCGAGGGCCTGCTGCCCAAGGAGGGGCAGAGCCTGATACTGGCCGGCGCGCTGATCTCGATCGCGCTGAACTCGGTGCTGTTCACCGCGATCGAGCCGGTCAAGGCCTGGGTGCTGCGGCGCTCGTCCTGGGCGCGTCGCATGGAGCAGCGCGATGATCCGCTGGCCGAGCTGCCGATGAGCACCGATCAGGCCAAGCTCGAGGGTCAGGTCGTGCTGGTGGGCTACGGCCGGGTCGGCAAGCAGATCGCCGACGGGCTGCTGGCCGAGGGGGTGCATCTGGTCGTGGCCGAGCAGCAGCGCGAGCTGGTCGAGAGCCTGCGCGAGCGCCAGATCGCGGCCGTCAGCGGCGATGCCAGCGACCCGGCGGTGCTGATACAGGCGCATATCGCGCGGGCGGCCCTGCTGGTGATCAGCGGCGGCGACAGCCTGCAGGCGCGCCAGATGGTGGAAACGGCGCATCAGCTGAACCCCTCGATCCGCGTGCTGCTGCGCGCCTATAGCGAGGACGAGGCCGCGCTCTTGCGCCAGGCCGGGCTGGGCGAGGTGTTCGTGGCCGAGCAATGCCTGGCCACGCATCTGACCGAGCGAGTGCTGGCCGCAATGGGCAGCGCGGCCAAGCCGCCGCACTGAGACAATCGCCGGCATGTCGAATGCCAACGAGTCCCTGTTTCCCGAGATGGCGCCGCAGCCCGGCGCCGCGCCGGCCTCAGCGCCCGCCAGCCACCAGCCGCTGGCCGAGCGCCTGCGCCCGGCCAGCCTGGACGAGGTGATCGGCCAGTCCCACCTGATCGGGCCGGGCCGGCCGCTGCGCCTGGCCTTCGAGTCGGGCAAGCCGCATTCGATGATTCTGTGGGGACCGCCAGGCGTCGGCAAGACGACGCTGGCGCGGCTGACGGCCGAGGCCTTCGGCTACAAATTCATCGCGCTGTCGGCGGTGTTCTCCGGGGTCAAGGAGATCCGCGCATCGATGGAGCAGGCCGAGCACAACCAGGCGCTGGGCAAGAAGACGATTCTGTTCGTCGACGAGATCCACCGCTTCAACAAGAGCCAGCAGGACGGGCTGCTGCCCTTTGTCGAGTCGGGCCTGGTGACCTTTGTCGGCGCGACCACCGAGAACCCCTCGTTCGAGGTCAACTCGGCCCTGCTGTCGCGCGCCCAGGTCTATGTGCTGCAGGCCCTCAGCGATGCGGAGCTGGGCCTGCTGGTGCAGCGGGCGCAAGAGCTCGTGCTGACCGAGCTGCGCCTGGACGAGGCGGCGATCAACACCCTGGTCGGTTATGCGGACGGCGATGCGCGTCGCCTGCTGAATCTGCTGGAGCAGACCGATACGGCGGCCCGGGTGGCCGGCATCAATCTGGTCGATGCCGAATTCCTGCAGCAAGCCCTGACCCTCAATGCGCGGCGCTTCGACAAGGGCGGCGACAACTTCTACGACCAGATCTCCGCGCTGCACAAATCGGTGCGCGGCTCCAATCCCGATGCCGCGCTTTACTGGCTGTGCCGCATGCTGGACGGCGGCGCCGACGCCAAATACCTGGCGCGCCGCCTGGTGCGCATGGCCTGGGAGGACATCGGCCTGGCCGACCCGCGCGCCATGCAGCTGGCCAACGATGCCGCCAGCACCCTGGAGCGCCTGGGCTCGCCCGAGGGCGAGCTGGCTCTGGCCCAGGCGGCGATCTACCTGGCCATCGCGCCCAAGAGCAATGCCGGCTATATGGCCTATAACGAGGCCCGCGCTTTCATCAAGAGCGACAAGTCGCGCGCGGTGCCACCCCATCTGCGCAATGCGCCGACGCGGCTGATGAAGGAGCTGGGCCATGGCAAGGCCTACCGCTACGCCCATGACGAGCCCGAGGCCTATGCGGCCGGCGAGAGCTATCTGCCCGAGGGCATGGCCGAGCCCGGCTGGTACCGGCCGGTGCCGCGCGGGCTGGAATCCAAGATCGCCGACAAGCTGGCGCATCTGCGCCGGCTCGATGAGGAGGCCGGCAAGGAGTGAATCACTTTGTGGATACTTGATTTATTTCATGTATACACTAAAAACGGGCAATTTTTGAGAATCCCGCCAGCGGGTATTCCCCAGCGAATCGGGCGATTCACGCACTTCTACAATCGCGCCAGCCTGCAGGACCGATGGCCATCTGGGCCCGCCGACGATTGCGGCGGGCCTTTTTGTTGCTCAGGTCTTCGCACAATGAATCGCGGTCTTCGGCCCCTTGGGGGCCGGACCGCCGAACCGGAGAAGTCGCGATGGAAACCTTTATCCAGCAAATCATCAACGGGCTGGTGCTCGGAAGCATGTATGCGCTGGTGGCCTTGGGCTACACGATGGTGTACGGGATCATCAACCTGATCAATTTCGCGCATGGCGAGGTGTTGATGGTGGGGGCGCTGGTGAGCTGGACGGTGGTGACCTTTTTGGTCGACAGCGGGCTGCCGGGCTGGGCGCTGATGCTGGTGGCGCTGATCTGCGCGGTGATCGTGTGCACGACGCTGAACTTCGTGATCGAGAAGATTGCGTACCGGCCGCTGCGCAATGCGCCGCGGCTGGCACCGCTGATCACGGCCATGGGCGTGAGCCTGCTGCTGCAGACCTTGGCGATGATCATCTGGAAGCCCAACCCCAAGCCCTTCCCGCTGCTGCTGCCGACCACGCCGTTTGATCTGGGCGGGCCGGTGATCACGGTGACGCAGTGCCTGATTCTGGGCAGCACCGTGATGATCCTGGCGGCGCTGCTGTGGCTGGTCAATCACACCAAGCTGGGCCGCGCGATGCGGGCCACCGCCGAGAACCCGCGCGTGGCGGGGCTGATGGGGGTGAAGCCGGACTTCATCATCTCGGCCACCTTCGTGATCGGTGCGGCGCTGGCCGCGGTGGCCGGCCTGATGTGGGCGGCCAACTACGGCACGGTGCAGCACACCATGGGCTTCATGCCCGGGCTGAAGGCCTTCACGGCGGCGGTGCTGGGCGGCATCGGCAACCTGGCAGGCGCCATGGTGGGCGGTGTGCTGCTGGGCCTGATCGAGGCCATCGGGGCGGGCTATCTGGGTGAGCTGACCGGCGGCGTGCTGGGCAGCCACTACGCCGACATCTTCGCCTTCGTGGCGCTGATCCTGGTGCTGACCCTGCGACCCTCGGGCCTGCTGGGCGAGCGCGTGGCCGATCGGGCCTAAGGAGAGACTTTCATGCAAAAGAACAAACTCATCGTCTTCCTGGCGGCGGCCCTGGCCTTGCTGGTGCTGCCGCTGGTGGCCCAGCAGTTCGGCAACGGGCCGGTGCGCATCCTCGACCTGGCGCTGCTGTACGTGCTGCTGGCGCTGGGCCTGAACATCGTGGTGGGCTATGCCGGCCTGCTGGACCTGGGCTATGTGGCCTTCTACGCGGTGGGCGCCTATATGTTCGCGCTGCTGGCCAGCCCGCACCTGAGCGAGAACTTCGAAGCCTTCCGGGCCATGTTCCCCGACGGGCTGCACTCGCCGCTGTGGATCGTGATCCCGCTGGGCGCGGGGCTGGCGGGCTTCTTCGGCGTGATGCTGGGGGCGCCGACCTTGAAGCTGCGCGGCGACTACCTGGCCATCGTGACGCTGGGCTTTGGCGAGATCATCCGCGTGTTCCTGAACAATCTGGAGCACCCGGCCAACATCACCAACGGCCCGCGCGGCATCGGCCAGATCGACTCGATCCGCTTCTTCGGGCTGGACCTGGGCAAGCCCACCGAGCTCTTCGGCTTTGCCATCCCCTCGGTGACGCTGTACTACTACCTGTTCCTGGCCCTGGTGGTGACCTCGGTGGTGATCTGCTACCGGCTGGAGAACTCGCGCATCGGGCGGGCCTGGATGGCCATCCGCGAAGACGAGATCGCGGCCAAGGCCATGGGCATCAACACCCGCAACCTCAAGCTCCTGGCCTTCGGCATGGGGGCGACCTTCGGCGGCGTGGCCGGCTCGATGTTCGCGTCCTTCCAGGGCTTTGTGAGCCCCGAGTCCTTCAGCCTGCAGGAGTCGGTGATGATCGTGGCGATGGTGGTGCTGGGCGGCATCGGCCACATCCCCGGCGTGATCCTGGGGGCCTTGCTGCTGGCCATGCTGCCCGAGGTGCTGCGCTATGTGGCCGGCCCGCTGCAGGAGATGACCGGCGGGCGGCTGGACGCCTCCATCCTGCGCCAGCTCTTGGTGGCGCTGGCCATGATCAGCGTGATGCTGCTGCGCCCGCGCGGGCTGTGGCCCTCGCCCGAGCACGGCAAGGCCGCGCCCGCGCCCACCGACAAGAAGTAAGAGCAAGGACAGACTCCCATGACTGACACCGTACTGAGCGTCAAAGGCGTCTCCAAGCGCTTCGGCGGGCTGCAAGCCCTCTCCGAAGTGGGCATCGAGATCAAGAAGGGTCAGGTCTACGGCCTGATCGGCCCCAACGGCGCGGGCAAGACCACCTTCTTCAACGTCATCACCGGGCTCTACACCCCCGATGGTGGGACCTTCATGCTCGGCGGCGAGCCCTACACGCCGCAAGCCGTGCACCAGGTGGCCAAGGCCGGCATCGCGCGCACCTTCCAGAACATCCGGCTGTTCGCCGACATGACGGCGCTGGAGAACGTGATGGTGGGCCGCCACATCCGCACCGGCTCGGGCCTGATGGGCGCGATCTTCCGCACCCCCGGCTTCAAGGCCGAGGAAGCCGCCATCGCGCAGCGCGCGCAGGAGCTGCTGGACTATGTGGGCATCGGCAAGTACGCCGAGTTCAAGGCGCGCACGCTGAGCTACGGCGACCAGCGCCGCCTGGAGATCGCGCGCGCCCTGGCCACCGACCCCAAGCTGATCGCGCTGGACGAGCCGGCCGCGGGCATGAACGCCACCGAGAAGGTGGTGCTCAGAGAGCTGATCGACCGCATCCGCAAGGACGGCCGCACCATCCTCTTGATCGAACACGACGTCAAGCTGGTGATGGGCTTGTGCGACCGCGTCACGGTGCTGGACTACGGCAAGCAGATCGCCGAAGGCACGCCCTATGACGTGCAGCGCAACGAGAAGGTGATCGAAGCCTATCTGGGCGCGGGCCACGCCGCCCACTGAACAGGAAGCAAAACAAGATGTCAGACACACAAACCCTGCTCAAGGTCACGAAGCTGAAGGTGGCCTACGGCGGCATCCAGGCCGTCAAGGGCGTGGACTTCGAAGTCAAGAAGGGCGAACTCGTCAGCCTGATCGGCGCCAACGGCGCGGGCAAGACCACCACGCTCAAGGCCGTCACCGGCATCCAGCCGGTGGCCGACGGCGACGTGCTCTACAAAGGCCAGTCCATCAAGGGCCAGGGCGCCTGGGACCTGGTCAAGCAAGGCTTGGTGATGGTGCCCGAAGGGCGCGGCACCTTCACCCGCATGACCATCACCGAGAACCTGCAGATGGGCGCGTACATCAGGAACGACGCCGAGATCCAGAGCGATATGGAGCGCATCTTCGGCATCTTCCCGCGCCTGAAGGAGCGCCGCAACCAGCTCGCCGGCACGATGAGCGGCGGCGAGCAGCAGATGCTGGCGATGGGGCGTGCGCTGATGGCGCGGCCCGAGGTGCTGCTGCTGGACGAGCCCAGCATGGGCTTGAGCCCCATCATGGTGGACAAGATCTTCGAGGTGGTCAACGACATCCACCAGCAGGGCGTGACGGTGCTGCTGGTGGAGCAGAACGCCAGCCGCGCGCTGCAACTGGCCAACCGCGGCTATGTGATGGAGTCCGGCGAGATCACCATGACCGGCGAGGGCAAGACCTTGCTCAATGATCCCAAGGTCAGGGCCGCCTACCTGGGCGAGTGAGCCGGCGAGCGAGCTCATGAAAAAAGGCGGCCGAGGCCGCCTTTGCGCTTAGTCCAGCTTCGCGCCGGAGTCCTTGACGACCTTACCGTACTTGGCCAGCTCGGTCTTGACGAAGGCGCCGAACTGCTCGGGCGTGCTCGGTGCCGGCTCGGCCATCAGCGTGGCCATGCGGCTCTTGAGCTCGGGCGAGTTCAGGGCCTCGACGAAGGCGGCGTTGAGCTTGGCCGTGACATCGGCCGGCAGCTTGGCCGGGCCGAACAGGCCGAACCAGGTGTTGATGTCGAACTTGCTCAGACCCAGCGCGGCCGGGCTTTCGGCAATCGTCGCCAGCTCGGGCTGGGCCGAGGTGCGCTTGGCCGTGGTCACCGCGAGCGCCTTGAGCTTGCCCGACTTGATATTGGCCGAGGCGCTGGCCAGATTGTCGAAGTTCAGATCCACCTGACCCGACACCAGGGCCAGCTGGGCCGGGTTGCCGCCGGAGTAGGGGATATGCGTCATGAAGATGCCGGCCTGGGCCTTGAACATCTCGCCGGCGAGATGGCCGGCACTGCCATTGCCGCCCGAGCCGTAGTTCAGCTTGCCGGGGTTCTTCTTTGCATAGGCGACCAGATCGGCAACGCTGTTGATGCCGAGCCTCTGCGCGGCCTCGGCATTCATCACCAGCACATTGGGCACGCGCGCGACCAGGGTGATCGGCGTGAAGTCGCGGATCGGATCGTAGGGAATCTTGGCGAACAGCCAGGGGTTGATCGCATGGGTGGCGACCGCGCCCATCACGATGGTGTGGCCGTCCGGCGCGGCCTTGGCCGCCATGTCGGCGCCCAGATTGCCGCCGGCACCGGCCTTGTTCTCGACGACGATGACGCCCAGCTTGTCCTTGGCGCGCTCGGCCAGGCTGCGGGCGACGATGTCCAGCGGGCCGCCCGGGGCATAGGGCACGATCAGGCGGATCGGCTTGTTGGCCTGGGCCAGTGCCGGGCCTGCCGACAGCAGGCTGAAAGAAGCGCCAAGACCCGCCAGCAGCATGCGGCGGGTCTTGGAAGAGAGAGTAAGGCGGGAGGTGGTAGTCATCCCGCTAGCCTAGCAGCAGCGCTCTCCAGGTAAACCCGGATCAGGCGCTAAGCGCACGCCCGCTGCCGCCAGAGTGCGGCAGAGTTCACGCCGGGCGGACCAGCTTGGCACGGGCCCAGGCATCGGCCACGCGGGCGGGGGTCGAGTCCTCGCGCTTGACGCGCTCCAGCAGCTCGGTGACCCGGTCGGCGATTCTGCCGACCTCGGCCATCACGGCTGCTTCCTCGCCTTCGCCACGGTACTCGCGCGCCACGCTGATGATGCCGCCGGCATTGACCAGGTAGTCGGGCAGATAGGTGATGCCGCGTGCCTGCAGCGCGTCGCCGTCGGCCGCAGTGGCGAGCTGGTTGTTGGCGGCGCCGGCGATCAGGCGGGCACGCAAGGTCGGGATCGACTGCGCGTTCAGCGCCGCGCCCAGCGCATTGGGCGCCAGCACGTCCGCATCGGCGGCCAGGATGTCCTGCACCGCCAGGGCCTGGGCCCCGAAGCGCTCTTGCGCCCGGGCCACCTTGGCCGCATCGATATCGGCCACCAGCAGCTTGGCGCCGGCCTGGTGCAGGAACTCGGCCAGATGCCAGCCCACGGCGCCCAGGCCTTGCAGCGCCACGCGCACGCCTTCCAGCGATTCGCGGCCCAGCACCTGGCGGACGCCGGCGCGGATGGACACGAACACGCCCCAGGCCGTCTTCGGGCTCGGGTCGCCACCGAAGGCGCCTTCGCGCGGGATGCCGCTGACGAAGGAGGTCTGGCCCTGCATGCCGCGCATATCGGCGGTGGTGGTGCCGACGTCCTCGGCCGTGATGTAGGCGCCGTCCAGCGACTGCACCGCGCGGCCGAAGGCGGCGAACAGCGCGGCGCGATCAAAGTCGCCGGCCGGCTTGATGATGACGGCCTTGCCGCCGCCGAAGGGCAGGTCGGCCAGCGCGTTCTTCAGGCTCATGCCCTGCGACAGGCGCAGCGCGTCGTTCAGCGCGGCCAGCTCGCTGTCATAGGTCCAGAGGCGGCAGCCGCCGAAAGCCGGGCCGCGGGCGGTGCTGTGCACGGCCAGGATGGCTTTCAGCCCGGTCTGCGCATCGGCGGCCAGCAGCACGCGCTCATGCGGGGCTTGCTCGGGCAGGCCGAACAGCGAGGTGGGGATGGAGGAGGCGCCGGCGTCGGTGGAGAGGGCGCGGGCGATGTCGGTGATGGCGTTCATGGATGCACTCGTGATGCGGGGGAGATACGCGTCGGCGGGGCGCCAACGCGGCGACGGCCGAGCTTGTGGCTTGGCCGGTGCACGAGTGTAGGGGGCTTTGAACGCCGATCGGCTGCCGCCTGGGCATCAGGCCATGCGGCGGCGGCATGAATCCACGCCTCAGGGCCCCTGGAAGCCGCCGGCCCGCAGCGTCACGACCAAGGTGTCGCGCCAGCCGTTTTCCGCCGCCGGCTGGATCGGCGTGGTCTCGTGGATCACCCGCTCGTCGTCCAGCAGCAGCAGGGTCCAGGGTTCGGTCATCGTGAAGCGCTGGCCCTGCGGGCCCTGGGCTTCGAAGACGCGCGATTCGCCGCCCTTGATCTGCTGGCGCGCGACCAGGAAGACCGCGACCAGATCGACCCCGTCGCGATGCGCACCCTCGGGCGTCGGCCGGCCGATGCCGCTGGCGGTGTCGATGCGGAACTGATGGGCCTCGATGAACCAGGGTCGGGCGCCTTTCAGGCCCGAAGCAATATCGGCCAGGCCCAGCATCAGCCGGCCCCAGGCCGGCAGCGCCACGGCGGCCGGCGCCATCGGCTCGAACCAGCGCTCGATGCCGCCGTGCAGCGCGTTGTAGTCCAGCGGCTGCCAGTGGGCGCGATGCGGGGCCTGGGTCAAGGCGGGGCCGTCGGCGATGAAGCAGCTGTGGCGGCGGAAACGGTAGCTGCCGCCATCACGCAGATAGGCGTCCGGTGGCAGGTCATTCCAGAACGGGCTCAGCAGGGCCAGGTCTTGCGCGTCGACGGCCAGGCTGCGCTGCACCGTCGCCGGCGAGATCACCGCATGGCCCAGCTCCTTGAGCTGAGCCTCGAAACGATCACCAGCGACATAAGGGGGTTCGAACATCAGTGCTTGTCCGCTTCTGAGGTGAAGGAATCGGCATAGAACTCATCGGCGGGCAGCCCGCACTGCGCGACGAAATCGCGCTGCGCGGCATCGACCATCACCGGCGCGCCGCAGGCATAGACCTGGTAGGCCGAGAGGTCTGGCAAATCGCTCATCACGACCTGGTGGACGAAGCCGGTGCGCCCGGTCCAGCCGTCTTCGGGGCGGGGCTCGGACAGCACCGGCACATAAGTCAGATTCGGGATCTCGGCCGCGGCCTTCAAGGCCCAGTCATGCAGATAAAGATCGGCCTTGCTGCGGCAGCCCCAGTACAGCGTCGTCGGGCGGCCCAGGCCAAGATGCTGGATGCGCTCGATGATGGCCTTGATCGGCGCGAAGCCGGTGCCGCTGGCCAGTAGCACCATGGGCTTGTCCGAATCCTCGCGCAGGAAGAAGCTGCCGAACGGACCCTCCATGCGCAGGATGTCTTTCTCCTTCATCGCGCCGAACACATGGTCGGTGAACTTGCCGCCGGGCATGTGGCGGATGTGCAGTTCGATGGCGGGCGGGGTCCCCAGATTGTGCGGGGCATTGGCCATGCTGTAGCTGCGGCGTGCGCCGTCGCGCAGGATGAACTCGACGTATTGGCCGGCGTGGAACTGGAAGTTCTGCGTGGCCGGCAGTTGCAGACGCAGCACGGCCACATCGCCCGACGGCCGCTCCAGGCTCTGCACCCGGCTGGGTAGCTTCAGCACCGCGAACTCGCCGGCGCCGGGCACGGTGCGGGCTTCCAGCACGCAGTCGGTCTGCGGCGTCGCGCAGCAGGTCAGCACCATGCCGGCGGCCTCTTCGGCCTCGCTCAAGGTCTTGGGCTGGTGCGCGCCATGGATCACCCGGCCCTCCAGCAACTTGCTCTTGCAGGAGCCGCAGGCACCGTCCTTGCAGCCATAGGGCAGGCCCACGCCCTGGCGGATCGCGGCGCCCAGCAGGGTTTCGTCGCGCTCGACGGCAAAGACGCGGCCGCTGGGTTGTACGGTGACCTGGAAATTCATGATGTGCAGTGGGCTCCGGCAAAAAACACGGCCCGCCGCTCGCATGCGCAGGGCGGGCCTTAAACTCGGGCGCCATTTTGCCTGAGCCCACGCCATGCCTTCTTGCCCCATGCTCGCCGCCACCCGTCTGCTGATCGTTGGCTGTGGCGATGTCGGCATGCGGGTGCTCAAACTGCTGCAGGGGCGCTGGCCGGTGCTGGCCCTGACTTCCAATCCCGAGCGCCGTGCCGAGTTGCGTGCCGCCGGCGCCAGGCCCTTGCTGGGCAATCTGGACGAGCCCGCCAGCCTGGGCCGGCTGGCCGGGCTGGCGGACCGGGTCTTGCATCTGGCGCCGCCGCAGCCGCAGGGGCGCGACGATCTGCGCACCGCCGCGCTGCTGCAGGCCTTGGCACGTGGCCGGCCGCCGGCCTCCCTCGTCTACGCCAGCACCAGCGGCGTCTATGGCGACTGCGGCGGCGCGCGCTTTGATGAGAGCCGGCCGGTAGCACCCGGCACCGACCGGGCGCTGCGCCGCGTTGCAGCCGAGCGGCGGCTGCGCGTCTTCGGCGCCCAGTTCGGCAGCCATATCAGCCTGCTGCGCGTGCCCGGCATCTATGCGTCTGACCGCGAGGGCGGTCATCCACGCGAACGCCTGGCGCGTGGCAGCCCGGTGCTGCGGCGCGAGGAGGATGTCTACACCAACCACATCCATGCCGACGACCTGGCGCGTGCCTGCGTGGCGGCGCTGTTTCGCGGCCTGCCGCAGCGTGCCGTCCATGTCTGCGACGACAGCGAGCTGCGGATGGGGGACTATTTCGATCTGGCGGCCGATCTGTGCGGCATAAGCCGGCCGCCACGGGTCGCGCGGGCCGAGGCGGCCCGGCTGATGTCGCCGATGCAGCTGAGCTTCATGAGCGAATCGCGCCGGCTCATCAACACCCGTCTGAAGACCGAGCTGCGGTTGAAGCTGCGCTACCCGCAGCCGGCGCAAGGCCTGCTGGCCTAATGGCGATTAGCGGCGCCGCGCGCCGCGCCAGTACCGTATCAGCAGGTAGGCGCCCAGCATGCCGCCCAGATGGGCGAAGTGGGCGATGCCGCTGCCGCCGCCCAGGCCCATCAGCAGCTCCAGCGCGCCGAAGATCGCGACGAAGTACTTGGCCTTCATGGGGATAGGCGGGAACAGCGGCATGATGATGCGGTCCGGGAACAGCATGCCGAAGCTCAGCAGCAGGCCGAACAGCGCGCCCGAGGCGCCGACGGTGGGCGACATCGAGCCGATCAGCAGCGTGAAGATCAGCTGGGCCAGCGCGGCAGTCAGGATGCTGGCGGCCAGCATCTGGATATAGCGCTTGCTGCCCCAGACCCTCTCCAGCTCCGAGCCGAACATCCACAGGCCCAGCATATTGAAGAACAGATGCATCACATCGCCGTGCAGAAAGGCGTAGGTGAGCGGCTGCCAGGGCAGGAAGCGTCCGGTCTGTATCGGCCACAGCGCGAACAAGACCTCCAGCGACGGCGGCAGCAGAAGGAAGGCGCAGAACAGGCCCACACAGGCCAGCATGAAGGCTTTGGTAACCGGAGGCAGATGGGGCATGGTCGGGCGGGTGTCTCGGAAGTCGCTCTGACATTGCCGCGACGGGTCGGCGGCAGACGGGCGCTAGAGTGTATTCGCAGCGCAGCCGTGTCCCCGGGACCTCGCCGGCCGCTTGGCGGCGGACGCAAAAAAGCCCCGGCTCGCGGGGCTTGTGCTTCAACGGCGGGCTCTGTGATCTGGTGCCCCAAGCCGGACTCGAACCGGCACACCTTGCGGCGGGGGATTTTGAGTCCCCTGCGTCTACCGATTCCGCCATCGGGGCAGATCTCGAAGCTCGCGCTGCTGAAGGCCGTAATTGTGCCACACAAATTGGCCGCCCTCCGGCAATGGCGCTGGTTGGCTGCCACAATCGCCGCCATGACTAGCAAGCACTACCCCAGCCTTGAAGATGTGATCGGCAACACCCCTCTGGTGCGCTTGCAGCGCCTGGGCGCCGAGATGGCCGCGCGCGGCAATGTGATCCTGGCCAAGCTGGAGGGCAACAACCCGGCCGGCTCGGTCAAGGACCGGCCGGCCATCAGCATGATCCGGCGCGCCGAGGAGCGCGGCGACATCAAGCCTGGCGACACCCTGATCGAAGCGACCTCGGGCAATACCGGCATCGCGCTGGCGATGGCGGCGGCGATCCGCGGCTACCGCATGGTGCTGATCATGCCGGAGGACCTGTCGATCGAGCGCGCCCAGACGATGAAGGCCTTCGGCGCCGAGCTGATCCTGACGCCGCGCTCGGGCGGCATGGAGTACGCCCGCGATCTGGCCGAGAAGATGCAGGTCGAGGGCAAGGGCCGGGTGCTGGACCAGTTCGCCAACGAGGACAACCCGCGCATCCACTACGAGACCACCGGCCCTGAGCTGTGGCGCGACACCGGCGGCGAGATCACGCACTTCGTCAGCGCGATGGGCACGACCGGCACCATCACCGGCACCTCGAAATTCCTGAAGGAACAGAACCCGGCGGTGCGCATCATCGGTGCCCAGCCGGCCGAGGGCTCGCGCATTCCGGGCATACGCAAATGGCCCGAGGCCTATCTGCCCAAGATTTACAAACCCTCGGCTGTTGACGAGCTGGTGCTGGTCAGTCAGTCCGATGCCGAGGACATGGCGCGGCGCATGGCGCGCGAGGAGGGCCTGTTTGCCGGTATCTCGGCGGCCGGTGCCTGCTGGGTCGCGCTGCAGCTGGCGCGCACGCTGGAGAACGCCACCATCGTCTTCGTGGTCTGCGACCGCGGCGACCGCTATCTGTCGACCGGGGTGTTTCCGGCCTGAGCCCGCCAAGGCCAGGGCCTAGAATCGGACCTCAAAGGAAGCTATTGCCATGGACGCCCACAAAGAACTCGACACCCGCGGCCTGAACTGCCCGCTGCCCATTCTGAAGGCCAAGAAGGCCCTGGCCGAGATGGAGAGCGGCCAGCTGCTGAAGGTCGTTGCCACCGACCCCGGCTCGATGCGCGACTTCCAGGCCTTTGCACGCCAGACCGGCAACGAGCTGGTCGAGCAGTCCAGCCAGGCCGATGAATTCATCCATGTGCTGAAGCGCCGCTGACGCGGGCGCCGCATGAAAGCAAAGGGCCACGCTTGCGTGGCCCTTTTGCCGCGCGAAGCTCGGACTCAGATGTCCAGGCTTTGCAGATACTGGCGAAAGCCCGGGCCCAATTCCGGATGGGCCAGGGCCAGCTCGACATTGGCCTGCAGAAAGCCTTCCTTGCTGCCGCAGTCGTAGCGCTTGCCGTCATAGCGGTAGGCGAACACCTTCTCGCGGCGCAGCAGGCCGGCGATGCCATCGGTCAGCTGGATCTCGCCGCCGACGCCGCGTGGCTGGTTGGCGATCTCATGGAACACGCCGGGCGTCAGGATGTAG
Source organism: Paucibacter sp. M5-1 (assembly GCF_027498415.2). Lineage (NCBI taxonomy): Bacteria > Pseudomonadati > Pseudomonadota > Betaproteobacteria > Burkholderiales > Sphaerotilaceae > Roseateles > Paucibacter sp. M5-1. Next base: position 5,982,650 of record NZ_JAPZLM020000001.1, read on the forward strand.
CGGCCGGCCACGCCCAGGCGCGAGGGCGCGTCGGCGGGGGCGGGCTTCTCGACGATGCGGCTGACATCCATCAGCTTGTCGTTGACCTGGGTGCCGGCGACAATGCCGTAGCGGCGCGTGTGTTCCTCGGGCACTTCCTGCACGGCCAAGATGGAGGCGCGCCACTCGGCATACTGCTCGACCATCTGGGCGAGCACCGGCGGCTGACCCACCATCAGGTCATCGGCCAGCAGCACCGCGAACGGCTCGTTGCCGACCAGGCGCTGTGCGCACAAGACCGCATGGCCCAGACCCAGGGCCTGGGCCTGGCGCACATAGATGCACTCCATATCGTCGGGCTTGACGCTGCGCACCACCTCGAGCAACTCCCGCTTACCCGCCTGTTCGAGGGCTACCTCGAGCTCGAAAGTCATGTCAAAGTGGTCTTCAATCGGGCGCTTGTGACGACCCGTGACAAAAATCATTTCCCGTACACCGGCGGCATAAGCCTCTTCAACGGCGTACTGGATGAGGGGCTTGTCCACCACCGGCAGCATTTCTTTGGGCTGCGCCTTGGTGGCGGGGAGGAACCGCGTGCCAAGACCTGCAACCGGGAAAATCGCTTTGGTCACCATCATTTCCGTACACTCTCCTATTGCTCGCGCGCATTGTGGCATGGGGCCTGGGTGTCAAATTTGGGATTGCAAGGGCCGCTAGTGTCATGAGTCTGCTGATCGTTGAGCCGCTGGAAGCCGAGGTCATGCAATGGCTGGCGGAGCGCCACGCCGTGATCTACGCGCCCGAGCTCGCGGCCGACATGCCGGGGCTGCGTGCCGCCCTGCACCAGGTGCAGGGGCTGGTGCTGCCGCCCCATGTGCCGCTGGATATCGCCTTGCTGCGCGCCGCGCCCAAGCTGCGCGTGGTCGGACGCATGAGCGCCGGGCTGGAAAATCTGGATACCGAGGCCTGCCGCAGCGCCGGCATCGAGGTGGTGCGCAGCATCACCGCGACCGCCAGTGCCGAGGCCGAGTTCGTCGTCGGCGCCTTGCTGGCCCTCTTGCGCCGGGTGCCGGTGCAGGCCAGCGACGGCATGCTGGTCGGCCGCGAGCTGGGTTGCGCCACGGTCGGCCTGATCGGCATGAGCCCGGCCACCCGCATGCTGGCCCAGTTGCTGCCGGCCTTCGGCACGCGGGTGATCGGCTACGACCCGAGCCTGCACCAGAGCGAGCCGCTATGGGCGCAATGGGGCATCGAGCCGCTGCCGCTGCGCGAGCTGATGGAGCGTAGCGACGCGGTCAGCGTGCAGCTGGCCTACTACCTGCGCTATCGCGGCCTGATCGGCGAGCGGGTGCTGGGTTTTGCCAAGCCCGGCCAGGTGCTGGTCAGCCTGGCCCATTCGGGCATCTTCGACGAGCAGGCCCTGGCCCAGGCCATGGGCAGCGGCCGCATCCTGGCGGCCTGGTTCGACAGCATGGAGCCCGGTGTGCTGGAGCCGGGCCGGCCCCTGCATGGCCTGCCGGGCCTGCAGGTGACGCCGCGCCTGGCCAGCACGACGCGCGAGTCGCGCGTGCGCGCCGCGTGGGGGGTGGCACGCCGCATGGACGAGATGCTGGCCGTGCCGCCGCAAGCGACGGCGGAGTTCCGGCCTACTTACCCAGCCGATCTGCCTGAGCCCGAAGCCGCGCCACGGTGGCGGTAAATTCGGCGATGCGCTGACGCTCCTGCTCGACCACCGAAGCCGGTGCCCGCGCGACAAAGCTCTCGTTGCCCAGCTTGGCCTGGGCCTTGACGATCTCGCCGTCCAGGCGGGCGATCTCCTTGGCCAGGCGGGCGCGTTCGGCCTCGACATCGATCTCCACATGCAGGGCCAGGCGCGCCTCGCCATGCACCAGCACCGGTGAGTTCTGGCTGGCGGCGGCGAAGGCGGCTTCGTCCGCCATGATGCGCACCTCGCTGAATTTGGCCAGCACCTTCAGGAAGGGAGCGGCCTCGGCGATGAAGCCGGTGTCGCCACCGACCAGCAGGGGCACGCGCTCACCCGACAGATTCATCTCGCTGCGCAGGCTGCGGCAGGTGCCGACCACGGCCTTGAGCTTGTCGACCCAGGCGATGGCCACCGCATCGATGCGCTCGGGCTGGGCCACCGGGTAGGCGGCGGTGACCAGATAGTCGCTGGACTTGCGGCCGGCGATCGGTGCCACCGTCTGCCACAGCTCCTCGGTGATGAAGGGCGTGATCGGGTGCAGCAGGCGCAGGATGGTCTCTAGCGTGCGGATCAGGGTGCGGCGGGTGGCGCGCTGTTGGCTCTCGTCGCCACGGTCCTTGGCCTCCTGGATCTGCACCTTGGCGATCTCCAGATACCAGTCGCAGTACTCATCCCAGACAAAGGAGTAGATCGCGTTGGCGACGTTGTCGAGGCGGTATTCGGCAAAGCCCTGGGCCACGGCGGCCTCGACCTTCTGCAGCTCGCTGCTGATCCAGCGGTCGGCTTGGCTGAAGCTCATATAGCCGGGCGGGCACTGACCCTTCTCGTGCGCGAGTCCGCAGTCCTGGCCTTCGCAGTTCATCAGCACGAAGCGGGTCGCATTCCACAGCTTGTTGCAGAAATTGCGGTAGCCCTCGCAGCGCTTGCTGTCGAAGTTGACGCTGCGGCCCAGCGTGGCCATCGCCGCGAAGGTGAAGCGCAGCGCGTCGGCACCGTAGCCGGGGATGCCCTCGGGGAATTCCTTCTCGGTGGCCTTGCGCACCTTGGGCGCGTTCTCGGGCTTGCGCAGGCCCTGGCTGCGCTTGTCCAGCAGCGGGGCCAGGGCGATGCCGTCGATCAGATCGACCGGATCCAGCACGTTCCCTTCCGATTTGCTCATCTTCTTGCCCTGCGCATCGAGCACCAGGCCGTGGATATAGACATGCTTGAACGGCACCTTGCCGGTGAAGTGCTTGGTCATCATGATCATCCGGGCGACCCAGAAGAAGATGATGTCGTAGCCGGTCACCAGCACGCTGCTGGGCAGGAACAGGTCCTGCTCCTGCGCGTTCAGCGTCGAGAAGGGCACCAGCGCCGACGAGTACCAGGTGTCCAGCACGTCCTCGTCGCGCTTGAGCGCGCCGGTGTAGCCAGCGGCCGCGGCCTTGGCGCGGGCCTCGTCCTCGCTGCGGGCGACGAAGATGCGGCCGTCGTCGGCATACCAGGCCGGAATCTGGTGGCCCCACCAGAGCTGGCGCGAGATGCACCAGTCCTGGATGTTTTTCATCCACTGGTTGTAGGTGTTGACCCAGTTCTCGGGCACGAACTTGACCTCGCCCGAGGACACCGCCTCGATGGCCTGCTCGGCAATGCTCTTGCCGCCGGCGCCGGGCTTGCTCATCGCGACGAACCACTGGTCGGTCAGCATGGGCTCGATCACCTGGCCGGTGCGGGCGCAGCGCGGCACCATCAGCTTGTGCTTCTTGACCTCGACCAGCAGGCCTTCGGCTTCCAGTTGCGCGACGATCTTCTTGCGCGCGACAAAGCGGTCCAGGCCGCGATAGGCCTCGGGCGCTGCATCGTTGACGGTGGCCTGCAGCGTGAAGATGGTCAGCATCTCCAGCTGGTGGCGCAGACCGACCTGGTAGTCGTTCGTGTCATGCGCCGGTGTGACCTTGACCACGCCGGTGCCGAAGGCCTTGTCCACATAGTCGTCGGCGATCACCGGAACCAGTCGGCCGGTGATGGGCAGGCGCACCTGGCGGCCGATCAGATGGGTGTAGCGCTCGTCCTCGGGGTGCACCATCACGGCGGTGTCGCCCAACATGGTTTCCGGCCGCGTGGTGGCCACCACCAGGCTCTCGTCGCTGCCCTCGATGGGGTAGCGGATATGCCAGAGCGAACCGTCCTCCTCCTCGCTCTCGACCTCCAGATCGGAGACGGCCGACTGCAGCACCGGATCCCAGCTGACCAGGCGCTTGCCGCGGTAGATCAGGCCTTCCTCATGCAGGCGCACAAAGGTGTCGGTCACGACCTCGGAGAGCTTCTCGTCCATCGTGAAGTACTCGTGGGCCCAGGACACCGAGTCGCCCATGCGGCGCATCTGGCGCGCGATGGTGTCGCCCGATTCCTGCTTCCACTCCCAGACCTTGGCGACGAAGTTCTTGCGGCCCAGGTCATGGCGGCTCTGGCCGCTGGCCTGCAGCTGGCGCTCGACGACGATCTGCGTCGCGATGCCTGCATGGTCTGTGCCGGGCACCCACAGCGTGTTGTGGCCCAGCATGCGGTGATAGCGCGTCAACGAGTCCATGATGGTCTGGTTGAAGGCGTGGCCCATGTGCAGGGTGCCGGTCACATTGGGCGGCGGCAGCTGGATGCTGAAGGATTCGCGGCTCGAGTCCAGGGTCGGGGCATACAGGCCCTGGCCTTCCCACAGGGGACCCCAATGGGCTTCAAGAGCGGCGGGTTCGAAGGACTTCGCGAGTTCGGTCATGTGGCATCGGGCGCCGACGGTCGTCGGGCGCAAGGTGTTGCTCGGGGAATGGAGCGCGATTGTAGGTGGCCCGTCTGCCTGCGGTGCCGCCTATCACAGAAGTGCGAATCCCGCGGTCGGGCAGGGCATGGCAAAGCCGTGTAATTTCCGTGCCTTGTCACTCCACCTCCAGAGCCCATGTCCATGTTGTCCTCCTCCTTGCAAGTCGGCGCGCTGACGCTGCCCAACCGCCTGCTGATGGCGCCGCTGACACGCACCCGTGCCAGTGCCGGCCATCTGCCCAATGCGCTGATGGCCGAGTACTACGCGCAGCGTGCCAGTGCCGGCCTGATCGTCACCGAATGCACCATGGTCGCGCCGCGCACCTCGGCCTTTGGCGCCGATCCCGGCATCTATGACGAGGCCCAGGCTCAGGCCTGGAAGCAGGTGGCCGATGCGGTCCATGCCAAGGGCGGCCGCATCTTCATGCAGATCTGGCACGCCGGCCGGGCGGCCCATCCGGGGCTCAACGACGGCGCCGAGACGGTCTCGGCCAGCGCCCTGGCCATCGAGGGTGAAGTGCACACGCCCACGGGCAAGCAAGCCCATGTGACGCCGCGCGCGCTGCGCGCCGATGAAATTCCGGGACTGGTCCGGGCCTATGCCGAGGCCGCGCGTCGCGCGGTGGCCGCGGGCTTCGACGGCGTCGAGGTGCATGGCGCCAACGGCTATCTGATCGACCAGTTCCTGCGCGATGGCTCGAACCAGCGCGATGACGCCTATGGCGGCTCGCTGGCCCATCGCGCCCGCTTCTTGTTCGAGGTGCTGGAGGCTGTCTGCGCCGCGATCGGTTCGCAGCGCGTCGGCCTGCGCCTGTCGCCGCTGAACAGCTACAACAGCATGAAGGACAGTGACCCGCTGGCGCTGACCGCCTATCTGGCCGAGCAGCTCAACCGTTTCGATCTGGCCTATCTGCACCTGATGCGGGCCGACTTCTTTGGCCTTCAAAAGGCCGATGTGGTTCCGGTCGCGCGCCAGCACTACAAGGGTGTTCTGGTCGGCAATATGGGCTATAGCGCCGAGGAGGCGCAGCGCGCGATCGAGGCGGGGCAGCTCGACGCGGTGGCCTTCGGCACCGGCTTCCTGGCCAACCCCGACCTGCCGCAGCGCGTGGCTGCCGGCGCGGCCTGGAATGCGCCGGACCCCAGCACCTTCTACACCCCGGGTGCGAAGGGCTACACGGACTATCCGACGCTCTGACGGCTAGATGAACAGGTGCTCGCCGGCGTTGTGGCTGCGCCGAAACGCCGGCGTGAGACGGGTCATTACATGAAGAGATGCTCGCCGGCGTTTTCGCCTCCGAGCACCACATAGTTCACCTTGCGCAGATCCGCCAGGGTCTTGCCGCCGGAGTAGGACACCGAGCTCTGCACGTCTTCCAGCATCTCGCGCACCGTGTCGGCCAGCTTGCCCTTGACCGGCTCGAGGATGCGCTTGCCCTCGACATGCTTGTACTCGCCCTTGTTGAAGTCCGAGGCCGAGCCGTAGTACTCCTTGTAGAGCTTGCCGTCGACCTCGACGGTGTTGCCGGGCGACTCCTCATGGCCGGCGAACAGCGAGCCGATCATGACCATCGAAGCGCCGAAGCGCACGCTCTTGGCGATATCGCCATGGTGGCGGATGCCGCCGTCGGCGACGATGGGCTTGGTCGCGACGCGGGCACACCATTTCAGGGCCGAGAGCTGCCAGCCACCGGTGCCGAAGCCGGTCTTCAACCGCGTGATGCAGACCTTGCCGGGGCCGATGCCCACCTTGGTGGCATCGGCGCCCCAGTTCTCCAGATCGATCACACCCTCGGGCGTGCCGACATTGCCGGCGATCACAAAGGTGCTGGGCAGCTTCTGCTTGATATAGGCAATCATGCGCTGCACGCTGTCGGCATGGCCGTGGGCGATGTCTATCGTGATGTAGTCGGCGCCGACGCCCTCGGCCGCCAGGCGGTCGATCACCGCATAGTCGGCCGGCTTGACGCCAGAGCTGACCGAGACGAACAGGCCCTTGTCGCGCATGCGCTTGGCGTACTCGACATTGTCGAGATCGAAGCGGTGCATCACATAGAAGTAGCCGTTGGCGGCCAGCCATTCGGTGATGTTCTCGTCCACCACCGTCTTCATATTGGCCGGCACCACCGGCAGCTTGAAGCGGCGCGGGCCGAATTCCACCGAGGTGTCGCATTCGCTGCGGCTCTCCACGCGGCATTTGCGCGGCAGCAGCAGGATGTTGTCGTAGTCAAAGATTTCCATGGTCCAGGATCGCAAGTGTCGGGGTGCGTTCGTGCAGTGCACCACCTGGGCTGCGAGCGCTTGACTTGGGACCGGTTGCCGCCGCGAGACCATTCAGCGTGGAATGGTGCGAAGACAAAAAACCGGACACCAAAATTTGGGCCCGGTGACTGATTCTACGCGGGTTCTCCTGTTTGGGGCGGGGTAAGTCCTCTTTGCCCCGCAATGGGGCGGCTCGCTACACTTGCGCCCCCGCCAAGGAAATCATATGAGCGAAGCAGTCGTCATCAGCGGCACCGGCCTGTACCGGCCGCCGCACACCATCAGCAATGCCGAACTGGTCGAGGCTTTCAACCGCTATGCGGACCTGCAGAACGCCCAGCATGCCTCGGAAATTGCCGCCGGCACGCGGGCCGCGCTGACCCATTCCAGCGTCGAGTTCATCGAGAAGGCCTCGGGCATCAAGCAGCGCTATGTGATCGAGAAGTCCGGCGTGCTGGACCCGACCCGCATGTACCCGCGCTTCGAGGAGCGCCCCGACGACCAGCTCTCGCTGATGGCCGAGATCGCTGTCGATGCCGCCCGCCAGGCCACGGCGGCCGCCGGCAAGCAGGGCCACCAGATCGATGCGGTGCTGTGTGCTGCCGCCAATATGCAGCGCGCCTATCCGGCGATGGCCATCGAGATCCAGCAGGCCATCGGTGCCGGCGGCTACGGCTTCGACATGAATGTGGCCTGCTCCTCGGCCACCTTCGCGATCGAGCAGGCCGCCAATGCGGTGCGCGCCGGCACGGCCCGCTGCGTGCTGGTGGTCAACCCCGAGATCACCTCGGCCCATCTGGAATGGCGCGACCGCGACTGCCACTTCATCTTCGGCGATGTCTGCACCGCCGTGATTGTCGAGCGCGCCGACACCGCCACCTCGGCCGAGCAATGGGAGATTCTCGGGACCAAGCTGGCGACCCAGTTCTCCAGCAATATCCGCAACAACTTCGGTTTCCTGAACCGCAGCGAGGACAGCGACCCGCTGGCCCGCGACAAGACCTTCCAGCAGGAAGGCCGCAAGGTGTTCAAGGAGGTCGTGCCGCTGGCCGCCGCCCATATCGAAGGTCATCTGGCGGCGCTGGGCCATCAGCCCGCAGCGGTGCGCCGCTTCTGGCTGCACCAGGCCAATCTGGGCATGAACCAGCTGGTGATCAAGAAACTGGTCGGCCAGGACCTGGCCGGCGCAGGCTCGGATGTGGCGCCGCTGATCCTCGATGAGTACGCCAACACGGCATCGGCCGGCTCCATCATCGCCTTCCATGCGCACCGCACGGATCTCGCGCGTGGCGATGTCGGCGTGATCTGCTCCTTCGGGGCCGGCTATTCGATCGGCAGCGTGATCGTCAAGAAGCGCTGAGTCTGGGCCCTGGCGCTCATGCGCCCCTATCATCGCCCGCATGAACATCCTCATTCTTGGCGGTACCCAGTTCGTCGGGCGCGCACTGGCCGAGGCGGCGCTGGCCGCCGGCCATCGGCTCACGCTGTTCAATCGCGGCCGTAGCGGCACCGGCCTGTTCCCGCAGGCCCAGCACCTTCGTGGCGACCGCGGCGGCGACATCTCCGCGCTGGCCCGGGGAGAATGGGACGCGGTGATCGACAGCTGCGGCTACCTGCCGCGCGAGGTCGAGGCCACGGCTTCCTTGCTCAAGGGCAGGGTGGGGCGCTATCTCTACATCTCCAGCGTCTCGGCCTATGCCAGCTTTGCCCAGCCCAATGACGAGGGCTCGGCGCTCGGGCGCCTAGCCGATCCCGACACCGAGGTGGTCGACGGGGCGAGCTACGGTCCGCTGAAGGCCGCCTGCGAGATGCGCCTGCGCCAGCATTTCAACGAGCAGGCGCTGGTGCTGAGGCCCGGCCTGATCGTCGGGCCGCATGACCCGACCCAGCGTTTCAGCTATTGGCCGGCGCGCGTCGCCCAGGCCCAGGACGGCGAGCCGCTGCTGGTGCCGGGCCAGCCGGGCGATGCCTTGCAGTTCATCGATGCACGCGATCTGGCTGCATTTGCGCTGAGCCTGCTGGCGCAGGGCCGGGCCGGGACCTTCAATGCGGTGGCCGCGCCCGGGCAATGGACCCGGGGCGAACTGATGGCGGCCTGCGCGGCGGCCGCCGGCGTCAGGCCCCGCTGGGTCTGGGCCGAGGATCAGCGCCTGCTGGATCTGGGCGTCAAGTCCTGGATTGAGCTGCCGCTGTGGCTGCCGCAGACCGGCGATCACATGAGCTTCATGGAGTGCGACAACCGCGCCGCGCTGCGCGCCGGACTGACGATAAGGCCGCTGGCCGAGACGGTGGCCGATACGCTGGCCTGGTGGCGCGCCTTGCCGGCCGAGGCTCAGGTCTTCAGTAAGGCCGGTGTGCGTCCTGATCGTGAGCAGGCGTTGCTGCACGCCCTGGCGTCGGCGGGAGGCTGAGCGGCGGCGGCATCAGCGCCGACGAGGCCGGCAGGCCCGGCTGAGTCGGTATGGGCCCCGGATTCAAGGGCTCCAGGCTTTTCAGACCGGCGCCGCCGGCGAACTCCTCGAACACCCAGTCGCCGTCCTGCCACAGCAGGCCGCCGACCGGTGCCGGCTCCTTGACGGGTACGCCCTTGAGCGCCTCGGCCATCAGCTCGACCCAGGCCGGCAGCGCCAGGCCGCCGCCGCTTTCGCGCTCTCCCAGGCTGCGCGGCTGGTCATAGCCCATCCAGACCACGGCCGCCAGGCTGGGATGGAAGCCGGCGAACCAGGCATCGACCGCGTCATTGGTGGTGCCGGTCTTGCCATAGACATCGCCGCGCCTCAGCTGGGTCGAGGCGCGCGCGGCCGTGCCGCTGCGCGTGACCTCCTGCAGCAGGCTGTTCATCACGAAGGCGTTGCGCGCCGAGATCGCGCGGTTCTCCTCGCTGGCCGTCTCGGTGGGGGCCTCGAACAAGACCTGACCCTTGGCGTCGACGATGCGCGCGATCACGGTCGGTTTGAGCAGATGGCCGCCGTTGGCGAACACCGCATAGGCACTGGCCATCTGCAGCGGCGTGGCCGCGCCCGAACCCAGGGCCAGGGTCAGGTTGTCGGGCTGCTTGTCGGCATCCAGGCCGAAGCGGGCGGCCCAGGCGCGCGCGGTCGGCGGCGTGACTTGCTGCATCAGCCGTATCGTCACCATATTCTTCGAGCGCGCCAGCGCCTGGCGCACCGTCATCGGGCCGTCGAACTGGTTGTCGGAGTTCTTCGGCTCCCAGTCACCGATCGCGATCGGCGCATCCTCGACCAGGGTGGCCGGGCTGACGCCTTGTTCCAGCGCGGCCGAGTAGACCAAGGGCTTGAAGGCCGAGCCCGGCTGGCGCCAGGCCTGGGTCGCATGGTTGAACTGGTTCTTCGCGAAGTCGAAGCCGCCGACCAGGGCCCGCACCCGGCCGGTACCGGGCTCCAGCGCCACCAGGGCGCCCTCGGCCTCGGGTTGCTGAGTGATCTGCCAGGCCCCCTTGGCGTCGGCCTTGCTGGGCGGGCCGCGCAGCACGCGGATGATGGCGCCGGGGCGCAGCTTCAGCTCGGCCTTGGCCTTGGCGCTCAGTCCCGACTGGGCGCCGCGCAGACCGTCGCCGCTGATCACGATGTCCTCGCCGCTTTGCAGGCTGGCCGAGACCTTGGCCGGCGCGATGGCGGTGATCACGGCGGCGCGCAGATCGTCCTGGTCGGGGTGTTCGGCCAGCGCCTCGGTGATGGCGGCGTCCCACAGCGCGGGCTTGTCGGGCAGTGCGACAAAGCCCTCGGGGCCGCGATAGGGCTTGCGCCGCTCGTAGTCCATCAGGCTGCGGCGCAGGCCGCGGTAGGCGGCGGCCTGTTCGTTCGACTCCAGCGTGGTGTAGACCGACAGGCCCAGGGTGTAGGCCTCGTCGCCATACTGCGCATGGACCTGCTGGCGCGCCATCTCGGCGACGAACTCGGCATGCAGGCGCGGGTCGCTGGCCGAGCGGATAGTCAGGGTCTCGGCCTTGGCGGCCTCCAACTGGGCCTGGTCGATGACACCGAGTTCTTCCATGCGATGCAGCACCACCTGCTGGCGGCTCTGGGCGCGGGCGAAGTTGTTGACCGGGTTGGCATAGATCGGATTCTTCGGCAGGCCGGCCAGCATCGCGGTTTCGGCCAGCGACAAGTCTTGCAGACTCTTGCCGAAATAGATGCGCGCGGCGGCCTCGAAACCATAGGCCCGCTGACCCAGATAGATCTGGTTCATATAGACCTCGAGAATCTTCTCCTTGCTCAGCGCCGACTCGATGCGCATCGTCAGCAGGGCCTCGATGAACTTGCGGCTGTAGGTCTTCTTCTTGGTCAGATAGAGATCGCGGGCCAGCTGCTGGGTGATCGTCGAGCCGCCCTGGCTGCGCGGGTTGAACAGATTGCTGATGAAGGCGCGCGCGATGCCGCGGTAGGACAGGCCGCCGTGCTCGTAGAAGTCCGGGTCCTCGATGGCCAGCAGCGCGTCCTGCATGGGCTTGGGGATCTGCTCCAGCGGCAGATAGCGGCGCCGCTCGGCGCCGAACTCGCCGATCTGCACACCGTCCGCCGTGTAGACGCGCAGCGGCTGCTTGGGCTGGTAGTCGAGCAGGTTGCCGATATCCGGCAGGTTCGGATAGACCAGGGCGGCGGCCATCGCCAGCAACAGGACCAGCAGGGCCAAGCCAGCGCCCGCGATCAGCAGAAGGCGGCGCCAGTGGCCCCGGAAAAACTCGGTGAGCAGACTCAACAATGCAGGCATCCGTCGCTTGGAGGAGCGGCGATTATCGCCAGGGCCTGGTGTTAGGCCCGGGCCGGCCCCGGTCCGGCTATCGGTTATCGTGCCGGCCATGCATGAGTTTTCCTTCTTCTGGCACGACTACGAGACCTTTGGCCGCGTGCCCCGCCGTGACCGCCCGGCCCAGTTCGCCGGCGTGCGCACCGATGCCGATCTCAATGAGATCGGCGAGCCGCTGATGCTGTACTGCCAGCCGGCGCCGGACTTTCTGCCCGAACCCGAGGCCTGTCTGCTGACCGGCATCCTGCCGCAGACCTGCGTCGAGCAGGGCCGGCCCGAGCATGAGTTCGCCGCGGCGATCGAGGCCGAGCTGGCCGCACCGGGCACCGTGGGCGTGGGCTACAACACGATACGCTTTGACGACGAGGTGACCCGCCATCTGTTCTGGCGCAATCTGATCGACCCCTATGCCCGAGAGTGGCAGAACGGCTGCGGCCGCTGGGACCTGCTGGACGTGGTGCGCTGCGCCTATGCGCTGCGGCCCGAGGGCCTGCAATGGCCCACGCACGAGGACGGCCGGCCCTCGTTCAAGCTCGAGCACCTGACCGTCGCCAACGGCCTGGCACACGAGGCCGCGCACGATGCGCTCTCGGATGTGCGCGCCACCATCGCCTTGGCTCGGCTGGTCAAGACGGCCCAGCCCAAGCTGTTCGAGTTCTGCCTGAAGCTGCACAAGAAGGACGCGGTCTGGGCCGAGATCGGCATAGGCAAGCCCTTCCTGCACATCTCCGGCATGTATGGCCCCGAGCGTGGCTGCATCGCGCTGGTCTGGCCGCTGGCGCCGCATCCCAGCAACAAGAACGAGCTGATCGTCTGGGATCTGGCGGTTGATCCTGCCGAGCTGCTGACGCTGAACGCCGCGGCGATCCGCGAGCGCCTGTTCACCAAGCAGGATGAGCTGCCCGAGGGCGTGGCCCGGCTGCCGATCAAGACCATCCATGTCAACAAGTCGCCGGTCGTGATCGGCAATCTGAAGACCTTGTCGCCGGCCATGGCCCAGCGCTGGGGTCTGGACATGGCGCAGGGCCTGGCCCATGCCGAAAAGCTGGCCACGCAGGGCCGGCTGCTGGACGGGCTGTGGGGCGAGGTGTTCGCGCGCCCGGCACCGGCAGGCCCGCCCGATGTCGACGAAGACCTGTACGGCGGCTTCGTCGGCAACGAGGATCGGCGCCTGCTGCAGCGCCTGCGCGAGCTGAGCCCCGAGCGGCTGGCCGAGCGGGTGGCGCAGGGCAAGACCGTATTTGCCGATGCGCGGCTGGACGAGCTGTTGTTCCGCTATCGCGCTCGCAACTTCCCGGCCAGCTTGGACGAGGCGGAGCGCGAGCGCTGGGAGGCGCATCGCGCGGCGCGCCTGCATGCAGGCGAGGGCGGCGGGTTGAGCCTGCAGGCCTTCTTCGAGCGGGTCGACCAGCTCAGTGAGGCGGCCGACGAGCGCGGCCAGGACATTCTGGGCGCGCTCTACGACTACGCGGAGCAGATTGCCCCGGAGGCTTGAATGAGGAGCGCGATATGGGGAAGACAGCTTGGATGGGGGCCTTGCTGATGGCTGCGGCCCTGCAGGCGCAGGCTCAGCCGGATCTGGCGCAGGCGCGTGCCCAGGTCTGGGCGGCCGAATGCGCGTTTGCGCGCAGCATGGCCCAGCGCGATCTGGCGGCCTTTGCCAGCCACCTGTCGGCGCAGGCGCTGTTCTTCAATGGTCCCGAGGTACTGCGTGGCAGCGCGGCCGTGCTGGCCGGCTGGACGGGCTTCTTCGATGCGCCGACGGCACCGTTTTCCTGGGCGCCCGACCAGGTCGAGGTGCTGGCCGACGGCAGCTTGGCCTATTCGACCGGCCTGGTGCGCAACCCTCAGGGCGAGGCCATCGTGCGCTTCAACTCGGTCTGGCGCCAGGAGGCGCCCGGCCAGTGGCGGGTGGTGCTGGACAAGGGCTCCCCACTGAGCACGACCGACCGCGCCGCGGCCGGTGCTTCCTCGGCCGCCGGCTGCCCACCCTGAGGCGTTTGGACCGGCATTGGGGCGCCGCGCCGAAATGCCTGGCGAACTCCCGCCAGTTCGGGGTTTCCGGCGGGGCGCAAACGCGTTACACCTGCGATAGTCGCGGTGTGTGGTGCGCCCGGCACCTAGGAGATCTCGATGCAAGACCCAGCAAATCCGCCCGTGGATGGCAGCTCCAACGATGTGATCGCCGCGCGCATGCGTGCGCTGCTGGTGCGCGCACCGATGGCGGTGGGCTTTGTGCAGGGGGCGCGCTTCGAGGTGGTCAGCGAGTATTTCAACCATTTGTTCGGCCATGGCGACGAGACCGATCTGAGCGGCCAGGCCACCCGGTCGGTCCATGTCTCGGACGGGGCCCACAGCGGCGTCTTCGAGCGCATGGCGCAGGCCTTTGCGGCCGGGCGTCCGCTGGACGAAGAGATCGAGTATGTGCGCCAGGACGGCTCGCGTTTCTGGGGCCGCTTGCAAGCCACGCCGGTGCACTGGGACGTACCGGCCGGCGAAGCGCTGTGGGTGATCGACGATGTGACGGCCGCGCGCCAGCTGCGCATGCAGCCGACCTGGACCGCCAAGCATGACGCGCTGACCGAGTTGGCGAACCGACGCGAGTTCGAGCGCCGTCTGGCCGAGCATGTCGGCAGCCGCCGCCATGAGCCGGTCTCGGTGTTGTGGATCGATGTCGACAAGTTCCAGGAGGTGCTGACCAGCATGGGCAGCGAGGTGGCCGACCATTTCCTCTACGGGCTGGGCCAGATGCTGGTGACCAAGGTGCGCGCCTCCGACCTGGTAGCGCGGCTGGAGACCGACCATTTCGCGGTGCTGCTGCCTGATTGCGATCAGCACTACGCCCAGATCGTGGCCGAGAAGATCCGCTCGGCGATCGCCGCTTACCGGCTGCGCTGGGGCCTGCACCGCACCCGCGTCAAGGCCTGCGTCGGCGTGGTGCAGCTGCAGCCCAATCTGGAGACGGTCGAGTCGGTGATCGGCGCCGCCACGCTGGCCTGCGCCGAGGCCAAGGCCTCGGGCGGTGACAGCGTGCGGGTGTTTGTCTCGAACGGCGGCTTCGAGGAGCTGGCGGGCTGATCCCCTGTGGGGCGGCGGCCCGCCTGCGGCCGCTTACATCCAGTTCACGCCGTAGTAGTCATAGACCTTGCGGCCGTATTCGTCGGTGTACTCCGGCGCGTCGGACTGCGCATAGCGGGGCGCGCTCTCGAGCTGGTCCTTCTGCAGAGGGACGACATAGCCGTCCAGCGCGGTGTCGTACTTCAGCAGGCTCCAGGGCAGCGGGTAGCGATCGGTGCCTATGCCCATGAAGCCGCCGAACTCCAGCGAGGCATAGCGGACCATGCCGGAGCGCTTGTCAATCATCAGGTCGTCGATGGAGCCGAGCTTGTCGCCGTTGGGGTTGTAGACGGCCGTGCCTTCGACCTTGTCCGAGGAAATCACCGGATTGCTGTTGATGCTCATCATGAGCCTCCTTGCTGTGGGTGGTGGCCATCGACACCATGTCTTGCGGCCCGAGACCCAACTATTGATCCTCAGCCGGCAGGTCACCATCGGCGCTGCGCCAACGGCGAGGTAGGACCCGGCCTACGACCCGCGCTTGTTGCAGCTGCTTACCGTGCTCGCAAGCGCATACAAGGCCGGCAACAAGCTTTACCTGGTTTCACAGTCGGCCTGTCGGCGCGCACGTCTCGCGGCTCGTTGGGTGGTGGCGGCGGCATCCAGTTCGGATCCTTGCCTGTCATCAGAGGAGTCCATGCTCATGAAGAACAGAAACACGGTGATTGCGAGTCTCGGTCTTGTCGGCCTGCTGTGCGCTGGCGCTGCTGCGGCGCGGGAGCCGGATGTGCGCTGGTCGGTCACGATTGGCAGCCAGGGCCATGCGCCGGTCTATGTCCAGCCCCGCCCGGTCTATATCGAGCCGGTCTACCCCTCGCGGCACTATCACTCGCGGCACTATCAGGAGCCGAGGCGCTGGGATCGCGATGGTGACGGCATCCCCAACCGCCGTGACCGGCTCTACAACCCAGCCTGGGATCGTGATGGCGATGGCGTTCCCAATCGCTATGACCGCTATGACGATCGACGCGGCTACTGGAGGCGCTGAATCTGCGGTGCTGCCCTGTGGCAAGCTTCATCATCGCTTAAGACGCGCTTAATAAAGCCTTTGCATCATGCGACACCGTTACGCCAAAGATGGCGACGGACCTGACACAGCGCCCGCGGCGCGATCTCTGGAGTCGAGATGCAAGAAGCAACAGGTATTCAAGTCCTGGTCGCGCCGGCGCGGCTGGCGCAACAACTGACCCTGCTGGCGCTGGTGGCCTTGTGCAATCCCTACACGCTGTTCGGTCGTGATGACGGGCAGTACTGGGCGGCGGCCTTCGTGCTGCCGCTGGCGCTGGCGGCGACTTACCGCGGGCTGCATGCGCTGGCCGCCGCCGCCGGGCTGGGTCGGCGCCCGGCCATGCCCTTCATCCCGCTGAGCGCGATGCTGCAGCTGCTGTCACTGCTGGTTCAGTGGGTGGATGTCTAAGCCGGCTGCCTGAGCCAGGTGCTGGTCCTCAGACCAGGCCTTGCTTGCTGGCCAGCACCGCCGCTTCGGCGCGGCTGGAGACATTGAGCTTCTTGTAGATGGACTTGATGTGGTCGTTGACGGTAAACCACTTGATGCCCATCAAATTGGCGATTTCCTTGATCGTGAAACCCTTGCTCAGATAGGTCAGCACCTCGTTCTCGCGCGGGGTCAGGCGCTCCCATTCGGGCGGCGGGTCCAGCACGACGCCTCGACCGCTGGGCGGCGCGGCGCTGGAGGACAGCGGGCTGAAGCCCGAGTTCAGCGCCGAGTTCAGGCTCATCGGGCCGCTGTCGCCACTGGAGCCGGGCCGGAAATGCGAAAGCAGACGGCGCGCGATCGCCGGTGACAGCGGCGGCTGGCCGCGCACGATGCGCTGCAACTCCTCGACCAGCACCTCGAAACGGTCTTCCTTCAGCAAATAGCCATCAGCCCCGCATTGCAGGGCCGGGAAGAGGTGGTCGTCGTCGGAGTACAAGGTCGTGACGACCTTGACCGACGGCGTGCCGGCCAGCTCGGCCAGGAACTCCATGCCATTGCCGTCCGGCAACTCCAGATCGACCAGGATCAGCTTGAAACCGATCTCGGGGCTCTCCTGCGCCACGCGGGCGACATGGCGTCGCGCGCCCTCGAGATCGCCGGCTTCGGTGATCTCCATTGCATCGCTGAAACTCTCTCGGACGACGCGGCACAGAAAACTGCGCGCGACGGGGTTGTCTTCAATAATCAGGACTTTGACTGCCATGGTGTGAGGCTCCGCTCGACCGGCATCCTAGCGCACAACCGAGACCGCGCATGCCCCGCGAAAGCAGGGCACGCGTAGCGAGATGTTGCGGCAGCGCTTCGCTGCGACTCAGGGCTGGCTCAGCACCACCTTGCCGACCACCTGGCGGCTGCTCATGCGGGCGAACGCGGCGGGCAAGTCCGTCATGGGCAGCACGGAGTCCAGCACCGGCTTGATCTTGCCCTGGGCGTACCAGCCGGCCAACTGAGCCAGCATCGCGGCATTGCGCTGCGGCTCCCGCTTGGCGAACTCGCCCCAGAACACGCCGACGATGGAAGCCCCCTTCAAGAGCGCGAGGTTCAGCGGCAGCGCCGGGATCTGACCCTGCGCGAAGCCGACCACCAGATAGCGGCCCCGCCAGGCGATCGAGCGGAACACCGGCTCGGCCAGATCGCCGCCGACCGGGTCGTAGACCACGTCGGGCCCTATGCCCTCGGTCAATGCCTTGATGTCCTCGCGCAGCGTGCCTCGGCTGTAGTTGATCGCGGCATCGGCCCCGATCTCGAGGCAGCGCGCGCATTTCTCGTCGGACGAGGCTGCTGCGATCACCCGCGCGCCCGCCGCCTTGGCGATCTGGATCGCGGCCGTGCCAACCCCGCCGGCCGCTCCCAGTATCAGCACCGTCTCGCCGGGCTGCAGCGCGGCGCGGTCGATCAGCGCATGGTGGCTGGTGGCATAGGTGCAGATGAAAGCGGCCGCATCCTCGAAGGCAAAGCCCGGCGGCAGCGGCATCGCCAGCGCGGCCGGGATGCAGGCATGGCTGGCAAAGCCGCCTGTGCCGGCAAACGCGGCCACCGCATCGCCGGGCTTGAAACCCTTGACGTCGTCGCCCACCGCGTCGACGACACCGGCGAACTCGGTGCCCGGCACAAAGGGCAGCGGCGGCTTCATCTGATATTTGCCCTGCACGATCAACAGGTCCGGGAAGTTCAGGCTCGCGGCCTTGATCGCTACGCGGATCTGGCCGGGGCCGGGCTCGGCGGTCGGCATTTCTCTCCAGCGCAGGGCCTCGACGCCCACGGGGTTTTCGCACAGCCAGGCTTGCATGGGTTGGACTCCGGTTTTCCTTGTTGATCGATGATAAGCAGGGGTGGGTAGACAAGGGGTCGCCCAGGTGACGCGATGCCTACAATGCCGCCATGCGTATCCTGATAGCAAACGACGATGGTTATCTGGCACCGGGGCTGGCGGCTCTGGTCAAGGCCTGCGAGGGCCTGGGTCAGATCGATGTGATCGCCCCCGAGCAAAATGCCAGCGGCACCTCCAATGCGCTGACCTTGGGCCGGCCGCTGTCGGTCTACACCGCCGGCAACGGTTTTCGCTATGTCAACGGCACGCCGTCCGACTGTGTCCATGTGGCCTTGACCGGTCTCTTGGACTACCGGCCCGACCTGGTGCTCTCGGGCATCAACAACGGCGCGAACATGGGGGATGACACCCTGTACTCGGGCACGGTGGCGGCCGCCACCGAGGGCTATCTGTTCGGCATCCCGTCGATCGCGTTCTCGCAGGTCGAGAAGGGCTGGGGCCATCTCGATGCGGCCGCCGCAGCGGCCCGGGCCCTCATCGAGCAGGTGCTGGCCGGCGGTCTGGGCCAGGCCTTTCTGCTCAATGTGAACATGCCCAATCGTGCCGATGTCGCGGCCCTGCCGCGCCGCATCACGCGCCTGGGGCGGCGCCATGCCAGTGAGCCGGTGATCTGCCAGCAAAGCCCGCGCGGCGAGACGATCTACTGGATCGGCCCGGCGGGCGATGCCCGCGAGGCCGGCGAAGGCACCGACTTCCATGCCTGCGCCAACGGCATGGTCTCCATCACGCCGCTGCAGGTCGATCTCAGCGACCACGCCTCGCTGCCGGCCTGGCGCCAGCGCCTGGGCCAGACCCCATGAGCGCGACGCCGCCCGAAACACCCAAGAAGCGCTTCCCGCTGCCGCTGGACAAGCTGGGCGGTCGTGGCGCGGCGCCGGTGCGCGAGCTGCTGATGCCGCAGCGCCATCTGCAGCAAGCCACCGCCGACGCGGCCCGGCGTGCGGCG
Organism: Paucibacter sp. M5-1; assembly: GCF_027498415.2. Taxonomy (NCBI): domain Bacteria; kingdom Pseudomonadati; phylum Pseudomonadota; class Betaproteobacteria; order Burkholderiales; family Sphaerotilaceae; genus Roseateles; species Paucibacter sp. M5-1. The sequence continues at coordinate 6,001,548 of NZ_JAPZLM020000001.1, forward strand.
CCCAGCGGTCTGGGCATGGATTCGGCCGGCGTGCGCCTGCGCATGGTGCAGCGCCTGCAGCGCGAGGGCCTGCGCGACGAGCGGGTGCTGCAGGCGCTGGCCGGCGTGCCGCGCCATGAGTTCGTAGACACAGCGCTGGCCATTCAGGCCTATGAGGACACCAGCCTGCCGATCGGACATGGCCAGACCATTTCCAAGCCCTCGGTGGTCGGCCGCATGATCGAGTTGCTGCTGGCGCGCCCCGGCGCCTCCAAGGAGGCCGGTGCGCCTATGGGGCGGGTGCTGGAGATCGGCACCGGCTGCGGCTACCAGGCGGCCGTGCTGGCCCGGCTGGCGCGCCAGGTCACCAGCATCGAGCGCATCAAGCCGCTGCACGACAAGGCCCGCGCCAGCCTGGCGGCGCTGAATCTGGGCGGTGTCCGGCTGGTTTATGGGGATGGACGGCTGGGCCACGCGCCCAGCGGTCCTTATGACGGCATCATCGCGGCGGCCGGCGGCGACGATCTGCCCGAGGCCTGGATGGCCCAGCTGGCGCCGGGGGGGCGGCTGGTGGCGCCGATGCAGGCGCCGGGCGGCCGGGGTCAGGTCTTGGTGGTGGTCGACCATCTGCAGGAAACAGGTGCTAGCCGTTTTGTCCGCACGCTTCATGAGGCGGTGCTTTTCGTGCCTTTAAAATCGGGCGTGATGTAAGAGCGCCCGCCATGCCCTGTCTGCCGGGCCATCCACCAAACGCTGAAACGCATGCCACTGAACCCTAACCGCAACACCCCATGTCCCGCCGGCCTGCTGGTCGTCGGGATCTGCGCCCTGATCGTTGGTTGCGCCTCGCCCAAGCACCGTGCGCCGGTGGAGGATCGACCGATGAATGGCGCGGCCAAGCCGGTCGCGACAACCTCGGGCAGTCCGGAGGCGCAGCCCGCGCCCGAGGTCAAGCCGCTGCCGGGCGCCGAGAATGCTGGCAAGCCCGGCTACTACACCGTCAAGCCCGGTGACACGCTGATACGCATCGCGCTGGACAACGGCCAGAACTGGCGCGACCTGGCGAAATGGAATGGCATCGACAATGCCAACCGCATCGAGGTGGGTCAGGTCTTGCGCGTGGTGACGCCCAGCGTCGACGCGGCGGCGGTCAGCGCGCGCCCGGTCACGAGCGCCAAGGTCGAGAGCCGCCCGCTGGACGGCAAGCCGCCGGCGGCCTCGGCGCCTGCCGCGACGACGGCCGCTGCCAGTGCGCCGACGGCCACGCCGCCGGCTGCCGCCGGCGCCGAGGATGAGCCGCCCTGGGGCTGGCCGGCCGCCGGTGCGGTGGCCGCCGGTTTCGACGAAGTCAAGAACAAGGGTCTGGTGTTCACCGGCAAGGCCGGCGACCCGGTGCTGGCGGCTGCCGACGGGCGCGTGGTTTACGCAGGTTCGGGCTTGCGCGGATATGGCAATCTGGTCATCATCAAGCACAACACCACCTACCTGACGGCTTACGCGCACAACCAGAGTTTGCTGGTCAAGGAAGATCAGGCGGTGCGCAAGGGCCAGAAGATTGCCGAGATGGGATCCAGCGATGCCGACCAGGTCAAGCTGCACTTTGAAGTGCGTAAGCAAGGCAAGCCGATCGATCCGGCCAAGCTGCTGCCGTCCCGCTAAGCAGTGAGGGCGCCGTGCTGACACCATGAAACGCGCCGCGCCCCATCTGTCTAACGGCTCACTCGCGCTGCCGTTGCCGCCACCAGCCGATCTGGAGCGGCTGCTAGCCGAGGACGGGACAGCCTCTCCCGCGGCCGCAGGGCCTGACGATGACGAGGTCCAGATCTTGCGCAATGGCACGGCACCGGCCGCCGATGTCGATCTGGGCAATGCGCTGCAAGCCTATCTGCGTGATATCCGCCGCACGCCGCTGCTGACGCCGCAGCAGGAGTACGACACGGCGGTGCGGGCCCGGGCCGGCGAGTTCGCCGCCCGCCAGGCGATGATCGAGCACAACCTGCGCTTGGTGGTCAGCATCGCGAAGAACTATCTCGGCCGCGGCCTGCCGATGAGCGATCTGATCGAGGAGGGCAATCTCGGCCTGATGCATGCGATCGGCAAGTTCGAGCCCGAGCGCGGCTTCCGTTTCTCGACCTATGCCAGCTGGTGGATACGCCAGAGCATCGAGCGCGCCTTGATGCATCAGGCCCGGCTGGTGCGGCTGCCGGTGCATATCGTGCGCGAGCTCAACCATGTACTGAAGGCGCGTCGGGCGCTGGAGGCCTTGCGCAGCCAGAACGGCACCGAGTCGGTGGTGCGCGCCGAGGATATTGCGGCCGTGCTGGGCCGGCCGCTGGCCGAGGTTGCCGAGCTGCTGGCCTATGCCGAGCTGCCGACCTCGCTGGACTCACCGGTCGATCGCAACGGCGAGGGTGGCGAGTCGATGATGGATCTGGTAGCCGACGAGCAGGCGGTCGACCCGCTGGGGCTGCGGCTCAGCCACGAGCTGGAGGAATTGCTGGAGCATGGTCTGGCGTCCTTGAACGAGCGCGAGCGCGAGGTGCTGGCCGGCCGCTATGGCCTGAGTGACCGCGAGCCCGAGACGCTGGATGTGCTGGCGATCCGGCTGGGTTTGACGCGCGAGCGCATCCGGCAGATCCAGATCGAGGCGCTCAACAAGCTCAAGCGCAATATGATGCGGCACGGCATCAACCGCGACGCGATCTTCTGAAGCGGGGCTGAGTGCGGCCGCAGGGATAATCCCGGCCATGACTCAACAATCCGAATGGCTGAAGGTCGAATCGCTGGACCTGGAAGCGCAGGGCGTTGCCCACAATACCGAAGGCAAGGTGGTGTTCATCGAGGGCGCTTTGCCCGGTGAAGAGGTGCAGGTCACCGTCGGCCGCAAGAAGAACAACTGGGAGCAGGGCGCCCTGGTGGCGATGCGCCGCGAGAGCTCACAGCGGGTCGTGCCCGGCTGCCCCAATTTCGGCCTGCATGCGGGCGCTTGTGGCGGCTGCAAGATGCAGCATCTGCACACCGGGGCCCAGGTCGCCGTCAAGCAGCGGGTCGTCGAGGACAACCTCTGGCATCTCGGCAAGGTCAAACCGGAGACCCTGCTGCGGCCTATCGAAGGCCCGGCCTGGGGCTATCGCTATCGCGCGCGCTTCTCGGTCCGCTATGTGGCCAAGAAGGGCCAGGTGCTGATCGGCTTCCATGAGCGCAAGAGCCGCTATGTGGCCGATATGCAGGTCTGCAAGGTCGTACCGGCGGTGGTCAGCGATATGTTGATGCCGCTGCGCGAGCTGATCGCCAGCATGGCCGAGCGCGACCGGCTGCCGCAGATCGAGCTGGCCATGGGGGAGCAGGTGATCGCGCTGGTCCTGCGCCACCTGAATCCGCTGCCCGACTCCGATCTGACCAAGCTGCGCGAGTTCGCGGCCGCTCATCCGGGCGTGCAATGGTGGTTGCAGCCCAAGGGGCCGGACACGGTCAAGCTGCTCGACGAGGGCGGCCCGGAGCTGGCCTACACCTTGCCGGAGTTCGGCGTCGTGATGCCCTTCAAGCCGACCGATTTCACCCAGGTCAATCCGCATATCAACACGGTGCTGGTCGGCCGCGCGCTGCGGCTGCTGCAGGTGCGCAAGAACGAGCGGGTGATCGACTGGTTCTGCGGCCTGGGCAACTTCACCCTGCCGCTGGCCACCCAGGCGCGCGAGGTGCTGGGCATCGAGGGCAGCGAGACCTTGGTGCAGCGCTCCCGCGAGAACGCCAGGCGCAATGGGCTGGATGGCAATACTGCCTTTGTCGCGCGCAATCTGTTCGAGATGACGCCCGAGTTGCTGGCAGCCGACGGTGTGGCTGACAAATGGCTGGTGGACCCGCCGCGCGAAGGTGCGTTCGCGCTGGCCAAGGCGGTGGCCGATATCGCTCAGGACCCGAGCCTGGCTCCGGGCTGGACGCCGCCCCAGCGCATCGTCTATGTCAGCTGCAATCCGGCCACGCTGGCGCGCGATGCGGGGCTGCTGGTCAATGTGGCTGGCTACCGTTGCACGGCGGCCAGTGCGGTGAATATGTTCCCGCACACGGCCCATGTCGAGTCGATCGCTGTCTTCGAGCGCTGACAAGAAAAACGGGACCCGCGCAGTCCGTGTCAATACTCTGACGCTAAGCTGAAGGCCTGAAGACAATGCCCTGCAACGCAAGTTGCAGGGCATTGTTCTTATGGGCTACGTGCAAGGACAGAGTCGAGACCAGGGCAGCCTGTTTCCGGTGTCGCTGGACGAGTTGATCGGACCGGAGCATGTGTGCCGGGTGATCGCGGCGTTCGTGGCGCGGCTGGACCTGAAGGCGCTGGGTTTTGCTCGAGCCCACAGCAAGGCCACAGGCCGCCCGCCGTACGACCCGGCGGACCTGCTGATGTTGTACCTGTACGGCTACCTCAATCGGTTGCGCTCATCGAGGCGTCTGGAGCGGGAGTGCCAGCGCAACATCGAACTGATGTGGCTGCTGCACCGGCTCACGCCCGACCACAAGACCATTGCCGAGTTCCGTCGCTGCAACGCGCAGCCGCTACGCCGAGCCGGGGCCGAGTTCGTGCGCTTTTGCGCCGAAGCCGGTCTGATCCGCGGAGAGTGGGTGGCCGTGGACGGGACGAAGTTCCAGGCCGTGGCCAGCGGCAAGGCCATCCTGGACGAGGTCCAGCGGGCCGAACTGCAGGCCAAGCTGGAGCAGCGCATTGCGCAGTACCTGCAGGAGTTGGAGGCGGCCGACCAGCAGCAAGGCGAGGCGGAGCTGGACGCTCAGGCGCTGCGCCAGGCGCTGGCGCGGCTGCAGCTACAGCAGGCCGAGCTGGCGAAGGTGGACAGCGACAAGCAGCGCTACGTGAGCACCGAGCCCGAGGCTGTAGTGCTCAAGGGCAAGGGCCCGGGCTACAACGTACAGACCGCCGTCGACGCCGAGCATGCCCTGATCGTGGCCCACGAGGTCAACGCGCAGGCGGGTGACAACGGCTGCCTGCAGCGCATGGGCGAATCGGCGCAGCAGACCCTGGGCGGCACGGAGCTCAAGCTGGTGGCGGATGCGGGCTATGCCAATGGCGAACAGGCGCAGGCGCTGGAGGATCAAGGCGTGCGGGTGCATGTCCCCGTCAAGCGCGCGGTCAACAACCAGGGCGAGGGGGACTTGTTCGACCAAGGCCGCTTCACCTACGACGCACAGGCTGACGCCTACGTCTGCCCGGCAGACAAACTGCTGCAGCGCAAGCAGTTGCATCGGGCGGGTAAGGTCGTGATCTATGCAGCGCAGCCCGGCGATTGCGGCGCTTGCGCGATGAAGGCGCGCTGCACGCAGGCCCCACGGCGCACGCTCAGTCGCCATCTCTACGAAGAGGCATTGCAGCGCATCCACCAGCGCGCTACACCCCAGGCGATGAGGCTGCGCCGCTGCACCGTCGAACACCCGTTTGCGGCCCTGAAGTTCCACATCTTCGAGAAGCCCCGCTTCCTGATGCGAGGCCTGACGGGGGCCGGCGCGGAGATCGCGTTGGCGACACTGGCCTACAACGTCAAACGGGCACTGGCGGTGCTGGGTGGGCAGCAAATGTTGCAAAAGCTAGCTATGTGATGCCGGTGCCAGTGTTTGTTGCGGTCCGACACAAGGCTTCGGCTGTTCAGCCCACCGTCACGCAATACGCTCCAATGGACACCTCGCGCGCGCCCAAACAAAAGCGCTCCGAGAAACTCGGAGCGCTTTGCTCTTGGCGCCCTTCGCAGCCGTTTTGACACGGACTGTGCGGGTCCCGTTTCTGCTGAGTCAGGGTGCGCGTTCAGTCGCGCTCGCCGCCGAAGATGCCCAGCAGGGACAGCAGGCTCTGGAACACGTTGTAGATGTCCAGGTAGATCGCCAGGGTGGCCGAGATGTAGTTGGTCTCGCCGCCATCGAGCACGCGCTTGATGTCATACAGCATGAAGGCCGAGAACACCGCCATCGCCAGCACCATCACGGTCAACATCAGCGCCGAGGACTGCAGGAAGATGTTCACCAGGCCGGCCACCAGCAGGATGATGGCGCCGACGAACAGGAACTTGCCCATGCCGGAGAGGTCGCGCTTGATCACGGTGGCCAGGCTGGCCATCGCGAAGAAGATCGCGCCCGTGCCGCCGAAGGCCATCATGATCAGTTCGCTGCCGTTCTTGAAGCCCAGGATCTGGGCCAGCAGGCGCGACAGCATCAGACCCATGAAGAAGGTGAAGGCCAGCAGGGCCACGACGCCGGTGCTGCTGTTCTTGGTCTTCTCGACGACGAACATCAGGCCGAAGGCGCCGACAAAGAACACCAGGGTGCTCATGCCCAAGCCGAGGCTGGCCATGATGCCGGTGGACACACCGACCCAGGCGCCCAGCACGGTGGGCACCATGGACAGCGCCAGCAGCCAGTAGGTGTTGCGCAGCACGCGCTGGCGTTCGACCGCAAGGCCGCCGCCGAGGGCGCTGCCGTATTGGGTTTGCAGGCTATCGTTCATCACAATCCTCCAGAAAAATGTCGGTTGAGAGTCCAGTTTTTCTTTGCATTTATTCTAGTCAGCACGGGCTGGCCGCGCAGCCATGCCGGGGCAGGGCTTGCACCAGGGCGGCAGGCAGTTTTGCATTCCCGCGCAGCAATACAGCAGGCCGCTGACGCTAAAGTGCGGCTCTTCGCCAGGATTTCAACACCATGAAGCAAAAACCCTTTCTGAGCCTTGACGAGGTCAAGCGCATCGCCGCCGCCGCCGAAGCGGAGGCCGTCAGCCACAACTGGGCCGTCACGATTGCCATCGTCGATGATGGTGGCCATCTGCTGTGGTTGCAGCGTCTTGATGGCGCAGCCGCCATTTCGGCCCAGATCGCGCCGGCCAAGGCCCACACGGCTGCCTTGGGTCGCCGCGAATCCAAGGTCTACGAGGACATGATCAACCAGGGGCGCATGTCGTTCCTGAGCGCGCCGGGCCTGAATGGCTTGCTGGAAGGTGGCGTGCCCATCGTGGTTGACGGTTTCCATATCGGCGCCGTCGGCGTCAGCGGTGTGAAATCGACCGAAGACGCGCAGATCGCGCGTGCCGGCATCGCCGCGCTGGGCTGATACGCGCCGAGACCGATGCGCAAGCCCCGGCCTGCCGGGGCTTGCTTGCTTTTATCCACCGGTTTTGTTGTCAACTTCGTGTCAAAGCGCAAGGCTTTGCCTCCGTGATAACCCTGGTCGGTTATACTCAGCAGGTTTACCCGCAACCTACCGCTACCCTAGCGAAACTCCTCAGTTTCCTCAACCGGACTCAAGCTCATCAGCGTGATGGAGCCGAGCTGGGCGTGCGCACAATAAACGGAGTTCCCCGTGCTGCCCGATCTGCTCTCCTCCCCCAAAGCGATCCTTGCCCTGGCAGACGGTACGGTCTTCAAAGGCTCCTCGATCGGCGCAGCCGGTCACACAGTCGGCGAAGTGGTGTTCAACACCGCGCTCACCGGCTATCAAGAAATCCTCACCGACCCCAGCTATTGCCGGCAGATCGTCACCCTGACGTATCCGCATATCGGCAACTACGGCGTCAATGACGAGGATATCGAGGCGTCGAAGGTCCATGCCGCAGGCCTGATCATCAAGGAGCCGCCCGTCCTGGACTCCAACTTCCGCAAGACCCGCAGCCTCGTGCAGTACCTGCGCGACGAAGGCACGGTGGCGATTGCCGACATCGACACCCGACGTCTGACCCGCCATCTGCGCACGACCGGCGCACAGAACGGCTGCATCATGGCGCTGGCCGCCGGTGAGGCGATCACCGAGGCGCTGATCGCCGAGGCAGTGCGCCTGGCCCAGGCCGCGCCCAGCATGGCCGGCCTCGATCTGGCCAAGGTCGTCACCGCGAGCGCGTCGCACAGTTGGACCCAAACCGAGTGGAATCTGGGCACGGGTTATGGCGAGCTGACGCAGCCGCGCTTTCATGTCGTCGCCTACGATTTCGGCGTCAAGAGCAATATCCTGCGCATGCTGGCTTCGCGCGGCTGCAGGATCACGGTGGTGCCGGCGCAGACCCCCGCCAGCGCGGTGTTCGACCTGGAGCCGGACGGCATCTTCCTGTCCAACGGCCCTGGCGACCCGCAGCCCTGCGACTACGCGATCAAGGCGGCGGCCGAGCTGATCGAGTCGGGCATCCCGACCTTCGGCATCTGCCTGGGTCACCAGATCATGGCCCTGGCCAGCGGTGCCAAGACCTTCAAGATGAAGTTCGGCCACCATGGCGCCAACCACCCGGTCAAGGATCTGGACAACGGCCGCGTGTCCATCACCAGCCAGAACCATGGCTTCGCGGTCGAGGCCGACTCGCTGCCGGCGAATCTGCGCGCGACGCATATCAGCCTGTTCGACGGCACCTTGCAAGGCCTGGCCCGCACCGACAAGCCGGCCTTCTGCTTCCAGGGTCACCCGGAGGCGAGCCCCGGCCCGCACGACATTTCCTATCTCTTTGATCGCTTCATCGGTCTGATGGCGAAGGCTTGATTGATCATGGCAAAACGTACTGACATCAAAAGCATCCTGATCATCGGCGCCGGCCCGATCATCATCGGCCAGGCCTGCGAGTTCGATTACTCGGGCGCCCAGGCCTGCAAGGCGCTGCGTGAGGAGGGCTACAAGGTCATCCTTGTCAACAGCAATCCGGCCACCATCATGACGGACCCGGACACGGCCGACGTCACCTATATCGAACCCATCACCTGGCAGGTGGTCGAGAAGATCATCGCCAAGGAGCGCCCCGACGCGGTGCTGCCGACCATGGGCGGCCAGACCGCACTGAACTGCGCGCTGGACCTGCACAAGCACGGCGTGCTGGCCAAGTACAACGTCGAGATGATCGGCGCCAATGAGAAGGCGATCGAGAAGGCCGAGGACCGCCTGAAGTTCAAGGACGCGATGACCAAGATCGGTCTCGATTCCGCGAAGTCCGGCATCGCCCACTCGATGGAAGAGGCGCTGGCGGTGCAAAAGCGCATCACGGCCGAGATCGGCGGCACCGGCTTCCCGATGGTCATCCGCCCCAGCTTCACGCTGGGCGGCACCGGTGGTGGCATTGCCTACAACCCGGAAGAATTCGAAGAGATCTGCAAGCGCGGTCTGGATCTGTCGCCGACCAATGAGCTGCTGATCGAAGAGTCGCTGATCGGCTGGAAAGAGTACGAGATGGAGGTGGTCCGCGACAGCAAGGACAACTGCATCATCGTCTGCGCGATCGAGAACCTGGACCCGATGGGCGTGCACACCGGTGATTCGATCACGGTCGCCCCGGCCCAGACCCTGACCGACAAGGAATACCAGCTGCTGCGCAATGCCTCGATCGCGATCCTGCGCGAGATCGGCGTCGACACCGGCGGCTCGAATGTGCAGTTCTCGATCAATCCGAAGAACGGTCGCATGACCGTGATCGAGATGAATCCGCGCGTGTCGCGTTCCTCGGCGCTGGCCTCCAAGGCCACCGGCTTCCCGATCGCCAAGATCGCCGCGAAGCTGGCCGTGGGCTACACCCTGGACGAGCTGAAGAACGACATCACCGGCGGCGTCACGCCCGCGTCCTTTGAGCCCAGCATCGACTACGTCGTCACCAAGATCCCGCGCTTCGCCTTCGAGAAGTTCCCGATGGCGGACTCGCGCCTGACCACGCAGATGAAGTCGGTCGGCGAGGTGATGGCCATGGGCCGCACCTTCCAGGAATCGTTCCAGAAGGCCTTGCGTGGCCTGGAGACCGGTATCGACGGCCTGAGCGAGCGCTCGACCGATCGCGAAGAGATCGTGCAGGAGATCGGCGAGCCCGGTCCCGAGCGCATCCTGTTCGTGGCCGATGCCTTCCGCATCGGCATGAGCATGCAGGAGGTGTTCGAGGAGACGGCCATCGACCCCTGGTTCCTGGCCCAGATCGAACAGCTGGTGAAGATCGAGCTGTCGCTGGCCGGCCGCGCGCTGGCCTCGCTGTCGACCGACGAGCTGCGCCTGCTGAAGAAGAAGGGCTTCTCGGACAAGCGCCTGGCCAAGCTGCTGGGTACGAACCAGCACGAGGTCCGCGCCGCGCGCCACGCGCAAGGCGTGCGCCCGGTCTACAAGCGCGTGGACACCTGCGCCGCCGAGTTTGCGACGCAGACCGCCTATATGTACTCGACCTATGAGGAAGAGTGCGAGGCCGAGCCGACCAACAAGAAGAAGATCATGGTGCTGGGCGGTGGTCCGAACCGTATCGGCCAGGGCATCGAGTTCGACTACTGCTGCGTCCATGCCGCCTTGGCGATGCGCGAGGACGGCTACGAGACCATCATGGTCAACTGCAACCCCGAGACCGTCTCCACCGACTACGACACCTCGGATCGCCTCTACTTCGAGCCGGTGACGCTGGAAGACGTGCTGGAAATCGTCGCGCTGGAAAAGCCGGTCGGCGTGATCGTGCAATACGGCGGCCAGACGCCGCTGAAGCTGGCGCTGGACCTGGAACGCGCCGGCGTGCCCATCATCGGCACGACGCCGGACTCGATCGACATCGCCGAGGACCGCGAGCGCTTCCAGAAGCTCTTGCACGAGCTGGGCCTGAAGCAGCCGCCGAACCGCACCGCGCGTACCGAAGAGCAGGCCGTCGCGCTGGCCAACGAGATCGGCTACCCGCTGGTGGTGCGCCCGAGCTATGTGCTGGGCGGCCGCGCGATGGAGATCGTGCACGGCGACAAGGACCTGGAGCGCTATATGCGCGAAGCGGTGCGTGTCTCCGACAAGTCGCCGGTGCTGCTGGATCGCTTCCTGGAGGATGCGGTCGAAGTCGATGCTGACTGCATCAGCGACGGCAGCGACGTGATGATCGGCGGCATCATGGAGCATATCGAGGCGGCCGGCATCCACAGCGGCGACTCGGCCTGCTCGCTGCCGCCCTACACGCTGTCGGTGGAGATCCAGGACGAGTTGCGTCGCCAGACCGCAGCGATGGCCAAGGCGCTGAAGGTGGTCGGCCTGATGAATGTGCAGTTCGCGATCCAGGGCGATGTGACCGGCGGCCTGGACCAGGCCACCGTCTATGTGCTGGAGGTGAACCCACGTGCCTCGCGCACCGTGCCCTTCGTCAGCAAGGCGACCGGCCAGCAACTGGCCAAGATCGCCGCGCGCTGCATGGCCGGCCAGAAGCTGAAAGACCAGAAGGACCGCCTGGGCCGTGTGCCGGCCGAGGTGATCCCGCCTTATTTCAGCGTCAAGGAAGCGGTCTTCCCCTTCAACAAGTTCCCCGGCGTCGATCCGATCCTGAGCCCGGAAATGCGCTCGACCGGCGAGGTGATGGGCGCAGCCCGTACCTTCGGTGAAGCGATGCTGAAGAGCCAGCTCGGCGCCGGCTCGCGCCTGCCGCGCCAGGGCAATGTGCTGATCACGGTGAAGAACAGCGACAAGGCCCGCGCCGTCGCGGTGGCCAAGGACCTGCATGCGCTGGGCTTCGGCGTCGTGGCAACCAAGGGCACGGCAGCGGCGATTGCCGAGGCCGGTGTGCCGGTGCGTGCGGTCAACAAGGTCAAGGACGGTCGGCCCCATATCGTCGACATGGTCAAGGGCGGCGAGATCCAGCTGGTCTTCACGACCGTGGATGAGACCCGCACCGCCATCGCCGACAGCCGCTATATCCGCCAATCGGCGCTGGCCAACCGCGTGACCTACTACACGACCATGGCCGGCTGCGAGGCTGCGGTCGAGGGCATGAAGCACCAGGACGGTCTGCTGGTGCAATCCCTGCAAGAGCTGCACGCCGAACTGGTCTAAACTTCTGCTCCAGATACCGCCGCCGCGCCTCAGGGCTTCCTGAGCGGCGGCGGCTTCATTTTGTTTTCAAGGTTTGTTGAATATGGCCACTGTCCCTTTGACCGTCTACGGCGCTGAAAAGCTCAAGGAAGAACTGCATCGACTCAAATCGGTCGAGCGGCACGCCGTGATCCAGGCCATTGCCGAAGCCCGCGCCCAGGGCGATCTGTCCGAGAACGCCGAGTACGAGGCGGCCAAGGACAAGCAGGGCTTCATCGAAGGCCGCATCCTCGAAATCGAAAGCAAGCTGGCGGCGGCGCAGATCATCGACCCGGCTGGTGTCGATGCCGGTGGCCGCATCGTGTTCGGCACCACGGTCGATCTGGAAGAAGAAGCCAGCGGTGCCGAGGTGACCTACCAGATCGTCGGCGACGACGAGGCCGACCTGAAGATCGGCAAGATCTCGATCAGCTCGCCGATCGCCCGTGCCTTGATCGGCAAGGAAGCCGGCGATGTCGCCGAGGTGCAGGCGCCCGGCGGCGTCAAGCGCTACGAGATCGTCGAAGTCCGCTACGTCTGAGTCGTGCTGTACCGCAGCCGCGCCGTGCTGGCCGCCCTCTGGGGCGGTCTTTTGCTTTGCATCGCCTTCGTGGCGGCTCCCAGCGCGTTTGCAGTGCTGGAGCGCTCGCAGGCAGGCTTGCTGGTCGGGCGGCTGTTTGCGCTGGAGGCCTATATCAGCCTGGCGGCGGGTCTGCTGCTGATGATGATGGAACGGCGCCTCGGCCGGGATGGTGGCGGCCCGGTGTTCTCGGTCGCGATGCTGTTGCCGGCCGGGGCCCTGTTCTGCACGGTGGCCGGCTACTTCGGGCTGCAGCCGCTGATGGCCGCGGCGCGGGCAGGGCAGGGCGGCTGGTCATTCATGACGCTGCACGCCCTGTCTTTCGGCTTTTATGGGGCCAAGACCTTGCTGGTGCTGGTCCTGGCCTGGCGCGCCAGCAAGGAATCCGGTCAGTCTCAGTCCTGAACCAGTTTCTTGACGCTGGTGATGCGCCGCTTGGCGCGCTTGATCTCGCCGCCTTGGGCGACGCGCTGGTTGCCCAGCACTTGCAGCTTCTTGACCTGGGGGCGGTGGTTGCCACTCTTCGAGAACTTGACGATCTTGACGACGCGCGGGCCCGGGCGTCCATCGCTGCGCTCGGCCTGCTCCTTCTCGGGAATCGGGCGCCACAGCACCAGCAGCTTGCCGATGTGCTGGATCGGCGCGGCGTCGAGTTCGTTGGCGAGGATCTGTAGCATGCCCTCGCGGCCGGCACGGTCGTCGGAGAACACGCGCACCTTGATCAGGCCATGGGCCTTCAAGGCGTGGTCCACTTCCTTGGTGACGGCGGGCGTCAGGCCGTCGCCACCTATCATGACCACGGGGTCCAGGTGATGGGCTTCGGAGCGTTTTTCCTTGCGCTGGGCAGGAGTCAGTTGAATTGCGGGCATACCCTATTATCGGTGCAAGATGAAAATTCAGACAAAAAGTAAAAAGGTCAATAAGGCGTGGCTGCACGGGCATATCAATGATCCCTATGTGAAGCTGGCGCAGAAGGACGGATTTCGGGCCCGCGCGGCCTACAAGCTCAAGGAGATCGACGAAGAGCTCAAGCTGATCCACCCGGGTCAGGTGGTCGTCGATCTGGGGGCCTCGCCCGGTGCCTGGAGTCAGTACCTGCGTCGACGCTTCGCACCCAAGGAGGCGGGTGTCGGCGGCGCGGCGGTGGGGGCGCTCAACGGCACCATCATTGCGCTGGATCTGCTGGACTTCGAGCCCATCGAGGGCGTGCACTTCATCCAGGGCGATTTTCAGGAAGAGGCGGTGCTGCAGCAGCTGGAGGCCGCGCTGGCCGGCCGGCCGGTCGATCTTGTGGTCTCGGACATGGCGCCCAATCTATCCGGCATCGAGGGCGTGGATTCGGCGCGTGTGGCCGGTCTGGTCGAATTGGCCATCGATTTCGCGCAGCAGCATTTGAAGCCCGAGGGCGCGCTGGTGGCCAAGGTCTTCCACGGCAGCGGTTACAACCAGCTGCTGGACGCCTTCAAGAAGGGCTTCAAAAAGGTCAAGACCCTCAAGCCCAAGGCCTCGCGTGACCGCTCGTCCGAGACTTTTCTGATCGGTATCGGTCTGAAATGAGTGTCAGGCTTGGCAATCTCTATCGCCCTGCATGGGAAAGCCAATCAAGTGCAGGGCTTGACTGCAATAGAATCAACCCCATATGCCGTGCAAGAGTCGTCGTTGGTGCGACTCAGCGTGTTTGGAATTAAGGAGTCGCGGTGAACAATCAGTGGTTCTCGAAGGTAGCTGTTTGGATGGTGATCGCCCTGGTGCTGTTCACCGTCTTCAAGCAGTTTGATCGGGGCGCGGCTCAGGGCAACCAGATCGGTTACTCCGACTTCCTTGAGGAAGTGCGCGCCAAGCGAGTCAAGCAGGTCACCCTGCAAGAAGGCAGTGGTGGAACCGAAATCATCGCCATCACCAATGACGATAAGCGCTTGCGCAGCAATGCCACCTATCTGGACCGCGGTCTGGTGGGTGACCTGATCAACAACGGCGTCAAGTTCGATGTCAAGCAGCGCGAGGAACCGTCGCTGCTGATGAGCCTGCTGGTCAGCTGGGGCCCGATGCTGCTGCTGATCGGCGTCTGGGTCTACTTCATGCGCCAGATGCAGGGCGGCGGCAAGGGCGGTGCGTTCAGCTTCGGCAAGAGCAAGGCCCGCATGCTGGACGAGGCCAACAACTCCACCACCTTCGCCGATGTCGCCGGTTGCGACGAGGCCAAGGAAGAGGTCAAGGAGCTGGTCGACTTCCTGAAGGACCCGCAGAAGTTCCAGAAGCTGGGCGGTCGCATCCCGCGCGGCGTGCTGCTGGTCGGCCCTCCGGGCACCGGCAAGACCCTGCTGGCCAAGGCCATCGCCGGCGAGGCCAAGGTGCCGTTCTTCAGCATCTCGGGCTCGGACTTCGTTGAAATGTTCGTCGGCGTCGGCGCGGCCCGCGTGCGCGACATGTTCGAGCAGGCCAAGAAGAGCGCCCCCTGCATCATCTTCGTCGACGAAATCGACGCGGTCGGTCGCCATCGTGGTGCCGGCCTGGGTGGCGGCAATGATGAGCGCGAGCAGACGCTGAACCAGATGCTGGTCGAGATGGACGGCTTCGAGACCAATCTCGGCGTCATCGTGATGGCCGCGACCAACCGTCCGGACATCCTGGACCCCGCACTGCTGCGCCCAGGGCGTTTCGATCGCCAGGTCTATGTGACCCTGCCGGATGTGCGTGGTCGTGAGCAGATCCTGAATGTGCATATGCGCAAGGTGCCGGTCGGTCAGGACATCCGCGCCGACATCTTGGCCCGCGGCACGCCCGGCTTCTCCGGTGCTGATCTGGCCAATCTGGTCAACGAGGCGGCCCTGTTCGCCGCGCGCCGCAGTGGCCGCGTGGTCGAGATGGTCGACTTCGAGAAGGCCAAGGACAAGATCATGATGGGCCCCGAGCGCAAGTCCATGGTCATGCCCGAGGAAGAGCGCAAGAACACCGCCTACCACGAGGCCGGTCATGCGCTGGTCGCCCGCCTGATGCCCAAGACCGACCCTGTCCACAAGGTGACTGTGATTCCTCGCGGCCGTGCGCTGGGCGTGACGATGCAGCTGCCCGAGGGCGACCGCTACAGCATGGACAAGGAGCGCATGCTCTCGACCATTTCGGTGCTGTTCGGCGGCCGGATTGCCGAAGAAGTGTTCATGAACCAGATGACCACCGGTGCGTCGAACGACTTCGAGCGTGCCACGGCGATCGCCCGCGATATGGTGACCCGCTACGGCATGACCGATGAGCTAGGCCCAATGGTCTATGCCGAGAACGAGGGCGAGGTCTTCCTCGGCCGCTCGGTGACCAAGACCACCAGCATGTCCGAAGAAACCATGCGCAAGGTGGACTCGGTGATCCGCCGCATCATTGACGAGCAGTACACGATTGCTCGCAAGCTGATCGAGGACAACACCGACAAGATGCACGCGATGGCCAAGGCGCTGCTGGAATGGGAAACCATCGACGCAGACCAGATCGAGGACATCATGGGCGGCAAGCCGCCGCGCCCGCCCAAGGATTGGACACCGCCGTCCGGTGGCAACAAGCCGGATGGCACCCCCCCGGCCGTCAACGCCGATAGCGCGCCGGCAGCAGCCTGATTTTTCGACGCATGTCCAACGGGGCCGTCTGCAGAGACGGCCCCGTTTCCAATTCCGAAGAGCGCTTACCCATGCTGTGGCAGACCACCCGCTATGCGATCGATCTGAGCCGCCCCCGTGTGATGGGCATCGTCAATGTCACGCCCGATTCCTTTTCCGATGGCGGCCAGCATGGCGAGACGCGCAGCGCGATCGCGCATTGCGAGCGCTTGGTGAAAGAAGGGGCGGACATTCTCGATATCGGCGGCGAGTCGACCCGGCCCGGCTCCCAAAGCCTCGCGCCGCTGGACGAATGGGCGCGCATCGAGCAGGTGCTCAAAGCCGCGCTGAGCCTGGGGGTGCCGATCTCGGTCGATAGCTGCAAGACCGAGGTGATGCGCCGCGCGCTGGATCTGGGGGTGGACATCGTCAACGATATCCAGGCCTTGCAGGGGCCGGGGGCCTTGGCCCTGCTGGCCGCGCAAGCCCGGACCGGCGTCTGCCTGATGCATATGCGCGGCGAGCCCAGCACGATGCAGGGCCTGACCGACTATCAGGACCTGGCGGGCGAGGTGCTGGCCTTTCTGGCCGCACGAGCACAGGCGGCGTGCGATGCCGGCATTGCGGCGGCGCGCATCTGCCTGGATCCGGGCTATGGCTTTGCCAAGACCTCGGAGCAGAACTTCGAGCTGCTGCGCGATCAGGCCCGGCTGCTCGATCTGGGCTATCCGCTGCTGATCGGCTGGTCGCGCAAGGCGGCCCTGGGCAAGGTCACCGGGCGGGCGGTCGACGAGCGGGTGCCGGCCAGTGTGGCGGCGGCCCTGGTGGCCGTCGCCCGTGGCGCGCGTGTCCTGCGTGTGCACGATGTCGCGGCCACCAGCGACGCCTTGAAGGTCTGGGCTGCGGCCCAGGGGCCCGGCCTGAACGACAATAGCGCCCACTAAGAATTCCAGGAGATGCTCCCAATGAGCCGTATGTATTTTGGAACCGATGGCATCCGCGGCACCGTGGGCCAGTCGCCGATCACGCCCGACTTTATGCTGCGCCTGGGTCATGCGGTCGGCCGGGTCTTGCGCAAGGAGATGCCGCGCCCCAGCGTGCTGATCGGCAAGGACACGCGGATCTCGGGCTATATGCTCGAATCCTCGCTGGAGGCGGGTTTTGCCTCGGCCGGTGTCGATGTCTGGCTGACCGGGCCACTGCCGACGCCCGGCGTGGCCTATCTGACCCGTGCGTTGCGTCAGCAGCTGGGCGTGGTGATCAGCGCCTCGCACAATCCCTTCTCGGACAATGGCATCAAGTTCTTCTCGTCCAAGGGCGAGAAGCTGCCCGATGCCTGGGAGCTGGCGGTCGAGCAGGCGCTGGAGGAAGCGCCGTCCTGGGTCGATTCGGCCAATCTGGGCCGGGCGCGGCGGTTGCAGGATGCGCGTGGCCGCTATATCGAGTTCTGCAAGAACAGCTTCGGCTCCGACCTGAGCCTGCGCGGTCTGAAGATCGTCGTCGATGCGGCCCATGGTGCGGCGTATCACGTCGCCCCCGATGTGTTCCACGAACTGGGCGCCGAGGTCATCTCGATCGGTTGCAGCCCCGATGGCTTCAATATCAATGCCGGTTTCGGCGCCACCGCGCCGGCCGCCCTGGTCAAGGCGGTCAAAGAGCATGGCGCGCACTACGGGGTCGCGCTTGACGGCGATGCCGACCGCCTTCAGCTGGTCGATGCCCAAGGCCGGCTCTACAACGGTGACGAGCTGCTCTATGTGATGGTGGCCGACCGGCTCAGCCAGGGTCAGCGCGTCCCCGGCGCGGTCGGCACGCTGATGACCAATATGGCGGTCGAGCTGGCCTTGAAGGCGCGCGATGTCGACTTTGTGCGCGCCAAGGTCGGGGATCGCTATGTGATGGAGGAGCTGGCCGCGCGTGGCTGGCAGCTTGGCGGCGAGGGCTCGGGCCATCTGCTGGCGCTGGACAAGCACACGACCGGCGACGGCATTGTCAGCGCCTTGCTGGTGCTGCAGGCGGTCAGCCGCAGCGGCTGCAGCCTGGCCGAGCTGCTGGCCGGAGTCGAACTGTTCCCGCAGACCTTGATCAACGTGCGCTTGCAGCCCGGTCAGGACTGGAAGAGCAATGCCCGCCTGGCCCAGGAGCAGGCCGAGGTGACGGCCGATCTGGGGGCGCGAGGCCGGGTGCTGATCCGCGCCTCCGGCACCGAACCGCTGTTGCGCGTGATGGTCGAGGCCAGCGATGCCCAACTGGCCCAGCAATGTGCGCAGCGCTTGGTGGACGCCGTCAAGCTCTGAGCTCCCTGATGTACAAAAGCCCCCGCAGCGCAGGCTGCGGGGGCTTTCTTCTGGGGTCGGCCTTGCTTACTTCTTCGGTGGCATCAGCACGCGATCGATCACATGGGCCACGCCGTTGGTGGCCTTGATGTCGGCGCGCTGCACCATCGCATCTTCGACGGTGACGAAATCGCCGGCCTTGGCCAGGGCCACATTGGCGCCTTGCAGGGTCTTGGCGTTCCCGGGCTTGATCTCGGCGGCGCTCAGCTGGCTGCTCAGGATGTGATAGCTTAGCACGGCCTTGAGCTGGGCATTGTCCTGGGCCAGCGCCTCCAGGGTCTTGGCCGGCACGGCCTTGAAGGCCTCGTCGCTGGGCGCGAACACGGTCAGCGGGCCGCTGGCGCGCAGGCTGTCGCGCAGGCCGGCCTGGTCGACCAGGCGGTTGAAGGTGCTCAGCTGCGGATCGCGGCCCAGCGTGTCGGCCAGGGGGGCCGGCGCCGGTGCGGTGGCGCAGGCGCTCAGGCCCAGAGCCAGGGCGGCCAGGGCCAGGAATTGGGTGGGTTTGTTCATCTCGAGGTCTCCGGTCCAGGGCATCAGGCCCAGCGGCACGGACTGTAGGCAGGGTATGTGACAGACGGGTGAATTGATTGTGACAATGGCGTTGACGCCTTGGGCGGGTCTGGAGAGACTTCACGAGCGCCTGTTGCTGTCACCGACTCGTCACATTCAAGTCATAGGATGACACCCATCGTCAACCAAGCACTGCGATAGGTAACTCATGAACTTCGTACATTTGAGCAAGGGTCTTGTTTTTGCGGCCGCTGCAACATTGGCCCCGCTGGCCATGGCCCAGGACGTGACCGGTGCCGGTGCATCCTTCCCTGCGCCGGTTTATGCCAAATGGGCCGATGCCTATAACAAGGCGGTCGGCGCGCGTATCAACTACCAGTCGGTCGGCTCGGGTGCCGGCATTCGCCAGATCAAGGCCAAGACGGTGGACTTCGGTGCCTCCGACGCGCCGCTGAAGGACGATGAGCTGGCCAAGGACGGCATGATCCAGTTCCCCACCGTGATCGGTGGTGTGGTGCCGGTGGTCAATATCAAGGGCATCACCCCGGGCCAGATCAAGATGACCGGCCAGCTGCTGGGCGACATCTATCTGGGCAAGATCACCAAGTGGAACGATGCGGCCATCGCCGCGCTGAATCCCAGCGTTGCGCTGCCGGACGCTGCCATCGCCGTGGTGCGTCGCGCCGACGGCTCGGGCACCAGCTTCCTGTTCACCAACTACCTGTCCAAGGTCAATGCCGAGTGGAAGAGCAAGGTGGGCGAGGGCACGGCCGTGAACTGGCCGACCGGCGCCGGCGGCAAGGGCAATGAGGGCGTGTCGGCCTTCGTGACCCGTCTGCCCAACTCGATCGGCTATGTCGAGTACGCCTACGCCAAGCAGAACAAGATGTCGCATGTGCAGCTGAAGAATCAGTCCGGCGCCTATGTCAATCCGGATGACAGCGCCTTCAAGGCCGCGGCTGCCGGTGCTGAATGGACCAAGAGCTTCTACCAGGTGCTGACCGAGCAGCCCGGCAAGGACAGCTGGCCCATCACCGGCGCCACCTTCATCCTGATGCACAAGAACCAGGACAAGCCCGCCAGCGCCACCGCTTCGCTGAAGTTCTTCGACTGGGCCTTCGGCAGCGGCGACAAGATGGCCGAAGACCTGGATTACGTGCCGCTGCCCGCCAGCGTCAAGGATCTGATCCGCAAGCAGTGGGCCGACAACCTGAAGGACGCTTCGGGCAAGGCCATCGCTTACAAGTGATTCTGTACTGAGCAGTCGCAACGGCCCGGCAGTCAACAACGCTGTCGGGCTGTTGTCGAATCTGCCGCCGACTTCTCAACGCCTGATTCCCAGGAGGCCCCGTGGCCGCAATACTCCCAGCCAACAACTTCGAGTCCGGTGATCGTCCGGCAGAGCGGGTCCAGCCCCAGGGCAGCCCGCCACCGCGTCGCCGTGTCGCGCCCTGGGCCGACACCGTGTTTTCGCTGCTCGCGCACAGCGCCGCCTGGCTGACGCTGGCCCTGCTGGTGGGCATCATCGTGTCGCTGCTGATCGGCGCGGCGCCGGCCATCCAGGAATTCGGCCTGGGCTTTCTGTGGACCAGCGAATGGGATCCTGTCCAGGAGAAGTTCGGCGGCCTGGTGATGATTTACGGCACGCTGATGACTTCCTTCATCGCGCTGCTGATCGCGGTGCCGGTGAGCTTCGGCATCGCGCTGTTCCTGACCGAGCTCTCGCCCAACTGGCTGCGTCGGCCGCTGGGCGTCGCGGTCGAGCTCTTGGCCGCCGTGCCGTCCATCGTCTATGGCATGTGGGGCCTCTTGGTGTTCGGACCCATCCTGGCCACCTATGTGCAGCAGCCGCTGCAGGCGATGCTCAGCGGTGTGCCCTTCCTGGGCGCGCTGGTGTCGGGTCCGCCGGTGGGTATCGGCATCCTGTCGGCCGGCATCATCCTGGCCATCATGATCATTCCCTTCATCGCCTCGGTGATGCGCGATGTGTTCGAGGTCACGCCGCCGATGCTGAAGGAAAGCGCCTACGGCCTGGGCGCCACCACCTGGGAGGTGGTCTGGAAGGTGGTACTGCCCTATACCAAGACCGGCGTGGTCGGCGGCATCATGCTGGGCCTGGGCCGAGCGCTCGGAGAGACCATGGCCATCACCTTCGTGATCGGCAATATGAACCAGCTGAACTCGCTGTCGGTGTTCGAGGCGGCCAACAGCATCACCTCGGCGCTGGCCAATGAGTTCGCCGAGGCCGGCGAGGGCCTGCATCAGGCTTCGCTGATCTATCTGGGCCTGGTGCTGTTCTTCATCACCTTCGTGGTGCTGGCCTGCTCCAAGGTGCTGTTGTCGCAACTGAAGAAGAACGAGGGAGCGCGCTCATGAGTGCCAGCACCACCGCATTGGATGCCAAGCGCTTGGCCATGCATGCCAAGCGCAAGCGGGTCAACGCGATCGCGCTGACCCTGTCGCTGGCCGCGATGGCCTTCGGCCTGTTCTGGCTGCTGTGGATCCTGTTCGAGACCGTGCGTCTGGGCATCGGCGGCCTGGCGCTGGCCACCTTCACCGAGATGACCCCGCCGCCGCAGGCCGAGACCGGCGGCCTGGCCAATGCCATCTTCGGCTCGGCCGTGATGGTGGGTCTGGCCACCTTGCTCGGCACACCGGTTGGCGTGCTGGCCGGTGTCTACCTGGCCGAGTACGGCCAGAAGACCTGGCTGGGCAGCACCGTGCGTTTCATCAACGACATCCTGTTGTCGGCGCCGTCCATCGTCGTCGGCCTGTTCATCTACGCGGTCGTGGTCGCCAAGATGAAGAGCTTCTCGGGCTTTGCCGGCATCCTGGCGCTGGCGCTGATTGTGATCCCGGTCGTGATACGCACCACCGAGAACATGCTGAGCCTGATCCCGAATGCCTTGCGCGAGGCGGCCTACGCGCTGGGCACGCCGAAGTGGAAGGTCATCATGTCGGTGACCCTGAAGTCGGCCCGCGCCGGCGTGCTGACCGGCATCTTGCTGGCCCTGGCTCGCATTTCTGGCGAGACCGCACCGCTGCTGTTCACCGCGCTGTCGAATCAGTTCTGGACCTCGGACCTGAGTGCGCCGATGGCCAGCCTGCCGGTCACGATCTTCAAATTCGCGATGAGCCCCTACGAAAACTGGCAGAAGCTGGCCTGGGCGGGCGTGTTCATCATCACCATTGGCGTGCTGCTGCTGAATATCCTGGCGCGCGTGCTCTTCAAGAACAAGCATTAAGAGGGCTTAACCACCATGGACGCAAAAGTCGACATGCCCATCACAGAGCGGGCCAAGCTCTCGGTCAAGAACCTGAACTTCTATTACGGCAACTTCCATGCCCTGAAGAACATCAATCTGGACATTCCGGAAAAGAAGGTCACCGCCTTCATCGGCCCCTCGGGCTGTGGCAAGTCCACCCTGCTGCGCACGCTGAACCGCATGTTCGAGCTCTATCCCGAGCAGCGCGCCGAAGGCCAGATCCTGCTGGACGGCAATGACATCCTGACCAGCCGCGACGATGTCTCGCTGGTGCGCGCCAAGATCGGCATGGTGTTCCAGAAGCCGACGCCGTTCCCGATGTCGATCTACGACAACATCGCCTTCGGCGTGCGCCTGTTCGAGACGCTGCCGCGGGTCGAGATGGATGAGCGGGTCGAATGGGCGCTTAAAAAAGCCGCGCTGTGGAACGAGGTCAAGGACAAGCTCAACCAGAGCGGCTCGGGCCTCTCCGGCGGCCAGCAGCAGCGTCTGTGCATCGCCCGCGGCATCGCGATCAAGCCCGAGGTGTTGCTGCTCGACGAGCCTTGCTCGGCGCTGGACCCGATCTCTACCGGCAAGATCGAGGAGCTGATCCACGAGCTCAAGAGCGACTACACGGTGGCCATCGTGACCCACAACATGCAGCAGGCCGCGCGCT
The DNA here is from genome assembly GCF_027498415.2 of Paucibacter sp. M5-1. NCBI lineage: Bacteria > Pseudomonadati > Pseudomonadota > Betaproteobacteria > Burkholderiales > Sphaerotilaceae > Roseateles > Paucibacter sp. M5-1. The sequence goes on from NZ_JAPZLM020000001.1 coordinate 6,024,260, forward strand.
GCTCGGACTACACGGCCTATATGTACCTGGGCGACCTGATCGAGTTCGGCCCGACGGCCGAGCTGTTCATGAAGCCCAAGCGCAAGGACACCGAAGACTACATCACCGGCCGCTTCGGCTGAGCCAGGGAGACACACCATGAGCGACAAGCATCTCTCAACCCAATTCGATGCCGAGCTGAGCGGCATCTCGACCCGCGTGCTGGAAATGGGCGGTCTGGTCGAGGCCCAGGTGGCGCAGGCGGTCAACGCGCTGACCTCCTTCAGCGGCGAGATCGCCAGCGTCGTGCTGCAGACCGAGGAGCGCGTCAACGCGATGGAAGTGGAGATCGACCGCGATCTGTCCAGCATCATCGCGCGCCGTCAACCCACGGCCCGCGATCTGCGCCTGCTGATCGCGATCTCCAAGACCATCGCCAATCTGGAGCGCGTCGGTGACGAGGCCGCGCGCATTGCCCGCACCGTGCAGCGCCTGATCAACTCCGGCGTCTCGAGCCGGCTGCGCCTGCCGATGTCGGACCTGGCCTTCGAGGCCGATCTGGCCGTGGCCCTGCTGCGCAAGGCGCTGGATGCCTTCGCGCGTCTGGATGTAGAGAAGGCGCTGGAAGTGCTGAAGCAGGACGACCAGATCGACAAGGAATTCGATGGCCTGCTGCGCAAGCTGATCACTTACATGATGGAAGACCCGCGCACCATCTCCACCTCGATCGACATGGTCTTCGTCGCCAAGGCGATCGAGCGCGTCGGCGACCATGCCAAGAACCTGGCCGAGGTCATCATCTATGTGGTCAAAGGCACCGATGTGCGTCACAACACGCCCGAGGCGGTTGAGACCATGGTGCGCTGAGGCCCGGAGCAGAAGGAAAACAATATGAGCCGTATCCTGGTGGTGGAAGACGAATCGGCGATTGCCGAGCTGATCTCGATCAATCTGCGTCATGCCGGATTCGATGTGACGATCGCCGGCAGTGCCGATCAGGCGCAGCTGGAGGTGGATCGGGTGCTGCCGGACCTGGTGGTGCTGGACTGGATGCTGCCGGGTCAGTCGGGCCTGGCGCTGGCGCGGCTGTGGCGCGGTGCGGTGCGCACCAAGGAGCTGCCCATCATCATGCTGACCGCGCGGGCCGAGGAGACCGACAAGGTCTCGGGGCTGGATGCCGGCGCCGATGACTATCTGACCAAGCCCTTCTCGACCAATGAGCTGCTGGCTCGCATCCGTGCGGTGCTGCGCCGCAAGGCGCCCGAGGCGCTGGATTCGGTGGTCGAGATCAGCGGCCTGAGCCTGGACCCGGGCACGCGCCGCGTCAGTCGCGAAGGTGTCGAGGTCAAGCTGGGCCCGACCGAGTTCCGCCTGCTGCACTTCTTCATGACCCATCCCGAGCGCGTGCACAGCCGCTCGCAGCTGCTGGACCGGGTCTGGGGCGACCATGTCTTCATCGAGGAGCGCACGGTGGACGTGCATGTCAAGCGCCTGCGTGAGGCGCTGGAGCGGGTGCACTGCGCACGCATGATAGAGACGGTGCGCGGTGCGGGCTACCGGCTGACGCAACAGGCCAGCGCGCTGTCCGCCTGAGCCAGGAACTGGAGTTTCAGTGAACTGGCTGCTGCCGCGTATTGCATTGGCCACCCTGGCCGTGGCTCTGGGAGCCTTGGTCGGTGTGTGGGTGGGGCGCTGGTCGCAGGCGCCATTTCTGGGGGAGGTCCTGGGCGCGGGCAGTGCGGTGCTGGTGCTGGTGCTGGTCGACTCATTGCGCGGCCATCGGCTGATCCAGTGGCTGCGCGGCAACCAGCAAGGCGCCGCGCCGCGTGACACCGGTTTCTGGGGCGAGCTGGGCTATCGCATCGAACGCGCGGTGCGCGAGCGCGAGCGCGTCATCGATCGCGAGCGTCTGCAGCTCTCGCAGTTCCTGTCGGCCATCGAGGCCTCGCCCAATGGCGTGCTGATGCTGGATCGGCATGACCATATCCAGTGGTGCAACAAGGTGGCGGCCGACCACTTCGCGCTCGATCCGCAGCGCGATCTGCAGCAGCGAATCACGAATCTGGTGCGCTCACCGGCCTTTGTCAGCTATCTGCAGTCGGGTCAGTACGCCGAGCCGCTGATGCTGGGCAACACCCGCGGTGCCGGCAATTTGTCGGTGGTGGTGCGCTCCTATGGTGAGGGCATGCGGCTGGTCTTGTCGCAGGATGTCACCGAGCGCGAGCGCGCGGAGAGCATGCGGCGCGACTTCGTCGCCAATGTCTCGCACGAGATCCGCACGCCGCTGACGGTACTGACCGGTTTCATCGAGACCATGAGCTCGCTGCCGCTGACCGAGGCCGAGCGCAAGCGCGTGCTCTTCCTGATGGGCCAGCAGACCCAGCGCATGCTGACCCTGGTCAGCGATCTGCTGACCCTGGCCCAGCTGGAAGGCAGCCCGCGCCCGGCGCCGGACCGCTGGGTCAGCCTGGACGGCCTGCTGAACCGCGTTGCGTCGGATGCGCAGGCGCTGTCCTCGGGCCGGCACCAGATCAGCGTGCAGACCGAGACCCATGCCGATGTGGCCGGCGTCGAGCCCGAGCTGCTCAGCGCGGCCGCCAATCTGGTGACCAATGCGGTGCGCTACACGCCGGACGGCGGCGCCATCGATGTGGTCTGGCGCCTGCAGACCGATGGCAGCGGCGAGCTGAGCGTTTGCGACACCGGCCCGGGCATTGCCCGCGAGCATCTGCCGCGTCTGACCGAGCGCTTCTACCGTGTCGATGGCAGCCGCTCGCGCGAGACCGGCGGCACCGGCCTGGGCCTGTCCATCGTCAAGCATGTGGCGCAGCGCCATGGCGGCGAACTGCACATCCAGAGCGAACCCGGCAAGGGCTCGAAGTTTCGCCTGGTGCTGCCGGCCGTGCGTGTGCGGGTGGCCGGTGGCGAGGCCGAGGTGGGCGTCGAGGCGGCGATGCCGCGCGCCCAGGCCTGAGGATGTCTCAGAGCCGTCGCAGCACCAGGTAGTGCTGCACCCGATCGGTCGGGCGGCGCACGGTGCCGACCTGGCTCCAACCCTCGGGCAGCGTTACCTGGGTATCGTTCTGCAGCAGCGCGTACTGGCAGCTGCTCTGTGCCAGCGGCCGGCGTGCCTCGATCACCCAGCCGCCCTGAAATTCCAGCGAGGCCAGCAGCGACATCGGCTGGCCCGGTGCGGCCAGGCAGTTGAACTCGGTGGGCAACTGGCTGCGCAGCCGCTCGATCAGTGCACGATTGCTGCGCGCATAGTCCAGCAGCGGCAACCACAAGCTCATCGCCAGCAGCCACAGCAGGGCCACGCCGCCGGCCGGCAGCACCAGGCTTTTCCATAGCGCATGCTGGTGGCGGGCCGTGCGCCAGCGCACCAGCGCGATCCAGGCCGCCGTGCCGAGCAGGGCCACGGCCAGCGCCAGCGGATGGAAGCTGGGCTCGAAGCCCTGCGCCAGCTTGCGGATATTGGCCAGCGGCTGGGTCGGCCAGCCGGCCTGCATCGAGGCGTAGTAGGCCCACACGAAAAGCGCGCCGGCGCTGAAGAAGAACACCGAGAACCAGTCCATCGCCGCCGCGACGCTGCGCCGCAGCGTCGGCAGCGCAAAGCTGGCCAGTACCGCCAGCGCCGGCAGTGCCAGCAGCAGCGCGCGGTCCGAACCATTCATCAGCAGGCTGGTGATCAGCGGCACCAGCACGCCCAGCAGCGGCACGCTGACATGGCGATGCTGCCAATGGCGCCGCCAGCGCCACAGCGTCCACAGCGCCATCGGCCAGGCCGGCCAGCAGAACCAGGCGAGCTGGCTGACGAAACGCAGCGGGTCCTTGGCATGGCCGTCCACCGCGACGCGCCAGGCCCAGCCACGGAATTCCCAGGCGCTCAGCGCGCCCAGGGCCACCGCCACCAGCAGCCAGGGCAGCAAGCGCCGCACCTGCTCATAGCTGGAGCGGCGCACCAGCCAGGCGCCACCGGCCCCCAGCGCTGCCGCCATCGCCGGCGCGCCGCTGGCGGCCAGCAGCGGCAGGGCCAGCAGCACGGCAATGCGGGCCTTGGTCTCGCGGTAGGGCGCGGCCGCCAGGCCGTAGATGAACAGGCTGCAAGCCAGCAACTGCATCAGCTCGGGCGTCGTTTCATGGCCCAGCAGCAGCAGGCCCAGCGAGGCCACCAGGGCCAACAGCGCACCATCGGCCAGCGCACGCGCGTAATCGATCGCATGGGCCTCGCCGCCAAAGGCGAAGGCCACCGGCTGGGCCGCATCGGTGCGTGCCAGATGGAAGGTCGTGTACCAGACCAGCACCAGCACGGCCACCAGGGCCAGGCCGAAGGGCAGACGCGCGGCCAGCGCCGGGTCCAGCCAGGGCAGGGCCTTGATGAAGGCCGCGCCTATCCAGTAGGGCAGCAGGCCGCCCTCGGCCGGGATGCCGGCGATCGCCGGTTGCCACCAGGGGGCATGGCCTTGCGCGATGCTGGCCATGAAGCCGAAGGCCGTCATGTCGGCATTGCGCCAGGGGTCGCGGCCGAACAAGCCGGGAATCACATAGGCGGCACAGAACAGCAGCAGGGCCAGGCGCGGCAGCCGCTGGGCGCCGCGTTCGGCCACGATGGCGGGGTTGGGCAGGTTCACGCGCGGGATTCTTCTACGGGTTTGTCTCGGTGCGCATCATGCCGCAGAACCTGGGTTCTTCCGGCGCCATGAAAAAAGGCAGCCTGAGCTGCCTTTTGCTGGACCGCCGCGCAAGCGGCGATGTCTTTACTTCTTGAACTGCGCAAACTTGTTGCGGAACTTCTCGACGCGACCGCCCAGATTGTCGATGCTCTTTTGCTGGCCGGTGTAGAAGGGGTGCGACTCGCTGGTGGTTTCCAGCTTGACCAGGGGCAGCGTGCGGCCGTCTTCCAGGGTCACGGAGTCCTTGGTCTGCACGGTCGAGCGCGTGATGAACTGGAAACCGTTGGATTGGTCCACGAAGGCCACTTCGCGGTAGTTGGGGTGAATGCCGTCTTTCATGAGAGACCTCTCGCTGCAGTGCCGGTAGCCACGCCGCACCATGCGACGCACTTTCCGACAGCGGAAAAACGCGGATTATAGCCTGAAGTAGGAACGCCACCCGAAGGTGGCGTTCGCGCACCGCCAAAGCGGTGCCATGAAGTCCTGCAGAACCGAGCTCTTTAACCGCCTCGACGCATCATGTCGAAGAAGTCGAGGTTGTTCTTGGTGGACTTCATCTTGTCGAGGATGAACTCCATCGCCTCGATCTCGTCCATCGGGTAGAGCAGCTTGCGCAGGATCCAGCTCTTTTGCAGGATCTCGGGCTTGAGCAGCAGTTCTTCGCGGCGGGTGCCGGACTTGTTGATCAGGATCGAAGGGTAGACGCGCTTCTCGGCCATGCGGCGATCCAGATGGATTTCGCAGTTGCCCGTGCCCTTGAATTCTTCGTAGATCACCTCGTCCATGCGGCTGCCGGTTTCCACCAGGGCCGTGCCGATGATGGTCAGCGAGCCGCCTTCCTCGATCTTGCGGGCTGCGCCGAAGAAGCGCTTGGGTCGCTGCAGCGCGTTGGCGTCCACGCCGCCGGTCAGCACCTTGCCCGATGAAGGAAGGACGTTGTTGTAGGCGCGTGCCAGGCGGGTGATCGAGTCCAGCAGGATGATCACGTCCTTCTTCATCTCGACCAGGCGCTTGGCCCGCTCGATCACCATCTCGGCGACCTGCACATGGCGGGCGGCCGGCTCGTCGAAGGTCGAGGAAATGACCTCGCCACGCACGGTGCGCAGCATCTCGGTCACTTCTTCCGGACGCTCGTCGACCAGCAGCACGATCAGATGGCAGTCGGGGTGATTGGCCACCAGCGCATGCGCCAGCTGCTGCATCATCACGGTCTTGCCGGTCTTGGGCTGGGCCACCAGCAGCGCGCGCTGGCCTTTGCCGATCGGCGCGATCAGGTCGATGATGCGGCCGGTGATGTTCTCTTCGCTCTTGACGCCGTCGCGCTCGAGCTTGAACTGCTCGCGCGGGAATAGCGGCGTCAAGTTCTCGAACATGATCTTGTGCTTGCTCTCCTCGGGCGTCGCGTCGTTGACGCGGTCGACCTTGACCAGGGCAAAGTAGCGCTCGCCATCCTTGGGCACGCGCACCTCGCCTTCGATCATGTCGCCGGTGTGGAGATTGAAGCGGCGGATCTGGCTGGGGCTCAGATAGATGTCGTCGGTCGATGCCATATAGCTGGCTTCGATCGAGCGCAGGAAGCCGAAGCCATCGGGCAGCACTTCCAGCACGCCATCACCGAAGACTTGCTCTCCGGCCTTGGCGCGCTTTTTCATGATGGCAAACATCAGCTCCTGCTTGCGCAGCCGAGCGACGTTGTCGATTTCCAGCTCCTCGCCCATCTTGATGAGCTCGGAAACGTGAAGCGCTTTCAGTTCTGAAAGGTGCATGGGTGAATACCCTGAGAGTCGTCCCAGGCCCTGCCAAGGGCCACGGACAAATACTTCGGCGGCAAGCACTGCATTCAAGCCCGACAGCATCGGTGCATGAACGAGACGAAAGACATACGCGGGAGCTTGGGCGCCGAGTCCACGCGCCAGAACCTGGTCAGGTCGGGCGTGTTGGCAGTCTGCTGTTCAGTGCGGTCGGTGCGTTTGGAACACCGACCGCGCCGAACAGGTTGCAATCATTATAGGTTAGCGTCCAGGAAGGCCGTCAACTGGGCCTTGGACAAAGCGCCGACCTTGGTGGCGGCCAATTGGCCACCCTTGAACAGCATCAAGGTCGGGATGCCGCGGATGCCGAACTTGGCCGGCACCTCGCGGTTCTCGTCCACATTCATCTTGGCGACCTGCAGGCGCTCCTGGTAGGAGGTCGAGACCTCGTCGAGGATGGGCGCAATCATCTTGCAAGGGCCGCACCACTCGGCCCAGTAATCCACCAGCACGGGTTTGTCGGCTTGGATCACGTCGGCTTCAAAAGACGCGTCGGAAATATGTTTGATCAGTTCGCTGCTCATGGGTTGTCCTTGGCTGGCCGACTTCGCGTAGGCGGCATCAGAGGCACAATGATTCTGACACAAAGCCCCGCCGCAGGATTGCGGCCGGTCACAAGGCCCATATCCGGGCGCAGCCTTCATTCTCAAGCCCTTGTCATCACGCCACCTGTTCCCTCTCGATGCCGGCCATGGCGCCGCCCAGTTCTGGCTCCGACTGGCCGAGACGGCCGCCGCCTGGCTGGAAGGCCAGGGCCTGGCGGCGCGCGATGCCGTGCTGCTGCTGCCCTTCGCGCAACACCTGGCCCCGGCGCGGCGTGCCTGGATGCAGCTTTCGCGCTGGCAGCCGCGCATCGAGACCACCCACAGCCTGGCCGCCGCGCTGGGCCCGACACCGCTGCCGCAGGCCCAGCAGATCAGCTTCGATGCGGCGATCGATGGCCTGGCCGCGCGCGGCCTGCTGCAGTCGCAAAGCTGGGCCCAGGCCTTGCGCGCCCGCGATGCCCGGGCTTTCGATCTGGCCGTGCAGCGCCTGGTCGAGACCGCCCATGCCTGGGCCAGGGCGGCCGCGCAGCGCTCGCCGCAGGCGCGCGAGCTGCTGTGGCAGCAGGCGCGCCTGGCCCTGCAGAGCACCGGGCCTGGCGGTCTGGAGCGGGCGCTGGCCCTGGTGGCGCTGGAATGGGCGGCGGCCGACACCCGGGTGCCGCCCACCGATGCGCTGTTCGACTTGCGTCCCAGCGCCTGGCTGCATCTGCAGTGCGGTGGCCCGGACCCACTGGCCGAGGCGCTGCTGGAGCGGGCCGAGGCGGTGGGCCTGCCCTGCTTACGCCTGTGCGCCGATCTGGCACTGGATCAAGTGTTTGCGGCCAGCCCGCCACTGGGGCCGCTGGAGCAGGCCTTGTGCGAGGACTTCGAGGATCTGGCGCAAAGCAGCGCGGCCGCCGTGCTCGGGCATCTGCAGGCCGGCCGCAGCCCGGTCGCGCTGATTGCCCAGGACCGGGTGCTGATACGCCGGGTGCGCGCGCTGCTGGAGCGCCAGCAACTGGGCATTGCCGATGAAACCGGCTGGACCCTGGCGACCACGCCGCCCGCCGCCCAGCTGATGGCCTTGCTGCGCACCGCGCGCGGCCAGGCCAGCCTGGATGAATGGCTGGCTTTCCTGAAATGCGCGCTGGCGGCTCGGCTGCGCGATGCGGCCGGCTCGGGCGCGCTGACGGCTCTGGAAGCCCGCTGCCGTGCGCGCGGCTGGTCCGCGCCGGCGGCGGTGCGCGCCGATCTGCTGAGCCCGGCCAGCGCCCGGTTGTGGCAGGCTGCGCGGCAATGCCTGCAGCCGCTGTCGGCCGGCGCGGCCTTGCGCAGCCTGGCCGACTGGCTGGCGGCGCTGAAAGAGGTCTTGCAGCTGCTCGGCGCCGAGGCGCTGATCGAGGCCCAGGATGCCGGCGAGGCCTTGCTCGATGCGCTGTGGCTGCGCCGCTCACCCTGGCCCGATTCGGCTCACGAGGCGGTGCTGCAGCAGGCTCAGCTGAGCATGGCCGACTTCCTGGCCTGGGTCGACGCCAGCCTGGAAGCGGCGCAGTATGTGCCGCCGCCGCTGGGCGAGGTGATGGTGATGATCACGCCGCTGGCGCGCGCGATGCTGCGGCCTTTCGGCGCCGTCGTGCTGCCGGGCACCGATGCCCAGACCCTGGGGCCGGTGCCGGCCGGGCCGGCCCTGCTCAGCGACACGCTGGCGCGCGAACTGGGCCTGCCCAGCATCGAGGACAAGCGAGCGGCCCTGGCCCTGACCTTTGCCCAGCTGCTGCGCGCCCCGGCCCTGACCCTGCTGCGCTGTCGCAGCAAGGGCAGCGAGCCGCTGGCCGCCAGCCCCTTGCTGGAGCGCCTGGCCTTGGCGCTGCAAGCTGCCGGCCATGAACCCATCGCTGCCTGGCAGGACCGGCGCGAGCGGCTGAGCCTGCAGCCGCAGCCGCTGCAACGCGCCCAGGCCCACGCCGGGGGGCGCTTGCCGGCGGCACTGAGCGCCAGCGCGGTCGAGTCGCTGCGCAACTGCCCCTATCAGTTTTTCGCCCGCGTGCTGCTGGGGCTGCGCGAGCAGGCCGAGCTGGAGGCCGAGGCCGACAAGCGCGACTACGGCAGCTGGCTGCATGCGGTGCTGCATCAGTTTCACCAGCAGCGGCTGGCGCCGACTCAGGGCAATGACGATGAAGCGCTACTGCAGCGCGCGGCCATCGAGCAGATGCAGGCCCTGGGCCTGTCTGCGGCCGAGTTCCTGCCCTTCTCGGCCGGTTTTGCGCGCTTTGTGCCGCGCTATCTGGCCTGGCTGCGCGAGCAGGAGGCGGCCGGCGTGCACTACGCGGCGGGCGAGCTGGAGCGCGAGGTCTTGCCCTATGCCGACGGCGGCGCGGTGCTGCAGGACCTGCGGCTGCGCGGCCGGCTCGACCGTGTCGATGTCTCGGGCGGTACGCGCCTGCTGGTCGACTACAAGACCGGCAGCGTCGCGGGCCTGAAAGCCAAAGTGGCCGATCCGGCCGAGGATACGCAGCTGGCCGTCTATGCGGCCCTGATGCAGGGTGCGGCTGAGCCCGCCGGGCCGCCGGGCCTGGAGGCGCTGTATCTGGCGCTGGACGATGCCAAGGGCATCGCCGCTGTGCCGCATCCGGATGTGAGCGACAGCGCCGAGCTGCTGCTCTGGGGCCTGAAGAACGATTTGCTGGCCCTGCATGGGGGTGCGCCGCTGCCGGCGCTGGGCGAGGGCATGGCCTGCGCCTATTGCGAGATGCGCGGCCTGTGCCGCCGTGATGACTGGGCCGGAGCGGCACTGTGATGCAAGAACAAGCGGCCTACACCTGCGACGGCGCCCCGGTGGCGCGCGAACGCTTTTATGCGCTGGCCTGCGATCCGCAGCGCAGCGTGGTCGTCGAGGCCTGCGCCGGCGCGGGCAAGACCTGGATGCTGGTGTCGCGCATCCTGCGGGCCTTGCTGGAGGGCGCGCAGCCGCAGGACATCGTCGCGATCACCTTCACCCGCAAGGCTGCCGGCGAGATGCGCCAACGCCTGGGTGAATGGCTGGATGAGTTTGCGCACTGCAGCGAGGCGCAGCGCCGCGAAGCGCTGGTCCAGCGCGGTATGCCGGCCGAGCAAGCGGCCGCGCTGGCCCCGGCGCTGGCCGGTCTGCAGCAGCAGCTCTTGCAGGCCGGACGCATGGTCGAGATCCGTACCTTCCACGCTTGGTTCTCGCAGCTGCTGCGCGCCGCGCCGCTGGAGCTGCTGGAGGCCCAGGGCATCGCGCCCGAGCTGCAGCTGCTGGAGGACGAGAGCGAGCTGATGCCCGAGCTGTGGCAGCGCTTTCATGCGGCCGTGCTGGCCGACCAGGCGCTGCTGGCGGCCTATCAGGCCCTGGTGTTCGAGCAGGGGCGCAACAGGGTGCTGAGCTGGCTGGCGTCGGCCTTTGCGAAACGGGTCGAGATCCGGTTGGCCGCGCAGGCCGGACGCCTGCATGACAGCGTGGCCGGTGCCGCGAGCGTCGCGCCCGAGTTCGCCGGCCTGGCGCATCCGCTGGAGGCTTTCGCGGCGCTGCGGGCCGATCTGGCGACGCTGGCGCGGGTGCTGGGCCAGGCCAAGAACGCCACGCCCAAGAAGGCCGCAGTAGCCATCGAGCAAGGCCTGAGCCTGCCGGATGAGCAGGCGGTGGAGGCCGTCATCGAGGCCTTGTTCACCGCGACCGGCACGCCGCGCAAGAACCTGGGCGAGAGTCTGGAGCTGCAGTCGGCCATCGAGCGGCTGGAGCGCCTGAAGCTGGCACTGGCCCAGCACCAGGCGCGGGGCTGGCATCTGCAGATGTGCCAGCTGTCGCTGTGCCTGCTGGACGAGTTCGAGGCGCTCAAGCGCGCCCGCGGCCTGGTCGATATGAACGATCTGGAGCGCGGCGCGCTGGCCCTGCTCAGCGATGCGCCGCTGGCCGGCTGGGTGCAGGAGCGGCTGGACACCCAGATCCGCCACCTGCTGATCGACGAGTTCCAGGACACCAGCCCGCTGCAATGGCATGCCCTCTATGCCTGGCTGGCCGGCTATGTCGGCGCCGGTGGCGGCGCCAGCGGTCAGCGGCCGCCCTCGGTCTTCATCGTCGGCGATCCGAAGCAGAGCATCTACCGCTTCCGCCGCGCCGAGCCGCGCGTGTTCGCGGCCGCGCGCGATTTCGTCCGCGACGGCCTGGCCGGCACGGTGCTGGCCTGCGACCACACACGCCGCAACGCGCCGCCGGTGCTGGCCGCCGTCAATACGGCCTTCGATGCGGCCAGCCGGGCCCAGGAGTACAGCGGCTTTCGCCCGCACACGACCGAGGCGGGTGCCGCCTCGGCGCTGGACGGCGTGTTCTTCATCGATGATGACGGTGTCGACAACGACATCGCCGACACGCCTGGCGACGAGCTGCCAGCCTGGCGCCCCAGCCTCAGCCAGGCGCGCCACGAGCCCGAGCTGCACCGCCGCGCTGCCGAGGCGCAGCGCATCGCCGGCTGCATCGCGCGGCTGCTGAGCGAGGAAGGCGTGCAGCCCGGCGAGATCTATGTGCTGGCGCGCAAGCGCGAGGGCCTGCGGGTGCTGGCGCAGACCTTGAAGGCGCGCGGCCTGCCCCATGTGGCGCCCGAGGACATGGCGCTGCTGGATTCGCCCGATGTGCGCGATCTGCTGGCCCTGCTCGATGCGCTGGCCTCGCCGGGGCACAACCTGTCGCTGGCCCATGCGCTGCGCAGCCCCTTGTTCGGCGCCAGCGAGGCCGATCTGTTGCAGCTGGCCGCCTGCTCGGGCAGTGCCGACTGGCTGGGCCGGCCGCGGCCCGAGGAAGCGGCGCGCATGGCCTGGTGGGCAGCGCTGACGCTGGCGGACGAGCAAGACCTGTCCCCGGCGCTGCGGCGCGCCCGCGAGCTGTTGAATCGCTGGGAGCGGCTGGCCGGCGAACGCAGCCCGCATGACCTGCTGGACGCCATCGTCTTCGAGGGCGACCTGATGGTGCGGCTGGCCTGTGCCGTGCCGCCCAGCGAGCGGCGCTCTCGACTGCATGCGGTCGAGGCCTTGCTGGCCCTGGCGCTGGATCTCGATGGCGGCCGCTACGCCAGCCTCTACGGCTTTGTGCGCGCGCTGAAGAGCCGCGCCTTGAAGCTGGCCGCACCGGCCGAACCCGAGGCGGTGCAGCTGCTGACCGTGCATGGCGCCAAGGGGCTGGAGGCCCGTGTCGTGTTCCTGATGGACTGCGAGGCCGGGCCGGCCCGCGCCGAGAGCAGCAGCCTGGCGATCGCCTGGCCGGTGCAGGAGTCGGCGCCCAGTGTGGTGGCCTTCCTGGCCTCGGAGAGCCGGCCGCCGCCCTCGCTGCAGCCGCTGCTCGACGACGAGCGCGAGCAGCGCCAGCGCGAGGAGTTGAACGCGCTCTATGTCGCGATGACGCGGGCCCGCTCGCGCCTGGTGCTCAGTCGCACCCCGTCGCAGCGCAAGCCGGCCAACGCCACTTGGTGGAGCCGCTTGCAGCCACTGGCGATGGCCTTGCAGGTGACGGTCGAGGCTGTGGGCGAGTCTGCGGCGGCGGCCGCGCCGTTCCAGCTCAAGACCCTGCCACTGGCGCCGCCGCGCGCTGTCGTGCCGGTCGTCGAGATGGGGCAGGGGCCTGCCGTGGTCGACGACAGCGCGGCGCTGGGCGAGGCGCTGCACCGGGTGCTGGAATGGGCCAGCGGTCCGAGCGCGACAGCTCAGCCCTTGCCGCGTCTGCTGGCGGCCGCCGCGCAGATGTACGGCCTGGATGCCAAACGCAGCGAACGGCTGGAGCGCAGTGCGCAGGCCATCCTGGACAGCGCCGAGTGCGCGCCGTTCTTCGATGCGCCGGCCCTGCTGTGGGCCGGCAACGAGGTGCCGGTCAGCTGGCAGGGTCAGGACATGCGTCTGGACCGGCTGGTCTGTCGCCATGCCGGCTCCGGACAGGCGCCGATCTGGTGGGTGCTCGACTACAAGCTGCATCCCGCGCCGCAGAACAATCCTGATTATTTGCAGCAGTTGCGGCGCTACCGCGAGGCCGTGCTGAGGCTGCAGCCGGGCGAGCCGGTGCGCACCGCTTTCATCACTGGCCAAGGGCGCTTGGTGGACTGCACCGAGCGGGTCGAGCAGATAAGTCTCGGGGGCGAGTAAAAAACCAGGCTAGAATAGCGGTCTTAGTCGGGGCGTAGCGCAGCCTGGTAGCGCATCTGCTTTGGGAGCAGAGGGTCGCGAGTTCGAATCCCGCCGCCCCGACCAAGATTCATCAAGTAAATCAATGAGTTACAGCAGAAATGCCGTAGCTCTTTTTTTCGCCTCGTCGAGATTGCTCTGCGTGGGTAAACCAAGGGGTAAACCAAAGCGACGACGATGCTGCGCGTTGGTGAATTTTCTGAGCCACCTCTGTCCCCTGACGTGTGCCAGATACACCATGCCCTGCCGAGTCGAGACATAGGTGAAGTCGCTGACCCAGAGCTGGTTCGGCCGGTCTGTATGGAACTGCCGTTTCACCCGATCTTGCGGGCAGGGCACTTCGGCGCACGGTACGGTGCTGCGAGCTCGCTTGCCACGACTTGCGCCTTGCAGGTCTTTGAGCCGCATCAGCCGATGGACCATGCAGCGCGCCACCGCCGTGCCCTCGCGGCGCACCTGCCTCCAGACCTTGCGGTAGCCGTAGACCTGCAAGTTAGCGCTATGCACGCGCTGCACTTGTTCGACCAGGACTGCATCGCGCAGGACTCGCGCAGGCAGCAGCGCCAGGCGGTGCTAGTGTGCCGTGCGGCGCCAATAGCCCGACGGGGTGATCTGCAACGCCTTGTAGACCCGCTCGACCCCGAAGTGCTCGCGCTGCGCGTCGATGAAGGCCATCACTTCTTGATGTGGCGGTCGAGCTCCGCCTAGGCGAAACATGCGTAGCAATGGTCGTCAAGCACGTGAGAAGGATAGCGATGAGGTTCTTCATGATGGTGTGAGTGCGCCGTGCGCACGACTGATGACGGATCAGCGGTTTGGGTCGGCTGCTGACGGGGAACGAAGCCTGCATTGCTAGTGCCGAGCTCCATTGCACTCACTGAGGGGCGAGGATCCAGAGGGAGGCGAGTCACCTCGCAGCGGCGTTGTGGGTAGCCTCCCAGACATAGCAGCCACGTGGCCGAAATGGTGTTGAGGGCCCCAAAGAAGTGCCACCTGCACACGCTTGGTGAGTGGTGCCCAATAGTTGCTGTAAATGTCAAGAGAAGCGGGGAAACTCCCTAGGTAGACCGCGCTGCTTGCCTTTGTTTCAATGCATGCACTTCTTCTTGACGAGCGCATGAAACTCATCGGCTTTTGGCTTCTTTGCTTGGTGGCGGTCCTCGTGCCCGTCACCGCAAGCATTGCCAGGTCGATGATGTGCCCCGACGCATTTGTCTCCAAGCCGCAAGCGCGCCAGCAGAAGGTCGATGATGTCGGCCATCGCCAGACGCTTGCATCTGCGGCTGGCAAGCACGGCAGCAAGCCCATTGCGTCTGCGAAGAAGGTGAGTGACAAGGTCGCCGATACCGGCTCCCAGTCCAGCGAGCCCTGCTGCGATTTCAGTCCTTGCAGCCATTGCATCGTTCACGCGCCGGCATCGCCTGGATCGTGCTGGCCGGTGTGGTCGGCTGCATTCTTTGGGCGGAGCACCGCGCCCACCTGCGCGGTGCCTTGCCCAAACTGATCGTCCTGGCTTGC
>NZ_JAPZLM020000002.1:0-39072 GCF_027498415.2 Paucibacter sp. M5-1
GTGCACAGCGGGAACGAGGTCGCGCCTCTGCTCTTTACCCAACAGCTCAGCCAGCACGCGCCGCAGGAGGTTTGAGCGCGACACGCCCTCAAGTCGCGCACGCGCCAGCAGCGCTGCTCGCATCCCTTTCAGGTCGACGCAGAAGAGCTCTCGATTCGACTTGTCCATGGCCACCTCCATCGCGGATGGGTGCAATACATCGGGGCGCCTTCGCCCCTATCGCTGCACTAACCCATGACCAAGTATTGGTCCGAAATCGCGCTTTTGAGGCGCTGATTCTTAGCAAAATTCAGCACCTCAAATCGTCGATTTGTAGACGAACATTAGGGCATCGACCCCGACCGCATCAGCCCACGAGACCGATGCAAAGGGACTGCAAAGCAACTGCAAAAAGGTGAAAACCATGCAGACAGACGTTCCTTTTCCGTCAGCTCGATCCATCGCCTCAATGAGCCTACTGAAGAAGGGCGAGACACCATGGTTCGACTGACACCCACCGGCCCGCCGGGTCGAGCCAGCCGCAAGGCACTCGTGTACCACGGCGAGATCGTGCGATTGCGCGCGCTGGGCTACACGCTGTCAGCGATTCGCCAGTTACTCGCCGATGCCGGCATCGAGGTGAGTCTCGCGACGATTTCGCGAGAGCTGCGGCATGTCGGCGTGAGCGGTGCTGCCATGGCTGGCCCGTACGCAGGCGACCATCCCGAGGCTGTCGCAGTGTCTTCGACATGGCCTTCGCCAGCCCCATCACCGACCACGCGGCCCGCAATCACGCCCGCGCCGCGAGAGCCCGCCTCCGGCAGGGAACTCGCCGACGCGTTCATGAAGACCGTCATCACCAATCCGCTGTTTCGTTCAAGGAGTCATCGATGAAAATCGCCGTCATCAATTTCTCGGGCAATGTCGGAAAGTCCACCATCGCCCGCCATCTGCTCTTGCCTCGCATCCCCGACGCCGAGCTGCTGTCGGTGGAAAGCCTGAACGCCGACGAGAACACCGGGCGGGCCGTGCGCGGCCGCGAGTTCGGGGCGCTGCAGGAGTACTTGCAAACGATCGACCACGCAGTGATCGACATCGGCGCCAGCAATGTCGAGGACCTGCTGGCGCTGATGCGCCGCTATCAGGGCAGCCATGAGGATGTCGACGCCTTCGTCATCCCCACCGTGCCCGCACTGAAGCAGCAGAAGGACACCATCGCCACGCTGGTGGACTTGTCACGGCTCGGCGTGCCGCCTGAGCGGCTGAAGCTAGTGTTCAACATGAACGACGGCATCGAGAGCATCGAGGCCTCGTTCTTCGTGCTGCTGGCCTTCCTTGCGGAGCACCCCATCGCGCATGCCAGCCTGGACTGCAGGCTGTCCTTCAATGAGGTGTACCGGCGTGCGATGGCGAGCGGACGCGACCTGCGCCAGTTGGCTTTCGACACCACCGACTACAAGGGGATGATCCAGCACGCGACGGGAGCTGCGGAGAAGTCCGAACTGGCGCAGCAACTGGCCACGCGCCGGCTGGCGATCGGCGTGCTTCCCGAGCTGGATGCCTGCTTTGCCGCGCTTGGCCTGGACGAGCTCGCGAACCCGGTCACTTCACCCGCGGTGCATTACTCGTGAACTCGGCCCAGACAGCGCGCGAGGCGCTTGTCCTCGAAGCGCTGGGTGACATCGCGGGGTTGCTCGACCGCGTTGACGCGCTGGCTGCACAGTTGAGCGCCACTGGCGACAAGGTGACGCAAGCCAGTGAACGGCTTCAATCCCAGGCAGCCTCGATGGAGCCGCGCATGGCCCAATTGGCCGAACATGCCCAGGGCGTGGCGGCCAAGCACATCGCTCGGAGCACCCGCGAGATCCTGCACTCCGCAGCCGAGTCCGAGCGTCACTCGATGGCGGCCTTCGCCCGCGCGCTGTTCCACTCCGAGCTGTACCCGACCTTGCGTACCCTCCAGCAAGCCGCAACAGCCTGCGCCGAGCGTCGAGGGTGGTCGCAGGTCGTTGGGTGGGCCTGCGCATCGTCGGCGCTCGCTTCGGCCATCCTATCCTCGGCCCTGACCTTGTACTTCATGGGCTGATGGGCGGTGCTTGCGGGTGCAGCGGCCGCGAGTGCGGCCACTGCATCCCGCGCCGCGCTCAGGCCTTCAGCCTGCGCATCTCCTCGGCCAGCACCCACAGCGCACGATTGAGCTGCACGCCCCGGTCGATGCCGCCCACGGCCCTTGTGTGCATGCGCCGGCCCTGGGTGCTGCGCCCCGGTTGTCCACCGCGCATCAGGTTTTCTTGGGCACGCTGGAAACTCATCCACAGGCTGTCGTCCTGGTCCTCCATGCGACGGGGCTGCATCAGTTGCTGCGCTGTGATCGGCGCCGCCGGCGTGGTGGCACCCGCCGCCTGCTCGCCGTAGCGCAGCGCCAGCGCGGCCGTCGCGAAGGCTTGCTGCTCCTCGGCGCGCAGCTTCACGGCCTTCATGTCATCAAGCGCAGCGTCCACCGCCTCGAAGTCCTCCAGCACGCGGAACGCGCCCTCGATCACCTCACCCTGGATATCCCCCTTATGGGGAATGCGGATGTCCTCGACCACATCGCCCACCACCAGGCCGTTACAGCAGACAAAACGGAACACCCCGGCCAGCAGCTGGTAGGAGCTGGCGCCATCATGGCTGTTAATCAGGATGATCTCATTGGCCTCGGACTTGCCCTGCTGCAGCTGCCCGGCATGGCGCATCCGGATCATGTGCTTGGTGAACTCGGCCTTGCCGGCAATGCGGCTCGCGCTCTGCACAACCATGAATGGCTCGAAGCCCTCCATGCGCAGGGCACGCAAAACCTCAATGGTCGGAATATAGGCATAGCGGTCCGAGCGGCTGCAGTGCTTGCCGGCCGCAAAGATCGATGGAGCGGCAGCGCGCATCTGGTCTTCAGCCAGCGGGACAGCGCTTTGCAGCATGCGGCTGCCACGGCCGAAGCGTACGGCCAGTATGGAAGAAGAGGGCATGATGATCTCCTGTCGGTAGAGATGATGAAGACCGAGGGTTCACCGCTTGGCCCGCGCACCGGAGCCGCTGGGGGCTGAGCGGCCCCGCCAGGCCGGCGGCTCGAGCGAAGACTCGCCCCAGCCTTCGTCTTCTGGCACCCTGCCGCGCTCCGACGCCTTCGCCCGGCTGTCCAGGAAGTCGATCTCCTCGGCCGTGAAGCTGAAGGCGTAGACCTCCGCGCCGCTCTTGTCCTGGTAGTTGCTATTGCGCAGCCGGCCGACGATGTTCACGTGCGAGCCCTTGCCCAGGTACTGGTTCGCGTTTTCCGCGAGCTTTCCCCAGAGGGTCCACTGCACGGCGGTGATCTCCTCCTCCCGCGCCTCGCCGCTGCCGCGTCGGACATTGCTGATCGCGGTCAACACGGCTTTGGCCAGCCGCTCCTCGCCGTTGACCAGGTACTCAAGCCGGACCGCGCCGGCCAGATGCGCATTGCGCTGTTCCACACGAACGGATGCCATGATGGGACTCCTTTGAGTAGACCTGCCGGCCCCATGATGGAAGCCTCCCAGCAGATCCTCTCGCTCGGACTCCTCGCTCCCGCCCACGGGCGGGCGGGGGGTGGGCATGGCCCCTTCCCTCACGGGAAGGGGTGGGGGATGGGTGGGGTGTCTTCATCGGCAGCCCGAGCGGCGCGCCGCTGTCCCGGCCCGCCGCTTGAAGATCCCCCCACAAGTCCCCCTCACCCACGGATGGGGGCGCCGTGGGGGGATCGCGGTGGGCCTGCTCGGCGCGGGGACTGCCCCATCACCGGTTCGCAGGCATCGCGGCCGCCGTGCCAGGTCCCCTGGCACCAGGCTGCGCCGAAGGACTGTCGCCTGGCTGAGCCCCGGCGTCTTTCGCGGGCGGCGTGCCATCAAGCGCAGCGGCTGGCGCGCCGTTCGAGCCGGGGCGATCACCTCAAGAGGCGGCCCGGCGTCGGGCGTGGCGGGTGCTAGGGGTGCCGATCTGGCAAGGCCAGTTCGGCAGCCGGCGGGCCGTTCCCGCGCAGCGGGAAGGAACAAGCCCGCCGTCCCCTGGCACGGGATCGGGCCGCCGGACCAGGGCAAGGGTACAGGGCAAGGGCGCCGCCCTTGCCCCGGATCGCTCGCTCAAGCCTGCGCCCGCAGCAGGGCCGGCAGCCAGCGCTTGCCGTCCAGCAGCGCCCCGGCCATCTCCACGAGCTGCTCCTTCTTCAGCTTGGCCAGACCGACGCCGGCCTCGCCCTCGCCTGCCTCAGCCAGCGCCTGCCCGATCTGCGCCTTGGACACCCGACCCAAATAGGTCTCGCCCGAGGCCTGCCACCAGTCGGCCATGTCCAGGCCGGTGGCGCTCGCCAGCGTCTGGGCCGGCTTTGCGTGCGTCGAGCCATGCGTCGCGTTCGCGGTCAGAGCCGCACACAGCACCAGCAGGTCGAGCAAAGTCTCCACGGACTGCTCCAGCAGATAGGGGAGCAAGGCCACCGGCTCGGCAGGCAGCCGCTCGCGCCAGCCCGCGACCAGGGTCGACAGCGCGGCATGCGCCGAGCTCTCCTTCAGCCGGGGCGTGACCTGAATCAACGACCAGTTGCAGCTTTGCACCGAGACGGTCAGTGCCGTGGGCGAGGCGAAGCGCGCGGTGCAATCGTCGTACAGCAGCACAGTCGCCATGGCATGAGCGAGCGCGGCCAGGGCCACCTGCGGCTTGCGCATCAGCGTTACCTGCAAGGCCTCGGTTTTGTATGCCGCCAACTCGCGGCACAGCGCCGCCGAGAGCCTGGCGTCTGCATCGACATACTGCCCGGTGCCCATTCCCGCGACATTGTCGCCATCGCCAAGCGCGTGGCAGCGGCCCGCGACCCCGCCCATGGCGCTGCGCAGCTGGCGATAGTCCTCGTCGCGCAGCAGGTGCCGCTTCACGACCAGCGTGCCCTCCCGGTCCAGCGTCAGCAGGGCACCAGCCAGCGCGGCCACCTCGGGCTCGCAGTAGGCCAGTTGCTGCTCGATCTCGTCGATTCGGGCCTGCACGACCTGCTGACGCACTTCCAGTGCCTCGATGGCCCGCTCTGCGCTCTCGCCGTCGCCCTCGCCTTCGTCCTCCGGCTCACGGTCATACAGGGCTTCCAGCCGCTCGTCCATGCCTTCCTGCTCCCGCTCCAGCGCGGCAAGCTCCTGTGCCTGCTCAGCGGAGGGTTCGCGTCGCTGTGTCGGGGCATCGTGATAGCGCTGCTGCACCTCGTAGCCGAAGTCGATGGCCACCTCGGCCCAGGGCCAACCCTCCAGGGCGCACAGTTCCTCGGCCTTGGCCTGCAGACGCTCCAGCGCCAGACGCTGCATCAGTGCCGGATCGCCGATGTGATCCGATTCGCTCTGTTCGTCGCTGAACAGGTCACGTATCACGACGCCGCCTGCTAGCTCGTAGGCGTCCAGCCCGACGAAGCGAACCAGCGCACCGCGCACGCCGGTGCCCAGGATCGCGCGCCGCAGCGCGGCAGGATCGCGGCTGTAGACCGGCAGGCATTCCCAGGCGCTCTCCTGCTTGGCATGCGTGTCGGCCAGCGACAGCGCCATCAGCTGGTCCATGTTCAGCTCGCCCGCACGAAACATCGCGAACAGCTTGGGCGAGACGCCGGCCAGCTTCAGGCGCCGCTTCACCGTCAGCGGTGTCAGGCCAAAGCAAACGGCAATGTCCTCGATGCCGGCGCCCGCCGCCACCATGTTCGCGAACGCCTGGACCGTGTCAGCGATGCTCATCGGCTTCTGACCCTGGTTCTCGGCCATGCTGACCGCGATGGCACGCTCGACGGGCACGACCCCGCAGGCCACGAGATAGTCCAGGACGATGGGCCCGCGCTTGACCAGCAGGAGCAATGCGCGCAGGCGACGCCCGCCCGCGATCACGCCATGCGTGTAGATGCGGTGCTTCTCGCGACCCTTGCCGCGCCGAGGCGTGTCGTAGGCAATCACCGTCAGGTTTTGCAGCAGGCCCTGCGCGTCGATCAGGTCTGCCAGCTCCTCGATCTCGCCCTCGGTCGGCGGATCCTTGCGCACATTGCGCTCGTCCAGCCGTAGCCCGCGCAGCGGCAGGTACTGCAGTTCCGCCTCCGGGCTTTGCGCCCGCAGGGCGATGCCGGCTTCCAGGCCTGCTTCCTGGTGAGTCTCGGGAGGTGCGGAGGGAACGTCCGCTGCACGGCTGTTGCTGCCGCGGGTGGTTGGGGTTGCTGTCTTGCTCATGGCACGCCTTTCTGCGTTGGTGGTGGAAAAACCCTGCTTCCTGGAGCCGTCTCGACGGACCAGGAGCGCGGGGCGCGCCAAAGGCAAGGGCCGGGCCGCAGGCCGCAGCCCGGAGTGCAGCGGAGGGACCGGGCGAGGACCCGGGGCGCAGCCGCACCCTTGCCGCCGGCGGGCGCTGCGCTACACGTCGAGAACCGGACGGCTCGGAAGCAGGCCACCACCCAAACCGCCTGAACAGACGCGCGAGCAAGGACAGCGGGTCAAAACACCACCACCTGCGGCAGCGCGCGGCGGCTAGCCCGCTGCGCCACCTCACCGCGCAGCGGTGCACTTCAGCACCGGCAGGCGCCGGCCGGCACCTACCGGTACAACAGCGAGAGGGTGCAGGCAAGACTGCGCAGCAGTCCCCGATCCAGCGTGGATGAGGCCATGCGCGAAGGTGCAAGAACCCGCTCGGCAAGCGCCACCCACCGGCTCGCCCTTTCGACTTTTCATCCCCTCGCCTCTTCAGCAAGGCAATGCGCAGGGCAAGCGCGTCGCGTCAGTGCAGGATCGCCGTACGGTCGAATCAATGCCGTCATGCCTGAGACGGCGGGAACCGGCAATCTGATCAAAAATCAAGGCCAAACGCGAAAGCTGCCGAATACGAATGCACCACGAGGGAGGATCGATGAAACCGCACTATCTCGGCATACGTCCGCCGGATGACCTGCAGCACATTCCGCCGAAGTACTGGCCCCATCACGAGTACTGCTTCTACCTGCATGACCAGATCGGCGAACTGCTGGTTCAGTACGAAGCCTCGGGTGCGCATCAATGGGTCGCGGACGCCATTGCAAAAGCTGCGACGGAAGCCGGACGCCAGGGCGAGTTGGACGTCTTGGACCTCCTGAAGGAGGCAGGTCTGACCGAGGCGGTGAAGCATGTACTCATCGGGCACCTGGTGCTCGCGCTCACGGCCGACATGCTCCACTTCCTGTATGAGGGGATGCGTTGCCTGGAGAAGCGCAAGTTCGCCGTGGCGTTCTCCTTGCTGCGCAAGCCGTTCAAGGAGAACATGCTGTTCCTCGCCTGGCTGCTGGCAGACCCGGAAGACTTTCTGGCCCGGTTCGAGAAGGACAACTACAGCTCGCTCAACGGACTGCAGCCGGCACGCAGGCAGGAAATCTTCAAGCTCGCCGCAGACAAGCTCGCGATGAAGGAGGCCTTCGACGGCAACCTCATCGAGCAATGGGTGTTTTCCAAGGAGATGGAGAACGGACTGGAACCTCTATGGCAAAAGGCGACCCACCTCATCACCAGCCAGGGCAGGCACCTGAGGACCGAAGACCTGAATATCAACTTCATCTTCAACGATGCCAGGTCGGACCACCTCTATGACGCGGCCTACACCATGCTCCCGTACCTGATGCTGTTCCTCGTACAACTGTCGCTGCGCGCATTCTCCGAGATCGCCCACGCAAACGTTGCGACGGCCAATCACTTGGTCTTGGTTTCGCTGTGCGCACACGAGAACCTCCTGAGCCGTGGACCGCGGCCATCGACAAAGTTCATCACCAATGCGCTGAAATCGATGCTGACCTGCCTGCATTGCAAAAAGCCATTCAAGTTCGACCGGCCCAACGCGATGTCGCTCTTCCTCACAGAGCGAGCTTCTTGCGCCGCCTGCGGGCTCGACAGCCCCGCGCCCCTGTATTGGCTCCTGGCCCAAAGCGACCTCAAGTTCATCGACGACCAGCCGCCAAGTGCCTTCGACAAGCTCATGAGCGAGATTCATCAGAAGGCTGAAGATCCCAGCACCGAGAAGCTGTCCGCAGAACCAAAACCTGCGCCCGCACCACCACCACCAGATCGCAGGACGAAGCAGAAGCCAAGCCCGACGTAGCAAGGGCAGCCCGGCATCGGGCGTGGCGGGTGCCAGGACCGGCGATCTGGCAGCGCCAGTTCGGCCAGGCGGGCCGTTCCCGCAACGCGGGAAGGAAACAGGCCCGCTACCCCTGGCACGGGACGGGCTGCCCCGCCCAGTCCAATTGCGTCCAAGCCTGCATCCCGCGCGACAAGCCGATGCGCAACAGCTTCTAACTTCGGCGCGCAACGCCGCCCCGCCCGCCCAGCTTGCCCAGCATCCCGATAGGCAGCCAAGCACCCCGATTCAGCGGTGCTGGACATGGGCCGCGAAAGCAAGCGGCGACAGGGGATCCCGAGCCCGATGCCGCAATGCGTTGCAGTGGGCGCAGGCCGCAGCGATATTGGCTTGGCCGTCGCCTCCGCCGTCCTGCCGCGCCCGCAGATGCTCGGCGGTGCATCGCAACAGCAGAGATTGGCGCAAGCTCAGCCCGCAGCCTTCCCCTGCTGTTGGCGAATGAGCGGTCATTCAAATTGGCGCGTCGCCGGGTCATTCCGATGCGGGCATCTGGGCGTTCGAGACGCACGCACGTTTGCAAGAGTTTCAGCTATGTGCGCTGCCGCACTGACTGCGAGAGCCGGACTCGCCACCCTGCATGGGCTCACAGCCTCTTTTGCCCCTGAGAGAGCGCGTGGAAGCAAAGGTGAGGTGGCTCCCATGACCGCGTTCCGAAGTTTCCAGGTGTTCAGCTATGTCGTGCTGGGTTTGATGGGCGCCGGTATCGCGTACGCAGGCGCCATTAGCGTCATCTACTGGACAGGCATCAGCGTCTGACGCAGGTCGCAGCCCCATGAACAAACGCCAAGCACGCTACTTTGCAATCGGCTCCACGCTGGTCGCCACACTGATCTTTCTGGGGCTCACCGTCGACAGTCACCGCCAGTTTCCGAAACTGACCAACGCGCAGAACATCACGCCGGCGGTCACCTTGGGCAAGAACGTCTGGCACAAGAACAACTGCATCAACTGCCACACGATCTTCGGCGAGGGTGCCTATTACGCACCGGACCTCACCAAGATCGCGCAACAGCGCGGTGCGCCTTACTTGCGAGCCTTCCTGAAGGATCCGTCGAAGTTCTACGACGAACAGCGCCACCGCCGGCTGATGCCGCAGCAAGATCTCAGCGACGCCGATATCGATGGTTTGATCGCATTCTTGGATTGGGTCAGCCGCGTGGACAACCAGGGCTGGCCGCCGCGGCCGATCACGGTCACCGGCGCTGGCACAGCGGCGGGAGTCGCGATCCTTCCTCAGGCCGCACTGGCTGGGCCTGCAACGTCAGTTGCGGGATCGCGCGCGACCGATTCCGGCAAGGATCCGGTGGCTCTGGGCGAGCGGGTGTTCAGAAGCGCCGCACCCGCTTGCACCGCCTGCCACTCCATCGTGGCGGGCGTCGATATGGCCGGACCTTCACTTGCCGGCATCGCCACCCGCACTCAGCAGACCTTGGCGTCTCCTGCCTACAAGGGCAAGGCCACCGACCTCGAGGCGTTCATTCGCGAATCCGTCACCCACCCCAGCGCGCACCTGGTGGCGGGCGCCATGTACTCGGCCGATGGGGTTTCGTTCATGCCGAACACCTACGAGAAAGACCTGAGCGCCGAACAGCTCGGCCACCTCGCTGCGTACCTGGCGACCTTCAAGTAGCGGAATTTCGCGCCCATTCCAAAACAGGCAGCAGTCCACTGCGGCCGCCTCTGAAGGAGCATCCCCATGCGCTACAGGTCTCAATCGGTTGCCTACTGGTACTTCGCCGTGGCGATGGTCCTGTTCGGGCTGCAACTGGTGTTCGGGCTGCTGTCGGCCGCCAAGTATGTCGGGCCTGATCCGCTGCTGAACATCCTGCCCTTTGATGTGACCAAGGTCATCCACACCAATCTGCTGATCGTGTGGGTGCTGACCGGCTTCATGGGCGCTACATACTGGATGGTGCCGGACGAATCGCGCACCGAGCTCTACAGCACCAAGCTCGCCTATGTGCAACTGGTCCTCTGGACCCTGATGGGTGTGACCGCCGTGGTGGGCTATCTGTTCCGCTACGGCACGGGCAACAAGCTGCTGGAGCAGCCGCTGCCCCACAAGATCGTGATCGTGATCTGCATGCTGATCTTTCTCTACAACATCGGCATGACGATCTGGCAATCCAAACGCTTCACCACGACAGAGGGCGTGCTCGTGCTCGGCCTGGCTCTGGGCGCTCTGCTGTACCTGCCCGCCTTGCTGGAGTACGAGAACTACACCGTATCCATCTATTACCGCTGGTGGACGATTCACCTCTGGGTCGAGGGGGTCTGGGTGATGATCCAAGGCGGCTTCCTGGCCTACCTGCTGATACGCCTGTCCGGTGCCGACCGGGAGGTCATGGAGAAGTGGCTGTATGTGATCGTCGGCCTGGTCTTCATCGCCGGCATTCTGGGCACGGCGCACCATTACTACTGGGTGGGCGTCCCGTCCTACTGGTTGCCCATCGGCGGCATCTTCAGCGCGCTTGAGCCTGCGGCACTGGTGGGCATGGCGATGTTCGCCTACTCGGCCATGCGGCGGGCGGGCTTCTCGCACCCCAATACGCTGGCCTTGCATTGGACCATCGGCAGCGCGCTGTTCACGCTGTTCGGGGCCGGCCTGCTGGGCCTGGCGCATACCTTCCCCGACGTCAACAAATGGACCCACGGCACGCTGATCACCGCGATGCACGGGCATGCGGCTTTCTATGGCGCTTACGCCATGATCGTGATGGCGATGATCACCTATGCCCTCCCGGCGATGACGCCGGGACGCAGCGAGCAGGGCAGCAGTCTCGGCTACTGGGCCTTCTGGATGCAACTGGGCGGCATGTTCGGTATGACCCTGTCCTTTGCCACCGCCGGCATTGCACAGGTGTACCTGGAGCGCATCATGGGCATGGGCTATCTCGACGCACAGCTGAAGATACAGGTGCACTTCGTGATGCTGATTGCCACCGGTTCGCTGTTCGCAATCGGCGTGGGATTGTTCATCTATGACTTCTTCCGCCACATACCCCGCTTCGACCTGGAGGAAGATGCCATTGCAACGGTTCCGCCCAACGCCGTGAGCGCCTCTTGAGCGCCGCGCTGATCCGCGCCGTCGACCCCTTGCAGGGGTCGCAGCCATCCGCTGCCGATGAGCCCTACTACCAGGCTTCCGGTGCAGAAGTGGCCGTGTTCGAGCACTGCCACGCCCTGCAACTGGCGGTGATGCTCAAGGGACCCACCGGTTGTGGCAAGACCCGCTTTGTCGAGCACATGGCCTGGAAGCTGCAACGTCCGCTGATCACGATTTCTTGCCATGACGATCTGAGCGCCAGTGATCTGATCGGCCGTTTCCTGATACGCCATGATGGCACGGCCTGGCAAGATGGCCCGCTCACCCGCGCCGTGCGCGAGGGCGCCATCTGCTATCTCGACGAGGTGGTCGAGGCCCGCCAAGACACCATGGTGGTCTTGCATTCATTGACCGACCATCGCCGCATCCTGCCGATCGACAAGACTGGCGAAACGCTGGTGGCCGCCCCGGGTTTTCAGCTGGTCATCTCCTACAACCCAGGCTACCAGCGCATGCTCAAGGACCTCAAGCCCAGCACGCGGCAGCGCTTCGTCGCGCTCGACTTCGACTTCCCGCCTGGCCCTCGCGAAGCGGCGATCATCGAGAACGAGACCGGCACCGACCATGGCACGGCCATGGCGCTGGTATCGCTTGGGCATCGGTTGCGCGCTTTGCGCGACCGTGGCCTGGCCGAGGTGCCGAGCACCCGCTTGCTGATCGCGGCGGCGGCGCTGGTGGTCAGTGGCATCCCGGTACGGCAGGCCTGCCTCAGCGCCGTGGTGTCGCCACTGTCCGACGACGAGTCGCTGGTGGACGCGATGCGCGACCTGGTCGACGCCAGCTTTGTTTGATTGAGCAAGACCGCAATGGCCGAAGCCGAGGACGTGATCACCGACCTGGCCCGACACGCGACCGTCTTCACGCAGAACTTCTGGCGACAGCACCGGGCCAAGACAGCAAGTCGGCCCGTGACCCGGCTGACGGATGTGGCGCCGCGGCTGGGCTTGCTGATCGAGGCGGTGTTCGGCACTTCCTATCGTCTGCGCACCGCGCAGCTGCCGGCACGTCCCACTTGGCTGGCCAGAACCTTCCAGCGCAGCGCCTTCCCGCGAGCGCACCTGACACTGCCGGCCACCGATGGCCACAGCATCTGGTTGCCGTCCGAGACCGGCCTCACGGATGCCGGCCTGGCCTCGGAGCGCTTTCGCACCCTGGCCCTGGTACAGGCCATGCGGGCGAGCCGGGGCAGCGCAGCAGGCGCGGAATTCTGTGCGGCGCCGCTGGTTCTTGACATCTACCTGCTGATGGAAGCCGTTGCGGCGGACGCGGCACTGGCCCGCTTGCTGCCCGGGATGAGCGCTGCCTTGAACAGGATGCGCAGCGAAGCGCTCGCGGCTCGTCCGCCCTTGGCACAGTTCCCGGCAACGCGCCGCCCGCTGGAGGCCTGGGTGCGAGCCCTGATGGCGCAGCCTTGCGAGGGGCCGAATGCGCACGCACCCTTGTGTGCATCACCGCTGGCATCGAGGGGCATCGCGCAAGGGCTTGCGGCGGACATGGTTCGCGACATCCCCAGCGCAGCGCCCCTGGGCCACGCAGCCCTGTTCCGGGACTGCTGGACCGGCGACTTGCGCATGCCGGGCGATGCCATCGGCTCGCCTCTCGTCGACAGCAACGGTTTCAACAGCCACGAGGCTCGCGCTGCTCGCAGCGCACGCCTGACCCGTCGCCCCGAAGTGCGCGAAGGTTCTGCGCAGGAGGACGAGGCCACGCCGGGTGCGTGGATGATCCCTCCCGAGGTGCCGCACGAGCAGGCCGAGGATCCATTCGGGATGCAGCGGCCCACCGACCGCGACCAGGCTGCGGCCGCCGACGAGTTCGCCGACATGGTCTCCGAGCTGGCCCAGGCACGCCTGGTCTGGAGCCCGGGCCATGCACCGGAGGTGCTGCTGTCCGATGACCCGCCCACGGTCCGACCCAGGCACACGACCTCGTCCGCCACAGAAGCGCCTCAGGAGTTCTGTTACCCGGAGTGGGATTGCCGCATTGAGGGCTATCGCCATCCAGGTGCCACGGTGCGGGTACTGATGGGGCCGGACGGGGCGCAGCGGTGGGTGGATGACACGCTGGCCCAGCATCGCTCGCTGCTTGGCGTCATAGGCCAACGCTTTGCGGCCCTGCGACCCCGGCGCACCCGCAGGCGCCGCCAGCCGGACGGGGATGACATCGACCTCGAAGCCTGTGTGGAGAACCTGGTAAACCGGCGCGCCGGGTGGCCCATGGCACAGGCGCTGTACTGCTCTGAGCAGCGAGCCCGGCGCGATATGGCGATCCTCCTGCTCATCGATGTCAGCGGATCCACCGATGGTTGGATTGCGAAGCAGCGAAGTGTCATCGATGTCGAGCGCGAAGCCTTGCTGCTCGTCTGCATTGCACTGGCCGCTATGGGCGAACCCTTCGCGGTGCAGGCCTTTTCGGGGAACGGGCCCAAGGCGGTGAGCCTGTGGGATATCAAGCGTTTCGACGAGCCCTACGGCCCCGCAGTGGCACTGCGCATTGCGGCGTTGGCGCCCGACCAGTACACACGCACGGGCGCTGCCCTCCGCCACGCCAGCGCGACGCTGATGCGCGAGGGTGCTGCTCACCGCTTGCTATTGCTGCTGTCGGACGGCAAGCCGAACGACTGCGACATCTATGAAGGCCGCTACGGCATCGAAGACACAAGACAGGCCGTGGCCGAGGCGAAGCTTCAGGGTATCGCGCCGTTCTGCTTGACGGTGGAGCGGCAAGCCGCCAGCTATCTGTCCACCCTGTTTGGTGCCCACCACTACGCCCTGCTCGCGACACCGGGAGCGCTGCCAGCCGTGTTGCTGGACTGGATACAGCGACTGGTGAAAAGCTAGGAACGGTTCGACGGATCAACCATGAACGTCACAAGGCAAGCCGCCTCTTGAACACTCGATACGGACGGCTCTTCAGAATTCACGAGCTCGGACGGCACGACCTCCGGGGGCAAGGTGTCGGCTTCCTGGCCTCTGTAGAAAGTGTCCATGGCTGCGCCCGGATCTTCCTCTCCGAGAACAGACTGGTCGGCGACTCCGCACGCAGCGAGATCAGACAGCACGCCGCACCATCATCTCCTTGATCTTGCCGATGGCCGCCGCAGGCAGCAGGTTCTTCGGGCATACATCCACGCAGTTCAGGATGTCTCGACAGCGGAACAGGCGATAGGGATCCTGCAGGTTGTCCAGGCGCTCGGACGTTGCCGTGTCGCGGCTGTCCACCAGGAAGCGATAGGCCTGCAGCAGGCCAGCAGGGCCGACGTACTTGTCAGGGTTCCACCAATAGCTTGGGCAGGCCGATGAACAGCAGGCGCACAGGATGCATTCGTACAAGCCGTTGAGCGACTCTCGCTGCTCGGGCGACTGCAGCCGCTCACGTTCGGGCGCCGGCTCGTTGTTGATCAGATAGGGTGTGATGGAGTGGTACTGCTTGAAGAACTGCGTCATGTCGACGATCAGGTCGCGGATCACGGGCAGGCCCGGCAGCGGCTTTAGCACCACCTTGGCGGGCAGCGCGCGCATATTGGTGATGCATGCCAGCCCGTTCTTGCCATTGATGTTCATCGCATCCGAGCCGCAGATGCCTTCGCGACAGGAGCGCCGGAAGCTGAAGCTCGGGTCGAGCGCCTTCAGCCGTATCAGCACGTCCAGCAGCATGCGGTCGCTGGGGTTCACCGCCAGTTCGAGCACCTGCATGCGCGGCGCCTTGTCCTGATCCGGGTCGTAGCGGTAGATGTGAAAGCTGTGCATGGGGACTGATCAAGTTACGGGAGCGTTGCGGAAGGGGCTTGCGCGGTTCACCAGACTGCGCATCTCGTCGGCCGCGCGAAGGGTCAGGTGGTGGGGTGTGAAGCCAGGGCGCGGAGAGATGTAGTCCGCCATCTCGCCCACCAGTTCCAGCTGAGCCATGGATGCCTGCGCCAGCAGGGCGATCACCAGGTTCTCCAGCGCAATGACACGAATGCGAAGCTGCACGGCTTCGGTATCGGACGAAGTTGCCTTATCGACGGGCGCATTGCCGGCTCCAGCGTCTAGTGCCGGCATGTCGGAGCCGGCACCACCTTCGTTGTCCCATCGAGACAAGGCAATCAGGCGCAGGCGCCTACGTTCTGCCTCGTCCGGCAGTAGCTTTGCGCTTACAGCAAGCCCATTCATGGCTTCTTGACGTTCGCATCTGCCCACTTGAAGTAGGCCAGGTACTGCTTGATTTCCTCGTCGCTCAAGCCCTGGTTGGGCATGGCGATCTTCCATTTCTCGAGCATTGCCTTGGCCTTGGTGTCAGTCTTCATCATCTCTTCCGGCGACTTGAGCCAGCGTGTCAGCCACGCGTCATCGTTGCGCTGGGTGGTGCCCAGCAGGTCTGGGCCCAGCTTGTCGCCTCCGCCGATGGAGTGGCAGGCCAGGCACTTCGATTCGAAGGCCAGCTTGCCGGCCACTGCCTGCGCGTTGTCGGGCGTTGCGGTCGCGGGCATGTTGTGGTGCTCAGGGTCACCGGCCGGACCGCCGGCGGCAATCAGGCCCACCGCGCCCTGCGCGGCGTTGGCGAAGTGGTGATCCACCATCACGTAGCTGCCGGCCTCGGGGATGATGAACTCAACAATGGCACCACTGGAAGAGCCCAGCAGCACCGTCTGCATGCCGCGAAACTGGTTGTCGGGGTTTCCGTCCATCCACACGCGGTCGAAGATAGTGCCGACGACGTGAAAGCTCGAGGTGTTGGACGGCCCGACGTTCAGCACAAACAGGCGCACGCGCTCGCCCGGCTTGGCCTGCAGCGGCACGTCGATCATGCCGTTGTAGCGGCCGTTGAACACCGTGTAGTTGGGCTGCTTGCTGCGCAGTCGATCGTTGTCCAGCACGTGCAGCGGCTGGCCATCGAGCTTGCGTTTGGCCGGATCGGGCCGGGTGTAGAACTCGCTCTGGACCACCGTGTACTCTCGGTCTACCTTGGTGGGGTAGCCCCCGCTCGGCTCAACGACCACCATGCCGTACATGCCTGAGGCAATGTGCTCCAGCACCATCGGCGTGCCGCAGTGGTACATGAAGACGCCGGGATAGTTGAGGGTGAACTCGAAGGAAATGGTTTGACCCGGTGCAATCGAGCGGTACTTGTCCTGCGGCGACACCATGGCCGCGTGAAAGTCCATCGAATGCATCATCGGCGCGGCCGTCATCTGGACGCCGGGCGCGGGCTCGTCGGAACGGTTGGTCATCGTGAACTTGATGCGGTCACCGACGCGCGCGCGGATGGCCGGGCCTGGCACCTGGTCGCCGAAGGTCCAGGCGCTGAACTTCACGCCCGGCGCGATTTCGATGATCTTGTGTGTGGTGTCGAGGCGGATCTCCTTCACCGGTCCCGGCAGCAGCGGCTTCAGCAAAGCGTCCAGGCTGAGCGCATCACCGCTGGCAAACGGGCCGGTGTGGCGTTCGTTTGAAAGCACCGCAGGAGGTGTCTTGAAGTCCATTTTTGTCACGTCGTAGGCGTCATCCGCACCCGCTGTAGCTGGTGTACTGACGGCGGGCGCTGGCGCGATAGGGCGTGCCGGCGGTTCACGCTCCCCGCAAGCTGC
This sequence comes from Paucibacter sp. M5-1, assembly GCF_027498415.2. Taxonomy (NCBI): domain Bacteria; kingdom Pseudomonadati; phylum Pseudomonadota; class Betaproteobacteria; order Burkholderiales; family Sphaerotilaceae; genus Roseateles; species Paucibacter sp. M5-1. The sequence continues at coordinate 16,812 of NZ_JAPZLM020000002.1, forward strand.
GAGAGTCAGCACCAGCATGGCGAGCCAGGCGGCGTGTGTCGGGGCGGTGTGGTTCATGGGTTCTCCTTTGCGCGGCTGGCAAGTCAGCCCGGTTTCCCGTCGAGACGTTGGTGCGTCAGCACGAGCGGGCATTGCAGGGTGAACAAGAAGCAGGCCGCAGACCACGGCGCTGCGGAGGCGAGTACTTTGGGCAACGGGCCGGTCGAGGTCGGCTGGCCCGAGCAGTTCCGCTCTGCCATGAAGAGGAGCTCCAGATTCAGCGCAAGCGCAAAGCCAAACAACATCTTGCGCGCGAGCCACAGTCTCCCCACAGATCAGGGCGGCCCAGGGCCGCTGCGATCTGAAGTGCCGAGGACGCGATCAACAAGACAGCGAGACCAATGAGCAGCGGGAAACACGGTCGATATTCGAGCAGCCACAGAGCCCCCCGCCCGCAGCTCGTACGCAAGTCGATTTGGTTCAGTTCTCGGGGTGATGGGGGCAGTTGGCATTGGCGCAAGGGATGACTGACCTTGCACTAGCTCGGGTCTCGGGGTCTGTTCGGCAGCGCACTTTAGGAGAGCACTGCAAGCTTGAATGGATAGTCAAGCAGGCCAGATCCGGTCGGTCCTGAGGCGCCGCAGCGGGGCGGAACACCAGGCGACGTGGAATAGATAGCGGCTGCCTAGGCTGCACCCGGACAGCTCGCCGCCTGGTGCGGCCTCGGACAGGCTCGGTTTATGCCGCAAAAGCTCCCGGTGAGGCACGAGGGGACAGGCGCTCCAAGTCAGTTCAATGCAGCGCCTGTCGCGGCCCTGAGCACACAGGGCCGCCGCTAGCGCCGCACCCGCCCCGCGAGGCGGAAGATCCGGGCATGGGCTGGCCAGGACCTCGCCCAGGCGAACTGGCGAGCCCTTGCGCAACGTGGCACCTTCTCGCGCACAGCGCGAGGGCGGAGCGGCCCGGCACCGGGCGTGGCGGGTGCCAGGGGGCCGATCTGGCAAGCCAGTTCGGCAGGCGGGCCGTTCACGCGAAGCGGGAAGGAACCAGCCCGCCGACCCCTGGCACGGGTACGGGCCGCATGGCTTAAGCGAAAGTTCCTCCCCAAGCTCGGGCCCAAGTTCTACCGCGACAAACAGCAGCGGTATCACATCCCGTGCAGGCGGTGCCCGGAGCCAACCCACACCACGTGCCGGACAAGCGACCAGGCGCGCAGATAGATAATTTTGCCGTAATCAGGAGCTTATAAGCTCCTGATTATAACAAAGACAGCATTTGCCCCTACTTGGCTGGGCCAGCAGCGACGCGAAGGTCATAGAAATTTACTCGTATCTTTGTCTTGAATTCCCTCAATCGAGGGAACGAAGGGGCTCAAGATCTTGACAGTATTTCGAATCAACATCATGCTATGAGGCATAAATGCCTCATAGCACGACGAACGACTGGTTCCTATGAACCGAACTCGCATACAGATCGCCAAGCCAGACATCCTGGCGTTTTTCAGCGAGGAGATGCCTCCGATCCTGAGGGAGCGGCAGATTGCGTCCGCCCTGGCGCAGCAGCGCAAAGGGTGGCGGTTGGCCCAAAGCACCACGCTCACTGCCTTCATCGAGTTTCTGCTCAAAAGCGGGCGGCTCAAGCGGCACAAGTTCGACTTCCCCAACAGGCCGGAGACCGTGTACACCTGGGGCACACCTGCGACGATGGAGCTGCTGTTGCACCTCAAGGCCAACAGCTACTTCAGCCACTACACGGCCCTGCGCATGCATGGCCTCACAGAGCAGGTTCCCAAGCTCGTCTACATCAGCCACGAACGGTCAACCCCGTCCTCGACGGGCGACGACATCACGCAGGCGGCCATCGACAAGGCCTTCCGCCAACCAGCTCGAGTCAGCCAGAACGCGGTGGACTTCGGGGAGCTTCGCATCGTGCTCCTCAACAGCGCAAACACGGGCGAGCTTGGCGTCGTCGATCAGGAGCACCAGCAAGGCGAAGGCCACGCCGCCAAAGTGCGGGTCACCAGCATCGAGCGGACGCTCATCGACGCGGCAGTGCGCCCCACCTACTGCGGCGACGTCGCGGAGGTGGCCAAAGCGTTCGAGCTCGCCAGGGGCAAGTTCTCAGTGAACGCCCTGGGTGCCATGCTGAGCAAGATGGGCTTCACCTACCCCTACCACCAGGCCATCGGGTTCTATCTGGAACGCGCCGGCTACCGGGACGGCGTCGTCGACATCATCCGGCGCTTCCCCATGAAGCACGACTTCTACCTCACGCACGACATGGCCGACACCCGCTACGAATCGGCTTGGCGCCTGCACGTCCCCAAGAGCTTCTGATCCCAAGTCAGGGCGTCATCGCTGCCAGGACCTCGTTCGCCAGCTTGACCACATAGTCGAAGTAGAAGTCGAATTCCTTGAGGTCGTAGGCAGTGGCCATCGTCTGTCTGACGGCCTCGAAGTTCTGGCGATGGAACTCGCGCTCCTTGTCGATGTCGGCCAGCCAGGCCAGCTCGACATGCTTCACCTTGAACATCTCCCGCGTGATCTGGAGCGCCCTCGCCTGCATCAAGGTCAGGCCCAGCTCCTCGACCAGCACGTAGATGTCGATGAAATCGCGAGCGCGCGGCGCGCCCGGCCGTGAGCGCTTCACCACCGGACCGTAGACCTCCATCTGCTGACAGATGGCCCGCAGCTTCTCGCAGGCGATCATCGTTGGCGAGTAGACAAAGATGCGGTAGCCATCGACCTCGGCGGGCTCCTTGTCCTCGACGTACTCGAAGCGGCTGATGTCGATACTGAACTTCGTCCCCTGCCCGATGTTCAGCGCCGATTTCCGCAGCTTGTCCATGTCCTGCTTCAGGGCCTCGTACTGTTCGGTCGGGGCGAGCTTGAACTCGATGTCGTAACCGCCCCAGAAGCCGGCCAACTCGGGCGAGACCTGCGCGGGCTTCTCCGACATCTTGAAGTCGAATGGCTCGTACCCCGCGACCCGAAAGGTCTGCTGCAGCGCACGCACGATCTTGGCCTGGACGCCATCGACCCCGCCTTCGAAGTCCCTGGCCATGGAGAAGTCCAGGTCGATGGACTGGCGGGACGTCAGCTTGTGGATGAGGGCCATGGCGTTCCCGCCCTTGAGCACCAGTTCGTCCATGAGATCGTCGTCAGAGAACATGGCGGCGACGGCGAGCCGCTTGATCTTCGCGAGCGTCTCCAGCTCGGCGTCCTTGACCTTGGCCATTGTCTTGCCCATAGCCTTGCCCTTCGCCCTGGCCTCACCTTTTGCCATGCACGCCTCGCCTTCAGCGGTCGTCGATGTCCGGCTCCATTCTCGGAGCTTTGGCGGCCAGCGCAGCACGCGCCCCCAAGGAGGTGCATACCGCGCAGCAGCGCATGCCAGGGGTCGCAGCCACTGCAGGCATGGGGCTCAGAACACGCCAGCGTCCACAGCAATGCAGCCAGGCGCAGTGCAAGGCCACGAATCCCGGCGATCGCGGCAGGGACGAGGGCGCTGAATTTTGCTGAATTTCAGCAGCTAGAACCGAGCTGTCCGTGCCTAAACTGAATGGAACAGGACACGGGAGCACAACATGCAAGCACATCCACACAGCGTGTCGTCGAGTCTGACGCCCCAGGCTTTGCTGCGCCTACCTAAGGTCATGAACACCACCGGGCTGGGTCGATCCACGATCTATCGCATGGTCGCCAAGAAGCAGTTTCCCAGACCGATCAAAATCAGCGTCAGGGCCGTCGCATGGCGCCAGACAGACATTGCCGATTGGATCGAAGCGCGCACGCCAACTGCCTGATCAACCGGCGTCAGCAACCGAAAGACCTGCATCCCGACTCGCCTGCCATGCATCCAAGTCCACGCACAAGCTTGCGGTGAGCGTCTCCATCAGCACGATGGACAGCAGCGTGCCCTGTTCGATGCGAGTTCGGGAGCTCAGCAAGCGCAGACGAGCAAGCAAGGCCCGCAGCGCTTCGACCGTCTCAAGAACCTCCGCTGGTGGCCGACTCAAGCTCATCGAGAGCACGACGGCCTGCGACCGTTCGGCCACATCCCTGGCTATGATCCGCACCGTCTCCAGGCGGGATTTCGCGAACGCCTTGGGAAGCACCACGGCCAGCGCGTCCACGTCTGAGACCAGCTTGGCAACCCGTGACTTCAACGCTTCACTCGACACCGCCAATACACTGGCATCTGGTACTGCACCCATGTGGGAAGTGTAGCCATTGCGCGGCGCAGTATCGCCAGCAGCGCGACTCGGCGTCAGTCTTCAGCCGAAGGCAAGGGCGACGCAGCAGATGCCTACGCATGATCTTTTCCGGGGATGCTTCGCATCAAACCTGCCCTGCGCAATTCCGCCACGTCCTGAAGAACCCGCTGGAGTGGCATCGCAAGCAGCTTCCTATCCGAGACATGAGACCGGCGGCGGGCCATCTGCACGCTCAGCGTGCCTTTGCTGCAGCCGTAATGTCGTGCGACAAATGCGGAGGAACACAGCCGGCAATCGGCCGCCATGCAGGCGACCAGGGCGCGAGCCCTGACCTTCAGCCCGCGGGGACATGTCGGCGTATCGAGCCTGCCGGATGCATCGATCTTGGCACACACCCAGGCCTCCAGCAGCGACAGCGCGCCTTCGACGCCATAGCCGCCGCCTGCGGCGATCAGTGAGGCCGCCATGGGATCAACAGCTCGGCGAGTGGCTGCGGCAGAGGCAAGGCTCTGCTGCGTCGCCGGCTCCTCAAGGCCCCGTGTGAGCTCCCACACGCGCCACGCTTCGTCAGAGGGTCGCGCACGCAGCGTGGCATCGAGCGCCGCGCGCGCCACGGTGATGAGCTCTCCATAGAGCGACAGCAGCGGCTTCGCATCGAAGCCCTCACCGGACTTCAAACCCGTGACGACGCTCAGTGCCGCGTTCGGGTAACGCTTCGGCCGTTTGCACAGGCCCAGCTTGACCGGGCGCCATGCCAGCATGAGGATCTCGCGCCGCAAGGCCTGTCTGGACTCGAGGGGTTCGGCACGGCACTTCGCAGCGAAGGCCGGCCCGCGTCGTACATGGGCCGCGCGGACCCACCGCGACAGGATGTGGCTGCAAGAACGCATGACGCCCACGATGCCGTCCCCGTCGTCGATGCGCGCGACGATGTGGATCTCGGTCGGCATCAGCACGTAGTACAGCAGCTGCCGCCCCGACTGACGGTGCGCAGCAATCAGTCGCTCCCGGATCCTCTCGGACGTGCGCTCGTGGGCGAGGAAGTCGCGGCCTGGAGCCGCCTGCCAGCTCAAGCTCCAGGTTTTCTCGAGGGCACTCGCCTCGCCCTTTGGCTTTTCTGCTCCCATGGCGGTAAGACGAAATCGCAGGCCTGCTGCACCCCACTTTCTTGTAAGCGATTGAAACACCCGCTGCGGCGATCCACTCGGTGCCCATGCCGAGCCACCGAAATCGAACCGAAACACCGTCGTTGCGAAGTTAGGGGCTCCCCTCGAATTGAAGCTCTTCTCCAGCGGTGGATCGCCCAGGACCAAATCAAACGCCCAAGATCGCCCGCCATGAACTCTCGACGGCCCCGCCAGCCGGCATTACCTTCATTTCGCCCGACGCCTGAAACGCCGAGGGCAGTTCGAGTCTCAACCTGAAGGAGTTCATCATGGACAAGCAAGCGCAAGCGGCACCGGAGCCGCAACTCATCGACCTGGGCGACGCGAAGGCACTGACGCAGGGCCTCCCGCAACCCAACTCGTACGAGGACAGCGTCGAGATCGAGGGGAAGAAGGTCCCCTGAACGGCCACGGCGTGCGTCATCAATGTCCGACGCACGCCTGAGGCCACAAGTGCCGCTGCGGTCCACCATCGCGATCTCCCTCGCGACGCGGCCGCGGCGGCCGATCAGATTGATCCACCAGCGGGAGGCCCAGATGATCCACGTCGGTGCTCCCCACGAGCTGACCTTGGCGAGCCATGTCCGTGCGTGCGCATGCGATGGTCAGGTCATCCTCCTCGACCTGCGTCGCAGCCGCTACCTCGGCATCGGTGGCCCCGCCTCGCAAATGCTGGCCCAAAGGCTCCAGGACTGGCCGATCACGGCGCAGCACAGCGGCACCTCCCTCAGCTCCTCGGCCACGGCCGCCCTGCTGCACCAGCTCGTCTCGCAGGGTCTGGTAGTGGACGCCACGACCACCTGGACAAGAAACACCGGCATAAGAAACACCGATATCAGCAGTGCGTTCCACACGCGCCCGGTCGACAGCATCGAAGAAGCGACGTCGACCATCGAGCTGGATCAGGACCTGGGTCATGGCCTGACCTCGGCCCCAGGCAAGCCACATCGGACGACCGTGCACATCCGGCGCTCGCTGCGCTTCGTGCGCAGCGTGGCCACCGCCGCCTGCTGGATCCGTTGCCGCACCTTGCAGGCCATCACACGCGATATTGCACGACGGCGGACCCAACTCCAGGGGTCGCGTGCAGAACGCAAGGAGGCTCCCGAAGCCGACGAAGCCATCGAGGCGATGAAGCCAGCCCTGGCGGCCTACGATGCCCTGCGGCCTTTCGTGTTCACCGCTCGCGACGAATGCCTGCTGGATTCCCTGGCCCTGCTCCACTTCCTGTCGCATGAGGGCCTGGCCCCACGCTGGGTTCTCGGCGTCAGAACGGGACCGTTTGCTGCCCATGCCTGGTTGCAGGAAGGTTCGACCGTGCTGAACGACCAGCACGAGTATGTCCGGCAGTTCCGACCCATCCTGGTCGTGTAGCACCGGGCAGCGCCACTATGTTCCGGTACCTCGCCCTGGTGTGGAACGCGTCCCAGCCAAGACCGTCCGCCTCCGCACAACGGCTCGGAAGCATCTGGCAGCGGCAGACGGACTGGCGCTCCGTGCTGCGCCGACCGGGCCTGCAGGTGTTCACCACGGGTGAACGGCCTGGCATCAACGAAGCCCAGGTTCTCCATGGCGGTCTCGGCCTCGTGCTCGGCAAGCTGTTCCGCCGCGTCGAATTCGATGCCACGCCAGCGCCCGGCGCCACCCTCAGCGAAGCGGATACCGAAAGCATCCTGGACACCGGCGGCCGCGCGCTGGTAGAGCAATTCTGGGGTCGCTACGTGGCCTTCCTGCCAGCCCCTACGGACGCCACCCTGATCCTTCGCGATCCGAGCGGCTCCCTTCCCTGCTTCAAGCTTCGGCATGGCGACGTCTGGATCTACTTCTCGTGGCTTGAGGACGCACTGCAAATCACCGCCGCGACCGGTGGAGAAGGAGAAACCGCAAGCCCTGCGGCTTGGACGGTGAACTGGGACGTCCTGGCTCACCGCTTCCTGTACGGCGCTCAGAATGGTCGCGAAACCGCCCTCACCGAGATCACCCAGGTCTTGCCCGGCGAACTGCTGGACTCGCAGGCCGGAACGTCCACGCTGCTGTGGAGCGCCGTGAGTCACGCACGGGCGGCCGCAGACCGGGATGGCATCGAAGCGGCGACCCTGCTGGGCCACGCCGTGCGCTCGTGCACACGCTCGTGGGCCAGCTGCTACGACACCCTGCTGCTGCGGCTGTCCGGTGGCGTGGACTCCTCGATCCTCGTCAACTGCCTCGCGGCCGGCCACACACCGGCCGACGTGGTCTGCATCAACTACTACTCGCCCGGCTCGGACACGGACGAGCGGCGCTACGCGATGCTCGCGGCCGGCCAAGCCGGACGCGATCTGCTCACCCGCGAGCGTGATCCTGCCTTCCGCATCCAGCGCGTGCTGGAGTCGGCCCGCATGCCCAACCCTGTCACCTATGTCGGCGCGATGAACGCAGCCACCGACGCCAAGCTGGCAGCGGCCTACCGGGCCAGCGCGATGTTCACCGGCGCCGGGGGTGATCCGCTCTTCTATGAGATGGCCAGCTGGTGGCCGGCGGCCGACTATCTGCGCGACCGCGGCTGGGACACAGGCTTCCTGCCTGCGGCCCTGGACGCGGCCCGCGTCGGCCGGGTCTCGCTCTGGCGCTGCCTCAAACTCGCCACCCGGGAGCATGTCAAGCCCGATCTGGCCGCGAGGACAGCAACGACTCGAGCCGATTGGCTGCCCGGCGATTTCGCTCATGACCGGGTGGATGGGCTTCGCTTCGCACACCCGGAACTTCGCGCAGCGACCGATCTCCCGATCGGCAAGTACATGCAGACCGCCGCACTGATGCACCCGATCGGCTACTACGACCCGTTCGAGCAGGCGGCTGCGCCCGAGGCCGTCCACCCGCTGTTCTCCCAGCCCCTGGTGGAGCTCTGCCTTCGGTTGCCCACCTACCTGCTGATTCGAGGTGGGCGTGGCCGGGCACTGGCCCGGCGCGCCTTCGCCGCCGAGCTGCCAAAGCAGATCGCTGCCCGCAGGTCCAAGGGCGGCACCGACGACCACATCAAGGCAGTGCTGCAGAACAACCTCGATTTCGTGCGCGGACTGCTGCTCGAAGGCCACCTCGTCCGCCGCGGGTTCATTGATCGGCCCCGTCTGGAGGCAGCCCTGCGCGGGGATCCCACGACGCTGGACTGGTCGCCCGGTCTGATCCATGAGCTGGTCGCCGTCGAAGCCTGGCTCACACGCTGGCTCGGCTAGCAGCAGCCTCTCGCGAACTGGGGAACGCGGCATGCCATCGCTGAAGGAACTCCGGGAACTCCGCTCAGCGCTGATGGTCCTGTGCGAAGGCCTGGACCGATCCATGGCTTGGCGCCTCGCGGGTGCGAATGCACTGGCGCTGCTCGGTGGCGTACTGGCCGGATTGGCGCCTCTGGCCCTGAAAGAGCTGATCGATGTCGTGAGCCGCCAGCCCAGCGACACCAACAACCGTGCCACCGAGCCGTGGGCATGGATCTCGGCGCTGGGCATCGTCTATCTGCTCTGCCTGAGCGCCGCGAGGCTCGCGTCCGAGATCCGCCCCTTCCTCGTCGGGGGCGTCGAGCAGCGGCTCTACACGGGCTTGCGGGTCCGCTACTTCACGCACCTGCTGGACCTGCCGCTCTCCTTCCACCTGGCTCGCCAGAGCGGCGCCATGGGTCAGCGTCTTCAGCAGGCGGTCTCCGGATACCAGCTCATCCTGGCCAGCCTCGTCCACGGCTTCATTCCCGTCCTGGTGGAGGGGGTGACCGTGGCCATCGTGCTGCTCACCCTGGGCCAGCCCGCCCTGGCCGCCACCTTCGTGCTCACCGGCATCGCACTCGCCCTGGCGGTCGGCAGGCACATGCCGCAGCTGCGCATCAGCGCACGCGCGGTCACGGGCAGCATGGTCGATCTGCAGGGCTTGATGGCGGACAGCCTGATCAATTACGAGCCCATCAAGTGCTTCGGTGCCGAGAGAGAGACCCTGAACCGCTTTGGTGAGCAATGCCTCGCCCTCGAAACCCACTGGCGGGACCTGCTGCACCGGCGCCTCGCCATCGGAGCCTCGGTCACGATGGTCTTCACCCTCAGCGTCGCGAGCTCCCTGGCGATCGCGCTCCTCGCCGTGTCGCAGGGCCGATTGAGCTTGGGCGGCTTCGTGCTCGCCACGCTGTACATGGTGCAGATCATTCGACCGCTCGAACTGCTGAGCAGCGCCGCGCGCGATGCCTCGCAGGGCCTGGCCTTCCTCCGCCCCCTGCTGGAGGACCTAGGCATCTCCCCGGGCACACCCCCGCAGCCACCCAGGGTCCAACAGGGGAACTCGGGAGGCGAGCCGGCCAGCGCTATGCACACGATGAGCGCGAAAGGCATGGCCATGGCCTCGCCGGTCCAGGCCGGTGTCGCCGTGAGTTTTCGGGGGGTGTGCCTGGCCTATGACAGAGGCCCACCCGTGCTCCGGGACTTCAGCCTTGACGTCTCGCCAGGGAAGTCCCTGGCCATCGTCGGCGCGAGCGGCTGCGGCAAATCGTCGCTCGTTCGCCTGCTGCTGCGGCTCCAGGAGCCCGATGCAGGGGCCATCACCCTGGCGGGAACCCGGATCGATGCGATACCCGTCGACGAACTGCGCTCGATGATCGCCGTGGTGCCGCAAGACCTGGCCCTGCTCAACGGCACGGTCGCGGCGAACATCGCACTCGGCATGGGCAGCGCGACACGCGCCAGCATTGCGAATGCCGCGCGCCTCGCCAAGCTGCATGACTTCGTCGCCGCCCTCCCCTGCGGCTACGAGACCGTGATCGGCGAGCGCGGGCTCAAGCTGTCAGGTGGCGAGCGTCAGCGCATTGCGATCGCCCGAGCGATCCTTCGGCGCCCCCGCCTCTTCATCCTCGACGAGGCGACCTCGATGCTCGATGCCCACACCGAGCAAGAGATCATGCAGAACCTGCTGGCGCTCTCGCAAGGGCGCACCCTGATCCTGATCGCTCACCGACTCGCCACCATCCGGCATGCCGACGACATCGCCGTGCTGGCGGGCGGCGCCGTCGTAGAAAGAGGCGCCCACGCCACGCTGATGGCGCTAGGCGGCACCTACGCGGCGATGTGGCAGCACCAAACGGCCGCGGAACGCAGGTGCTGAGATAAACCGTGCTTCGATTTCAGGAGTCGCCGCCACCACGGCAGCCTGAGGAGATTCGGAGACTTTCAGAAAAGTTTGACAAAAAAACATAAACTCTTTGCAAATCAATTAGATAGCTCTCTACAATCTTGTCATGGGCAAAGAGATTCTGAGTCTCATTCGTGCATCCGGAGCCTCCGGAATGGCCCCGGACATGCTGATGACGTCCCTTGAGGAGCGGCTGAGCCGTTCCACGCTCAATCGCCAGCTTTCGGCGCTCGTTGCCGAAGGAAGCATCAAGCCGCTCGGGAAAGGTCGGTCGACGCGCTACGTGAGCACCACGCCCTTCTCGCGCGCAGAGGTCGACGCCTACTTTGCCCGGCCGGCGGCCGAACGTCCACTGGCTCCGTTCCGGGAGGAGTTGCTTGATCCGACTCCCAACATCGACCCGGAACGAGCATTGCGATGTACGCAAATCCAGGGCCTGGCCCACAAGCCGGACCGAAAGTACCTCGCTCAGTTCCTCGTCCTGTTCGCATGGTCCTCGTCCTTGCTTGAAGGAAGCACGTACTCGGAGTTGGATACGGAGGCGCTGATCAAGTATGGGGAGAGGAATCCTGACAAGCCGATGGAGGATGCGCTCCTCGCCCTGAATCACAAGCTGGCAGGCCAGTACCTGTGGGATCACCGTGAGTTGTCGATGGAGACGGTGTGCGCGATGCACGACCTCCTGACAGACGACCACGGGATCATGGCGGAGGGTGAGTCGGACCACTTCCTGCCTAAGGCGCAACGTGGGCGGCCTCGAGAGTTCGAAGACGTGAACCTGGCGAACTCCGCCTACATTCCGCCCTTCCGTCCTGGCACAGGTCACGCCCAGGCAGTGCTCCAGCAGATCATCGACACCTCCAAGGGGCTCCCGCCGTTGGAGGCTGCGGTGTACCTGCTGACGCGGATCGCCTACGTGCAGTCGTTCGCGAACGGCAACAAGCGCACCTCGCGCATCGCGGCCAATGCGCCACTGCTCGCGGCGGGTTTGGCGCCCTTCTCCTTCGTCGACATCAACAAGGCCAGCTACATCCGAGGCATGGCGGCCTTCTACGAACTCGGCTCCTTGCATGTCATCGAGCAGGCTTTCATTGAAGGCTACGCGCGATCGATCGTGCGTAGCAGCAACCTGCCGGCCGCACTGCGAATTCAGAATGACGACAAGCAGTTGGTCGAGCAGTTGGTCGACTACGTCAACTCCGGCAAGCGCAGCCATGGCGACCTGCTGCGCGACTTCCTCACCCCCGGCGCAGGGTCTTGAGTGGAAGCGCCAGTGGCTGCATCAAGGGCGCCCAGCCCAACTCGGCTGCCTTAGGCGTCCCTTTTTTAGCCCGACCCGCCAATTCTCCAAGTGGTGCGGCCGGCGGCAGTCCGAGGGGGCCCGCCACCCAGGCCGAATGGACCGCTCATCGCCGGTATGCACGATGAGCGACCAGTTCGCTCGAAGGCAGGGCCGAGCACCAAACCGCCACTGAGGGGGCACCCAGCCCGATTGAATGTCAACTCAAGCTTGACCGCGCCGGGAGTCAAAGGGCCTTGCGGATGCACCGCGGCTTGGCATCGGCCTCAACCTTCATCAATGCCATCTGGTCCCAGCGCGCGTACTGCGCCTGCAGGCCTTGCATCGTCTCGCCAGGGATCACCGGCGCCAACCGCTTCTCGCCCTTCAGCCAGAAACGGTACCAGTCCACATTGCCTTGCAGCGAGATCATGCGCTCGCTGGGTCGTGACAGCGCGTGGCCGCCGTCCGGGAACTTGAGCATCTCGACAGGCCGGTACTGCCGTCGCAGCAGCGCGTAAATGTCGGAGTTGTTCTTCGCCTCGGCGCCGTACGACTCGATGCGCAAGGCGGCCCGGATGCAGTCCGTGTGCAGCGAGGGATCGTTGCGGATCCAGCGTTCCCGCGTCTTGCCGAAGGGCGGTCCCTGGTTGCCCTCCTCCTTCGACTTCAGCGTGCTGTCGGCGAAGGCATAGGTGATCGTCAGCGAGTACAGCGTGTTGACGTCGCCGTCCAGGATCGTGGCGGCACGGATCGGCGCGTCCGTGAAGGTGATCAGGTTCTGCACCCGCACGCCAGTCGCGCTCCAACCCAGGATGCCGATCCGATCCCGGTCCACAAGGCCCTGCGCCACCAGCGCATCGATGGCGCCGCTCACACCATCGGCGAACGCAACGATCGAGCCATGCTCGTCCCGAGGTGCCCCGGTCGCCGCTCGCCACGGCAGCGCGAGCACCAGGATGCCCTCGCGCAGGAAGGCACGGCCCGCGAAACCGCTTGTCGCACCGTCGTAGTCGTTCGTCCCATCCCGATAAAAGCGTTTCGGATCGAAGCCATAGGACTGGATCACCAGCGGGTACCGCACACCGGGCTTGAAGTCAGCGGGCACCATCAGGCCGCCATCCCAGCGCCGCCCCTGACCATCCGTCCAGCTGTACTCCTTCATCGTGCCCCACTGCTCGGCCACGAATTGTGGATTGAGCTGCGTCAGGCGAATCTCGCCCCCGGACGGCCCTACCGCCACGATGTCCGCCGGCTGGTTCAGCGCCTGACGTACCTGCAGGCGCCAAGTCTGCCGGGCAGCCTTGCCCTCGCCCTTGCCACCGGGCATCCCCTGGCGCTTTGCGCCACCGTCCCCGGCACGCTTACCATCATCTGCACGCCGGGTTGCAGAAACGTCCACCGCATCTGCCACCGCATCTCCCACCGCTTCATGCCAGCGGCCATCCGGCAGGCGCTTGAAGATGCGACGCTGCTCGCCATCGATGGCCGTGAACCGGCCCTCCTCGCCGGCTGCAGCCTCCACCTTCTGCAGACGCGCCTTGAGCGCGGCGATGTGCTTCCACTCGCCGGAGGCGGGCCAGTATTCGATGATGTGGGACGCCTCAGGTGAAGCCTTGCCGGCCGCCTTGTCGGCCGCCTTTGCGCCGCCTGCGGCACCCACGGGCAAGTAGGTGCCGGCGATCACGACGGAGGTGCCACCGTTCTGCCACAGTCGATCAACGCGCTGCCGGCCTCCCGGCGCAGAGTCGTCCGGCGCGTCAAGCACGACACGCGCCTGGCCGTCGCTCGCCCGGTACGCCATCATCTGCCGCGGGGCGTAGTTCGTCGGGCGGGAGAAATAGCCGAGGGGGTCCACCGCCGCCGAAGCACCGTACTGCTTGCTGAGCTCGGCCACCTGGGGATAGACCTTGGACCAGGCCATTTGGCGCGCGGGCTGGTCCGTCGGCAACAGCACCCAGCGACCGTCTGGCGAGATGCTGGCCAGCGGCGGATAGCCAGCCCTCGGGAAAGCCTCGCCGAGCGGTCGAGCAGGCATCCGCACCCCGGCCTCCGCGACGAAGAACTGGTGCAGCCGGTCCTGCGGATAGAGATCGTCCTGCTGCCCATGGACGCTCCAGAACGACTTGGTCCCCACGATGATCGCGCGCGCGCCAGCCTCCCGCGCGGGGTTGGGCACCTGGGAGACATAGACCACCCGACGCAGATCGTCAGGCACCTCGAAACCGAGAACACTGTGGGGCGCATAGGTCAGTTGCTTGACCTCGCGGGTGATCACATCCACCTTATAGACTTGGTGCGCCTCATCGTTCATCCGCGCGCGGAACACGATGGTCCGGCTCCCGACCCAACGTGCTTCCCTCAGGGAGGGGTCCGAGTCGGCACGGTCCCTCGATGACTCCACCGCCAGCAAGAGCGATGGCGGTGCAGGAGGGGGCGCGGAGGAAGTCGGCGTACCGGCTTGCGACCTCGAGCCCTCTCGGGCCAGCGCAGCCAGGCGAGCAGGACTCACGTCCATCAAGAGGATCTCAAAGCGGTTGCGGTCCGTCGCCACATTGGCCTTGCGCGTGACGATGAACAGCTGCCCACCATCCGGCGAGACCTGGGTTTGCAGCGTCTCGTCGTCGTAGAGGACAGGCTGGATGATCCGGGTGAACTCGACCACCTCCTGGACGGTCGGGCCCACGGCGGCCGTCGCCGGCGCGGCAGGCAAGGCCAGGGGCAGCCCGGCAACCAGTGCCAGGGGCGCCAGTGAGGCCAGAGACCCCATGGATAGCTGCCGTCGGGCAGCCAGGAGCAATCGGGGCACGAGCCGGATCGACTGGGTCAAAGGCAATGACTTGAAGAAGGGTCTGCACAGCATGGGGCGATGCCGGCGCTCGGCCGGGCGTAGAAGTTGTAGGGGGCGTTGTTGGGCGCGCTGAAGGGGGCGTTGTCGGGAGCCCTGCAGAGAGCGAGGCCGGCACCGGCGCACGCCGACGCAAAGGCGCCGCGTCGTCGAGCGGGAGCCGCGCTACCAGCTCACGGACAGCTGCAGGCTCGCGTAGCGGCCGCGCCAGTCGGCCTGGGTGACGTCGTAGTACGGCGAGCTGCCGACGTACTCCGGGAGGCGGTCCGCCAGGTTGGCAATGGCCAGCGACAGGCGCGCATCCTTGACACCGCTCAGTCCAGCGCTGAGCCCGGAGCCGAGTCCGAGACGCTTCAGGTTGACCGAGGCCGCGACGTCATGAAGCCAGTAGCCGCCGAGCCTGCGTCCCTCAGCCCCTGAATCCCGGTAGGCCCCCAGGTAGCGATTCGTGAGGCCTACGCCCCAGGGGCCCTGCTCGACAGCCAGTTGGAGCCGGCCTTTCCACTTGGGAGCCCAGTAGTCGACGGCCCGCACGCCCAAGCGTGACGAAGCCGCCGCACCTGGGGTCAGCGCGACGTCGTACTGGCGCGTCCGGGTCGCGCTGGCGGACGCGGACCACTTCGTCGCGCCGCTCTTCCAGGCGTGCGCGATCTCCATGTCGGCGCCCGAGGTTTCGAGCCGCCCGTAGTTCACCTCCGAGTACAGCACCCGGGTGATCTGGCCCGGCACGCCGCCGCTTGCCGGCGCCCGGGTGACGAAGCCGGGGAACTGCGCCTCGTTGTCGACTGCGGTCTGCGGCCATAGCAGGCCAATGAGTCCATCGATCTTCACCTGCCAGGCGGTCACGCCGAAGCGCGTACCGGACAGCGACGCGGGCTCCCACACCGCCCCCAGCGAATAGGCATTGCCCTTCTCCGGACCCAGGTCCCGATTCGCGGTCCGCAGCACCTCGCCGCCGGTGACCAGGGCGTTGCCGCGCTGCGGATCCCGGATGCCATAGGCGTCGGTGGTGAGCGACACATTGTTGATGTTCATCTGCACCAGGGTCGGTGGCTTGAACGAGCTCGCGGCGGAGCCGCGCAGCAGCATCGATCGCACCGGCCGAATCTCAAGGCCTGCCTGGTAGGTGTTGGCGCCGCCGAAGTCGCTGTAGACATCTCGTCGCGCCGCCAGCGTGAGCGTGGCCAGATCCCAGGCCTTGCTCCCCGCACCGCTGGCGCCGGCCCCCTCGCGCCACAGGGGAACGCGGGCCTCGCCATAGACCGCGCTGCTGGAGCGATTCCCGCCAGAGCGAGTCCCACCGACGATCTGGCTCAGGTAGCGATCACGCGCCGCCTCGCCACCGATGATGACGTCGACCGGGCCGGCCGGCAGGTTCAGCGGCGAGCCTCGCAAGAAAGCACCGACCTGGTCCTTGCGGCCCTCGTCATTGCGCACCACACCCGGAAAGATTGCGGTCAGCACCTCGTCGCTGGCGGCGCGTCCCGCCGTGAACAGGTTGAGTGCCTGCGCCGGATCCGAGGACGCCAGGGCGGCCGTGCGTGCGGCTGCGTTGGCGGTAACGTTCCACGTCCGGTGCTGGCCGTCATCCAGCGTGGACGAGGCGGTCGCCTCCAGCTCCCAGCCCGGCAGCATCTCGCCACGCACGCCCAGCAGCGCGCGGGCAAATTTCGTGTCGCGCTGCAAGGTCTCCACACCGTTCTCCGCGCCCAGTCGGGAACTGACGCGCACCGCCACGCCGAAGGGGTTGAAGGCGTTGGAGGCAGGCACCAGCACATTGGCCATCAGGATTCCCGTCTCCTCGGCCCGCAGGCGGTCCTTGGACAGCGTCAGTTCGCCGAACGCCGACCAGCCCCCGCGAAACTGGAAATCGCCAGCCGCATGCAGCCCCAGGGTCTCGGTGCCGTGGGCCAACACATAGCCCTTGCCGGTGGCATAGGAGCTGCACAGATTGGCCTGGCCTGCCGTGGCGGCGAAGTCCGCGATGGAGAGGCCCTGGCCGGTACCGCGTGGAGGAATGGCTGCAAAGCTGGAGTTCAACCCTGGCAAGTTCGCCGATGAGTTGCTGCTCACCGTACCCGGGGTGCAATAGCGGGCACGGCTGTCGACGCCGCCCATGCGGCGATAGTCCGCGTCCAGGAAGAAGTCCCGCTCGGCCATCGTCAGCGGCGTGGTCTTGCGGTACGAGCCCAGCACCAGGTACGAGCTGGACGCGTCCCCGCCCCCTGTGGCCAGCGAAATACTGCCGTCGCCTGCGCCCTTGGCGGAGCCCACCCGTGCGTCGAGTGCGATGCCGTCGATCTGCTTCTTCAGGATGATGTTGACGACACCGGCCAGCGCATCGCCGCCATAGACGGCGGACGAGCCCACTGGCACGATCTCGACCCGCTCGACCGCCGCCATCGGGATGAGGTTGAGGTTGAAGAAGCGCGAGCCGGAGGCACCAGAAACCTGCACGCGCCGGCCGTTGATCAGGACCAGGGTGGAGCCCAGCGGCAAGCCGCGCAGCTGCACGGCGCCCTGCCCGTTCGTCACGCCCAAGGTACCTTCGCCGGGGGACATCGCCGCCTCGTTCAGGCTGCTCAGGAATCGCTCCAGCGACGGCTGCCCGCTGCGCTCGATGTCCGCCCGCGAATAGACATTCACAGGCGTTGGACCATAGGAATCGATTAGCTTGAGCCGCGTGCCGGTCACCTCGACGCGGGTCAGCGAAACCGGCGCCTCCACCAAGCTGGCGCCGCCCTTGTCGGCGGGGGTCACCGGAGACGCCTGCACGACCGGTCCGGCCGACCCACCGGCCTCTTCCATCCGGCCTGGTTTTTCGGCACCCACCGAGCCTGCCTGGCCGGCGGGGAACTGGCCAGGCAGCGCAGCCGGTGCCGGGCCTGGGGATAGACGCGCCTTGACCACGACCGCCCCACCAGGCATCTGCGTGAGCTCGAAGCCCGAGCCTTCGAGGGCCTGGGCAATCGCCTCCACCGCAGTCAACTGCCCTGACACAGCACGCGAGGTGCGATCTCCGAGCTTGACCGGATCGAAAAGAACGGACACACCGGTCTGCCGTCCAATGGCACGCAGGGAATCAGCCAGTGGTTGCGAAGGCTGCTCGATGCGATACCGCGCACCGGCTGGCTCGTCGGCAGCGCAAGCCAGGTTGCAGCCGAGCATCAAGGCCACGAACGCGCCATCACGCAGAACGCTGTGGTACGTGCTGGCTCGTGGAAGGAATTTGCCGATCATGCTTGCCTCTCATCTTGTTGTGGGGGTGAACAAGATGACGCGGCTTGCGCCGGTGACCCCCTGAGGGCTTGCCCTACTGAGGTGCCGCGAGTTCCAGCCGGCCCGCCTGCTCCCGGACCTGAAGCCCGTGAAGCTCCGCAACGGCCCGGACAAAGCCCCGGGCATCGCCGATGTCGTATGCACCGCCGACCCGGAGGCTGGCCACATTGCCAAAGAGCACGACGGAGATGGGGGAGTAGCGGTTCATCTCTGCTACTGCCTCGCCCAGCGAAACATTCTCGAAAATCGCCTTGCCGTGTTTCCAGGCAAAGAGCGGCTCCAGCGGCGGCCGATCAATCTGGACCAACGCAGGGGCGGTCGACACGGTCTGCGGTTTGGCCAGCCGCATGCGCTCACCCGGCTGCAGTGTGATCCGCTGCTGCGGCGCCATACCCGCCTCCTGCCCGGCCGAGACGGGCTGCACGGTGACCGCTCCTTCGATCAGAGCCACGGCCAGGGCGGCCTCACGGCCCTCGCGGCCCTCGCTGCTCCTGCCGGGCACACGCACCGAGAAGACCGTGCCCACCGCAATGACCTCGCTGCCCCCAGCGCGCACGACAAAGGGTCGAAGCGGATCCTTGGCGACCTCGAACATCACCTCTCCGGCATCAAGGCTCACAGTCCGCCGGGCGCTGTCAAGCTCCACGCGCACCCTCGTGTCGGTGTTCAGAGAGATACGGGTGCCATCTGCCAGCAGGACCTGTTGCTGGCCGCCGACCTCGGTGGCGTACACGGCCACGGCCAGCCATCGATGCAAGGCATAGGCTGCCACCACGACAGACACGGCCAGCAATGCCCCCAGGGGCCACCGCATCCGTTGCCAGCGGCGCTCGCGCGCGAGGGTGTCCCTCGCTTTGGCGCCTGCCATGCCGGCGACGATCTGCTCAGGTTTCATGGACGCCACATCCGTCCAGATGTCGGTGCAGCGCTCGAACGCATACCCGTGTGCCGGCGAACGTGAGACCCACTCACGAAACTTGCGATCCATCTCGGCCGAGCGGTCCGGCCCATGCAGGCGGGCAATCCAGGCCGCAGCCTCTTCGGCAACCCTGCGTGTCACGACGGGCGGCTCGCGCCCACCGTCCAGCGGGTTCTGCGCCCTGCCCTGTCTGCCCTGCCTGTCATTGGGCACCATGCTCACCATCCTTCCATCCGGCGCATCAGCGCCGCCGTGGCTTTGCCGACGTGCTTGCCGACCACCCGCACACTGAGGCCGAGCACCGCCGCAATCTCCGGGTAGCTCATGCCATAGAACACATGCGCGATGAAGATCGCGCGAGTGCGCATGTCAAGCGCAGGGACCGTCAAGCTCAGACGGGTCAGCCGCTCTGCGCTCAGCACGGCATCCTCGGTGGATGAAGCACTCTGCTCGCCGCACGAGCCCTGGGCCAGTTCCTCGTCAAGCAGGAGGGTCTCGCCATGGCTGCGCTGCGCACGGTGCGCATCGATGGCGAGGTTCCATGCCGCGCGAATCAGGAAGGCATCGGGGTGCGACACCTCATGGGTCCGCTGGTAGCCGTCCAGCCTCAGGTACGCATCCTGGATCAGATCATCCGCATCCTGGCCGCTGCACCCACGGCGCCGCAGCACCGCCCTGACATGCGACAAGACGCGTCCCCAGTCGATGAGTGCAGCCATGCCATCCCCTTCAACCCGAGTGTTTTCGGTGTTGCGACATCGATCTTAGGCGCGTAAATCACGACGGGAAAGCGCCGCTTACATCTGCACCGAACCGCCTGCGATCCCGAAATTCAAACGAAAACATGCATGTTCCCAGCGCAGCACCACGCCAAGAGAACAGTGCGACTACCGCGCTGAGAGCGTCAACCCATGACCGCGCGCGCAAGCGAATCACGCGAGTTTCCCCTATGGAATGCCGCCAGATGGTCTGAGCGTGCAACAGATCGACGAACCTGCTCCGCGCCCCTTGCAGGAGGCCATCAACAATCAAACGCCAAAAAGTCTTCGCACTCCCGCACTTGATCCCGCAGGCCGAGATCATCAGCATTCAAGGCGCAGACCCGGCATCGCGCGAACAGCGCCTCCAGGGAGGAGATGGTCATGCATCGGACCCGCGACGACTACCGCCAGCCTGACGCCGACCACGGAGCCGGTAAACGCCGCGAGCGCCGCCCATGCTACCGCCTGTACCCCGTGCCCGCCGGCATAGCCGCCCGCACAGCCAGTCGCGTGCAAGGCAACGTCCTCGCCGAGTGGTGGACCTTGTTCATCACGCGCGAACAGGTCGATGCCTCCCTGACCGCAGATCCCCTTCGCTTCGAGGATCCGCCCCTGTTCGAGCAACTCCGAAGGGACTTCGATCATGTCTTCGACCCTGCCAGCACACGCATCGATCCGGGAACAAGCACAGGCATCGGACTACAGCGCACGAGCGCTGGCAGCGATTGTTCAGATCGCTGGAGCGACCGACCCGCAGACGCTGATCGGACGACTGGCCGATGCCACGGCGGCGCTGGGCGCCAGCGCGAGCCTTTACACCGCGGCGGTCCTCGAAGGCGATCGTGATCTCTCCTGCTTCAGCCTGCTCGCCGGCCATCCGGCCTACGCGCATGCCCAGAACGAGATCGGACCCCTCACCGCGCACCCCTGGTTCAGATTCGCGCGAACTCATCTGACATCGGGCAGCGACCGCCAGGTTGGCATCGAGGAAGCGACCGACGCAGCCGCCCTGCAGCTCGCCCGTGATTATGGATTTCGGGCGTACTTCGTCGTCCCCACCGCCTCGGGCCAAGACCTTGACCGACTTGGCATGCTGTGCGTAGGCAGCGAACACCCCGACGACTTCGAAGGCCCCGAGGCCGGGGTCGTACGAACCCTTGCCAGAGCGCTTGCAGCAGAGCTGCATGACTGGCTTATGCACTACCTCCATGAGCGCCTGGTCAAAACCGCAAAGCTGGAGGAGACAGATATGCAGTTGCTCGCCCTGGAACAAAGAGGCTTGCAAAGCAAGGAAATCGCGACACTCACCGGACTAAGCCGGGCATCCGTCGACTCGCGATTCCAACGCATCAACATGCGGCTGCACTGCTCAAGCCGCAGGGCGTCGGCACTGCGAGCGGTGGCCTACGGCCTTCTGGAGCCACGGTGAGCATGCACGCCAGTCAGATGGCGAAACAAGGCTGGCGCAACGACCACCACCAGCGACAAAGTGGGGTATTCAAGCGCCTGCGACCAGGGACCAGAACGCAGTCTTGCGCCCATGCTTGCTCCGGAGCTGAGCCAGGAAGTCTTCATGCGGCGGCAATGGCGCGAGATCCGTCGGGGACATTAGTTGCAGGCGCTCCAGGTACCGAGCAGCATGGTCATAGGCCGTGCATTAGCGCGTTGCAGGATGTTGAGCAGCAAGGCCCGGTAGATGGCCGTCGCAGCCTTGAGTCGTCCGCCCTCGGCCAGCGTCTTCGGCAGCGTCGGCAGCATGAAATAGTCTGCCGCGTCGATGGCCGCTGCCATGCCGACCAGCACGGCCTCGGCGTCAGCCTCGCGATGAAGCTCGACAAGGATCTGTGCAGCCAGGCCTGGATTCGGCAAGGCTAAGGCGACATGCCCCGCGCGCTCCATCGCCGCGACCCGTTGCTGAGGCGGCAACTGGTCGAGCCACAGGTGCACGGCTTCGATCGACGGTGACTTCTCGAAGGGCGCTTGCCACAGAGGATGGCTGAGTTCTGCGTTGCCGAGTTGGCCGTGGGCTTGCGCCAGGAGGCGCTGCCGGCGGTCGTCCAAATGGCCCCAACTGCCTTCCAGCCACTTCATTGTGTTTTCTGGACGGTCGACCTCCAGGTAGGCCCGGACGATCGCCTCCGTCTGCATCGGGTTCGGGTAAGGCCGATAGCTCAGGATGAGCGCGGAACTTGACGTCCGGATCCTTGAGCGCATCCCCGATCAGAGACAGGGCAGCCGACACGTTGATAACTTCGTAGGGCAGTTGGCTCGAACGGCGCCAGCCGGCAAGCGTCTGCTTGAACACGGCCGCGAGCTTGCTGGGGCTGTCGGAGAGTTGCAGGCACTGAAGACGCTTGTGCACGTCCGGATGGTCGTTCGCAAGCTCCAGAAGAATGTCCGCGAGCGTTGTCGCGTGCTAAAGGCGCAGGAAGATGGCGAGATTTTCTGTGGGCATGTGCCGTCAGCCTACCGGAAGTTGAGGCGAGGCTTGCTGGGTTTGAATGGGCCGGTGGGCTGCTATCGGCTGCCTTAGGCGTTCGGAGATCTTCGTTCGGGAGGTTTGAGCGGGATTTCCGTCCATAACATCTGACACAGTAGTCCATTGGACTGCGGGGGTGTCTGGTGCCCGCTGGTTCAACAAGCCTAACTGGTGGCACCATTCATACCCCTTTGAC
>NZ_JAPZLM020000003.1:0-8817 GCF_027498415.2 Paucibacter sp. M5-1
GCGCACGGATGGAACGAGGTCGCGCCCCTCCTCGTTACCCAAGCGCTCAACCAGCACGCGCCGCACAAGGTTTGCGGGCGACACGCCCTCAAGTCGCGCGCACGCCAGGAGCGCTGCTCGCATCCCTTTCAGGTCGACGCAGAAGAGCTCTCGATGCGACTTGTCCATGGTCACCTCCATCGCGGATGGGTGCAATACATCGGGGCGCCTTCGCCCCTATCGCTGCACTCAACCCATGACCAAGTATTGGTCGGAGATCTAGCTTTCTGAGCGCTGATTTCTGCCAAAAATCAGCGCCGCTACCCGACCAATCGTGGACTAAAGATTGATCATGGATACCTCAGCCGTCCACGCAGCGTCCCTCGGTGACTCCGGTCCGTCCCCTGACCGTCCATCAAGCGTTCCGGGAGCGCCCCGGGAGAGGCACCTGAGCGTCCCCGGACTGACCTCAGTGGCTAGCCTGAAGCTGATGCCGGGGGAGCCGCCCGGGCGCGCCACGCGCAAGGCGCGGCAGTTCGAGGCCGAGATCGCCAGACTCCGCGCGGAGGGCTACACGCTGGCGGCCATCCGCCGATCGCTGGCTGCGGCCGGCGTAGAGGTCAGCCTCGCCACCATCAGGCGGGAACTGAAGCGCCCCACGCGCGCACTGCCAATCACCATGGCAACCGCGGTCCCTGCCGTCACGTCACCCGGTCTACTCATAGGCAGCGCAGCCACGCACTCCGCACCGGCCCACGCCGCAAGCCGGCCACAGCAGCCTGGCGCACAGCCATCCGCCGCAGAGCTCTGCGAGCAACCCAGCGGCAAAGACCTGGCTCAGGCGTTCTGCAGCAGCCAGAACCATCACCCCCTGAAGCGCGCAAAGGAAAACCCATGAAGATCGCCGTCATCAACTTCTCGGGCAACGTGGGCAAGACCACCGTGGCCCGCCACCTTCTGCTGCCCCGCATTCCCGCTGCGGAGCTGATCGCTGTGGAGAGCGTCAACGCCGACGCCGACGCAGAAACAGCACAGACCCTGCGGGGCCGCCAGTTCGGTGCGCTGCAGCAGTACTTGCAGACCATCGACAGCGCCGTCATCGACATCGGCGCGAGCAATGCCGAGGAGTTTCTGACCCTGATGAAGGCCTATTGCGGCAGCCACGAGGACTTCGACTGCTTTGTCGTGCCGACAGTGCCCTCAATCAAGCAGCAAAAGGACACCATCGCCACGCTGATCGAGCTGTCGCGGTTTGGCATCCCGCCACAGCGTCTGAAGCTGGTCTTCAACATGGCTCAGCCCGGCGTGCCGATCAAGGAGTCGTTCTACCTCGTGCTCGCCTTCCTCGCCCAGCAACGGCTGGCGCAGGAAAACACGGCTTGCCGCTTGTACACGAGCGACATCTATGGCTTGGCGCGAGACAGCAATACCGACATCGGCACGCTGGCCCTCGACCAGACCGACTACAAGCGCCTGATCCGTGACTCGGACGACAGCGAGGAAAAGCTCGCGCTCGCCTTGAAGCTGGCCGCCCGCCGGCTGGCCATCGGCGCAGTTCCCGCGCTTGACGCCTGTTTTGCGGCTCTCGGTCTGGATGAGCTTGCTGATGCAGACACCGCGCCTGCGGTGCACTACTCGTGAACGAGCCCTTCACAGCACGGGATGCGCTCGTCGCCGAAGCGCTGGGCGACATCGGGGTGCTTCTGGATCGCGCCGACATGGTCGCGCTGGAGATGAGATCCGCCGCCGAAGCGGTCGAACGTGCCTGTGAACGGCTCGAAGCGCACGCCGCTGCGGCGGAGCCGCGCATGGCCCAATTGGCCGAGCATGCCCAGGGCGTGGCGGCCAAGCACATCGCGCGCAGCGCCCGCGAGACCATGCACGCCGCCGCCGACGACGAATGCCGGTCGATGGCCGCCTTCGCCCGCGCGCTCTTTCACAGCGAGCTGAACCCCGCCTTGCACAGCCTCCTTCAGGCGGCAAAGGCCTGCGCTGAGCATCGAGATCATTCGCGCATCAGTTGGTGGGCCTGTGCCGTGTCGGCGGCGGCATCGGTCATGCTGACAGGGTTGCTGGCCTTCTGCATACTGCACCTGTAGGCCCGTGCAGCATGCCCTGCCGGTCCACGGCGCGGCGGACAGGTTGTTGGTTGGTTTTCCCGCCGTGCCGGAGTGGCTCCTCAGGCCTTCAACTTGCGCATCTCCTCGGCCAGCACCCAGAGTGCGCGGTTGAGCTGCACGCTGCGGTCGATGCTGCCGACGGCGCGGGTCTGCATGCGCCGGCCCTGGGTGCTGCGCCCAGGCTGTCCGCCGCGCAGCAGGTTCTCGGCGTAGCCGCAAGGCGGAGCAGGCCGGCTACCTTGAGTTGCGGCGCCCCCGCAAGGCTCGTGCAATCAAGCGCAGCGACTGGCGCGGGCATCGAGCCGCAGCGATCACAGCATGTGTCTGCGGCCAGGCATCGGGCATGGCGGGTGCCCAGGGGCGATGAGGCTGAAGGCCTGATCGGCAGTGGGCGCGCTCGCGCGCAGCGGGAGCGTACTCAGCCCACGGCCCTGGGCACGGGAAGGGCCGCCCGGCCACCACCGCTGGCCGCCATTCCTGGGTCCGGCGATTCCGGCACCAGCCAGAAGTGTTGGCGCCGACCGAAAACTGACCCGCTCAGGATTCGGTTGGCCACAACACCCGTGCTCAAGCCCGTTGGGATAAAAACTCACGCAAATACGACGAAGCAGTGGTTGCCGAACACGAGACAGGTGCAAAAGACGACATGGTTGAGGATGGAGACGGCCTTTTGCCGAACAAATCACAGGCCTGAATGCTTCCTCAACCCGACTCTTGCTTTTACTGCGCTGGAGTCGGCTGCCCGGCCACCAGTTCGGCCGACTGCTGCTTGACCAAGGCCTGGTGCGCATAGTCCGAGCGCTCGCCGTTGACGACGTCAAGTTCGCCTGTTGCGCGGGCCCGAGCCAGTTCGGCGGCGACCTCGGCGCGGCTGCGGGTGAAACCTTCAGGGCGCTTGGGTCGATACCCCCTGCGGTCCATGTCCCGCAGCTCGCCAGCCTGGATAGCCTTCAGCAGCTCCGCCACGACTTCCTCGCGACTGCGCGTCGAACCTTCCGTGCGCATGGGCCGATAGCCCCTTCGGTCCAAGTCCCGCAGCTCGCCAGTCTGGATAGCCCGCAGCAGGTCCGTCAGGACTTCCTCGCGGCTGGTCTGAGGCGCGGTCACCTTGATAGTCTTGCGCGCCGCGATGACGGCTTCGCGGCCGGTGTCGGCAGAACTGCCACCATCGGCCAGCGCTGCGCCGGCAGCCAGAAGGGAAAGGGCAATCACAGTCAGATTTTTCATGATGAGTTCCTTTGAGTTAGGTTGCTGACCGCTGCCTGTGGCAGCAGTCAAGCAGGCAATGCACGCCCACGCTTCAGCGCGAGGCACATCCTTTGAGTGAACGAATGGACGAGAAGGTCAGCCCGGCTTGTTCAGCTGATCGAGATCACGCTGAACCAGGCCGTCTGGCGCTCGATGCCCGACGGTCCAACAACGAACGTATCCACTCCCTGTGGGACCCGTACACGTTCCGCACGACACGACCACTCGACGTAGGCCATGTCTTCCGCGAAGCAGGCGCGATCAGTCGCCCAAGAGGCTTTCGGCAGCTGCTTGATCAACTGCTCGTAGAAACTCTGGATCGCGTCGCGGCCGACGAACGTTTCACCGTTGACGATGAGAATGGCGTTCGGGTCGTATTCGCTGGCAACGCCAGCGGCGTCCTCCTGCGCCAGGGCTGATTCATGGCGGGACAAGACGGCTTGCAGGTGTTCGAACTTGCTGTTCATGGCGTTCTAGTGATCTGAAAGGGTTCGGAGGTCAGCGCCAGTGCTTGGGTCTGGAGAAGACCTGCTTTCCACGAGAGCTGCCTCTTTGGTGGCTGTCCAGGCTTTGCTGCAAAGACGAGGCAGAGAGTTCCAGACCGCTGCCAAGGCGCGTCGAACGGATCTGACCCAGGTCTACCAACTCACTGACTCGGTGAAGAATCTGCCCCTGAGAGCTCAGGTCCTCGCCTTCGAACAGCGTCTTGGTAAACATCAATTCCCAATGGATCGACACGCTCTTGCGCTTGAAGACGGAGATGTCCAGTGACTTCGGGTCGTCGATCAGGCCGTACGAGCCGAAGGGCTTGATGACCTGAGCTGCAGACAGAAGATGCTCGTCGCTGGCCGTGAGACTGGCGATGTAGTCGACCTGCCGCACGCCGATGGCGCTCAGCTGCTCTGGCCACGACCGGGCAAAGTTAATGACATGGTGTGCGCCAAGTTTGCTAACCCAGTCCACGCTCTCCGGCCTCGATGCGGTGACGATGACTTTGACGTTCGTGAGCGCTCGAGCGATTTGAATGAGTGCTGAGCCAACCCCGCCGGCACCACCAATGATGAGCAGCGTGCCAGGCGAGCCCTGAGCTCCTTGCTGCACCCGGAATCGCTCAATCAGCAGCTCCCATGCCGTCAGCACAGTCAGCGGAAGGGACGCTGCGTCTATCGGATCAATCCTGCTTGGAGCCCGCGCGGCGATACGGCTGTCGACCGCCTGCAGCTCCGCGTAGGCTCCTGGCCGGTTGATATCACCGGCGTACCAGACGAGGTCTCCGGGACGGAATCCGATGACCGCAATTCCGCAGCCGAGCACCTCGCCCACGGCGTCCCACCCCAGGATCCTGGGTGCCAGGCCCGGCTCGGTGGAGTCCTTGACCTTGTAGTCAACCGGATTTGAGGCAGTGGCCAGCGGCCTGACCAGAAGGTCGTGGGGCTTGATCACCGGGTCCGGCACTTCTTGCTCGATGAGCTCGGCAGCTGTACCCGATGAGTGGCGTATGGAAACAATGGCTTTCATATCTGCAATCGACTCGCGAGCACGCGAGTCCTTCCTTCATGTCAGTGGCTATCGATGCGAAAGTTCGGCAGGACGTACTCCGTGAGCTCGTCCATGACCGAGGGTGCGGGCCGGCTGCTGTACTTCAGGTTGAACGCCGTGTGAGCGATACCAATGGCTTGGTAGCGCGACAACAGCGCGATCAAGGCGTTGCGCCCGATCTTGAATCCCAGATGCATGGGGCGCGGGGCAGCGTCCGCTTCGGGCAGCAGATCGATGTACAGCGACTGCATCACCGGTTTGTAGCGTTCCGGGCCGCACACCACCTGGACGGCCGAATTCCAGCTGGAGACAACCTTGGCCTGCGCCGCGATGTCCCGCGGGTAGGTCATCCAGCCGTCAGCATGCGTGGCAATCCATTCGATCGACTGTTGAGCAAAACCCGTGACCAAGAGCGGAACCCTGCCAAATGGGGGAGCCGGGAGGAGTTCGAGGGGAACGCCTGACAGTTTTCTGGCCAGGTCCAGCGGCCCTGCGTTGCGGTAGAGGCCAGAAATCTCTTCAAGCGTGTGCCGGAAGTCCGCGCCCCGCTCAGCGTGATTCTTGTCGTACAAAGGAAACTCTGATGGGCGGTCACCTGTAGCTGTACCAAACAACAGGCGCCCCCCAGAGATGAAGTCGAGCGACGCGCTGGCTTTGGCCAGATCCATAGAGGGGCGCAGCGGCAGGATGACACTTCCGGTGCCAATGGCGATGTCAGTCGTCTGCGCTGCGATCCACGCGGCAAAGACCCAAGGGTCGATCATCTGCCCGACATCACCGAAGTGCGGGTCACGCAGCGGCACGTCTCTGACCCACAACGCGGCGTAGCCAGCCTCGTCAGCTCTGCGCGCCAGAAGCTGCGGCTGCTCGAGCCGCGGCGTATCGCCCTCGTACGCCTCAATGGGAAAGAAGAACCCCAGCGTCATGCTTCCTTTACGAAAGGTCCGACGCCAGCCTGGATGCTGCGAAAGATCAGAGGACTGCGCAGTGCGCCTCTCGTCAGGCCGATGAACACTGGGGTTGGGCATGGTCATCACCTCAGCTTCAGTTCACTTCAATGACAACTTTGCCGCGCAGGGGCATGCCGTTGGCGCTGCCCTGCTCCAAGGCGGTATGCGCTGCACCGATCTGCTCGAGGGGGAAGGTCGCACCAATGATGGGCCGAATCACGCCGCGCTCAAGAAGCGCCTTGAGCGCAAGCAGCTTGCCGCGGTTCTGTCGCGTGAACACAAAGTGGTACTCAGCGTTCACGCCCCATGCAGCAACCAGGTTCTGGGGCGTTGTGATGTCGACCAGGGTCACGACACGGCCGCCATCGGCCAGGACGTGGGGGGAGCGCTCCAGCGTCTTGCCACCGATCGTGTCGAGTACGACGTTGACGCCGTTGCCACCGGTCAGTCGCGCAATTTCCTCGACATAGTCACTCTTCTCGTAGTCGATGGTGGCGTCCGCTCCGAGCGACAGCAGGAACTCGGCTTGATCACCACGGCACGTAGTGATCACGCGAGCGCCCATTGCCTTTGCGATTTGGATCGCAATCGTGCCGACACCGCCGGCGCCACCGTGGATGAGAACAGTCTCAGCCGGCTGCAGTCGGGTCCGCGTGACCAGTGCCTCCCAGGCGGTGCCGCCCGTCAGCGTGATCGCGGCCGCTTCCGCGTGGGTGAGGTTGGCCGGCTTGTGAGTCACCAGCTCTTGGGGGACCACGTTGTATTCGGCGTAGCTGCCGCCCTTCGGCCCGAAGATCTTGGGCGTGTAGAACACCTCATCGCCAGGCTTGAAGGCCGTGACTCCAGGACCTACGCGCTCGACGACGCCAGACACGTCATGCCCTGTGATTGCGGGCAGTGGCACGTAGTCCGGGTAGTCGCCGCGCCGGATCTGATAGTCGAGAGGATTGATGGACGTGGCGTAGACGCGTACGAGGAGCTCTCCCGCGTCGACGCTCGGCACGGGTACTTCTTGCAGCTGCAGGTTCTCGACGCCGCCGAAGGCGGTCAGGACAATGGCTTTCATGTGACTTTTCTCAGGTTGGTTGAGTTGAGTGATCTGGGTTATCCGAGAGGCATCCCTCAAGACGCATTCATTATCGCATCGACATTTTGCGATATGTCGATTATCAAAATGCCCATGCAGCCACCGAGGGAACTTCACCATGGCTCTGCTTAACCCGAACGCTGCTGTTAGCGATGGAAGAATCGAGTCGCAAGAGTAAGTAGCGAAGCACAAGCGTGCAGCGCACCTAATGGGGCTTACGTTGTCCATCTTTAGGACTATTCAGTCCGCCGGTTCTCTGACTGCAGAACTCTCGTGCGTCCTTCCCTCGGTGTAAGTTGGTCGGATCGACATACGCGTCGATGTGCAACGCTGCTCGACCACGATCACCGTGTCCTGGCCGACCAGCGCCGCTGATGCGTTCGCGAACTGACCGCGTGAGCTCCTGCGTTGATCCGTATCGACACGGTGTGGCTCGCCATCGAGCCGCTAGACATGCGCGCCAGTACCGAGACGGCCCTGTTGCGTCGTAAAGGTCTTCGGTGCCGCCCGACCGCACCACGCCTACTTGTTTGCCAACCTGCGAGCCGATCAAATGAAGGTGCTCGTGCACGACGGCATCGGCATCTGGCTGGCGGCCCGTTGCCTGCACCGAGGCCGCTTTGTCCGGCATCGCGAGCTCGCAGGTGAGCAGATGTCGCTGACGTACGCGCCGTTGCAGGCTCTCGTGCTGGGCTTGCCCTGGCAGCACATCGGCGGAGGTGGCGTCATCGACGTGCTGCAGTGCGGTCTAGGTCCGACATCTGCGCCGCACGGCTTGAATGAGAACAGAAGGTTCGAACGGCCAGAATCGCATCTCGCCGTGGCGCAGAGCGACGAGCAATGCCTTTCCACCATGAGCTGCGATCAACGCACTCGCGGAGCACGTCGCAGTTCACTTTGCTGACCAAGACGGCATCATCTGCCTGAAAACCGGAAGCGTGAACGGCTCGGCAGGGGTCAGTTCAACCACGCCTCCGCCAGAACCCCTCTGGCTGCAACATCTGCAGGCGCATGCTAGAGTGAATTTAGTCGCACGCCGAGCTATCGGTAGTGCGTTTGCACTCTTTTGCGCTGTGTCGGCTGTCTGATGACCTTCGAAGTCCCGCTTATTCGTGTGCTGGAGGTGCTGGCCAACGAGCAGCGAATGGACATTCTTCGCAAGCTCAAAAGCCCCTCGAGCTTTCCGCCCCAGGATGAGGGCGACCCTCTCTTGGATGGAGTTTGTGTGTCGTCCATTCAGGCCGGGCAGAAGCTCGCCTTCTCGACTACCTCCAAGTACCTCACCGACTTGGCCAGCGTCGGCTTGGTTACCGTCAAGCGGTCCGGTAAGTGGTCGTACTACCGTCGCAACGAGCAGGCCATCAAGGTTCTTGCGAAGCGCCTGGCGACCGAGCTCTAGGTCCTCCGGCGCGCGTACTGAATGGCTTGCATAGGCCGGCCTACGTTGTTCAGGTCGGTGGTTGCCTGGGAGAGGCTATTGAGCAAGATGCCTTCGCACGCGAAGGCAAGGCTCAACATGAGGTGAATGGCTCGGCCATCAACAGATCGGCACAGTCCTAGCCGCACAGAGTCAAAGCCGCTCCCGCAGCTTCGCAAGGGGCGCCGGCGCCTACCCGCGCCCCGAGTTGATCCAGGTGGTCAAAGGAGCGACGCAGGTGATCGACACTCGTTGGTTGATCCATCGTGCGGAATGGGCGCTTTCAGGGCGGGCGCAGCGAATGCTGAAGCACGTTCGGCTGCGTTTCGCGCCAGACGATGGGCAGGCTCGAATCGATCCGGTCCAGTCTGGGTAACCAGGCTTGCTGGTTGTATCCCGCGTGGCGTCGCCGGCTGCTCAAAATTCGGTCGACGCCAACAAGGAAGGCTAACTAGTGGCACCATTCACCCCTTTGGC